>CAYQLY010000005.1:0-160928 GCA_964418605.1 uncultured Cytophagales bacterium
ATATGTATTTAGATATCTATCATGATGTAGACAAGTCCATTGAATGGGCTGATCGGATGATTGAGCAAGCTAAAAATCTTGAATATAAAGATGGGGAAGCATGGGGGTACTATGAAAAAGGATTTATATATGATCAACATTTAGGCTTGCATGATAGTGCTTTAATCAATTACCACCAATCACTTTCTTTAAGAAAAGAAATAGGAGATCAAAAACATGTGAATTATTGCTATTTAGGAATGGCTGGAGCCTATTACAAACTAGAATTTCCTGATCGAGCAGAAAGTTACTATAATCTAGCCATAGATCATGCTAAAAAAATTAATAATAAATCAACTGAAGCAGCGGGCTATCGTGGTATGGGCTTGGTACATCAAAATCTAAAAAATGATTACGTTGTTGCTGCGCTGCATTACACAAAGTGTTTAGAGCTTCAGAAAGAACTAACTAATAAAGAGGGAATCGCTGATGCGTACCATAGTTTGGCAGGCACGTATTATTTAAGAGAAGATTTTAAACAAGCAGAAGTTTATTATTTAAAAGCTCTGGAATACCGTATTGCAAATGAAAATAGTCGATTAGCAGATACGTATTTTAGTTTAGGCCTTGTTCATAAAGAGCTGAAAAATTATACATCAGCTAAACTATATTTTAATAAGTCCCTTGATGTAAGTGAACGTGTGAGCTATTCAACACTCATTGTACGTTCACACATGGAGTTTGGCATCATAGCTCAACTTCAAAAAAACTACCCTACTGCCATCAAAGAACTTACTATAGCCCAGCAACTGGCAGAGCAAGATAAGAACACAGATCTGAACTTACTGGTAGACATCACCGATACGTTTTCCAAACTCTATGAACAGATGGGCGATAAGGATAAAGCAATGGATTATATCCATAAAAGAGACGCATGGGAAGCTAAAGCAGCAGCAGAGAAGAGTAGAATAACGAAGCTGTTAGAGGGTCAACGTTTTGATACAGTGAAGTGGGAAGATACTATAGAGAAGAAAAAAGAAGAAGGAATCTCCATCTGGTGGTACATTATATCAGCGATTGTTATAAGCTTCGTCATTGGTGGTGGTAGTGTATTGACATGGACATATATCACTACGAAGACCGGAAGAGTACCTGTAAAAAGGGAAGAGGAAAAAAAAGAAAGCACTAGTGAGTATAAAGAAAAAGGAATAAACCAAATCAAACCAGACGATAGTATTCAAGTCACTGAAACGGTTAATGAAGATGAAGATCCTGTTAAGATCTTAATGAACCGGTTGTACCGCATTCTGCTTCACCAATTTCATACCAATGAGTGGATTGAAAAGGAATCTATGGAAGTCTATACAGAAGCTAAAGAGATGGAAAAGACCTATAAATCTAAACCCGACGCCTCCCTTTACCGAAACGAGCTGAAAGACATCCGCTATATTGTTCGTAATTCAAAGTGGTTTTTAGTATGCTTGAAAGAGCAAGATAAAACTAAAAAGAAATTAGACTAAAGAAATAAGCTACACTCTACTTCAAAAACCCCAAGAACTTGAAACGTTTCTAAGGTTTTTACATTTATATCCTGGGGAATTTATCCACTTTAAAAATTCAATTGAACTATTTCCTAAATTACATTCAGTCATGTCTCTTATTTTTTCTAATAGATTAGATGTATAGTGGTTATTTTTTTGTATTTTTTGCAAAAGATAATAGCACGAATTATTACTAAATTATAAAAATTCATAAAAAATGACCAAACACAACATTCAGTTGGAGTTTATAGAAAAAATCAAAAGTAGACTTTCTAAACATATCAACTTAGCTGAAACTATAGCAGAGCTACTCGCGATAAGTATTGATAGCGCTTACAGGCGATTACGATGTACAACTTCTTTTACGATTAGAGAAATAGAAACACTCTGCATGCATTTCAAGATCAATTTTAGCATAGATAGACAAGGTGAAATCAATGCTAATTTTGGTTATAAAAAAATAAGTCAAGATGAAGAAGATATAGAAAATTACCTCATCGAATTTAGTCAAACCATGGAAGAGTTTAAAAACCATTCCAAAAATGAACTTCTCATAACCGCCAATGATATTCCTCCATTTTATTACTTCAACGAAAAGGAACTTACTGCATTTAAATTATTTTATTGGAGAAACTCTATTTTGGGCGATCAAGATAATCTCAAAAAATTTACCTTAGATACACTAAATACAAAAGCTATAGAAGTTGGAAAAAAAATTTACCACCATTTTACAAGTATTCCTTCAACAGAAATATGGACAGAGTCAAGCTTTGATAGCACTCTCAAACAAATCGACTACTACTGGGAGTCTGGCATAATCGAAAAAAAAGAAGTTGCTGTTGTCTTATGTGATCAAGTTGAAAACATACTTAAAGAAATTAATACCATGGCATCTGTCGGATATAAAAAAACAACCTCCTCTAAATATATTGTATACTATAGTGATATCATTATTGGAAACAATATTGTCATCATGATTAATGATCAATTTAAAAAGACACTCATCAGTTTCAACACCATCAATGCTCTACAAACTACCAATGAACTTTTCAGCAAAGAGGTAGAGCTATGGATTAACCAGTTGATCAAAAAGTCAACATTAATCAGCCAAATCGGAGAAAAGCAACGAAACCAATTCACAAAAATTAGTAGCGAAAAAATTAACGCTTTACGAAAAAAGATAGGCATCCTGTAACATCAGTGCCTTTAAAATTGTTATATATTAAAATCTTTTATACCCCATCATGGAAGAAAATATAATAAACCGTGTCACATCAAGCGATATGATCACTTTAAATTTAGAAGACTATCTTCCTACTGAAGAATGTGTGATCTATGACCTCAAACAAAATCTATATGAAGAACTTATTCTGAAAGAAAAAGATTTTCGAACATTCATTAAAAGATTCGACTGGTCTGCTTATAAAAACAAAAATGTAGCCATCACCTGTTCAGCAGATGCTATTATTCCGGCATGGGCTTATATGTTAATAGCTAGTCACCTCCAACCATATGCCCACTTCATCATGGTAGGCTCTTTAGAAGAAATGGAAAAGGCCCTCGTTAAAGAAGCTCTTTCTACATTGAATTTAAATTCATTTACAGATGCCAAGGTAGTTATCAAAGGTTGTGGGGATAAACTCATTTCTAATTTCGCTTTCGCAGAAGTGACGCGTTTACTGCGCCCTTATGTCTCAAGCTTGATGTATGGAGAGCCTTGCAGCACAGTACCTATCTATAAAAGAAAAAAAGAGTAAAAAAATCTAGCTTTAGAAATATAAAATCAACTTCAAAATAAGGTTTAAAAACCATTTATATTTTTAAAGACATACACAGCTAACTTTCTCTAAAACAAAAATTTACTACTAACAAAATAATAATCCCTTTTCTTAAAAATCACCAAATTAGCTTATTTAAGCCTTTTTATTCGAAAAAGACCATCTTACCTTTGATAAAGAAACCCCATCACTCAGAGATATGAAAATTCACTATTTAGTCATTCATGAATTAAAAAAAGAGCCCAATCAAAAAACGGCACACGTTGAGCTATCACACACGCTTTCTTCACTAAGCGATTCCTCTACCGAATTAATCGATCAGCTTAATGAAAAGTATACCTACCATGAAAAATATGCTGTATTCAATGAAAAACAAAAAGAGGCTTTCTCTCAGCATTATGAAACATTTCACCGCGAATCAAATTCAGATACATTTCTTCGGTTTACACAAAACACATTGCTTTTACTGGAAAAAAAAATAAAACATGTTGGCCGTGCTAAAGGGGGATTTTTTGTATTCGCTGACTACCAAACACCTCAAGCCAATTTCTGTTCTGTATTTTTAATACGAGACAAAACAGGACTTCTTTTTAAAAAAGATAAAAAATCATCGACATTTGAAGTAAAACCAACAACCCATTTGGATATTGAAAAATTGGCAATGGGATGCAAAATAAATAAACTAAAATACAGTCAACGTGAACCAAACTATTTAAGCCTACTTGAAACACGCATGCAAGATCTTTCCGATTATTTTATAAGTTGGATTGGCGCAGAAAAACTAGAAGATAATAAACAATACACATCTAATCTCTATGAAATTGTCAATCACATTGACCGACCTGTGATTGATAACAAAAAACTAACACGAGAAGAGTTTAAAAAACAGGTCTACCACTATTGGAAAAATCAACCCTCTAAACTCATCAATCTCATCGATCTTGGTAAGGAGTTTTATGGAGAGGAAAATAAAACAGCATTAGTTAAATTTGCACAAGAGAAACAGCTCATCATCGATACCCACTTTAAACCCGATGCAAAAGAAATGAACAAGTTTTACAAAATCCATGTGAGTGGCGATCACATCACCCTTTCTTTTGATTATGCTGCTTTAAACAAAAGTCTTATTTTAGATCCTAAGCAAGATGACACTATTCTCATTCGATCACAAGAGCTTTATCATAAAATCAAACAAAAACTAAAAAAACCGTCGAATACGCATGACGAATAACAACATATCAGAAATTGTTAATACTATTTATGTGCTCAGTCAATCGCACACTCATTATTATGAAAAAAATAGCCAATGCCTCATATTTGAAAAACTAACTCAAGCAAAAGTTGACTCGTTTTTTTTAAAAAAAATTACTCATGAGTGGCGTGGCGAGGGCGAGTTGGCTATTGAACTACAAACCACCGATTATACTTTTTTTTACAATCAAGATCACTTTTTAAAAGACTTTGACTTGAACCAAAGCAAAGAAGATTTTGCTATTCTTTTTAACGATACCAGTTTTTTACTTTTTAATGCCTCTACCCAGCGTGTTTCAAATCATATAGAACTTTTACCAAGCTCTAATCTCATTGAAAACACCATTTATTATCTTAAACTCTTGGCCTTATTTTCAGACCCCACATTTTGTAACTATACCGATACAACCGTTCAAAAAATTATTTTAACCAGTGGAAAAAAAGGAACGCTGGTGATAGGCTATCCTCTCCCACATCCGGCATTTTTATCAACCTATTGCCTACGCGAAACATATGAAAAAATACAAAGCCGATGGCAAATCAAAGGATATGCTCAATTTTTAAAAACAGAGATTATAGACTGGGCTACACGAACTACGGTTGAGCGTGAGCGTTTTCCTGATTTAGTCAAAAACTTACCCCATCTCATTGAACTAACCGACTGCGATTTTGAAGTATATATCAGTGATTTTTCATTTGAAAAATTTAAAGAAAATTTTAGAGCAGAGAAAGAAAGATATTTTAACTCTATACGTGAAATTGTATCAAAATTTTCCACACAAGTTACCTCTGTTCCTATTTCCATATCTGCTTCTACCTTTGCAAGCTACCGCGTTGATTCAACTTATACGCTTTTATTTATTTTAGCAGGATTCACCACTTACGCAGGCTATGTGACCTATTTACTACGCTCAATCAAAAAAGACTTACAAGAACTCTTTCTTGATTTTACACACGATCAAGAAAAAATAAATGAAAGAAAATTAGGTGCAGATAAAGAAGTCCATTACCATATCAAAAAAATATCAAATCGATTCCGTCGAACAAAAAAAATGATTCAATGGTTTTCATGGATCATTCATGTCTTATCACTTCTATTTATAGGGTATTTATTTTTACAAATTATAAAAAAATAAAAAATTAATTTATACATATATTATATTTGATGAACACTAATTAAATTACACCTATGAACTTTTTCAAAAAGATAAGCATTCAATCTGTTATTCAAGACGCTATCCAAGCAGCTAAGCGATTTCCTTTAGTATTATTTTTCAGTATATCAGGAGCATGTATCCTCTTATATATAAATGGACTGAGAGAAAGAGCAGATAATTGGGCGGACGTATTAGTATGCTGCAGCTTAGCAGTGCCTTTTCTCTTTGCATTAAAAAATTTATCAGAACGTCGCAAACATTCTATGTTTACAACCTACCTCATTCAAGTTGTAGGCATCGGATTGCTTTTAATCTATTATTTTCAACATCCGAATTTAGAAAAGGAACAAGATCGTATTTTTTATTTTGTATTAAGCATTTGCTTGCACTTATTTGCATCCTTTTCTCCTTTTTTAGTTAAAGGCGAACGCAATGGATTCTGGCAATACAATCAGCATTTGTTCTTGCGCATGGCTGTCTCCTTATTTTACACTGCTATCATTTTCATTGGAATTGCATTAGCACTAGTGACCATCGATGAACTATTTAATATTGACATTCGCGAAAATTGGTATTTCAATACATGGACTTTTTTGATGGGCTTTTTAAACACGTGGATTTTCCTAGCAGGAATACCTGCTAATTTTGAATCCTTAGAAAAAGAAGAGACCTATCCTTCGTTACTTAATATTCTTATCCAATATATTTTACTTCCTCTTGTTATACTGTACGTAGGTATACTATATACATATGCGGGAAAAATTGCATTAAGTGGCATTCTTCCTAAAGGATGGATATCTTATCTCATCGTCAGCTTTTCGATAGCAGGTATACTTGCTCTTCTTCTCGCTTATCCCATTGCACGTAAAGAAAAAAGCAAATGGGTATATTGGTTTTCAAAAAGCTATTTCATTGCTTTAATTCCTTTGCTTATATTACTTTTTATTGCTATTGGCAAGCGAATAGCTGCTTATGGTATCACGGAAGAACGGTATTACGTAATTCTTCTCGCAGGATGGCTGACGTATATTACTGCTTTTAGCATCCTAACATCTTTTAAAAAAATAAAAACTATTCCGGTTACACTGTGTTTAGTTGGCATCCTATCACTGATAGGGCCTTGGAGTAGCTTTAACATATCTACACAACATCAACTTCATCTGCTGAAAAACCTACTCACCAAAAATAAATTATTAATTAATGGAAAAATACATCCGGCTGATAGCTTAAACACAATTTCAATTAAAGATAAACGACGAATGAGTTCAATCATTGAGTATCTAATAGAAAAGGAAAAACTCATTGAATTAGATCAATTTCTTAATATGAAATTAGACACGATTAAAGAAAAGGGTTACCATTATTCAACAGCTTATGCCATCACTAATTATTTAGGTTTTCAATTTATAAACGAATGGAATATTTCTTATGAAAATACAGAGATACCACAAGCTATATATTATAACTTTGCACTAGAAAGTACACAACTTATTCCTATAACCGGCTATGATTTTCAAGGGAAAATGTATATCAATTTTAATTACGATTCTGAAGATAAGTATGTAGGGGAAGATATTTATTATACTACAGATACGCTCAATACACCCAAAATAGTATTTAAACATAAAGAAAAAACAATAGCTGTTGTTGAATTAGAGAAAATAGCAACAATACTAATGAATCAAACTAAAAATGAGACACACTCAACTTATGTCAGCTCAACTCTTCCAATTACCTCAATGAGTCATGAAATAAAAAATAAAGATTGGAGTATAAAATTAGTATTCAACAGCATTTCGTTCAGACATGATATAAAATTATATAATTATTATTGCGAAGGATATATTTTTATAAAAATACCATGAGTAAGAAAAATATAATTTGGTTTTTTTTATTCACTTCTGTAGCAAGCTTTGCTCAAACTACACTATCTCAACCTAGTATAGATACGCTCACTTTATTTTATAAAAATAAACTACGTCACCTTATTAAAGATAAAGAACTCGATAATCAACTAGCTATCACTACTGAAGGCATTAGCCTATTTTCTTCTGTAGAAAATAAAAAAAACAATCAACCGGAATGCACTATATATTGGAATGAACTCAACCGTTTTCAAGAGTACATTCAATTTAACCCACCCTACGCTTATCGGATATACCAAAAAAAGGGGAAATCATCACTACACGATAGTTGTACAGTTCCACAGCCTTGTGGCATTATTAATCCTCCTATGATTGCTACAAGCATTGAAAAACCATTAACGGGTTATAAAATTGCTTTGGACCCCGGACACATCGCCGGGAATATAGAAATGGCTCGGCTTGAAGGAAAATTTATAGAGATGACTATCGACAAGCAAAACATACAACTTATCGAAGGCGAACTCACTCTAGCTACTGCTTATTTTATTAAGAAACTACTTGAAGAAAAAGGAGCCGAAGTATTTCTCACTCGATCAAAGCCTAACGAAACGGCCTTTCAACTCACCTTTGATGAGTGGATCAAAACAAAGATGAAGGAACAACTCAAACAAGAAGTAAAAAATAAAAAACTATCTATAGAAAAAGCAAAAGAACTACAAACCAAAGCATCACGACAAGAACTATTTCATCGGTATTTTAAAAACGCAGAACTTCTTGAACGCGCTCGACGCATCAATGCTTTTAAACCTGATATCACGTTAGTCATTCATTATAACGTGGACGAAAAAAATACAAAATGGACTAGCCCGGTATCTGAAAATTATGTGATGGCTTTTATCGGAGGCGCTTTTACAAAAGGAGAACTTCGTCAATCCGAAGACCGCTTTCAATTATTACGCTTACTCTTAAGCAATGAATTAGAAGAATCAAAATTGTTAAGCAAAACATTATTACTCCAATTTGAAAAATCTCTTCACGTCAGCCGATTTAATAAGCAATCAACATTAAGCTACATTGATGATTTCTCTATTCCTACATCTACTGCTGGACTATATCACCGTAACCTATCACTCACAAGATATATAAATGGCATCATATGCTATGGAGAAACATTATATATGGACAATGAAGACGAGTGCAAACGATTAGTACAAAAAGATACATCATATATATGGGGCAAAACCTCATCACGTGTATATGAAGTAGCACAAGCTTATGTAGATGGACTTTTGAATTACATTGCATCTCTTAAGTCAAAATAACATCAACGTGCTGTACGCTGACGAACAGCCTCATACAGGACAATAGCTGTAGCCACTGATGCATTCAAAGAGCTCACACGACCAAACATTGGAATACGAACACGGTGGTCAACATACCGCTCCAACTCTGGTGCTATACCTTCACCTTCAGATCCTATAAGAATAGCTGTTGGCAACGAAAGATCTAATTCATAAATTAATCGATCTGTTTTTTCAGTACAAGCTACAACCTGAAGTCCGCTGGATTGTAAATACGTCAATGAGGGTTGTAAATGCACCTCTCTACAAACAGGAATAAAATGCAACGCACCTGAAGACGTTTTAACTGCATCACTATTTAATTGAGCAGACCCTTTTTGAGGAATAACCAATGCATGAGCACCGGCACATTCAGCTGTACGAGCAATAGCACCAAAATTTCGAACATCACTAACACGGTCTAACACCACAAGCAACGGACTCTCTCCTTTTTCAAACACAGACTGTACAATATGATCTAGTTTAGAAAAAAAAATAGGCGAAATAAATGCAACCACTCCTTGGTGATTTTTAGATGTCATACGGTTAAGCTTCTGAATAGGCACATATTGAACAGGGACATTAAGTTCTTTAGCCAAGTTGATTATATCATATAAAGCCTCACTTTGAGAGCGTTGCTGAATAAATAATTTATCAATTTCTTTTTGAGCACGAAGTGCTTCTATAACAGATTGTATACCAAAGATAAATTCTGATCGCTGTGTTGAAGATAATGAATGTTCCACGTCAAGTGATTTTAAAAAATTCCTTTTCTCCACAAATCTACGCGATTATACCAAAAGTCTCGATACGTTGGGTTTCGAATTAATTCAAAATGATTGAATGAAAAAAGAGTTAGGATACGCTTAAATCTAAATCGAATGGACGAGCCCAATGGAGAAGAGGGATAAATCCACTCTTCTTCATCTAAAGTGCGATTCACCTTTGCAGGCTTGCCAAATACAATATAGATCATTCCTCGATCTGTTTTCCAGCCTTCTTTAAAACTTGTAAAGTACTGGTTAGCCGATGTAACACGATCGTAATATTCTTTAATCATCTTTTTAGCAACAGGTTCATTGCCCGCAAATGCCAACCAATGCTTATCCAAAGCTTGCTTAGGATCTGTAGCTTCTGCAATTGCTTTGATCTCATCATTAGTTGATATATAAATAGTAGGCTGAAGCAAATCTTGCGCAAACTTATATTTAGGGAATTGAACATCTTGCACACGAAAACCTATTCCTTCCGCAGAGGATGTATCTGTCTGAATAAAATATAATCCAGGAGTCGTAAAACGCAACATAGTTACAGTTTGAATAGGATAAACCGGATCCGGCATCATCTCTTTACTAACAGATTTAACCATAGACATAGGTGCTGATGCGGGAGGAAAGAATACATCATAAAAATAAACCCACGCACGCTGCGAATCAGTTGCGCTACCACTTCGAACACAAAATGTATCTACAGTAGTGAGGTAATCGTCTATGATCGGAAATAAATTTTTTTTATCAAACAATAAATAAGAATTACAATACCACTGTTTCCCATTTCCTAAAGATATACTTTCCATCCACGATTCACCGGATACCTGATCATGCAAATTCAAAAAAACAACACCACTTGGCAATGATGGCTTTAAGATAGAAAAAGAAATATAATACACATCACGGACTGTATCAAAAGCAAGACTATAAGCTTGTATCGTATCCGTTTGCCATACTACCGGATTAACATAGTCAGATTGAAGAACATAAGAAAGCATGACATGATTCTTAAATTCTTGCACCGGATCAATTACATTTTCTAATCGCTTCACAAAACACATGGCATGAATTTCAATCCGGTCAGTCAACACACGAGCCTTGCTTTTACTACTTAATGGTTCATCTGAAAGATTCTGATAACTGTAAGAAGGGAGTTGAACTTTAGACGAGGTTGACACACATGAACCCAAAGCAATCAGTATTAAATAAGACAAGCTATAAGCACACCGCATAAATAGTATAGTTAATTTTCAAAATTACCCAAATTCAAGTTGGATTTATAATCTATTTTAGTATTCCTTTAACTATAAAAAATAAATCAGAGATGAAAAAAATTATGTAAGTTTGAAAAATAGCATGCATGAAAACATTTACAACAGAAATAACCTCTGATACTACTGTTTTTGAAAACCCCATCCATCAACGCCTTTATTTTCCGTATATAGAAATCAAATCATTACTCCATAAACCTGTTGATAAATTACTAGAAATAGGGTGTGGCGAAGGAAGAGGCTACAACGAACTTCAATCCTATTGCAACAGCTATACAGGCATCGACAAGAATAAAACAATCTTAAAAAAGCTCAGTGAAAAATATTCTAAGGCCACATTTATCCCCTCTAGCGTACCACCTTTAACTAGCATCGCTAATAATGAATTTGATGTTGTAGTAAGTTTCCAAGTCATTGAACACATTAAAAAAGATCGATTTTTTTTAGAAGAAATAAAACGTGTTTTAAAACCTGGTGGTATCGCTTTTTTAACTACCCCTAATCGTAAAAAAACACTAACACGAAATCCTTGGCATATTCGTGAATATATAGCAAATGAGTTACGAACGTTGACGCAATCCATTTTTAATACGGTCACAATGAAAGGCATTCATGGTAATACAAAAGTAATGAACTACTATGAATCCAATAAGAAATCTGTTCAAAAAATAACCCGATGGGATTTTCTAAAATTGCAATACCGATTACCTGCTTTTTTATTGCGCATTCCTTACGAATTACTCAATAAATTAAATCGCAAAAAATTAGATCAAAAAAATCATGCCCTCGTTGCAGGAATCACATACAAAGACTACTACTTGTCTGATAATGTAGAAGACGCCTTAGATTTTTTGGTTATTGTAAAAAAATAAATCATGGTATACGATTGCTTCGCTTTTTTCAATGAGCTAGACTTACTTGAGATCAGACTACATACACTGAACAAAGAGGTGGATTATTTTGTATTAGTAGAGGCCACGCGCACATTTCAGAAAAAAGAAAAACCTCTTTACTTTAATGAAAATAAAAATCGCTACGCTGCATTCAAAGAAAAACTTATTCATATCATCGTAGATGAGTATCCTACTTTTTTTTCAAAATGGCGAATTCCAAAACCATGGGACTATGATAATCATCAAAAAGAACAAATACTCAAAGGCTTAAAAGGATGCACTGATCATGATGTTATTATTATTTCAGATCTAGACGAAATTCCTCGTCCAGAAAAGATTGCCACATACAAACATGAAACAGGTATTAAAGTATTTGAACAGCGTTTATTTTATTATTATCTTAACGGACTTTGCACTTACTTTGATACAGATGGAAAAGAACTCACCGCTCAAAAAAATAAAAATGGAATTGGCTACTGGCGAGGTAGCGTCATGATGAATTACAAGGACTTAAAAAAACTTAAGACTATAAAAAAAGCCCGTGAGCGAATGGATATCGAAGACAAAGATACGATTGTCATTGAAGAGGGCGGATGGCACTTTACCTATTTAGGAGGGGTGGAAAAAATTATCAAAAAACTAGAATCTTATGCTCACCAAGAACACAATACAGACTATTTTAAAGATAAAAAACGCATTGAGCAAGCAATCAAAGAAGGCAAAAGCCTATATGACAATACACGATTTTCATTCGTAGAGCTCGATGATACATTTCCAGAACACATCATTAAGCATAAAGAAACTTATAAAGAATTGATCAAATCATAATTCATTATTATGAAAATAGCCTTTCACTCCAACCAATTAGGCCTACGTGGAACCGAAGTCGCCTTATATGACTATGCGCATTTCAACGAAACACTCTTACATAATCAATCCATCATCCTATCTATTCAAGATTCTCCCAACTCCGACCCATCTGCTATAAAAAAATTCACAGATCGGTTTCCTGTTTTTTTTTACTCCGGTAATTTTGAAGAAGTAGACAGTATTCTTGAAAAAGAAAAAGTAGATTTATTATACATCATCGATGCAGGAAAAAATGTAGGCAAAATTTCTAAAAAAGTAAAAACTGTCGTGCATGCCGTATTTCAATATCATGAACCACATGGCGATGTATACGCTTATGTATCCGAGTGGCTATCCCAAAAAATGACAAATGGAAAAGTGCCTTTTGTTCCACATATGGTTCACCTACCCACTATACATGATCACTTACGCCATCAATTTAATATACCGACTGACGCCATTGTATTTGGAAGATATGGAGGAATGGATACATTCGACATTTATTTTGTACGGCGAGCTATCGTTAAGATTGCAAAAAAATATCCACACATTTATTTTCTATTTATGAATACACCTGATTTTGTCGGTAAATCCATGTATAGAAAAAAAATAATCAATACTATACTTACTACACTATGGTATAAAAAAAAGAAGTACAAAAATATTCTATTCATTTCTCCTACATCCGATATGATAGAAAAAACAAAATTTATTAACACCTGTGACGCCATGCTACACGCTAGATATCAAGGCGAAACATTTGGTATTGCTTGTGGGGAATTTTCTATTAAAAACAAACCCATTATAACCTATTCCGGTAAAAAATGTAATGATCGGGCACATATCAACATCTTAAGAGAAAAAGGAATTTATTACCAAAACTATAATGATCTTTATCGTATTCTTAGTAGTTTTGAAAAAAAATCAACCAAAAACTGGGATGCCTACTCGGAAAAATACAACCCAGCTGTTGTGATGAAAAAATTTAAAGAACTATTTATAGGATGATATACGATTGCTTTGCCTTCTTCAATGAATTAGACGTTTTAGACATACGACTCAACACGCTTGATAGCGTAGTAGATAAATTTGTGCTTGTAGAAGCAGCTTACACCTATCAAAATCAACCTAAACCTTTATACTTTAATGAAAATAAAGAACGGTTTAAAAAATTTGAACATAAAATTATCCATATCATCTTAAATGATAAACCTACACGTTGCGAGCCATGGGATCTGGAAAATTTTCAACGTAATGCAGAGATGCGCGGGCTCACTCAGGCACAACCGGATGATACCATTATTATTTCTGATTTAGACGAAATTCCTCGTCCGGAAAAAATTACTGATTACCACTCACGCCCTGGGTTTAAAGTATTTGAACAACGTACATTTTATTACTATTTAAACAACACGGGACATAAAAAACCATCCTTTCTAAAACGACTCTTTTCAAAAGAAGAACCTTATGATTATTGGAGAGGTTCAACCATGGTACACTTTAAAGATTTAACATCTCCTCAAGCCTGCAGAAATGATCGGGACAATAAAAAAATACCACATACACTGATAAAAAATGGAGGCTGGCATTTTAGTTTTATGGGCGGATTAGAAAAAATACTTTATAAAATCAATTCATTTGCTCATACTGAATTTAATAAAGACGAATACAAAGATCCTGAAAAAATAAAATTCTATATGAAAAACGGAATTGATCTTTTTACGAAAGAGAAAAAATATAAAGTCGTAGAAATCGACGACACATTTCCATCCTATATACAAAAAAATAAGGAAAAATTTAAAGATCTTATTCTAAGCTAAAAATTAAATTTTCAGAATGTGAGTCCATGCATTCACAACATCTTGTTTTTCCACATCTGATGAATAAACAGATCGAATAAATTCAGATGCTTGCTTCCCTTTCGCAATAAGTGAATCAGGATTATTTTTCCACCCCTCAATAACAAACTCAACTTGTCGAGCAAAACCAATAACATCGCCTACCTCTATTGGATAGCAAAATATGGAATCAAAATATTCACTCCCTCCTCGCCCATCATACCCTACCACAACACACCCACAAGCCATTGCCTCAGCTGGAGTAAGCGGACATCCTTCGGCATAACCAAAGCTTAGAAAAAGCAAAGACTCCTTCATGACAGAAGCCACTTCTTGCTCCGTTTTATTATCAATAGGTACGAATTGAAATCCATCAAGCCTACCACGCAATTTTAACAAATTGATAACTTGCTCCACATCCTGTGGTGCCTTTTTAGTTAAAAAACAAATTTGTTTTTTCTTTTCAGCTGAATAAGAAAATATATGTGTTTGCAACGAATTATGAATACGAAAAACAGGTTGATTAGGAAATGCATACTGCATATATTTTTTACTGTCTTCGGATACAACCACTATTGCCACAGCATCACGATAAAGCAGATGATGAGGATCCTTATCAATACCCAATCCATCAAATGTAAGATAGCAACCCTGATTAAAAATTATTTTTTTTATCGGCAACTTAGCTAAATCCATCACTACATGCTTATCTCTCTTTCTATTAACATATCCTCTAAAAAAATCTTTAATGGTATATTTATATGTAAGCATACGAGGAAGCCAAAACTCCGATATAACGATACAATCAGAAGACCTAAATTCAATATCTGCCACATATTGAATGGGTGTGTTGTTTTCAAACCACACACACCGAAACTCTTTTTGAGTATGAACAATATAAGCGTCCATTCCATGTGCACAAAGAATATCAACATGACGGTAAAGTATCTTAATTCCTCCACGCTTATCTTGCGTATCCGGACAAAAATAGAATAGACGTGGTGTATCCATCAGTTAAAATTACTCATATTCTTTCACAGCGTAACTAATCAAATTCACCCCCATTTGTAAGGCCCTTTGCCGCACCTCTTCCGAATCATTATATACTGACTGATCTTCCCATCCATTTCCCAAATCACATTCATAAGAATAAAAACAAACCAAACGCCCTTCATAAAGCAATCCAAATCCTTGAGCAGGTTTACCATCATGTTCATGAACCTTAGGCAACCCATTGGGAAAATCATACACCTGATGATAGATCGGATGCGTAAATGGAATCTCGACAAAATCAAGTTCTGGGAAAACAGTCTTCATCTCCTTACGAATAAAAGGATCCAATCCATAATTATCATCGATATGCAAAAACCCACCACCTATCAAATAGTTTCGAAGATTTTCTGCTTCCTGAGATGAAAATTGCACATGGCCATGACCAGTCATGTGTACAAAAGGATAGGAAAAAAGAGCTGTACTTCCAACTTCTACAACATCCTCTTGAGCACATATATTCAAGTACTGCTTTTGATTACAAAATGCAATGAGATTAGGAAGTGATGTTTTATTAGCATACCAATCCCCACCACCATTGTATTTTAATTTTGCAATTTTAAAAGAACAAGGCTGAGCATACATTTGCCCATAAACTGCAAAAAGAAAAAAAACAATTCGAATCCAACCAATCATAAACCCAAAGTTTACTATTTTATACCAAATTCGTTAAATTTAAAATATGAAAAAAATACATCTAATTCTATTTTCTTTGCTAACTATTACATCTACTATGGCTAAAACTAACACTATAATTTCAGAAGATAATCTGTTGCAAAAATTACAAAAAGCATTACCTAAAGGCTGGCATTTATTAACACAGGCTGATGAATTGATTATAGAGCGAGAAGACTCGGTATTACTTCTACATAAAAATATGATTAATGCTTCTGAACAAGAAGGTAAAAAACTTGAGGATAAAATAAAAAAAGAAGGAGAAAAAACCACATTAAAGATTATTTATACGATAGAACCTAAATGGAATGATGAAAAAATAAAAAACCACAAAAAGGAGGAATCCTCTATCTGGGAATCTATCGGAAACTTATTAAAAAAACATAAACTTGAACATCTGGTCAGCAAGCAGGCCAAAGGAAGTACTTTTTTCAGAGAAGAAAAAGCATCAGACGAAGAGAAGAAAAAAATAGAATTATTCTATAAAGAAAGAAAAGAACTCGATGAAAAAGTATACCAACTCAATGCTCAACTTCCTAGATATAACAGTGAGCACTATTCATTAATTGTAAAATATAATACGGATAGTTCCTTTGAACATATTTTACCAAAGAAAGCTATGGAAGAAAAATTTCAAATAAACCAAGTAATGGATAAGATTCTAACACGAATTAAATAAAGAAATTATTAATCTTTCAAGTAATAAAGAATACAGTCTGCAAAAGGAGCCCATGTAGCTGTTTTAACACCTATCTTTTTTAGTGCTCCATTAGTCCATGAATTACACGTATAGAATATACTGTAACTCCCTTTTGCCTCATATAAATAATCGTTTTTTAAATCAGACGAATAAGGAATGGGAATAGGTTTTCCATTCTCAAGATCAAAACTATTTTTAATATAATCCATCAACTCACGGTATTGCTGATAAGATATCCTTATTTTTTTAACTATCTTATGGTGAGATGGAACGGTGTCATGATAGCTCACATGCATTACCGCAGAACTAAGACCAAATCCCGCTTTAAAAGCAACTGAAAATGTAAGATCCGACCATGTTGGAATAGTAAGATAAAAGTTTTTATCACCCCATCCAAAGCAGGCATATGAAAATTTTTCTTGTAGATTCAAAGATTGAACAAGCCCAAATTCATCCCAATTACAAGTATCCTGAATAGGCAAACAAATATCCGTATGCACACGATCACTAATCACATATACATCTATCTTGGAGGAATTACCATCATTTATACTGTTTTGATTTGCAGGAATAAGTGTTAAAATAATAGCACCTAAAAAATAAATAAAAATTAAAAAAACAAACCCCACTACAGATCTCCACAGAAAACGAAAAAAGGGAATAATCAACATACTTTAAAAGTAAAAAATATCAGGAATAAATAAAAAGAACCAGGACTATCCTGGCTCTTTTTATTTCACTATTTTATGATGACACTTTACAAGCCTAACGAGGTGTTCCAGTAAAGCTTACAGTAGCTGTAGCTGAGCCATAGCTATTAGTAGCTTTAACTTTCACAGTATAAATTACACTATCAGCAGCTTTATCTGTAATAGCCGTGACTTTACCATCTGTACTTATTTTAGTTGTTGACGATAAGTTTGTACTTCTAGAACTAATCGTATACGTTATGCTTCCTCCTTGTGAAGGAGCCGTAATTGTAGGGACTTCAGAAATTCCACTTCCTATTTTACTCGGAGGAGTAAAATATAATTCTGCATCAGCATAGCTAAAATTACTAGGCCTATAATCAAGCACTTGCAGATTAAGCGGAGTTGATGATGACCCATATTTATTAGTAACAGTAACTGTTATGACATAATTACCAGCTGTTTTCACATCCGTGATAGTAACCACACCACTAATAGGATCCACAGCTATATTACCATCGGGTGCATTAAAAGCTACCGTATAGGTAACTGCTTCACCAGATGGATTGGTTAATTGAGCCATGCCTGATTTTATGGATACATCCAATTTATCATATACTTCATACGTGAGTGTATTAGATGCATACGTAATAGTTGGAACAGCTGATGTTACTTTAACCGTAATAGTTGTACTTACTTCACCAGCCGAATTATAAACAGTGATCTTTACAGGAAAACTACCAACTGAAGACAGATCACTAACAGTAATCACACCCGTCGCTTGATCTATTGCAATCTCCGTGTTCATCGTTTCAATTTTAAATTTCACTTCTCCACTTGCACCCACTACAGTTGGTTTATCTGACGATTTAGCCACACCTTGAAGAGTGGTTAGTTCGCCACTTGGATAATTTATAGCTGTGGGAGCATTAACAATATCAATCACAGATACTTTATAGGTTGTTGTTACACTACCTTGTGCATTAGCAGCTGTGATAGTTAGAACATAGTCTCCTTTTTCAGATGTATTTTTCACCTTAATCACACCATCAGACCCTATTTCAATAGCTGAATTAGCAGGGACTGAAGTCATTGTAAAAGTCATTGGCATTGATCCATCTACTGAAGGCAATACCGATGCTACTTCTTTCCCTTTTTCAACAATCAAAGAAGCAGGACTGTAAACTAAATTAGCGGGAGCACCTGTTACCAGTTTTTCTTCCACCGTAACTGTAAATGTAGAACTCACTTCCCCCTCCGCATTTTTAGCAGTTACTTCTACAACAAATACACCTTTAGCAGATGACTTAGAAACGGCAATCACGCCATCTTTGGAAATAGCAATTTCGGAATTAGCCGGTGTTATTTTTTTAATGGAAAATGCCATTGGACGCACTCCATCTACTGTAGGTTTTACAGAAATTCCCTCTATACCTTCTTTAACTATAAGGCTATTAGGCACATAAGCCAAGTTAGAGGCAGGCCCAGACGTATTTTCTGATTTTGAATTTACCTTTACCTTTAATGTAGCTGATGCCTCACCTCCAGCATTAGAAACTTTCACAGTTACTGTATACTCATTAACAGGAGTTTGATCACCTACAGAGACAATACCTTGATCATCTACAGTAATTGTATTAATAGTAGGAAAACTAACTAGAGTAAATACAAGACCTGTTGTACCTCCTTCTATAGTTGGCTTATCTGATTTCACCACTGTACCTGCTACTGTTTCCAATAATGTATTGGCATACACCAATTTACTAGGCGCCTGAACAGGCTGAGGATTTTGATTTTTGTTACAACCTGCTAGCAGCACTACTGCAACAAGTTGACATAGAAGAACAAGACTTAAACTATTCTTCGTCCAAATTTTTGCAATCTCTTTCATAACAATCATGGGTTTAGTTTTTAAATTAACAATACAAATTTAATTTAAAATAATTTAAAATACAATTAAAAATTTAAATATAAATTTATTTAATTGTATTTTTTAAATACTAAAAAAAATAAAAATATCTGATTATCAATAAGTTAAATAATATTAAATACTTTTATAAAATAGATAAACGTTGACAAAAAATTACATCACCAGCCTGAAATCGAATATAATAGATACCTGATGCTACTTTTAAAGAACTACCTATTCTTCCATTCCATATAAATTGATAAGATCCTTTTTTTTGATACTCCTCTAACAATACACTAAGTTCTCTTCCAAAACTATCATAGATAGCCAATGATACAGATGCACCCCTATACAACTGATACTTGATAGTCAGCTCATCCTTAAAAGGTACAGGATACATCTCAAAAGATAGATCATCTGTTCTATTCGTTAATGGCATAGCATTAAGATAATGCGTACTGTACACACCATTACCATGTGTAGCAACAACAACTGCTCCATCTGTTTGTCTAGTTGCCATCATATCAACGACAACATTGCCAATAGATTCAGAGCCTTCTCGCATCCAAATAGTTTGCATCTGAGAAAGCTGATGGGTTGAATACAATCCAGTACTTGTACCTAAAAAATAAACAGGCCCTGAATACAAATAAAGTATAGAAGCCCAATGAACAGAAGGGCCACTGCCTTTACCATCTGGCTGTTCTTCTAAATTACCGGCAATAGCAGACCATGATAAGCCTCCATCATCTGAATAAAAAACACTAATCACTTCATAGTTTGAAAATGTAACCACTACATTATCCGAATCAAATGGATCTACTGCTATACATGATATATACCCGTCTTTAGGAAAAAGCGTACTGGTTATCTCTTTAGCAGCAATAGTAGTCGTACGCGCATCATTAAGCTTATATAACTTTCCATTTACTGTGCCATAATATAAAACGGACGTAGGCCGAGATGATACTCCAAGTGCTGAAACAGGTGTGGTCGTTGTACCAGAAAGTTTGATCCAGCCTGTTGAAGCAGGATTATTAGAACCTGAAGGAATATCCGTCACACGACTACTTCGCCAAACGGATGTTCCACCAGCCAAATACATTATTCGATTATCACCAGGATCTAAAACAAAAGGATTAATAAACAAATATCCAGACCCACCTTGAGGATCAATGCGAGCAAAGCCGGTCTGCTTACCTGTTTCATCAAAATCAAATCGGTAGATCATGGCATTGTTAGTTGATGCATAATAATGCAATCCATCAGCTGAAATAGCCGCATAAGATCCATCTCCAGATAATGCCCTCACCCATGGCGTAGTTGCATTTTTAGTGTCTGTAGCCATCGTACCATTATCCTGCAAGCCTCCAAGCATCTCATCATTAGATTGAAAAGGATTAATAGCTATGGTATAAAATTGAGAGGTGATATATCCATTATTTAAACTTACCCATTTAACAGGGTCAGCTAAATTATCTTCGGTAAAACTAATACCACCATCATGGCCTGAAAGCATTTTTCCTGATTGATTATAAAAGACCAATGCATGCTGATCGGGATGATGGCTAGGATACAAAGAAATATTATTGATTGGGCTATAGCCACCTATCCATACTGTGTTAACTTTAGAAGAAAACCCATCCGTGGACCGGTATAAGTTAGTACCACCAACATAAACAACCTGAGGATCATCCGGTTTTACTTTGATCAACATGTTGTACGAATTTTGAGAATTAAAATCACCAACCTCTCCACCAAACGCAGGTAAATTAGCAGATAAATTTTTCCATCCTAATCCATGTTGATAGCTAGCCAAACAAAACTGCTGTGTGAGACCTTGTGCAATTTCTGTTAAAAAATAAACAACATCATTACTAATAGAAATCCCTATAACTGTTCGAAAATGCAAAGAAGGCAGGAATGAAGGTGTTATTTTAGTCCAACTAATTCCATCTGTAGAACGAAAAATACCAGCCTGTTCACTCGGTGGATTACTAGGATTAACTAAACCAGTAATATCTGCTAATGCTGCATATACTACACCTGAGGGTGTAATAGCTACATCTGTATACCGATTGATATTAGTGCCTTCGCCTAACACCCGTTGCCAACTTATACCACCATCCACCGAACGGTAAATACCACCCAGTGTAGCAGCATAGACCTCATCTTGTATTTTATTAGTAGAGTCAACAACTATATTCCAAACATAATCGAATGGATTATCAAATACATGCGGCGTATTGGTTACTGTAGAAGATAATCGCTGCCAACTTTTCCCTTGATCAATAGATTTGAAAATACCATCCCCACGATATAAAGCCCCTCCACCTCCGGCAGAAGAATTCCCTGAAAGCTCACCTGTACCATAGTACCAAATGTGTGTCTTACCGGATCGCGTATCTTGAGCTATACAAGTTACGCTATGTAGTTGATCAGGAATAGTTGTTTTACTCCACGACTTTCCACCATTTATCGAACGCCACATACCCCCCGAAGCACCTCCTGCTAATAGTGTGTTTTCGAGAGGATCACTGATATCAATGGCTAATGCCCTAGTTCGACCCCCAATATTAAAAGGGCCCCTCAATGACCACTCCTGAGCTGTATTTTTATTAAGTCTTAAAGGAATAATTGATTTATCATTATAGGACGGAATACGGGAAGAAAATAATAATTCCTTTGTATGTATATCCCCTGGAATTTGTTTCGTTTCCGGATTAATATGCCTGAGCCACTCATACTCTTGCCTGGCACCAGGGTTTTCTTCTTCGTCCAACGCATATTCAGAATATGAAACCTGATTATAAACACGATCACTCCATAAACGTTTCTTATCTTCATGAATCATTAAGGACTGTAAAAAATAAATACTAAAAACAACACCAGCTATCCAACTGAGGTTAAAGAAAAAAGCACGACTATGCATATGAAAATAAGATGGTTTTAAGAAAAAATTAATCTACTTTTTATATATAATCAAAAATATCTAAAATTGTACTTATTCTACAGCTTATGAAAACAATCCGTTTAAGCCTCTATTTTATTTTTATTTCAAATACCTTACTCCATAGCCAATCGATTATTGCTACGTTTGGCAATCATCCAATTCCAACCAGTGAATTTGAGTATGTATACAAAAAAAATAACTCAGGCAAAACAACGTATACGGAAGAAGCTATTCGAAATTACCTAGACTTATTCATCAGCTTTAAAATAAAAGTAGAAGAAGCAAAAAAATTAAAACTGGACACGGCAGCAAGTATTCGCCAAGAATATGAAGATTTTAGAAAACAACTGGCTAAGTCTTATTTGGTAGACAAAAATCTAGTTGACAAGATGATCGAAGAAGCATATGAGCGGATGAAAACAGAACTTGATGCCTCTCATATCCTCATCACTCTGCCAAAAGAAGCCGAACCAAAAGACACGTTGGAAGCTTACCAAAAAATAGAAAAAATACGAAAACAAATTTTAGATGGTGAGTCTTTTGAAAAAATGGCAGGCCTATACTCTCAAGACCCTTCTGCTACATACAACAAGGGGCACTTGGGTTATTTTACAGCATTACAGATGGTTTATCCTTTCGAAAATGCAGCTTACGCTACTGCAGATGGAGGCATCTCAAAACCTGTTCGAACTAAATTTGGATACCATATCATCAAAATTAACAGCCACCGACCATCTCAGGGGAAAGTGTTAGTAGCCCACATCATGCTCAAGAGCTCTTCCTCAACAGAAGACTCTTTAAAAATCAAAAACAAAATAGATGCCATTTACAGTCAACTTCTAAAAGGTGCTCAATGGGATGACTTATGTGCTCAAGAATCTGAAGACACACATACCAAAACTAATGGGGGAAAATTGGAATGGTTTGGCGTAGCTGAGATTATACCAAGCTTTGAAGAAACTGCTTTTGCATTACAACATATTGGAGATATATCAAAACCCATTCAAACGCCTTACGGCTGGCACATCATCAAATTACTCGATCGCAAACCCCTCGAATCTTTTGAAAAAATGAAGCCTATCATCAAAACAAAGGTAAGCAAAGATTCTAGATTTGATATACATCAAAATGAGTACATTGCTAAACTAAAAAAAACATATGAATTTAAAGAAAAATCAAAATCAGTATCATGGATTTTAAATAAAGCAGACAGTGCTCTTCTACAAGGCAATTGGAAAATTAATAACAATGAGCCTATGCTAGAAAAAGAGCTTTTCAAACTGTTAAAAGAAAAAATCACAGTAAAAGAGTTTGCTGATTTTGTTACAAAAAATCAAACTCCAAAAGAGGATATATCTCCAAAAACAGCGATGAATTCTTTATATACTGATTTTGTGAAGAAAAAAATATTAGCTACTGAAGAAAAACAACTTGAAAAAACCAATCAAGAATTTAGTAATTTACTAAAAGAATACCAAGAAGGTATTCTTTATTTTCAACTCATGTACGACAAAATCTGGTCAAAAACAATGAATGATACTGCAGCTATGCATCAATTCTATGAAACCAATAAAAACTTATATCAAAGCAAAGAATCAGCAGAAGCAGTTATCTATAATTTAGCCGATAGTTCTTTAATAAAACGTGTACAACAATCTAAAAAAACAGGTAGCGAATTAGAAAAAGAATTGAATCAAAAAAAACCAACTAACGCCTCCATTACACAAGGCATATTCGAAAAAGGTGAAAACAAATTCTTAAATCTTGTGGAATGGAAGCCAGGCAAATACACAACAGTTTATGATGGAAGATATATATACATACATATTAAAAATATACTAGCCCCACATCCTAAAAATTTCTATGATGTCAAAGCGCAAGTTGCATCAGATCTACAAAAATCAGAAGAAGAAAAATTTTCTAGAGAACTTCGCAAACAATACACAATTCAGATCAACGAGAAAGAAATTAAACGTTTAGTATCCAATTGAAAAAAATAATAATTTGCATTTTTATCATCACTAGCTCGTTTATTATCGAGGGCTGCAATCGATCATCTAAACAAGTCGGGCATGAGAATACTTCAACTATCAGTCGGCCTGTTGCTCGTGTATACAATCATTACCTCTATGCAGCGGACATACCCGATCTATTTTCCAAAAACAAAAATCAAAAAGATAGCATTGCTAGAGCTAAAACATACATAACTAATTGGATCAAACAACAGCTTTTACAAATAAATGCGGAAGAGCGAACAGATTACAACCAAGATGACTTAGAAAAAAAAATAGAAGAGTACCGTTACTCCCTTCTTATTTATGAGTTTCAAAAAAAATACATCAACGAGCATCTTGATACAGTTATACATGAAGCAGATATAACGGCTTATTATAAAGATCATGCAAAAGATTTTTCATTAAAGCGTCCTATTGTCAAAGCTACACTTATTCAGCTACCGAGGGATCTCTCTAACCAACTCAAAAAAATTCGACCATGGATTAAATCCACCAGTAAAAAAGACAAAGAAGCGCTAAGGACATTTTGTTTCCGTTTTGCAGAACACTACATCTTAGAAGAAGATATATGGGCTGATTTTGATGAACTCATTTTTAACACACCTTTTGAACATATTACAAACAAGCTGTCCTTTTTAAAAAACACATCCTACGCAGAAGAGAACGAACAGAAGCACATCTATATTTTATATATTCGTGAGTATAAAATAACAGACCAACATCCTCCACTAGAGTTTGTAAGACAACAAATCACACAATTGCTTTTATATAAAAAGAAGGTGAAACTCATTACTCAACTTGAAAAAGAATTAATGGATAAAGCAACAAAAGAAAAAACAATCGAATTATACCCATAGCCATGAAAAAACAACTGAAGTACTATATTTTTTTTATTATCCTATCTATATCACCATTGCTCGGCACAGCACAATCCAATGCCCTCGTTGATAAAATTATTGCAAAAATAGACAATCACATTATTCTTCAATCTGACTTGGAAACACAATACCTGCAATATATTGCTCAAGGCGGTCAAACAGACAACGACACGAAATGCAAACTACTAGAATCTCTTGTTGTCAATAAAATGCTATTAGCTAAAGCGGAGATTGATTCTATTAAAATCGAAGATAAACTTGTAGATGATCAACTTAACCGACGAATGGATTATTTTATTGCCCAGTATGGTTCTAAAGAAAAATTAGAGAAATTTCACAATAAAACCATCGCACAACTTAAAAATACATTTCGACCTTTCATCCGTGAAGAGCTTATCATCCAGAAAATGCAAACTAAAATCACAGAAAACTTAGCCGTAAGTCCTTCTGAGGTTAGAAAATATTTTAATCAACTCAAAGATAGTCTCCCTTATTTTGATGCAGAAGTAGAAGTAGCCCAACTTGTTAAACTTCCAACTGTATCAAAAAATCAAAAAAGAGCAACTATTGAAAAACTGCAAAAAATAAAAGAACGCATACAGGCAGGAGAAGATTTTAATACATTAGCTAAAGCTTATTCTGAAGATCAGGCAACTGCTCCATATGGAGGTGAACTGGGATTTTTCAAACGTGGCGATCTCGTGCCAGCCTATGAAGCAGAAGCTTTCCGATTAAAACCTGGGGAGTTATCCACTATTGTCGAATCTGAATTTGGACTACATTTAATCCAACTCATCGAACGACGAGGCGATGAATTCAATTCCCGACATATTCTCCTACGTCCAACATCTTCTGAAGTAGATATTGAAGAAAGCAAACAATATTTAGATAGCCTACGAAATGTTATACTAAATGGCAAACTATCTTTCGAAAAGGCAGCTAAAGAGTATTCCTATGATAAACCCACAGCTATGAATGGAGGGTTCTTTACGGATGGGTCCAATAATACAAGTATACCAACTTCTCAAATGGACTTTGTCGTCTACTCTACAATAGACACTATGAAAGTAGGAACCATATCTCATCCCATCCCTTACCGTACAGAAGATAATAAAGAAGCTATTCGCATTCTCTATTACAAATCTAAAACGGCGCCACACGAAGCCAATCTTAAACAAGACTATCAAAAATTTTACAACCTAGCTCTGGCACAAAAAAGAGCTAAGCGGATTAATGAATGGTTCAAGAAAAATAAAACAGAGTTATTTATAGATATAGATCCAACTTATTCAGGCTGTGGTATGCTTCAGACGGAATAACGAAGACAATTATTTCTATTTTTCCGATAAGGAAAATAAGTATTTCTGTGTAAAATTATTAACTTAAACACAAATTAGTATGAAAAAGCCATCATCAAAACTAACACTCAACAAGCAGTCTTTACTAGCACTCACGTTAGGTGGAAAACCCAAGACCAAGACCAATGAAACACCAGAATGCAGCTGTTCAGTAAAATGCTGTGGAATTCATTAAAAACAAAAGCCCTCTAATAGAGGGCTTTTTTATGACGCGGTATGGACGGGACTCGAACCCGCGACCTCCTGCGTGACAGGCAGGCATTCTAACCAGCTGAACTACCACACCGTCATAGTGGTTGCAAATTTACGCCTATTCCTGCTGATTTGCAACAAGGTATTAAAAAATATATTAGACAGACAGCCATAATTAGGCTTCAAAGTGATTCTGTACAACAGTATATATAAGTTTAGAAGCCAATCGTGCAGTACGGTCATCGGTATCAAAACCCGGGTTCAATTCGGCTAAATCACAAGCTATCACTTTTTTACTTTTCATCAAATAGGTAATTACCTCTATAGCTATATCCGGCAAAATACCATTAGCTGTAGGGGCACTTACCCCAGGAGCATATGCTGCGGCAAATACATCTAAACAAATCGTTAAATAAATATATTTTTTCGTAACTATAAATTCATCAATCTGTTTTAATAATTGATCTTTATAAACCATATGAACATCTGCAGCCTGTATATATTTAACATGGAGTGACTCAGCCATTTGAAATAAAGCTTGTGTATTCCCAGACTCCTGAATACCTATGCATAAATAAGCAAAAGGCAGCTCTCGAGATGTGAGGTAGTTGGCCATTTGAAGAAAAGGTGTACCTGAACTAGCTACAGATGATCGACGCAAATCAAAATGAGCATCTAAGTTAATAACACCCAATTGATCTAATTTTTTCTCCCGCTCTAAAAAAGAAGCTATACCGAGAAAATGACCATAAGCAATCTCATGCCCTCCACCTAATATGATAGATAAAAAAGAATGAGATAAGAATCTAGAAATAGTTTGTCCTACTTCCTCATGTGCTTGCTCTAAATTTTCTGATTCACAATATACATTTCCACATTCAATCAATGCATGTGTATGCTGAAAGTGAACAGGCAACGACATTATGTATTTTCGGATTTGATCAGGACCACCTTTAGCGCCTACTCGCCCTTGATTTCTTTTCACACCCTCATCGGTGCAGAAACCTAGAATAGTAATGCCTTTTTGTGAAGATGTAAGAAGAGGTAGTTGATCCTTTTCAAGATTAACATAGCGCACAACCTGATGCCATCGCCTACCTTCAAGCCCATCCTCTGCATCAATTCGTCCACTCCATGCACCTGATACAATAGGTCGATACATAAAAAAAGATTAGTTATTTTATCAACTGATTTTTTTCGAGAATTTCTTTTGCTAGATTAAGATAGCTCACAGCACCTTTACTCTCTCCATCATGAGCGATGACAGGAAGACCAAAACTAGGTGCCTCACTGATCTTTACATTGCGAGGAATCATTGTCTTAAATACCATCTGCTGAAAATGGTTAACCACCTCTTCTACAACCTGATTAGCCAAACGTACACGCGCATCATACATGGTTAATAATATACCCTCAATCTCTAAATGCCTATTTAAACGCGACTGAATGATTTTAATGGTATTTAACAATTTACCTAAACCCTCTAGTGCAAAATATTCACATTGAACAGGTATGATGACCGAGTCAGCTGCAGTAAGTGAGTTAATAGTAATTAATCCAAGAGATGGAGAGCAATCAATAATGATAAAATCATAATCTTTCTTAACAAGAGCTAGAGTGTTTTTCATCTTTTCCTCTCTATTTTTGATATTGATCATCTCTATTTCAGCACCTACCAAATCGATATGCGATGGAAGAAGATCAAGATAAGAAATATCTGTATGCTTAATAACATCTTTAGGCTTCACATCATCAACCATACACTCATAAATGCCTTTTTTAATTGCTTTAGGATTAATTCCCATCCCTGAGGTTGAGTTAGCCTGTGGGTCAGCATCAACAAGAAGTGTTTTATACTCTAAGGCAGCAAAGCTGGCTGCAAGATTAATAGCAGTGGTGGTTTTACCTACACCCCCTTTTTGATTTGCTATAGCTATAATTTTTGTCATTCCGAACGTTATAAAGTTATACAACTACCAGTTTAGGCGCAAAATACATTCTTTTTTAAAACCATACATTAGAATGAAAGTCCCAACACGTTATTTTCATAAAGTATTTGTTTTATTATAAAAATAATTGAATATTTATGCTTCATTTGAATTCACAAAGATATAAGTTTATTTAAATTTAACTTAAAAACAATTAAAAATATGATTAAACGATTAATTCTAGGCATATCATTGGTTGCACTCCTCATCCAATCTTGTGGTAAAAAAAAGGGAGGAGAATCAGAACTTGGCAAAGTATTTAGATATAACCAAGCAGAAGGATTAAGCTCACTGGATCCTGCTTTTGCTCGAAATCAAGCCAATACTTGGGCAACTACACAAATCTATAACGGGCTATTCGAACTAAGCAATGATTTAACAATACCATCTTTAGTAGACACATGGGAGATTTCAGAAAATGGACTCACCTATACGTTTACTCTAAAAAAAGGCATTCACTTTCATGATAACGAGGTGTTCCCTGATGGAAAAGGACGGGAAGTAAAAGCAGAAGATATCGTATATAGCTTTAAACGACTTATCAATCCGGCAACAGCAAGCACAGGAGCATGGGTATTCAACGACAAAGTATTACATGATAGTAAAGGAATGGCAGTCGATACCTGCTTTAAAGCAACAAGCGATTACACCTTAAAGATTTATCTACATCAGCCATTTTCTGCATTCCTTCAAATATTGGCTATGCCGTATACATTTATTGTATGTAAAGAAGCTGTAGAAAAATATGGAAAAGATTTTCGCATTCATCCTGTAGGTACAGGCCCTTTCATGTTCAAATCATGGGAAGAGGGAAATAGTCTTGTGTTAGTAAAAAATACAACGTATTGGAAAAAAGATGAAAGCAGTAACAAACTCCCTTATTTGGATGCTGTTCAAATCTCATTTATCCCTGACAAAAACCAAGAATTCTTAACGTTTCAACAAGGCAAATTGGATTTTGTATCAGGACTAGAAGAGAACTCTAAAGACATGATTCTCAATAAAAATGGAACCATTAATGATGAGTTTAAATCAAAATACATCATTCAAAAAGTTCCTTATCTTAACACAGAATATATTGGATTTCAATTAGACCCTTCTAAGTATCAGGATAAAAAAAGTCCGCTTTTAAACAAAAAATTCAGACAAGCATTAAGCTGGGCTATTAATAGAACAGAGCTTGTTTCTTTTGTTTTAAATAACTTAGGCACTCCAGGCACATCAGGATTTGTACCTGCTGCACTACCTTCGTTTGACAAAGAAAAAGTAATAGGCTATAACTACAATACTGAAAAAGCACTTGCTTTATTAAAGGAGGCGGGTTATCCAGAAGGAAAAGGTCTTCCTGAGCTAAAACTAAATACAACAAACCAATCAAAAGCAGTAGCTGAATATTTACAAAAACAATGGGCGGCAATTGGTGTCAATGTGAAAATTGAAATTAATCAAGCTGCTACTCATCAAGAGTTAGCAGATAATGGGAAGATAAACTTCTTTAGAGGCTCATGGTTAGGTGATTATCCAGATGCAGAAAATTATTTAAGTTGTTTTTATAGCAAAAATTTTACACCAGTTGGACCTAATAAAACCCATTTTTCCAATCTAACATTTGATAAGCTTTATGAAAAAGCGTTAATGGAAAATGATGGGTGGAAACGTTTTGAGATTTATCAAGAAATGGATCAAATCATAATGAATGAAGCCCCAGTCATTGTTTTATTCTATGATGAAGTTCTTAGATTAAATCAAAAATACGTTAAAGGATTAGAAACAGATGGCATGAACATCTTACGATTGGAAAAAGTAGATATTGTAACTGAGCCTAACAATTAATTAATAATACCAATCTAAGTTATATTGAAAAAGGCGGTAAAACCCGCCTTTTTTTCTTCATTTAATTTATTTGTATAGCTTACAACTATCTATTTTATAAATGTATAACTTCTCCATAAGCCGCTGCTGCTGCTTCCATAATAGCTTCAGACATAGTTGGATGGGGATGAACCGATTTAATAATCTCATGACCAGTTGTTTCTAACTTTCTAGCCACAACTACTTCAGCAATCATCTCCGTTACATTAGCCCCAATCATATGAGCACCCAGCCACTCGCCATACTTTGCATCAAAAATCACCTTCACAAAACCATCTTTTGCCCCAGAAGCACTCGCCTTCCCAGAAGCTGAAAATGGAAACTTACCTATTTTAAGTTGATAGCCTGCCTCTTTAGCTTGTTTCTCAGTCATTCCAACAGAAGCAATTTCAGGCTGACAATAAGTACAACCCGGAATATTATTATAATTTAAAGGCTCAGGATGATGACCCGCTATTTTTTCAACACAGATAATGCCTTCAGCCGAAGCAACGTGAGCAAGTGCCTGACCTTTTACAATATCCCCAATAGCGTAATAGCCAGATACATTCGTTTTATAAAAATCATCTACTAGAACTTTGCCTTTTTCTGTCTTTATGCCCGTCTCTTCGAGACCTATGCCTTCAATATTAGCTGCTACACCCACAGCTGAAAGAACAATATCAGCCTCTAGTGTTGTTGTTCCCTGCGCTGTTTTTATCTTTACTTTGCATTTTTTACCTGTTGTATCTACAGCTTCTACAGATGAACTGGTAAGTATATCTATACCCATCTTTTTATATGATTTTTCAAGTTGCTTAGATACATCTTCATCTTCATTCGGAACAATATTAGGCATGAATTCAACAATAGTCACTTTTGTACCCATTGAATGATAAAAATAAGCAAACTCTACTCCAATAGCTCCTGAACCTACAATCACCATAGATTCAGGTTTTTTATCAAGAACCATGGCCTTACGATAACTGATAATCTTTTTCTCATCTATTTTAATTGATGGTAACTCACGCGCTCGTCCCCCTGTAGCTATTATAATATGATCTGCGGTATAATCTGTTTTTTGTCCTTTATCATTAACAACTTCCACTTTTTTACCCGGCTTTACTTTAGCTATACCAGTAATAAGCTCAATCTTATTTTTTTTAAATAAAAATTGAATACCTTTACTCATCCCACCAGCCACATCTCTACTACGCTTAATTATTTCGTCAAAATGAGGATTGGCTTCCTTTACCTCAATCCCATATTCTTTAGCATGTTGAATATATTCAAAAACTTGAGCACTTTTAAGCAATGCCTTCGTAGGTATACATCCCCAATTCAAGCATATACCTCCAAGTTCTGCTTTCTCTACCACAGCTACTTTCATTCCTAATTGAGAGGCGCGTATAGCTGCAACATATCCTCCTGGACCACTTCCTATGACAATAAGATCGTACTTCATATTGATAAGTTATTGTTTTGATTAGGTGACAAAGTTATGGTATTTACCGCAAGAAAAAAATGATCATGTTGAGGTAATAAATGCATTGACAGTATTAAAAAATGGCTCAGGAGCATCTACTTGAACCCAATGCCCTGCCTCTGATATAGTGTGTATAGTCGCTTTAGGAAATATTTTTTTTATAAGAACCTCATCACCACTCTGAATATAATTTGACTTTTCCCCTCGTATAAACAGAGTAGGCCCATCATATATACGACCCTCTTCGAGAGCAATACCAACCTGTTCTATTTCTTTGGTAAGAATAGAAAGATTAATTCTCCATTCAAATTTCAACTCATTCGTACGGTATAGATTTTTAAGAAGAAACTGTCGCACATCAACCTCACTTACAAATTGTGCTAAAATATTTTCTGCTTCTTGCCTGGACTGTATCTGATCTAAAGGGATAGCATTAAGTCCCTTTAAAATTGCAGTATGATGAACAGAATAATATTTAGGAGCTATATCTACTACAATAAGTTTTTTTATTTTATTCGGATAAGCTAGAGCAAAATGCATAGCTACCTTCCCCCCCATGGAATGACCTAAAATAATGGGGTCGCTAATGGCATGATCTTGTATAAATTCAAAGAGATCATCAACCATTGCAGAATAAGTAAAAACTGCACTTTGTGGAGATCGTCCATGATTACGCATATCTATCAAATACACACCATATGTTTCAGCTATTTTTTTAGTAATAGTTAACCAATTATCGGATGAACCAAATAAGCCATGAATAATAATAAGTGGTTGGCCTTTGCCTTGTGTACGGTAAAACAATTTCATAATCAAATCAAAATTAGTTGATATCGCTCATAAACAAAAGCTGGTCTAAAATAGACCAGCTTTTGCAACTTTAAACCTAGCTATATTATATTTTATTTCTATTTCATAGCTTGCTTATCATTCGATTGAATCATTGTTTTTATATTTCTAATCTCTTGCGCCAAGGCCTCTGTCTGAGCTCTATTAAATTCTAACTCAGCCTTAAGTTGATCGATCTCCTGTGTTTTAAGTTCTAACTCTTTTTGTTTACTTTCTAGCTCTTTATCTTTTTTATCCAGTTCTTGAATAGCTATTAAAGCAACACCAGCGGGATCAATTGTAGATATACTTTTATCATCATGGCCCAATTGAAATAGACGATAAAAATCTTGTGCCATTGGTCCAATATGTTGAATGGAAGGATCTTCGCCTATATAATTCCATCGGGTTATTTTGAGTTGATTAATTTTAGAAATAATATCTTTTCCATTCAGTGATTTAAAATTTTCCTTTTTGTTTTTATCAGATGTATTGGTCCAAACTCCACCTTGTGTTAAATAGGCACCGTTGCCATTACTGGCATTAGTACCAACACAGATGGCAGTACCTGCTACTGAAGAGGTTCTACCAAATACCCAGCATGTGACACTAGCATTACCAAAAGACATCGTATTACTTGTAGTTACAGATGAAGCATATCCTATTGCTGATCCATTAGAAACACCGTTTCCTATAAAAGAGGACCTACCTAGTGCTGTAGATGAAGAATAACTTATTAGACCAACTGAAAAACCTGCATAGTTACCAACAAGGGTATTATTATCTCCACTGGATAAATAATAACCAGCCATCGATCCTAATACTGTATTTCCTGAATTAGTGGCAAGGGTGTACCCCGCACTATAACCTATAGTTGTATTATCATTTCCTATTGATCCAAAATATCTGGAAAAACTACCCAAGGAAGTATTCCTATTTCCAGAAGTATTATTAAAGGTTGACTGATTACCAATACTCACATTACCATCACCCGTAGTATTAGAATAACCGGCCATAGATCCTATAAATATACTTCCAGATGTTGTATTATTATACCCTGATGAATAACCAATAAAAATATTATCATTTCCAATACTATTATTATACCCTGATAAATAACCAATAGCTGTATTATAGCTTCCAGTTGTATTATTATTCCCTGAATAAATACCTAAAAAATGATTGTAGCTACCACTCGTGTTATTATAACCCGATTGATAACCCTGAAATATATTGGCATACCCACTAGTATTATTATAACCTGTTTGATAGCCAATAAAAACACTATATCCTGTAGTTGTGGTATTCATACCTGCTTGATAACCAGCAAAAACATTACCATATCCTGAGGTGTTACTTTTACCTGTTTGATAGCCAATAAAAACATTATCTCCTGCTGTATTCGTTGTATTTTGTGTCTCCCCTAAAAGCGTACTGGTTGTTCCTCCATTAGACACAAACGTAGCGCCATCTATTTTAACATCACTACCCAAATAAATATTTTTAAACGGATTAGTCGAGCTTCCTATATCATAATCATTATTACCACTAGTAGTAATATCCTGTGTAGCTTGATGATTCCCTAGATTGTCTGCACCTACCATTTCCCAATCCGTACCATCAAATACAACAGTAATCACCTGACCTACTTTCAATTCATTAGCAATTAATGGTGCATTATTATTTTTATATACATTAGAGGCGCCTGACCCATTTAAGTCTAATGTTACAGCGCTGGTGTTATTACTTGCTACTTTAAATGATACAACTGTTCCTGCCTGAGGTATAAAAGAGGGTGAAGTGGCAGCTGTTATAGCATTAGCATTTCCACCAACAGTTTCCACATAAACAAGAGAACCTTTTTGCAAAACCTGTGCGCTGACTGCATCGGCAGCTAATGTCACATCACCTACACCTGTAATGCGGCGATCATCACTAGTTGCACCAGTCATATTAATTTTTTTATCAATGGAAACCTGAGCATACCCTGCTAGGCTTATAAGAGAAAAAACAAAAAATAAAACTCGATTAATTCTACTGTGGGTTTTCATAGCTCGTATCGTTTAAAGTTTATATTGAGAATTATACGAGATAAGTCTATACGATGTTACGATTTATACTTTATAGGATAATAAAAAAACCTGAGATTATGCCTCAGGTTTTTCAAATCAATAACTCTAATATTTATTTGCTTGCTTGTTTATCGGCACCCCTAGACCTAGAAATAAAGGCCTTCAACTCATCTAACTCTTCGGCTAAAATATCCATCTTTTTTTCATTTGCCTCTAGTCTAGATTTTAATGATGCTATTTCTTTTACCTTTTCTTCTAGTTCTTTATCTTTTTTATCAACTAACTCCTTAAGTTCAGAGGTTCTCTTTTCCAAAGCCTGAATGGCCACCAAACTTATTCCTGCCAAGTCTCCAGTATTAATAGTTGTATCACTACCTATTTTACCTACTCCATCATAACCAAATGCATTATAAAAATCCTGTGCCATAGGCCCATAGTGACGAAAATTTTTAGGATCATGCCCTTTATAATTCCAACTGGTTATTTTAAGTTGGCTGACTTTTTTTAATACATCCTCCCCATTTATTAATCGGAATTTTTCTTTTCTAGTAGAATCTGAAACAATAGTTACAGCAACTGGAATCCTAAATGATGTAATCATATTATTACCAATTTCAACAGTATTACTAGTTGCTACCTGTACTCCTCTACCTATCGCAATTACATTAGTTAACCCGGAGACGGATGCACCAGCATTATACCCCACAAAAACCCCACTAGTTGAGCTACCCGTATAATTTGCATACCCACCAACAGCCACATTATAACTACCAGTGTTAGCAAACCCAGCCTGCATGCCAATATAGCAATTTTCTTCACCCGCTGCATTTGAGAATCCAGACTGAAAGCCTAAAAATGTATTATTACCTCCTGTTGTACCATTATAACCAGACTGAAGACCTACAATAGTATTAGCCTGACCTGAAGTGAAACTATAAGCAGCTCCGTACCCAACACATACATTATAGTTTGATGTAACATTATACCCCGACTCACAACCTAACAATGTATTATAACCACCTGATATATTATTATATCCCGACCTATAACCTATGCTAATGTTACCCTGACCTGAAGTGGCATTATAAGCAGCTTCCGATCCAATACATGTGTTATAGTCTGAATTGACATTATACCCTGCGTATGATCCAATAAAGATATTGTAATTTCCGCTTGTATTATTGCCACCAGAGTTATAACCTACCATCGTATTATTCCATCCTATGGTTGTACTATATCCTGCATACGATCCAATAAAGGTATTATAGCTTGTACTGGCATTGTATCCTGCCTGAAAGCCTAAAAATGTATTATCAGTTCCCATTACATTGAATTGACCACTATTATAACCCAAGAATACATTAAAAGAACCAGATATATTACTCATACCAGCTCCATATCCTGAAAATAAATTAGAGGCACCTGTTGTATTAGCCTTTCCAGCCTGATATCCCACGAATGTATTATCAGTAGCTGTATTGAGTGTGTTTTGTGTCTCCCCTAAAAGAGTATTAGTAGAGCCTCCATTGGATACAAATGTTGCTCCATCTATTTTAACATTACTACCCAAATAGATATTTTTAAACGGATTAGTCGAACTTCCTATATCATGTGCATCATTTCCACTAGTTGTAATGTTTTGCGTAGCTTGATGATTTCCGAGATTGTCAGCACCCACCATTTCCCAATCCGTACCATCATATACAACGGTAATCACCTGACCTGCTTTCAGTTCATTAGCAATTAATGGTGCATTATTATTTTTATATACATTAGAAGAACCTGACCCATTCACATTTAATGTGACAGCAGCTGTATTATTAGCACTTACTTTAAAAGAAATAACACTACCAGCTTGTGGCATAAATGACGGAGATGTAGCAGCTGTAATGGCATTAGGAGTTCCACCAACAACACCCACATAAATAAGTGCACCTTTTTGTAAAATTTGTGCGCTGACCGCATCGGCAGCTAATGTCACATCACCTACACCTGTAATGCGGCGGTCATCACTAGTTGCACCGGTCATATTAACTTTTTTATCAATGGAAACCTGAGCGTATATTGACAAGCTTATCAATTGCAAGCCTAAGATATATAGGCATTTAGTATTTTTTTTCATAGCGTAATTATTTTTTCCTTGTACGATATATTGTCTTTAAAGTTACACTGTAAAGATCATCATAAAAATCTATTTAGACTAAGCATAAATAAGATTATTTTTTTATCAAAAAAACTATTCGTTTTTTTACATTTGTGTAACAAAATTAATATATAACCTATGAATACTCCTGTAAAAATGAATCCTAAGCATAAAGGCACAAAAAAACTTTTTGCCAATTCTATTTTAGAGCGCCTTTCACGCACACATGTAGGGATACCCATTAGTATGTTTTTTTTAACATCTCTAGGACTATTATTCTACGCACTATTTTATTCTAGTCTTAGAATAAATAGTATAATCAGTATTCTATTTATTGGGCTTTTATCTTTTACCCTAATAGAATACATCGTACATCGGTTTATATTTCATATGCCTACAAATTCAAAAGAAAAAGAAAAAATACAATATACCATTCATGGCATTCACCATGAATATCCTAAAGATAAAGACCGTTTAGCTATGCCTCCTCTTATGAGTGGAGCCATCTGCGCTATACTATTTTTTATATTACGCTTATCGATGGGGAGTTATTCTTATCCTTTTTTATCTGGTTTTTTATTGGGGTATGCCAGCTATTTATTTATTCATTTTGCTGTACATGCTTTCCAACCACCTAACAATCTTTTGAAGATACTATGGCACAATCACGCTATTCACCACTATAAAGATCCTGAGAAAGCGTTTGGGGTGTCTTCTCCATTATGGGATTTTGTATTTGGGACACTACCCCGTACAAAACAAAAATAATTTTATAAGGAAAGCGTCCTGCCTCCATCCACAGGAATATTGATTCCTGTAATGTAATCTGCTGCTGAGCTAGCTAAAAAAGCTACAGCATAGGCTATTTCATCAGGTTTTGCAAAACGCCCAATAGGAATTTCATGCAACATCTCTTTTTCTATGTCCTGGATCGTTTTACCCAGTTTAATTGACTTTTCTTTTATAATCTCTTCAAGGCGAGCTGTTTTAGTAGCCCCAGGCAATACATTATTAACTGTAATTCCAAAAGAAGCCAATTCAACAGATAATGTTTTTGCCCAATTCGCTACAGCAGCTCGCAATGTATTAGACACACCTAATCCAGGAATAGGCTGCTTAACAGATGTCGAAATAATATTAATAATACGTCCATAACCTACTTTCTTCATATGAGGAATAACTTTTTGCATGATGATGTGACTAGAAAAAAGATGTGTCATAAATGCATGTTCAAATTGACCTATCGTGGCATCTATTGCTTTTCCCGGACGTGGGCCACCTGTATTATTAATTACAATATCAATCGTTTTTTTCTCAAGATATGAATGGATTGAAAACTCAAACTCATCTCTATTTTCAAGATCAACAGCTATATAGTCATGATCTATAGGGTTAATTTTAAAAAGCTCTTCCTTTACCTGTTTTAATCGTTCTTCATGACGGGCTAATAATGTTACAGCTGCGCCAAGCTTAGTTAGTTCTATAGCTACTGCCTTTCCTATTCCCTGACTACTCCCACCTACCAAGGCTCTTTTCCCCTTTAATTGCAAAATCATAGTTTTTTTATAAAAATGTTTCTAAATTTAAATGGAATTTACGAATTGGAACGAAATTAAAAAATTAATTATTATGGCTATTCAACGCCCATTTAATCTAAAGAAATGGATAGAGGAAAATAAAACGCTATTGAAACCTCCTGTAGGAAATCAACAAATATATAAAGTCAACAACGATTTTATTGTTATGGTTGTAGGAGGACCTAATGCACGCAAAGATTACCATTACAATGAAGGTGAAGAATTATTTTACCAACTAGAAGGTGATGTAAAAATCAAGATTATAGAAGACGGAAAACCAGAAACTATCTACCTCAAAGAAGGCGATATTTTTCTTCTTCCTCCACGTATACCTCACTCCCCACAACGTGGCGCAAATACAGTTGGCATGGTAATAGAACGGTATCGTAAACCTGAAGAGAAAGATGGATTCCTATGGTTTTGCGAAAAATGCAACACTAAACTATACGAAGAATATGTCGATCTTACGGATATTGTAAAACAACTTCCTATCGTAATGACTAACTTTTATAATTCATTAGATAAACGAACATGTAAAACATGTGGGGCAGTCATGGAAAAACCATAACAGTATGAACAAGTTTTTTAAAATAGATATTCATACACATATTATTCCAGAACATATCCCTGATTTCAAAGCTAAGTACGGTTATGGTGGTTTTATACGATTAGAGCACCATAAACCTTGTTGTGCTCGAATGATGCAGGATGATAAATTCTTTCGAGAGATTCAAAGCAACTGCTGGGATCCTGATGTTCGACTAAAAGAATCGGCACATTATCACGTAGATGTGCAAGTTTTATCTACTATTCCAGTCATGTTTAGTTATTGGGCTAAACCTCATGATGCCTTAGACATAAGTCAATTTTTAAATGATCATATCGCAGGTGTGGTTTTTAATTACCCGAATCGATTTATAGGATTAGGTACTATACCAATGCAAGCACCTAAACTAGCTATTAAAGAACTCGAGCGATGCATTAAAGAACTCAATCTAGCAGGAATTCAGATCGGTACTCATATTAATGATTGGAACCTTGAAGCTCCTGAGCTTTTTGACATTTTTCAAGCAGCTGAAGAATTAGGCGCAGCTATACTTGTACACCCTTGGGATATGATCGGAAAAGAAAAAATGTCTAAATACTGGCTGCCTTGGTTAGTTGGCATGCCCATGGAATCTGCATTAGCAATTTGCTCTTTAATATTTGGAGGCGTATTAGAACGATTACCACGACTACGTATTGCATTCGCACATGGAGGAGGAGCATTTCCTTCGACAATTGGTAGAATTGAACAAGGGTTTTTAGTAAGACCTGATTTATGTGCAGTAGATAATCCAATCAATCCTCGTGAGTATCTTAAAAAAATTTATATTGATTCTTTAGTTCATGATTCTTCCGTACTTGACTTTTTAGTTAATCTAATAGGGGCTGAACGTATTGCATTAGGAACTGATTATCCATTCCCATTAGGCGAATTAGAACCCGGACAGTTAATTGAATCTATGCCTTATAATGACACGGTCAAACAACGTCTGCTAGCCGGAACTGCCTTGGAATGGCTCAATATATCTTTAGATCGATTTATAAAAAAATAAATTTACTATGTCATTTACATCAACGCGTGATTATGCAAAAGAATTAGACCAACAAGATTCTTTAAAGGAATACCGTTCATTATTTCATATCCCACCCTTTAAAGAAAGCGAATGTATCTACTTCTGTGGCAATTCGCTTGGTCTACAACCCAAAACTGTACAAAATGCAATAGAACAAGAACTAAACGACTGGAGAAAATTAGGTGTACACGGACATCTCCACGCTAAAAACCCTTGGGCTTTCTACCATAAAAATACCAAACAAACTTTAGCTCAACTTGTCGGAGCTAGACCAGATGAAGTTGTAGCTATGAATAATCTCACATCTAATCTCCATTTGATGATGGTTTCATTCTACCAACCAACTTCCAAAAAGTACAAGATCCTTATGGAAGAACGGTCATTTTCATCTGATCAATATGCTGTTGAATCTCAAGTAAAGTTTCATGGATACAATCCAGATGACGCCATCATCGAAGTAAAACCTCGAAAAAACGAATATACTTTACGCACAGAAGATATTATTAAAACTATTTTAGAACATAAAGACGAGCTTAGCCTAATTTTATTCGGAGGCGTGAACTATTACACCGGTCAAGTATTCGATATGAAAAAAATCACAGAGGTAGCGCATCAAGCAACTATCAACGTGGGATTTGATCTGGCACATGCTATTGGGAATATTCCACTCAGCCTTCATGATTGGGGCGTAGACTTTGCTGTATGGTGCAGTTACAAATATCTAAACTCCGGACCTGGAGGTATAGGAGGAGCTTTTATTCATGAGAATCATTTCAAAAATACTACACAACCTCGATTTGCAGGCTGGTGGGGTTATGAAGAAAAAGAACGCTTTACAATGTTAAAAGGATTTAAACCAATGTATGGTATCGATGGGTGGCAACTCAGCAATGTATCTGTTTTATCTATGGCGACCCATCAAGCAGCACTACAAATCTTTGAAAAGGCAAACATAAACGCCTTACATGCTAAAAGCAAAAACCTAACTGCTTATTTAGAATTACTTCTTCGTCAACTGCCTGAACAAGAAAATAAATTTACTATCCTTACACCACCCTATCCCGAACGTGGATGCCAACTTTCTCTATTGATACACCACAACGGAAAAGAACTGTTTACTTATTTAGAAAACCAAGGTATTATTATTGATTGGAGAGAACCTGGTGTAATACGTATTGCACCTGTTCCTCTTTACAACATGTTTGAAGAAATTTTCATATTTTACAATACATTAAAAGAATTTTATAAAAGATAAAAAAGTCTCTGCCAACTACGTAGCAGAGACTTTTAATTTAAGATACTTGCTTAAACTTATTTGCACCACAAGCTCCAACCCCAATGAGGGCAATCACTTGTTTTTACTACCCCTCCCATAATTTCATTTTTTACAAATGAGCTAATGGTTTTTTTGTTAAGTACTAGCACTTTTTTTTGGATATTTTTTTTCATACTAAACTAAATTTAAAGTTATACCTACTCTTTTCTAAGGCTTTTCGGCTTCCACCTGATCAAATAGATTTAAATATAAATTGGATTTTTTTTATTTGCAAATTTTAATAAAAAACATTTTATTTATCTAAAAATGATTAAAAAATCTTATTTTTTATTATTTATTTTATTCACAAAATTAAATAATAAATTAACAACAGAGTCATCTTAACAACGAACACTACAACTTTTACAAATTTGTACCGTATAAATGCCACAGTAAACTAAAACAACGCTTTTTTATGAAAACACTATATACCTACCTAGCTACTGCTATGTGTTTTTTAACCATAAGCACCTCACTGTCTGCACAAGTCCAAATAAATCGACAAGTTCAGATGATTGGATCAACAAATACAGACCGGGTTATCACTGGCGTAGGGGATGCTTCAGCTGCTACACAAGCTGTGAATGTACAAACTCTTCAAAAAGGATCTCTGATTTATGTAGAAACGGTAGGAGGTACTCCTGATTTAATTACAGCTACTACGTCTCCTTCTTTTGTGCCACAAGCTGGTAGCACCATTTCTTTTAAAGTAACCTCTCCTAATACAGGCGCCACAGGTGTAACTTTAAACCTTAATGGTTCAGGTACCTATCCTATTTATAAGAACAATAATAATGCTGTAATTACACCTAATGAATTAAAAGCAGGCCAAGTGGTCACAGTTGTATTCGATGGTGCAGATTGGGAAATGGTAGGCTCTGATAATCTAGGAAATCATCAAGCCATGCAAAATATTACCAGCAATGCCAATGATGCCTACGATATAGGAAACTCCACCAATGGATTTAAAGATACTTACCTTACAGGCTCCCTTAAACTAGATAATGCCACATTTATATCCAATGGAGGAAGTACCAATACATTTTTAGGAGAGACGCAAAATATAACAAGTTCTTTTGGGGATAACGTCTTAATAGGATACCAAACAGGCAAATCTAATACAACAGGTTATGGCGTATTATTTGCGGGATACCAAGCTGGATTTAATAATTTATCAGGTAGTTATGGTATATTTATTGGATATCAAAGTGGATATAATAATACAGACGGATATGCTAATATATTCCAGGGATATCAAGCTGGATATGAAAATACAATAGGGGGCTATAATAGTTTTTTGGGGATTTATTCTGGTAATCGTAATACAACAGGAAACCATAATATAGCAATTGGGTATTCAGCTGGATATGCTAATATTTCAGGAAATGACAATATCTCTATAGGTAACCAAGCTGGCGTTAATAATACTTCAAGTGGGAATATTTTTATTGGAAGTCTAGCCGGAAATATAAATACATCAGGTGGAGCAAATGTAAGTATTGGATACTATGCCGGATACTCCAATTTCAATGGAAGCTGGAATACAAACTTAGGAAACTATGCAGGATATACAGCATCTGGAAATCATAATACCTGTATTGGGGCTAGTTCAGGTATAAGTCTCAACTCAGGATCAGGAAATACAATTATGGGATCGATGGCGAGTTATTATTTATCCAGTGGGGATGATAATACAATAATTGGAAATTATGCCGGATTTTCTTTAGGGTATATTACGCATTCTAGATCAACCATCATGGGAAGAAGTTCTTTTGCTGCTTCAGGTAGTACAGGAGCAGTCGCGTTAGGCTATGGAGCATCAGCAACCACGAATTCAGCAGCTATTGGATATAATACACAAGCCAATACAGTAAATACGATGGCTTTTGGAAATTCCAGTGTTACATGCTGGGTATTTGGCAGAACCTCTTCAGTAGCAGGCACAGCCATCTGTGTTGGTACTAATGCCAGTAATGGCAACGGTGCCTATTTAACACAAGGTGGAGTTTGGACCAATACATCTGATAAAAACAAAAAGGAAAATTTTAAATCACTGAATGGAAAAGATATTATTTCTAAAATTAATCAACTCAAAATAACCCGATGGAATTATATAGGCGAAGATCCTTCCATTCAACATATTGGACCAATGGCACAAGATTTTTATCGTCTATTTCAATTAGGTAATGATGATAAGAGTATATCTACGATTGATCCAGCTGGTGTTGCTTTAATAGCTATTCAAGAACTAGATAAAAAAGATAAAGAACTAGAAAATAAAATAGCTGAAATAGAAAAATTACGTCAAGAAGTAGAAGAGTTAAAAGAACTAATAAAATCAATTAAAAAATAATTGATCATCATAATTTTAAAAACAAATTAAAAGGAAGTATTTTTTTACTTCCTTTTTTATTTACTAAATTTCCAAAAAATACATTTATGTGGAAATTCATTAAACACGTCTTAGCTACTTTTACAGGATTAGTCTTGTTTTGCTTTGCATCTCTTATTTTATTAATTATTATCCTGAGTCTATCAGATAACAAACCAACCATTCCAGCAAATGCTGTATTACGTTTAAACCTCAATAAGCAACTGGTAGAAAAAACATATGATGATGATTGGTCGGGTCTAAATAAACTTATAAGAGGCCAAGATAAGATAGGCTTATTAAATCTAAAAAAAGCTATTCAGCAAGCCAAACAAGATCCTAGTATAAAGGGTATTTATCTTGAAACAGGATTTATTCAAGCTGGATTTTCATCATTACAAGAAATACGGGATGCGCTTATCGATTTTCAAACAAGTGGAAAATTTGTAATAGCTTATAGTGAAATGTATACAGAACGAGGATATTACCTTGCTTCCATGGCTGATCGTATTTACCTCAACCCAGCGGGCATTTTAGAGTTCAATGGGCTTAGTGCTGAAATGACCTATTTCAAGGGAACATTAGACAAACTACATATTCAACACGAAATTTTTCGTGTAGGTGAATACAAGGATTATATTGAACAATTTACACTTGATAAAATGTCACCTGCTAGTCGATTTCATATTACATTTTTATTAAATGCCCTATATGCTAACTACTTAAAGCATATCTCTGATTCGCGAAAAGTAAACACCACTACTTTAAATACTATTGCTGATTCATTATTAGTAAGTTCACCAGAAGAAGCAAAAACACATCATCTCATCACAGATATTGGCTATGAAGATGAGGTCCATGATTATTTGCTCGAAAAACTGCAACTGGATAAAACTAAAAAGATTGCATTTGTAAATTTAGAAGCTTATCAAAAAAAATTAAAAGAAGAAAATAAAAAAGAATCTAAAATAGCAGTCATTATCGCACAAGGAAATATTAACTCAGGCAATGATGAAGATCCAGAAACTATTTCTTCAGAAGTCATCGTTAAAGAATTACGCAAAGCACGAAGAGATCCATCTGTGAAATCAGTTGTATTACGCATTAATTCTCCAGGAGGAAGTTCACTTGCATCAGAAGTCATCTGGAGAGAAGTCGTTCTCACTAACGAAGTTAAACCAGTTATTGCTTCCATGTCAGACGTTGTAGCATCTGGTGGATATTATATCGCAGCAGGATGCAAAAAAATAGTTGCCCAACCCACTACCGTCACTGGATCGATTGGTATATTTTTACCCTTATTTAATATTGAAAATTTCTTAAAAGATAAACTAGGCATCACAACCGATCGCGTTAAGACAAATACGTATTCTGATTTACCTACAATTACTCGAGCGCTCTCAGCCTACGAAAAAAAGATTATTCAAAAGAATGTAGAAGAAGGCTACCACTTATTTCTTCAACGTGTAGCCGATGGTAGACATCTATCCATTGAAGACGTAAAAAAAGTAGCAGGTGGAAGAGTATGGCCAGGTGATGAAGCAAAAAAAGTAGGTTTAGTCGATGAGCTAGGCGGATTTGATCAGGCTATCAACTTGGCTGCGCACGAATCCAAATTAAAAAAAGGAGATTATCAACTTGAATTCATCACATCTAAAAAAAGTTGGGTGGAGCGTCTATTCTCCTCTTTTTCAGAAGAGATGAGCGAACGAGCCATTAAAAACGAAGTAGGTGATTTATACTATTATATTCATCAACTTAAAGAATTAAAAAGCTGGAATGGCATACAAGCACGAATGCCTTTTACATTAGACATACATTAAAAAAAATAGCGATTTTTGTATTTATGCTATATATAAATGAGATGTTAGCTCAGCTGGTTTAGAGCACTACCTTGACAGGGTAGGGGTCACAGGTTCGAATCCTGTACGTCTCACAACTAAAAAAGGCAGAACTTCGTTCTGCCTTTTTTAGTATTTTAAAAACCCAAGGTTGTTTACTAGATTTAGTTATAAATCCATCCAATAAGCTCCACTTTTATAAAGATCATGTACTCCTTCATGCGTTACAAAATCCAGTCTGTGCAATGGCTGACAAGACGCTAAAATAATCTTTCGAATAGACATATGTTCATTAAGCAAATTAGTGTTTTCTATTTTTTGTGATCTCACAATAGCTAAATCAAAAATGATATTTTGATGCTTTTTCAACTCAGTAGTATCTATGTGTTTAAAAAAAACTATTTTCTGGCTGTGCCACACAAGAATAGAACTATTTTCTCCAGTATAAGAAACGAGAGAAGAAGACATGGTTAATTTATTTTCTGATATATATTCTCTAGAAGTAATTCGTTTTTTATCTTCAAAAGGCCTGATATACATTTGTATTTTTTTAGGTTGTTCCAAAAGTAATGAGTCTGCGATAAGAATACCTTTTTCCCCTTCTATTAATTCCATCGCAAAATGCCCCGGAATATGATAGACGATAATTATTTTTTGTGTTTTAAAACTATACGTCCAATAAATACTAGACATCAGTAGGTAAATAGAAAGTATACCTGTATAATAAAAATAACGAATGGGTTTATACATGATAAACAACATGATAAAAAAAAGAATAAGATAAAGCAAAATAATATCTACTACATCTAGCTGAATAGATTGTATCAAGGATAATGGGATGCGTTCTGTAAGGTAGGCACATTGATTCAATAATGTTATTATTTTCTTTAGCAAAAAGCCCATGTAGTATCCTACATATGGAATCCATCCAACAGCTAATGTTGCCAATCCCATATACAACACAAGAGACGATAATGGAATAATGATAATATTAGCTATAATACCGTATGTAGGAAATTGATGAAAATAGAAAACAGTAAGTGGAAAGGTAGTTAACTGAGCAGCTATACTCACACACGTCATAGACCAAACTTGATCAATCACCCATCGATGACAGTCAATAAGTGCATATATTCGATAATAGAAAAAGACTATTCCAAATACAGCGATATACGACAACTGAAATCCAACATCCATAATTAAATACGGATCATAAAGTAATAAGCAAAAAGCAGACAGCCCTAGATTATTATAACTTGTTGATTCTCTTCGCATCGCTTGAGCGATGATGGTAAACGTAAACATCACCACGGCGCGCAACACAGATGCAGATAATCCAGTTATAAAAGCATAAGCCCATAAAAAAACAATAACAATGATACTCATCTTGCGTTCATTCTTTTTAGATAAGCGTACGCTTTTTTTCAAAAAAAGAGTAAGCAATTGAAAAATTACAGCCACATGTAATCCGGATATAGCTAAGACATGCATAGCACCTGCAGCTGTATATGCTTGTTTTGTACTTGGATCCAAACTGTTACGTGTACCCAATATCATAGCTGATGCGATTTGATATTCTTCACCCTCACCCATTACTTTTTTCAATAGACGATCACAGCACGCACGGATATCTAAGCTGATTCCTAAAATTGTACGCTTGCTATGTCGGTTGACTACTTTATAATCCATGGATGAGATACGGCTTTGATAAAAAATATGCTGATAACTTAAATACGTTGCATAATCCCATTCTCCTGGATTAGATGGTTTTCGTAAGGCCTCAAGTTTACCTTTCATTAAGATGATATCACCATAGGTAAGATTATTTTTAGTTTCTTTTTTGATGTAAAGCATAATCTTCTCATCGATATCAATCCAATTCGTACCATTATACCAGCGACGAATAGACAATACTGTTTTACTGCTTTTGTCTTTTTCTTCTACCTCCTTGACAACCTCTCCTACATAAAACCTCTCTTTTTTATCTGAGGTATTTTTAGGCAAATGGGCATCAAAAGGTTTATGAGACAACTGGACTATGAAAGTACCTGCAAAAAAAATAAAGCATAAAGCTAAACCACCCAATAAGGTATGTGCTATAATGAGGTTTATTCGTTTACGTAAAAAAAGAAAACTGCCCAAATACAGCACTGGGATTACACCTAAAATAACACCGGTGGTAAAAAGGGAAATGGATAAAATACCATGAATCTCTGCCAGAATGCCAAGTATCAAAAAAATACATAGCCTCAGAAAAGGGAATCGGGAGAATAAAAACATTTTTTATAATTTATTATTAAAAATAAATATAATTGAATTTTATATTATTTTTTAAAATTATAAAGAATATTTTATATTAAAAATTCATAAAAAGATTATTCCTTATGCAAAAAACAATCGATATCCGTTGAGCCACAATAGGTGTAACGTATTCTAAAAAAAGGATTCTTCGATTCTTGCTCGAGCCAATAGATTCTTTCCTCCATTAGTCGGTTATGCTCATCATAGATGAGTTCTTCTTTCCACACCAGTTGTTGATCGCGAAACACATTTTTTGCTACCAATCGCTCACCGGTATAATGTAGCTCCATGACTTCTGTTTTTGGGATATCAATGTAAGTTAGCTTTAACTGTTTAACTCGATTCAAACTATCATAATACAATTTCACACGCAAATCGACTTCACCTGTTTCTGTGCGGTGTTTTCGTTTGACTACACGATTTTGTTTATCACGCACTTCAAACCATCTAAAATCAGATGTGACCAGATAATCATACCGATAAGGTTCTACATATTTATTAAAATATTCCACACCTTTTTCATTGACGACTGTACGTTTCTTTTCTCTTCCATAACTATCCAACCTGATTTTTAGCGCTTCTTTTTCTTCATTGGTTTGAGGATTATAATACATCATCTGTTGAGATACAGGATACTGATCAAGATAATTAATATGCTTGGTATATTTAATTCCTAATGCTGATAATGTCTGTGTAGTTTCTGTAAAATAATTAGGAATACGCGGTGTGGTATTTGTAATCAGGTCCACGACAACATCACCGACTGTGGGGCCTTGTTGGAGAAGTTCAGCATATATCTGTTTATCCATCAACAGAAGCGCATCAAGTCCTCGGTGCTGTGCTGCACGTTTTAACTCATTAACCATAGCTGTAGACGACGTGGCATCATTACCATAGACATCCACGATTTCTAATTTCACAAAAGCTGTATCTCGAGGTTTTTCTCCTTGAAAATAAACTTCTACCTCTTTCGTATGACTCGGTGCGGGTAGGTCAACAAGTTTAGCACGTTTATGAAGGGAACTTACGGGTTGGTAGGATGTACATTGGGTAAGTAGACTCAAACCACCGATGACAAAAATTAATTGATGTGGAATTGTTTTGATCATATTATTTATAGTATTTTTTGTTCTTTTTTTAATTTTATTTAGCACCCTTAAATAGGTTAATTTATTGTTTATGGCATATCATCTTTATCGTATATAGCTCACCATCAATAACCAACCGACACATATATACTCCGGATAAAAGTTTACTAGCATCAAATGCAACTACATGCTCACCGACCTCTTGCTGCTCATTGACTAAAGTACTAATGAGCTGACCCCACATATTAAAAATATCCATTTTTACATATGCCATTTTATTAAGTGTATAAGCAATATGTGTGTGATCATTAAATGGATTAGGGTAATTGAAGTAATTATTTGACTTAGCCGAGGCGATTTGAGTAATAGGCTCCTGATAAGTAGAATACTGACTATGTACATCTTCTTCATAAGCTATTCGGCAAGCAGCACCACAAGATGCAAATCGAGTAAGTTTAAAACCAACTGATCCACCATTAGCTGTGATGGATGTACCAGATTGAAGAGAGATAGTTTCTCCTGCACGAAACGTAATAGTACCACTATTAGAAATAATGTTAACAGATCCTGAAGCATATCTGCTGCTTACATTTTGACCTATCGTGATTGATTGCAATCCTTCAAATTCCTTATTACCAACAATGGATCGGTTTTGAATATAGAGATTCATAGGCATAACCTCATCACAGACAAAAGCAGCAATCTCAGGTGTTAGCCCTTCAATAACATGCTTTGTATTAGTACTACTTACAAAAATCGCATCGAAGGGTGTAATGGATGAGCCTAATGCAAAAGCTTCATTTTTTCCTCCGGTCAAGTTTGCATGCACATTATAAAATAAATCGGTTGTGTTTCTTAAATCGAGTGCACTGATAGTGGGGATAAAATCCTCGTATTGCTGATCGCAAGAAGTCGCTTTACAATCTGTAAACCTTCCCCCAATTTGTTCTACTGACTTAGCAACAAAGTCACCTTTTCCTCCAGGGGCTCCATCATAAGGCTTTGTATTGTTGACCCATACATTGGCATAGTTAGTAATAATACCTAAAAATGTAGCCACTCCGTGAAATACCCTCACACCGCTATTATCAGGTAAAGCCCACCCGGATGTAACGACATTAGCTAATCCATAAATCAAATTAATAGCAAAAAGCTGTGTACCAGGATCAATAGCATTTTGCTTCATACCAGAACCACTTCCATTGGCAATAGCTACTTTCCGGCATTTGACAGGATATCCTTTACCGCCATTTAAACTATTGAGGTTAGTAAAAAATTCTCCAAACTCATCAGCTGGTTTAGCTTCCTTTTCACCACGGTCCGTTTTTGATGCATGATAAACTAAAAGCTGTTTAGTCGGTTTAGCATAAAATACATCTTTGATCTGCTCTACAGTTTTCCATTTTACCCATGCATGAGGAAAACTACGTGATAAAAACACCATTAAATGTTGTAATCCCAAAGGTACGTTCGCGCCTTGATGAGGTGCATCAAACGAAATATATAAACGCGTATTGTGATCTTCCCCACGTCCTTCCATTTCTGCCAAAGCGTAACGAGCGATGATCCCACCGGAACTTGGACCGATGATTACCAACTCATGGTAAGAGCCTACGGCTGCAAGTTTTCGATTGACCTCCCGAATCAAAGCTTCTACCACTTGAGCCTGGTCTTCCAAAGGATCTAGGCCATCAGCAAAATTTAAAATGACAATATCATATCCTGCATTACGTAATTTATCAGCCATTTTTTGTTCATTAGCTACCGAATATAAATTAGTATCCCAATCTTTATTAGGATATTCGGGTGCACCAGACACATACACATAGCGTCTGTTGGTAGGATCATACCCTTCTACAATAATGACCGGCTTGCGAAGATAGAAATTATCGCAACCCAGCCAAACACCATACTCATGATCTTTACCATTTACAGCAAGTGTTATAGTTTGATTAGGCACATCATTCAATGTATGCTCAGGTATACGATCTATAATATAATCCATAGGCAAAAGCACCTTAGACTGACTTAAGAGAGTGTCTTCATGATCAATAGCCCGCACCATAATTATAGCTTCTTTTTTATGTGAAAAGGCAACATCTATAGGTTCATTCACGCTTAATCGCCGAAAGCCCTTGCCATCATCAAAGTCAATTTCTAACCGATCAATTTTATGACTGGCACATACCAAAAAATCAGGCAAGACAAATGTAGCCTGCCGTTTAGATAAGGTTTTAGTTAATGGTGCCATAGCAAATACGTGCTTTTCTTCAAACGGTGTGCCTCCACCTGTATGATCCACGAGTTGCTTATTCTCAATCGTAAGCCATTTTTTCTCAAATGCATTTGGTTTAATGCGATGATACCGTTGATGAATGAGAAAAAGCGGAATATTCCCACTAGATTGAGTATACTGCTTAGCCAACGAATCCCATGCAAAGACTGTTTTTAGGGTATCATACCTCCAATGTCCATAATATAACTCACTATAGAGTTCGAGCAGGGTATCAAGCTCTGTTGTATAGTCTGTATTTTTTCCATTGAGGTTATCATCATTAACTAATCTATAAGCACGGTCAATCAAAATACCACTTGGAATTTTACGGTGATCCAGTTTACTGAAAAGCGTATCAACAAGTTTTTCATATGGGACAATCGTCGACGTATCTATCTGGGCATGTAACTCTATATAGGGCCCAAGCATTAAAAGATAGAGTAAAAAATAAAATCGTTTCATGATATTATAAGTTTATTTACACCGACGAAATTTTACTTCATTACCACCATTATACTTATAATGGAAATCTGACTTTGTTAACTTCGTGATTGTCCAAGTATCTCTACCATCAATAATAAGACGATCATCTTCAATGTGATAATGATAAGGTCCATTAACTAATGTATCTTTACCACAGGGCTCACTTTTACCTGATTTTTCTAAATAAATCATAAACTGACCATCTTCCGTAAATACATAGATAGGAGTAGAACACAAAAAACAAGACTCTGCTATCCAATCCCCCACAATCCGATCTCCATATTTTTTAATTTGCCATTCTTTGCAGCACATCAACGTTAATGGCAATCCAACTGCCAGTATACTTATTAGTCTTTTTAATATCATATGTTTTTTGTTTAGGTTAACATTAATCTAATCACACCGATGAAATTTTACTTCATTACCATTGTACTTATAATAAAAATCTGACTTAGTTAACTTCGTGATTGTCCAAGTACCGACATTGTCAATAATAAGACGATCGTCTTCTATCCGATAATTGTAAGGGCCTCTGATTAATGTATCTTTATCACAAGAATAATTTTCTCCTGGATATGATACATATGTCATAAATTTACCATCTTCGGTAAAAACATACGTAGATCTTGTTACACACGTAAAACATGCGTCTGATCCCCAATCTCCCACAATTCGATCTCCATATTTTTTAATTTGCCATTCTTTGCAGCACATCAACGTTAATGGCAATCCAACTGCCAGTATGCCTATGATTTTTTTTAGCTTCATATCCTTTTTTATTTAAGTAAATTCATAACTAATCTCTTAATTTTATTTTTTTACCTTTCCCAAACACTTCTTTCATTTAATCGCTGTTGTTCAAAGTCAGAACAGGGACCATGTATTTCTCCACTTATTCCTCCTATGGTACAAATAATTGTGCATTCGGAATTATATAAAATATCCCCTGCATCCGGGCAATCATGCATAAATAAGTATACTTTTTTATCTTGATAATCGTATTCATAGACGTTACTTAAACAAGTGTGGTCTTTAGTTTCTTGAGTGATCTTATCTTTCACACAATCCGGTGTGCCGGAGGCCACATCTATTTTTTCCCTTTTGCAAGATGTCAATCCATAACTTATGATCCATAACAAACAAGATAATAAGATATTTATTTTTATAGTGGATAATAGTGTCTTTTTCATACACGTCATTTATTTAGGTGTTATACAATTCTTATTTTTTATCATTTTTCTTCAGCTTTTCAATTTCCTCCTGCTGCTGAATCAGATATAAGGTTAGTTCTTCTATTTTTTTCAACAACAAGGCATTCATCTTAGCCAACTCTACACCCTCTTGAGCAATCTCCTGAGCCGATGGAACATCAGGCAAGTGTTTATAGTCTTGAATATATTGCTTCACCTCATCCAATGAACGAAGATCATAGTTTTTATCAAATACATAATCCGGAAAAGTTACACCCGGATCAAACACCCGCAACTCTGACCGGCAGGCGATCTTCCCTTCCACAGCCAACTTGTATGAGCCGGTTTGTGAAGTGCCGATACCAACATTACCAGATGAGTTTGCATAAATAGTCATTTTGCCGGCAGGCCTGATGGCTATATCATTAGTTCCATACAAATAGGTATGAGTAGGATCATTATGAATAGCTAATGTACCATTGCTGTTGCTTAATACTAAGTCATTGCCACCCCACGTTGAAGGGACATTGGACCCAATTTGCAAACGGTTAGTAGGATTGGTTGTACCTATACCCACATTGCCATCATACTTAAATGTAACCATCTCTCCATTTTCAAATCCATCAGCTCCAACTCCTGTATACCGACGCAGACAGAGATTCGTATTGCCTGATGTACCTGATACATACGTTTGTTTAAATTGATGATGACTCCAACCTGAAGCACCTACAAACTGTATCCGATCAGAAACATAAAGTGTTTTACCCATGCCCAATTGCATATCTCCTCCATTGATGTAAAACCGATAATCATTTTCCAACGTCAGGTTAAAATAGTCTTTATGCCAACCCATATAGGCTTGGCGCTTCCCATTAGGAGCTACCCATTCGATATAAGGAAGAGCAATACTTCCCGTATATCCTTTTAAACTCAGCGATGCATCGCCAAAAGAGAAGCCATATTTAGAACTCCCTACTTTGAGTCCTAGCGTATTTTCTGGTATGGTAATATGTAATTTTGCATCAGGAGCATTGGTGCCAATCCCTACATTACCTTTATTAGAATTGTAAAGATGATCCCCACTCGTGGTCCACTGCGCCAAAGCACTCCCGCTTATAAGCAGCATTTTAATACTGACTAAACCTATTATTCGCATATAATTTCTTTATTTAAAAGAAATAAACCTATACAAAGATAGAATTTTCTTAAAAATAAAAAAATGATTATTTGAAATTATTCTAAAAAAATAGAATAATAGAGAAAAGAGCTATCACCCTGAGCTAAGTCGAAAGATGACAGGTTTATGTAAATTTTGGCATTTACTATTTACCCCCTTTCGTGAGCTGGATTTTTTTCAAAAAGACTTCCATGATATGGGTATACAGTTTATCTTTACTCAAACTATCTTCGACACCCACATCAATATTGGGATTATCATTAACCTCGATGATGTAAAACTTATTATTAATCTGTTTGATATCTACACCATACAAACTCTCGCCAATAAGACCTGTCACTTGAAGAGCTGACTTAAGAAGACCAGGCGGCAGTAAGTCTAATGGCACGCATTCAATTTTTCCATAATTGCGCCTCTTTCCTTCTTCACTCCAATTATAGATCTGCCAATGCTTGGTGGCCATATAATATTTACACGCAAAAAGAGGCTCATTATCAAATATGCAAATACGCCAATCAAATTCGGTTGGGAGAAATTCCTGAACCACAACCAAATCCGATTTTTCTAATAACTTAGTCATCTTTTCTATATAGCCCGCTTCATCTTCTGCTTTAGATACACCTTGAGAGAAAGAGCTATCAGGCTGTTTTAATATACACGGAAAACCGATCTCTGTTTTTACAGTGTCTATATTATCTTTATGAATGATGACTGTTTTAGGAACCGGGATTTGATGTGTTTTTAATAATTCGGCAAGATATACTTTATTCGAACACCGGATGATGGACTCAGGATCATCAATCACATACAATCCTTCAGCAGCAGCACGTTGTGCAAAACGAAATGTATGATGATTAACACTTGTTGTTTCACGAATAAATAATGCATCAAACTCCGCTAAACGGCTATAATCATCTTTCGTAATAATCTCGGCATTCATTCCTATAGCATCAGCTGCTTTGATAAACTTTTGAATGGCTTTATCATCTGAAGGCGGAACAGCTTCTTGAGGGTTAACCAAAATCGCCACATCATATCCAGATGTATCTCGTTCTGGAAAGTTAAACCGTTTTTTTCCAAAATAAGATTTAGCAAACTGTTTCACGTCATCCCAATGATCAGCAGGGATATCATTGGCAGCAATAGGAGCAATATTTTGCAATTGCCATTTTTCATTTTTTACAAAATGCGCACGAAGCATCGGTGCTTGAAATAAATTGAATAACTGAAGACTCAATCGGTCGTATTTTTCAGCTACATTATGTCCAAAATAAATACTCAATGTAAATTTATCATCTTTCCGATGCTTCAAAGATGATTCAACTAGCTCCTCTAAATCTTCAGATACAATCTTGATAACAGCTGATGATTTCATATCCTGGATCGTACTAATACTCGGAATAGCTCTATGTCCACGCGCAGCGGCTAATAAGGAGACATAATAGCCTGTACTTTGATATTTATAGCTTCTGCTTAGATTAAACAATCGTGTATTTTTAGACTTAGCATATTCCGGATTGGTCACATACATTTTAGAAGAGACCACTTTCACTCCGGGAATATTTATCTCCCAGTCTTTTGGATTACTTACAACAATTAAAATAGGCATACCTGTTAGAGGGTTGGTTCAATAATGAGTAAATTTTCATCATACGTCATGGCACCAAGCAATATGGAACAGATTAAACGATCCAACTTGACCATATATTTTTGATCACGAGAATACGGATTTGATTCATACGGATCAGCTACAAGTATTTCGTGTTTAATGTTATCATAGCCACACAAGACCACAAAATGACCTTGAGGATAACCTTTCACATCATCATAAATACCTGGAAGACCATATTCACGTCTGGTTCGGTATAAAAAATTAGAATTAAGACCTGTTAATACGGGAATAGAACGTTGAAGATAATGTCGAATAAGATTAGGCTGTAAATCTTCCAACTTCAATTTACCACCTAACCGTAAAAATTCACTATACGATCTAGAGGCTAACTGAAGTTTTAAATCTTTTTTATAATGAAGTTGATCTGCCAATTTCTCTTGAATATCAACAGCCTCACTCTGAAACCACGTTGGATCAAAGAGTTGAAGATTATAAGTATAAATCGTAGCACGATAGCCTCGTTTCAAAGCATGATTAGCTAGCAATACAGCCAATGTCCCACCTTCTTCAAGATAAGGGACTTCATTAACTACCTGGTCTAAAGAAATAGTTTCTCCAAAAAATCGATAAACTGAATACAAGCAAGCAGGCCCACAAGTCGTTTCATTAGGTTGAGGAGATATAATAAAATCTAAAAAATGGCTAGATGCTGAATCACTCATTCCAATCATAGTCAAGGATACAAATTTACATATTTCACTCGGTTTGCAATTTACACTCTATATAATTGTTTTATGTTAACAATTTAAACGAACGCCGATGATGCACTGTAGGCCCATACTTCTGAATAGCCTCTCGATGTAAACACGTCGGGTAACCTACATTTTTATCCCATCCATAATAAGGAAAATCCATTGCTAAACTTAACATCAATTTATCACGGTATACTTTAGCTAAAACAGATGCCGCAGCAATAGATAAATACAAATTATCTCCTTTAACAATACATTGATAGGGAATAGAAATGGTTGATTTAAATCGATTGCCATCTATAATTAAAAACTCAGGGACTACAGACAAAAGAGCAACTGCTTTTTCCATAGCATAAAACGATGCATTAGCAATATTCATACGATCAATATCAGCAGGAGAAACCTCAGCAATAGCCCAAGCCAAAGCTTCTTTCTTAATTTGATCTTCTAAACGCTCACGTTGTTTTCGGGTTAATTTTTTAGAATCCTTCAGCTCGGCATGTTTATAATTTGGAGGTAAGATAACAGCAGCTGCTACAACAGGGCCGGCTAAGCACCCACGCCCTACTTCATCTATACCAGCCTCCATCCACTGCTTACTAAACGATGTTTTTAACATTCCTGTATTTTAGCTATAATCACAACTTAAATCTATTGTTTTTTATGGAAGAACGAAAAAATCCCTGGAAAAAAATAGGGACAAAAATTGTTTATGACAACCCTTGGATTAATGTTCGGGAAGATGACGTGATACAGCCACGAGGAGGAAAAGGTATTTATGGTGTAGTCAGTTTCAAAAATAAAGCCATTGGAATTATTCCAATAGATGACTATGGAAATACGTGGCTGGTCGGCCAATATCGATACCCACTAAACGAATACTCATGGGAAATACCTATGGGGGGAGGATTATTGAAAATACCACTACTTGAAGCCGCGCAAAAAGAGCTTCGTGAAGAAACAGGATTGGAAGCAAAAAAATGGACTCCTATCTTACGAATCCATACATCCAATTCAGTAACAGATGAAGAAGGGTTTGTTTTCTTAGCAGAAGGGTTAACTCAAAAAGAAACTGAGTTTGAAGACACGGAAGTTTTACAAATTAAAAAATTACCTTTCAGAGAAGCTTTTCACATGGCAATGACTGATCAAATTACAGATTCTCTTTCATTGGCAGGAATTTTGAAATTAGCTCATCTTCGAAAAGACTTAGTATGATTAAAAAATCGTCAATAAAGATTTTTACTTCCCTTTCTTTCCGTGTTAGGGCCTATTAAAATGCCATAGACCTCTTGCTTTACATTATACCCTCCAAACTTACTTCCCCAAAGAAATAGTATATCGAGATTTAATTTTCTTAATTCATTGGATAAATATTCGATACTTGTTGGAATCGATAACTTTTTCAACTTAGGCAAATTGATTAAAGAAACTGGTAGTGTTTTTAAATAAAGGTTATCGATATAAAGTTCTTCAAGGTTTTTCAACTGATCAATAAATTCAGGTAATTCTCTAACATTGTTTAGCTGAAGTTCTAATACTTTTAGATTTTTTAATTTCTCTAAACTAGATGGAATTTCTGAAATGCTTTTTTTGTCATTCCAGCCTGTGTGAATCGAAAGCTCCTCTAGTTGATTTATTTTAGCTATTTCATCAAATTGATCAAGCTTTAAATCATCGCACCATATATACAGCCTTTTTAGTTTAGATAGATTTTCTAAACATCCATTCAGATTGCTAAATTGATCACACATGTTAATTTTTATTTCTGATAAATTTTTAAGTTCTTTAATTTCTTTTGGTAGTTCAATCAGTTTATGACAATAGTTCAATTCTAATTTTTCCAAATTAGAAAGCCCACTAAGAAATTCGTCAAAATTAGCTCCTTCATAGTTTTCTATGATTAGTTTTTTTAATGATTTTAGTTTAGACAACTCCTTAGGAATAGAATTGAATCTATTTTTTTCAGTAGGTATACCATAAGCTGTTGAAATAAAAAGTTCTTCTAAAGAAGATAGGTTCCCGATAGTAGGGGGTATACTTTTGAACTTACCATATAGATTTAATTTTTTTAATTCGGAAAGATTACCTAATTCATTAGGTATATTATTGAGTTCTCTAGAATTAATTTCAAGTACTTCAAGTTCTTTCAAATAGGATATATTTTCAATATTTTTCACATTTCCATTTACTATGAGTTCTTTTATATATAGCTCATTTTTGATGTCAAAATAAATTTCAGGAGCTTCTATTTTTACTTGATTATTTTTTGCAGAAGGAATTTTTGAGAAATGAACACTGCTTTTGGATTTAATAGTTAACTTTTCTAACTGATGAAGTCGAGTCATTGAATTTGGTAAATTCCCTTGATTATAAGAAATAGTTAAAATTCTTAAAGAAGAAGATAATTGACCTATTCCTTCTAGTAATTCTGGATTTTCACATGTGATGGTTAACGTGTGAAGGTTCTGAAAATTTGAAATAGATGATGCTGGTAAAAAATCCAAAGTTGTTTCTTCGGTAATGCTAATTTTTTCTAAGTTTTTGAACATATCTACATTGTTAAAAACAAATTCAAAAACAGTTGGATGGCTAATATCAATTTTTTTAAGTAGGCTTTCTTTTTGAGTAGTCTTTTTTATAGAAAATGGACCAAGGTTGTAGAAATAGATCGCCTTTATTTTTGGTAATCCAAAATAATCCATGTCAAACTCCTTCAAACTTGGAAGAAAAGCCAATGTTAACACTTCTAATTCTTTTAATTCAATTACTTCATTAGGTAGCTTTTCAAATTTTGAACAATTAGAAATTTTTAATGATTTTAATTTTTTTAAAGATTTTATAGAAGAGGGAAATGATGTCAATATGGCAAATCCTACTAATTCCAATGATTCTAAATTTGGCATATTAAATAAGTCTTCTGGAAGCTTTTCTTGGTTAATAGAAAAGATGGATAGCTCTTTTAGATTTGATAATTGATTTAATTCAGCAGGAATTTGAACAGAAGTTATATTTTTTGATCTAAAAATTTTTCCAACAATCTTTAATGACTCAAGATGTTGAAGAGAAAAGATTACATTAGGAAAAGAAGAAAATGGTCCGAAGTTAATATCTAATTTTTTCAGAGAAGGTAATTTGCTTAATTCTTGTGGGAGAGATGATATGTTTTCACTATCGATTTTAATTTCTTCTAGGCTTTTTAATTCGTTGATAAAACTAGGAATCGATTTAATATATTTAGAACGAATACTGATTTTGGTTACTCTATTAAATCTTGTTAGCTCTATTGGAAGTGATTCATCTTTAAATTTATCATTAAAAAACAATTCATCAAATCCAAGTAGCTCATACATTTTTCCAATATCTAAATCAGGTGCTTTTTTCGCGTAGCCAAGTAAAATTAGAAAAACATCGACGCTGTTTTTTTTATGTCTACCTGGAAATGTTTTTTTTAGGCTGAATGCTTTTAAAATACTTTTTGAGGCGTGTTCATTTATTAATCTCGCTGTCTCAGCTATGACTTCTTCATCTTCTGCTAATTTACTGATAATGAATAATTCCTCTATGTGATTTTTTGGAAAACCTATTTGTTGTTGAAGTGAATTAAAATAATCTTTTAGATTTATAGTATATAGAGATTCGATTACATTATCATCTTCCAGATTTTGGTTGTTTTCTTCCATATATCAAAGTTAAAAAAACAAGACTTTAATTCAACCATCCATCCGAATAATCTTAGGAAGAAATGTACCTATCACATGCACGAGATCACTTTGATACGCCATAACTTGATGAATATCTTTATAAACCATCGGACTTTCATCCACACCACCTCCTATAAGCTCCACATTATGTTTTTCTAAATACTGTTTCATTTCTTTTGATGAAACAAGTTGTTTGGCTTTTGTTCTCGACATAAGTCGTCCGGCACCATGAGAAGCCGAAGAAATAGAAAGTGAATCACCCTTTCCTCGAACAATAAATCCAGGAGCTGTCATCGATCCGGGAATAATACCCAATACACCTTCACCTGCAGGAGTAGCTCCCTTTCGATGAACGATGACTTCTCGCCCATCAGATAATTTTTCTTTCCAAGCAAAATTATGATGATTTTCTATACGTATAGCAGGCTGCTCTCCTAATACCTTAGTTATACGTCGATGGATCTGATGATGACATTCAGAGGCATAATCTCCTGCCAAATTCATAGCCAACCAATATTCTTGCCCTTCTTCTGAATTCATATCAAGCCAAGCTAAATGTTGCGCTTCTTTTGGAAGTTTACATTTCTTTTTTGCCAACTGTGTATAATGGGCAGCAATAGATGCTCCTAACCCTCGTGATCCGGAATGAGACAACAAAGCAAGATAATGACCGGAGGGCAAATCCCAATCATGATCTGAAGATGAAATAGAAACCACACCAAACTCTACGAAGTGATTTCCAGAACCAGATGTACCTACCTGTCGATAGGCTTTTAATTTTAAAGACTTAAGAACAGGGATCTCATCGAACTCATTTCGTTCAAATACAGACGCATCCATCGGATCATCAAATACCTCTTTATTTCCAAAGCGTGTATGATCTAGCAAATAATTTCTAAATACACTTTTTTTTTCATTCAAGATATCACCATTTAATGGATAAATAGACATACACATTCTACACCCAATATCCACACCTACTCCATACGGAATAATGGCATCATGCGTAGCCAATACACCACCAATCGGCAACCCATAACCCGAATGCGCATCAGGCATCAAAGCTCCTGCGACAGCTATTGGAAGTTTCATAGCAACATACAATTGATGTTTGGCCTGTTCATCGATATCAGCAGAACCGTATATTTTGAAATAGTTTACTTCTTTATTAAGCTCAATCACAGAATTCACTGATTTGCTTTTTTCTAACTCAGAAACAATCTTACCAACATACTCATCGTCACGATAGACATCAGGCTCACGGAGAATAGCAGCCAAAAGTTCCAGATAAATATCTTTAGATTGTTTCTTATAGTATTTTTGAAAAACATCTAACGCTATAGCTATCACCTTACCTTCCGGATATCCTATTCGAATAATATCTTTTCCGCTTAGTACTTTTTTACTCATAGGTTAGTATAACGTTTTTTTTTAAGAAAAAATCCCAATAATAGGACGATTGAAAGTTCTATTTTCTAATAACAAGCTTATTCATTAAATTTGATCAGTTTTAAATAAAAACCCTTAATTTCGCCCCATTAAACAATAGATCTATATTATTCCTCTATTTATACATGATACCCGAAGAAAATAAAAAGAAGCAACAAACTAAACGCACACTTTTAATTATAGCTGTGGTTGCCTTATTACTTATTAACGCGGTTAAATTCTATTTGGACTATTTAAGTTCAAAAAAGAAAGACAATCTATTAGCTCAAAAAGAAAGAGAATTACAAATAACTTATCAACGTATTGATTCCATCAGTAAAGAACTAGAATTAAAGCTATTTGAAACTAAAAAACTAGGAGGAAATATTGATTCATTAATCGTGATTCAAATCCAATTAGAAAAAGACAAAAAATTACTTCAAGGCTCTTACGAAGACCTTAAAGAAAAGTATAGCGACATCACTGATCGACTAGAAGGCTATACTACACTCCTTCAACATCAAGATGAGGAAATCGAACGATTAAAAAAAGTCAATGCATTATTGCTCACCGAAAATACGGGACTTAAAACTGAAAAGGTTAAACTCTCTGACTCTATTGTTCAGTTAAAGCAAACTGAAAAAAAATTAATTGAAAAAATTGAAATCGCATCTGCATTGAAAGCGGAAAATATAACTATTAATGCGCTCAATGAACGTGGTAAAGAACGAGATGGTGGTATATATAAAGCCAAACACATTGATCAATTAAAAATTACTTTTAACTTAGCTGAAAATAATGTTACCAAAATAGAAGGCAAAGATATTTATATTGTCATTAGGGATCAACGTGGAGAACCATTCTATGATATTAATACAGGATCTGGAACTTTTATATATCAAAACAAAGAGATATTCTACACCTCTAAACAAAATATCCTATTTGATAATACCAAACAAGTGTTAACATTTTTATATAAAAAAGGAAACGATTACACATCAGGTACTTATACTATAGATATTTATGCTGATGGGGATAAAATTGGAACATCCTCATTTGTTGTAAAGTAAATTATTATAAAAAAATTACTTCTTTTTATCTTCGAGGATTTTAATTTTTTGTTCAAGATCCTTAATATATTCAACCAATTTAGATTGATCTAGTTTAAGTAATTCCATCTCTTCTTTCAACTCATCTAGTTCTTGTTTTAAAGAGAGCACCTCTTTTTTTGTTGTTTGATATAATTCAGATTGCTCATTAACTTGGTTAGCATTTTCTCTTAATATAGGCTCCTTACCCATAATTAACCAATCTAACGAAAACTGCGGAAATATTTTTGCTATTTCGTTCAACTTTTCAGCATTTGGGGAATTACGACAATTTACCCAATGCGAAATCACCGTACTTGACACACCCACTTTTCTACCAAATTTATTCTGGCTTATCTCCAGGATATCAATCATCTTTTTAATCCGCTCCCCTACCGGCTCCCCTTTTTTGTCTTTCATACCAAATTTAAAAAAATGTTAGCAAAATAATTTTATAAAATTTGCATTTATTTATAAAAATGTTAGTATTTTTACATCCACATATTTTATAGCAAAACAAATATAGACATGAAACAGAAAGAAACAAATACGTATAAAAGACAACCAGATTACAAATACATCCGCCTAGTACTCCCACTCGACCTCCACCAAAAACTAATTAAATACCAAGCTATGAAAATGCTTCATGAGGGTAAAAAAGAATCTCTCTCAGCTTGTATGATTGAGCTTATCCGAGAAGCCACAATTCATATCCCATAATTTTTTTTATAACTCGGATTGGTAGACTACACCTGAAAAAAAATACAATAAAATGACTCTAGAATAACGAAAAGAAAATGGAGCTATAATAACAATGCTTCCAATTATAGATATCAAATAAACCATTAAAGAAGGATTGTAACCAATACTATATACAAGCAAGCCCACAAATAAGGATAATCCAATACCTAATGCATAACTAATATACATGGCTGCCCAAAAAAAACCAGGCTCTATCTCATAGCGAAACCTACAATGAGGGCAAAGCTCATTCATATAATGAAAATGCGTTATCTTATATACAGGAAATTTAAAAACAAAGCCTTTTCGGCAACGCGGACATTTTTCTTTAAGAATGGATAAAAATAACGAAGACATTCTATTTTATTTTTTTGATCTTGCTTCTTTCTTAAAATGCCTGTACCACCACACTCCAAATGTAGCAAGAATCAAATAAGGAACTGAGAGGAGATATAAAATTCCTTGATTCAACCCATTACCTATTGTATTTGTTTGATTAGCTGATTGATTATTTTCTACTGTAGCTCGACACATAGCACACTGAGAAAAAGAAAACTCAGAGCATAGTAAAATAAAAAACAAGCTACCTAAGACAAGACCTATATATTTTTTCATATCAAAATTACACTATACAATACCAAAACAATTCTACACTACAACTAGTTTCAATGAGAATAATATGGACTAATCATTAGATATACTATTACACCTGTCGCGGCAACATAGACCCAAACAGGAAATGTCCATTTTACAATACGTACATGTTTAGAATACTGCGCTGTAATACCAAAATAAATAGCAAACAATACTAAAGGAACAACAACAATAGCCAACAAGATGTGTGTCACTAAGAAAAAATAATACACGTATTTATCCCATTCATCACTTCCATAGCGAGTTGCTTCTGCCTGATAATGATAGATCACATACGATATCAAAAAAAGAGAGGAGAATACAAACGCTGATACCATCATCAGGATATGTTGTTTTTTCTTTCTCTTCTTGATAAAAAAATAGCCCATCCACAAACAGATAAACGTAGTTGTGTTAAGTATCGCATTCAATGTAGGCAACATAGCAACATTTAAATTTCCAAGACTACCTGTTTGTGGAAAAAAAAGTAAAAACGCAACTAGAAGAGGAATAACTACCGATAACACACCAATTAAAATAGTATAGCGACGCTGTTGAGATTGAGGTGACTTCATAGGCTAATTAGCTGAAGTAAATTTGTTTTTATTATTATATAGCAACACTCGAATCTCAATAAGTAGTCGATCTACATCTTTCGGATCTGTTCCATCATAAAATCCACGAATATGCCTTTCTTTATCTACTAAAACCAAGCGCTGACTATGATCGATATTACCCGTACTATCTACGACCGAGGAGATGTAGTAGCCTTTTTGTGCTAACTCATCAATACGTTTTTTGTCACCTGTTACAAAATACCACCTACTCGAATCGGCTTGATACCGACGTGCATACGCTTTTAATATATCTACTTTGTCATATTCAGGATCTATAGTGTAGGAAATGATTTTTACACTAGAATCGCTTTTAAACGCTTTCTGAACACGAACTAATTGCGATGTCATTTGAGGACATATATTCCCACATCGAGTAAAGAAAAAATCAGCAACATAAACACAATTCGTTAGCTGTTTTTGTGTAATAGTGTCTCCTCGTTGACTGATAAATGAAAAATCAGGAACTTGATGATAAGTAGGAGGCGATGAAAGTGTATCAATAGGAAAATAAACAGGTAAAGTATAGTGATTCTTACCGAATTGCTTAATAAATAAATAAGTAAGAGGTGGAATAACCAACAAAAAAATAAGAATAGTTATCCCAATTATCTTACGCATAAAAAACTAATCATTAAAAATGTGAATAGAAAATAGAGCTACTCTCTAGCAATAAAGCAACTGTTAACCAAACAATAAATATAAATGGCAGCACAATAGACCACATTAAGACTTTGACTTCATGTTTTAAGTGCATAAATTCAGCCACAATATAAAAAGCTTTGATAAAAGTCATTCCAATAAAAATAGCTGCTTTAAGACCTGCTGAAAAATCCAGACCCAAGGCTACAATAAATTCTAATGTTGTAATACCAAGTAAAATCCAAAACGTTTTCCAAATCGTTTTTGTCTGCGGTTTATCCATTTGTCCTGAATGTGTTGAATGATCGTGATGAGACATATAAAATAGTCGTTTTTAGATTAAATAGAAAAATGTAAATACAAATACCCAAACCAAATCTACAAAATGCCAATACAGGCCTACTTTTTCAACCATCTCATAATGGCCCCGTTTGGCATAGGTCCCCATAACAACATTGTAAAAAATGATAAAGTTTAATATTACACCGCTGAACACGTGTGTACCATGAAATCCTGTAATAAAGAAAAACAAATCTGCAAAAGCAGGTGGTCCGTATTGATTCATAGTTAAACTAGCACCATAAATTGTTTTTTCAACCCAATTCCCATTTTCGATAACTCGTACTAATGAACCTTCCTCCGTCCCTACGATAAAGTGCGTCCACTCCCATGCCTGGCATCCCAAGAAAGCTAATCCACCTAAAATAGTAAGTAACATCCATTTTTCGACTGCTTTTTTATCCATTCGACGACCTGCTTCCACAGCTAAAACCATCGTGACAGAACTCATGATCAAAACAAATGTCATGATACCAACAAAAACCAAGGGTAGGCTTAGCCCATGAAAAAATGGCACCGCATTAAATACCTTCTCTGGTATAGGCCAATAGGCTTGAGAGAATTTAAATGCAGAAACAGTTCCTTCATAGGCTTGATGGCTATAACGAATAAGGGCATACGTAATGAGCAATCCTGAAAATGAAAATGCATCTGAAATAAGAAAGAACCACATCATCAATTTTCCATAACTTGCTTTCAGAGGCTCTACTCCCCCGTCCCAAATTTTTTTAGAATCTACTGTAACTGCAGCTGTTGCCATATATATCCAATGATTTAATGATTAAAAAGTAAAAAAATAAATAAATAAATCCATAAAATGCCTAAAAAATGCCAATATATCCTAAATAATTGCAAAGAAAGCAATTTATAAGGATTTATTTTTTTTCTCAGGGACGAAATTAATACAATTATTAGAAAAATAATACCTGTAAGTAAATGAAACGCATGCACCCCTGTCAATACATAAAGAAAAGAGCCAGATGGATTTCCTACAAAAAATACATGATGATCAACCAATTGAACCCAAGACATATATTGGCCTACTAAAAAAGCAAACCCTAATAGCAGAGCAGCGAATAATGCCATTGAAACAAGAGGAAGATTATCTTTTTTAGCATTCCAATAAGCCCACTCGATTGCTAAACTGCTTGCAATAATAATAGCAGACGTAATCCAAAACATAGTAGGCAAATCAAAATAGACCCAATTCCCTGCAGACTTTCTAACCACATAAGCACTCGTTAATGCTGCAAAGAGCATAATAATGGTTACTATAAAAAGCCATAAGATAAATCGTTTTGGATTTACTGATACTGTTTTTACAGGGGATGTAGTCAACTTATCAACTGGTGTATCCATGGCAGAAATGAGTTAGTAAGATCGGTCAATATATAAAGCAACCAATACAATAGGCAAATATAAAAAGGAAGCGAACATAATACGTAAAGCTGATTTCTTAGAAAAGTCTTTCATTAAGGAAGCTGTAGGAATAACAAATAGAATAGCACTAACTCCTAATATAATAGCTGATACAACACCACTCATGCCTACTCTTAGTGGAAGCAAGCTAAGCGGCACTAAAAAAAGAGCGTATAGCATAATTTGAAAAGCAGAAAAAAAATTCTTCCCTCCGGAAGATGGCAAAAGCTTAAAACCAGCAGAACGATAATCTTCATCCAATACCCACGCAATAGACCAAAAATGAGGGAACTGCCAAATAAACTGAATACCAAATAAAACAATGGCATATACAGAAATAGTATCTGTAGCAGCAACCCAACCCAACAAAGGTGGTGCAGCTCCAGGAAAAGCACCAACAAACACAGCCCAAGGAGATAATTTCTTCATGGGAGTATAGAAAAAACAGTAAAGCGCTAACGATGTAAAACTCAACCAAGTGGTAAGCGCATTTGTAAAATGATATAATATACAAAGACCCGTTATACTCATTATCAAAGCAAATAGGAGTGCTTCTATTCTTGTTACACGACCTGTAGGAATAGGGCGCTGTTGTGTACGCTTCATTAACTTATCAGACTCTACCTCTATGATCTGATTAATGGTATTAGCTGCAGCAGTAACTAAAAAAGCACCTAAACTAAACCACGTAAAAATAACCCAATCTATAGTAGTTGACGCGATAAGATAGCCCATCGCCGCAGAAAAAACAACTAAAACAGATAAACGCAGCTTAACTAACTCAAAAAAAGCTTTAGCTTTATACACCATTTTTGATAATATGGAAACAGGCATTGATTTGCTAACCAACATAAACACTATTAGTTCTTCTATTAACAGCCAAAATTAAGAAGAATTGTATTCCAAACAGTACTGAAGAAGCCACTAAATGAAATGGCTGAAGAAATGAAGGTATGGAAAAATAAGCCATACCAATGCCTGATATCACCTCTATACCTATAAAAATAGTACACCACCTCATCCAACGAACAATAACAGGTATTGATTTTAAGTGACGAGCAATTACAATCATTAACCAGACTGTTAACAGAGTCACTACAATTGAAAAACTTCGGTGTATCCAAAAGATCAAACCTAGCCGACCTATCCACTGATCACGATACATATGGTTCATAGAAAGAGCAATCTCATCTATTCCTTCACGCACCTGAGTGCCCAATGCAATTTGAGCAAGAAAAGAGAAAATAAGCACTACTAATAAAATGTTAACAAGTCTCTTTTTAGAAGGATTTATAGAATTAGCTTGGTTTTTATGTTTAAAAATTAATGCGCGATGCCTTACAAAAATCAAACAAGCTACTATACATAAAGCTACAAGCATATGAATAGTCACCATCCAAGTAGCCAAATGAGTAGCTACAACTACAGCACCCAACCAGCCTTGAAATCCTACTAATAAAAAAGCTAAAAGAGAAATCCAAAAAATAAGCGGATATTTTTTAAAAAAAGCTATAGAAAATATAAACGTAAGAAAAATAGAAAAACCAACCAAAACGCCTATTAACCGGTTAACGTATTCTGTCCACGTTTTATATGGATTAAACTCAACTGTATGAATAGAGTCTGTTTTATACAATTCCTGATAATTAGCTGGAAGCTCACAAATACATGTCGGAGGCACCCACCGACCAAAACATCTTGGCCAATCTGGGCAGCCCATACCAGATCCCGTACTTCGTACTACTCCACCAGCTATAATAACCAGATAAACAAGTATCAACGAAACGAAAGATGAAATACGATAACGATTTTCCACCGTTTAATTATTTATTCATCTTTAATCAATTCATTTTCATGTGGAAGATTCGAACTTCGCGTTTGAGAATAAGGGATATGCTGAGGTATAAAATCATCTTCAGCACCTGGTTTACTATAATCATAAGCCCATCGATATACCGTAGGTATTTCACCAGGCCAGTTTCCATGCTTCGGATGAAGAGGAGTGGTCCACTCTAATGTATTTGAATGCCACGGATTAGCCGATGCTTTACGCCCAAAGAATATACTATAAAAGAAGTTAATAATAAATAAAAACTGGGCAGCAAATGTGATAATTGCAGCTACGGTTACAAATGCGTTTAAATCTGCAAATGATTTAAAGGCGTCGAAATTAGTAAATGCATAATATCTTCTTGGAAAACCTGCTATTCCAATATAGTGCAATGGGAAAAACACCATATATACTCCTATAAATGTGATCCAAAAATGAACATAACCTAGTTTTGCATTCATCATTCGACCAAACATTTTTGGAAACCAATGGTAAATACCAGCCATCATACCAAAGAAAGAAGCACTTCCCATAACTAAATGAAAGTGTGCAACAACAAAGTAGGTATCATGCAGTTGAATATCCAATGCTGAATTCCCTAAAACAATTCCTGTTACACCACCTGAAATAAAAAGAGAAACCAACCCAATTGAAAATAACATGGCTGGTGTAAATATAATATTGCCTTTCCACAAAGTCACAATATAGTTGAATGCCTTTACTGCTGAGGGAACTGCAATAATTAATGTTAAGAACATAAATATAGAGCCCAAAAACGGATTCATCCCCGTCACAAACATATGATGTGCCCATACAATAAAGGATAGAAATGTAATAGCCATCATGGAGCCAATCATCGCACGATACCCAAATATAGGCTTGCGCGCATTGGTTGCAATAATCTCAGAGGTAATACCAAGAGCCGGCAACAATACAATATAAACCTCTGGATGACCTAAAAACCAAAATAAATGCTGAAAAAGCAATGGACTTCCTCCTAAATTATGTAAAGGCTCGCCATTAATAAAAATTTCAGAAAGATAAAAACTCGTCCCAAAACTACGATCAAATATCAAAAGTAAGGCCGCAGCTATTAATACAGGAAACGACAATAACCCAATAATAGCAGTCAAGAAAAAAGCCCAAATTGTTAAAGGTAATCGTGTAAACTTCATTCCCTTTGTTCGAAGATTAATGACAGTTGTAATGTAATTAATGCCTCCCATCAACGTAGAGACAATAAAAAGAGCCATACTAATCAACCACAACGTCATGCCTAGCCCGGAGCCTGAGATAGCCTGCGGCAGTGCACTTAATGGCGGATAAATAGTCCATCCGCCTGAAGCAGGGCCAGTAGAAATAAACAACGAAGCAAACATGATCACACTGGACAAAAAGAAGAACCAATAAGAAAGCATATTAATAAATCCAGAAGCCATATCCCGAGCTCCTACCTGAAGTGGTATCAAAAAGTTACTAAATGTTCCACTTAAACCAGCCGTAAGCACAAAAAATACCATCACCGTTCCATGCATGGTGACTAATGCTAAATAAAATTCATTATCGATCTTACCCGTCTCAGTTATCCAATGACCTAAAAGCGGCCGAAGCCACTCCAGCTTCATACCTGGAAAACCCAACTGTAGCCTAAAAATCAGAGACATTGCCCCACCCAAAATAGCCCAAACAATACCAGTAATAAGATATTGCTTAGCTATTGTTTTATGATCGGTGGAAAAAACATATTTTGTAAGAAACGTCTCTTTGTGATCATGGTGCTCTTCTGTATGAGCCTCCTCTGTATGTGCTATAGTAGCTGTTGCCATAAAAAATAAAGGTTCGGACTGCAAATATAGGTTTTCTAAATAAAAAAATGTACCTGTTTAGCTATCAATTAGCATTAAAAAATCTATTTTTTTAACCCACATAATTATAGATAACTACAAAAAGATAAATCGCTTTTACAGTAAAATGAACAATTACTTGAACCCTACACCAAATTATTTCTTAATTTTAGACGTTATGAATTTTACCGGAAATATAAAAGAAGCCATCCGCTCCATTCAAGCTAATTCATTACGAGCTACACTTACTTCCCTTATTATCGCTATTGGTATAAGTTCGCTTGTAGGTATTCTAACAGCTATTGATGGTATTCAATATTCTGTGAATAGCAATCTATCATCCTTAGGGGCCACATCCTTTGACATCAAATCACAGTCAACTAACGGTTTCGGCCCACGAAAAAGAGGGAAAAAAGAAAAACCTAATCGCGCCATTAGCTTTCAAGAAGCAATAGCCTATAAAAAGAGATTCAGCCCAAAAGCCACAATAAGCATCTATACAAGCATATCTTACATGGCTGAGGTCAAACGGCTTGCAAAAAAAACTAATCCCAACATTCAAGTTACAGGAATAGATGAGAACTATCTTACCATAAAAGGACTGAGTTTAGAGCAAGGAAGAAATTTTTCACCTTATGAAACACTAAAAGGTACCAATGTAGCCATTATTGGAACAGAATTAAAAGAAACATTATTTAAAAATGAAAACCCTATCCAAAAAACACTCTATGTGATGGGCGAGAAACTCTTAATTATTGGGGTCATCAAAAAAGCCGGATCAAGTTTTGGAGGAACAGGTATTGATCGACGAATACTCATCCCATTAACCAAGGCAAGACAACTCAATAAAGCATACCAGCTTACTTATACCATTACCACATCTGAGAGCAATTTAAAAAATATGGGGGTTTTAATGGAAGAAGCAAGAGGGATCATGCGCATTATCCGAAAAGACCCCACTAGCCAGCCAGACTCCTTTGAGTTAGAGCGAAGCGAATCATTAGCAGACTCACTCAATACAATAACATCTTATCTAAAAGTAGGTGGCTTTGTTGTAGGATTTATCACGTTATTAGGCGCTTGCATAGGCCTAATGAACATCATGATGGTTTCTGTCACAGAGCGAACTAAAGAAATTGGAGTTAGAAAAGCACTAGGGGCTACTCCTCAAAAAATACGCAATCAATTTCTACTGGAAGCCATTATGATATGTATATTAGGTGGAAGCGTAGGTATCCTATTAGGTATTCTTATTGGCAATGGAATAGCATCACTCGTCAGTCAAAGTGGCTTTATAATTCCTTGGTTTTGGATGCTGACAGGACTATGTATATGTATCGTAGTTGGTATTATATCAGGGTATTACCCTGCTCAACGAGCTTCACAGCTAGACCCTATTGAAGCATTACGTTTTGAATAAAACCTTTCCAGAAAAAAATCGTATAAAGCAAATATTTTAATCCACTAAATGAAACACACCATACTCGTCATAAGTATTTTATCAAGCATATTTACTCGTTCCTTATCACAAGAATTAACATTATATGGAAAATACCAAGGCTCTAATCTTTATGTACAAAACTTGTTCTCAACAAGTGACAATGACTTTTGCGTAAAGGAAATCTATCTCAATAACAAAAAAATATTAGACCACATTAAAGCTAGCGCATTTGAAATTAATCTTTCCAGTTTACCACTCAATGAAAATGTAACTATACGAATAAGCCATAAAGAAAATTGTATACCAACTATTTTAAATCCGGAAGCCATCACTATTAAAAAAGAAAATTTCTCGTATACAAGTATTACTGTAAATTATACAACCATACAATGGTCCACAACGGAGGAATTATCCAATGGAAGTTTTAGTATTGAACAATACCAAGAAGAAAACTGGATAAAACAAGGAGAGATTACGGCAGAAAAAAATAAACAACTCTATTCTTATCCTGCTTCTCATCATCTCGGTGTAAACAAATACAGAATAATCTACTCTTCACCAACACAATCTCAACCAATCTACTCAGAAGAACTTATTTATGAAACAAAAAAAATACCGATTACATTTTCACCAGCTGAACCAACAGAGGTCATCTATCTATCACAAGAAGCTAATTATGAAATTGCTAATCTTAAAGGAATACGCCTCCAAAAAGGCCGCGGACTAGAAATTGATGTGAGCAACCTTACTTCAGGAACTTACTATCTGAGCATTGATCAAAAAGTAGTAAAGTTTATTAAAAAATAAAAAAACCTAACTCACCTTTCTTCGCTTACCAACCACCTCCTGTCGAATAGGCTGTTCCATTATTCGCCATTTAAACCCTTTCAATTTTTTGTCAGGCTCGCTGAGCTCATGTGGAGGAATAAAGCGCCCATCTGGAGAACTTAAAAAAGAAATACGATGAATTTTTCCACGTTCATCAAAATGAATAAACATATTACTACATGTAATCCGATTCATTCCCATCGTAATCGTGTCTTGATCAACTGCAAAATAAATACTCTCTCCATTTCCATACACATCTACCCGACGGATCTTACCTTGACCAAAAAGAGCAACCATATTTTTACCTTTAAGTTGATTGAAGTTTTGGACACTATCCTGAGAAATAATTAATGGATTAACACGAAGATGAAGTTTATCCAATTTTTTATTTTTCAACTCAGCATACATCGAATCAGCCACCATCTGACTTCCTTCAGACCATAAAATAGGGTTTCTATAAAAATGAATAGTAGAATCAGAAAAACGATACACCAATGAATCACAAGCACCCTGCAAATCTGATTTATACATTTTAACATGATGATAAGCCACCATGCGTTTTTGCTTCGGATCTCCTGAGTCAACGGCCAATAATGTATCTGCCGTAATATACAACGTGTCTTGATCCATAGGACTAAGCATCAACACATTGCCATACACACGTGTAACTCCTTTCTTTTTATCATTAAACCCATTATCGCCTTCTATAACTATACTTTCTTTTTTAGAAACAAGTTTTACATTTTTTTCTGCACGTGTTATTTGTTTCTTATCATCATACACAATCTTGTCTCCAAAAAATTGATAATCAGCTCCTTCAATACGTGATCCTTTATCCAAGCTCGTAACTTTTGTTTTTGTATTATATTTAATATAGGTGGTATACGTTTCTTCACCTTTATCATTCACGATACGCGTAGGCCCTGTACAAATAGCTTCCTTAGTAAGAAGATGATACGTCAGATGATCTGTGAAAATTTTAAAACTAGGGTTTATGACAACAACACTATCTGTAAAAAGAACATAATTATTATCCTGATCAACAAATCCATTTCGACTGGTGAGTATTGTAGAATCATCAATAATTTTTCCACCATTAAAATACGTAGCTGTGTTATCTCCAATTCTATAATCTAGGTACTGCGTATACAATTTCATAGACTGATTGGTAAGTGTAATATCTTGTCTAATTTGAGCTACTTTAGAGTTGCCATCATAGATAAGTTTTTTTCCAACAATAGTCAATGTGCTATCTTTAATTTGGACTGAACCAGAAGCTTCCAATGTATTTTTTTTCTTACTATAATAGGCCTCATCGCAATAATAATAGGTAGAACCTTGCCTGAAAACAAGATTAGGTCCGGTTATTTTTTGATAAGACTCTCCATTGATTTTTACTTTTTCAAGAGCACCATCCGTTTGCACAAGCTCTATTTTATTTTTTCGTCGCTTCGTTCTTCGATCCTGAGAAAAAGAAACAAAAAAATAAAAACTAAAAAAGATAATTAAAACAACAATACGACTACGTCTAGGCATGTAATCAATCAATGGATATACAAAGATACCAAAAATAAGCTGCACATAACTTTCTTATACTGTTAAAAAACAGATCAACTATAACTTGGTAATAAATAAAAAACTGTGGAAACTTTATAAGCAACCACAGTTTTTTTGCACAAGCCAGCGACTATCTTTATTTGATCATTTCTCGTCACCCGATTTTTGAAACCAGTTGGTCTTTTTAACCAGATGCCACAAGTCCACTAAATGACGTTTTGGAATAGACATGTTGGCTTCTTTAAACCGTTCGATCTGGCTCAACTTATCCTGAATCGCTTCAGCTTCTGAGGAGGTGATCGTTCCTGTTTCTGTTAGACTGTTTTTTGTTTTCTTCTTTTTGGGAATGATGCTTAGTGCATTTTGTATGCCGGTGTATATCTTCGCGCCTTTCACACCTGCAACGAAGCTTATAACAACAGCCGATAAAATATACCACCATATCGAAATTCCTTTGTCTTCTTTCCCTTTCTCTACAGTATCTTCCCACTTCACCGTATCGAAACGTTGTTTCTCTAATAGCTTCGTAATTTGTTCCCGTTCTGCTTTAGCTATATTTTGCCAGGCCTCTTTTTTATGAACATAATCCATTGCTTTGCTATCATCGCCCATCTCTTCATAAAGTTTGGAAAACGTATCGGTGATGTCTGCTAACAAGGTTATGTTCCCGCTTTTATCTTGCTCTGCCAGCTGCTGGGCTATAGTAAGTTCTTTGATAGCAGTAGGATAGTTTTTGGAGATTTTGGCTAATTCTCCTAACCATTCATGAGCACATATTACAAGTTCTTGATAATTAATGGATGTGCTAAGCTCTATGGTTTTAGAAAAATAGTCTTTGGCTTTGGCAAATTCATTCAGTGCCTTGTGTATTAATCCCAAATTATAATAAACATCTGCTAAATCTTGTTGTTTATTATTGGTTTCGAAAATGGAGGCTGCTTGCAGATAGTATTCTTTGGCCTGAGGATAGTCTTTGCTTAAAGTATAATAGGCATTAGCTATTCCGTTATAGCAACTGGCCATCCCGATAGGATTATTAAGTTCTTCATGTAGAACCAATGCTTTTTTGTAGAACAAAATGACCTTGTTCGGATCTTCGTTTAGCTCTCGATAGACTAAGGCCATATTTCTATATCCTTCAGCTTCATTAGATTTATTATTGATTAATTGTGCATTATCAATAAATAATTCATAATACTCTTTTGCTCTATCAAAAAATTGGAGTTCATAATAAGTATCACCCATTCCCAAATAGGACTTACCCATTTCTTGCCATTGATTTAACTCTCTTTGAATGGTAAATGCTTTAAAGAAACAATCTAAGGCTTGAACATATTCTTTCTTTTGGACATCATATACATAGCCCTTCATATAATACCCTATGGCTTCTGCACTTTTATCTCCTACTTTTTTGGCTTCTGTGATTAACTCATTAGCATAAAAGAGAGCCTCATCAGATTTATTGTTCAAAATATATTGATCAACCACATTAAACAGTAAGCGCAAATCCTTAGAAAGAGCATCAGCAGCTTGAATATTAGTGTGAGGTGCTTCTTTTACCTTAATTTCTTCTTTGTTGGATTTAGTACATGTAGTAAAGACTGTTACTAAAAGCAGGAGTGGCAATAAAAGGCATTTTTTCTTCATCTGTCTTTGCGTTTTTTAAATTTATTCTAACATCAGAAAAACTTGCTCCGGAACTAATGACGAGGTGGATTAGATGGAGTTTCTTTTGGTTGCTCATTTATTCCTCCCCTCACCAAATCATCCACCAGTATTTTTCTGATTATTTTCATTAACTCAACTAAATCTGTTTTTTCAAACTGAATGTAAATATAGCATCCGAATCAAAAAAAACCAAGCGATATTGGTATTTTCTTTTGTACAAGATTATATTTTTTTTCAATATTCCCTTTTTCCTTACAAGTAATAAAGAAAAGAATCGAAAACAACAAAATGTATAAATTAATTATATATCTCTGAGTCATTTTTTATTGTATTTAAAAATTTAAATTTTAGGTGGATCTTTTGGTGGATTTTCTTTTGGTTTCTCATTTATTCCCCCCTTTACCAAATCATCCACCAGTATTTTTCTGATTAACTTCATTAACTTAACTAAATCAGCTTTTTTCAAACTAAAAGTAAAGGTAGTATCAAAAAAAATCAAATCAATACCATATATAGAATTTTTATATATTTAAATAACTTTTTTTGTATAATTAATAGAATTAATATTAAATTTTTATCTATATGCAATGTACACTTAAAATCACAAAAAACAAAGAAGTGCGCTTTATTTTTTTACGTCTTTGCGAGGAGCGCTTGAGCGTGACGAAGCAATCTCACAGTGCGATTCAGTCACTAGGCTTTACCGAGTGTACTCTTACTCACTCGCGACACGCAAGCGAGTAAGAGGGACTATTTTTTATTTTGAAATAAAATAAGATAATTAAGAAAATTTGTATTAAAATTTAAAAACAATGTCGTTCATGCACCTAAAATGCTCTTGGGGGCATACTGAATACCCAATTTTCGAACAAGGCCTACAATACAATCCTTTATTTTCCCATACGACATACTCTGTTTGATAAGGATACATGCCAAAATCAGGAACCGTATTACCCCATATAGAATAAATTTTTTTCTTAAACGCAGCAGCAATATGCATCAACCCGGTATCATGAGCTATAACCCAAGCAGACTGTTTAATTAATGAAGCCGATTGATTTAAATTATATAAACCACATCCATTATACAATAGAGGGAAACAAGATTTATTCTGTTGTTGTTGAAAATGATCAATAATTTTTTCCGCCTGGATATAATCCTCCTTAGCTCCCAAGAAAACAATAGGTTCTTTAATCAACAAACATAGTTCTACTATTTTTTGAAAAGGAAGTTTTTTTGTTTCGTGCTGTCCACCGAGCGCATAAACAACATAGTTATCGTGAAAAGCAACCGGAAGAGATTGTTTTAACACATGATCCTTCTCAGGAATAAAATAGTCCAATCCCAATCCATCATTTTCTACACCCATACTACTTAGGGTATTCATATACCGATCAACTATATGAATAGGTGGAAGTCGATTGATCTTAAAAACAACATACACCCATTTTTTAAAATTCAACTTCTTAAAAGTATATAATTTTGATATACCCAATAAACATAATTTAATGATACGCGTACGCAAATTGGAATGAAGATCAATGACTACATCATATTTCTCTCTTCTCAACATCCGAACAAGGTTAATTATCTTTTTTTCCAAAAAATATACTTTAGATATAAATGGATTGGATTCAACTAAAACGCTATATTTTTTCTTAGTACAAAAATGGATTTCCGAATTCGGAAATTTATTTTTCAAATTTCGAACCACAGGAGAGGTAAGTACGATATCACCAATAGAAGAAAAACGCAAAACAAGAATTTTCATTTTTTTATTCTCTTATTTTTAAATACAGACTGAAGCTCAAAAGCAGAAAGAGCATTTAATGTTCTATCTTTCAATAATCCTCCTTTTCTAGCCATAATAATACCATAGCTCATATCTAAATAGGCTTCTTTTTCATGCGCATCTGGACAAATACACAATGAAACATTTTTTTCCATGGCATATTCTATCCATCTCCAATCCAAATCAAGACGCCATGGATTCGAATTAATCTCTATGGCTACGTGATAATGAGAACATGCTTCAATGACAGCTCGGTGATCTATCAGATAGCCCTCTCTTTTTAACAATAATCTCCCTGTCGGATGACCTAATATAGTAGTAAATGGATTTTGAATAGCTTTAATTAATCGCTCCGTCGCTTTGGCCTGACTCATATTCATAGCTGAATGAATCGATGCAATCACAAAGTCAAATGTAGATAACACATCAGAACTATAATCAAGCGATCCATCGGATAATATATCTGATTCAATTCCCTTAAATATAAAAAATGGATAAAGTTTTTTATTTAATAAATCAATTTCATCATGTTGTTTCTTCACACGAGATTCAGAAAGCCCATTCGCATAAAAAGCTGATTTCGAATGATCCGTAATTCCTAAATACTCATATCCCAGAGCTTTATAAAAAGATGCCATTTCTTCAAGAGCATGTTTCCCATCACTATAAGTTGAATGAGCATGAATAATACCCTTTAAATCTTTAAGCGCCACAAGACGTTCCATCATGAGCTTATCATCACTTATTTTAAATATAGGCTTCTCTCTCATCTCAGGATCAAGATAAGTAAATCCTAAATCTTTATATATTTCTTCTTCAGAAGAAAACGAGTTAATTACCTTGTCTCCACTAAGTATTTCTTCTAGATAATCGGGCGAACCTGTAAGTGTAAATAAACGCTTAAAAAAATCATCCGAAGATGTAAAATAAATAGCAAGTTGAACATCTCTATTTTTTAACTTGCCGCGCCAACAAAAAGGACTCGACTGTTTTAAATTATATTCCAACCAAGATAAATTATCTTTTAAGAACGAGGAAACGGTTTCTGAATTTTTCGTTGCAACAAGAAACTCAATCACATCAATAATTTCCATTTTTCTACGAACAGCCCCAACAGAAGAAACATGTTCTACTGCATCATGCTGACGTAATAGCTTATCAAGCTCTAATACATTATTTTCTATATCTGCATAAAGGGCCTTCCCAGCATAGGCTGCAATAAACAACAAAGATTGCTTAATAGACTCTTGTGTTTTTTCTCCGAAACCCTTAAGCTTAGCAATCAAACCATTCTCACAAGCTTGTAATAATTCTTGAGGTGTTGTAATATTTAATGTCTTCCAAATAGCATGCACCTTTTTAGGACCAAGCCCATTAACCTCCAATAACTGAATAATTCCAGGAGGAGTCTTGCCCAACAACTTTTCCAAATAATTAAACATGTTATTCAATAACAGTTGTTGAATTTGTTCAGCCACAATTTTATTTGAAAATAAAGAAGCAAGTTGTTTAGGAGAAAGACTACTCACCTCTGTGTCAAGACCTTCAATTTGAGAAGCAACAGCCCCATACATACGTACTTCTTTTTCATCATCTTCATGAATAGCTCCGAGCTGCGCGGCTAACTGAAAAAATTTTACTATATCCTTATTTTGCATAAAACAGTTAAAGACAGGTATTAAAAAATCTAGCCCTAATAGATATTAAAATTATTCAACTAAATTCATCTAAATTAGTGAAAACTTAAAACTATTTTTTAACGAACAATGAATTTCTTACCCCCTGAATTAGAAGCATATATTGAAATACACTCTACAGAAGAATCTGATGTGTTGAAAAAATTAAATAGAGAAACAAATAGTAATGTCATGATGCCCAGAATGCTATCAGGACATCTTCAAGGACGCACTTTAGCTATGTTATCTACCATGATACAACCCATGTATATACTAGAGATTGGCACATACACAGGTTATTCTGCCATTTGTTTGGCAGAAGGATTACAAAAAGACGGAAAGCTTTATACAATAGATATTAATGAAGAATTAGAAACAATGATTACTAATTATTTTAAAGAAGCAAAACTCGATTCAAAAATTGAACTTCTTATTGGAAATGCGCTTAACCTTATTCCAAATTTAGATATCGTTTTTGACTTAGTATTTATAGATGCTGACAAGGAAAATTATTCTACTTATTATGACCTTGCATTTCAAAAATTAAAAATAGGTGGCTATATTATAGCAGACAATGTGCTATGGAGTGGGAAGGTCATAGCAAAGCAAGATAAAGATGATAAAGACACCAGAGCTATAAAAGATTTTAATCAAAAAGTACAACACGACAATCGTGTTGAAAATGTTCTTATGCCCATACGAGACGGGCTTATGGTCATACGAAAAAAATCAGATTAACGATTATATACAAGCTCTTTAAATTTAAAAAGGGAAGACTAATGTCTCCCCTTTTTAAATTTAATTTTTCTTTCTCAGAATAATATATAATTAATCATTAATACTCCCATGCATTACTTTCAAACTCCATAATTTTTTGCTCTTCAATCTCTGAAGCAATTAAAGCAGCTCTCAAATCAGGATAAATAGTTGCTAGATCATCTCCATCTGCATTACCAAATTTAATTGCTCTAGCCTTAAATAACCTTAACTCAAAAGCATCAGCATAATTTTTATGTTCCTTACTATTGTACCCATTAAACCAAATTGCTTTATCAGGATTATCTCTGAATAGTTTTTCCAATTCATCATAAGAAAAAGTCCCCAAAATACGATCGATTCCCGTTGCTAAACGCTCAGCAGGGACTACGAGTGTAATGGCCTTAATTCTTATCTCCATTCGAGATCGTCGTTTATCAAATACAACATCTTCTTTCATTTCTAATACTGTCACCTCCCTTGGCAAAAACTCATTATTTAACTTTTCTTTTTCCTTCTTATCTGAAGAAGACGAACCTAAGTTACCCCAAGCTGGATCATCACTTCCACCAAACGGATCAACAAGGGGTTGCCCCTTATTTGGATCCTCCATACCAGGAACTTTAAGATTCTCTAAAAACTCTTCCTTAGACATTCTTGTCACCAATGAATCATTCTTATAAGGTTGTAACGTACCAGATTTAACAGATTCTATAACCAATTTGGTAATCTCATTCTGAAAGGTAAAAAAAGATCGATTAATTTTCTCTTTTCCATCAAGTCTTCTCCAGACCTCTTTTTTATACATAATATCATCTGGAAATATGATAGGTCTGATAAAAGGCTTAGTAACCGTGTAGGGAATATTATCAGTATTGCTTGCTTCATTATTATTAGTAGTAACCGAAGAAGTTTCAGCCATTCCTATTGTACCCTCCGTTTCATCTTGAGCATAGGATACAAAATTTATTCCCCCTATAATTAATCCAAACAAACAAATTACTTTCTTCATAATACCTGATACTTAAGTTTAATTTAATGATATATTAACTATACGCTGTGATGCAGGAATAGATACTTCTTCTACCTTATTTTGGAAGTTCAATCGTTTAACAGACTTTACTTCTATAACTAACCTATCGCCTGGTTTCGATAAATTTCTAAAATCAGAAACTGAAACTTCTGTATTCGTCACACGTTTTTGAGAAACAGCTCTTGTACCTCGCGCCAAATATATTTCCCATTCTGCTACCTTATAACGTGCATCTTTTGGCAAAAATTGTCTAAAACTCTCATCAGGAACTATAACAATTTTTAAGTTAGATAATGTAGATGCTGTAAGGCCTGTCTTTAAATTAATTTCACTTGTTCCTTGATAAATTTTCAACGATGGAATAGGAATACCACGTACAGGGAAGTCTTGAGTGCCAATTAAATTACCATTGCTATTAACAGTTAATTTAACTTTCTTACTATTAGGTACCAAAGTAACCAACCCTTTACTAGAACCTGGAATTACATTAGCTCCTGTTGCAGAAAAAGTTGGATTATAACTATTACCTAAGGCTGGGACTTGGACATTCAGCTCATTACCACAATTAAAATATAGTGCATTTACAGCAGCTGATTGCACCTGAATGATAGGCTTAGCTACAACATATTCCACTCTATTAGAAAAAGTAGTATCATTGCCCTGTGGGGTCCTAACAGTAATTTCAGCCAAAAATGTCTTAGTGATAGTACCGTCAGCACCATAATTTCCAGGAGTAGCAGTAAATTCAACCTGGCCTCTGCCATTTTTAACGCTAACTTCCCTGCCATCAACTTTCATGATAGGATTAACAGACTTTGAAGATGCAGCTATAAACATCTCAGCTTTATACTTAGATCCTGCTGCAACAAACTTAGACTCTGGATTAACCATAGCCACAATTTGATCAAAACGTATTTGATCAGCACCTACCTGACTTGCCAAATACTGCAATACCGCCGTTTCATCTCTAATAATTTCAGTTTGTTTTTGACTTAACACAGCCAATGCAGCTACCATTGGAGTTTGACCAAAATTTAAGTCAGCAAAATTTTTGTTCTTTTGCTCAGGATCTTTTCTTACAGTAGGAATATCCTTAGCATCCAAAGCAATATGTCTGAATCGATCTGTACCTTGTCTTCCACCCATATCCGACAAGTAATCTACAAAATTATTAATCTCACCCTTAATCTTAAACGCTTCACCTTTTCCACCGCGGATCATAATTTCCTCAGTAATGGTTTCATCTTTTCCACCACGAAAACTTCCGTTTTCATCTTTTCCACCACTTTTCTCTATAAGTTCATTTTTAATTGCATCTAGTCTAGCAAGCATTTCTGCGGTTTTAACTCTTACCTCTTGAGCTGTTTTGACTACTTGCAAATCTTTGTCTCTATTCCCTGATTTAGCTACTTTATCTTGAATAGAAGATATAATATTAGTATTAGAAATAATAGATTCTCCGTTCGCCAGTTCAAGACTTTCATTTAAAAATCTAAACTTCTCCACGATTGCAGAACTTACCTGCAAGGCTAGCAAGGCTGTAAGAACCAGATACATCATATTAATCATCTTCTGCCTTACCGACAACTGTTGATCAGCCATATATTTTTTTATTAATGAGTTGGGTTAACTTTAAATAATTCAATTAGTTGGTTTTTAGAAAGTTAATATCAAACCTTCATAGCGCTCAACATATTACCATATATCTTGTTCAAATTGGTAAGATTAGTTGTCAGCTTCGATAACTCTGTTTTAAATTGTTGTGTATCCTTAGCCGCCTCTGTCATGCTTTCTACAGCTGTTGATAGGTTTTTATAGAAACTACTCATGGCTTTAACATGATTATTAGCATCTTTCAACTCTGTTTCATAGACAGCATTCAATGCACCTAAATTTTTAGTAATTGCTTGTACTTGCATATGATATTCTTTTGAATCTTTAGAGGCATTAGACATATCAGACATTGCAGTAATAACGCCAGAATATGACTTATTCAAATCTAGCATAGACTTAGAAGCCTCTTTTACATTTTTAGCATATTCACTTGTAGCAATCGTAGCATCATTAATAGAACTCATCTTAGAAGCTGTCTCTGCTAAAGTCTTCATCCCTTTACCTAAATTTTCAATAAGGTGAGATTCTATTCCTCCTTTTTGAAGCATATTATCCAACTGCTTTGTAGTGTTACTATCCTTGCTTACAGAACCTGTTGAAGGCTGTGGTTGAAAGGCGCTTAAAAAGAAAATAAACGCTTCAGTTGTAAGACCAGCTACTAACATGAAACCTGCGCCTGGCCAATGCATAATTTTAAACATCGCCCCGCAGATAACAACAGCTGCACCTATTCCATAAGCCATCGGCATAAGTTTGTCAAATAGGTAATTACTAGTTTCTCCTTTTTGTGCATTCATGTTATTTAATTTTTTTAATGGTTATTTAACAATTGGTTTATAAAGTTATAAGTATTACGATAGATTCAAATATATAATTTTAAAAATTAAAATTCATTACCTGCTGACCGCCCCAAGTAAGTCATAGCACATCTAAAACCTATAAAAGCTTCAACCGAATCTCTATGTTGAAAACTTCGAGCTCCTGTTTGTAAATAGTAGGCAATATCTTTCCATGACCCACCTCGCACTACTTTTCGAGGTTCATTATCATCATAGTAAGTTGGATTTAAATCCCAAATAACGGCCATAGAAGATGGGTTAAATGCATCTTCACACCATTCTGCGGCATTACCTGACATTCCATATAAGCCATAATCATTAGGAAAAAAAGCATAGACTGGATTAGTATAACTAAATCCATCATCATAGTAATTACCTCTTCCGGGTTTAAAGTTAGCTAACAAACAGCCTTTGGAATTTCTGATATAAGGACCTCCCCATGGATATGGAGCCAATTTCCTTCCTCCACGAGCTGCATATTCCCATTCCGCCTCAGAAGGCAATCTAAAATTGGGCATTGTCCATAAACCTTGGCTTGTTCGGTATGCATTTAAATTTTTAGTTCTCCACTGACAAAAATATTTAGCTGCTTTCCAGTCCACACCTACTACAGGATAATCATCAAACGCAGGATGCCAATAGTAATACTCCATCATTGGATCACCCATATGATGAGTAAAGTCTTTTACCCAAACGGTTGTATCGGGATACAACTCCTTCATAACATAATCTTCACCTAGGACATCCAGAGAGTCAGCTATAATAGCCGTCATGAATTGCCTATATTCATTGTTTGTAATTTCAGTATCATCCATATAGAAGCCGCTGATGGTAACTTGCTTATTCATATTGATTTGAGAATAAGCTATATCTTGATCACCTTGGCCCATATGGAACGTTCCTCCAGGAACAGCCACCATACCAAATGGAAGATCCATACCAAGATAATTTCTAGCCATCACTCCTGTTAACTGACCCTGTGTATCCTTAGGGTTCTTTCCACAGCTCTGCAGAGAAACGGCAACAGCACACACCACCACCGCTTTACCCACATAGATAAAAGCTTTTATCTTATTCATACCTTAAACCTGTTTAGACAACAAAAATATTAACTTTATATTAAATATACACAAAAAAACTTAAAAAAAATTATAAAATTTATTTTTTTACTTATCTAATACTAAAACGAGGCGTGCGAACGATCTGCCTTATTCCGCCAACAGGTACAGAATAAGATACCAACACCTCATGAGAGGTAGGCCGTTTAACGGTCTGACCAGCTACAACATAATCAAATGCATAACTTAAATTAAGTGCGCTATTAAAAAGACTAACCCCCACAATAGCAATCACAGCATCCGATCTTCTATATGATAATCCACCGAAAAATTTCTTTTGAATATTCGCAATTGCACTTAATTCAAAAGAAAGCACATTAAAATCTGATTTAATAAGAACAGATGGCGTAACAATCACTTTAGGTGTAGCTTGAAAATCATATCCTGTAGTAACATATAATACTCTTGAAAGTGGATTATTTAGTTTATCTATACCAAAATTAAAAGAAGGGGACAGCATGTGCGTAACACTAACTCCTGCAAAATACCGTAACCCTCTAAAATAAATTCCAGCGCCAAAATCTGGTTTTATTTGAGACTGAATTCCATCCCTTCGTAAAGGGTCATTAGGATCAGCCCATCGGTATTGATTAAAATTAATTTGCTGAGAAAACATTCCTGCACGAAGGCCCAAACCTATTTTGCCAACTGAAGGTATAACAATATGGTAAGCATAAGAACCCTGAACTTGCAGGCCAGAAAATGGACCTACCACGTCATTCACAACATGTAGACCTATACCACTGCTTATCATATCTAAAGGAGCATTGACGCTAAAGACCTGGGTTTGAGGAGCCCCCCCTTGATCAAACGTAGGACTATAGCCTGTCCATTGATTTCTATAAATTAAGGCAAATCGAAGACCTTCATCCATACCTGCATAGCCAGGATTTAAATACAGTGTATTAAACATGTATTGACTAAAATGGGGGACTTGTTGCGCCATGAGTTTGATGGGCAACATTAAACATATAAAATATATTAGCTTCTTCATAATCTACGCTATTTTTTTAGGTTTAAAACGAACAAAATATAACAATGATACTTCAAATTAACATTTTTTACAAAAAAAAACAAATTTACTTATTAGCCTTCTTTACATAGAATTCTAATGCACTAGTCATTGATGGAGCTTCGGGTGTTGGAGCTTCAATATCTAATATAAAGCCAGCATCTCTAATGGCCTTAGCTGTAGCTGCACCAAAGGCAGCCAAGCGCGTTTTATTTTGCTTAAATTGAGGGAAATTAAAAAGCAATGAATCTAACGCAGATGGGCTAAAAAACGCAATAATATCATAGTTTAATTTGGAAATAGCTGATAGATCAGATGGTACCGTATTGTATATTATTGCCTCTGTATAATTATAATCATTATGTTGTAAGAACTCTACAAGCTCTCCTCTATTTCCATTTGAGCACGGAAAGATAATTTTTTCTCCTTTATGCTTTTTTAAAATAGCAATTAAATCATGAGCTGTTTTTTCGCCAACAAAAATTTTTCTTTTTCGAAGAACAATATACTTTTGTAAATAATTAGCTGTTTGCTCTGTCACACAAAAATACTTGGTTTGCGCAGGCATTTCTATTTTGCTTTCCGCACACAGTTTGAAAAAATGATCTACTGCATTACGACTTGTGAAAATAACAGCTGTATGTGCAAGGATATCTATCTTTTGCTTCCTAAACTCTTTAATGTCAACAGGCTGTATTTCAACAAATGGTGTGAAATCCATTTTAATATCATACCTCTCAGCAATTTCAAAATAGTGAGACTTCTCATCAATCGGCCTAGGTTGCGAAATCAATACTTTAGAAACTTTAGTTAACCTATCAGAGTTACTTTTTGCCATAAAAGCTCAGATTATCTTTAAAAAAACAGGCCTAACCTTACACTTATTAATAAAGGCACCCATTCTGTAATGCAAAGGTACGAAAATAAATAAAGATTTCTAATAGGCTGCCATCTATTCAGAAAAAAAAGAATAATGAGGCTTCTAAAAATTAAAAATAAAACAATAAAAAAATGAATTACATGAGTTGAAAAATTAATATGCAAAAAATATACTGTCAATGAAAAGCATAAAAGAAGGATATAAAATGTAATGGATGCCTTTACAAGATAAAAATAATGTTGGTATGCCCAGGGTGTTATATTAAATAGTTTAGAAAAAAATTTTATAAAAATAAATCTAAAAAAATATAAAAAACTTATACCTAAACTCGAGATCAAAAAATAGGCCAGTTTTGGCCAACCCCAATGAGCTATTTTTTCAATAGGATAAGGTATAAAAGACAAATTGCCACCAAGTAGGCTTAACGATAAAAAAGCCATCATAATCCCAATAAAAAATAAATAATACCCAGATATACTTAATGGTTTTTTATAGAAAAAATCTACAGCCCCCGTTTTAAATAAATAAGAAAATGTATAAAACCCATTATATAAACTATGATTACGCTGCTTAAATATGGCTAAGCAAAAAAGAATAAATAGAAAAGATAGTCCAAGAAAATTTCTCTGAGCATAAAGAGAATTATTTTTTAAGGAGTCAAGAGGTTGGCTTTGGTTAAAATGAAGTCGATTTACAGAATATCTATATCCATAAAAAGAATATTTGACAGCATGGGCATCATGAGGAGAATATATACTAATAAAAGACAATCCCCCTTTCTGACTATTTTTTAAGTAGGTATAGGTTAACTCAAGCCATCCTTCTGTTATTTTTTTATAAACTACCTTGCCATTTACAAATAGATATGTATTGCCTGTCAAATACAGATAAAGATTGTTTTCTCTTAATAGGTCAGAAGAAATAAATAATATTTTAGGCGAATGATCTCGATGCAAGAACGGATTATATAACATATATGCATCATGTTTCCTATCAAATAGAATCCATTCTGTCTGAACATCCTTAGAAATACGAAATTGCCTAGAAATTTCTACATCATAAGAATAAGCTATAGTCGAAGCTATAAATAAAAAAAGAAGAATTAATAAACTACATCCTAATTTTTTTGTCATCTGGCTTTTTTTCGATGATGAAGCGATCGATTTCCAAAGCTAAGGAAAAAATAACCGCAAAAGAAGCTAACAAGATGAGATTAATAAAACTACCTAAATAAGACAAGTTGCTAATAATGGCCACACAAAACACGTTAATACTGATTAACATAATTACAGCCTGCAAAGGTGAAAAACCTAATGCTATAAATTTATGATGTAAATGGTTTTTATCAGCTATAAAGGGTGATCTACCATGTATAACTCGAATAGTAAACACTCTTAATGTATCCATGATAGGTATAATCAAAATAGCTACAGCCAATGCAGGAGAAGATGCAACTGGTTTAAGCTCAATAAACTTAATAGCTAAAACAGATATAATCAATCCACTAACTAAAGCCCCTGTATCTCCCATAAAAATGATGGCTTTATTGAGATTATATCTTAAAAAACCAATCATTCCGCCTGCTAAAGAAAATGCCACAGAGGCATAAGGGGAACCTGATTGATAAAAATAAAATCCAAAAAAACAGGTGATGATCAGAACAATACTTCCAGCCAACCCATCTAATCCATCTATTAAATTAATAGCATTTGTAATTCCAATGATGACTAAAAATGTAAACATATAGCTGGAGCCGTGAGAAAGCTCATTAATACCCATAATGCCTTGAAAACTTGTAATACGGATGTCTCCCACAAACATGATGATGCCCGCTGCTACAATTTGAACAAAGAACTTCTTGAAAGGAGAAACAGGCCTAACGTCATCACGTAGCCCAATTAGAAATACAAGTATACAACCTGCTAAAACATATTGAATGCCTTCATTTGTTTCCAGATTACCAAAAATAGTAATGGCAGACATAAAACCTGCAAAAATAGCAACACCACCTAAACGAGGTATCAACGAATGATGCATTTTACGATCGTTAGGCTGATCAAATAATTGCTGCTCTCTTGCTACGTGAATAACTGCAGGTATGGCGAGAATGGTTATAAGAAATGACCATGCAAAAGAAAAAAGATGATTAAACTGACTCCACATATATCTTAAAATCTACTTACAAAACCAACATGTATTTTAGATGTATTAAACCCAACAGGTTGATTCTTACTATTTCCTAAAGAATAAACAACATTGACAATACCAGCACTCGTTGAAAAACTTATTCCTACACCTCCACCAGCTGGAAAATCGCTATAAAAATCAGTAGATCTATTTTGAATATATCCCTGATCATAAAATCCCATAAAGTAGGTATCATTCGTCATATGGTATCTGTATTCAAGTGTATGAATGACATACGAGGATACATAAAAAAAGTTCTCATTAAAACCTCTCAAAGTCATCAATCCCCCTACTTGAAAAAGATCGTTAAGGAATATTTTGTCATTTATAATCCCACCTGCTTTTATTTTATGTAATAATATATTTTTTTCTGATAAACTAATAAAATTTTCTAATAACACACTCCATTGAGACTGGATTGTATTTTTAGGAATAGTTTGATAGAGCGAATCGGTAAATCCTGAATTCTTTCTTATTAATTTATTTCCCACCTGAAGCTCTATTTTTAGATTAATACCCTTTCGTGGATAAAGGTAATCATCTAAGTTATTCCATTCATAGCCTATACCATAAGATAAAAGGTCAAAATCAGCCAAGCGAAGCTTCTGAAAATCAGCAATTAGCTTATCTGTAGTCGTTCGAGAAGTCTTATAATCTACGAAAATAGACCCACTGCCTTGCAATCTATTTAAAAAACGAGAAAAAGCTATTCCAGTATTAACATTCAAAAAAGTTGTATCTTCTTTGAGAAGATAAAATTTAGATTTAATGTCAATACCGGTATTTAAAAAATGTGGATGTATATAATACAAAGAAGCCTGTTGAGACAGCGGTCTTTGTCTCATCCATTCAAACTCGAGTCCTTTGCCTGTAGAAAACAGATTTAGCAAGCGTAGTGAAATTTGCCCCGTTATTAAAATTCTAGAAGTGGCTTGTTGAGAATTTGGCAATAAGCCCAAAAAACCATCGAGGCGATTAGACGATCGGCGATCAAGAAAAAAAACAGGATACGCTCTAAAATTCTTAAAAAAGAGTTGTGAAGAGCTCACTATTTTAATGTAAGGCAATTGTGCCAAAATACGATTAGCGCGCTCTATTTTATACGTAGCAAATGATTCATTAGAAAAAATACCCAAATACGAACTCAAGAAAGAAGTTTTTATAATAGATGTTCCATAGATAGCTATAGAATCAAAAACAATAGCAGGCCCAGGGTCTATTCTCAAAACAGCCTGAATAGATTGATTATTAATTTGAAGTGAGTCAAGCTGAGTAGAGGCAAAAGGGTATCCATGATCATCCATCATACGAATAAGTCGATTTTGAAGATTAGCAACTTGACTATATGTAAATGGACGCATTCTGTAATATTTTTCTTTTATAGACCTATAAGGTAAGATAGATTTAACATGTTCAAGAGAAAGTTTTACCCACTGGTACGATTTACCGACATATATAAAAGCTGTCGTAGTATCTTGATGATAAACCACTTGTTGAATAGAGGCCTCTATAAATGATTTCTCATGAAGGTGATGAAGCAATTGGTTGAGTCCTTGAACAAAGCCTAATGAGTCTCTTGGTTCTTTTTTTAGACGAAGCGTGCATAATTCATCATCTCTACACAGTGCTCGAAACACGTGTTTATTCTGAGCAGCTACAGAAAGTACTGCTACTAAAATTAAAAAAAATGTAGAAAAAACTTTCTTAATCAAATTAAAATCGATAAAATTAAATCACCTCAATCAAAAAAAACGAAAATTGGCTGGTTTATATATACATATTCCTTTTTGCAAACAAGCTTGTTACTACTGTGATTTTCATTTCAGCACAAATTTAAGCGGGAAAGAAGAATTGGTAAAATATATTTGTAAAGAGTTGATTTTGCAAAAAGATTATATAGGAAAAGAGACGATTGAAACAATTTATTTAGGTGGAGGCACTCCCAGTATATTATCTCAAAAAGAGCTAGAAAATATATTTCAAGCTATTAATGATACTTTCATTATAGATCCATCAGCCGAAATCACTCTAGAAGCCAATCCTGATGATCTTACCGATGACAAACTAGATATCTTCCAAACTTGCGGTATTAATCGATTAAGTGTAGGCGTTCAGTCATTTCACGAACCTCATTTACACTACCTTAACCGATCACACACGAAACAACAAGCTAAAGACAGTATCATCCGTGCCCAAAAAAGAGGATTTCAAAATATAAGCGTAGATCTTATTTATGGCATTCCACATAACACCCATTCTATTTTAAAACAAGATCTAAGTCAACTAATAGAGTTAGAACCTACACACATTTCTGCTTATTGCCTAACCATTGAATCTAAAACTGTTTTTGGAAATTGGCTAAAAAAAGGAAAGATTTTTCCAATTGAAGACCTTTTTGCAGCAGAGCAGTTTGATATCACAATGGAAAAATTAGAAGAGAATAGATATGAACACTATGAAATATCAAACTTTTCACAACCTGGTTATATTTCTATACACAACAGCAATTATTGGAAGCAAAAAAAATATCTTGGAGTTGGACCAAGTGCACATTCTTATAATGGAAATACACGGCAACACAATATATCAAATAATACCTCTTATATTCATTCTATCAAAAAAGGAATTATTCCGGCCTCTATTGAAAATCTAACTATTGAGGAAAAAATAAATGAATATATACTAACTGGACTTCGAACAAAATGGGGGTGCGATCTTAGATTTATTAAAAAAACATATCACATCAACTTACAGAGCATCTACTCATCTTATATTCAACAACTTCTAGATGATAAATTTTGTATCCTGGAAAAAGAAACTATTATACTCACTAAAAAAGGCAAATATGTGGCTGATGAGATTGCCTCTCGCTTATTTATAGTATAATTATTTCGCCCGAATAGCTTCCACAGGATCAAGGTTAGAAGCTATAGAAGCTGGAATAATACCAGAAAGTATACCTATGATAATAGAAACACCAAGGCCAAGTGCTATATTTTTTAATGATAAAATAATAGTCAGTCCACCCATTGGTATAAGCGTGACAAGAAAAACTAGAAACAAACCTACTAAACCGCCAATGGCGCTTAAAAAAATAGATTCAAATAGGAATTGAAAAAGAATAAAATAATTTTTAGCACCGAGTGATTTCTGAATACCGATAGCAGATGTACGTTCCTTCACGGACACAAACATAATATTAGCTATACCAAATCCACCTACTAGCATAGAAAAACCTCCAATAACCCATCCTGCCAAGCCCATGATTTGAAAGACACTTGCAATATTATTAGATAACATTTCAGGTCTGTTTATTGCAAAGTCATCCTCATCTCTTGGCCTTAACCCTCTTTTAGAACGCATATATCCACGTATTTCACCCTCCAACTCTAACAAACCAATGTCAGATGATCTCCCTTTGATAGCTACTGTAGCACTCGCCCCTCCATCACTCCCAACATAATATAATTTTAAAAAAGCTCCATAAGGTATAATACAAGTTTGATCATTACTCGGAATACCTTCTATAAAATTGGCGCCTTGTTTTTTCATCACACCAATAACAAAAAAATTTAATCCTTTTATTTTCACCATCTTACCAATAGGGTTTTGATATGAAAATAATTGAACAGCTACATCATATCCAATAATAATTCTATTGCGCGACGCTTCTACTTCTTGACCAGTAAAATACCTACCTATTTCAACAGGAACATCTGCTACTTTGTTATACGCATATGTAACCCCCATGAGGTATACATTATCCATTGAGTTATTGCTTTGTTTAATAGAAATATCTTTTCGAACAAATAAAGCAACACCCTCACTTTGAGTTATTTCTTTTTCTAAATATCGAAAATCATTAATGCTGACCTCGGGACGATTAACGTATTTCCACCATGGATAATTAGATGAAAAACCCCATGGCCATTTTTGAACATAAACTATATTTTCTCCAATAAAAGAAAAACTATCACGAATACCTCGCTCAAGTGAATCTACAATAGTAAAAACAGTAATAATTGAAAAAATACCAATCGTAACCCCTAATAGGGAAAGTATGGTTCGAAGGATATTCCCTTTTAAAGCACCTAACGCAAATCGAAAACTTTCTAAAACCAATCGAAGCTGCAACATCGTTGGTAAAGTTAGTAAAAAGAACCTAACAACGAGATCGTTTTTGTAATTTTGATCAACAACCTCTTTTGTGTATTGGAAAAAGAAAAAAAAAGTGGAAAACTAGTTGATAAAATTATCCTCGCCAAACTATTTTCCTATATCAAACCCTATAAGCACCTATTCATCACTGTTGTTTCGCTCACTATTTTATTAGGAGTCGTTGCACCATTACGGCCTTATCTTATTCAGCAAACAGTAGACACTCAAATCTCAGAACATAATTATAAAGGACTTCTATTCATGATTATACTGATGGTGGGTATTTTAGTTTCACAATCCTATGTACAATACCTCCATTCCTACTTATCAGGATTATTAGGGCAACGTGTTATTCGCGACATTCGCACCAAATTATTCAAACACATCACCAAACTCCCTTTACAATTTTTTGATACAAATCCTATTGGACGATTAGTTGCACGAACCATATCCGATGTGGAAAATCTGGCAGATATATTCAGTGAAGGGTTTGCTGCTATTATTGCCGATCTTCTTCAAATTATTATCATTTTAGGAGTCATGTTTTATACCAACTGGAAACTAACATTGATAAGTCTATCCACATTTCCAATTTTACTTTTAGGAACATATATTTTTAAAGAAAAAATTAAAAAAACATTTAATGAAGTTCGCATAGCAGTCGCTAATCTTAATGCCTTTGTTCAAGAACATATAAGTGGTATGAGCATCATCCAGATCTTTAATAGTGAAAAACAAGAAATGGAAAAATTCAAAAAAATAAATCACGAACATCGACAGGCAAATATTAAATCTGTATTTTATTACTCTATTTATTTTCCTGTCGCTGAAGTCATTGGAGCAGCGGGAATCGGTTTTTTAGTATGGTATGGATGTAAAGGTGTATTGAATCAAGAAGTTACCCTTGGCATGCTGATTGCATTCATTATGTATTTACAATTATTTTTTCGCCCCATACGAATGATCGCTGACCGATTCAATACATTGCAAATGGGTGTGGTATGCTGCGATCGTATATTCAAACTACTCGATTATAAACCAACTCATCCTGGTACAGGGTCGCACTCTACTGAATATATCAAAGGAGATATTGCATTTAAACATGTTTGGTTTGCTTATGAAAAAGAAAATTACATTCTCAAAAACATATCATTTAATATAAAAGCTGGAGAGAAAGTAGCTTTAGTCGGGGCAACCGGATCCGGTAAGTCATCCATTATTAGTTTATTATCTCGATTCTATGAGATCAACAAAGGATCTATTGAAATAGATGGCATTGATATTCAATCTTATCATTTAGCGAATCTTCGTAAAAGTATAGGCGTAGTCCTACAGGATGTCTTTTTATTTTATGGAAGTATCCGAGAAAATATTACACTAAACAATCCATCGATCTCTGATGAAACCATATACCATGCTGCTCAACTTATAGGCGCTCTTCCTTTTATTGAAAAATTACCTGGTGGATTAGATTATCAGGTTATGGAACGTGGAGCAACACTCTCTGTAGGACAACGCCAACTTATATCATTTATACGAACCTTAGTTTATAATCCTAAGATTATTGTTTTAGATGAGGCCACTTCTTCAGTAGATTCAGAAACAGAAAAACTAATTGAAAGTGCTTTAGAGGAATTAATGAAAGGTAGAACATCTCTCATTATAGCCCATCGGTTATCCACCATTCGCCGGGCTGATCAGATTTTAGTCATTGATAAGGGAGAGATAAAAGAAAAAGGAACCCACGAAGAGCTCCTTTCTTTACAAGGACACTATACGCATCTTCATCAGATGCAATATAGAGAATTAATTTAAATAATTACTTTTAATCTTATAAATAATATATAAATTTATTAAAATAATTATTATAATCAATTTTTTATATTTTAAACATAAAAAAATAAGCTATTTCCATAGCTCATTTTTCATTTAACATTTAAGAAATCAAAATACGATTTCTACTTATTTTTTTCGTAGTATATTTTATGGGATCGCGGTCCCTGTAGCATAGACCCTCTAAAATCCAGAATGGTTGCATGAGAAAAAAAATTATTACTAGACGCATGAAACATAACTGGTAGTCAGTTTAAAACTTTCAACTCCTGTATTCAAAAAAAATGATTTTATTTACACTAAGTTTAAGAAATGTTTGCGCATCTTCATACCCCCCTTCAATACCTCAAAGGCATCGGTCCACAAAAAGCATTATTACTGGAGCAAGAGCTCAACCTGTATACCATTTATGACCTTATCCAACATTATCCTTTCCGTTACGAAGACCGGACTCGGATATACACGATTAAAGAAATACAAGAAGAAGACACATTTGTACAATTCATCGGAACAATTGAGGATATCACATTAACTGGAAATGGAAAACACAAACGGCTTGTGGCTACATGTCAAGATACTACAGGCGAATTAGAATTAATTTGGTTTCAAGGTATTACCTGGATTGAAAAAAAGTTACTTAAAGGCCCAAGCTACCTCATAGCAGGAAAGCCAAATTTTTTCGGAAAAAAAATAACACTGCCTCATCCAGAGCTAGAATTAATTGGCCAACAACACCAAGCAAAAAAACACATCCAACCCATTTATTCTACAACCGAAAAACTAAAAAGAAAACACATAGATAATAAAGCATTAAGTAAATGGATACAACATGCCTTACAAAGTGTTGAGAATTATTTAATGGATAATTTACCTGTCTTTCTATTAGAAAAATACCATCTCTTATCTAAAAAAGAAAGTATGAGAGCTATTCACTTTCCAAACAGTATTTCTGAATTGGAACAAGCTAAACGGCGATTAAAATTTGAAGAATTATTTTATAATCAATTCAAAATTTTTTTACAGAAAAAAATAGCTCAAAAAAAATTCAAAGGACAAGTTTTTCATAACGCCCCCTCAGTAACTGAATTTTATACAAAACATCTTTCTTTTGAGTTAACAGACGCACAGAAACGTGTGATCAAAGAAATTTACCATGATCTTACATCAGGCCGACAGATGAATCGTCTTTTACAAGGCGATGTAGGCAGTGGGAAGACAATCGTTGCATTCATCACCATGCTCATGGCTTATGATAACCATACACAAGCTTGCTTGATGGCGCCCACAGAATTATTAGCACAGCAACATGCGCAAACACTAGTCGCTTATTGCGAATCACTTCATATTTCTATCGCGCTTTTGACGGGCTCTACAAAACAAGCAGAACGAAAAAAAATAATTCAACAACTTCAAACTGGTGAATTACATTTTATTGTGGGGACACATGCTTTACTCGAAGATCCTATTCAATTTAAAAATTTAGGACTTTGTATCATCGATGAACAACATCGATTTGGTGTTGCTCAACGTGCTCAGCTCTGGAGTAAAAACGATATGTTTCACCCACATATTTTAGTTATGACAGCTACACCAATCCCTCGCACCTTAGCAATGACCTTATACGGAGATCTAGACTTGTCTGTGATTGATGAACTCCCATCAGGACGAAAACCAATCATCACCTTACATCGGAATGATGCTTATCGTTTAAAGGTATTTGGATTTTTAAAAGATCAGATAGAAAAGGGGCGTCAAGTCTATATCATCTACCCACTTATCGAAGAATCAGATCATTTTGATTTAAAAGACCTGATGGACGGATATGAAAGTATTGCGCGTGCATTCCCTGATTATCCACTAAGCATTGTACATGGCCGCATGCGTGCTGAAGATAAAGAGTACGAAATGAAACGGTTTCTAAAAAAAGAAACAAAAATTATGGTAGCAACAACAGTCATCGAGGTAGGCATCAATATACCCAATGCAACAGTAATGGTGATTGAGAATGCAGAAAAATTTGGTCTTTCACAGCTTCATCAACTTCGTGGACGAGTAGGTCGGGGCGCTGATCAATCGTACTGTATTTTAATGACTAAACCTCAACTTTCAGCCGAAGCACGTACACGAATTGAGACAATGGTAAAAACAACCAACGGCTTTGAAATTGCCGAAGTGGATCTCCAATTACGTGGAGCTGGTGATTTAGCTGGCACACAACAAAGCGGATTAACAAGTTTTCATATTGCTGATCTTCTTCATGATCAAGCACTCTTACTAGCAGCGAGAGAAGAAGCTTCTATAATTGTAGAGAAAGATCCTACATGCACTTTACCTGAACACGAACCGATTAAGCTATATCTAAATACGGTAGAAAAAAATATACTCACATGGATTCATATTAGTTAAAAAAAATCACAGGCACAAAAAGAAACCTCAACTTAGGTTTATTCTACTAAAAGTTTTAATAGATTTGCAATTCATTATGAGGCATTTTATCAATGTCGCGAATGAATTTATATCTTAACTTTATTTTTAAAAAACATGAAACATATCGGACTACTTATCTTTTTAGCATTCATTGTTCAAAGCGGATTTTCTCAAAGCCAATCACCTACTCAACAAACCGATCGTAAAGGAAAGCTCTATTTTTACTGGGGATGGGATAGAAGCTGGTATACTACTTCAAACATTCATTTTAAGGGATCAAATTATGATTTTACATTGGAAAAAGTAATAGCCAAGGATCGACAAAGTCCATTCAACCTAAATACATATTTAAATCCAGTATATGCCACTATTCCACAGTACAATTTCAGAATAGGTTATTTTATTAAAAAAAATTACGATATATCATTAGGGATAGATCATATGAAATATGTTGTGCAAGCAGACCAAGTTGTAAAAGTATCAGGTACTATTAATGACACAGGAACAGGATATGACAAAACCTACTCTAACGATGATATTGCTATTAAACCTAATTTTTTGCAATTCGAACATACTGATGGACTAAATTATATTAACGCCGAATTGAGACGATTTGATGAGCTTATTAAATTAAATAAAGTAAGCATCAATGTGACAGAAGGATTAGGCGCAGGCGCTTTACTTCCACGAACAGATGTAACTCTATTAAACAATAGAGAGCATGATGAATTTCATTTGGCTGGCTTTGGTATAGGCGGCATTGTAGGACTCAATATCACATTCTATGATTTCTTATTTATTCAAACAGAATTCAAAGGTGGATACATTAATATGCCTGACATTAGAACAACGTATTCTACTTCCGATAAAGCTAATCAGCATTTCTTTTTTACTCAGGCAAACTTGGTTTTTGGAGCAAACATAAACTTGAAGTGCAAAAAAGCTAACAAAGAATAAACTCTATTAAAAGCATGCCTAAAAATGACGACAGATTTTCTATTATCAACAAAAATAATAGAAATAAATTGTATCTTTGGTTTAATAGTTTTATAACCAAAACACAATTGATTACATGGAACGATTCATCGGTTTAATAGGAATAATTTTAATTATTGGGATTGCCTCTCTAATATCTAATAATCGTAAGGCTATAAACTATCGACTTGTCTTTAGTGGAATCGCTCTTCAAATTATAATTGCTGTACTCGTGCTTAAAGTAAAACCTGTTACCATTTTTTTTCAATTCTTAGGAAAAGGAATGCAAAAAATTGAGCAGTTCGCTAAGTATGGAGCAAACTTTGTATATGGCGGTATTGCATCTATCAATTATAAAGGAGAAGTACAAAATTATGACACACCTCATGTTTTTGTTTTTGCCTTCAATATTACCGCTACCATTATTTTAGTATGTATTCTAGTGGCTATATTTTATCATATCGGGTTAATGCAACGCCTAGTTTCATGGATTGGGAAAGCCATGAATTTTATCATGCGTGTAAGCGGAGCCGAAGCATTAAGCAATGTAGCCAGTGCTTTTGTTGGACAGGTAGAAGCTCAAGTCATGATTCGACCTTATCTTAAAGGGATGACTAAAAGTGAATTACTTTCTTCTATGAGTGGAAGTTTAGCTTGTATTGCCGGAGGAATCTTAATTGTGTATGTGAGCATGGGCGCACAAGCAGAATATTTAATAGCTGCTAGTTTAATGGCTGCTCCAGGTGCATTAGTGATTTCAAAAATTGTTTTTCCGGAAACAGAAGAATCGCAAACCATGGGCAAAGTAAAATTAGATGTTAAAAGCAGTTACAGCAATGTGATCGATGCCATCAGTCATGGTGCTGCGGATGGATTTAAGATTTCGATGAATGTCATTGCAATGCTAATTGGATTTATTGCGCTTATCGCATTAGTGAATTGGATTCTTATTCATATTCATCCTACCTTATCACTTGATTATTTATTTGGAAAATTATTTTACCCTTTTGCTTGGGCTATGGGTGTTCCTGCACAAGATATAAATAATGCAGCTACCTTATTTGGACAAAAACTAACCATCAATGAATTTGTTGCTTTCAAAAATATGACCAGCTCAACTGTTCCTATCCTAACCCAAAAAGGAACTTTAATCGTAAGCATTGCCATCTGCGGTTTTGCTAATTTCGGTAGTGTAGGTATGCAAATTGGAGGAATTGGTGCATTAGTCCCCGAGCGACGAGCGGATCTGGCTAAGCTTGGTATGAAAGCTCTACTATGTGGGACATTGGCTTCGTATCTCTCTGCTACTATTGCAGGGATAATCAATTAATTAACTATTAATTTATGAGCCAAAATATAAACATTTACTTTTGGGAGAATGATTTTCCTCATAAAGAATGGCGAAAAATCATAGATACTTTTACCGGAAAGTATAACACTCAAAAAAAAGAAACATATACTATCCATTTAGAAAAGCGAAAAGCAGATCAACAAACCTATATAGCAGAATGGGTTATGTATGAAGCAAAAAACAATGAATCCTCTTCAGGAACATTATGGATTTCTTTACGCCAATTTACTGAAAATCTATATTGGGGACTTACTGAAAAAAGACCTAATTGGGAAATAGGACTTCATTGGAACTCAACTCTCAAGATGACTATTAATCTACCAGAATTAATTTCGTTCTTATATTTTTTAACCTTCAAAAAAGCAATGATTTACGACAGACGATTAGATAAATATTTTTTAACTAGTAATGATTATAAAAAAATAAATTCACTTGAATTTGCTACAGAAAAAGAATTAAAAATATTTTTAACCAATAAGGGGAAAATAGAAGTATAATTTCGCTAACTTAATTCCTTTCGCAATACCTCGGCTTTCGCTTTCCCAATTAATTGTATCAACTCTTCTTCCGAAGCAGCCTGGATATTAGCTACACTTTTATACGTTTTCAATAATTTTTCAATAGTTTTAGGACCTAATCCTGGGATCATTTCCAATTGTGTAGCAATAGCAGACTGACTTCGTTTTTTACGATGAAACGTAATCGCAAACCGATGCGCTTCATCACGAATTTGCTGTAACAATCGAAGTGATTCTGATTTTTTATCGATATGCAATGGAAACGGATCTTCTGGATAATAAATTTCTTCTAACCGTTTAGCTATACCAATCATAGGCATTTTACCATAAAGCCCGAGTTCATGCAAGGCCTTAGCTGCTGCTGAAAGTTGTCCTTTACCTCCATCAATTACAATCAAATCAGGCAGTGGTTGATTTTCGTCAAGCACACGCTTATACCGACGGTATACGACTTCATGCATGGAAGCAAAATCATCGGGACCAGAAACTGTTTTAATATTAAAATGGCGGTAATCTTTTTTGGAAGGTCTTCCTTTTTTAAAACACACCATCGATGAAACAGGTGTTGTACCTTGTAAGTTAGAATTATCAAAACATTCAATATGTTGAGGCAGCACAGAAAGTCGAAGATCATCTTGAAGCTGTGCGAGCACACGTTCAGATCGTGGAATATGTTTAAGTGCCTCTTCACGCTTCTCTTTTTTAAAGTATAATACATTTTTTAATGATAAGTCAACCAACATTTTTTTATCCCCTCGCCGAGGAGTAAAAATAGAAAACACATCATACCTATTTTCCATTTCCAAATTAGTAAGCACTTCTGATGCTTGACTTTGAAAGCGGTGACGACACTCTATTAACACAAGCAATGCTACCTCTGTTTCTGTTTCGTCGAGTTTACGTTTCACAACTTGATTAAAACTATATATAAGAGATCCATTGACAATTCGGATATAATTAAGATACATGTGTTTTTCATCGGATACCAATGTAATGATATCCGCATCACCACTAAACGCATCCACAACAGCTGATTTTGATTGAAAAGTTTCTAAGGCTTCTAGTTTTTCTTTTGCTTTTTGTGCTTTCTCAAATTCAAGCTGATCAGCATAAAGTTGCATATAGCGTTGAAAATAAATCTTAACCTCTCTAATATTTCCCTTTAAAATATGTCGAATCTGCTGAATATCCTGGTCATAATCTTCCTGAGTTTGTAATCCTTCACAAGGTCCTTTGCAATTTCCAACGTGAAATTCCAGACATACTTTAAATTTTCTAGATTGAATATTAGACGATGTTAAACTTAAATGACACGTACGAATCGTATACAACCCCTTCAAAAAATCGAGCATCGCACGAAGAATCTTAACATTTGTAAATGGACCATAATAATCTCCCTCATTCAAATGACGTTTGCGTGTCACAAAAACTTTAGGAAACGGTTCATGTGCAATACAGATATACGGGTACGATTTATCATCGCGTAAGGCAATATTATATTTAGGTTGATATTGCTTAATAAGTGTGTTTTCTAAAAGCAAGGCATCAAACTCTGTATATACAATAGTAAATTCTAAGCGCACAATCTCACTGACCATGCGTTGGGTTTTTCGATTAAGATGCTTCTGCGTAAAATAGCTACTAACGCGGTTTTTTAGATTTTTAGCCTTGCCGACATAGATGACTTCTTCTTCATGATTATAAAACCGATATACACCTGGTTCGGTAGGAAGAGAAGTAATATCCGTTTTCTTCAATGCTTGATGCTGTATCAACTGAATTTATTTTAAATTTATATTAAAATCAGTGCTCTTTTTAATCTTTTCAATAAATTCATCTGAACGAAAAAAAAACATTTTTTTCCCCATATATTTTTCTTTTAAATAACCCAATTGGACTAATTTAAGAAGATCTGTCCTAGCTGTTTGATATACTATTTCAAATTCATTTTTTATTTCTGTAATAGTAACTATTTTCTGTGGTTGATTTATAAACAGCTGCACTAATTGAATTTGTCTTTCATTTAATTTTGTTTCGTTTATCAATAAATGAAAAAGCTGCTCTCTTTCCTTTGACTTTTGGTATACATAATCCTTTAAGCTCTTCAATGCTAAATGCATTGATTTTAAATTATAATCAATAAAGTAAGTTAAATCATTTTCGTCATACTCTGTATATAAGTAAGCACGTGCATATTGATTAGAAGACTTCAATATAATTCTAGAAATAGATAAATATTCCATTAGCCAATACCCTTTAGAAATCATATACCAATAAAAAATAGCACGAGCTGTCCTTCCATTGCCATCCATAAAAGGATGTATATAGCCAATCAAAAAATGTAGAATAATTCCACGAATAATAGGATGAATAAAAAGCTCATTTTCTGTTTCAGGAGTATTTATAAAATCACATACTGAGTTCATCAATAATTCAACTCGGCTGTAATCAGGCGGCTGATAAAACTCTTCCCCTGTTAATCCATCAACTACTCTTACTTCATTAGATTTTCGAAAAGAACCCTCATAGACAACATCGTCTAATGTGTTTTTTGTGATTAAAGCATGTATTTCAAGCAGAAGTTCTTTTGTTAGTTTTTTATCTTTCATTTCTACAATGTGTTGCATTGTAATATAATTATTAAGAACCATTTTCTCTGAACGATTACGTGGCTTTCGCTGACTATGAATCATTTCCTTTGCTACTTCTCGAGTAGTAGACGCTCCTTCTAATTGACTGGATGAAATAGCTTCTTCCATAATGGAATTAATTAAAAATCTATTTTTATCTCGCTCAGAGAATATAGACCCAGATTCCAAAGATCCTCCAAAATGTAAATCAAACTCATGGAGGTATTTTTGAATTTTAGCAGGAATATTAAACTGAAATTGAAGTTTATGAATAGGTGGAAATTGAAAAATAATACTAGACCTTCTTCTTCTTAATTTTATAAAATGCCAAAGTATTTTGATATCAACATCATATGGTTTTATTTTTTTTACCTTATGTTTAAAGTCTTCCCAATACGGATAATCTCTATTGTCTATTTTATATAATTCATCTCTAATATTTAAAGGGAGATTTATTAGCAAATTTTGCTCTTCTTTAGAAGATAATGGTGGAGGAGGAATTTCTGGTTTTTTCATAAAATCTACTAAATTATACTAAATTAGTAGATAAAATTTAAATAAACAACCATAAAATCTACTAATTCCTACTAAATTAGTAGATTTTAATTGTAACCAACTCTTTAATTCAAATCCTCAATTGGCGGATCTTTCGGAATAACATACTCAGAGGAGTCAGATTCGTTTGAAATCTGAATATTCTTATAGCGTTTACAATCTATTTTTTGCAAAATTTCTTCATTATCTGTTTTAGGAAAATAACCTTTTGTAATATGAAGAGCAGTATCTTGATAAACACGTTTCATGTATAATGCCCATATCGGCATAGCCATGCGAGATCCTTGTCCATTTTCCAAATCACGAAAGTGAATACTTCGATCTTCACCACCGACCCAAACGCCAGTAGCCAGATCCTTCGTCAACCCAATAAACCAGCCATCGGATTGATTAGATGTTGTACCTGTTTTAGCCGCTACTTCATTGTACTGAAGGACACCGTAGCGGTATAAACCTAGAGCGGTCCCACCTGCTTCTTGTGTAGATCCTTTCAGCAGATGTAGCATAAGATAAGCTGTTTCCTCACTGATTGCATCCGTTGATTTAGGTATAAACTGCTGAAGCACATTTCCATTTTTATCTTCAATTCGATCAATAAAAAAAGGATCAATATGTGTACCTTTATTCGCAAAGGTTGCATAAGCTCCTACCATTTCATAAACGGAGACATCAGTAGAACCTAATGCCACAGAAGGAACAGGCTTCAAGTTTTCAGCGCTTATTCCAAGTCTTACAGCAATGCTAATTACATTATTAATGCCTATGCGTTTAAGCAAATAAGCAGAAACAGAATTAATGGAACGGCCTAGTCCTTGCCGAATGGATAGCTTATTTCCAGTATATGACTTATCGCTATTATCAGGTGTCCAAACTTCATTAGTATGCTCATTAATAATGAACGTAACAGGTGCATCAACGACTTCAAAACAAGGCGAAAACTCATTTTCCATAGCAGCAGCATAGACGAATGCTTTAAACGTTGAGCCGCCTTGTCTTTTTCCTTGTTTAACATGGTCATATTTAAAATACTTATAATTAATACCTCCTACCCATGCTTTAATAAAACCTGTTTTAGGATCCATCGACATTAATCCTGCATGCAGAAAATGTTTATAATATCTGATTGAATCCATAGGACTCATTAGTGTATCTTTCTCACCTTTCCAAGAAAACACTTTCATAGGCAAAGGTTTATTCATTGTATTTTGAATAGCCAATGTATCTTCGCCATAGATATCTTTTAATTGCTGATAACGCTCTGTTCGTTTAGCTGCTTGCTCAATGAATCGAGGAATTTCGACCATATGTTCATCGACCCATGGATTTCTATCTTTCCAATGTTGAAAAAAATGATTTTGCAAATCAGCCATATGTTCATCCACAGCTTCTTCAGCATACTTTTGCATACGAGAATCTATGGTTGTATATATTTTAAGACCATCGGCAAATAAATCATAGCCATGTTTTTCACACCAACCCAACAAATAATTACGAACAACTGTTCTAAAATAAGTAGCCAATCCCTCATCATGCGCATCACTACTCATAAGTAATTCAATGGGTAATGCTTGAAGAGAGTCTAGCTCTTCACGTGTCATATAATCGTATCGGTATAATTGATGCAATACTGTATTTCGTCTTTCAAAAGCAGACTTAGGATTTGTACGTGGATTATAACGCGTAGGTGCTTTCAATAAGCCAACCAATAAAGCCGCTTCTTGTCTATTCAAACTATCCGGTGTGCGGTTAAAATACGTTTTAGCTGCTACCTTAATACCAAATGCATTATTACCAAAATCCACTGTATTAAGATACATGGACATAATCTCACGTTTAGTATAGGATCGTTCGATACGGACAGCCGTAAGCCACTCTTTTGTTTTTAGTATAAATGTACGAACAAGAGGTACTTGGCTTAATAAGCCTTTATATTGTGCGCTTCTGGTATCAAAAAGATTTTTAGCCAACTGCTGAGAAATGGTACTTCCACCACCTGAACTTTCTTGTCTCAACAAAATAGTTTTAAAAAAAACACGAAACAACCCACGAAAATCAATACCCGAATGACTTTCAAACCGCGCATCTTCCGTGGCCAAGAGAGCCTCTACCACATTGGGAGAGATATGCTCATACTCAATAGGACTTCTATTTTCACGAAAATATTTTCCTATCAAAATACCGTCGGTAGAATAAAGCTCAGAGGATAAATCTTTCGTAGGATTTTCTAATGCCTGAAAATCAGGCATCTTACCATACAGATTAAATAGATTAATATTAACCGTATAGATGTAAATAAAAATCAATAGAAAAAAAGCACAGAAAGCAATCCATAACGCTTTGCTTATTCTAATGTAGATAGGCTTCTTGTTCATAAAATGAGTCAATGCAATGAAACAAATTTAGAAAAATAGATAGTATATAGTATATTATATACTAAAAACCCTGCATCCTTTTAGAGATTGCAGGGTTTATTAAATAGGTTAATTTGATGTTTCAATCTATTTCTTCTACTGAATCAATAATTTGGAAACACGATTCGCATTATAAACCAAACTCCACAATTGATTTAAATAGCATTTAGGTGCATTCTTTTAAGACCTTGGCTATATATCAACCAACAATGTCTCTTTTCATAAAAAGAGTAAAATAAGAAAAAAAATAAGTGCAGCTTATACCTATACACTTAGAGCAAATGGTTAATGGTTAAGTTGGTTAAGTTGTTTAACTAGCCAACTCATCCCGCGAGAAACCTCACGATGAGTCCCTTCAAAAAATCCACAACTAGCACAATCACATCCAACAGACAAGTCTATTAAACCTCCAATGATTAATTGGGTATCTCTTTGAACTAAATTTACTTTTTTCATAATATAATAAGGTTTTAAATATTTATTAAAAACTAAGTATAAGCAAATTTACAGATAAAAACAAATACAAGAACTTATAAAAAGAATCGACACATCTCTTGAGCCAATTTCTCTGCATTGATTTTTTCTATCGGATGCGGGGTATCCGGCATAATGTACAACTCCCCATGGGATAAATTTGAATATAAGGAAGTAGTCTCCTCGACACCCACCATACTATCTTTATCTCCCACCCCGACTAAAACAGGCAATGTAATTGCTTGAAGATCCGCTTCTGTAAGTGGATTTGTTTTACCAAGACCATAAAGCAGTTCTGCTGTTTTAAGCAAAACCAATTTCCAATCTTCCGGAGCATGACGTTGGGCAAGCATATCCGCAAAAACAGGTATTTTTTCTTGTATGACTACAGGATTAAGCATAGTAACTTCTTTTTGAGCTATAGCTTCATCCCAATAAAACTTAGTCGCGAACGTAAAAAGTTTATCAATATATTGAGGATACCATCGTGCTATATACAAGCCAATATAACCACCCATGCTATATCCAAAAAAATGAGCTCGCGCTATGCCTTGTTGATCCATCTGTTTCATCACATCATGCGCTAACCGTTCTATTGAAAAAGGCGTATCAGACAAAGGCTCGCCACCGTGTTCAGAAAAATTAAATGTATATACCTCCATCTTATCTTTTAGATGAGGTAAGAGATTTTTGAACTGATCTTGAGAACCAATGGCTCCGTGGAGTAAAATAAGTTTTATTTTTTCCATGACATAACATTATAACTACTCTTAAATTTATACTTTATTTTATATATTTGATTACATAAATCAACTATTTTGAAATGGAACGACTAACTTATGATTACATAAAACCTCTTATCGCCCGTGAGGAAATACGAGGAAGTGAGCTGTATTGTGAATTTAAATGTCCTAAATCAGGCAAGGTTATTGAATCATCTTCATCTATCCAGCAATCAGCAACAAATCAGGTAAAAGATAATTTCAAACAAAGCTTATTTTATAGCATTCAAAGTACGATTTCAAGCCTAATTTATCGCTTATTCAGTTCATTTGGTACGGTAGGATCTATTGTTGGATCGGCAACATCAAGTGCTACTAACTCCGTTAATGTAAATACATCTCAAAAAATCAGCAAAAAAGAAAAAGAAAATGCTGTCATAGAGGCCTTTAAAAGTGTCTTGTTTAATTTCTATTGGGATGAAAAAGAAAAAAGATGGTTGATAGCCAAAGATCCTTCGCCCTTTATGCTTCAACTTCATAATCAACCGATTCGTGAAAAGTATGACTCCGAAACGATGGCTCGTATTCTAACAGAAATATCTAATTTAGATGGAAAAATAACAGATTCTGAAAAAGAATTACTCAAAAAATTTATTCCAGCAGATGTAGGTGATATTGATAGTCTTCTAAAAAAAGGTAAATTATCTTCGGCTGAGTTAAAAGAAATAGAAGCAAAAGAAAGTACACTTATGTTAGCGTGGACAGCTGCGTTAGTTGATGAAAATCTTGCAGATGTTGAAAAAAGCAGATTATCTGAGTATGCTCAAGCATTTGGTATAGAAAAAGAGCGCGAAGAAGAATTAAAAAAATTAGCACAGCACTATATTATTGAAAATGCTGCCGCTGCAGGTAGCTTAGAAACAAACGAAAATTTGACACAACTTGCTGATAAGATAGGCATTACCCATGAAGATGCTGAACGGGCACTTATCAGCTATAAAAAGAGAAGCTAAATCTTAAATAAACTATTTTTTCATAACTAACTATTTACTTACGACTACACGTATATGATTATTGGCATACCTAAAGAAATAAAAAATAATGAAAATCGAGTAGCTGTGACTCCGGCTGGGGTTTCAGAACTTGTCAAATTAGGACATACTGTGCACGTACAAACAGGTGCGGGTATAGGAAGTGGATTTTCAGATAACGAATATAAAGAAGCGGGAGCTCACTTATCGAAAGATATACGCTCGACCTATGAAGTGGCTGAAATGATCTTAAAAGTAAAAGAACCTATTGAAGAAGAATATGCCTTAATAAAAGAAAATCAACTATTATTTACCTACTTTCACTTTGCTTCTTATGAACCACTTACTAAAGCGATGATTAAAAGCAAAGCTATTTGTCTTGCCTATGAAACAGTAGAAAAAGCAGATCGATCACTTCCATTACTGATTCCTATGTCGGAGGTTGCAGGACGTATGTCTATTCAAGAAGGAGCTAAATATTTAGAAAAACCTTTAAAAGGCAGAGGCGTTTTATTAGGTGGAGTTCCTGGGGTTAAGCCAGCAAAAGTGCTCATTTTAGGGGGAGGTATTGTAGGTACACAAGCTGCAAAGATGGCAGCAGGACTTGGGGCAAACGTAACGATTATGGATATCAATCTTACAAGACTTCGTCAACTAGATGATATTATGCCACCCAATGTAACAACACGAATGTCCCACCACTATAATATTCTGGAAGAAATAAAAGATTCTGATCTTATTGTAGGCGCTGTACTTATTCCTGGAGCTAAAGCACCTCATCTAATTACAAAAGACATGTTGAAGAAAATGCGTCCAGGAACAGTATTAATCGATGTAGCTGTTGATCAAGGCGGATGTATTGAAACATGCAAACCAACAACACATGAAAATCCTACATTCATTATTGATGACATTGTACACTACTGTGTAGCTAATATGCCAGGCGCTGTACCTTATACCTCTACACTTGCACTTACAAATGCTACATTACCTTATGCTATTCAGTTAGCTAATAAGGGATGGAAAAAAGCATGCGGCGAAAATTCCGAACTAAAATTAGGATTAAATATTGTAAAAGGCGCTGTTGTATACAAGGGCGTTGCTGATGCATTCGGATTAAAATTAGAAGATGTCAATCAACATCTTTCCTAAACTTGTTCCTCATAAAAAGGAATATCTTTGAGAAAAGTATATTTTTTGGTAAGATAGTCTAATTCATAACAATAGTAGTCCAAGCCATTTGTTATAACCACATAATGCGATTGGAGAGAAAATGCATAAACAGCCGCTTGTTCAATCGTCGACTGCATAAGCGGCTGATCAGCTGCTTTACATTCTACAACTAACAAAACAGTTGCTGTTTTATTATAAACTACAATATCTGTGCGTTTAGATATGTTATTAAAATAAACTTGCGACTCAACATTAAGCAGACCTTTAGGATATTTTCGATGATGGATTAGAAATTGAATCACATGTTGTCGAACCCACTCTTCAGGCGTAAGCACTACATATTTTTTACGAATAGGATCAAATATTTTTCGCTTTCCTGACAGTTCTCGAATTTTCGCATTAATTTTGGGTAGATTAAGCTCAATCATAGGGCTAAAATTAATTCATCTTATGGAAAGCAAAGAAGAAATTGTTAAAGATTGGTTGCCACGATACACTGGAACTCCTTTAAATGTATTTGGACAATATATTCTACTTACTAATTTTATTAACTATGTGGAAATGTTTGCCGAAAAGTTTGGGTGTGAAATATACGGACATGGAAAGCCTATGCAAACTGCAACAGCTGAAAACATCACCATCATAAACTTTGGAATGGGTAGTTCAATGGCTGCCACGGCTATGGATCTTTTATCTGCTGTTCAACCCAAAGCAGCTCTTTTTTTAGGTAAATGTGGAGGTATTAAAAAGAAATTACAAATTGGAGACCTCATCATTCCTATCGCAGCTATTCGAGGTGAAGGAACAAGTAACGATTACCTTCCACCGGAAATTCCAGCACTTCCTTCATTCCGTTTACAACGTGCTGTTTCATCAATGATCAAAAAACACCAACTCGACTACTGGACAGGCACTGTCTATACAACTAATCGCCGTGTATGGGAGCATGACCAAGCATTCAAAGAATATTTAACAAAAATCAGAGCAATGGCTATTGATATGGAAACGGCTACTTTATTTACAGTTGGATTTATTAATGAGATTCCACACGGCGCTCTTTTGCTTGTTTCTGATAATCCAATGACGCCAGCAGGCGTAAAAACAACAGAGAGTGATAAAAAAGTAACATCTTCGTTCACAAAAACGCACCTCCAAATTGGAATTGAATCTCTAGCAGAACTCCGAGATTCAGGCGAGTCTGTAAAACATCTTCGTTTTGAGTAAATCAAATAATATTAGTTTTATTTTTAATATTATTTACTCTATTTATCAGCCTCATTTGGACAGTTTATTTTTTTTCTGTATCTTCAAGCGAATTTACAGTCAAACTAAAACATGTCCAAACAAAAACGTCTTACATCGATAAGCCTTATATTACTACATATAATATTTAATTCATTTAAAACTTATTCATCCCCTCCATTATTAAAAATTACTGGAACTATACATGACGCAATAACTAATGAATCTCTTCCCCAAGCAAGCATTGTATTATTTGACAAAATCACTACTAAATTTATAAAAGCAGAACTTAGTACTATAGATGGGAGTTTTCAACTTCAAAATCTTAATTCTGGTAATTACAAATTGCTTATACAATACATCGGTTATGAAGAATACAAAATAGATTCTTTAGTTTTAACCGAAGACATAGAAATTAAATCCATTTCATTAATACCGATTCAAAAGAAACTATCTGAAATTAACGTAACAGCTGTCAAACCAATCATTGAACAAACCGCTAATACCACAGTGGTAAATATCTCCGAAAGCACATTAGCCGCCGGTAGCAACGCTTATGATATATTACAACGAATACCTGGAATAAATGCTAAAAATGATAAACTATCCGTACGTGGAAAGCCTATATCGCTATTATTAAACGGAAGGTTAATAAATATACCAGAAGAAGAAATGATCAGCATTCTCAAATCACTATCTGGACCATCAATAGAAAAGATAGAGCTCATTACCAATCCTACCGGAAAATATGATGGGCAAGTACAGGCCATAGTCAATATCAAAACATTAAAACCAAAAGATGATCTTTGGGGAGGAGCTATTTCACTGGGCGTTGGGATGGCGCGAAAAATGAGAACCACAAATAGTATAAATATATATTATAAAAAAAATAAATTAGCATTTACATCAGGCGTAGATTTTACTATATATGGCCTTAAAACCATGTTTCGAAAAACAGTTCCCTATACACTACCCAATGCAAATTTTACATTAATGCAATATCAAAACGATATTATTCTAGAAAAGGAGACAAGTTTACGAATGGATATAAATTATGCTATTCATCCTTATCATTCTATTGGATTAGCAGTAAGACCTACATTTAACCCACAAAAAATAGAATCTACAACCATCATTACTTTGCAACCAGAAAAAAAAGAGCAGGCGGATTCCCTTCAAGAGATAATAAGTAATCGAAAAGCAGATTTTAATAATTTAAATGGAAATATATATTATCAAACAACATTTGATAGTATTAAAAATAAAGAACTAATTATTAATATTGATCACTACAGATATACTAAAAGTTGGCTTAATACATACAATTTACAAATACCTCAATCTGGTTTAGTTCAAGAAGACAATTCATCTCTCCGACTTAATGAAAATCCAGTACAAATTACCATTCAATCAGCTACAGCCGACTATACCCAAAAAACCTCCATAGGAAAATGGCAAACCGGATTAAAAACATCTTGGGTAAATATCGCCAATCAGTCAATTTGGAAAACATACAATGGTACAAACTGGGAAATAAATTCTACACTTTCGGATTATTACCGTTATGCAGAAATAATCAATGCATTCTATGGCGGATTTTCAGGAAATTTTAAAAAAATAAATGTAGACGTATTTTGCCGCATTGAACATACCTATAATGAAACCCAATCCGCTAAATGGGAAGAACCTATGAAAAGAGCTTATAACACTATACTTCCAAGCATTAATATACAATATAATCCTTCTGATAAACATGAATGGATTTTTTCTTATCGAAAAAATATTACAAGACCTTCTTACCAGGATCTTAATCCTTTTTTAAGAACACGCTCGCTTTATTATTATTCACAGGGCAACCCCTTCCTTTTACCCGTAGTAAATCATAGCGCAGAAGTGGCTTATGGTTATAAACAGAAATTTTTTATTCAACTAAACTATCAGCAAAATAATTATTTTATTTATGAGCTTATTCGCCAATTCGAGTCTGTTCAAGCTTGGGTAACAAAAAAAGAAAATTTTTCTAATAGTAAGCTCTGGAGGCTCAACTTTATAACTACTCAATCTTTATTTTCTTGGTGTCAAATTAGTGCCACAATTGCTCCTTATTATTACAAACTTAATCACCCAGAAGTACCTTCGCAGCCTACTAGGCCAGCATTAGAAGCTTCATTTTCCTCTAGCATAGGCTTACCACACAACTGGACAATTGAATCATCTGGCTTTATCGACACACAAAATAAAAATGGATTTGTTAATTATAGCCCAAACTATGGCTTCAATTTAGGTGTTAAAAAAACATTTTTGGAAAATCAACTAACCACCTCTTTTCTTCTGAGCTTCATATTACCTTATTGGAATAAATATCAAGTAATATATAGTCAAATGACAGATTATCTCAATTATGATCTTCGTTATGGCATGATAACAATTAGCTATAAAATAGGAAGCATCAATAAAAGCGGTTCAAAATCAGGCATTGATGTTGAAAAAAATAGAATAAAAGAATGATTATTTTTATTAAATTTAAAAAAAATAAAAAACTAATTTTTTTAAATCTATATGAAACAAAAAATAGCATTCATGGCAATAGTTGGTTGTTTAACATTACAATCCCAAACAATAAAAGCACAAATTACATCGAAAAAAATAAACACAGACAAACTACCCTCCTCATTAAAATACAAAGGCAAAATAGTAGAAGGTGTAGAATGGAAGGATAAAAAAGGAGATAATATATTACTCCTCACAACAACAGGGCTATTTATTGATGCTGATCCTGAAACATACAGGAATTCCTGCGAGCTATATGCTTACCACTTTATAAAAACAGATAAAGAATGGAAAATGGTATGGCAACTAACCGATTTCATTCGCGAATGTGATTTGGATATTATACTAGATTTTAAAAAAAACACATTATCTATCACAGACTTAAATAAAAACAACATCGCCGAAAGCTGGATCATGTATGAAATGTCATGCAAAGGCGATGTAAGCCCAAATGATCTAAAACTTATTATGCATGAAGGTGAAAAAAAATATGCTATCAGAGGTAGCGAAACAATGTATTTTAAAGAATATGAAAGTACTGAAAAAACAGTCGTAAAAGGTGAAAAAAATATAGATTCTAATTTTAAAAATGGACCAGCTGTTTTTCTGGAATTTGCTAATACCCTATGGAATAAAAATAGTGTGGTAGATACAACGGAATAAAATTAAACCAATCCGGAAGATAATCAAAATGAAAAACTTAGAACAACTAAGTATACTAAAACAAAAAAATGCAGATAACTATCTGCATTTTTTTGTTATTAAATCGAGTCATAGATCGATTTAAAAAAATAACCTAACCTACTTGGCCAGCTACTAATTGTAGACCCAATAGAAGGATGACACCTCGTAGCACCTTCTGATAAAGCTTTCCAAGAAACACCTCCAACTACATCGTTGATTTTTTTATCAGTTTTAGCCATTTTAACCAAACCTGATTTTTCTAAACTCTTTACACTTTTCATATTATTTATGATTTATTTAATCCTAATTTAGAAACAAATAATTACTCCCACAAGGGATAATACTCCAATTTCACCTCTTCCATAAAAAACAAGCGAGTTGCTTCTTGAAACGAACGCGTCAGATCTGACACAAAAAATTTTTTATTTCCCACACCATTATTATACAATTGATGTCCAGCCAAATACGCATCAACTGAACGTGCTACCAATTCAGTAGCATCCAGCATATCAATTTTATTATTATAAAATCGTGCAATCTGATCTTTGATAAGTGGATAATGCGTACAACCCAATACCAACACATCTATATTTTGTAATATAGGATCAGATAAATATTCATGAATAACCTGTTCACTGATTTTGTTATTAAAAAATCCTTCTTCAATCATAGGGGCCAATAAAGGTGTAGCCAATGCATGAAGTTCGATAGCACTATGCCGCTCATCGAGCTTTTTCTTATAAATACCAGAATACACTGTTTGTTTAGTTCCAATCAAACCGATTTTTTTATCGGCATAATTAGCTATGAGATAATCTACAACGGGATCAATTACATTCATCACGTGAGCTTTCTTTCCTACATACTCTTTCACTAGATCATAAGCCGCTGCTGAAGCCGAATTACATGCAATCAAAATAAGCTTACACTGATGCTTTAATAATACATCACATATTTTAATAGCATAGGCTTGAATAGCAGCTGTTGACTTATCACCATACGGAAGATGAGCCGTATCCCCAAAATAAACAATATCTTCATGAGGAAGCTTTTCTGCCACCGCATGAGCCACAGTCAAACCTCCAATACCACTATCAAATATGCCTATTGGGCAATGAGCTATTGATTTCATTGTATAATAATGTAAAAATAAAACAAAGAAGCCATCCATATACCGAGTTTAACTATTATTTTGTAGGTTAGTGGAAAAATTATATGAACAAATACGCTCTCCTTGTAGCTAGCGGTACAGGCACACGCATGAATCAAACAATCCCTAAACAGTTTTTAAACATCGGGGGAAAACCTATATTGCTGCATACATTGGAGCGCTTCTATCAAGCAGATCATTCTATTCATATTATCCTAGTCATTGCCAAAGAATATATTGAAGTATGGAAAAAAATAGTGAAAGATTATGCCATAACCATACCTCATAAGATCACCCAAGGTGGGGAAAACCGCTATCAGTCTGTAGCCAATGGACTAGCAGATATCTCTAAAAAAGATGAGAGCGAAAAAAGTTTAATTGCCATTCACGATGGCGTAAGACCTTTTGTAACAAAAGACATTATAAACAAATCTTATGAACTGGCAGAAATCCATGGTACTGCTATACCCTGTGTGATGCCTAAAGATACGGTCAAACAATTAGTCGAAAAAAAAGTAAAAACATTAGATCGTTCAAGTATACGACTTGCACAAACACCTCAAACATTTCAAGCAAGCATTATTCAACAAACATACCGCCAAACAAAAAATTCACCTGCCTTTACAGACGATGCAAGCATGGCAGAAGCAGCAGGGTTTCCTATTTTTTTATTTGAAGGATCATACGATAACATAAAAATAACAACACCAGAAGATTTATATATTGCAGAAAAATTATTAACATATCAATTGAAGTAAAAAATGAAAATAGCAGTTGTAGGAACAGGATACGTCGGATTAGTGACAGGCGTTTGTTTAGCAGAAATAGGAAATGCTGTAACATGTATCGATATTGATTTGGAAAAGGTTAAACAATTATCTGATGGTAAAATACCAATTTATGAACCAGGCTTAGATCCACTCTTTCAACGTAACATTCAACAGAAACGCATTCGGTTTATATCTTCATTGTCTGAAGGGATACAAAAAGCAAACATCATTTTTTTAGCTTTACCTACCCCATCACAAGAAGATGGCTCAGCAGATGTAACACACATCGAACGTGTAGCAAATCAACTCGGTGATTTACTAACCGACTATACTGTTGTTGTTACAAAAAGTACAGTACCTGTAGGAACTACTGAACGAGTAAAAGAAATTATTCAAAAAAAAGTATCATTTCCAATTGATGTCGTCTCTAATCCTGAGTTTTTACGAGAAGGATATGCCGTAGATGATTTCATGAAACCAGATCGTATTATAATAGGCACTACATCTGAAAAGGCCAAAGACATTATGAGTAAATTATACATGCCGTTCACTCGCCAAGGGAATCCTTTATTATTTATGGATGAGCGATCGGCTGAACTTGCCAAGTATGCCGCCAATGCTTTCTTGGCAACAAAAATTACGTTTATGAATGAAATTGCTAACCTCTGTGAAAAAGTAGGCGCTAATGTAGAATCCATTCGCGATGGCATTGGAGCTGATGAACGTATCGGAAAACGATTTCTCTTTGCAGGCATTGGCTATGGTGGAGGATGCTTTCCCAAGGATGTCTTAGCCTTATCAAAAATTGCTACGGATTACAGTTATGATTTTAAAATCATTCGTTCTGTTATGGAAGTTAACAGTGCTCAACAACTTCGGTTATTTGTAAAAATGAAAAAATTTTTCAAAAATAAATTAGAAAATAAAACAATTGCCATTTGGGGTTTATCTTTCAAGCCCAATACAGATGATATCCGTGAAGCACCTGCTATAGCCAATATACATCTTTTACTCAAAGAAAAGGCGATCATTCGTGCTTATGATCCGGAAGCTATGCCAAACACAATAAAAGTATTTAACTCTGACATCTACTTAGCAAAAGACCCTTATGATGCGTTAATTGGTGCAGATGCCTTAATGGTATTTACAGAATGGCCTGTTTTTAGAAGTCCGGATTTTGAAAAAATGAATAAAAATTTAAATCAAAAAATTATTTTTGATGGCAGAAATGTATTCGAACCTTTACAATTAAAAGGAATGGGGTATGAATATTTTAGTATCGGCAGGGAAAAAGAATCATAACAAAATCAATCCTTCTTTTTATCGTCTTGCTCAAAAGACTCTCTCAGCTTAACAGGCTTAGATGACCGTTTACGCACACGCATATTTAGCACTTCAACACCAAGTGAAAAGGCCATCGCAAAATAAACATATCCCTTTGGCACATGAACATGAAATGCTTCTACTACCAATAACATCCCTATCATAATTAAAAATGATAGAGCCAACATCTTCATAGAAGGATGACGATGAATAAACGAGCTAATCATACCTGAAAATAACATCATCACAATCAAAGAGATAACAACAGATGCAATCATAATCGGCAAATCATTAACAAGTCCTACAGCTGTAAGAATAGAATCAAATGAAAAAACAATATCTAATAAAATAATTTGTAGGATCGCAGACCAAAATCGAAGTTTTTTATCACTTGTACTTTGATCATCACCTTCTAACTTCTGATGAATTTCAGATGTGCTTTTTGCCAATAAAAAAAGTCCTCCTCCTAATAAAATAATATCTTTACCTGAAAGATCAAATCCAAACAAACTAATAAGTGTTTTTTTTAACCCAATAATCCAACTGATTCCAAACAATAAAGCAATGCGAACGAAAAGAGCCAGAACCAACCCCATATTTCTCGCTTTCGATCGTTGTTTCGCAGGAAGTTTCTCTGACAGAATAGATATAAAAATAATATTATCAATCCCTAGAATGATCTCTAAAAAAGTAAGCGTGAGTAAGCTTACTAATGATCCAGTTGTTAACCATTTATCCATATATTAAAATTACAAAACTAATTAATATCCAAAACGATCCAATTTCTTTTCATTCCGACGCCAATCTTTTTCTACCTTGACAAACTGCTCCAAAAATATTTTTTTTTGAAAAAATTGCTCTAAATCTTTTCGAGCAGCTATACCCAATTTTTTCATATTCTCTCCTTTTTTCCCTATAACAATTGCTTTCTGACTTTCTCGCTCCACATAAATTTCAGCTGCAATACGAATAATCTTATCTTCTTCTTTAAATGATGTAACCTCAACTTGACAGCAATAAGGTACTTCCTCTGCATATATCAGAAATAATTTCTCGCGAATAATTTCAGCAGCAAAAAAACGCTCAGACTGCGATGATATATCTTCTTTCGGATAATACGGCGGATGCAAAGGAAGCAACCCAATAAGAGTAGAAAGCAAATCTGGAATGTGTACCCCATCACGTGCTGATACTGCCATCACGTTTGAAAATAGATTCTTTTGTTCAACTGTTTCTACCTCTTTCTTCACAACCTCCTCTGAAAACAAATCCATCTTCGTGATAATTAAAAAAACAGGAACATCTCGTTTTTTCAACTGAACAAGCAACTCCTCATTGATAGGCTCTTCAGGTTCAACCAAATAAAGAATAAGATCGGCATCCTCTAACGAAGCATATACAAACTTCATCATACGCTGATGAAGCATATACATGGGTTCCAAAATACCCGGCGTATCGGAATAAACGATTTGAAAATCATCGCCATTAAGAATTCCCATTACCCGATGCCTGGTCGTCTGTGCCTTTGATGTAACTATAGATAATTTTTGACCTACCAATGCATTCATTAAGGTAGATTTTCCCACATTTGGCTTGCCAACAATACTTACAAAACCGGCTTTATGGGTAGCATTGGTCATATCGAAGTAGATAAAAATAAGGACAAACACTGTGTTTGCCCTCTTCATACTATTGTAGCGGGAGCAGGACTCGAACCTGCGACCTTTGGGTTATGAGCCCAACGAGCTACCACTGCTCCATCCCGCGATTTGAACTGCAAATATACTGATAATTTGGTAGAAATAGAAGCTTTGCATCGAAAACAGGTGAAACAAAAACCTGAAAGTTTACCTCATAACGAGAATTATGAAAAAAACCCCAGAAACTCTTGATGTTTCCGGGGTTTTCAAAGGAGATGATATGGTAGGTTAGTTGCTCCGTTTACGGAAAATACCTACCCAAGCCGTGAGGCGATTTAAATGATTGCCTACATTAGTAAGGCGACGGCGAAGCTTAGGCCATTCATCCCAATCACTCAGGTATTTATCCAGCATGGCTATGACCACATCCATGATTTTCAGATGATCTTTGGTATGCTTCACCAGCTTGACAACCCAACGTACCACTGCAAAACCTAATAACAATACAAAAAGACCTGAGGTAGCCTCCACTCCTTTTGCCCACAGCCACTTCCACCACAACACCCGAATCTCTTTGGTGGTAGACGTGTAGGTTTTTAGCAACTCTTGGCAGTTTTGCTGTTGGTCAAGAGCAGCTTGTTGATCCGTTTTAGAAATAGAGGCTTGCAGACTAGTATGTGATTGATAATGCGCCTGAGCCTCATCTGTCTTTTTCAATTGATGGTAGCAGGTGATAAGCAACTCTTCTATACCGGATTGTAGCTTGGTATTCTCAATTTGTTTAGAAAGTGCTAAGCCTTCTTCTAAATACTCTAATGCTTTGGAGGGATTATGTTGATGAAGTAATACATCTCCTAAAAGCTCTTGGCTATAGGTAAGAACATAATTATCTTTCTCTGTTTTAGCAATAGCTTCTGAACGTAAAAAATGGCGATAAGCCTCTTCCCATTTTTCTTCTTTAATAAAAATTAACCCTAAATTCAGATACACATACGCTAATTGGATGTCCACTTTATCTATCTTTAATTCAAGACTTTTGTTATAATAGGCCTTAGCTGAATCCAACTTATTCTGAACATAATACAAAGCTCCGATATCATTATAAGAATCAAGAATCAAGTTTTCATCTTTCATAGATTCTCTGTATTTCAACGCATCTTGAAAATTATACAAGGCCCGCTCATAGTCTTTTTGATTCATAAGAGCCAACCCTTGGCTTCTCAAAGACCCTGCAAGTTGAGCCTGCGCATGTATATCATACCATACGGAGGCTGCTTTACTATAAAACGTATACGCATTGGTCATGTCTCCGGCAAGGTAAAATACCTTGCCTATGTTGTCGTTTGCATCAGCTACCTGTGCCAACTCATTGCTTTTTTCAGCATAGTACAACTGCCATATGTAGTTTTCTAAAGCTTTGTTATACTTTTTTTGTAATTGTTCAATATGTCCAAGTCGATTATAAGCCAGCGCTATCTCTTGTTTATAATCCAATTCTTTGGCGACATAGAGTTGTCTTTCGGCATATACTTGGGCTTTATCAAAATCACCATTGAGCATATACTCACGACTTTTACTGTCTAAATCGACGAGAGAAAAAATATCTACTTTGACTGCATAACTGCTTCCATCTCCCCTTAAATTGCTATTAAGATTATCAAGCGTTTTATCTTTGCATGAATTTGCAGTAAAAAAGAGAATGATAATAAGAACACAAAAACCTAATTTTCTTAAGATTTGTTTCCTGATGGAGGATTCGGTAACGGTGCTGAATCCACCCCTCCCTTGATTGCTTTTGTAGAGTTGATGCATAAGGTTTTCATGTTTAAAGTTAGCAAAATGTCTTAAATCTCTCATGATAAATATACGATGTATTATATACCTTTTCCAAACATAACTAAAAAAAATAAAGTACAAAAAAATAATTTCACTTGACGATAAATTCATCCATCAAAATAACAAAAAAATGCGTTTTTGGATCATTCATGCCGTTTTTAGTGTAAGTGTAAAAAATAAAAATGGTGTGATTTTTTTACAAGGTACCATTAAAATCACAAAAAACAAAGAGGTACGCTTTATTTTTTTACGTCTTTGCGCGAGGAGCGCAGCGACGAAGCAATCTCACCCATCGGTTGACTTTGCCGAGTGTACTCTTACTCACTCGCGACACGCAAGCGAGTAAGAGGGGGCTTGGTCACAAAATAGCTATTTCACTACGCTCAACAGGATAAAAAAGAGCCATTCCTTAAAGAAAATAGTATTGTTAAAAAATAGATCTAAAGATCAAAAATAATGTACCAGACAATGTCATAACCACAGGTAGTGTAAGCACCCAGGCCATCAATATATTTCGTACGGTATTACCTTGCAAGTTTCCTAGTCCACGTGAAGCTACCATGCTTCCCGCTATCCCCGACGAAAGCACATGGGTTGTACTCACAGGAAGTCCCAAGAAAGTAGACATACCAATTGTGCTGGCAGCTGTAAACTCAGCACAGGTACCTTGAGCATAAGTCATGTGGGTCTTGCCAATTTTTTCACCTACTGTTTTAACGATGCGTTTCCAGCCAATCATGGTTCCTAAACCTAATGAAATAGAGATCATCAACAACACCCAGAAAGGTGCATAATCTGTATGTTGTCTCAAATTTTTACATTCATCTTTGAGTTGTTTTATTTCGGTTTTTGAAATACTTATTAAAGGCTGAGAGGTAATAAGCTTCACATGAGATTGAATCAGTAAAATATTTTTTCGGACAATATATTTTTTTTCTTTAGGTATGGTATTTGAATTAGATTTCAAAATCAATTTCGTTTCTACAAGCTCATCCTTAGTTTGTTGTAATTTTTTTCGATCTTTTAAAGAAAGTTCTTCAGGATTAATATGTGAGACCATCAACTCAATGCGATCTAATGGACGATGAAGATCAGCAACACGCTTAGATTGATCTAGTGCAAAATAGGTTGGAACAATACCTATCAGAATAAGCATCACCAAGCCTACTCCCTTTTGACCATCATTTGAGCCATGTGAAAAGCTAACACCTGTACAAGTTAAAATAAGCATAGAGCGTATCCATGTAGGCGGCTTATGATTTTTATGTGGTTCTTTATAAAGCTTAGGGTTCTTGACAAGCCGCTTCATCATAAACATTAAGAAAATCGTCAAGCAAAATCCTATAGTAGGGGAAATGAGGAGAGACAATCCCATCTCGCTTGCTTTTTGCCAATTGACAACTTCATGCTCTACATCCGGCAAAAGCGAGTAGGCTATCCCTACACCTAAAATGGAGCCTACAAGGGTATGTGTGCTAGATGCAGGAAGACCTAAATACCACGTTCCCAAATTCCAAAATATAGCACTGATTAATAATGCCATAATCATAGCCATACTCTGATATACATCTTGGTTGACTAACAATTCTACCGGAAGAAGATTTACAATACTCATCGCCACACCTATACCTCCAGCAAATACCCCTAAAAAATTACAAAACCCAGACCACACCACTGCTACCCATGGCTTGAGTGAGTGCGTATATATGACCGTTGCTACAGCATTAGCTGTATCATGAAAACCATTTACAAATTCAAATCCACAAGCAGCTATTAATGATATTATTAACAGCAACAAGGTGATTGTCTCTAAGTCAAACATGGGGTTTGTTTCAGGGTTCGTTGAAAGATAGTTGAAAAACCTAAAAAAAGTGCTTTTTTCGTATTAACTTATTGTTAAATTTTTAGTCTTGTAAATCAACTATTTCTACACCTTTATGGGCTGCTTTATCAAATGAGAAAAACGAATCAGCAAGAGTAGTATTTGGAGTAAATTGAGTTATGGTATAATTATACTGCGTTCCATTGCGTTCGAATAGAATCCATCTTTTGATGGTTTTATCTTTTTTATTAGCAAAGAGTTTGATTTTAGTTGTAGCAGATCCTTTTTTTTGAGGAACAAGTTCAATGACTTCCAACACAGATTTTCCCTCTTTAATTTCTTCAATAAATTGATAACTGTATCCTTTTTTATATTCCAAATGAATAGTAGAAGGCGTAATAACATCTGGATTGTTTTCATTTTTAGAAATAGTCACTTCATTTTCTTCCTTCAAATAAGTCCATACCGTAGTGCCATTATTTATAATTTCTTGTCCAGAAAGGTCTAACTTAAATTTTTCACCTTTAACCGTAATCTCCCCATTAAGTTGTTCTTTTACATTAGAGTTTGCATTTTCAATCGTATATGTAAATTTCGCCTTATAGGATGTAAACGATTTATATTTTTTACTAATAGCTTCTAATATTTCTTCTGCTTTCTTCTGATTAGGTTGAGCAATCACTAATTGATTAAAAGTGAATAACAAACATATCGCAACAACTATACTATATTTCATACGTAGTGAATGGGTTTTTAATTTAGTTTATTTTTTGTGTTTAAATCTTGTAATAATTTTTCGAGTGTTTGAATATCAGGAACTAACACTTCCCGTGCTTTACTTCCTTCAAATGGGCCAACAATACCTGCAGCCTCCAATTGATCAATAAGTCTACCTGCTCGGTTATATCCCAACTTCATACGTCGTTGAATCAGCGATGTACTTCCCTGCTGGTGTGTTACAATTAATCGGGCAGCTTCTTCAAATAAAGAATCTCTATTTTCCAAATCAATACCTTCCTTAACTTCTGCTTGTTCATCATCGTACTCAGGAAGCAAATACGCCGACGGGTAGCCACGTTGCGAACCTATAAATTCGCATACGCGTTCTACTTCAGGTGTATCAATAAAAGCGCACTGTAATCGTATAATATCAGATCCTGAAGATAAAAGCATATCACCCTGACCTACAAGCTGATCTGCGCCTCCTGTATCTAAAATTGTTCGCGAATCAATTTTGGAGGTTACTTTAAATGATAGACGAACAGGAAAATTAGCTTTAATAATTCCTGTAATCACATTGACAGAAGGGCGTTGTGTTGCAACAACCAAATGTATACCGATAGCACGTGCCAACTGTGCTAAACGAGCAATAGGTTGCTCAACTTCTTTACCCGACACCATCATTAAATCGGCAAGCTCATCAATAATGAGTACAATATAAGGTAGAAATTGATGTCCTTTTTCTGGACTTAACCGTCGCTCAACAAATTTCTTATTATACTCTTTGATATTTCTACAACCTGCTTCTTTAAGCAAATTGTAGCGTATCTCCATTTCTAAACACAACGAGTTTAATGTGTGAACTACCTTTTTAGTTTCTGTAATAATAGCTTCTTCATTATTAGGAAGCTTAGCAAGGAAATGTCTTTCTAACTTTGTAAATAGTGAAAGCTCTACTTTTTTAGGATCAACTAATACAAATTTTAATTGAGATGGGTGTTTGCGATAAATCAATGAAGCAACAAGAACATTAATTCCAACTGATTTCCCCTGACCAGTTGCACCTGCAATTAACAGATGTGGCATCTTAGTAAGATCACTGATATACACCTCGTTTGATATCGTTTTGCCAAATACAATAGGCAATTCATAATCATTCTTAGAAAATCGCTCACTAGCAAGTATCGACTTGATGGACACTAACTCTCTATTTTTATTAGGCACCTCTATTCCAATTGTTCCTTTGCCAGGAATTGGGGCAATGATACGAATACCTAACGCAGCCAAACTCAAAGCAATATCATCTTCTAAGCTTTTTATTTTGGAAATTCGAACACCGGCATCAGGTACAATTTCATACAATGTAACAGTCGGACCAATGGTGGCTTTAATGCTGCCAATTCCAATACCATAGTGTGAAAGTGTTTCTACAATTTTATCTTTATTCGCTTCGAGCTCTTCTTTCGTAACCTGTCCTTTTCCTGTTGTATAATCATCTAATAAATCAAGCGCTGGATACTTGTAAGAAGAAAGATCAAGTGTTGGATTATACTTCTCTTTAATGCTATTTTCTGGCTCAGAAGAAAATTCTTTTTTCAAATCATTTTCCTCTTCAGTCGAATTAACAATTTGTATTTCCAAATCATTTTCTTTTTGAATAAGCTTATCTTCTTTGGAGAGCACATGATTATCGGAGGTTAAAACTAATTCCTGTTTAGTATTACTGTCTGAAACAATAGTAGTATTCTCCTGCAAATGCGTATCGCCAACAACTACATCATCTCGTTGAACAACAACCCCTTGATCGGTATCACCTGCTATATCCACAACAGACTTAGGTAAAAAAGAGGTGATATTAAAAAAGTAGATACTAAACACAAGAAGTATACAAATAAGCAATAATGGCGTACCCCATCCCATCATGCTATTAAGAAGAGATGATAGTTCAAAACCAATTCCTCCTGAAACAAAACTTAATGCCGTAACTTCCTTTGTAACAAGAATAAAATAACCTAATAGAAGACTCAACCATAGTATACTAAATCCAGCAAACTGTGTAAATCGCTTAATAGGCAATAGAACTTTTTTAAAAACAATTTTAGTACCTATAAAAAAGAGAATAGGGGTAAATAAAAATGAAGCTATACCAAACCATTTATATATAAAATAATGAGATAGTACAGCACCAATAAGGCCAAGCCAATTTTTAGCTTCTTCAGCAGTATAAATGGGATTACTTTGGTGTATGCTTTCAACCACACTTTGATCTGCTTTTCCTGTGAAGAGGTAAGAAAAAAAAGCAATGGTGAGATAAATAGAACTAAATAAAAGGAAAAGACCAACAGAAAGTTTAAATCGCTTATCCTCTAAAAAAGCGAGCGATACTGCAGGCAGCCGAAATCGTTTTTTTTGCTTTGCTTTGGAAGAGTTAGTCTTATACGTATTTTTGGCCATTACCTATTTTGAGAAAGCTCTCCAAATTTAGCAAAAAGGGAAAAGGTTTAAGCTTTGTTTTATTATTTTTTAGTTGTAGCCAAAATAGATTCTAGTCTGGCTTTATTTTTTTTAGCCTCTCCAAACTCTCGTGAAGAATAAAAATGCTGAATGATTTTTTCACAAGCCTCAATAGCAGCCACATAGTTTTTATTCTTTTCAGATGCTAAAGCTTCTTTTAAAAGATATTGTGGAGAAAAGAAATTATTTTCTTTATATGTAGATGCTCTATGATAATACGCAGCTGCTTCCTGATAATGCGCAAGTTCCATATGAGCATCACCAAGCAAGCAATATGCTCGAGCCTGAACAAGAATATCTTTAGAACTAAACTTCTCTAAATTTTCAATTGCCTTTTGAAACTCTCCTTTTTTTAGATAAATCACCCCAACATAAAATCGGGCCAAATTGCCTGCCTTAGTCGAGCTGTAATCTTGAATAATATCCTCAAACCCTAAATTATTTCCATCGCCTTTTAATGCCTTATTCAATGAGTCTGCTTCAAAATAGTAGACAGCCTGAAACATCTCACGTTGAGCTTGTTCATTTTGAGAAGAGAGATAGTATTTATATGCAATAATAGATAAAACAAGCACTACTACAGCTGTGCCTGCAATAGACACTATTTTTTTATTTTTATTAAAAAAAAACTCTAGCTTTTGTAATTTCTCTCGAAAAGAATTTTCTTTTCCTTTTTCCATACAGCATTAATCTTAAAAGAGTGCAAATATAGTAAAAATGATTAATCCATTATAAATGGGTAATCAGGCTCTCGGTATACATCTGTGAATGCTTGTTCGACAGATGGATAAGACGATTCTTCTGCAAACCGAACAGCTTCATCTACTTCTGCTTTTATTTTTTCATCAATAGCATTAAGATTAGCCTCTGTGGCCATGCTATTTTTTAGAATAGTAGCTTTAACTTGCTCAATAGGATCTTTAGATTTATATTCCTCAACCTCCTCTTTAGTTCTATACTTACCTGGATCAGACATGGAATGTCCTTTATAGCGATAGGTTTTAAATTCTAAAAAAGTAGGACCTTCTCCTTTTCGAGCACGCTCAGCTGCTTGTTCAACAGCCATATGTACTTCTTCTACCTGCATCGCGTCTACATCTTGTGAAGGCATATCATAAGCTTCGCCTAGTGTATAAAGCTCTACAACATTAGATGTACGCTTTACAGATGTACCCATCGCGTAGCCATTATTTTCAACGACAAAAATGACAGGTAATTTCCAGAGCATAGCCATGTTAAATGTTTCATGCAATGCACCTTGCCGAACAGCACCATCCCCCATATAGCAGATGCAAAGATTTTTAGTTTTATTATATTGCTCGGCAAATGCAATACCTGCACCCAATGGAATTTGCCCCCCTACAATACCATGGCCTCCCATAAAATTTTTTTCGCGATCAAACATATGCATAGATCCACCCTTGCCTTTAGAACAGCCTGTTTCTTTTCCAAAGAGTTCAGCCATGATAGCTTTAGCAGATGTTCCTAATGCCAAAGGATGGGCATGATCTCTATAAGCGGTAATCCATTTATCCTCTTTTTGTAAAGCTGTGACAGCACCTGCCACACAGGCTTCTTGACCTATATACAGATGGCAAAATCCTTTGATTTTCTGCTGACCATAGAGTTGCCCTGCCTTTTCTTCAAATTTACGCATGAGCTGCATAGACTCATACCACGTCAGATAGGTTTCTTTTGAAAATTTTTTAACAGATGAATTTTTAGTTTTCGTAGCCATTGGTTTATTCAATTGCCTATATACAAATAAGACTCCTACAAATTAAGCCTATTTAGGAATGAAAAACAATAGTTAAAAAGCCTGAATTTAATTCAGGCTTTTTAACTTAATGCTAAAAAAACTCTAGTTAAGATAATACCGGTACGCTCTAGAATTAGTACGACTGATATAATACATAATACCTGTGTCTTGATCAATATAAAAACTCATACGTGCATCAATAGCGTTTGTTACATTTGTTATTAATCCTGTCTCTGGATCAATGCGTTTCAACCCAGACATGCCAGCTGATATATAGATTTGCCCTTTATAGGAAACCATACCATTAACTAAAATAAAAGCTGAATTACATAAAAGAGTTGAAGGTCCCTGTGTAGTTAAATTATATTTATACACGTTCCCATTATTATAATTTATAAATAAATAATTATCTATAACAGTTGCTTGGAGCGGGATATTTGTTCCAAAATCAAAACCAGATAGCACCTCAACACTACCCGTAGTTGATGAAACTTTAAGTATTTCTTTAGTAGTAGAACCAACAAGGTATAAATTACCAGCTTTGTCAGCAGCTATCGAAGTGAAAATATGAGGTGCAATTTTAGGATTATCAGCTCCAACATGAATGGACATTTCACCTGTTTTAATATTAAGCTTTAAAATTTGAAACTTAGATGCTAAAAAAGCATAATCACCTACTACAACTGTATGAGAAGCATGGTATTCATTCACTTTTTCCCATACTGCACTATTACGTTTACGTAAGAAGCTTTCATAAAAAAAAGTAACCGGGTTAGTTACACCAAATGCATACATATTACCAGAACTAAAAAAAAGAGCATTAGGACGGTTAACCGTACCGGTTTGGGGCACATCCACGATCTCTTCAGGAGCGGTCGGAGATACTTCATATTCAAAATCTATTCCTTTAGACTTTAGATTAGCCACAGCAACTGTTACTTTGACCTTATCGCCAGAAACTGCAGGAATAGGAGCGATTACATCAATTTTGTTAGCGTCTAATGATACCTTAGGCGCTTGGATATCTCCAAATTTTACAGTAAGGGCATTCAAGTCTGTAGTACCAAGTTCCTCCACTGTTAAAGTGACATATGCTCCAATACGGCCTTTTGCAACATTCAATGATGTAATCTTAGGAGGAAGAATTATGTTAAAAGGAGTAATACCTCCTTGAACAACTTCACCATCTACTTTTACAGTAAGTTGATTCTGCCCTTTAACAGTATTATCCGGAATTTTAACTACAATGCTATCATCGCTGACACTTACAATGGATGCTTCTACATCATTAAATGCTACCTTTACAGCCTGAGGGTTACTCCCAAATGCAGCCCCTTGCACTGTTACCATGTCTCCAGGCATACCTGCCACAGGTGTTACAACTTTTACTTCGGGTGAAGGTTTAGGCTCTTCTTCTTTTTTCTTACAAGCCACATTTAATGTAGCTATATAGATTGTTACTATTAACGCTTTTGTAATCTTTTTCATATTAAAATAGGTTTTTTTTAAGTGCCCAAAGATATAACTTTTTTTATAAAAAAAATAATTTTACACCCTAGTTAAGATAATAACGATAGGCTTTACCATCTATATCATTAATATAATATATAATGCCTGTTGACTCATCGATATACATTGAGCTATTACACGTATATGAGGTGGAAAGAATTTTGGTTTCCGCTCCAGTTTGTGGATCAACACAATATATACCACGTTCTCTAACAAATAAATAAAGTTTATTTTTATACACATTTAAAGATCTAATATCAAATTTTGCTTGATACAAAAAAGAAACCAATGTCTTAGTAGAAAGATCATACTTATACAGTTTATTGTCATCAGCTGCTATAAACAAATAATTGCCTACAACGGCTGTTCCCATTGGACGATTAGCTAATGAAAAGCTAAATCCAGGTAATGCCTCAACATCTTGATTACTAGTTGACACCTTCAATACCTCTTGTGTATCAGTTCCGGGCAAATACAAATTACCTTGTGCATCAGCAGCAATTCCAAAGAAACGGTTATTGGTGATTTTATCATTATTAGCTGCCAAAAAAGACCATTCACCTGTTTTTGCATTAATCCTAATTATTCTCTTATTAGAACCTAAAAATAGATTATCACCAACTAACATTCCAGTATTACAAGTAGAATAGGTAAGATTAATTTTCTCCCATCCACTACCATTAGGTTTAAGTGAAGAAGACTCATAGCTAGAGCCACTAGAATTACTTGTTCCCACAACAAACAAGGTGCCAAAGGCAGAGAAAAAGCACTTGCCAGCTTTTCCCGGTATTCCTGATTGAGGGACACCAACCACTTCTTCCGGAACAGTTGGAGAAGCTTCATATTTAAAATCAAGCTCGTTAATTGATTTTGAATTTCCTATACTCAACCCTACTTTAACTGTGCTAGCAGCTACCGTAGGCGCAGGAGCAACGACGTTAACCTTATTGCCATCCAATGAAGCCTTAGGCGCTTCAACATCCCCAAACTTTACAGTAAGCGCATTTAGATCTGTCGTATTCAGATCATCCACTGTTAAAGTAACATATGCTCCAATACGGCCTTTCGTTATACTCAAGGATGCTATTTTTGGAGGAAAAGTTATGGTAAAAGGCACAGTAACTCCTTGAATAACCTCACCATTTATTTTTACAGTGAGTTGATTTTGTCCTTTAATCGCATTATCCGGAATTTTAACTACGATACTATCGTCGTTGATGCTTACAATTGACGCTTCTATATCATTAAATGTTATTTTTGTAGCCTCAGGATTGCCTCCAAGCGCAGCTCCTTTTAATGTTACCTTATTGCCTGGCATACCTATTACAGGTGTTACCGTTTTTACTTCAGGTGAAGGCTTAGGCTCTTCTTCTTTTTTCTTACAGGTTATAGTCAGGCATACCACCGTACACACAACTAGGAACATTCGTATATTTTTTTTCATAGTAAAACTTCTTATAATATTCATAAATATAACTTTTTTTATTTTTATTTGCAATAATTATAAGACTTATTTTTTTTTCTTCGGTTTTTTAGTTGCCTGAGTTGTTTTTTTTACCTTTTTATCTTGTACTTTTTTATCTAAAAACTCATTAATAGCATTAATATCATGGCTGTAGGTAATCTCACCTAGTTTATTAATTTCAATTGTAAATCCGTCTAATTCGGGATGAGTATCAGGCTTTTTTTTATCAGCAAGTTTATTTTTTCGTTTTGCCACGTAGTAGTGTATTTAATTTAACAAGATAAATATCTTCTTTTTTTCTCATTTTTTCTTTTTGAGATGGGGTTTTATCTTCATATCCCATGAGATGAAGCAACCCATGAACCATGACACGACATAGTTCAAGTGAGACGTTTACATTTAATTGAGCTGCATTATCTTTTATACGTTCAATACTAATAAAAATATCGCCTTCCAAATTATCCTGCTCCTCGGTATATTCAAATGTGATAACATCAGTAAGTGTATGATGATTAAGGTATGTTTTATTGAGTTGAAGTAAATAAAGATCCGAGCAATAGATGATGTTAAGGTGGTGTATTTTTTTTTTCTCTGCTTTAGCTACTTGTTGCAACCATGTTTTAATTTTTGTTTTATTTCTGGTTGGATATTGTATATCTTCTGAATAGAAATAAATCATAAATACAAGTTAAATAAGGTAAAATACCAACTCAACACGTTTTCCATGATTAAGAAAAATAACCTCATCTGCAAGTTGCTTCATTAAAAAAATACCCCTTCCTCCAGGATTTTCGAGATTTTCAGGAGCAGTGGGATCAGATAAATCTTGATAATTAAAGCCTTTGCCTTGGTCTTCTACACTAAACTTAACCGAAGAACCATCTATCATCTCAAGAGACAAGGAGACGTTTTTATCTTTATCTGATTTATTGCCATGAATAATTGCATTATTAACCGCTTCGGTTATAGCAATCATAATATTACCATAAACATCATCATTAATGGCATATTTTTCTTTGGCATTATCGATAAAGCTTTCTACGATTCGAATATTTTCGATCAATGAAGGAATCTGAATATGTAAAGCACTCATGAAGGGAAAAATTTAATTTTTAAGTCTGTTAAAATATTGATTTACCTGTTCTTTATAAAATAGATTTAAGTACAAAGGTACGGTTTTTAATAATTCCCTTTGCTTTTCTTTTGCTTTAAAAAAATCTAAAAACTCTTTAGGCACTTGTTTATTATGCTGAAGGGCTGCTTGAGATTGTCTCGTTTGTTCTGTGTCTTTTTCCTTCATCGCTTTTTCAGCTTCTAATAACCGTGTTACAATTTCATTTTGGCGAAAGATTGTTTCTTTTTTTATTTCCTTATTAACTATTTCTTTTTCTGTTTTTTCCATTTCTTTTATTATAGAATCCAGATTTTCTTTTATCTTATTTTCACCATTTTTAGAGCGCTCACGAGCAAGATCACGCAATGCATTACGAATCAGCTCTTGCTCAGCAGCTAATTTGGCTAAATCTTTGGAAATAGGTTGTCCTTTTTCCATATTTTTTTTCAATTGATGTATTTTTTCATTGAGTTTTTTTTGCCATTCCGTTATAGAAGACATGGATGGTTGCTGAGCTTTACTTTTATTTCCAACACCTTGAGCATTAGCCATCTCTTGCTGTAGTTGATCAAGTATATCACTTAGCAATAAAGCCAAATTATTCATAGTCATCATAGAGAATTGTTGTTGGCTAAGTGCTTGATCTATTCTTTTTTTCTTTAACTGATCCATAGTTTCAGCAAGATAGTTAGTGAGGTTGTCTACTTCACGTAATGTAAAAGACTGAATAGGAAGAATGCGCTTGGATAGTTGCAAAAGACTATCCTTTACAATCCATGTTTGTTCTTGAATAAACGATTGCTCCTTAACAATATCTAAAAATGCAGACTGATTAGACATTGTAGTTCTTAGGCTTTTCATATTTTTTTCTTGTTGAAAAGAAAGCTTAAGTAAATTATCAAGAAGATTTTCAAGATTCAAAATATTTTCTTCTATTTGTTCAGATTGATTTTCTTTATTCATCGCATCAAGCTGAGCAGCCAAATTTTGCATAGCCTGACTTGCTTTTTTTTGAGCATCGCCTGCTGTTTTTTTAGCATTTTTTTTCAATGCATCAACACTACGAGCTTGTTCTTCAGAAATAGCTTGTTCTTGTTGGGCAATACGAGATGTGTCCATTGGTATACCCAATTCATTACTCATTTTTTCCAGATTATCAATTTTGTTCTTTATCTCCTCAAATTGCTTACTGAGTTTTTGTTGTTGAACAAGAAGAGAATCTTTTTGGGTGTTATTTTGAATGGCTTTATCTGAAAGTTGTTTTTGAAGTTCTGCGTTCTTTTTCAGGTCATCAATCTGCTTATTGACCTGTTGATCAAATTGAATTTGTTTAAAAAAGTTCAATGCACGCTCTAACTCATTTTCTAATTCATGTTCTTTTTGGGCTGTTTTTTTTAATACATCCCTCATTTTATCCAATTGATTATTTGAAAGTAACTTTTCTAACTCTTTATACAATCGTTCTGTTTCATGATCTGTTGTCTCTTGTAAAAGTTTTTGTAATTCAGCTATGCGCTTACGTATTTTTTCATCGAGATTAGATTGTGTATCTGCTTTTTTATTAAGTAAATCATATTGTTTTTTAAGATTCTCCAATTCTTCTTCCAACTTTTCTTTCTTTTTTAAGAGAGATTGTATTTGTTTTTTATCTTCCCAATCAAGTTCAGCTGTTGTTTTAAGTTTTTGTCGTATTTTTTCTATGTCTTGCTGAAGAGATGTATTTTCTTGTATAGACTCTTGAAGCTGTTCAGTGGTTTGAGCACTAGCTAATTCTGTATTTTTTTCTAACTGCTCTAAAGAGGGTTTTTCATAAACATATGTTGATGACATAGTTGACTTATAGCCATGTGGTGCATCATTATCCCAGACTTTCCAAAAATATTCTAACATTTTTTCCTCAGAATCTTTTGAATTTGGTAGAGTCCAAACGTATAAAAGTGACTGATGCTGTTTATTTTTCTGGATGGGAATAGTTATAAATGAAAAATAATTTGAAGACTCATTTTGTTTTCTAAAACGATAATATAGCTTTAATTGGGTTAATCCGTAATCATCATTTAATTCACCTCTAAAAGCAATCATCTTATAAGAAACTGAATCTTTAAGTTGATCTAATTGAATTTCAGGATATGCATCTTTAATCGCATTGATAGAAAACTGTATCGTATCTTTATTTTTTCCAAATTTATTAAGACAATGAATAGTATACATTTCTGATATATTTATCTGTTTGGTATAAATAGCTCTGTTTTCTATTTTTTTCGCATAGACATAACGATTAGAGGCAAAATTAAAATAAACACTATCTGTTTTATCTGTTTCTAATATCCAATTCGCTATTGTTCCTTCCGGCACAACTATATTACCTGAATTTTTAATAGTGTCATTTTTTCGATTAAGGTAGTTGGGGAAAACAAGAGCTATAGTTATATCTTTTAGTTCAGGTTTTTCTACCACTTTAATGGTATACCATTTTGATTTTACTTTATCTCCCTGTAAATAGAAAACTATATCTTTCTGTACATTTTTAAATGTATAAGTAAGAAAGTTTTTCTTTAATTGATGTTGTCTTTGATCATAAAAAATATAAACTTGTTTAGGAAGTATACTTCCAGAAATGGTAAATGGTATCGATATATCTTCGCCCTTAAATATATAAAAAGGAATATAGTCAACATTAAATTGAAAAGGTGCAGGTGGCTCATAGTAAGTAGCATAATGAATGATGCGATGAGTGCCTTCTGTAAATAATCGGGGAACAACAAATAAAATAACAACAAATAAAATCAATGGCACAGATACCAATTTAAAATACCGTTTATTTTCCTGCAAGTTGACAGCTTGATCAAAATGAGTGATTAAAAATTCTTGACTTTTTTGAGAAATAGCAGCTTTAGTTAATTCATTAGAGTCATCTTGACTATACAACTGAAGTGTATTTAAAAGTTTATCATTGATATGATAAAAATGACGACCAATATGTTTTGCGGCTTCTTCATCGGTTAGAACTTTATCAGATCTAACAAAATAAAAGAAGGGTTTAACAATAAAAAAAATAAAAGAAGCTAGCGCCACAAATGCAAATGAAAAAAAAAGAAAAGCCCGAATTAAGCCCGATAGGAATAAAAAATATTCGAGTACATTGAACACCATATAAGCCATCACAATCAAGCCTATAGTAATAATTATTCCTTTTAACAGCAGATTAAGCTGTCGTTTACGTTTATACTTTCGTACGTTTTCTAAGACAGCCTCAAACGGATCGACAGACATTTATACTTACTCATTCATTCTAATATAAAAAAAATATATGAGACAAAAGAAATATATCTATTTTAAAAGTGCTTTTCGATATACATTCAAAGCCTTTTGTCGTGCTGTATTATGATCCACAATAGGCAATGGGTAAGCTGATGGATTTGTAAAAATTTCAGGTACCCATTTTTTAATATACGTCATATCTTTGTCAAATTTTTGCGCCTGTAGAGTAGGGTTAAATATACGAAAGTAAGGAGCCGCATCACAACCACATCCAGCCGCCCATTGCCATCCACCATTATTTGCAGCCAAATCATAATCCAATAATTTTTTTGCAAAGTACGCCTCTCCCCATCTCCAGTCAATAAGCAAATGCTTAGTTAAAAAACTTGCCGTCAACATTCGAATGCGATTATGCATATACCCTGTTTCATTTAATTCTCTCATCCCTGCATCTACTAATGGGTATCCAGTTAGTCCATCACACCAACGTTGAAATTTTACTTCATCATTTTCCCATACTATATAGTCATAGACCGATTTAAAAGAATGCGTGACTACATGAGGAAAATGGTAAAGAATCATCACATAAAATTCACGCCAGATTAATTCATTAAGAAATTTTTCATTTAGCTGGGTAGCTTTTTCTACCACCTTGCGAATACTAATTGTTCCAAACCTAAGATGCACACTTAAATGTGTTGTGCCTTGCACTGCTGGAAAATCTCTTGTTTTATCATAATTTTTAATAATAGATTCATCAAGTATAGGTTGTTTTACAGTCACATCCGAGGGAGCAAAACCAATTTCTTGTAAAGAAGGAAAGGAAATAGGTTCTATTTTATAAAAGTTATTAAAATAATTTTTAGTTTGATTAAAAGAAAATGGCATTTGTTTTAATTTAATCTTCCATTGTTTACTGTAGGGTGTATATACCGTATACGGCTTATTATCATTTTTCAATATATCATCCTTTTCAAAAACAACATGATCTTTATAAGACAAAAAAGGTATTTTTTTATCAAAAGCCAATTTTTTTATTTCATCGTCACGTTGAATAGCATATGGCTCATAGTCATGATTAGCATAAATGAACTTTATTGTTATTTTTTCTATTAATCTCTTCCAGACTTCAATAGGCTTCCCATGCTCTACCAACAAAGTTGTTTTATACTCTGACAACTTCAAATATATGCTTTCCAATTGCTGATAAATAAAATTCACTCTTTTATCATTTACATCATCTAACTTATCTAAAATAGACGTATCAAATATAAAGAGTGGCAGTACAGGAAACTCATTTTTCAAGGCCTGATAAAGCGCATTATTATCTTCCAAACGAAGATCTCTTCTAAACCAAAACATGGTCACAGGTGTTTTTATGGAATGAAAATGATCATTTAATTTCCAACTCATCTTCTTTCTTAGCATCTTTAACTACAGGTAAATTATTTTCTGTTTTTTTATTTTTTTTCTTTTTTTGAAATAACTCTTTCCATGAATCAAAACTTTGCGAATGAAGTAGACTTGTGCCTGCAGTTGTATTATTAGAGCTTGAAAAATTAGTATTAGATGTTATTGCACTTTGATTAGTTCTATTAAATATTTTCATTTTTAACTTTCCATTCGCTGTCAAATCATATTCTACTGTCCAATCGCCTACAAGATTTCCAACATTGGTTGTAGTTTGATTGGCTGTAAAGCCTCCACTTCGTGTCACTTTTAATCTTCCACCGAGAAACGAATAAGAAAGTGTAAGTTGTGCATTTGAAAATGATTCAGAAGTTAAATCACTCAAATCAAAATCTATTTCCAAATTTTCATTATACTGCGAAAGAAGATAGCTCAACTGACTTGACAATAACTCGCTTACGCTTCGAGACGCTGAAAATTGCCCTACCTCAAATGAATTAAGAGAAGACAATTTTTTTAGAATAATCAAGCTAAACACTTGTCGATTAAGTTCTTGTTCATCGCTGGTAATCCGAGCTTTAAACTCTACTACTTTTGCTTGTATCGGAACATCTGCAGCTTGATTAGGATAATCTTTAAATTCAATATTATAATTAATCTGAGGAGATTTTAAACTTCCTTTTAAATAAAGCTCCACAATAACTGGATACGCTTTTCTTAATACAGGATCAGGCTTGACATCAGGGCTTAATCCTAAAATAGGCAAATACGATAACCGTTGTGTATAAGCAGCTTTTATAGCAAGACTTGCTGAATATGGGTCGCCATACCAATTAATTTTACTTCCGGATAATATTTTAAACTCTTTATTAATAATAGATGCTAATGTGAATTTATAATCTCCTTTCTTAATCTCATATTCTCCATTCATGGAAAACTCACCCTTGGTATCTATTTTTAATTTAATTATTCCGTCTCCGTAACTTCGGATGATATCACCCACACGTAAATCAAAGATAATTTCACATAGTGCATCAGAGGTAACATCTAATGTAAAATCCATTTGTATACCATTTAAGTTGATTTTTTTTCGCTCTTGTTTTTTAAGGGTTAAATAATTAGTCTGCTTATCAACAAATCGAATAAATTCTTGTTTTTCGACTTGAGAAGAGCCTTTTACAGGAATATAAATTTTTGTCCCTTTATTAGTAGTTATTTCCGATTTGATATAAAGATTATCCAAAAAACCAGAAACATAAAATTTACCAGTACCTATAGCTGTACCATAAAATGATTCTGACTCATCTCCTTTTGTATTAAGTAATTTAAAATTAGAAAGAACTCCTTCTATATCCAACATCAATCTTCTTTTTTCATTATAGCGTAATGAACCGGTAATCACAGCTGTTTTTTTATGCTCATCTATCAAAGTTATATTTTTAAAAAAAATTCCTTTTTCAGTAAACACAATCTGGTTGCTATTCACAGTATACCTTGTATTGAGATAGTTAACCTTACAGCCTCCATTACTCATCGTGATACCGCCTGTTACAATTGGATCTATTATTTTTCCTCTTACCGTTAAATCACCATTAATCACACCCGTTATGTCAGACAATATATTTTTAACAAATGGTTGCAAGATAGACAGATTAGTGTTGTTAAAGGATAAATGCAGGTCCAAAGGAGAGTCATATTGACTTAATTGATAATATCCACTAGCATCAAGTATTTTTTGATTTTCTTTTTTAATAAAAAAAGAAATATCTATTGTGTTGGTGAGTTGATCCCAATGTGTTTTTCCACTTATCATTCCAACAGGGAAAGAGTCAAAAACAAGACTGTCTACTTCTATTGTACTTTCAAGAACTAATTTTTTCTCTTTTTTTGCATACGTGATCGTAGCACTTCCATCAAGCTTTCCTTCTATATTTTTAGTTAAGACAACATCAAGAATACTCAGGTCAAAATTAGAAGATTCAATCTTCAGTTGTTTTTCAACATTTCCCGTAACTTGCACAAACTGATTATAACCGTTAATCGACACATTATCAAAAGCAAGACCCTTGCCAAAATAAATTTTCCCTGATTTACCAAACGACCATTTTTTTTCAAAAAGTTTTATAGTTGATGAATCAAAACTTAAACAAGTTGTATCTTTTAAAAAACGAACTGTTGCGCTAACATCAGCATAGTTTTCAATATTTTTTTCTTCAATATACGTTTTAAAATAAATAGCATTATTTATCCAAGATGCTTCAAGTTGTAAATTTTTAGTTTCTGGTATGGTAGATAGAAGCTGATTTTTTGAAAACAACATCAAATCAGCATAAATAGCGGGATAAGTTTCTTCCTTTGAACTCGAAAGCTCTACCTCTAAACCTTTAAACTGATTACCTTTAATATTTAAGGTATCAAAATACGTCGTCGCAGAAAAAGCAACTTGTTTATTTTTCGAAAATCGACCTTCAAGAATTGTTCGATTAGAAATAAAAAAATCGTCTATAAATAAATTAACAAGCGGGTTAATATCTTTAAATAGGAATCTATAATCAACCGAAAAATGAGGAGACTCTTTATAAAATCTATTTTTTGATTGATAATGACGTGTTATAATTGAATCATTATTTTGTAAAGCAAGTTGATGCTCATACATAAAACTAGAAAAATGACCGTAAATCGTTTCTAATGAAAAATCGCCTATCGCATTGACCTCTACTATATCCGAATAAATATGGAACGATCTCCAACCTTGATTTTTTCTAGACTCTATTAAAAACTCAGGGATATATAGTTTTTTTTTATTATGCTCAATAGAGCTATTGACCAACTCTATTTTCCCTTCTAGATTAGAGTTTTTAAATCCTTGAATATCGGCCTGTATCTCTGTTTCAATACGCATAGCCATAGGAGCAGATGTTATATTCAACTTATCCAAAATAGCTGAATCAAGCTTAGCCCAAAGATGAAGCTGATCTTTTCCATCTCGGAAGTCAACTTTGCCTTTTGCTTCAAACGATAAATTGGGGTCATTAATCTGAATAGAACCATCAAAATACTGATCAGCTAAGCTCGCATGAGTTGTAATATACTGATACGTATAGTCATTCGCTTTTAATTTAGGTATAGCTGCATTCAATTCATACGCCGCGTCTTTCAGTGTAAATCCTTTGCCTATCAAACGACCTTGAAAATCTATTTCTTGAATATACGGCGTATGAACTATTTTTCCAATGTTGAAATTTTTTGTAACTAAACTACCCTTCAACGAATCATAAGCTAACTTAACATTAATATCTGATCGAAGAAAACCTATTTCAGTATAAAAATCAGCATGCGCTACAAAATCTTCAGGAAAACCAATAAACTTACCCGTACACGTTGTCTTTTTAAATGCATTAACTATATTTTTAACATCAGGGTCTTTAATATAATGATTAACATCTTCTGAAAAAAAAGTACTTTTATTTAATGATAAATTAATAAATGTTTCATCAAAACGAGGTAAGCCAGTCAAGGTTATATTGCCTTTAAGTGTGTTATTTCTTTTCCCAAACTGAACATCGAAATCTTTAACCTCTAATTGACTAATCTTACCTGTAACATTACCGGATATTTTCCATCGATCGTTATACATTTTAAGCTCAGGGGCAAACCAGGATAGATCATCTGTATGTAAATAGGTATTCGTAAGCCTTGATCGTATTTTTATTTTTTCTTCAAATAAATCCATATCATCTATATCTTTGAAGTGAAAACTAATGGAATCACGGATATGAGATTTTCCAACTATAAAATCAAGTTTTCGAAATTCCATAGATACTGGTGTTAAACGAAATAACGTCGACAAATAGCGAACGGGTAATCGCGTGTATTTCTCTTGACATGCCAAACCCAAAATATCAATTTGAAATGTATCTCCACTAACTTCTAAGTTAGATAAATCTGCATCGATTTTATCAAATCCAAAATGATTATAATCAAATCCCTTTTTTTGATAAGAATGAAGCTGATTGTCATATATAAATGTGCTATTGATAAGCTCTAACTCCTTAATTAAAAATCCTGAAGGTGATTGAGTGGATGGCGTTGTTGATGAACTTGAAAAAGCATGCACAAATTGATTGATATTAAATTCTTTCGTAATTGAATCTTTAACAATATATACTTCTGCTTGATCAATCACAGCTTCATCTAATGCTTGTGGATTATCAAGAATCAATCCGATGAGATCAAAATCAATAGTAAGTTTTTGAACTTTAATTAATGGCTGAGATCGTTGATCTTCAATACATACATTAGAAAAAATAGCGCGATCGAACCATGCAATAGAGACGTGCTCTATACTGATATTAAAATCTGTTCGTTCTGAAAGGTATTTGGTAATTTTGCCTACAACATAACGCTGAACAGGTGGAAGCTGAATGGCAATATATAAAAGCAAAAAAAGGCCTCCCAAGGTAATACTTGCCCATTTAATGATTCGAAAAATGTAATTTTTCCCGGAACGCACCTTTTAGCTACTTAATTTAAAGCCTAAAAATATAACTTGTTTTTTAAATAACTTAGTATCTTTTAAACTATAATTATATGAGCCGCAGACCTACTATTTTAGCTATTGAGTCCTCCTGTGATGAAACAGCTGCTGCGGTAATCCAAGATGGACATATTCTATCTAATATAGTCGCTTCGCAAGATATCCACCAACGCTATGGTGGCGTAGTGCCCGAGCTGGCCTCGCGGGCACATCAGCAACATATTGTCATAGTAGTTAAAGCAGCTATGGATCAAGCAGGTATTACATCCGATCAATTGGATGCTGTAGCCTGTACGCAAGGACCCGGACTCATGGGACCGCTTTTAGTCGGTCTTTCCTTTAGCAAAGCATTAGCGTTAGCTTGGGATATTCCACTCATCACTGTCAATCACTTGCAAGCTCATGTACTCGCACACTTTATTGAAGAACCTCGGCCTTCTTTTCCTTTTCTATGCCTCACTGTAAGTGGTGGGCATACGCAACTGATTTTAGTTCACGATTATTTACAAATGGAAGTAATCGGTGAAACTCAAGACGACGCTGCAGGAGAAGTCTTTGATAAGGCTGCTAAACTTATGGGATTACCTTATCCCGGAGGACACTTGATTGACCGTTATGCAAAGGAAGGAAACCCACAGGCTTTTTCTTTTCCTTTAGCAGATGTGCCTGATTTAAATTTTTCATTTAGCGGAGTAAAGACGGCTTTATTGTATTTTTTACAAGATGCATTAAAAAAGGACGACCACTTTATTGAAAAAAACAGAGCAGATATATGCGCGAGTTTTCAACATACCGTTGTACACATGTTGGTTTTAAAAATAAAAAAAGCTGTAAAGCAAACCAACGTTAAATCCATAGCCATAGCCGGAGGTGTGGCAGCCAACTCTGCCCTACGTGATGTATTAAACAAATGGACTCACCATGAAGGTATCCAATGGTTCGCTCCTCGTATGGAATACTGTACCGATAATGCCGCTATGATAGCCATGGCTGCACATATGCATTACCTGAATGGCCATTTTGCTGCACAAAATGTGGTTCCTGAGGTGAGGCAGAAAAGATAAACTATAAGGATCAGATCACTTGACTAGAATGAAACCAAACCAGTTATTAAAACAAAAAACCCAGATAAATCTGGGTTTTTTGTTTTAATAAAAAGCTTAATTTAAATTACTATTTTGATAAAAGAAGAGATCTACCAGCTTTAGGAACACTAGGATTTGTTACATTACTGAATTTAGAAATAGTAACTCCAACACCTCCTGCTGGAGGAGCCATTAGACCTGCTCCTCCTACTGTCTGATCAGCAATACCAAAAACAAATTCTTCTTCGTGAGCAGGTATACCTGTCGCTGCTGCAACATTATATTTAACAATATATCTAGTTTTAACAGTAGCTGTTACCCCTGCATTATCTGTAGAAGGCACACCATCAAATGTAAATACACCAGTAGTCGTATTAGTCTTAGCCACCCATTCTGATTTTACACCAGCTGGCAAACCTGTATATGTCAAAACTACATCTATATCACCAGCAGGCACACCAAAATCAGTAGCTGCAACAGTATAGTAAGTAGCTAATGCAATTGGAGCACCCATTGCATCTACAACTCGATTTGGCTTTAAAACTGTTCCTCTCAATGATCCTGTAAATAAAAAACCAACTGGATTCATTGCTAAATTACCTAACTCTGCATAATCTCCAGAAGTACCAGTAGCTGCTACTGCTCCTGTAGAATATGTAATCGGAGTTGCGAATAAACCTGTTCCTGTAAGACCAGTTGTATCTGCTCTTAATGAACCAGCTTCGCCATCAGGTACTTTATCAAATGTAAAGCTACCATCAGCTCCTGTAGTTACTCTATACTGATTAGGCTGTACATTTTTGTTAGTTAATTCAAACACTACTGTTAAACCTGCTGCAGGTTTTTTGTCATTATTAGGATCATTAAAGAATAATCTTCCTTTGATACCTGCATTAAGTGAAGGCAATATTACTGTTGTTGCGTTACCTTGCTCTACGTGATTTTTTTCATCAGAGTTAACATAGTCAGCAACTCGAACAGCATTAGCTGGTACGTTTACACGTGCATATCCAGGTGCTTCTACATAAACTTCGATAGCTCCTAATTTTACGTTAAAATTAGCATGACCATCTGCATTCGTAGTAACCTCTTGTCTATCAGTACCGTTACCTTGAGATACAATAACTTTTGCACCTGCTAGGCCAGCTACTTTACCACCTCGCTCATGTCTTGGAACAACGCGTACAGTATATTGTACAGTTACTGTTGTGTTGTTATCCACGATGTTATTAGAGTTAGTCTCTCTAGAATTTGTTGGCTGAACTGGAGCCTTTGTACATCCTCCTATAACAGCTATTGCTACAACAGCCATTGCTAGGATATAATTTTTAACTTTTTCCATAATTGTTTTGCTGATTAAAGTTTTAATTTTTTTAACACGCAAAGATATATTTTTTTTCCTACTTTACAAACTTTTTTGTGAAAAAAAATGGTGATTAAGTAAGAAAAAATTGAATTTTTTTAATAAAATAGATATAAATAATTGATTATCAATATTTTATGAATTTTTTCCTTCACTGTTTATTATTTCATTTATTTGTAGGCCTGTACCCTGATTCTTCAAAAATCTGCTGTGCATTAGAGGTATGCATCAAGTCAGACAATGTGCATTTTTTTTTCTTTGCGTATTGGCGCACAATTTGCCAACCCATCCATTGGGCTATTCGGCCGGGGCATTTGGTTCCAATTTCGTTGGTATAAGGTCGCTCATCACTGTATTTAGATACAACCATGGGATTGGATTGAAAGAGTAATTTTTTTTCTAAGAAATGTTGCCAAATTGCTAATTCGCTTGCTTGAGCACGTTGCAATTCATCTTCTGTATAACCAATAATAAGGCTATCGGGTGTACAAGGCAATAAATGCTCAGCAAAATAATACGTTTTACCCCAGTAAATCATCGAGGCTAAAAGCGTATGATCTAACGGATCATACGCATTAACAGAGGAAGCTAAAGAGATGACATAAGTCGGTACAATGTACTCCCGTTGGTATCTTCGTAAAATATACTGGGGTTTTCCTTGTGGACGGTAGTGGGCTTTAGGTCCTACGAAATAGTCCAACCCAATATAGACGATACTGTCTTGATTATAAAGATCAATGGCAAATCCTGTGACGATGGATTTAAAAGTCGGTTGTTTAAAAGAAGGATAATAATAACGCATAAACCGACACGCTTGTTGAAATTCTTTTTGCAATTCAGCAAGATCACCAAAGGCATGCTGCGTGTCTTGATAAAGTGTATCTAAATAGGAATCATGCGTTAATTTATAGAGTTGATCAATAGCTTCTTCTTCTGACGGATACCGATCCATCTCGATGATATCGTGAGCAAAGGCAGGTTGCTCTTGTAAAAAAAGGCGAATGCTTTTTTTATCTTTACATTGAAACAGGCGCTGATCTAAGCGTTCTATTGTTACTGTAGAATTTAAGGTGGAGACATCCGGATGTTCACGACAGGTACTCTTTTTTTTACAGCTCTGTAGAGCATACACAGCTGTAAGGCACAGCCCTATTACATAACCTTTAGAAAAATGCATACTGATTTTAAACCAAAGATGAAACCTCATCGGAAACAATCATGAAATTTATCTTTTTCATTTCATCAAATCCACCTTCTACATTTAGAATATTTTCAAATCCATTGGCTTTTAAAATTGATGCGGCTATCATGGATCGATAGCCACCGGCACAATGAACCATATAAGTTATTTTTTTATTTAATGTGTGGAGCTGCTGTGGAAGATTGGCTAAAGATAAATGAATCGCATTCTTAACATGAGCTTGAGCATATTCAGAAGGTTTACGTACATCGATGAGTTGGATTCCTTTATCAAACTGCATTTTTGCCTCATCAGCTGTTACACTTACAATGGTTTGAACAGATTTTCCAGCTTGTTTCCATGCTTCTATTCCTCCTTTTAAAAAACCTTTGACGTTTTCATACCCTACACGTGCTAATCGAATAATAGCTTCTTCTTCTTTACCAGGCTCAGTGATTAAAACAAGAGGTTGTGTGATAGAAATAAGCGTTCCGACCCAAATAGCATATTGGCCATTTAATCCAATAGAGATAGAACCTGGAATAAATCCTTTTTCAAATACCTGTGGTGTTCTGGTATCAAGCAACACGCATCCATTTTTATACGCTTGAGCTACCTCATCTGCTGTAAGCGGTTGATTAGTCTTAGCAACCACCTCTTCTAATGAGTTATAACCTTTTTTGTTAATTTGTACATCTTGAAAAAAATAAGCTGGAGGAGGAGGAATATCTTTGGTTACGTCGCGTATGAACTCTTCTTTAGAAGTATGCAATAAAGCATAGTTGACTTTTTTCTGTATGCCAATAGTGGAGAATGTTTCTTTCCCAATTTTTTTTCCACAAGCTGATCCAGCCCCATGTCCAGGATATACAATAACATCATCGGGAAGTGTTTTTATTTTTTTCTGAAGAGAATCAAATAGTAGCCCTGCTAATACTTCTTTATTCATAATACCATCAAGAAGGTCTGGTCTCCCTACATCACCTACAAATAATGTATCTCCTGTAAAGACCGCATGCTCTTTCCCGGCTTCATCCCATAATAGATAACAAGTAGACTCCGGTGTATGGCCTGGTGTATGTAATACTTGTATACGGATTTTACCAATGGTAAACGATTCGCCATCTGTTGCGATATGTACAGGATAAGATGGATTCGCTTCCGGTCCATAAACAATAGTGGCTTTTGTCTTTTGAGCAAGGTCGATATGACCCGATACAAAATCCGCATGAAAATGCGTTTCAAAAATATAAGTAATACGCGCCTTGCGTTTTTGAGCCAATTGAATATAGGCATCTATGTCTCGAATAGGATCAATGATAGCAACTTCTCCATTGGATTCAATGTAATAAGCAGCCTCGGCCAAACAATTCGTATAGAGTTGTTCAATATACATGGTGATAAGTATTTTTTTGTTAAAGTTAGCAAATTTACCTCTAAATTTAGAGGTATTTCATATGTCTTATTCTAGAATTGGTTTTCTTTTTTGCTTCCTGTTTTCACTGTCAGCGCTATCTAAATCAGAATTGATCATTAAGTCTAATGAAAAAGGGAAATATGGTGTTGTAAAAACCAATGGCAACTTACTGATCTCATTTACTTATGATACCATCATTAAACAATCGTCTTTTTTCCTTGCAAAAAGAGCGGATCAGTTGTGGGAATTGTTTGACACAAAAGGAGAACGGATAACCCATGACCTACTCCATGATTTTTACTTTTTCGAGAACGGTTTTTTTTCATATAAACAACAAGGTAAGTGGGGGCTTTTCTCTTCTAAAGGTAAAACAATTTATCACCCCTATTATAAAAAAATTGAATACGATAGTCAACAGCAAAGCTGGAGACTGTCATCATTTAATCAGTATATTATAATCCAAAACACAGACACCCTACTGTCTTATGATGCCGATGAATTAGAACCATTAACAGCTTTTGTCTATAAATATCGGCTGGGTGATAAATGGGGAATTTTTAATAGTAAAACTAAAAAAACAGGTGACGCAGTTTATGATGGCATCGATATTCTTTCCGGAAATATTTTACTTTGTACTCAAAATAAAAAACAAGGACTATTAGATACGGTTGGAAATAACATTTTGCCTTGTGTATATGATCGCTTACTGATTCATGATAAAGAGCATATACAAACTGCTCAACAAGATACAACTGGCCGTACGATCTGGAGCTTATTTAATCGCTATGGCAAAAAATTAACAACTGAAGTCTATGATCGAATAGAGTTTACTAAGTTTGATAATTCTATTCGCGTTTATCAAGGAAACCAATGTGGATTAATTAATTATACAGGAGAACACATCACTCCTATCCAATATGATTGGATAGATGTACTACCATCCAATGAATACATTACAAAAAATCAAACTACATTTACATGGCTAGATAAAAATTTCGAAAATCCAACTTTTATACGAGCAGACTCTATTACTTATTTTTATGATACTCAAACATGCCTTTGTACTACACCTCACGAATTACATCTATTCAATAAGAAAGGGCGTGAACTGTATTGCACATCAGGGCATATTATAGATACAAAAAACCGTTTTATTCGATTTGTTAAAGAAGGGCGTATGGGATTGGTAGACAGTCGTGGTTGTGAACTAGCTCCACCTCTCTATGACTCCATCTCTTTCAATAGACTTTCAGATAGTGTGTTTTGGTTATTTTCAGGAAATACAAAAACAATTATATCAACCCATGGCCGTATTATTTGTAAACCGGATAGTTTATTTAGTCAACTTTATTTTTTCTCGACAAATGATTTCATAGGTGTACTGATTAAAGGAAAGTATGGTTTTATTGATTCAAGAGGGAGATTAAGGATAGCCAACCAATATGAAGGTATTCAGCCTTTTTCAAATGACATGGCTGGTGTTCGCTTACGAGGGAAATGGGGGTATGTTAATCGAGCAGAACAATTAAAAGTACAACCCTATTACGATGCTGTTTTTCCTTTTACAAAACATAGTGCTATAGTAAAAAAAGATAAAAAATATGGAATGGTTAATAGAAATGGAGAAGAGGTGACATTTCCCCAATATGATTCTATTATTTATCATCCATCTTCAGATTTGTATCTCAGTTTTTTAAAAGGAAAAAAAGGAATTATTAATTCATATGGAGAAGAAGCTATATATGCTAAATATGATGCCATTTATCCAACAGATCATAATCACTTTATTATAGAAAAAGAAAAACGGTATGGCATCATTTCGTTGGAAGATGTTATTATTAAACCACTTATATTCGATGGGATTTTATACAATCCATATACCTTCCATTACCTCTTCTTGAAAAAAGGAAGTTGGCAAATTACTCAAGCTCATTGAAATTACAAAAATCACTCAACAAGATTCATTTCTTGAACCAAATGGCCTGCACCAGCAAATTTATCTATGATAAATAATACATAACGAATATCTACAACAATAGCACGATTTAACTCAGGATAAAAAGCAATTTTTTCAAACAAAGCCTCTGAGCTCCCATCAAAAGCCACACCAATTAATTCTCCTTTTCCGTTCATCACAGGACTTCCAGAATTCCCACCTGTAAGATCATTGGTTGTTGTAAAATCTACAATCATCTTTCCATCTCGTGCATATCTACCATAATTTTTTGTTTGATAGAGATACTTTAGTTTCTCAGGAACAGTAAAGTTACGATCATTTGGATTATCTTTTTCTATAACCCCATCAAGTGTCGTAAAATAATTATAATGCACAGCATCTCTTGGTGAGCAATCCATCACTTGCCCATAGTTAAACCGAATAGTGTGATTAGCATCAGGATATAGATTTTTTGAAGAATTCATTTCCATTAAACCTTTAACATAGAGGTGCATCATTGCTTTTATAGCATCTTCATCTTCTTTTAATTGAGGGACAACATAATTTTTGTAATACTTAATGATAGCTAATGCAAGTTTAAAAAGCGGATCTCGTTCAAGTATTTTTTGAGATGGCTTTTTTAAAAACAAATCCATTCGCTGGGATGATGAAAATAGGCTTTTCTTATAGAGTGATAAGACATATTTTTCAAGATCAGCTTTACTTTTATTAACAAGAGATTGGAGGGCTTCAGGTTGTTGACCAAGAGGCAGTTTATGAAGATATAGATCTAAAACAGCTGCAAACGTTTTTTGATCTGTCAAGAGATCAAAATCTTTAAAATAATATTTTATTTTTTTTTGAAGAGATGAAGTAATCGCTGTATCTCCATCATATAATTTTTTGTCAACATTTGTAAAGTCGATAGCCAAAAATAAGGCTTCTGATGAACGCACTAATCCTTTCAAATAAATAGAAGTTAATTTAATCTGCATAGACTGAGCGTGTAATTTTTTCAAAGTAGAAAGTACATGACTGTAATTATCCTTTGCAGAAGCCCATTGTATAAAATCCGTTTCTTGTTTTTCTTTCTTTTCGGCTACTTTATATTTTTTAGCTTGCAGCGATTCATAAAAAAGAGCCTTATGTGTATTACTTAAAACTTGCTTTTTACTTGCATATTGAATTCTTACGTTCGAATTTTTATCCATTTGTTCTTTAAGAACAACTAGCTGTTGATCTAGAATTTGAAATTTAGCAGGATTAATATAGTCTGTGATTATGCGCACCTCATCAGATGTAATGTAACGGTATATTGTTCCTGGAAAACCCATAATCATTGTGAAATCTTCTTTTTTAAAACCCGCCATAGATATAGATAAAAAACGCGATGTTTTCAAAGGAATATTAGCAGAAGAATAAGGTGCAGGCTTGCCATTAGAGTCTGCATAAATTCTAAAAAGCGAAAAATCACCTGTGTGTCTTGGCCACATCCAATTATCTGTATCTCCACCAAAATTACCAATCGATTCAGGAGGAGCACCTACCATCCGAATATCTGTAAATTCTTCATATACAAATAAAATAAATTGATTTTCTTCAAAAAAAGAATACACTTTCCCTTTGTAATGTGTTCCCTCTACTGCTTTTTCTTCTATATTTTGATAAATCTGTCTAAGTCGATTTTCTTTTTCTCTTCCACGAAGTGTATCACTTCCCAATTCAGCATAAACACGATCCGTTACATCTTGAATGCGCACAACAAATTGCACAGTTAAACCGGGGGTTGGTTTTTCCTCTCCTCTATTCATTGCCCAAAAACCATCGTTAAGATAATCATGCTGTACACTACTATGATATTGAATAGCAGCATAACCACAATGATGATTAGTTAAAATAAGCCCATCTTTAGAAATAACTTCTCCGGTACATCCTCCTCCAAACAATACAACAGCATCTTTAAGGCTCGATTGATTAATGGAATAAATCTGATCAGGGGTTAATTTCAAACCTTTTTTCTGCATTTCGCTAGAAAGCTGCTGCAATTGAGTAAGCAACCACATGCCTTCATCAGCAACGGACAAGAAAGGGGATAAAAAAATAAATAAGATAGCAACAACTACACTTCTAGTGGATTTCATTATTTGTTTTAGTTTAATAATCAAAATTAGACAATAATTAGATATAGAAAAAAATAACCAAATCTAATTAAATGATTAAATCAGATTTGGTTATAGGTAAATGATTAAAATGGCAATTTTTTCTTCAACTCTTCTTTCGCTTTTTCTATCTCATCCTTTGCCTTCTCCTCTACTTTTTGTTGCGTTTCTTGTTGTGTATTTTTTATTTCTTCTTTAACCTCCTCTGTTTTATTGGTAACAGGCGTAGAAGGTTTGTCATTAGTAGTCGTTGGTGAATTTGATCGCACTTGTTCAACATTCGTGAGCGCTACTTTTGGATTTTGATTTGATCCTGTTACATTCAAATTCATGCGAAGTGTAGAATTGCCATCTACTTGTTTTCCAGTAAATGATGATACAACTGAATTAACTGCATTGCCGACCGCTCCACCAGGCATATCCATTTTAATAAGATAGTCAATAGTACCATCTATCCCATTACTACCGCTGATATTTATTTTCTGATCACCTTTAGCTATATCAAAGGGTTTAAAATGAACACGACCATCTTTAATTTCCGTTTGAACAAGCAAATCCTTTAAAGTCAATTCATTGGACAAGTTATTAACTTTAGTAACAGTGCTTAATTGATTACCTAAACTCAGCTCTTTCAACGTAGCCTGCGCAATACTAATAGCACCTCCTCCTTTAAGTGTTGCATAGTTAGGCATCATGTTAGTTTTAAGCTCGCCTGCTAATTTAAATTTGGTAGAAAAATCACCATCAATCTTATCAGCAATAGGCACTAAAAGTTTGACGGTATTAAAAGCATTGTATGCATTCTTAATATTTATTTTTTGAATATCTAAATCCAGATTATAAAGTGGTTGTTGTACATTGCGCGGATCATAATTTCCTGTGAGTGCAATACGCCCGCCAAGTGTATTAAAATCTAACTGGTTCATTTTAAGTACACCATCTTTTATCACAATCTCTCCTTTAAGATCTCTTAGAACTAAATTATCATATAGCACTTCATCAATAGATGATTGCAATGTAAAGTCAATATTTTTGGGAATCTGCACCACAGACATTGAAGAATGAGTAGTATCTTCCGCTGGAGAAGGGGGCGTAGACGAAGATGGACTCTTACTCATCCATTCATTGGTATCAAATTTTTTGGAATAAAATACCATTTTGCCTTTAATAGACTCATTCTCTTTAAATAAATAACCCATATAATTGGAAAGATTACCTGACAAATTGAGATCGCTTTTCCCAAGATACCCTTCAAATGTTTTAATCTGAATATGATCAGGATTAAACTGAATAGATGCTATATTAATTCCAAAACCTTGTGGAAGACTTTTACCTTCGTATTTAAAACTATTTATAGCCAAAGATCCACTGGTGTAAATTTTATCATATCGTTTTTTCTCCACATCCGACATCTTACCCTTGGTGGTCAAGTCTACCTTTATTTTTCCTGCTAAATTCATCCCATCAACACTATATACTTTTGTCAGCTTTTCTAAATCAAAAACACCCTTTACCATTACATCCCATGTATAATTAGATAAATTTTCAACAGATGCCTTAATTTCCATTTTCTCTTTCTCAAGCAACATCGTAAGTTGACTAATTACAATTTTAGTATCAACAGGTTTCCCGGTTTGATTAGAGATCATGGAATGTAAATTAATTTGTTCAAGCGGAATTGGAAAACTCTCTGATTGCACATAGCCATTCTCAAGAGACATGTTAGCCAGCAATGTAGGAATTTGTGTACTATCCTTATACACGCCTTTTAGTTTCAAATCAAGCTGGTATAATCCCTTTAATTGCATATCCATCGGAAACATCTTAGCAAGATCTGCCAGATCAACTTTTGCTTTTATAGTTCCATCTATATCATAGGAACTAATGCCTTTAATAATCATAACTGCATCGATAGGATTTTTACCCATATCAAGATGAAGCTTGTCAACAGCTATGACTGTATTGTTAATAGAACCTCCAGGATTTTTTATTGCAACTTGAGTTGTAATATTATTCACAGATGTAGGCAAGTTGGGATATTGAAGCATTCCATCCTTTACAGATAAGTTTAAATTAAATGCTGGCAACTGATCACCACGGTATGTACCTTTAATAGAGCCATTAAAAGCAAGATTGCCATCCGTCTTGATTTTTTCAAAATCCTTAACATAAACAACTGGCATTAATGATAAAATACTTTTAAACGTATTTTCTTTCGCAGCAAAAGTGATATCCATAGCATAAGCATCTTTCTGCATAGCTAGAAAACCATTAAACCCAAAAGCAAAATCATTAATCTGAAATTTATTGTCTTTAAATGTATAGGTTGATGTAAGCATATTAATAGTTGTGCCCATATCAATAGCTACTTTGTTTTTTGAGAAATAATTTACACCACCATACGCTAATGTAAAAGAAGCCATCGTTGTATTAGTTTGCAAATCAAATACATCTTGGGTAAAATCCCCCTTCCCACTGTGATTCAATTCAATGATCTCAGTAAACAGTTTTGATTTTTTATCATCATATCTAATCCGGCCATTTTTAATTTTCCACTTATCAATAGCTAATGCAAAAGTAGACTTGGCTGTATCTGTGCTGACTTGCTTTGTTGTGTCTGGAATACTAATATTATAATTAGCTTTGCCATTTTCTAACACCTTAATACTAATAGACGGGTCAACTAAAACAATAGATCTGATTTTAATTTTATCTCCAGTTAATAAACTTTTTAAATTAACAGCAATATCAAACGATTCAACAGCTGCCAATGTATCTTTTTGAAATTCATCCTTCCCAATAATTTTTAATTTTTTTAAAGATACTGTCGCATAAGGGAAGTGCTTAATCAACGAAATACCTAAGTCATCAAAATAAACCTGAGCATACACATTTCGATTAACCTCTACAATAACTTTTTCTTTAATTTGTTTTTTAAAAACAACAGGAATTAAAATGATAGCGAGTAGTAGAAACACCAACAACCCACCAACTATCCATGCAGCTATTTTAAGTGCTTTTTTCATATTTAAATTTCTATTTATTTACTAAAAATACATTAACCTTTGAAAGTTACCAAATAACCATACAACCTACCTATCAAACCAACTACTTATTTTTTTTATCTATTCTCTCAAAGTGCCCATCTGATTTTAACTTATAGGTTGAAATCACTGTTTGATCTTTTGCAAATCCAAATTGAGTCATCAGATTGTTTTTTATATCAGTCTGCAACAACGTATATTGATCATCCGCAATAAAAGATAAAATCTTCAATTGATCTATCACCTTTCCTTCTTTTGTAAACGTTTTTAAATAATAATTTCTATATGATCTCAAAAGCCAGCTATCCGGATCTTTTCCATACTCCTCTCCTAATACCAATAACGTATAAAACTTATCACTGAGTTTAATCTTTCCACAGATATCATATACTCCTTTGACTGTATCAAACTGTAGAAGAATAGCAGAAGGTTGACTAATTGCTATAATTGGATAAGAAAAAGAGGTTATAGCCAACTCCTCCTCCCATTTCTTATCTATTTTATCAGGTAGGTAAAGCGTCGTTAATTCACTCAATAAAGATTTAAAAGAAGGATATCTACGTTCTATTTCGCCAGATGATTGAATAAAAAAATCTTTTTTATTGGTAAGCTGAATAGAAAGTGCATTAGTTGTACTCTTAAGAGCAATTTGCCATTTACTATATACACTAATGGCGTTTTCTGAAGAAATAGTTGCATAAATCTGACGCTCCCCAATAGTGCCTGCTAAGCGAATACTACTAATTGGCAAACCTTCCTTGGTAAAAGTTGCAAAATGGTAAAATAAGGTTTTAGGATTCCTAAGAGTATCATTTTGCTGAAGGACAACTCCTATAAATGAAGGGTTTTCAACGACTTTATAACAAGCAAACTGTATAAACGAACTAGTTATAGGACTTAATCGAATTTTATTTTTCACTACCATATCCTGCGAAATACTAAAAGGAGGAGCACTCACTCCTATCTTTTCTACAACCACCCTAAAATCATTTTGTCCTTTAACTATAAAACACGGTGTAAGAACAACTAAATAAAGTACCCTATGAAATTTTTTGATCATTTTTTTCGTTGATAAAAATATAACGCTATTTTATTAAATTTATACTTAAAATCAGCCAAAATGGTTTCCAAAATATCTTTTAAATTATATTTAATTATTCTCTTCGCACTAATCTTGCTTTCAAGTTGTCGAAAAAAAGAAGAAAGCGAAGAAATAGGGCCAACAACAGTTGAACCTGAAAAACCACTATGTAAAATCACCTCAATAACAGATAGCATAACTAATATGCACGAAGATTACATTTACAAAAATGATAAACTATTAAGAATCATATCATACTCATATGATAGTGCATGGCTTAATAAACATATCATATACGATGAGGAAGGTAAAAAAATACGAGAAGAATATTACACATATCACGATACTACTATAAGTTATTACAACAGCTATACTTACAACTCCGTTGGTCATCTCATATCTGTATCTCAAACTAACAATTATCCCCTTATAGGCGAGACTCTTTTCTCACATATTTATGTATATGACCTCAAAAACAGAGTTGTTCGTGTGGAGCAGGTCTCAATTTTCAAAGAGGTATTTTCAACTTTGCATCTTATTTACGATGAATATGACAATATCGTAGACATACGCAATTGTATTGATGGAACATGTGAGCCATACATATCTTACGAATATGACTACACTCTTAAAGCATCACCCGATTCAGACTATAGATTTCTACTTGGCTTTTCACCCAATCACTTTATAAAAAGAAAGATTGAATATTTTGATTACAAAAAAGTTCATGAAGTATACTATATACCTATTAAAACAGATACTGATGGTAAAATCCTTAAAATGGGATCTTATTCAGATGGCGACCTAGAACATATGTGTACATATCAATACAATTGCGATTAAACACAATCTATTTTTAAAAATAAAAGGGGCTTTATAAAGCCCCTTTTATTTTTTTATGATACCTGTTTAGCAGGTTTTGGTCGTTGACCTTTACAACCCTCATATGCACAAATTGCAAGTAAACCAATACCTATGCCTGCAATTAACACCCATGTAGGTATAAAACCTCCTTTAAAATTGTCTGTTTGATTAAGAGATAGTTTTTTCATATAACAATAGTTTTAGTTGAGACAAATATAAAAAAATAATATCAGTTAAATTAAATCCATTCTGTTTTTAATTATATTTACTTTCACAATAAAAAATATAACAACCATGAACACCTCTACGAATCCTATCGAATCCTTTATGGCATACATTCGATCAAAGCATGCCAATGAGCCCGAATTCCAACAAGCGGTATTGGAAGTCGCTGAAGCCATTATTCCATTCGTGGAAGAAAATAAAAAATACAAAGACAGTAATATCCTACAACGCATCGTTGAACCTGAGCGAACAATCATCTTTCGTGTTCCCTGGCTCGATGATAAAGGCTCTATTCAAGTCAATAGAGGTTATCGCGTAGAATTTAATTCAGCTATCGGGCCTTATAAAGGGGGGTTGCGTTTTCACCCTTCTGTCAACTTATCCATTCTAAAATTTTTAGGATTTGAGCAAATATTTAAAAACTCTCTTACTTCCCTCCCCATGGGTGGTGGAAAAGGAGGATCGGACTTTGACCCTAAAGGCAAATCAGACAACGAGGTCATGAAATTTTGTCAATCATTTATGACTGAATTATTCCGTCATATTGGCCCAGATACAGATGTACCCGCAGGAGATATTGGTGTAGGTGGACGTGAGATTGGCTATTTATTCGGACAATATAAACGATTAAAAAATGAATTTACCGGTGTGCTAACGGGCAAAGGAATTAAATGGGGAGGATCACTCATTCGTCCCGAAGCCACAGGATATGGTTGTGTCTATTTTGTAGAAGAAATGCTAAATGCTAAAGGTGATTCTATAAAAGGAAAAACAGTGGCTGTTTCTGGATCTGGCAATGTTGCTCAATATGCTATTGAAAAAGCAACGCAGCTTGGCGCTAAAGTAGTGAGCGCTTCAGATTCCGATGGTTCTATTTATGATCCAACAGGTATTACTGCAGAAAAACTGGCCTACCTTATGGAACTCAAAAATACTAAACGAGGACGTATACAAGAGTATGCTAACAAATTTAAAGTCGACTATTTAGAAAAGAAAAATCCATGGAGTATTAAATGCGATATCGCATTACCTTGTGCTACACAAAACGAAATCAGCCTGAAGGATGCGAATGAATTGATTAAAAATAAAGTGCTCGCTGTAGCAGAAGGAGCTAATATGCCTACCACTATTGAGGCAACAAAAGCTTTACAACAAGCAGGTATTCTTTTTGCTCCGGGCAAAGCGTCTAATGCAGGTGGTGTGGCTACATCAGGATTAGAGATGTCACAAAATTCACTACGCCTCAGCTGGACACGTGAAGAGGTTGATCAGAAACTACACGCCATTATGAAAAATATCCATAAAGCATGTACTGAGTATGGGAAATTATCTAACGATCCCAAAAAAGTAGACTACGTTAAAGGCGCTAATATCGCCGGCTTTGTAAAAGTAGCTGACGCTATGATTGATCAAGGAGTGGTATAATACGTAGATTTGATTTTTGATTAACGTAAATTATTTTTCATTGCTTTATAAATAATAAAAGAGGTGATCAAATGATCACCTCTTTTATTATTCTATTAATCTTTTTTATTAATTAAATAAATGATGACCACCAAATGCTTTTAAAGTTGGCCTTTCTATTGGCTTTGGCTCTATGCACCACCAAATAGCACAAGCAATTACTCCGGCAGCAATGTGACCAATTCCCCCTTGAACTTTTTCAAGATCTGTTTTTGTCATCTGATTTTTTTGATTCATTTTTTTCATACTGTTTTTTACGTTTTAAAGGTTAAACAAACTTGCTTACTCTCTTCTAAGGATTTTCAGCCTCCTCCTGCTTCTTTAAGACTTTTTATTCGATTCAGCTAAGCTCTCAAGCCATTTGGCTTTCTGAACTAGATAATATAAGCTATGTAAGTATTTCTTAGGAACATTCTTTTTGGCCAGCTCAAACTCCTGGATTTGGTGCATCTTTTGGTAAATCGCCTCGGCTTGTTTGCGCATCTGATCGCTGTATTTCCCTTCGGTATCGTTCAATACCTCTGCTAATACAACTTCTTTCTTGGGTGGAACCATGTACAACAACTTCTTCTCTACTCGCAAGTAGGATACCCATATCCCTCCACCGGCCAAAAGCAACATGATCACTCCACCTATCAACATATAGAATCCCATCGTCCAGCCGGAGATAGGTTGTTGACCAGGACCAAAACTGTTTTCATCTCCAAACTGATCGACGGTGTTACGTTTCTGATAGGCTTGATCCAGCTCTTCTACTTCTCTCGCCAGATCCTCTACTTGGATCGAGCGGCTCTTTTCGGAGTAGTACAAGGCTTGATTTGTATTGCCTAGTTTTCTATATGACTCGGCCAATATACCTGTGACTTCAATCTCCAGCTTGGCTTGCTTGCTTCCTTGAGCAATCGCTTCTCCTTTTTCTAAATACGGAATAGCCTTTTCGGCCTCCTTTAAAGCCAGCTCATTCAAGCCCATATCTCGATGGATCCAGATAAGCAATTCCGGAAAGTCGCTTACCTTCTCGCTTTGTGCCAAGGCTTTCGTGTAATACTCCTTCGCTTCTGTATATTTTTTTTGTTGGTAGAGCACATACCCTGTATTATGCAAGGCCAGTGTCCTCAGCTCGGCATGATTAATCGATTCACTGATCGCCAGCGATTGGCTTAAATAGTTCAGAGCTTTTTCATACGCACCGGTTTCTTTAAATAAATTGCCTAAGGAATTATACACATCCGCCAACTCTTCTTGATTTCCTAACTCTTTTTGTATACCGGCTGACTTTATAAAATACTCTTCCGCTTCTTTGTATTGTTTAGCTTCGCGGTAGGTGATTGCAATACCATAATATAGTTGAGCACTGTTTTTTTTATCACCTAGTATTTTAAATTGCTCTATAGCCTTCTCATAATTTAAAATAGATTTATTATATAGACCAACTTTAAAATAAATAATACCTATTGTTCTATAACACTCAGCCATTTGTTTTTCTTCACCCAATTCTTTACAAATAACTAAAGACTGAAAAGTATGAGTTAATGACATGATATAAAATTTGGTAACTACTTACAAGTTTACACCAAATGGTTAAAAAAATAAGTCGGTTAGGACTTATTTTTTTCTTGGTCGTATTCAAGGGCAGTTTTTAGACTTTTATTAAACCCTGATAATTTAGGCTCTTTGACATCTTCATTAAATTCCATTTCCAATTGAACTGTTTTGTTATATTTAGATTTGAAAAGGTCTTGGAATTGTTCTTTTGATTGAGAAATGGACATAAGTGTAGTAACTTCAATGATTTGCTTTTTTAAATGTTCTCTTCCAATCTCTGGAGTTAAAGATTGATGAAATCTATATTTATAGTTCCCACTACTTGTTTTTGGTGTATTGTCTTTTATTTTCTCTAATACGCCTTTGGGTAATTGCTCATAAATATACTTCGTTGTTAATTTACCAATAAAAGAAGGTTTATTTTTTATATATTTTGGGATAAACGGTAAGCCCCAAAGTCTAAATACTTCTTTATAAAAATCATCAGTAAAAGTCAATTGCCATTTTAATATTTCTTCTGATATATATGCATTAAGAATTTTTTGTAACTCAAATCTTTCTCTCTCATATTGGTATCCTGTTGCCTCGTCGACGAGTGCTATAATACCAACTCTTGCTAATGCCCTTACTATAATATCTGACTGTGTGATTACAGCTTGTTGTCGGATACCTAATTCCAATCCCTCTGATTTTGCAAAATCCCTAACTTTTAACATTATCTCACATATTTCAGGAAGCATCGTTGCAGGATATGCACTTATCTTTTTATTGCCATTATAACAAATAATTGGCATATATTTCGACGCATCAGTTTCTTCTGATAATAAGCGACTTACTATCTTAGAAGTCAATATTTCGTCTAATCTTTTCGACGACCTTTGATTGGGTTCATTTCCTATTACACCTAATGCTTTTTGCATTCCAGTTGTTGATAAAACCCGTTCTCCATTTTCAAGAATATAACAAGGAATCAATAAACCATTCAAATCTATTGTTCCTTCATGTTTAATTTGTGTATTATTCATTTTGTAAGTGTTTTATATGTTAAACGATATTCTGTGTTTGCTAAAAGTAAATTGAAGCGAATTGCTTCATTTGAATTTCTTGTATTATATCTAAAAACAAATTCGTCGACGTATTTTTGCAAATGTTTTCTGGAAGTGGAATGATATATGCCAAAAATTCCTCTTTTGAGTAAAGACCAAAATCCTTCTATTGTATTAGTATGTATCCTCCCATTTACATATTCCCCCTGATTATGTTTTACAACACTATGGTCGTAAATTTTACTTACTCCTTTGTATCCTAACCATTCGTCAGTATATATGCTTGCTGATTCTTTAACCAACTTAATTACTTCTGGGGTTAATTCGGCAGAACTAACATTGTCAACTTTCTTAGCTGAAAGTTTCCCCTCTCTTTCAATCATTCCAAGTATAGGGGTTTTATCTTTTGTACTTCTACCTTGAGATGACTCTATTTTTTTATTATTATGACGATTCTTATTTTTCCCACCTACATAAGTTTCATCTATCTCAACTTCATTATCCAACTCATTATGGTTTCCTATCCCAAAACAATTGCGTATACGTTGTAACATAAACCAAGCAGTCTTTTGGGTTACATCAATGTCTTTTGAAAGTTGAATAGAACTAATTCCTTTTTTATGAGAAGTAACAACATAGATAGCCAAAAACCATTTCTGTAATTCTATCTTTGTGTTATCGAAAAGCGTTCCTGTGCGAACGTTAAAATATTTCCCAGTATTCTTACACTTATATTTATTACCTTTACATTTATATACTTTAGACGACGAATCAAAAGGAGAAACAACATCTTTGTTCCAACGCAAATCTTCTAAGTGATTAATGCAAGTTTCCTCATCTGGGAAAACCTTTAAAAGGTCTAAAATTGAATTGAAATCTACATTTATCATATACTAAGCGTTTTATATATGACAATTATAAGTATTTATTTACACAAAAACAAATTATTTTGGTGTAAAATTATATATAGTTACCTAAAATTTATTTAACTCATAGATATATCCTAAAATGTAATGTGCTAAAAGCTCTCCCTTTTTATCTCCTTTTTTTACAGAAACAATCAGTAGTTGATTAGCAAAATACACAACATTATCATTGTCCTTATTAATATATTTCTTAGCTAAATCATACATAGCAGTCCGCACTAATGTATGTGCTGATGCTTCTAATTTTTCATCTTCAAGATTTTTAGCTTGCTCCATCACCCGATCAGCCCATTTAATGGCTTTATCACGATCATAGTATAGAGAGCAATATAAATGAAAAAATAGTTCACTTACTCTCAGATTCCCCAACAGAAATCCATCTCTGCTTCCTTGATCCAAGGATTTAATGATCACCTCATTGGCAT
>CAYQLY010000006.1:0-129017 GCA_964418605.1 uncultured Cytophagales bacterium
TTTTTGATTATTATAAACTTCATTTCTCTGAAAAATAAGGGTTAACCAGCTCAAAAGTAGAACTAAATAATTGGAAAACAAAATTTATATGAAAAAGAAAAACATATTATTATATCTACAACAGGCTAAGTCAATCCTTCTATGGCCAGCCAAGCCATCAAACCTGCTCCGATCTCCAGAGCAGTTTCATCAATGGTAAATGTAGAGGTATGAACAGGGAAAATAGGAGCTGTTTCATTTTTACGTACACCTAATCGATAAAAACAAGAAGGGATCTCGTGTGAGTAGTAAGCAAAATCTTCGGATGCCATCCATTTATCAATTTCAACTACATTTTCTTCTCCGATAAACTCTGTTGCAGCATGCATCATTCGTTCTGTTAAAACAGAATCATTCACTAATACAGGATATCCTTTCACAATTGTACATTCACAAGATGCGCCCATAGCTTCAGCTAGTTGGGTGGCTATTTTTTTTATTTTTTCATGTGCTTGTTCTCGCCAGGTTTCATCCATTGTTCTAAATGTTCCTTCGATCTTCACCATATCTGGTATCACATTTGTAGCGCCATTTCCATTAATTTTTCCAAAGGAAAGAACAGTTGGTATTTTAGGATTAGCCATTCGGCTAACAAGATGCTGAAGAGTAGTGATGATCTGAGCCGATATGGTAATCGGATCTATAAGTAAATCAGGTAATGCGGCATGACCGCCTTTACCATGAATGGTTAAATAAACTTCATCTGAACTAGCCATGTACATCCCTTTGCGAAAACCTATCTTCCCAACGGGAAGCTGTGGCATGACATGCTGACCAAGGATATGTGTCACATCTGGTTTTTTTAAAACGCCTTCTTTAATCATTTGAGATGCTCCGCCAGGTAATTTTTCTTCCCCTGGTTGAAATATCAATTTAATTGTTCCCTGCCATTCATTTTTTAAATCGTTTAGTATACGCGCTGTGCCTAGCAACGATGCTGTATGCACATCGTGACCACAAGCGTGCATGATGCCATTGTGTTTAGATTTATACGAAATATCATTTTCTTCTTGGATTGGCAACGCATCCATATCTGCACGCAGTGCTATGATTTTTTTAGATGGGTTTACTCCTTCTATATATGCAACGACACCTGTTTGCGCGATGTGTTGTTGAAAAGGAATGCCGTATTTTTTAAGTTGATCACAAATAAATTGTGCTGTATTATGTTCTTGAAAAGATAATTCTGGATGAGCATGAATATGTCTTCTATTTTCTACAACGGATGTATAATAGGTTGCGGCAAGTTGTTTAATCTTAGTAAGGAGAGGTTTGCTCATCGCGTCGAATGGTTACACGTTCAGAGATAATGACTGCATCAGGAATATATTTCTTGAGTTTAATATACATGCTATTGGCTTCTTGACGTTCATAAAACTCACCTACTTTAACTTTAAAGTTAGGTTGTACATATTTTACTTCAGGGTTTTCATCAGGAAAAAGTTCATAAATTATTTCTTTTGTTTTATTAACCATTTCTTGAATCGTACCCGAATATGCTAAAATTCGATATCCTTGTACGTATTTGATTGTTTTGTTTTTTTCATGAATACGTACCAGTTTTTCTTCAAGCGCTTGATTGTTTTGTTCTATAGGTGTAATAATTTGTCGGACCAAAGTAGTCGTAGTCAAACCAGAGTCTTTTTTTACACTTAAACTAGGTGATTGATAAACTGGTCTAAATGGTGTAATATCTTCTTTATACGTATATGTTGTTACTGTATGATGAACACAGGAAGACAATAGCATTCCTATAAATATAAAAGGGTGAAGCAGTGCCACTGTGTTTGTTTTACTTTTTTTCTTATTCATCGATAATAACACATTTATTATTGTTGATGTCTTCTTCTACAACTTTATATTTTACATCTTTTTTAATGGTGCCATCTATATATTGCACCGTAACGCGGTCATTTCGTCCGGCTACTTTTTGAGATTTAACAGGGTTTGTACTTGTTTTAGATGTTGACGAATGATCATAACTTAAAACAGATTTACTTTCTTCTTTTGTTTCCTGAAGTTTTTGTCCATGTTTATTTGTTTTGGCTTCTTGAACCTCATTAGGTTCACGTACAGGAATATCGCCTTTCATTAAGAATGAAACCGTATCTTCATTAACTTTTCCAATAAAAATCTTGAACAATTGAAATGCTTCAAATTTATAAATCAACAACGGGTCTTTTTGTTCATATACTGCATTTTGAACAGATTGTTTAAGATCATCCATATCACGAAGATGTTCTTTCCATTCTTGATCAATAACATTTAACACACTGGTTTTTTCCATTAGCCGAATCATTTCTTCACAGTTGGTATCAACTAGTTTTTTCAGATTTGCCATAATCCCAAACTGATGTGTTCCATCTGTAAAAGGAATAACCACTTCATGCAATGTTGATCCTCTTGTTTCATAAAGGTCTTTTGCCAATGGAGTAGCTCTTTTAACAATTTGGCTATTTTTTATTTGGTAGTTGGTATACGCTTCTTGATACAGTTTACTTGTCAAATCTGTTTCTTTATTATTTTCAAAATCAGCTTCGCTTAGTTTGGTATCCAATCCAAGAGTACTTAAACATGACATTTTTAATTGGTCATAACTGCGGTGAAGCTTTGTTTGTTGAACAATACTCTCACACGTATCATAAACCATGCTCATCACATCAAACTGAAGTCTTTCGCCAAAAAGTGCATTTCTTCGGCGCTTATAAATAACCTCTCGTTGAGAGTTCATGATGTTATCATATTCCAATAAGCGTTTTCGAACTCCAAAATTATTTTCTTCTACTTTTTTCTGTGCTCGTTCGATAGATCGCGTAATAAGCGGGTGTTGAATAACTTCACCTTCTTTCATTCCCAATCGATCCATGATTTTAACAATACGGTCAGAGCCAAACAAACGCATAAGATTATCTTCTAAGCTCACAAAAAACTGAGAAGAACCGACATCTCCTTGTCGGCCTGAACGCCCTCTCAACTGACGATCTACCCGACGTGATTCATGTCGTTCTGTTCCGATGATTGCTAACCCACCTGCTTTTTTTGATTCAGGAGTAAGTTTAATATCTGTTCCACGACCAGCCATATTGGTAGCAATCGTAACTGTTCCTGGTTTTCCAGCTTCTGCTACAACCTCCGCTTCTTTTTGATGTTGCTTTGCATTTAATACTTGGTGTTTTATTTTTCGCAATGTCAACATACGACTTAATACTTCTGATATTTCTACAGATGTTGTACCAACCAACACAGGCCTTCCTTGTTGTGTAAGTGAGATAACTTCGTCAACTACAGCGTTAAATTTTTCACGCATCGTTTTATAGACTTTATCTTGTTTATCATCACGAACACTCGGTTTATTTGTTGGAACAGTTACAACGTCGAGTTTATAGATTTCCCAAAACTCACCTGCTTCTGTTTCAGCTGTACCTGTCATACCTGCTAGCTTGTGGTACATTCGAAAATAATTCTGTAATGTAATCGTCGCATAGGTTTGGGTCGCATCTTCTACCTTAACATTTTCTTTAGCTTCAATAGCTTGATGTAAACCATCAGAATAGCGTCGCCCTTCTAACACACGACCTGTTTGCTCATCTACAATTTTAACCTTGGAGTCTACTATAATGTAATCTACATCTTTTTCAAACAGCGCATACGCTTTTAATAACTGGTTTACTGTATGAATACGTTGAGATTTAACACCATACTCACGAATAAGTTGTTCTTTTTGTGTTACTTTTTCTTCAAGAGACAATGTCGTATTATTTTCAATAGCAGTCAGTTCAACGCCTAAATCTGGTAATATGAAAAAGCTTGTATCTTTTCCATCTCCAGTAATTAAATCCAACCCTTTGTCTGTCAAATCAACACTATTGCTTCTTTCATCTATTACAAAATAGAGTGGTGCGTCGGCTTCAGGCATTTGTTTTGAATTATCTTGCAAATAATAGTTTTCTGTTTTTTGCATGATGGATTTGATACCCATTTCACTGAGGTATTTAATCAATGGTTTATATCGTGGGAGACCACGAAATGCACGAAAAAGAGCTAAGCCACCTTCTTTTTCTTCTTTAGCTTCAATCTTTTTCTTGGCCTCATTGATAAATCCAATGACTAATTTTTTCTGCTCCTCAACCAAGCGTTGCACAAATGGTTTTAATTCATAAAATTCATGTTCATCTCCTTTTGGAACAGGTCCTGAAATAATTAATGGTGTACGAGCATCATCTATTAAAACAGAGTCCACCTCATCAACCATTGCAAAATGATGCTTTCGTTGAACAAGCTCATCTATATCTTTGGCCATATTATCTCTTAAATAATCAAAACCAAATTCATTATTTGTACCGTATGCAATATCTGCCAAGTAGGCATTTTTCCGTTTTTGCGAATGCGGTTCATGTTTGTCAATACAATCAACACGTAGTCCATGAAACTCATATAAGGGACCCATCCATTCCGAATCCCGTTTGGCTAAATAATCATTAACTGTAACTATATGAACACCTCGTTTAGTGAGTGCATTTAAAAAAGCGGGGAGTGTTGCAACCAACGTTTTTCCTTCACCTGTTGCCATTTCTGCTATTTTGCCTTGATGAAGAACAATGCCGCCAATAAGTTGCACATCATAATGTTCCATATCCCAGGTTACATCATTACCCATCACTTGCCATGTATTCGACCAAACGGCCTGATTTCCTTTCAAAACAATGTGTTTTTTTTCAGTTGCAAGCTGTCTATCGTGTTCTGTTGCTGTAACCGTTAATTCTGTGTTTTCTTTAAAACGCCGAGCTGTTTCACGTATGATCGCAAATCCTTGCGGAAGAGCTTCTAATAAAACTTTTTCTAATTTTTCATTGCGTTCTTTTTCCTTTGCATCGATTTGATCAAAAATGACTTCTTTCGCGTGAATGTCAAGTGTCGAAGAGGTTTCTACTTGGTTGTGCAAGGATTTTATTTCTTGATCAATAGATTCAAGTTGGCTATCTATAAAACGCTTAAGTTCATTCGTTTTTTCACGCAGTTGATCATGAGTAAGATTTTTTAATTGATCATATTCCTTGTGAATAAGCGGTATGTAAGCGGATAATTCTTTAACATCTCGTTGTGATTTGGTTCCAAATATTTTGGCAAATAATTGAAGCATAGTTGTTTTTTTAGATTATTGTTTACAAAGTTAGACGGTTTTTTGTAATTATGATCTTTCTGTTAGACATATATTTTAAAGCCCTATCTTTGTATTATTAACCTGATTTTATGTCTGTTATTGTTAAAGATATCGTAAAAAAATATTCCTCCCAAGTGGCTGTCAATGGCATTTCATTTGAAGCTCATCGAGGACAGATTATGGGGTTTTTAGGTCCTAATGGCGCTGGTAAATCAACCACCATGAAAATCATCACAGGATATACACAAGCTGACAGTGGTGAGGTTTATATTTCAGGATTAAAAGCTCCAAGCATTAAGACCAAGCAGAAAATTGGATACTTAGCAGAACACAACCCTCTTTATACTGATTTATATGTGCGTGAGCATCTTCTCCTCACTGGAAATCTGTATGGTCTAAAAAAAAGCGTATTAAAAAGTAAAATAGATGAGCTTATAACACTTTGTGGTTTAACACAAGAACAACATAAAAAAATCAATTATTTATCTAAAGGATACAGACAGCGTGTTGGAATAGCTCAAGCCTTAATTCACGATCCGGAAGTTCTTATTTTAGATGAACCTACATCCGGGTTAGATCCAAATCAGATTTTAGAAATCAGAAAATTGATTAAACTCATTAGTCCTGATAAAACCATTATTTTTTCAAGTCATATCTTACAGGAAGTGGAAGCTCTTTGCGATCATGTCCTAATTATTCATCAAGGAAATAGTGTAGCTTCCGGTAAATTGGATGATGTTAAAAAATCGATGACAAAAAACACGGTGATTTATGTAGAGTTCAGCGAATCCATAGACATTACCCTTCTCCAATCAATCGCACAGGTAGAACATGTTGAAAAAATGGAAGGTTTTAAATATAAATTATTATCCTCCGATCCAACTATTCGCACCTCTATTTTTAAGCTAGCGGCTGAAAAAAAATGGCCGTTAATTGAGCTCAAACAAGAAAACTCACTTGAGTCCATTTTTCATGAGTTAACTAAAAAATAAAAAATATGACCATCGCCTTTATATTTATTTTCTAAATCTTTTCTAGCAATAGAAAAAAGCTCTGGCAACAGCATATAAAAACACAATACGCAAATGAAGAGAATATTAATAGTTTTAATTTTTATTTTACCTACGATTTTGTTTGGACAAAGTAAATCAATTCCAATAACGGTTTCACTATTTAACGAATCAACGGCCATTCCATTTACACAGTTTGTAACAACACCTATTCACCCTGGGGCTCAATTAGGTACTGAATTTAACTATAAGATTAAAAAACATTGTCGAATTTTTCAGACTGCAAATAGTAGTTATTTTTACCATAACTATCTTGCACAAGGAATTGGACTTAATACAGAATTGGGCTATGAATACCGACTAAAATTTGGACTTGCTTTTGAAGGTCTTTTAGGTATTGGTTACTTACACACATTTGCAACTACCGAAGAATTCATATTGTCAAACGGAAAATATCAAAAGAAATCCGATAGGGGTAATGCTCGATTATATCCATCTTTATCTATTGATATAGGTTATTATCTAAAAAATAAAGAAAAGAATAGTTGGAAACTATTTGTCCGTTACCAATCTTGGATAGAATATCCGTATTCGCCGGGTTTTATACCTATTATGACACACATCAATTTTCACATTGGGGCCAAATTTTATATCACGATAAAAACTAAAAAAAATGACTAGAATTATATGCTTAATGCTGACATTGTTAATGCTTAGTAGCTCTTGTCGAAAAGGGGAGACCATTGAACCAATTTTTTATAATTGTAATTTCAATTTTGCAGACAGTAGTTCCAAAAATCTAAACTCTAACACTTATCAATCATTGTTAAATGACATAAATTCAACTGGCGCGGTAGGAATTACAATGTCTGTATATCATCCTCAAACAGGTATGTGGATTGGCGCTAGTGGAAAATCAGACTTACATAATAATGTAGATATAAAACCTTGCAACATTTCAAGAGTTGGATCAACTGTAAAAATGTTTACCGCTACTACGGTATTAAAACTTGTGGAAGAAGGTAAGCTTAAATTGGACGATAAGATTTCTTTGTATTTAGACGATGATATTATTAATAAACTTGAAAATGCAGACAAAGCAACAATTCGACAACTTCTTCAGCATTCAAGTGGTATTTACAACTATATTCAAAGTTTAAAATTTCAAACTGCCTCCCTCAATAATTTAATTAGAGAATGGAAGTCTGATGATCTACTAAAGTATGCCTACAACCAAAAAGCATATTTTCAACCCAATGAAGATGTCAAATACTCAAATACTGGTTACATTCTATTAGGACTGTTAATTGAAAAAATTGAAGGTCAGCCTTTTTATAAAGTATTCGAGAATAAACTATTTATACCACTTGGTTTAACAATGACAAAATTTGCTGCTGAGAACCCTATTCCGTATGGGATAACCAGAGGATATATCGATATATATAGTAACTTACAAGTTATAGAAAGTACTTACTTTAGTGGTTGGGACTATTATACAGCTGATGGTGGTTTGATTTCAAATCCTTATGATATGAGTATCTTCTTTCAAGCATTAATGAATGGGAAAATTATAAATAATGAATCATTACATGAGATGCTTAGTTGGAAAACGCCAAAAAAACAAGATATGGATTTTTTTCCAATCAGCTATGGCTTAGGTATTTTCAAAATCGAGACATCTAAAGGAATAGCATACATGCACAGCGGAGATGCTATTGGCTATTATGCAAACATGTTATATTTCCCGAGTGACTCAACTACCATTGTTTATGCTGTAAACAGCAATTATGGTAAAATAGATCAATTCATATCAACAAAAGAAGCAATAGAAAAAATAATAATCAAAACAAAAAAATAAAATCACCGAGTTAGAAGATTTGACCTGTGCCATCCTATATTTGTAAACTCATATCTAATCACATGATAAAAAAAATAGGAGTTAGTATTAGCCTATGGTTTATATTCAGTTTACCACACGGGTTTGCAAAACCTGAAAAGCATTCACAATGGACTATTTCTTTATCTAAAAAAGAATTAAAAGTAGGTGAAACAGTTGATGTTGTTTTTCATGTTGCTATTGATAAAGGATGGTATGTCTACGCTACCGATTTCGACTCTCTTGTGGGTCCCTTGATTACACGTTTTGTTTTTCAAAAAAATTCGTCGTATAATTTAATTCAAAAAACCAACTCTATTAAGAGTACACGAAAATATGATAAAGTATGGGAAGGAGAAATTAGTTATTTTACTGGATCCGGTGAGTTTCGGCAATCGATTAAAATTTTAGAACTTCCTTTACATGTATCCGGAACTATTGAATACCAAGAATGTTCAGATATAGAAGGAAAATGCGTTCAACATGAAGAGGATTTTTCTATTATCAGTTCCCCTCAAAAAACAACAAATGATATAAAGCCTTTTGTGTTACAATCTAAAAAAACAGATGATTCAAGTGTAACGGATAGCTCTTCACATCAGGTTGAGTTAGAAAAAATAAAAACACCTTCCACTGGAAATACGTTTTCCAATTTATGGCAATTTTTTTTACTTGCTTTTGGTGCAGGTTTAGCCGCATTACTTACTCCTTGTGTTTTTCCGGTTATACCTATGACTGTTACTTACTTTATTAAAGAAAGTAAATCACGAAAGAAAGCTATTTTAAAAGCATTGTGGTACGGCACATCCATTATTTTAATTTACACCACCATAGGCACAGTCATTGCCAAAGTTAATGGTCCCGAATTTGCAACGTGGTTAAGCACGCACTGGATTCCGAATATATTATTCTTTTTAGTATTTATCGTATTTGCATTGTCTTTTTTTGGAATGTTCGAAATTCTTTTACCTAGCTCTTGGGTAAACCGCATGGATCATTTATCCGAACGCGGAAAGATGGCTGGTGTATTTTTCATGGCCTTTACATTGGTATTGGTTTCTTTTTCATGCACAGGACCTATTGTCGGAAGTATATTAGTAGAATCTTCGAGAGGTGGTTTTATCAAACCGATTGTAGGTATGTTCGGGTTTTCGTTGGCACTAGCTATTGTATTTACAGGATTAGCTATTTTTCCGGAATGGCTTTCTAAACTTCCTAAATCCGGGGGATGGTTAAATGTGGTTAAAGTCGTATTGGGTTTTATTGAATTAGCGTTAGCCTTTAAGTTTTTAAGCACCGCTGATCAGGTGTATCATTGGCACTTGTTAGATAGAGAAACAATGATCGTGATCTGGGCAAGCATCTTTTTTGTAGCTGGGTTATATTTATTAGGTCTTTTTCGATTGCCACATGATTCGGAGGCTAAATTTATTGCTGTTCCACGGTTGGTATTAGGAATCAGTTGCTTTGCATTTGTATTTTATTTGCTTCCAGGATTAGTGGGCGCTCCTCTAAAAAATCTATCTGGTTATCTACCACCTTTAGCTACGCAAGATTTTTCGCTTTATGCCTTTTCACGTGGTGATTCCAAAACCAACTCCATTTGTGATGAGCATCCACTGTATAGTGATTTCTTGTTTTTCCCACATGGTCTAAGGGGTTATTTTGATTATGAAGAAGGATTGGCTTGCGCTAAAAAACTCAACAAACCTGTTTTCTTAGATTTCACAGGTCATAGCTGTACCAATTGCCGACAAATGGAAGAAAAAGTATGGTCTAATCCAGAAATTCTGAAACTATTACGAGATGAATACATTATTATAGCTCTTTATACTGATGAGCGAAAAGAGCTTCCACCACATCAATGGCATACATCAACCTATGATGGAAAACTCAAAAAAACGATTGGCAAATACTATACTGATTTTCAAATCACAACGTTTAACACCAATGCTTTGCCTTTTTACTGTTTAATTGACACTCAAGGACAGCTTTTAGTTCCACCTAAAGGGTATGATCTGAAAATAGATCATTTTTTAGCTTTTTTACGAGAGGGTGTAAAAAAATTTCACAACAACCAAGAATAGAAGTGATTTTTTCATAATTTTACCCTAGATTTATATCTACATCCTAATTGTATGAAATTCATTGTTTCTTCTTCGACACTTTTAAAACAGCTTTCGCTTATCAATGGGGTGATCTCCAATAATCCAGTTGTTCCCATCTTAGAAAACTTCTTATTTGAGATTAATGGAAACACGCTCCGTATCACATCTTCCGATCTTCAAACATCCATTATCACCGAGATTGATATTGAATCAAAACAAAATGGAAGCATTGCTGTGCCTGCCAAAATATTATTAGAAACGCTTCGTAATTTGCCGGAACAACCAATCACATTCACTATTGAAAAAAATAGTTATACCCTCGAGTTAAGCTCTGATAATGGACGGTATAAACTCGCTGGCGAAAACGCAACTGATTTTCCTAAAATACCTTCGATTAAAAATACCTATTCTATCACCATTGATTCTGATGTGCTTACTAATGCTATTGCAAGTACCATTTTCGCCACCAGCAATGATGAATTAAAACCACAGATGACAGGGGTGTGTTTTAATTTCACAGAAAAAAATGCCGTCTTTGTCGCAACAGATGGTCACCGTTTAGTAAGATACCGCCGATCAGATATTCACGCTGATAGTCCACATATGATTATCGTTCCTCGTAAAGCATTAAACCTATTAAAAACATCGCTGCCTAATGAGAAAACAAGTGTAAAAATAGACTTCAATGCATCGAATGCTTTCTTTAGTTTTAATAATATTCATATGATCTGTCGTTTGATTGACGAACGATTCCCTGACTATGAAAATGTTATTCCTAACAATAATCCTAATAAACTTACGATTGATCGATTGGAATTTTTAAGTTCGTTGAAACGAATTGCTATTTACGCCAATAAAACAACCAATCAGGTTCGTCTAAAAATATCAGGAAGTGAAATACAAATTCATGCTGAAGATTTAGATTTCTCCAATGAAGCCAACGAACGTTTATCCTGTGAATACGATGGAGAGTCGATTGAGATTGGATTCAATGCTAAGTTTTTAATTGAATTATTAAATAATCTAGATACAAAAACCATCTCATTGGAATTATCCACACCAAACAAAGCGGGTATTATTTTACCAAAAGAAAAAGCGAAAGGAGAAGATATTCTAATGTTAGTTATGCCGGTGATGTTAAATACGTATGCTTAATAATAAGATGATTGATTTTTTTCCATGATCATCTTATATATCCTTTCCTATTTAACTCTTCTTCTACTCACCGTACTTGTTGTATTTTACTTCGAACGAAAAATTCCTGCATGGATTCAAGACCGGATGGGGCCAACTGAAACAGGTAAATACGGTTTGTTTCAGGGTATTGCCGATCTCATAAAGCTTCTTCAAAAAGAAGATATTCGACCAAAATCAATAGATAAAATCCTTTTTTTAGCTGCACCATTTGTTTTATTTGCAGCTGTATTTGGCGCATTTGCTGTAATTCCACTTGGTCCAAAGATACAAGCAACATCTATTCATTCTGGCTTACTAGTCATATTAGCTATCTTATCATTAGAAGTGATTGGTTTATTCATGGCTGGATGGGGATCAAATAGCAAGTTCTCCTTATATGGTGCTATGCGCTCTATCTCTCAACTGATCTCCTATGAAATACCTCTAGGTTTAAGCATGCTATGTGTTATTGTCACATACAATACTCTTGACTTACAAAGTATATGTTATGAACAAAGTATATGGTCGGTAAAATCTCATTTTTTATTTGGAATTTCTGGATTAAATATATCTGTTAATCGTATAGGAGGATTTTTAACTTGGAGTATTTTTCAATCCCCTTTCTTAATCATTGCTTTTGTTATTTTTTTCATCGCCTCATTAGCAGAGTGTAATCGTGCACCATTTGATTTGCCTGAAGCAGAATCGGAAATTGTGGGAGGTTATCATACCGAGTACAGTGGTTTTCGTTTTGCTATTTTCTTCCTATCCGAATATGGTTTAATGTTGATTGTTTGTTTAGTAGGAAGTATTTTGTTTTTAGGTGGATGGTCTTCGCCTTTCTTAAATATAGGACGTTTCACATTAGGGCTTTGGACAAGCGGACATCCCGGAACATGGTCAGCTTCTATCTGGGGTGCATTTTGGTTGATAAGTAAAGCATTTCTTTTACTCTTAATCCAGATCTGGGTTCGTTGGACATATCCACGACTACGAACAGATCAGCTGGTTTACTTATGCTGGAAAATATTAACCCCTTTTTCATTAGGTTGTTTAATAGCTGCTATCCTGTGGAAATTATGGTAGATTTAATTACTAAATTTATAAACCAATTCCCCGTCAGAATAACTTTATTAGCCAATGGAAGCTCTAGAATGCAATAAAAAATACTTATTCACAACAGAGATTCCTAAAAATGAAAACTTATCTTTCGACGGATTTCTTTTAAATAACCAAGGACATCTCTCGCTTCAACCTTGTCAAAACAAAATAAGCTTTTTTTTAGTACAAAAACATGATTCTGTTATTGTTGCACGTTGCACATTTTTCATTGAAAATAACCATGCGCAAAGTCCTTATCGTTCATCTTTTGGATCGATAGAAATGGATGAAAAAGTTCGATTCGATGTTATTGATGAGTTCTGGAAAAAAATAGAGAATACATTAAAAAACAAAGGTGTTAAAATGATTACGATTAAATCTTATCCTTTTTGTTATCATCTTAAAAACAGTTCATTGTTATCTTTTTTGTTTTCCTATAATGGTTTTTCACTGCAAACACAAGAATTAAATTATCACATTCCTGTTAAAGAATCCCTTTTTGAAAAAATTATTCATGAAAATGAACGAAAAAAATTAAAAAAAGCGCAACGCATGGGTTATGTATTCGAAATAGCTAAAAATCCTGATCTGAAAAAAGCGTATGAATTCATAAAAAAAAACAGAGACAAAAAAAACTATCCTGTTACACTTGAGTTTTCGGATTTTAAAAAAACAATAGAAGCTTTTCCTGAACACTATCAGCTGTTTACTGTTTCACTGAAAAAACAATGGGCAGCAATAGCTGTAACTATAAAAATAAATAAGACCATTTTATACACATTCTATGCAGCGGATGATTATTCATTTAGAATAGATAGTCCTGTTGTTTTTCTACATCACGGTATTTATAACTACTGTATAGAAAAAAAAATAAAACTAATTGATTTAGGGATAGGAAGCTTAAAAGGATGTCCTAATTTGCCTCTTATTGCCTTTAAAGAAAAAATAGGCGGAAAATCTTCTCTTAAATTAATTTTCAGTAAATCACTATAGATTAAATCTTTTCTTTTTGATTAAACCAAGATGAAAGATAAAAAATGATGATATAGCAAAATAAAAAGTAAATAGCCCAGGGTGTCACCACATCCAGTTCTGCATAATTGATAAACCAGTAGTAATGTTCGGGCGCAGGCTTATCATGTCTCCATAGAATCGGATATCTGCCATTACTTATTAAACGCATCACCGGAATATATAGTAAAAATGATAACCCTATCAGCCATCGATTTTCATTTTTAATGACAAGCAAACAATAGGTCATAATGAATGGAAACCCAAGCATAAGTATACGCGTGGTATCTCCACCAGCAATAAGGCCAAAGAAAAAATACGTAAAAGAAAACCCAAGAAGTGTAAGTTGAAAAAAATCAAACTTGAAATTCTTTTTCACATTCAATAATGCCAGAAAAAGAAAACACCCATATCCCATACAAAGAGCGACTACCCATCGAATCAACTTAAGTGGTTCCATTAAAAATAAAATACTATTTATACCTAGTGTATAAAATGAATTTCTCTTATCATCAACTGCTGGGAGCAATTGATCTACTGTAATCTTCACCATCAATGAAATAATAAAAGCCAAAAAAATATCCCGACGCTCTCTTTCATAGGACTCTTCCTTCCCAACTATATAGTGATAGCTTACAAACAGAATAAACAAAACCAATAAAAGAGGCAAGAAAGATTCTTTCTGTAACGTTGCCACAGGGCCTAGCAGCCACAACCACTTCCACTGACGATGCCATATAATGACCATCAATACCGTTTGAAGAAAAAAAACAGGAAGATCAACAGTTATAGGATCGCTCTCATATTCACGAATAATACCTAGTCGATGAAATAAAAACCAAAAAAAAGCTATTCCAATGAGATAGTTTGGCAAAGACAGTTTTTTCCATAAATAAAAAAGACTTGCCACGGCAACTACCGTAAAAAACAAATTAATGCTACGAAAACAGGCAACTGGATCATCAAAAGGAATAATGCTGGCTAACCAAGGCACGAGCACACGTTGATAAAAAGGAAATCGAATAGTTGAAAAAGATTCTTTTCCTAAAAAATAATGATACAAATGAAGATATTCCTTGCCGTCACATTTTATACAACTGCTATAATCTATTTCATAAGCAAAAGCACCATAAACAAAAAATGCAGCTATGCTTATTGTTACGATGATTAAAAGAAAAATAATATTCTTCCTTTTCATGCTATTAAATTAAGTAAAAAATACTCTTTTAAACAATTTATAAACCCATTTTGTAAGCATAGAAAAACCAGGTGCTTTTTCTATACCCATTACACTAATTCTGCTTTGTAGGCTTAATCGAATACAATAATACTTACAGAAGGAAACCATAGAAACTTCCTTGACAAATTTCCAACATGTTAAACACTGTGTCGTTTCTCTCACACGCAACCATTGTAACGCTGTAACAAAAAAAAGACGAGCCATTTTTTTTCTTCTTGATTTCGTGTGTTGCATGTTTTCTTTCAACAAAAAAAAGGTTTGTTTAAACATATTCTCTCTTCGAGATAGCCGTTCTTTAAACAATGGAAGATTATTTTTATCTGCACCAGTCATCCGATTTCCATCATGTTCTCTTACATAGCAGTCTATCTGTGTGAACTTTTTATAACGCAATCCTTTAGCAAGAGCCCTTACATGTACTTCCCAATTTAGCCAATTTAAAAGATCTTCATTAAAGCCACCTATTTCTTTTATTTTATCCTTTTTCCAAATACAACAGGGTGTAAGCCATGGTGTTTTTTCATCTAAAAAACTATCTAAATCATCCGAAGAAAATAAATCAATAGCCGATGATAGATCTCCCGGTTTACTATGAAAATGCTGGTGGCCAAAAACCAAAAAATCCAAATCGGGATAATTTTTAAATTTATTTATTCGATTTTCCAGACAAGAACTATCTAACAAGTCGTCCGAATCTAAAAAAATAAGATATTTTCCTTTGGCTTGTTGAATGCCTAAATTCCGACAAATACCTAATCCTTTTTTTTTCGAATCTCGTCGAATAGATTTTAGTTGCGTATTTTTTTCACTTTCTTGACTAATATATTCCCACGTCCCATCTGTAGAACCATCATCTACAATAATTATTTCCCAATTGAGATACGTTTGATGATAAACAGAAGATAATGTTTCAGAGATTAATTCTCTTCGATTAAGAACAGGGATAATGATTGAAACAAGAGGGAAGCTATTTTTATCCATGTATTACTTGTTGATAAAGCTTTATCCATCGAGGAATGACAGCCGAAGCGGAAAAATTTTCTTCAAAATCTTTCCTGATATCATTTGAATTATATTCTTGAGGATTATTAATTATATAAAGAATTTGTTGGGCTGACGTTTCTATATCCTCAGCAATAAGAAACCCATTTAACCCACATATAATATCTAATACGCCTCCATTATTGGCAGCAATAATTGGCTTGCCACAAGCTAATGCTTCGATATAAACTGTTCCAAATGATTCATGATGGCTTGGGAGAATAAATATATCACACTGTTGCATAGTATTTCGTACTTCTTCTCGTGTTAATTTTCCCAACCATTTTAATTTATTTTCTATTCCCCATTCTTTAGCATACTGTTGAAAAGGTGTTGGATCACCATATCCGGCAATCCAAAATTCTACTGAAGTTATTTGCTTGGGTAATAAAACAATGGCATCTAATAAATCATATAATCCTTTTTCTTTGGAAAGTAATCCTAAAAAGAAAAAAGAAAATGCGTTTCGTTTTGGTTTACCGGGTGAAGGAGGAACAAAAAAATTTTCATCTATAAAATTAGGAATGACTTCTACATTTGTAATTCCAAAACTTTTTATGCGCTCACTTAATGCATAACTAATAGCAACCACTTGATTGGCTTTTTTCAATGGATCTAAGATGATTTTTTTCAATGAACCATCTTTATTCAGAAAATCGGGAAAGGGAAATGGACCCATTCGTTCTGTAATAATATAGGGAATCTTATATTTTTTAGAAAGATGCATCGCCACATACCCCCCCGGATAGGATACATGTGCATGAATAAGATCAACACGTCCTACTTTTTTTTGAAAACGTAAAAAATTTTTTTCATTAGCCCGAATCATACCACGGCTATTTCCCGAGAAAAATTTTTTTGTCCATGTAAGTGCTGGTGTGTAATACTCGATTAAATTAGGTAAAACTTCTCGTTGCCTTTTTTTATAGAAAAAAAATCGAATAATTTTTTTTAAGTTTTTTATATGATCCTTTGTCCATAACAAATGGCTTTCCTCGCGCTGTCCCCACATACTTATCCCAATGGTTGCATCGGGATAATACCGAGCAAAAAGCTCCGTCTGCTCCTTAATCGAATTTCCACTCAGAGGAGCACTTTGTGAAGGATACCAAGTGGGTATAATAAATAAATGAAGAGAATCTATCGTTGGTTTAGAACCCATCATTATTTAAGTATTTTTTAGGTAATTCGGATAAATAGTTAAGTGTACTTCTAATGCTGCATTATAAATCATCTGCCTCAATTCATCCATATGTTGTTTTTTAACTGCTGAAACAAGAACAATTTCTTTTTGATACCTGTTTTGTAATGTCATCTTTAATGAAGCTATATCTACTGGTTCATCAGAAACAACTTCATTTTGATTGACATAGGCATCTATTTTATTAAAAACAATAATTTGTCGCGTATCTGCACAGCCTATATCATGAAGTATCGTATTGACGACTTCTATCTGTTCTTCAAATGCAGGATGTGATACATCTACCACATGTATTAAAATATCTGCTTCGCGTACCTCATCTAATGTTGATTTAAAACTTTCTATTAATAGCGTTGGTAGCTTACGAATAAAACCCACCGTATCCGTTAGTAAAAAGGGAACTTGATCAATAACCACTTTTCTTACTGTAGAATCAACTGTAGCAAATAATTTATTTTCAGCAAATACATCTGCTTTTGAAAGTATATTCATCAACGTTGACTTGCCCACATTGGTATATCCAACCAATGCTATACGAACCATTCCATCACGCGACTTTCGTCGCGTTGTACTTTGCTTTTCGATTTTAGCTAGTTTCTCTTTTAAAATAGTAATTTGATTACGAATCGCCCGTCGATCCGTTTCTATTTCTTTTTCACCCGCTCCACCTCGCGTTCCGGTTCCTCCACGCTGCCGCTCTAAGTGGGTCCAAAGACGTGTAAGACGTGGTAGTAAATATTGAAGACGCGCTAACTCCACTTGTGTTTTAGCTTGAGCCGTTTTAGCACGAAGGGAAAAAATATCAAGAATTAATAAACTTCGATCATAGATCTTACAATTCAATTCTTTTTCAAGATTGCGTAATTGAGAAGGCGAAAGATCATCATCAAAAATAACCACATTAATCTCATTGGTTTTAATAAATACGTTGACCTCTTCCAGCTTTCCTTTTCCAATAAAGGTGCGTATATCTGGCTTATCAAGCCGTTGAACAAATCTCTTTTTGGTAACAATCCCCAACGTCGTTGCCAAAAATTCTAACTCATCTAAATAGTCTTGTGTCTTTTGAGCGTTTTGGTTAGCATTTGTAACAGCAACCAATACGGCTTGCTCTACTTTTTTAGATGTGTTAACTAATTTAGCCACTATTACCTTGGTCCATTAAGGATAAGATCGTACACTTCGCGATTTGTTAAATTAACTTTTAAATTAAAATAACACGCCGCTCCACCTCTTACAGAAATTATTTTGTCTTGCCAATCAGGATAATGATGAATTTGTTTAGAACAAATAAAATTAACCCACACGATCTGGTTTCCAGATGAATCAATCAGCCCAACACACTGCCTATAATAGATTTCCAGTTTTTCTCGTTTCAATGTAGAAGACAAGTTTTCTTCAGAAGCTGTTTTTGGTTTCTTAAGCGTTTTTTTTATATATAATTTGATGAGTTCTTCATTTTGTTCTATATCATAAACTGTAGGTGTCCACCGGTGAGTAGAATCTACCCATTCTATAGTATAGTCCTTCGGAAATATGTGTGTTTTAGATTCATCCATAGAGAAAAAATAAAAAAGATAATATCATCATTGTAACGTTTCTATATAATCAACAACTGCTTTTAGTTCTTCTTCTTTCAACTTGCCTTCATACGCCGGCATCATTTCTCTTCCTTTTTTAATGATATCCATTTTTAATTCAGGAGTTAAAGAGCTTGTTGTTAAATCTGTTGCGCCGTAATTTCCGGCTTTTCCATTTTCACCATGGCATCGCATACATTCAACTTGAAAAACAACTTTTCCATCAACTACACCATTTTCTGTTTTAATTCGTTTTTTTGAAAAAGTTAAACTTTTTGTTTCAGAAACACCGTATACATATATCAATACCACAAATGATAAAATCGCCAACCCTTTCGATTTACGCTTCATGGCTATAATGCCCAATGGAATAGAAGCAAAAACCATAATGGTTTTTATAATCATCCATACAAGAATTTGAGGTTGAATAAATAATAAATAAAATCCGGTAACAACTATTAATGAACCTAATACAATATCTATCCATTTTGTTTTATTCCGAAACCGATCTACTAATTCCTCTCTAAATAACAACAGACAAACCTTGATTACATAAAAAAGTAAAAAAGCGCCAACTATTGTAACATGCAAATGTAAAATACCTGTTTCCATAAGTTATTTTTCCCTAAAAATACTCTTTTTATCTGTAGTCTTTTTAACTCTACAATCCTAATTTTGCAAACAATCGTCAACCCATGAAGTCTCCTGTTATTATTGAAACAACGAACATATCTAAACGCTATAAGATGGGTACTGAAATCATACGCGCTCTTCGTTCTATTTCTATTCAAGTTAAAAGGGGTGAATACGTTGCATTTATGGGGCCCTCTGGTTCTGGAAAATCTACTTTAATGAATATTATTGGCTGTTTAGATAGTCCAAGTGGCGGATCATACATATTAAATGGGAAAGATGTGAGCAATATGTCTGAAAATGAACTAGCAGAAGTGCGAAATAAAGAAATTGGATTTGTATTTCAGACTTTTAATTTGCTTCCACGGATGTCATCACTAGATAATGTAGCTTTACCTCTCATCTACGCAGGGTATGGAAAAGAGGAGCGTGAAAAAAAAGCACTAAAGGCTTTAGAAAGCGTAGGGCTAAAAGAACGAGCCAAACACAAGCCCAACGAATTATCGGGTGGTCAACGACAACGTGTCGCCATTGCACGAGCACTGGTTAATAATCCCAGTATTATCTTAGCTGATGAGCCAACTGGAAATTTAGACAGCAAAACATCGTATGAAATCATGGGGCTTCTTGAGGAGTTATACAAAAAAGGAAACACCATTATTATGGTAACTCATGAAGAAGACATTGCCAGTTATGCACACCGAATTGTTCGGTTGAAAGACGGGCTTATCGAATCCGATAAAATCAACACACAAGAGAAAAGAATACTTTTATGAAAATTTATACAAAAACTGGAGATACTGGAGATACATCTTTGCTCGGCGGAAAACGAGTAAAAAAATCTGATCCACGAATAGAAGCTTATGGAAATGTGGACGAGTTAAATGCTTATGTTGGTTTACTAAAGGATTTAGATCCAAATAACGATCGCAAAAAAACACTAGGGATATTCCAGGAAGATCTATTTACTATTGGTTCTCATCTAGCCTGCCCAACGGATCAAAAAAAGACATTCAATTTACCTTCTCTGGAAGAAAGCAGTATTCACAATATTGAACAACTTATAGATGCCTTCTCTGCTGATTTACCCATCATGAAAAACTTTATTTTACCAGGTGGAAACCAACATGTTTCGTTTTGCCATATTGCACGATGTGTATGCCGAAGGGCAGAGCGGGGGGTTGTTGAGCTTAATGAATTGGAAAAAGTAGATGAAATTATAATCCGTTACCTTAACCGCTTATCTGATTTCTTATTCATACTTGCCAGAAAAGTAGCACAAGAATATCAACTTGTGGAATATACCTGGAAAGGGAAAAAATAAATACATCTTTGTTTCACGTGGAACACTTGTTTGGTTGGTAGGTTTTTCTCGTAGAGTTCCTGTTTCACGTGGAACGCTTTTTCTAAACTATATTTGTAGTAGATGTTTAAAAAATACGATGTCATCGTAGTAGGAGCGGGGCACGCCGGGTGCGAAGCAGCAGCAGCGGCAGCTTCGATGGGATCTCATGTCCTATTGATTACCATGAATATGCAAACCATTGGACAAATGTCTTGCAACCCGGCTATGGGTGGAGTAGCCAAAGGTCAAATTGTTCGCGAAATAGATGCTTTAGGTGGGCTTTCCGGAATTGTAAGCGACAAAAGCATGATTCAATTCCGAATGCTTAATAGATCTAAGGGCCCCGCTATGTGGAGCCCTCGAACACAGAACGACCGAATGCTTTTTGCTCAAGAGTGGCGGTTGGCGTTAGAAAAAAATCCACGAATAGATTTTTGGCAAGAAATGGTTTCCAGTCTGCTTATTAAAGACGGGAAAGTATGTGGTGTTAAAACATCGATGGGTATAGAAATAGAAGCGAATGCAGTGGTTCTAACAAATGGCACTTTCTTGAATGGCATTATACATATTGGTGAAAAGCAATTCGGTGGAGGAAGAACAGCCGAAAAAGCTTCCACTGGAATTACCGAACAACTTGTGTCATTAGGATTTGAATCTGGTCGAATGAAAACAGGAACACCGCCACGCGTGGACGGTCGTTCATTGGACTACACCAAAATGGATGAACAAAAAGGCGACGAGGTCCCAGGAAAATTCTCGTTTTCAAATACCATTCCTTTAAAAACCCAAAAAAGCTGCTTTATTACTTATACCAATCCTACGGTACATCAAATCCTAGAAAAGGGATTTGATCAATCGCCTATGTTTACAGGAAAAATTAAAGGACTTGGACCACGGTATTGTCCCTCCATAGAAGATAAAATAAATCGATTTGCTGAACGAGACCGACATCAGCTTTTCATAGAACCTGAAGGATGGGATACAGTAGAAATATATGTCAATGGGTTTTCAACATCATTACCTGAACGGGTTCAATATGAAGCACTGAAACACATTCCTGGATTCGAAAATGTATGTTTGTTTCGTCCAGGGTATGCTATAGAATATGATTATTTTCCACCCACACAGCTTCATTTATCTTTGGAAACAAAGCTGATTAAAAGTCTTTATTTTGCTGGTCAAATTAATGGAACAACTGGCTATGAAGAAGCGGCTTGCCAAGGGTTATTAGCTGGGATCAATGCCCATCTTCAAATTCATGAACAAGAACCTTTAATTCTTGGTCGAGATCAAGCGTATATTGGTGTGCTCATCGATGATTTAATTAATAAAGGAACGGACGAGCCTTACCGCATGTTCACCTCACGTGCAGAATTTAGAATCCTACTTCGTCAAGATAATGCTGATCTGAGACTAACAGAAATTGGTCATCGTATTGGATTAGCTGATGAGACGCGTTTAAGTAATTTGAACGAAAAAAAGAAGGCTCTAAAAACAGTATCTGCCTTTTTAACAGACTTTAAACTCTATCCAGATGAAGTTAATAGTTTACTTTCGGCTATGGAAAGTGCTGAACTAAAAGAAAAAGTAAGCTTACACAATCTATTAAAACGACCTGAGTTAGATATCGAAAAAATTAAAACTATTGACAGCCGAATTAATGATACCTTATCGGTTTATTCTACAGATATATTAGAGCAAGCAGAAATACAAGTAAAGTATGCGAGTTATGTCGATAAGGAATACCAACTTGCTGAAAAGATGAATCATTTGGAAAAAATAAAAATTCCAAAAAATATAAATTACACATCCATGCCTGCCTTGTCTAATGAAGCTAAAGAAAAACTAACAAAGCTTAAGCCAGAAACATTAGGTCAAGCTTCTAGAATCAGTGGCATATCACCAGCTGATATTTCTGTACTCTTAGTTTATTTACACAGATAAAAATATGTACGACAAACTCAACCAATGTCCTGTTTGTGAAAACACATCTTTTGAAAATAAACTCATTTGCAAAGACTTCTTAGTTTCAAAAGAAAGTTTTGCTATTGTAGAATGTACAACATGCAGAGTGCGCCTAACCAATCCTTTTCCTATAGAAACTGCGCTGGAAAAATTTTACCAGTCTGAAGACTATGCATCACACCAAACAAAAAGAAAAAGTGTAATAGATATTTTATACGGCATTGTCCGGTGGTATGCTTTACGGAAAAAAGAAAAACAAATCAAAAAATTATTTCATTCTATCTCCTCTTCTCAAAAAGAAAAATCAATCTTAGATATCGGATGCGGAAATGGGGATTTTATTCGTCTTTGCCAACGAAAAGGATGGAAAGTAAAAGGCGTAGAGCCTAATCCTAAAGCTCGAAAGATTGCTTGTCAAAAAACAGGTGAAAATATTGAAGAAAAAACACAACTTATTGAAAATCAACAATTTAGTTTAATTTCTTGTTGGCATTCTCTAGAACACATTCCACATGTAAACGAAACGATTAAAAAATGTTATGACCTTCTCATAAAAGATGGAATAATGGTTATCGCTCTGCCTAACTACATGTGTTATGATGCTCAACTTTACAAAGAGTACTGGGCAGGATATGACGTACCTCGACATTTATATCATTTTGAAAAAAACGCACTAAAAAAACTATTAAAAAAACATAAGCTAAAACTGATCCATACGCTTCCTATGAAATGGGATGCGTATTATGTTAGTTTATTAAGTGAAAAATACAAAAAGGGAAAACTCCACTATTTTCGAGGATTTTTAAACGGGTGGAAATCGAACCGATGGGCTCGCACCCATGATGACAATTACTCCAGCTTAATTTATATAGCTAAAAAGTAAGAAAAGCTAACAAGGATTTTGGATCTGATAAACCGATGTACTGATATTAAATTTATTTTTCGTAGCTTTATTAAAATAAAAAAAAACAAACAGACAATGAAAAGAGTAATTGTATTTTTCGCTTTACTACTAACCATTCAAGCTTATGGACAAATCTTTTATTCAGACTTATACGGTTTTAGGCTTGGCCAATATCGAGAGGCTGCAAAACTTGAATTAGGCAATCCGATTCAATATGGAAAATATGCGGATGGGTTTATTTATGAGGCTTATCTTCTCAAGCCTGACACGTCGCTTTATATTGTCTTTGAATATCCTGCAACAGACACCCTTAGTATTTGGAGTATTCAGGTTTCAGGTCGTAACACCACAACAGATATTGGTTTCAAAAATATAACGTTGGGTATTGACAAAACACAAGTAGAAAAACTTTTTGGCAAACCTTCAACAATTGAAGACATTGGTACGTACGGGCAAAAATGGGTTTATGACAAAACAAACCTATCTCTTGAAATTAACAGAAAAGGAAAGTTGTCTAGTATAAAAATTATTGATAATTCAAATGTGCTTTTCCCATCTCCTGATTTGAAAAAAATTCCAACTTTTCAAAAAATACAACAGACCTTATCATCAAAAAATAATGCAGACATCTTAAATATTCTTTCTGGTGATATTGAAATTTATAAAGACAACAACACCTATTATTTCAAAAAGTCTTTTAAAACAGAGCTGAAAAGCGACTATTCAAAACTTATTTCTATCATCAAAGAAATTTCAAAAGATCTCTCCACAGTAAATACTAAAAACGCTGACGAATACGAAGAGAATATGCGACTTACAGATAAAGAAAACACTAAACATGTTATAAAAATTAAGAAGGGACATATCACCAAAGAAATTATTTTGAAATATTACGGTGGTCAATATCTAATTTACGAAATAAATGCCAACTAATAAGGCTTTATCTATAGAATCTATTCATGAAATCAATTTCAGGCTTCAACCTATTCAAAAAGAAGATGAAATAATTATATTTTTAAAAGGTAAGCCAAACAACTTTGTAAGCAATCATTATAAAAAAGGAGCTATTCTGTTTTCAGTTTTATTTAATGTTAATTTTTCTAGTTTTTTATATTTATAAAGAAAACAGAGGTATTGTATATCTAAAACAATCCTCATTTATAATTAAATTAGTGCCTGATTGTAAACACTATGTCTTTTGATTTAAAGCCTCACAAAAAAATCTTATGCTCTTTGATTATAGCAAGCTCTTTCTCTTTATATCAATGTTCCAATCCTAAACCTTTAACCGGTGGTAAAAAAGACGAAAAAGCACCAGAAATAATTAAAACCTTTCCTCTCCCTAATTCAATACAATTTCATGGCAATAAACTTATTTTCGTTTTCGATGAATACATTCGTGATAATGGTATTAACCAGCGCATCATCATTACACCAACGCTAGATAGTACATTTAAAACAAAACTTTTAAAAAACCAATTAGAAATTACATTTCATAAACAATTAAAACCCGAAACAACCTACTCTATCAATCTAACTGAATGCATCAAAGATATTACCGAAGGAAATATAATCAAAAATGCATCTCTTTGTTTTAGTACGGGTTCTGTTATCGACTCTTTGTATATAACAGGCATAGTTACTGATTTATATACAGGTGCCCCAATAAAAGAGGCTGTTGTAGGTCTTTATAATGCCTTGGATACAATCACCATATCTAATGGTAAGCCACTATATCTTGCTCGATCGGACGAAAAAGGAAATTACCGCATTACTAATATTCGAAAGGGGAAATACATTCTTTATGCTTTGCAAGATGGAAACTCTAATTTAAAATTTGATAACAAAGAAAAAGTAGGATTCAAATCAGACACTATACGTATAGAAAAAAAAACAGATCCTCTTAATCTAATTATTCAACGGTACGATACCCGTAATGCAACAATTATATCAAGTTCATACCTGGACGAAAAAGATATTTATCACATCGACTTTAGTAAAGGACTAAAAAATATACGTTTAGAGTCAAAAGATACCATTTATTATAGCATAGCCCCTACTCGATCGTCTTTGGATATCTATGAGATGAAAAGAGACGATTCGGTGCGCGTACGACTACTGGGCATAGATAGTTTTAATATATCCATGGACAAAACTGTAACCTTGTTTTTTCCATCAATAAAAGAAAAAGATGAAAAAAGAAAAATAAAGAAAAAAGAGCCTTTTACCGTTTCTATGTTAAAAGAACCACTATTGGCTACTGATTCTATTATTTTTTCATTCCAAAAACCCATTAAAACAACACGATTAAATTTATTGTATTTTAAAAAAGATTCGACTGAAAAAATATATTTAAATGAAAAAGATATTTTCTGGAATGAAACAAAAACAACCCTAACAATTAAAAAAACATGGCCATCTGTTAGTGATTTAACTTGTATTATACAAAAGGGTGGTTTTATAAGTGTTAAAAAAGACAGTTGTGATTCAACAGGGTTTAGTATTCGATTTAAAAAAGTAGAAGACTATGGAAGTGTTTCTGGGGAAGTTAAGTCAAAAGAAAAAAACTATACCATTGAATTACTAAAAGAAAACGGACAAGTGTATCGTGCTCTAAAAAATGTAGAAAAATTTAAATTTGAGTTGGTTGAAGCAGGAAATTATACAGTTCGCGTATTAATAGACCCTAACAAAAATGGCCAATGGGATATTGGTTCTATCACAAGTCTCGTGGAAGCTGAGCCGATTATCATCTATGATAAAAAGATAGAAGTTAAAACAAATTGGGATGTGGAAGACATTATTATTAATGTGGATAAATAAAGCCTAACCATTGGTTTATCAACACATTTCTATTTGTACTTATGTTTTTTAAAAATGAACTCTTTTTATAAACACGCTTTTATATATTATTAACATCTTATAGCTGTTGATAAGTTGATTTAATTTTGTGGATAAGTGATTGTTTTATTTTTTAAAAAACAAAAATACAGTGGAAAAGAAAGAATATATTTATTCACATTTTAGTTTTCAACAATACACACATCCTAGTAGTAATAATATTTTATTTAATTATATAATTATATTATTATATGAGTACTTCTAAATGTTAATAATTCTTTTAAAGAATTTATTTGCTATTCTCTAACAAGATAAAAATAAAAAAAGAAAAGCCGCAAACTGTTTTTTTGCGGCTTTTTTTAAATTAAAAAAATAATGATTTAACGAAGATTACGTGAATAATAAGCACTAATAAAAAATGAAGCAACAACTCCAATTTCTAGCCCTAAGCAGAAAGCTGCAACAAGTGGCATACCGCCTTGGGTATGACCTAATGTTTGTTTTTGTAATTTTTTCATATAATTTTATTTTTTTTATAATATAAATATATAAAAAAATATAAACAAAACAATATAAAATTATACTATTTTAAAAATAATAGTATTATTATCGTCTATATCCATTTTCAAAGTAGTATTTTTTTTCACTTTTCCAGCTAAGATTTGTTTAGATAATTCATTTAAAACCAACTTTTGCATGATGCGCTTGAGAGGTCGTGCTCCAAATACAGGATCATGGCCTATTTTAGCGAGATAATCTAGGGATTGATCGGTAGCAACGAGGTCAATCTGGTTGTTTTTTACAATATCTTGAATGATTTTAAATTGGATATCTACTACGCGACGGATATCCGTGTGAGTTAATGGCCAGAACATAATCACTTCATCAACACGATTTAAAAATTCAGGTCGAACGGTGTGTTTGAGTAGATTAAAAACCTCGTCTTTTGTTTTAACAATATCATCAAAATTAGGCGTCTCTCCCATTTTTTCAAAATTATCTTGGATGATGGATGAACCAATATTGGATGTCATAATGATTATAGCATTTTTAAAGTTGGCTGTTCGTCCTTTGTTATCTGTCAGCCTTCCCTCATCTAATACTTGAAGAAGAATGTTAAATGCATCCGGATGAGCTTTTTCAATTTCATCTAATAATATAACCGAATAAGGTTTTCGTCGAACAGCTTCTGTTAACTGTCCACCTTCTTCATAACCTACATATCCAGGAGGGGCTCCAATTAATCGACTTACGGCATGACGTTCTTGATATTCAGACATATCTATGCGGATCATCGCATTTTCATCATTGAATAGAAAGTCAGCAAGTGCACGAGCAACTTCTGTTTTTCCAACACCTGTTGTTCCTAAGAATATAAAAGACCCAATTGGTTTTTTAGGATCTTGGAGTCCTGCCCTACTGCGACGTACCGCATCAGCGATAGCTTGAATAGCTTCGCGTTGGCCGGCGACACGTTTTCCTAATTCTTCTTCGAGATGTAATAATTTCTCCTTATCACTTTGAAGCATTTTAGATAAAGGTATTCCTGTTGCTTTGGAAATAATTTCAGCAATATCTTCAGCGGTTACTTCTTCTTTAAGTAAGACATCATCGCCTTGAATAGAAGCTATTTTTTTCTTTAACTCGTCTAGTTTTTTTTCACTTTCTTTAATTCGGCCATAACGCAACTCCGCTACTTTTTCATAATCCCCGGATCGCTCAGCTTGATCTGCTTCAACTTTATATTTTTCTATGGCTTCTTTTTCATCTTGAATAGATTGAATAAGCGATCGTTCATTTTCCCATTTTGATTTTAACGTATTTCGTTGTTCGGAAAGTTGCGCAATTTCTTTTGACAGAGTAGTTTCTTTTTCAGTATCTTTTTCTCGTTTAATAGCTTCTCGTTCAATTTCAAGTTGCATTATTTTTCGTTGCACTTCATCTAACTCTTCCGGAACCGAATTTATTTCCATGCGTAGTTTTGAAGCTGCTTCATCCATAAGATCAATAGCCTTATCAGGGAGAAAGCGATCAGATATGTAGCGGTGAGAAAGCTCAACTGAAGCAATAATTGCCTCGTCTTTGATACGAACCCCATGATGTAGTTCATATTTTTCCTTTATACCACGTAAAATAGATATAGCATCTTGTATGTTGGGCTCATCTACAATAACCGGTTGAAACCTGCGTTCGAGCGCTTTATCTTTCTCAATGTATTTTTGATATTCTTTGAGTGTAGTTGCACCAATGGCATGTAGCTCGCCGCGTGCTAAAGCTGGTTTTAGTAAGTTAGCAGCATCCATAGCTCCTTCTCCACCACCACCGGCGCCGATAAGCGTATGTATCTCATCAATAAACAAAATGATTTCACCATTTGAATCCGTCACTTCTTTGATCACGCTCTTTAATCGTTCTTCAAATTCACCTTTGTATTTTGCGCCGGCAATAAGCAAACCCATATCCAATGAAACAACTGTTTTTGTTTTCAAATTTTCTGGCACATCGCCATTTACAATACGTTGAGCCAAGCCTTCTACAATGGCTGTTTTTCCAACCCCAGGCTCACCTAAAAGAATAGGGTTATTTTTAGTCCGTCTGGCTAAAATTTGCAATACACGTCGGATCTCTTCATCGCGTCCGACAACAGGATCTATTTTTCCCGCTTTTGCAAGCGTGTTTAGGTTTTTAGAATATTTTTCTAATGATTGATAATTAGATTCTGCATGTTGATCAGTCACTTGTTTGTTTCCCCTTAACTCTTGTATTATTTTTTTAGTTTCATTTAGTTTTAATCCGGCGTCTTTAAGTAATAAAGCCGTTTTTTCATTTCCAGAAAGAAGACCTAAAAAGAGATGTTCAATAGCGATAAACCGATCTTTCATTTCTGTCATGAGCGACGTCGCTTTTTGTAGCACAGCATTTGAGTCAGGTGATAAGTAAGGCTGCGTATCAGAAGAGGTTTGATAATTTCTAATAATTAAATCTAATCCATCGGTTATTTTTTTTTCACCGATGTTGAATTTTTTTAAAATAAAAGATACAACATCTTTTTCAACAAGTATTATACCTTTGAGTAGATGACCAGGCTCTATTCGTGGTTGTGAATTAGCTAGAGCTAGTTCTGCTGCTTTTTGAATCGCTTCTTGACCTTTTATTGTATATTGATCGAGGTTCATATAAAGATAATTTTTGTTTTAATAGTAGTTTATCAAAAAACCCTCCAAAACACAAATTAAGAAAAAATGACAGTAAATAAAATACAAATTAAGCGCGCATTCGGAAAAAATGGCAGTTTTTTTCTAAAAATTATAAATTATATTTGCTTTAGAAAAATGATCTATATTTAGGGTAAATTCGGTAAAAAAGTATGGCTCAACTCACATCAACAACTACTTCAAACAATCAATCGGCGTCTGGTAATTATGCATTAGGGCTATATTCGGTGATGGCTCTTTTTTTTATGATGGGTTTTATCACCTGTTTGAATGATATATTGATTCCGTATTTAAAAATATTATTTCAATTGAATTATACGGAAGTGATGTTGATTAACACGTGTTTTTTTGGTGCCTATTTTTTTATGTCTATTCCTTCTGGAAAAATTATTCAGCGGGTTGGGTATAAAAAAAGTATGATTATTGGGTTTATTATAGCAGGAATAGGTTGTTTGTTATTTTATCCAGCTGCTGGACTTAAAGTCTATTCCTTATTTTTATTAGCACTTTTTATTTTAGCCACAGGCATTACCTTATTACAAGTGACGGGTAATCCATACGTGTCTATTTTAGGAGATGCCAATACTGCCTCTAGTCGACTTACACTTTCTCAGGCCTTTAATTCTGTGGGAACAACAATCGCGCCGTTATTAGGAACGTATTTTATTTTGAAAAACTTACCAGAAATACCGGCTGAGATTAGGGGCGTAAGTGATTACACTAAATTATCTCCGGATGCATTAGGAATGTTTAATAGTTTTTTAACAAAAATAGATGCAAGTTATTTACAATACACTTATGTGGTTATTGCTGTTGTGCTTTTAATCATAGCAAGTATTGTTTTCATTTTAAAACTACCTGTTATTTCTGCGGAAGGAAGCTCCTCGGAAAATGGCTCTGCTTGGAGTTTTAAACATTTGCGATTAGGAGCATTAGGTATTTTTGCTTATGTTGGAGCCGAAGTAGCCATTGGTAGTTTTTTAGTTAATTACTTTGGGTTAAAAGAAGTTGCTGGCATACCTGAACAAGAAGCAGGAAACTATGTAGCCTTTTATTGGGGAGGAGCAATGGTTGGACGTTTTCTTGGTGCTTATTTATTAAAAATTATTAAGCCTTATAAAATATTAACCTTCAACGCTGTGATGGCTATTGTATTAGTGGCTGCATCCATTACTTCGTCTGGTTCTATATCTATGTGGACAATCCTAGCTGTTGGCTTTTTTAACTCTGTTATGTTTGCTACTATATTTACGTTGGCTATTTCAGATTTAGGAAAATATACCAACCAGGGTTCTGGGATTTTGTGTACAGCGATCGTAGGAGGCGCTGTTATACCACTTCTTCAAGGTACACTAGCTGATAGTATTGGATTGAAGTGGGCCTTTTTAATACCTGTATTATGTTATCTATACATTGTATGGTATGCCATTAAAGGCAATAAGCATAAAAAAATAGAAGTTAAGTAATATAACCAAATAGAAGACTATGGAAACCCTTGATTTGTCCTTGACGGAAAATCAGCTTATGATAGCTGATACAGTGAAAAATTTTTCATCAAAATATATCCAACCACATATTATGGAATGGGATGAAAAACAAGAATTTCCGGTAAGTCTTTTTAAGAAAATGGGAGGCTTGGGGTTGATGGGTATTCTTGTTCCTGAAAAATATAATGGAGCGGGATTAGGCTATTTGGAATACGTTACAGCTATCATTGAGTTATCTAAAGTAGATGGATCCATTGGTTTATCCATGGCGGCTCATAATTCATTATGCACAGGTCATATTTTACAGTTTGGTAATGATGAACAAAAATTAAGATGGCTTCCTAAATTAGCTACAGGCGAGTGGATTGGTGCATGGGGATTGACAGAGCCAAACACAGGCTCTGATGCTGGAAATATGCGAACAGTTGCTGTGAAACAAGGAGATCATTATATTTTAAACGGATCTAAAAATTTCATCACAAATGGTAAATCAGGAAATGTAGCTGTTGTTATAGCGAGAACAGGTGAAAGAGGAGATTCACGTGGTATGACGGCTTTTGTTATTGAAAAAGGAACGCCTGGTTTTTCATCTGGAAAAAAAGAAAATAAATTAGGAATGAGGGCTTCTGAAACAACCGAATTGGTTTTTGCGGATTGTAAGGTTCATAAAGATAATGTGCTTGGAAAAGAAGGAGAAGGTTTTATACAAGCGTTGAAGGTGTTAGATGGTGGGCGCATATCTATTGCTGCATTGGGTGTGGGAATAGCAGAAGGCGCGTTTGAAGCAGCTTTAGCCTATTCTAAAGAGCGCCATCAGTTTGATCAACCTATTTCAAACTTTCAAGGTATATCTTTTAAACTCGCTGATATGGCTACTGATGTAGAGGCAGCTAAATTATTAACCTATCGTGCGGCATCATTAAAAAATGCAGGTGAAGACGTGAATAAAGAATCAGCGATGGCTAAATATTATGCCTCAGAGGTAGCAGTAAAAGTAGCAAATGACGCAGTTCAAATATTTGGAGGGTATGGATATACGAAAGACTTTCCTGTGGAAAAATTTTACCGTGATGCAAAACTGTGTACGATCGGAGAGGGGACGTCCGAAATTCAAAAAATGGTTATTTCAAGGGCTATTTTAAAATAACACGGTCTTATTTTCTGTACTGAATACGGAAATGTGTTATAGCTAACATCAAGAAAATAATACTTAAAAAATAAGTAGCATTTCTTGAATCAATTAATCCCTTACTCATAATAGCATAATGATAAGCTATTCCCCATGATTCAATGATGTAAGCATAAGGCACCAATCTATCTATTGAAGCAATAAAAGATAAACCTTCATAAACAGAAAAACATAGTAATGTTGTAATAATAAATGCAACTACCTGATTGGTGGTGAGGGAAGAAGAAAATAAACCAATTGAAGCAAATACTGCTCCGAGTAAAAATAAACCAATATACGATCCGATTACGCCAGCTGTATCAATATTACCAATAGGGCTTCCAAGCAGATAAAGACTTAAATAATAAATAAATGTAGGTGCGATAGAAATAAAAATCAGTGCAAGTGCCGCGAAGTATTTTCCTATAAGCAAATCGATTTCTCGAATGGGTTTGGTGAGAAGCCACTCCATTGTTCCGGATTTTTTTTCTTCCGCTAAAGAGCGCATAGTGATAGCAGGGATTAAAAAAAGAAGAACATAGGGACCAATAGCAAAGAGCGTGCTTAAATCAGCTAGGCCATACTCTAAAACAGTAGTTTCTGGAAATACCCATGTAAATAATCCTGTTAATAATAAGAATGCGGCTATAGAAAGATAACCAACAAGTGAGTTGAAAAAACTATTAATTTCTTTTTTGAAAATAGCAAACATGGATATTGGTATTAAAAACCACTTTTTTATAGGGTAAATCTATAGAGAAATAGGCATTTGGTGTTAAAAACCATAGGATAAATGGAGCCTTATAGAGAAAAATTACTAACACAAAACCATGTTAGTGGCGGTATGTCTTTTTTTAGTTGTTAAAATATTTTTTAATAATAACAGCTCTGTTTAGTCTTTCGGTCTTTGTTATTTCCCTTATAAAATTTGTCATTGTCTGCTCGTCTATTTTGAGTTGACTCATCAAAAGGTTTACTTTCTGAGCACCTATATCTTCATTCATTTTTGCCGCCCATTTATAAAATTTCTTCTTGATTTCAAAAGTGTCATCTAGAACTAAACAGACAAACCGCTGGTTATAAATCTCAAGCGGATATACACCCTGAATCTGTTCCCATTTTACCATGTCTTGTTTTGTTGTTCTGTCCCAAATACCAATTTCGTTTATTATGATTTGTGCTCGTTTGTCAAATGTCTGAAAGAGCCCAACTGAAAAACCGAGTCCAAAAAAACAGGTGCACAAACAAGCTATTATGTAGTCTGATGAGCCGATTGGTTTTTCAAATATTATCCAAACCCCAATTGCAACAAATGGAATTGTTAATGCCAAAATTTTTAAACCTTTTAATGGTTTTTTGTAGAGTTTTATTTCTGTCATTTTGTTTGTCTGTTTCGGTCTGTTAATGTTTGGCTATTTGCAGTGGCTGGCTTTTAAAAATGTTTTTATCAACCGTGACTAAACGTAATAGCGAAGATAAAATTTTATACTTACACTTCATCCAGCCATTGCAAATAGCTGCTGTTGTGCTCTTGCGGCTTAATCTACTCGTTGTAACGCGCAATTTAGTAAAATATTGGAAGTGTTTGCGTAGCTTACACGAAAATATTTTACTAAATTGCGCGTTACAACGATGCGCTTTGCCAGAATTTGGCGCTGCCTGGCAGCGCATCGTTTTACAAAGTATATACGTATATATTATACACGGGTTAACAAAGCTGTATTAGTAGAGAAAAACAATAAAATACAGTTGTTGTTGATAGCTAAGATCAGCATCTCTTCTAAATTATCACTAAACTTGTTTAATTTTTAACTCTTTTTTAATTATGCTGTTTTCAGAATTTTCTTCTTCAACTAAGGAAGACTGGGAAAAACAAGCTCGTCGAGAATTAACGACTTCTTTTTCTGAACTTCAAACTAAACTAGAAAAAGATATTGTATTACAACCAATCTATACGAATGAAGATTTAAAGCTAGATTTACCTCCATTGCTTGAATATGCACCGTGGATTAATTTACCTGCTTGTGCCTGTACTAATATACAGGAAACAAAAACGGTGGCTTTATATCTATTGGAACAAGGAGCTGATGGGTGTTTTTTTGATTTAACGTCTCAGAATAGCGAGCTTGTCACAGATTTTCTTCAACAACTTACAGTATTGTCTACTCAAAAAGCTATTGCTTGTCGTGTTAATTTTTCAGAAAAGCAAATAGACGCTTTTTTACTTATGGCATCACGGCTTCATCGGGGTTTTATTCAGTTTGCTTCTCTCGATCTGATGTATCAAGATGCTAAACAAAAAACAGCATATGTTCATTTTTTAAATACGATTATTCCAAAATTACCAGAAGGCCATTCTTTTCAACTGATTTCTATTTCTGAAACGCATCATCAAACAGTTGTAGAACAAATTGCTTATCATCTGGCATTAGCCATAGATTGGATAGATCAGTTAACTCAAGCGGGAATGAAATTGGAAAGTGTTTTGAATCAAATCGTTTTTTCTTTACCTATTCATTCCAATTATTTTTTAGAAATAACAAAGTTAAGGGCTGTTCGCATACTGTGGCAACGCATTATTGAGGAAGGCTATGGATTAAAAAAATCAAAATGCAATCAAGTGTTTATTCATTCTATTAACACTGCTCGTTTAGATACGCCTATTGAAAACAATATTATTCGACATACAGTGCAAGCAATGGCAGCTGTGCTTGGTGGGTGTACTTATCTTTCTCTTTTTCCATATAATCAGTCTCTTCAAGCAGCCGATCCATTTTCTTATCGGTTTAGTGCACATATATCGTCGATTTTAAAAGAAGAAGCGTATTTTGATAAAGTGATCGATCCTTCTCGTGGTTCTTTCTTTTTGGAAAACCTAACGCATCAATTGGTTGAAAAAAGCTGGAATCTATTGAAAGAAATAGAGCAAGCCGGTGGATATGCTAAAAAAATACAACCTATTCAAAAAACAAATAAAGTGTAACCATATGTGTGGTTAATTTTTGAATACCTATACTGTATATATTAGAGGGCTCTGTAAGCATATTGGGAATACCATGTGAAAAACGCAGCTCTGGTGAAAATTTAAATAACTTAAAGTATAAATCCATCCCAACGCCGTATTCTACTGTGAAGTTGGAGTTTTTTGTAAAGAGTCGATCGGTGTTAGTGGAAGGTTTTTTATTAGATATTTGAATGGAGGGTTTACATCCAGCTACAACGTATACTCTTGTGTTTTTTCGTCGAATGGATTTGTATTTTACTAAAATACTCAAATCTAAAAAAGTAGATTCTAAAACTTGATTAACTTGTTTGTTTTTAAATTGATAACGGAGAAGATCTTCATAAAATGAAACACTTGGAATAAACCGGATGTCAAACTGATCAGCGACTTTATAATTTGCTATAAATCCTAACCCAAAACCTGGTTTTAAAACAGCTCGAATGGATTGTAGAGTATCAAGTTGATAAACGAAATCATCAGAATAAACCAGTCGATAGTTTGATACATGTGCTGCTAGAAAAAAACCATAATGAAGTTTTTTGGAGTCGTATTTGGGTAGATTTCTGGTAAACAACCGTTGGCCGGACGTTGAGAAAATAATAGAAAAGAATAGACTGATTCCAATCAGGCTTTTTTTCCTATGTAAATAGAGCTTATTCCAAATAATAAAGGTCGCCATTGTACGTCTGTAAAACCTGCTTGTTTAAAAATACGCATAAAATCTTTCCCCGAAGGAAATTCGTTCACCGAATCAGGTAAATAAGTATAAGCATGCTTATCTTTCGAGAAAAAAGCACCCATTCGAGGTACGATGCGATTAAAATACAATGAATAGAACCATCGTATAAAAGAGTAACGCGGTGTAGATAGTTCCAAAATCACGAATGTTCCTGATGTTTTTAATACACGATAAACCTCTTGTAGTCCTTTTTCTAAATTTTCAAAGTTACGCACACCAAATGCAACGATGGCCGCATCAAAGGTATTGTTTGAAAAATCAATATTTTCAGAGTCACCCCATTGCAGTTGAATAATATGATCTAGTTTTCTTTTCTTTATTTTTTTTCTTCCCTCATCTAACATTTTATTAGATATATCTATACCAATTATTTTTTTGGGTTTTAATGAAGCAGCTTTGAGAGCAAAGTCGGCTGTGCCTGTAGCTATATCTAAAATAGATTCAGGTTTTTCTTTTTTTAGCAGTCGAATGGCTTTTTTTCTCCAAAAAAAATCAACCCCTAAGGAAGAGAGGTGGTTGATCAAATCATAGGTTGGAGAAATTCGATCAAACATATGCTCAACCTGTTGTTTTTTACTACCGGATTGTCCAGGATAAGGTATAGCCATTGTTTTATTTTTTGATTAACAGATTGTGGTAACGAGGTAGATCTTTTAAAATAGCTGCAGCTTCTTTTATATACAAATCATATCGAAAAGAAAACTCAATCATTCCTTCTTCTGAATAATATCTAGATATGATTTCTTGCTCCAATAAGTATTTAATTTCTTCTTTATTTTTTTCCAAGTCATTTTCTTTATCGTGGAAAATCTTTTCTTTTAAACTTTTGATATCGTTTTTTATTGAAGATGAGTAAATTTCTTTTTCCGATTGTTTTTCTAATTCCTCAATTGTTTTTTCCGCAGGTGTTTTATAGTCATATGATTTTCCTTTCAACCATTTTATAAATTTTTGATAGTCTTCCTCTGACAATTGAAAAGACCTCACACTTGATATAGATTTTTTTACTAGATGGTATTCTGTCGCATAATCAAATAGAAGGCCCTTGGTTATTAAGCTGATAGCAATTGATGATAATGGTTTTTGATCTACCTGTACATCTGGCGTAATGCCTCCTACATCATATACTGTTCGACCATTTTTTGTTTTGAATGCAACTTTTAATGAATCTGGAATTTTCATCGCTTTTCCATTTGCATCTTTATTTTTATAATCAATAGCTTGAATACATCGGCCACTGGGTATATAATATTTTTGAACGGTTATTTTTAGTTTAGCATTATATGATAATGGATGTGTAGATTGTACTAAACCTTTTCCAAATGTTTTTTCACCAACTAAAACACCCCGATCATAGTCTTGAATTGCTCCACTGACAATCTCTGAAGAAGAAGCACTTTGTCCATCTACCAGTACAACCAATGGAATACTATTATCTATGGGTTGGTCTAGTGCGGTGTATGTTTTGTTTAGATCTGTTACTTTTCCTTTTGTTGTTACAATTTGGGAGCCTTTTGGTAAAAACAAATTAGATGTATTGATAGCTTCTGTTAAAAGCCCCCCTGGATTATCTCTTAAGTCTAGAATTATTTTTTGAGCACCTTGTTTTTTAAGTTCAGCAATACTGTTTTTTAATTCTTTTGATGCACTAGAGCGAAAATCGATAAGTTTAATGTAACCAATATCTTTATCAACTAAACCAGCATAAGGCACATCGTTGAGTTTGATTTTTTCTCGCGTGACAGTTACTTCTTTTATTTCCTGAGATCCTCCTTTTCGAATGAGGATTTTGATAGATGTGTTGATTTGTCCTTTTAATAAACTGCTTACATCACTTATATTTTTTTCTTTAATATCTACTCCATTAATTTTTAAAAGCTCATCGCCTATTTCTATGCCGGAACGTTGAGCAGGAAAGCCTTTATAAGGCATTGTGACAATAATTTTTCCATCTCTTTTTCCAATCAGTGCACCAACACCGCCATATTCACCGGTTATCATAGTTTGATAGTCTTCCATTTCTTCTTCCGGGATAAATGTAGTATAAGGATCGAGGTCTTCTAACATAGCATCAATACCTTTTTTTATAAGCTTTGATGGATCAACATCATCAACATAATAAATGTTAACTTCTCGGAATAAAGTGGCAAAAACATCTAAGTTCTTAGCAATTTGAAATAGTTTCTCGTTTTGAGAAAAATTAAAAGCGAAAAGACTTATACTCACTAAGACAAAAAGAATAATAACCCCTTTTCTTTTTTTGGTTTTATTTTTATCACGTTTCCACATATAACTATTTGGTAAATATAATTTCCGTATGATCCCCGCTATTCAGGCTTTGTTGTAGTCCTTTTAGGATACTGTCGCTCCCTACAATGGAATTTTCAAGCACAATATGCTCTAATTCACTATAAGATCCAATTATACTATCTTTTACGATAGAATAGGAAAGAAGGGTATGGTCTCCTATAGCCACATTAGGCCCTATAATGGAGTTGCTAATTTTACAATGAGGCCCTATGCTTACGGGTGGTATAATGATTGTGTTTGGAAAATCATGTTTTTTGACATGATTATAACCCAGTTGATTAAGAAGAATAGCATTAGCTTCTAAAAGTGTTTCTTTTTTTCCACAGTCATACCAATTATTTACAACCATGGTTTTCATTTTTTCTCCTTGCTCTATTAATACCATTAGGGCATCTGTTAAATGGTATTCATGTTGTGTTTTTTTCCGGTGTTTGATAATATGTGTAATACTGTCGATTAGGTTTTTGGGGTTTTTGATTTTATATAATCCAACAATAGCAAAATTAGATTTTGGAATGGTTGGTTTTTCAACTAACTTTTTTACAAAACCATTATCATCTATTTCGGCTACACCGAATAACTCAGGATGATCTACTTTTTTTACAGCCAGTGTGCTGTAGGAAGCTGTCAATAGCTCTTTTATATTCATATTGACAATAGTATCTCCTAGTGCAATCAAGACTTCTTTTTCTTGAATGATTTTATCTTTAGCAATATAAATAGCATGCGCTAACCCTTCTCTAGGTTCTTGTATAACAAACTCTGCTTCAATTTGTGGATAAGAAGATCGTATATAGGATTCTATTTTTTCTCCTAAGTAACCAATAATAAAAACAAAATTAGTGATCCCTTCTTCCAGCATAGCATCAATAATATGAGCTAGAATAGGCTTTCCAGCTATAGGAACAAGCGCTTTAGGCTGTGTATGAGTATGTGGCCGGAGTTTCATCCCTGCTCCGGCTACCGGAATAATAACTTTCATTAAGTAGGATTTTGTTTGTGCTTATTTATTGTTTTTCTTGGACAGGGGTTAGCCCTAGGTTATAAAAAATAAATGTAAACATATCTGTAAATTCATCAATTTGCTTCGAAACCGGTTTTCCTGCTCCATGTCCTCCGCTTGTTTCAATTCGAATAAGCACAGGATTTTTTCCTTTTTGTTTTTCTTGTAATGTTGCAGCAAACTTAAATGAGTGTGCTGGTACCACACGGTCATCATGATCGCCCGTAAGAATAAGAGTAGCTGGATAGTTTGTTTCTTTCAATGTATGTAATGGTGAGTATTTTAGTAAACATTCAAATTGCTCTTTATCATCACTTGTTCCATAATCTCCGGACCAGGTGTATCCAATAGTGAATTTATGGTAGCGAAGCATATCTAGAACACCAACATTTGGAATAACTACTTTTGCTAAATCCGGCCGTTGGGTCATCACAGCAGCGACTAATAATCCCCCATTAGATCCGCCATTAATCACTAATTTTTCAGAAGAAGTATAGTTGTTTTGTATGAGATATTCTGCAGCACTAATAAAATCATCAAACACATTTTGTTTTTTACATTTTGTGCCGGCCTCATGCCACGTTTCTCCATACTCACCACCACCTCGTATATTCGCCACAGCATAAATTCCTCCATTTTCCATCCATACCATTTGGCTAGAGCGAAATTTAGGTGTTACGCTTACATTAAACCCACCATAACCATATAAAAATACAGGCGTTGTCTTATTCATTTTTAATCCTTTTCGGTAAGTTAGGAACAGAGGAATTTTAGTGCCGTCTTTACTTGTATAGAAGACTTGTTTGGTTTCATAATCTTGAGAGTTAAATAAACTAGCAGGTTTATAAAATACCTGTATGGAATCGGTTTTCGCACTATATTCATAAATGGTAATCGGGCTTGAAAATGTTTCAAATGTAAAATACGCTTTATCATTTTCCGAGTCACTGGATAGATATTCTACGGTTCCTAAATCAGGCAGTGCAAGTTCTTTTTCTATTTTTCCATTTTCCGGATTTAGCACAACTAATTGGCTTGATGCATCTTGTAAATAGGTTGCCAGTATTTTGTTTTTAGATACAGAGGCTTTGTATAACAAGTTTTTATTTTCAGGAACAAGTGTTTTCCAATTTTTTTCTTCCGGATGAGTAGGATCGATGGCCACAATGCGGAAGCGAGGCGCCTTTTTACTTGTTAAGGCAATGAGTTGACCTTTCAAAAATCCAATAACTGACACATTGTCCTTAAATGATTGATCACAATAAACAAATGGACTATTGTTTTTTAAATCTTTAATAAGCAGTTCATCACCCGATGTTGTCTCGGATACGTAGATGACCAAAAAGCGTTCGTTGCCTATTACCATAGGTGTAAACATTCTTTTTGATCCTTTTTCTTCATAAATTAACTTGTCTTTGTCTTGACTTTCACCAAGTTTATGATAGTATACTCGTTGTGTTTGATTGCTTCCTGATAATTCTTCTCCTTTTTTAGGTGTCTCGAAGCGACCATAGTAAAACCCATTGCCTTTCCATCCAATACCTCCTCCTGCTTCACCGGTGAACTTTATCCATTTAATCTCATCTGGTAATGTAGTTCCTGTTTTGAGGTCGATGACACGTACTGTTTCCCAGTCAGATCCTCCTTTCGAGAAAGAATAAGCAAGATGCGTGCCTGCATCATTGATAGTAAAAAATTTAATCGCGATAATGCCCTCTTTTTCATCCAGTTGATTGGGGTCTACAAGTACACGCGCACTATCTTTGTTTTCGCCTTCTTGTACATAGAGTACAGCTTGATTCTGTTGACTATTCTTTTTAAGATAGAATAAACGATGGCCGTAACGTTCTGGCACATTCATTTTGGTATAATGGTAGAGCTCCGTTAAGCGCTTGCGGATGGTTTCACGGAAAGGAATCTGTGCAAGGTAATTGAATGTTACTTCGTTTTCTTGTTTCACCCATTCAGCGGTTTGAGAAGAAGTGTCATTTTCTAACCATCGGTAAGGATCAGCAATCGCTTTTCCAAAATAATGATCTATGGTGTCTGCTTTAGTGGTAGATGGATACGTAACAGGTATATAGTTAGATTGTTTTTTTGAACAACTTAATACAATACATAAACAACTGAAAATAAGGAATGAAGATCTCATATAAAATGTGTGGTTTAAAGTACCCGAGGCCGGGATCGAACCGGCACGATATTGCTATCATTGGTTTTTGAGACCAACGCGTCTACCAATTCCGCCACCCGGGCAATTGTCATGGTTTAAGAGGGCAAAGGTACCGAATAATTGGGTATTTTTCAATTTTATGCTATTTCATTTCTGATTTTTCATTTGTTTTTAATAGCAGATTAAGCTTTTTATTGAAATCATTTGTTTTATCACCAAGTGATTTGAAAAATGAAATATCAAATTTTTCAACAGTTATAATCGCTTGTTTTACTGTTTTTTTTCCTTGCTCTGTTAGTTCCACCGTTTTTGCTCGTGTATCTGTACCATGTTCTTGTCTTTTTATTAATCCTTTTTTTTGAAGTGTTCGTAATACTGTTGAAGTAGTCATCGGATCGATTTTGGTATGCGATGATAATACAATTTGTGTCACTTGTTGATCATGTATAACAAACCAATAGGTGCTTGCTAGTAGCACAAATTGTGAATGTGTAAGCCCATATTTTTGAAGTGCTTTTTTGATTTCTCGTTGCCAAAGATTGGTAATTTGCCATAACAAAAAACCTGTACTATCTTCCGCTTTTTCGAAACCAAATGGATTATCTGTTGTTTTCATGTATAGTCATTTTAGAGGCGATAAACTTAAAATCTTTTTCCATTATTTCAAGCAATCCAAAACGAAATGGGTAGCCCCATGATTTTTTATTCTGAATAAAATCAAGTTGCGAAATTAATGGAATTATAGAAACTTCTTCGCAAGGGTAATAGTATATATTTCGTCTGAATGGAATAAAATCTGTACTCATGGGGAATGAGTACAGATTATCATCAATTACTTCGCCAAGGGCTGTAAAAGCTTGGCATTTGGTTTCTCCATTCATGGTCATTTTTGGTGAATAAACAATAATCTGGTCTTTTGCCTTCATCCGTTTTAATGGTGCTTTTTTCCCATGACAAACTTGTATAAATCCACCTTGAACCCCTTTTGATATATGATCTTTTGAAATAACAGCTATCCAGTATTTTGTTTTCATAATGTTTGAGCGCGTTTAAATAGCTGTTCCATGTGCGAAGGCATATCCTCTGCGATTTTTTTTGCTACGAGTTTTATCCAAAGAAAACTTAATATTCCTTTTACATAAATTATGTTTGTAAATTTTAATCCCTCAGAAGTTTCTTCTATAATGTGCTCATCAGTCATGGTAGCTAATGGGAATTTGGTAACATCTATATATTTCTTGTTTTCTATTACTTCCGTCAGATGAACTTTTACTTTTGGGCCCCCTTTCGGTTTTAAGATGAAATGATTTCCTTTTTCAAACTTACCTTCCAATTTAGCGTATTCAATACCTGTATCATGAATATGCCAGGTGTTTACATCTGTAAATAATTTCCAAAGTTGCTCTGCTGTTACAGCCTTGGTAACAACAGAATATGATTTCTTCCACATAACGAGCTTGTTTTTTTATATGTACAAATATAATAAGTATACTTATTATATACAAATTTATTATTATATTTTTTTTAATACACCAATAACGTTAAACGCATTCTTTTTAGAATCATGAAGTAAAAAAACAATCCTGTCGCCTTGAGCTTCGTCGAAAGGTGGTAAAAAGATCACATTTTAGTATAAAGCACATTCAGTCGCTCGGCTTTGCCGAGTTTACTCTTGCTCACTTGCGACACGCAAGCGAGTAAAAGGGACTATTTTTTATTTTGAAATAAAATAAGATAATTAAGAAAATTGATGATTTATTTTTTTCTAGATGTTTCATTGCAGTCAACAGGATAAAAAAAGAAGGTAGCATGACAACAAAAGCTTAACAAACACATTATGTTTTAGTATAAAGCTCTAAAACTTCTTTTAAGATGTGTTTGATTTTTTTGACAGGAATATCTAGATGGGGATTGATGAGTAGTATTTTCATTCGCGCTCGTTTTTCAAGGAGGAGATCAGGATGGTTGATTTTTTTTCCTTCAACAATGCCAATGTAAGGTTGCTGGTATTTTTTATGAACCCATAAATAGCAAATCATTTTTCCGTTGTAACAATAAAAAGGCATTCCATATTTCCAAGCCTCTGTTATGTTACGATTTTGTTTAAGAATGTAATCACGCAAAAATTGTAAACAGCTATTGATGGGTTCTGGATGTTGTAAAAAATAATGGTCGATAGGACGAATCATTTTTGTTTTAATCGACAGCTATAAATATATCAATTTCTTCATACGTATCAGGGCCTTTTACGTTTTCATCATACACTTCAAAATCGGCTGTATAGGATCGTTTGATTGGGGCATTCCATATTTCATTCCAAGCTTTAAAAAGAGATCCTTCATTGATTTTTCCCTTTGCTACAAATTTAGTATATCTACTTGTTTGAATTGTTTTTCCAATAAGACCTTTCGGTATAGTATCTAAGTTTTTTACTTTACATCCTATAATAGCTGTATAAGGAGCTGTATGATCTTTTTCATAATCGGTATACATGCAATAAATAGTATTGTCTATTTTATTCGGAATTTGGGTTATGGTATGTTCTGACATAAACCGAGTCCATAAAGCTAAAAGATCTTGAGCAGCTTGATTGTTTTCATTGGTTGTACGGATAGGTAACCCGATGAAATAAAATGAATTGATTGTTGTTGTTTCCATAATATTATTTTTTTATATAGACAAATATCATGGGGGTTTATGACAACCCTATGTCAGGGGTTTTGACTTTTTTTATACTGTTCAAAATAATCTTCTAGGTTAAAAGCAATAGGTTTAAATGTTTCTTCAAGAATTTCTAATGTATGAATGCGATCTAATCGAAAGGATCGATTGTCTTTTCGCAAACGACAAAAGGCAATTAAAATCCAGTTTTCCTGTGTACTGTATAAGGCCAGTGGTTCTATAACCCTGATGGTTATGTTATTATTTTCAATAGCATGATATTCTATTTTAATGGGATGACGGTGTGTAATAGCTAACTGAATAGATGAAAGTGAGTCACTGGTTATTTCTTTAGCTGTGTTTAAGCGGATATGTATTCGTTCGGAAAGGAGATCAATGTTTTCTTTTGTGTTGTATTTTAATACAGCTTTGATTTTGGTGATTGCTTCGATGTAGCTGTTAACAAATGAACTATCTTTATTTTTTAACACTAATTTCTCAGCTGTAATTAGTGCATTGGCTTCCATTTCGGTGAACATAACTGGTGGAATTCGATAACCTTCCATTAATTTATATCCTTTCCCATCTTCTGCGTAAACAGGGACACCTGCTTGTACTAATGCTTGCATATCGCGGTAAACGGTGCGGATGCTAACGTTAAATTTTTCTGCTATAAAGCTTGCTGTGATTAATCGTTTGGATTGTAATAAGGTTAAGATAGCGGTGAGTCGTGATAGTCGGGATAAATCAGTATGAGACATGATTTAAGTTTATAAATGAAAGGATAAGATGAGTACGTTTTATTATAAGGTTTGATTTGTGTTTTCTGGGAATTTTATTTTTACCCGTTTAATACGTTTTTGGTCTGTTGCAACCGTCGTAAACTCAATGCCTTTATATAAAACATGATCTCCTGGTTTAGGCATTCTGGCAAAAAGTTCTAATAATAATCCTCCAAGTGATTCACTATCTCCTTTTATATCCTCAAAAAAAACAGGATTTAGAGAAGTTATTTTATATAGATCAACCAGTGGTGTTTTTGCTTCGAAAATATAAGTATGTGCATCCACTTGATGGTATAAGCTTTCTTCTTTATCATCAAATTCGTCTTGTATATCCCCGAAAATTTGTTCGATAATATCTTCCAGTGTAACTAATCCTGCTGTCCCACCATATTCATCTACAACAATAGCCATATGAACTCTTTTTTGCTGAAAGTCACGGAGCAGGTCATCTAGCTTTTTTGTTTCCGGAACGAAATAAACAGGTTTTATGAGTATAGTCCAATTGAAATCATCTAATCGATGGAGATAAGGAATTAAATCTTTAACATATAATATTCCTTTAATATCGTCGATGGTCTCTTGATAAATAGGCACTCTCGAATAGCCATATTTATGAATATAGGCTAATATTTCTTTAAAGCCCATCTCTGTATTTAATGCTGTAATTTCCATGCGTGTTCGCATGATTTGCTTAACAGGAATATTACTGAAGTTAACAATGCCTTTTAGAATTTCTTTTTCGTCAGATGACGTGTCTTTTGATGTAGCAATTTCTAACGCATCACTTAGTTCCTCTACAGATAATTGGTATCCTTTTCGTTCAATACGCTTTTCGACTAGTCCACCAAATGAAATAAGGAGCCAAGCTACTGGCTTGAAGAGTTGTACACAAATGGATAAAAAAGAAGCTGTTGCACAAGCAAATCGAAAATTATTTTGATTGGCATAAATTTTAGGAACGATTTCCCCTAAAAAAACGATAGCAAATGTTGTAATAAAAGTGATGAGTATCCATACGAGCCCTTCAGATGAAGAGCCTCCCACAATATTCCAAGTTAAATACGTCGTTGTCATAACAATACCTATATTAACCAGGTTGTTAAAAACAAGAATGGTGGCTAGCAACTGACGCGGTTTATTAAGCAGGGCAATAATTGTTTTATAAACAGGCTTTTTACCTAACTTACATCGGTTAACATCTTCTGATGAAAGTGAAAAGAAAGCTACCTCTGCTCCAGATATAATAGCAGAAAGTGCCAATAGTATTAAAATAACTACTCCATTTAATGTATAGTTAACAATAGATGGAGTAGAGATAGCTGCTAATAAGGAGAAAGTTCCCGGCAAAGGGTCAGTTGAATTGATAATTTCTTCCAAATGGTTTTATGAAATTATATTAAAATGGCAGATCATCTGTGCCTTCTGTTTGAATAATGGTTGATTCTGCGAATTCATCTTTAGAACCCATGCTCGAATCAGAAGAAGATGAATTGCTATTTTTAGAACCCAGCATAGTCATAGATTGTGCTACAACTTCTGTTACATAACGCTTATTTCCATCCTTATCATCGTAAGAACGTGTCGTTAGTTTACCTTCTAAATAAATAAGGCTTCCTTTTTTTAAATATTTTTCAGCGATTTGAGCGAGTGGAGACCACATCACAATATTATGCCATTCGGTGTTGGTGACTTTTTCACCATTTTTATTTTTATATGTTTCACTTGTTGCTATTGAGAAGTTGGCTACCGATCGCCCACTTTCCAAATGTCTTACCTCAGGATCTTTACCTAGGTGACCTACTAAAATAACTTTATTAACGCCTGCCATAGTACAAATATATTAAGAATTTAATCAGGCACAAATCTAATAATAATTAACGAAAAACAAAACTTAAAAGATTATTTTTTTATTAAAAATAATAAATATATTTTTTTATAATTTTTTTTATTTATTCTAAAAAATAGGTTATCAGGATATGTATTTTTTTTGGAGTAAAAACTCAGCCCATTCCCAATCTAATGGTGTATCTAAATCAACGGAGTAAAGCTCAGGCATAATGTATTTTTTCAAACGTTTAAATAGAGCCATTGTCTTTGTTTGTTTTAACGATGATGTATTGATGATATACATTGATCCATTTAATTCATAAACAATAGGTAAATCCTGCCGACGTGATAAAATGCCTTTATCTTTGGATTTTTCTAGATACCCATCATTATTTTCTTCATATAATAAAGCATAGGGATTGCTTTTTGTTTCTTTGACAGAAACAATCATATCGGTAGTTGGTGATGCTAGTGTGATAGCTTCAAGAAGCTGTGTTTTAGTACGAAAAGGTGACGTTGGTTGTAATAAAACAATGTAATCGTAGTTTTTTCCTTGTTGCTCGTAATAGTGTAAAGCATGTAAAACAACAGCGTTAGAGTCGGCTGTATCTGTTGCTAGTTCGGAAGGTCTTATAAATGGAATAGGCAACCCATAATCCTTTACACAGGTATAAATATTTTGATCATCGGTAGACACACATATATCTTCATCTGAAGCGAATGATCGAGCGATATCAATCGAATAATAGATAAGAGGTTTTCCACCAAGTGGTTTTATGTTTTTACCGGGTATACCTTTTGATCCACCTCGAGCCGGTATAATGAAAAGAATAGTGCTCATTCAATTAGTTTACAATTTCAAATATTTAATATCTTCTTGTGCTTTAATATAGTCGTCGTGCTTGCCAATATCCAACCAATAGCCCACAATAGGGAAATGGGTTACACGGTAATTTGATTTAATAAGCAAATCAATAAGGTCTGTCGCATTAAAAAAATGATTTTTGGGTATATAATCTATTATTTTTCGTTTGATCAAATAGATACCCGCATTGGAATAATAGGTATATGTTGGTTTTTCTTGAAACGATTTTACATTTTCATTCGTTGTTTCTAGAACAGCATAAGGGATATTGACTTTATAGCTTGTTGTTGCTACTTGCATATCTGCATTTGTATCTAGGAATGTTTGATAGAAACGTTCCCAGTCAATATCGGTGAGAAGATCAGCATTCATGATCAAAATATCTTCATGGGTAAAGTCGTTAATTAATCCTACCGCCCCTATTGTTCCCAAGGGTTGATTTTCTCGAATGTACTTAATGGTTATTTCTTTTTCCTCGCCTGATTGAAAGTGATTAATGATTCTGTCAGCTAAATAATTGACTGTGATATGAAAACGCTCAACACCGTAATTAATAAGCTGGTCTATATTGTGTTCTAAAATAGGTTTACCTCCGACAGGAAGAAGAGGTTTAGGTGTAGAATCGGTGAGTGGTTTCAATCGTTCACCTTTTCCCCCAGCCATTATAATGGCATCAAGTGGTAGAACAGATTTTTTTTCAGCAAAATTAATGATGCGGATTATTTTTTTATTTTCGTCTACTTTTGGTACTAAATAGATTTCGTCTTTTTTAAATTTTTTTATTTCTTGAAGTGAAAATTTTCCATCTGTAAGAAAACGAAAATGGGAGTGCATAAAGTCTTCTATTTTATTGTTAATAGAGGCACCTTTTAATAATGCTCTGCGAATATCGCCATCGGTGAGTGTGCCGATAAGTTCTTCTTTACGATTCACAACAAATAAGGTAAGGGTGTTTTTATTTGTGAATGTATCGAGCCTTTGTAAAGCGTCTTTAATAAGAAGATCACCGTAAATGATATTTTGAGAATATTTTTTCATTTATATACTATTTGAGAGTTTCCAATGACTTTACTTCCATCTGGAATATTTTTAACTACAACTGCACCTGCACCTATAATTACATTATTTCCAATTTTTATATTCGGACGGACCACAGCGTTGGCGCCGATTAATGTACTTGTTCCTATGTTTACATTACCACAGATAACAGCACCTGGCGCAATATGTGAAAAATCTCCAATGATACACTCGTGCTCAACAATAGCACCTGTGTTTATAATAACAGCGTTGCCAATAGTAGCTAGTGTATTGATGCATGTTTGAGGACTTATCATTACGCCTTTCCCTATGGTTGCTTTTGGAGATATAAACGATGTTTTATGTATAATGGTAATGGGGTGGATGAGTTGAGTAGATAATTCAGTATAGATTTTTTGACGATCGTTGTTGTTTCCAATAGAAATAAAACAGTCAATAGATGAAAGTTTTTGTATAAGTGACGGATTGTTTTTTTCTGAGCCCCAGAAAAGCAATTGATAAGGATTTTGTTTTTTTTCTTCTATATCCACATATCCTATTACTTTTTTACCCATAGATATACATATATCTATAGCTACGTAAGCATGACCTGAATATCCGATGAGTACAATGTCTTTGTCAACCATTATAGTTTGTTTTTAAGGAGATGGATAATTTTTTCAGAAGCATGACCAGAGCCATAAATATTATCTGTGGACAAAACAGGCATTTTTTTAACAGACTCAATAGCATTTAGTATGCTTTGCTGTTCAACAGAACAGTTAATAACGTTTTTTCCTTGTTCTCTTCCTTTTTGTCTATCGCCAAGATTGATGACATATTTTCCAAAAGAGGCAGCTTCAATGATTCCACTTGAGCTATTTCCCATCACAAACCAGCAATGTTTCATACATGAAAAATAATCTCGAATACCAAAGTTTTCTATTAAAAAAATCGTTTTTTGCTTATCAGCTAGATCCAGTAGTTCTTTTCTTATAATAGTGCCATAGGTGTCTGCATTAGGCATGGTTACAATTATTTGATTAGGAATTTTTTTTAGTGCATCGGTAATAACTTTTATATACTCTTTGTTTTTTTCAAATGAGATTGTTTCGGGGTGGAATGTAAATAAAATAGTAGGAGTAGCTAAGTCAATTTTGTAAGCAGAATAAAATTGAATAGGTGTTAAAAGCGTTAGCTCAGCTATATTGTCTAAGCTTAGAGAGCCTACATTAAAAACATTGGTTTCTGTACCTCGAATTTCTTTTACTCGAGACGCACTTTTTTCTGTAGCCGTGAAATGGTAAGAAGAAGCTAACGTTAATGCATGTCTAAATATATTATCAATGGCTCCAAGTGTTGTTTCTCCACCATGAATATGTGCTATAGGAATAGAAAAAGGAATAGAAGCTATAACAGCAGCGAACATTTCGTATCGATCACCTAAACAAAAGACGAGATCACTATTTTCTTTTTCTTTAGCCCAAATAGATGCAAATTTAGTTTGGGTTAATCCGATGGATGTAGCTATTGCTTCTGGAGAATCGCCCATCACTAAGCTTTCTATTTGGTGTTTTATATGAAATGAATCTTTTTTAATCTGATCGATAGTGTAGCCATGCAAAGGTGAAAGATGTGTTCCAAACACATAAAGACTTAAATCAAAAAATGGATCTGCATGAAGTTTTTTGAGAAGTGGTAAATAAATCCCATAATCTGCACGTGAACTTGTTAGCACTACAATTTTCATAAGAGATCGCTAAAACATAGTTTATGATCCGAATTTAATTTTTTATTTGTTTTTTTCCCAATAACCTCTTCCATTTTCATTGGAGAAATACCATCACCAGGTCTTTTCATAATGAGGTGTTTTTCTTGAATAGTTTCTCCTTTTTTTAAATCAACTGCAAGGTGTATGCTCTTTCGTGCGATGATTTTATTTTTAGTTTCGGAAGAAGAAGGTTTTTTTAGTCCGTCACCTATTACTAGTTCAATATGACGAATAGCCTTAACCATTTCTATGAGTTCATCAGGTTCTAAAGAAGCTTGATGGTCTGGGCCCTCCATAGTTCTATCTAATGTAAAATGTTTTTCAATGACACAAGCGCCAAGAGCTACAGCAGCAATAGGAACTTCAATACCAAGTGTATGATCTGAATATCCAACATCAACCCCAAAGGCTTGTTGGATGGTAAGCATTGCTTTTAAGTTTACGTCTTTCCATGGTGTCGGGTATTCCGTGTTACAATGTAAAACAGTAATATTCTTTTTAGCTGTTCCAGAGGTTATTAATACATTTAACGCATCTTCTATTTCGCCAAGTGTAGCCATTCCGGTAGAAAGAATAATTTTCTTTTTTAATCTTCCTATTTTTTTTAAATAAGTTAAATTAGTTATTTCTCCGGATGGTATTTTAAATAATGGGATTTTCAAATTGTTTAATAGATCAATACTTTCCAAATCGAAAGCTGTGGAAAGGAAATGCACTTTTCTTTTTTGACAGTATTGAATAAGGTGTTGATGTGTTTTTTTGTCCAACTCTAATTTTTTCAACATATCATATTGAGATTGATTAGAAGAAGTGTTTTTTTTCTGATAAAGAGCTTTAGGTGCGTGTTTTGAAACCAGATGGGCTGTTTTAAAAGTTTGAAATTTAACGAAATCAACACCTGCTTTTGCAGCCACATCTATAAGTTGTTCTGCTAGTTTGACATTTCCATTATGATTAACCCCTGCTTCTGCGATAATGATTGTTTTCATTTTCTTATTTTCTAATTTTATTGGAAACAATTAGGGATTGTTGACCAGTCTTATAAATTCGCTCTATTATTTCTACAACTTTAAGCCCTTCTAATGCATTTGTAGTAGCAGTGGCTTTTCCTTTAAGCGTATCTACTACGTTTTGGATTACAAAATGGTGGTTTGCAGCAGATCCTTTATATGGTCCGTAATCATTAGGGGGGTTAGAGGGGGGGAGTGTTGGCATTTTATAGTTTTCTATTTCACAATATTCAACCTCATTCATATATTGACCGCCTATCTTAACACTTCCTTTACTTCCTATAATAGTTAAGCTACTTTCTAAGTTTTTATCCCATACAGCTGTTGAATAATTAATACAACCCATGCCACCAGTTGTAAATTCAAAATGTACCATTCCCGAATCCTCAAAGTCAGTAGAATCCTTATGACAGAAATCAGCTAGATTAGCTTGAATATTTTTAATATCACCAAACAACCAATACATGATATCTATAAAGTGAGAAAATTGGGTAAACAATGTGCCCCCATCTAGCTCTTTCGATCCTTTCCAGCCCTCCTTTTTATAATAACGATCATCTCTATTCCAATAGCAGTTGATTTGCACCATAAAAATTTGACCCAAAATACCTTTTTCTACAATATCTTTTATCCATATCGAAGGAGGGGAATATCGATTTTGCATTACACAAAACACATTCTTAGAAACCTTTAATGATTTAAAAATAATTTCTTCACAAACTTGTTTAGTCAATGCCATAGGTTTTTCACATACAACATGTTTTTTATGATCTAAAGCTTTAATAGCTTGAGAGCCATGCAATCCATTAGGTGTGCAAATATTGACAACATCTATAGCTATACCTGATGCAAATAGATCATCCATTGATGTGAAATAAGGAACATTAAAGGCATCAATACCTAATTGCTTTGATGGAAGAGTGTCACAAAGTGCTACAAGTTCAGATTCTGGATCTTGTTGAATAATAGTAGCATGACGCTTTCCAATAAATCCACAACCAATAACGGCAAATTTAATTTTTTCATTTTTAGAAATCATGATTCTAAATTTTTAATAAAACAAAGATAAATATATTTTTAGTTTGTTCTTTTTAAATATTGATTAAAGATGATAATATATGTAACTTTACGTTCGAGTTAATGGTGAGATAATGTCAAGAAAAGTATTAGTCACAGGCGCGGATGGTTTTATAGGTAGCCACCTTACGGAATACTTGGTAAAAAAAAGGTATTCTGTACGTGCTTTCGTTTTATATAATTCATTTAACTCCTATGGCTGGCTAGAAACATTGCCAAAAACAATTTTAGACCAAGTGGAAATTTTTTCAGGCGATATTCGAGATCCGAATGGTATTAGAATAGCTATGGAAGGAATAGATATTGTTTATCATCTAGCCGCTTTGATTGCCATACCATATAGTTATCATTCTCCGGACAATTATGTTGATGTTAACATTAAAGGAACATTAAACATCTTACAAGCAGCTCGCTTACTGAAAACAAAACGAGTTTTGGTTACTTCCACATCTGAAGTATATGGCACAGCACAATATGTTCCTATTGATGAAAAACACCCTTTTCAAGGACAGTCACCTTATAGTGCTACTAAGATAGGAGCTGATCGAATAGCTGAATCATTTTATCGTTCATTTGAAATGCCTATTACAATTGTAAGACCATTTAATACCTATGGTCCACGTCAATCGGCGAGGGCAGTAATTCCAACTATTATCACACAACTACTTAATGGTGAAACAAAAATAAAACTAGGAGATACCACACCTACGCGTGATTTGCTTTATGTACAAGATACAATTCAAGGGTTTGAAGCTATTGCAGAATCAGAAAAAACGATTGGTGAAGAAATAAATATAGCCACTCAAACAGAGATTTCTATAGGAGATTTAGCCCAAAACATAATTAACCAGATTAATCCTAAAGCCTGTATAGTAGCCGATGAGCAGCGTATTCGTCCCGATAAAAGTGAGGTTAAAAGATTATTAGGCTCTAATGAAAAAATTAAAAAATTGACTAATTGGAAAGTCACATATTCTTTAGAGGAAGGATTAAAAGAAACAATTGCTTGGTTTTCAAAGTCTGAAAACTTAATAAGATATAAACATAGTATATATAATATATGATCCCATTATCAGTTCCCAATTTATCAGGCAATGAGTGGAAATACATTAAAGAATGTTTAGATACAAATTGGGTGTCTGCGGTTGGCTCTTATGTAGATGATTTTGAAAAAAAGTTTGCAACATTTACTCAAAGTCGTTATGCCGTATCAGTTGTTAATGGAACAGCAGCTCTTCATATTTCATTGCTATTAGCTGGTGTAGAAAGAGGCGATTTAGTGATTGTTCCCAATATTACATTTGTAGCATCTTGCAATGCTATTAGCTATGTTGGAGCAGAGCCATTGTTAATAGACGTTGATCCTTTAACATGGCAGATGGATTTATCTTTATTAGAAAATTTTCTTAAAGAAAAAACAGTACAAAAAAATGGACAATTGTACCATAAAGAATCCCAACGTCGAATAAAAGCGATCATGCCTGTTCATGTGCTTGGAAACATGTGTGATATGGATCAAGTGATGAAACTAGCCTCAGACTATTTGTTAGAAGTTGTTGAAGATTCTACTGAAGCGTTAGGTTCTTATTATAAAAACAAGCATGCTGGTACATTTGGTAAGTTGGGATGTTTTAGTTTTAATGGAAATAAAATCATTACAACAGGTGGCGGCGGTATGATTGTTACAGACGATGAAAAATTAGGTAAAAAAGCTAAACACATTACTACACAAGCTAAAGCAAAATCGGATGAGTATTTTCATGATGAAATCGGATATAATTATCGATTGGTAAATATATTAGCAGCCATGGGTGTTGCTCAACTTGAACAACTTTCCGGATTTTTAGAACGAAAAAAACAAGTCACAGATTTTTATAATAATCAATTAAAAAAAATCAAAGGAATACAATTTCAACAGGTCAATCCAAATGTGCAACCAAACAACTGGTTATACACAGTTATGATTCCAGGACAAAAAAAATTGATTGCTTATTTAAATCAATCAACTATTCAAGTGCGTCCTTTTTGGGTCCCAATGAATCAGCTACCCATGTTTAAAAAAAACATATATATTACTACTCATGATAGATCTGATGAAATCTATCACACGAGTGTTAGTCTGCCTTGTTCAACAAGTATTTTAGATCAAGAGTTAGAGCAAGTTGTTTCTAAAATTATAGAATTTGATCATGTCAACGGTTAGAGTAATTGCTCGACTAGATATTAAAGGACCTAACTTAGTGAAAGGTATTCACCTGGAAGGCTTACGTGTTTTGGGAAAACCGGAAGAGTTTGCTAAATACTATTATGAAAATGGCGCGGATGAGTTGATGTATATGGATGTAGTGGCCAGTTTATATGAGCGTAATAGCTTACAAGATATTATTAAAAAAACAGCACAAGAAATTTTTATCCCACTTACAGTGGGTGGTGGGCTTAGGACAATTGAAGATATACGAACGGTGCTTAGAGCAGGTGCAGACAAAGTAGCACTCAATACAGCGGCTATCAAAAATCCAAACATTATAAAAGAGGCTTCAAAAAAATTTGGATCTTCTACAATTGTTGTAGCTATTGAAGCTATTAAACAACCAGATGGCAGCTATTTTGCATTTATAGATAATGGTCGGGAATATACCGGCGTAGAGGTTATTCAATGGGCTCAAAAAGTGGAAGAATTAGGTGCAGGAGAAATTGTTATCACATCTGTAGATAAAGAAGGAACAGGCGAAGGATTTGATATTGAATTAACAAAAAAAGTAGCTACAGCTGTTTCTATTCCAGTTATTGCACATGGAGGCCCAGGCATGCTACAGCATGTTAGTGATGTTGTAGAAAGAGGCAAAGCTGATGCAGTGGCTATCGCCTCTATGATTCATTATGGTTATTTAAAAACGATACAAACTAAACCAGTAGATGATCATTTTAAAGAAGAAGGGAATATTGATTTTATAAAAAGTGGAAAATCATTTGGGAAGATAAAGGGGGCAAGTTTGAATGAAATAAAAGAAGAATTGAAAAAAAGAAATATCAACTGTAGATTATAAATTAATAAACAACAAATGATTGCCATCATCGACTATGGAATGGGAAATTTATTTAGCGTTGCACATGCTTGCAAAACAGTAGGCTTGAATGCAATTATCACAGCTGATAAAAAACAAATAATGAGTGCGGATGCACTTATCTTTCCAGGGATGGGAGCATTTGGTGATGCCATGGATAATTTAAAACAACTTGATTTGATCTATCCAATTAAGGATTTTGTTCAATCCGGCAAACCATTTATGGGCTTGTGTTTAGGCATGCAACTTCTACTAACTGAAAGTGAAGAGTTCGGTACACATAAAGGACTTGACATCATTGAAGGTTCTGTGAAACGGTTTCAAACGAAAGAAGAAAAAGTACCACAGATAGGATGGAATCATATTCAGCAACCTACAACACGTTCTTGGGATGAAACCCCTTTTTCATCTGTAAAAAATAATGAATTCATGTATTTTGTTCATTCTTATTATATAACACCTACTGATGAGCATGTGGTTTTGTCTTATACATCCTATGCTGGTACTTTATATTGCTCTAGTGTACTCAAAAACAATATATTTGCTACACAATTTCATCCGGAGAAAAGTGCTAGTGAAGGGTTGAAAATATACCGAGATTGGGCTATGCTATTTAAACTATAATTAAATAAATAACAGTGAATAATAAAAAATTGGAAACTTATTTTGGACTTCCTTCAGAAGTGAGCTTCTGTAAAAAATGTGTGATGTCAAATCAGCGCCCCGCATCTACTACAGAGTTTAAACATACTATCGAAAGTAAAAAAGTAACTCTTAATATTGACCAAGATGGAGTTTGTGATGCGTGTAAAACAGCTGAGCAAAAAGAAAAACTCGATTGGAAAAAAAGAGAAGAAGAGCTTCTTAGATTATTAGATAAATATAGAAGTAAAGACGGAAGCTATGATTGTCTTGTACCAGGTAGCGGTGGAAAGGATAGTGCGTTTCAGGCTCATATTTTAAAATATAAATATGGAATGAATCCATTAACTGTTACGTGGCCTCCTATTTTATATACCGATTATGGATATAAAAATTTTAGAAACTGGTTAGATGCAGGATTTGATAATATTTCTTTTTATCGAAATGGAAAAGTAATGAAATTGCTTACGAAACTTTCTATTGAAAACCTACTTCATCCTTTTCAAACATTTATTCTTGGACAGAAAAACTTAGCCCCTAAAATTGCGCTACGTTATAATATTCCATTGATTTTTTACGGAGAAAATGAAGCAGAATATGGAAATCCAATTGCCGATAATGCTACTTCTCTTCGAGATAAATCCTATTATAGTATGAATAATTTGGATGAAATTTATTTAGGGGGTGTATCAATAAAAGAATTAAGAGAAAAATACGATATTTCCCTTCATGATTTACAATCGTTTTTACCTGCTGATGCAACTGAACTAGAAAAATCAAAAATCGAAGTTCATTATTTAGGCTATTATATCAAATGGACTCCCCAAGAAGTATATTATTATGCAGTAGAAAATACAGGTTTTCAAGCTCGGCCTTTTCGAACACAAGGAACATATAGCAAATACAACAGTATAGATGATAAAATAGATGATCTTCATTATTATACCACATATATAAAGTTTGGTATTGGAAGAGCTACATACGACGCATCTCAAGAGATTAGAAATAAACACATCACTCGAGAAGAAGGCATAGCTTTAGTTAAAAAATTTGACGGAGAATTTCCAGATCGCTATTTTAATGAAATCATGAATTACTTAGATATTCAACCTGAGCATTTTCATGAACTGTGTGATCGGTTTCGTTCTCCCCATCTTTGGAAAAAGAATGAAACAGGAAAATGGAAATTACGACACACTGTGTGTGGTGGAGGAGTAGATGATTAATTCATATATATGAGGCTTCTCAAATCTCTTTCCATTTATACCTTTTCTAGTTTTTTTAGTGCCGGTCTTTCTTTTCTCTTATTGCCTGTCTTTACACATTATCTTTCAAAGGAGGATTATGGAATTATTGGTTTGATAACTACTTCTGTTGCGTTGTTAGCACCATTTATTGGGTTATCATCGCACGGTTTCATACAAGCTGAATATTATCGTTTATCGCGAGATAAACTGGCTAATTATCTTTCAACCACATTGTGGAATAGTTTTATTGTTTTCGCATTGTTTTTATTAATAGCTTTTTTAGTAAGTAATCTTATATCAACCACTATTGGGTTGCCTCAAGATTGGATTTGGCTCATTCCATTCATGGCTCTCTTCTCCATACCTACTGCTATTTTATTAGTTCTTTTACAATCAGAAAATAAACCTATACTCTATGGTATATTTAACATAACCCAAGCTATTGTAGGAATAGGAATAGGCTTATTTTTTGTAATTGTCCTTGATTATCATTGGAAAGGGCGTATGTTAGGAATAGCGCTAACCGGTTTATCATTCTTTATTATTTCAATTGTTGTTTTATATAGAAAAAAGCTATTTAATTTTAGCTATAATTTATCTTATTCCAAATCTGCTATTTTGTTTGGTCTTCCTCTTATTCCACATGCTGTAGGAGGATTTATTATCGAATCTTCAGATCGCTATTTTATTGCCTCTATGCTTGATCTTTCAGAGCTTGGCATTTATAATTTAGGTTATCAAATCGGTGGATTGATAGGCATGCTTGATGCAGCATTTGTGCAAGCATTTATTCCTTTTTTTTATGAGAATGTAGAAAAAAACACTAAAGAAAGTAATATAAAAGTTGTTCGAGCGAGTTATTTATATTTGATAGGACTACTAGCCTCGGTTATAGTTTTGTATATTTTTGCACCATTTTTATTTACTATTTTCATTGATAAAAAATTTTTAGCAGGTGAACGTTTTGTTCTTATGATAGCACTTGGCTATTTTTTTGTAGGAGTTTATAAGATGTTTGCTGGCTATATTTTTTATTTTAAAAAAACAAAGTATTTGGCATATTTAGCTTTAATCAACGTTGTATTAAATTTGATTCTAAATTATTTTCTAATTAAACAGTATGGCGCAATGGGTGCAGCCTACGCTACAACTATATCTTATTTTGTTGTAGCTGTTTTAATTATTATTGTTAGCAACAGAGTACATCGAATGCCTTGGCTTAATTTTTCACAACTTATTAAATTATAAAGAAATGAATATTTTAAATCGATTTTTACTTAAAGCATTAAATAGAGTAAAAAGTAAACATCAATCATTAATATATGATAATTATAGGGAACATTATACTATCCATAAAACATTCCGTTTTAATGGAAAAGACATTATTTTTTATGGCAAAGGTCAAATTATAATAGGAGAAAATACCTACATCGGAGAGCTTTCTACTGTTCAAGCTGATAAAGAGTGTATTGTACGTATTGGAAAAGGATGTAAAATTAGTCATAATGTAAGAATGTATACTTCTACATCTGTTGCTGACCAAGATTTTTCTAAAGCCAATTTAGAAAATAAATACAGTAATGTAATCATAGAAGATTATGTGTGGATAGGTGCTAATGTGTTTATATGTCCAGGCGTAACGATTGGTACTAACTCAATGATAGGTGCTAATAGTGTCGTCTCGAAAGATGTAGAGCCGTTTACCATTGTAGGTGGTGTTCCCGCTAAGTTAATCAGAAAAAAAGCGCATTAAATGAAAGCATTAAACTACGCTAATGCTGCAAAGTTCTTATACGATTTTGAACACGAGCGATTCGAAACCCTCAAAGAGATACATTTTCATGGATATAATGCGTGGCATTTATTAAAGTTTTGTGTTTATTTTCATGCTATTTATCCTCCTCGATCTATAGGAGAGCTAACTCTTAAACAATCTAAGATAAAAAAAATATTTTTTTATCTTTTGGACTTTCTGAAACTCATAATTTGTATTATAAGATTGTTTTTTAAAGCAAAGGGAGAAAAACTTACCCTATTTTTTTCTCTTAGTATTAATAAAAGAAAAAACTCCCATTCAAATAAATACTATGATATACTTTTTGATAGCTTTATTGCAGAAAAACATATAACCAATTATGGTTATATAGAAATACCGCATTTAAATAATTTTAAAAATCTATCGCACATAAAAAAAGATGGTAGTGCTAGATTTTTATTTTTTCTATCTTCTTGTTTGACTTTCCTTATAAAGAAAAGGAAGAAAACAAAATGTATTGCACTATGTATAAAGAAAGAGCTGGATATTTATTGCTGCCAACAGGGTGTTGTTATAGATATCAATGCATCAAATCTTATCGTTTCTTTAGCGCGTTTTCGCAGCGAATACATTGTTTTTAATTTGTTTTTTAGAATAATAAAACCACATCTGGTTTTTTTTGCAGATCAATCAGCTACAGGAAAAATGGCCGCTGCTTTGTCTTCTAACGCAAAAGTTATAGAATTTCAACATGGTCTTTTAGATGAGTATTATCCGCACTATATACATTCACCTTTATTTAAGACAATTAAAAAAGACCTCATTATTCCTACTAAAATAGCTCTTTTTGGCGATTACTATAAAAACATGTTACTTAAAAAAAATTACAAAGATGAAGGCGACTTTTTTGTTATAGGGTCTTTTCCTATGCATCTGCAACGTATTCAAAAAACAGCCCGTGTTGATTCAAATAATGAACCAATAAAACTATTTTTTCCTACTCAAGGCAAACTTATTTTTGAAAAAACAAAAAATTTATTACAAGCCATTAGGGGTTGCTTTAACGATAAAACTTATCTTGTCATAAAACCTCACCCTAATGAAACAGAAGAAAATAAAGAATGGTTTAAAAAATATTGTAATAAAGATTTTTTTAATTTTCTTGATGATGTTAGATCTATAGAAGATTTTATTATGGATGCAACAATTGTGATAGGCTTTGATTCGACAACGCTACTTGAAACTATTGGGTTAGGAAAACCTGCTATCACAATAGCTTCGCCCGAATTACCTAAAGGAATTCATTCGCTTATTAACACGACTGATTTGGAGGACAGTATTAAAGTATGTCAGCCAATAAAAGAAGAACTTGATGATATATTAAAACAGTACAAAGAAAATAGTTTCTTCAAAGAAAAATGGCTTTATAATATAAAAAAACATAGCACTTATATTTATGCCGATGATTATATAAATAAGTGTAAACAACTTATTCAGAATGTCATGTAACTTTAAAATAATAGTTATAACCTTTTATTATTTACATTTGCTAAATAATAACAACAAGTACTTTTTAATACTGTATAAATCAACATTAAATCTTGAAAAAATAAAATGAATACGCTTATTATAGGTGCAGGTAGAATGGGTTTGCGACATGCAGCAGGAGTGGCTATGTCTTCTCAAATAAATTCTATTTGTTTAGCAGATATTTCTATTGAAGCGCTAACTCATGCCAAAACCCAGTTAGCTAATCATCCTTTTGTGAGTAAATTTCAGTTTAAACTAAAGTCTGATGTAAAAGAAAATTTTGATATAGCTATAATTGCCTCTACTGCTTCTAATCGAATAGATACTTGTCAAAGAGTACTTGATCGAGGGGTGAAATATTTATTAATTGAGAAACCATTGGGTCAAAGCTATAAAGAAGTAGTAGCTCTTACAGAATTTTTATCCAAACAAAACGTGCATGTATTTGTAAATCTCAACATGCGACTTTATCCTTGTTTTATTCATATAAAAAAAGAGCTAACCACTAAGGTTCAACTTCAAGGAACACCTGTTATTTCTATCAACACCGGCACATTAGGAATAGGAGCTAATGGTGTTCATTATCTTGACTTGCTTTATTTTTTATTAGATGCTGATGAATGTAATCTAGTCGCCGCTGATATTGAACTAACTACTATTCCCAGCGGCAGAGGTCCTCAGTTTGCTGACTTTGGTGGATGGTCTACACTGCTTTTTTATCAAAAAGGCAAATACAAAGGACGAGCACATTTATCTTTTTCTTCTCAAAGCACTGTATTTGGCGATTGGGATATTGTTTCTTCACATGGTAGAATTACTTTAAATGAAGTAGAACAAAAAACAATAACTTATTTACGAAAACCTGATAGTCAACATCCTATTCAACGTTATGCGGCTGATTATCTTCCACCCATAGAGCAAAAAATAGAAATACCATCGTTGGGAAATTTAAGTAAAGAATGGTTGGAACAAGCAATTACTGGTAATTTTGTATTACCTTCTTTGCAAGAATCTTTAAAAGTACATCAAGTATTGTTTGATTGGCTTTCACATAGTAAAACACATCGCGACTTTTTTCCTATAACATAATTCCTTTTTTATGAAAAAAATATGGTTGATAGGCACTGGTCTCATGGCTCGAGAATATGCCAAAGTATTGAAAGATCTTCAAGTAGAGCCCATAGTGATTGGTAGAGGAAAAGAAAATAGCGAGCTATTTGAAAAAGAAACAGGCTATAAACCTTATGTAGGAGGAATTGAGTCTTTTTTATATACAAAGCCCCCTACTCCTGATGCAGCAATTGTAGCTGTAGGGGTAGAAGCCCTTTCTTCTACTACACATGCTTTATTAAATTATGGTGTCAAAAAAATATTAGTTGAAAAACCAGGTGTTGGTTATGCAGCTGAATTAGATGAATTAGTAAAAAACATAGAAGAAAAGCAAGCAACTGTTTTTTTAGCCTATAATAGAAGATTTTATAGTTCGGTTAAAAAAGCAAAAGAACTAATTCAAGAAGATGGAGGAGTTACTTCTTTTCATTTTGAATTTACAGAATGGTCTCATACGATTAAAGATTTGCCTAAACACCCAACCGAACATCAAAACTGGTTTTTAGGAAATTCTACTCATGTTATTGACATGGCTTTCTTTTTAGGGGGTACACCAACTGATATTTGTTGCTTTATAAGTGGATCTCTTCCTTGGCATTCGAAGTCTTCTGTTTTTACTGGTGCTGGAAAAACAAATCAAAATGCTTTATTTTCTTATTGTGCAAATTGGGAATCACCTGGGAGATGGTCAGTAGAAATATTAACAAAAAAACATCGATTTATTTTTAAGCCATTAGAAACATTACAAGTTCAAGAAATTGGTTCTATAGCAATTAATCCTATTTTATTAGACGATGAATTAGATAAAAAATATAAACCAGGCGTATATTTGCAAACAAAATGTTTTTTAGAAGATCAGTTTAGTGAACTTTGTTCTATTGATCAACAGAAAAAAAATATAACTATATATAAAAAAATGAGTAATTATTAATCATGTATGGAAATACTCACGATCTTGGGTGATTCGTTGTCTTTACGAAGAGCTGAAAATGAAATTTTTGAAAAAGACATTTATTCTTTTTTACTTCAAGAAAAAATAAAAAATACTATTTTCATCATAAATAAATCGCAAGCTAACAACACTTCTGAAATACAAAACTCTTTCGAAAGTTTCATATGTAATATAAAAGGCGCTCAAAGTCGTTTTTTTGTTATTCAATTAGGCATAGTAGATTGTGCACCCCGGTTATTTAAAAAAAGGACTAAACAAATACTGGATCTTTTATCCGGTATTCCAATTATTAGAAACCTTTCTTCCTATTATATTAAATACAAATCGGCTAATCGATTAAAGATTACGAAAAGAAAACTAATTCGTGAGGTTTCTCCTAAGCAATTTGATTCTAATATTCGTTCAATTATTGAAAAAATAAAAAATAACAATCCCATAAAAAAAATATGGTTGATAAACATTGCTTATCCAGGAGATTATTTACAAAATCGATCCTTTGGAATTATTGAAATTATTAATGAGTATAATGCTATCTTAGAAAAAATTCGAAAAGACAACAAGACCTTAATAGATATTATAGATGTTTATAGCTTTACGAGCTCCAATCCATCTTTTATTCTTCCCGATGGACATCATATAACAGTAGATGTTCATAAATTTATTGCTTCTGAAATTTATAAGCATTTTGTAGATATACTATGACTTATAAAGAAACCGTTTTACTTAATTTTAATCTTTTCGATAAATTTTTATCTAAATACCAATCATCTGATTGTTATAATATTTTTCTTTCAATTAGAACAGACTATTGCGTTTCCACATATTTTAAATATAAAAGAGTTTTTTTGTTAAAAAGGCTATTTAAGGATATCTTATACCTGTTTTCAATGCCTTTTCTTATATCTTATTTCCCTAAAAAAGAGTTAAAAATTATATTAGGCGTCTCAACAAAACATAACCATGCTCTTTCGGATTTATTAAGAATACCCTGCTTGTATCCAAAACTGAAAATTAAATTTTCCCCCAAGGCATTTAAATGGTTTTTTTTATATGTAAAAATTATAAAATACGGTTACTTGTTTTTAAAAGCAAAAGAATTTAAAAAAAATAATACATCATATTTTATACATGTCTTAATTAAGGCTGTTATTTATTATTACAAAACCGATTTTAGTGGTATAGATACTTTAATTACAGAAGATGACACTGGTTGTAGTTCCGCCTCTATTGTTTTAAAAGCCAAATTATTGAATTTGAAAACAATAAAGATAGAAAAATTTCTTATTGATCCTATTAATCATAATAATGTAGCTTGTGAATATTATTTTTGCCCAAATAATTTTTATAAAAAAATAAGAGAGGGGTCTCCATTAAATAATCGTTTAAACTATTTATCAGGAGGGTTTTTAAATTGGGATAAATTAGCAGAACACCAACATCAACCCTTATCTAATCCTAAATTGATTACATTTTTTACACAACACAGTGATCATTTGAAGAGCAAGAATGAAGTTTTTTATATTGATGAAATTTTATCTGTTATCCCCTCAGGGTTTAAATTAGTTATTAAAATCCATCCTTTTGAAAAAATAGATAAATATGAAAAATATAAAATGAATCCAAGTTGCAAAATTATAATGTTTGGAGAAATTGATAATTATGTATTAATTTCTCAGTCTACTTTTTGTTTTTCTATATTTTCCGTATTATCCTTTGAAGCTAAACACATCATGGATCATTCTTTTTTTATAAACTATGAACCTGATCACCCGAATCATACTTTAGATTATAATGAGTTTAATCAATTTTTTGATTTAATTAAAAATAAAGAAGAATTAGCTCGGGTTTTAAATGGAATCATGAAGCCTACTACCAAAGAATTATTCATTCTTCATTTTAATCCGTATTTTCCCTTTACAAAAAATAAGTTTTTAGATTTTATAAAATAAAAAAATGTTGAAAATAGTAAAAGAAAAAAACTTTTTTGAGGTTTTGGGTCATTTTAAAAATTACCTTGGAGCAGAAATTGCAGCAAAGGCATTAGGCTTTATTTCTATTCCAATTATGACCCGTATTTTACTTCCTTCGGATTATGGAATTATTAGTGTTTTTTCTTCGTATACTTCTATATTTTCCATTTTATTAACATTAAACCTTCATGTTGCAGTTGGTAGGTATGCCTATGAAGGTACATCCGACTTTAATCAATTCTTTAGTACCATAGTTGTGTTTTTAGCAGGTGTTCTCTTAATAAGTTTCTCAGCCATTCTTTTTTTTCAACATAAAATAGCTTGTTTTTTAGATATTCCTCAGCCATTGATTGTGTATTTCATACCTATAACACTTTATTCTGTTATCGCTTCCTTATTTACCATGGTTTATCAACCTTTAAAAAAGAGCAAATCAATTTCCATTACTACTATTCTAAATGCTTATTTGGGTTTTGCATTGTCTGTATTTTTTGTGTACTTTCTTAAAAAAGGATATATCGGTGTAATATGGGGTTCAGTGATTATAAGCGCGTTCGTTTCAATTTATTGGTTAATAAAGATAAGGCCTTATTTTAAGTTCTCTTTTAAGATTAGTGCATTGCGTTATACATTAGGTTATTCTATTCCACTTATTCCATATGCTTTAAGTAGTATTATATTATCTCAGTTTGATCGCATTATGATTAATAGCTATAAAGGTTCGACTGATGCAGGTCTTTATAGTTTTGCGTATAATATTGGTATGCTTTTAGCTGTATTTCATAGCGCATTAAATACAGCATGGATACCCTATTATTATCAATATATGAGAGAAAAAAATTACGAGCAACATGATAGCTCTGTAATCAAAATTCTTAAAATGGTAATTATAGCAGGAGCATTTTTAATTTTTTTTGGAAAAGAGATAGCTATGTTTTTAGCAAAATCTGATTTTTATGATGCACTGGATGCTATACCACCAGTAGTTATCGGATATATATTTTATTCTATTTATAATATGTATTCTAGAAACCTAGAATTTGCTAAGAAAACAATTTATTCATCCGCTATTGTATTAATTGCGGGTATTTTAAACATTTTTTTAAATGCTATTTTTATACCTCGTTATGGTATAATAGCTGCTGCTTATAGCACAACTATATCTTATTTCCTGATGGCTGTTTTAGCTTGGATTGTGAGTAAATTTCTATTTAATATTCACTCTGTTCCTTTAAAAAATATATTTAAAGACTATCTACTTCTTTTAATTGCCATTCTTATTTTCTATCTATTAGAGAAAACCGCTATTTTATTTGTTTATTTTCTTGTTGTCAAAATTTTTCTTTGGGGTATTCTTTGTGTGTTTTTATTGAAACCATACCTTCGTTTATTGTTTCTAAAATCCGATTAGTTTTTTCGAAAAAACCAGAGATAAAAACGCGTCTATTTAGTTATGGTTGTTTTTATGCATTTCAAACAAGCAATATGTTTTTGGAACATATTCTAAAAATAGACGTAAAAGCAAGTAATAGAAAGCGTAAAAACAATTAAGAGATATGAGCAAGTATTTGAGTTACATTGTTATTTTGGTTGATTTCTTTCTCGCCTGCCTTGTTTTGCCATTTTTAGTGTTTATTGAACTTTTACAACCAAATAGGAATAAAAAAAATAACATCTTTTTTATTGGATTAGAACATGTTATTAATAAAATAGCCGAACGAGCTATAGAATTTGAGAAAAAAGGATTTCGAATGTTGTTTTTTTCTTTAGAATTAACCGGACATCGTTGTTCAGAAGATTTTTATAAACCTGAAGTTGTCAGTTATTCAAAAAGCATTTTAAAAGACACGCTCCTCTTTTTTAAAATGCTAAGAAAAGAAAAGCCATCTTATGTCGAAGTGTATTTAGAGGGAAACGTATTGAGACAGTTAATAGCCGTTTTTTTATTAAGGGCTTCTAAAACTTTAATCATTACGATTGAAAGGGGCTCATTATCTGGTTTTGTTTATCACACCTATAAAACATCTCTTTTATTAAAGATAATTTTATTAAGTATTTTTAAAGCAAGCCATTATGTTTTCTATAAGGAAACGTATATGTTGGATTGGTTTAGAAAAAATCATATATCTGAGTTAAAACTTGTTCTTGATCATAATCAAGTGCCTGTTAAAGATGAACCTGTTTATACAAGAAAAACTAAAAATGTATTGTTTTTAAACGGTTTTTGGAAATATAGAAGAATAGAGCTTCTTATAGAAGCTATACCCATAGTATTGAAAAAAGTAAAAGATATACAGTTTACACTTGTTGGTGCACGTAATCCAGAAGAAAGAAAAAGAGTTGAAGACCTTGTTTTAAAAGCGCATGCTGAAGGTGTTACAAAAATTTATGATTGGACAGACCATACAGATGTTTTTTATAATACAGCATCATTATTTGTTTTACCTGCTGATATTGTTTTTTGCAATTATAGTTTATTAGAAGCCATGGAAAGAGGTGTGCCTGCCATTATTTCTAATGTAAGAGATGCTGATAAAATAATCTCTGATGGCGTGGATGGGTTTTTATGTTCCCAGGATCCTCAAGATATAGCTGATCATATTATTCAAGTGTTGTTAAACGAACAGGTACAAATAAAAATGGGTATAATGGCTAGAAAAAAAATTATAGATAATTTTGATGATAAGAAAAGAATAAATCCAATCCTAAGTTTAATAACAAATTATGAAAACAAAATCCATCAAGCCGCTTAATAACTAAGCATTAACAATAAAGAGTCTTTTGTAAAACTCAAATCTAAAAAATAATATTTTTTCTTGTCATATCGAGTCGCTATTTTTAGGTGTCTTTTCTACAATAAAGATAGAGTTCTTTTTTAAGGACAATGAACTTTATTTTGGCATAGGCCTATAACTTATCTTAAATTTCTAAAAAATGAGTGCTATTTCATACGCCACATTAGGTAAATTGCTTTATGACTTTGAAAATGAAAATCTTAAACTATGTAAAGAAAATAAAGTGGCATCATGGAATAGCTGGTCTATTATTAAATGCCCTATTTTTTTTACCATTTATAATACAATGTATAAAAAAATAGAGGTTAATCATAAACGACAGCGATCGATAAAGAAACGAATATATGTTTTTTTTTCTTTTTTATACTGTATTCCTCGTATGTGGAATAAAAAAAATGCCCTTGTTTTATTCACACATTCTTTTTATAAACAAGATAAACTTTCTAATGGTTTATTTTATAATACCTTTATGGATGGGTTTTTAGAAACCGCTGCACCTATTCTTTACATAGAAAAATCAGATAATGGTAATTTTAAATTACCTAGTCTACGAAAGTATGATGTTCCCTCCGATGGCTTATATGGTATAATTTTTCTATTAAAAATAAGTCTAAAGATTTTTTGTTTTCAAAAAAAAAATTCAAAAAAAATCTCCTTTTATTTAAATACATTTTTTAAACAGAGAAACATAGATTATACTTTAAATCCATCTCTTATTCAATCTATTTTCATTAATTTTTATAGTGAGTATTTTATATATAAGCTTTTTTTTTATTTTATTAAACCACGTATTGTTGTATTTCATGATGAGATAGGGAGTGGTAAAATGGCTGCCGCTAAAATTTTAAATATTCCTACAATAGAGCTACAACATGGAATTCTAGATTTATATAACCCCTATTATTCTTTTTCAAATCAATTAAAATCAATTAAAAAAAACATGGTCATTCCTACAACCATTGGTGTGTTTGGTGATTATCATAAAAAACTAGTAAATCAAACAGGTTTTTGGGAAGATAAAGAGTTGTTTTCACTAGGTAATAAAAGAATGGATGTTTATAGAAAAAACAAGATAACTAGAAGTCTACTTACCTATTCAACAAATACGTATAATGTAGTTTTTATTAGCCAGTGGAATGTTTTTAAAGAATTGCGTGATTTGATTTCTTATTTTTTATCCAAAAAATTAGATGTTGGTTTTGAACTATGGATAAAAATACATCCAAGAGATTCGCAAGAACAGGTGAAATGGTATGAAAAAATTAAAAATGAAAATACTGGGTTGTCTATAAAAATATTTAAAGAAGATAAGAACATATATGATATACTCATGCAATCCCATTTGGTTATAGGTTATAATTCTGCTTTATTGTTAGAGTCTGTAGCTTTAGGCGTGCCTACCCTAACAGTTGCTACAAAAGATCAACCTCAGGGTATTCACTCCTTGTTGGGGGATGATATATTGGCTTCTTGTATTAAAACAATATACAACAATGAAGATATTGATATATTTATCGATAAATTAAATAAAGATCAATTGTTTTATGATAATTGGAAAAAGCAAACAATCAAATTAGAGGACTACTTATATGCTCAAGATCATATTGAAAAATGTAAATTATTAATAGATCAATATTTTAATAAAACTAAATGAAGGTATTACATATTATTAATAATTTAGAGATTGGTGGAGCAGAGCTTTTGCTTATTCAAAGTATACAAGAGTTGCTTGATACAACACCATCTATTCAACACCATGTCATGGCTCTATATTCTGGCGGGCCATTGGAAAAAGATTTTTATGCTCTTTCAGGGTGTTCTATTTTAGGATTTAAGAAAAATGTAGTTGGCTTATATAAGATTTTTCAGCTTCGAAAGTTTATAGTTAAAAATAAGTTTGATATTGTGCATACACATTTGTTTGATTCGATGATAGTTGCTCGGCTAGCAGTGCCTAAATCTGTAAGATTGTTTTCTACTTATCATTCTGCTCTTTACGACAAATCGAATATGTTTTATTCTAAAAAATATTTATTTATTGATCGACTAACATTTAAAAAAAGACATATATTGCTTTTTGTTTCAAATACAGTAAAGGAAAACATAGTTAAGGCACTACGCATCGGATATAAAAGAAAATACGTATTAGAAAATTTTTGTGATAAACGATTTTACAAAATATATCAATTTAGAAATACAGAAGCTTTAAAGCTTATAGCTGTAGGCAACTTAAAAATAGAAAAAAATTATGAATTAGCTGTTGAAGCTCTTGGGTTAATTAATAATCCGGCTATTTTACTTGATATTTACGGAGAGGGATATAATCGAGAAAAGCTACAACAACTTATTGTTAAATATAATTTACAAAATAATATTTTTCTTAAAGGAAATAAAAAAATCACATCTGAGATTCACTTTCAGTACGATGCTTTTTTAATGACGTCTTATGCTGAAGGAATGCCAGTAGCATTACTAGAGGCGCTTACATCTGGGTTGCCTGCGATCCTAAATAACATACCTGAATTACATGAAAGTGCCGAAACTGCAGCTATTTATTTTGATAGAAATTCTTCCGCAGGTTTAGTTAAGGTATTAGAAAAAGTAATTAAAGAAAAAAATATTCTTAAGCACCTTTCAGAAGAAGCTATCTGGATTTCAAAAAAGTATAGTATTACAAATCATGTACAGAGGCTTAAAGAATTGTATCATAATTATAGCAATGTATTAAAAAAAATATGAAAATAAAACTTATTAATCCAATTAATAACTATCTATTACAACTTGAAAACGATAAGTTAGTAGATGAAAAAGGCAATATTTTTTTTAAAAGCAAAGGAGTTTATCGATTTGTAGACGATAAAAATTATACGCAGAGTTTTGGTTTTCAGTGGAATAACTTTCCTAAAACTCAGATTGATAAGGAGACGCATTCCTCTTCTCAAAGCAAGCATCGGTTTTTTAAAGTTACGGAATGGAGTAATCTCTCCAATGAAAATATATTAGAGGTGGGTTGTGGAGCAGGGCGATTTTCTCAAATCATACTTGATTATACAAATGCTACTTTGTATAGTATTGATTACTCAAATTCGATAGATGTTAATTATTTAAATAATGGTCATCATGATAGACTATATTTATTCCAAGCCAGTATTTATGAGATGCCTTTTGCAAATGATTCTTTTGATAAAGTTTTTTGCTTTGGTGTTTTACAACATACGCCTAATTTTAAAAAATCGGTAACCTGTTTAATTGATAAGGTTAAGCCGGGTGGTGAACTTATTGTTGATTTTTATCCTATAAAAGGGTGGTATACTAAAATACATGCTAAATATATTTTTCGCCCTATTACTAAACGATTGAAACATCAAACACTTCTGAAATGGATTAAATCTAATATTAATTGGATGATCGTCTTATATAATTTCTTTTATAAAATAAAGCTAGGTCGGATTCTTACCCGCTTTATCCCTATTTGTGATATTAAAAATACATTGCCGGAAAATTTAACAAAACAAGAATTAAGAGAGTGGGCTATATTAGATACGTTTGATATGTTTTCTCCACAATATGACCAGCCTCAAAAAATAAGTACTGTCAAAAAATGGTTTGAAGAATTAGGCATGAATGTGACTTTTTCTGACTATATTGAATATAGTTCCCAGCATAAAGTAGCAGTAGTTAAAGGAATAAAAAAATAAGACTAACTTTTGTTTCATGTGTGGCATAGCTGGCTTTTTTTCTAAACGAGAGCTGTTTACAAAAGCAGATCTTGAAGTCATAACTAACATCTTATCTCACAGAGGTCCTGATGCGAGTGGATTCTTCTTTACTGAAAAAGTCGGATTAGGTCATCGTCGACTGAGTATTATCGATTTATCCCAAGCAGCTAACCAGCCTATGTTCTCTGATGATCAGCGCTATGTTATTGTATTTAATGGGGAGATCTATAATTTTCAAGAGATCAGAAAAAAAATAATGGCTGTTAATAAAAATTTTTCATTTAAAACAACTTCTGATACTGAAGTTCTTCTCGAAGCTTTTTCATTATGGAAAGAAGATTTTTTAAATGAAGCTAACGGCATGTTTAGCATTGTTATTTATGATCAACAAGACAAGCAACTTTATTTGTTTCGTGACCGGCTAGGCAAAAAACCACTTTATTATTATTGGGATGCTGATTGTTTTGTGTTTAGCTCTGAGTTAAAATCATTTCTTCAACTCGAAAAGATAAGAAAAAGACTAACACTTAATCGGCAAGCGATTTATCATTTTTTGTATTTAGGCTATATTCCTGAACCAGACTCTATTTTTAATGAGATTAAAAAATTTCCAGCCGGATGTTATGGTATGGTTAAAGATCAACTCATTATCCGACCTTATTGGAAACCAGAAGAGAATATTCGGACAGATGTCATAGACGATTTACCTCAAGCTAAAAAACAATTAAAAGAGCTTCTTTTTAGTGCTGTATCGTATCGTATGATTAGTGATGTGCCTTTCGGCACATTATTAAGTGGTGGAATTGATTCGAGCTTGGTTACAGCCATAGCTCAACAACTTTCTGTTAAACCTATTCAAACTTTTAGTATTGGTTTTGATAATAAAAAATTTAATGAAGCCCCATTTGCTAAACAGGTTGCCTCTTATTTAAAAACAAATCACCATGAATTACGGGTTACAGAAAGAGATGCATTGTGTCTTACAGAAGAGCTCATCACTATATTTGATGAACCATTCGCTGATTCGTCCGCTATACCTACAGCTCTTGTTTCTAAGTTAGCTCGTCAACATGTGACCATGGTTTTATCAGGCGATGGAGGTGATGAGCTTTTTTTAGGATATGGCATGTACCAATGGGCTCAACGCTTACATCACCCGTTGTTACAATGGTTTAGAAAACCTATTTCTTTTGCATTGTCATTAATAAATAATCGCACGCAGCGCGCCGCATTAGTTCTAAATTATTTAAATAAAAATAAATTAAAGAGCCATATATTTTCTCAAGAACAATATCTTTTTTCTGAAAAAGAACTTAAAAAATTACTCCGTACACCTTATACCTCTTCTCCCACCATTCAAGAGCTATATTCAGCAGATCGAAAATTGTCAGCTGCTGAAGAACAGGCTTTATTTGATATAAATTATTACTTAAAGGATGATTTATTAGTGAAAGTAGACCGATCAAGTATGAGGTATTCACTTGAAACCAGGTCCCCTTTACTTGATTATAGAATAGTAGAGCTTGCTTTAAATATATCTCCGAAGTTAAAGTTACATAAGGGTATAAGTAAGTATATATTAAAAGAAATACTCTATGATTTTGTGCCGCAAAATTATTTTGATAGACCCAAATGGGGTTTTAGTATTCCACTTCAACATTGGTTAGCAAATGACTTAAAACACTTGATACCGACTTTTTTAAATAAAAAAGTGATCGAAAAACATGGTGTGGTTAATACTAACTATGTTGAAAGCCTTATACATGGTTTTTTAAAACAAAATAGACATTATCTTTACAACCGAGTATGGGTATTGATTTTGTTGCATAGTTGGTTAGAAAAAAATAACTATTAAAAAATTAATATATCTCTTTTAAATAGCTTAACTAATAATGACTAAAATTAATATTCTATACTTATCCTATGACGGGATGACAGACCCATTAGGTGAATCACAAGTTATACCGTATTTAAAAGAATTATCAAAAAGAGGGCATGTTATATCCATTATTAGTTTTGAAAAAAAGAATAGATTTAAAATTCATGGAGACCGAATAAAAAAGAGTTTACAAGAAAATTCTATTTCTTGGAATTGTTTTTTTTATACAAAAAAACCCCCTGTTTTTTCCACACTATATGATGTTATACGGCTTCGAAAAAAAGCAAAGCTGATTTGTAAAAAAAACAATGTAGATATTGTGCATTGTAGAAGTTATATCGCATCGTTGGTTGGTGTTTTTTTGAAAAAGAGGTATGCTGTCAAATTTCTTTTTGATATGAGAGGTTTTTGGGCAGATGAACGTGTAGAAGGTGGTCTTTGGAATCTTAAAAATCCTTTGTACAAATTAGTGTATCAGTTTTTTAAGAAGAAAGAAATACAGTTTTTAAATATGTCTGATGCCACAGTATCACTTACCGTAAATGCTGTTAATGAAATAATGTCTTGGAAAACAATTCGACCCTCATTATCAATCACGGTTATCCCATGTTGCGTAGATATGGAATTGTTTGATAGAAACAAGATAAGTCCTGTTATAAAACAAAATATGAAAAAAAAGTTAGGTATAACTGAAGACGATATGGTTTTACTTTATCTTGGATCAATAGGCACATGGTACTTATTAAAAGAAATGCTTTTGTTTTTTAAATATCTTTGCACTAGCTATCCTAATGCCAAATTTTTATTTATTACTACAGAACAGGAAAAAATAATTTTAGACCAAGCTCAAGCAATGAATATATCTCCTCATAGGCTCATTATAAAGGAATCTTCTCGTCAGGATTTACCTTACTATATCAGCATGGCCCATGCAGCTGTTTTTTTTATTAAACCTGTTTATTCTAAAAAAGCATCCTCACCTACTAAACAAGGCGAGATTATGAGTATGGGTATTCCTATACTGTGTAATAAAGATATAGGAGATACAGATAAAATTATTGAAGAAAACAACTGTGGCGCTGTTCTTTCCAATTTTTCAAATGATTCTTTTGATGATATAATAAAAAAAATAAACCATTTAATGGTTTTAGATAAAGATAAAATTGTAGAAACAGCTAAAAACTATTTTTCGCTTCAACATGGGGTAGAAAAATATAACGATATATATGTATCATTGTTAAAAAATAAAACAATAACATAAAGATAATGATTGACTATAGTATAAAGCCTTATCGCATCATTCAAGTGAATGGCACATCCATTGCTGACTTCTTATCATCTCATGAAGATAATTTAGATTTAGAAACGGTCCATTCTTTTGGAAAAGAATGGGATAAGTTTTCGTCATTTGATGATGCTGAAATAAAAAAAATAGGTGATGATTATTTTGATATTGTGACCCCCCATATGCTAAATGAAAACACTATAGTGTTAGATGTTGGATGTGGCATGGGGCGATGGTCTTATTATGTAGCAGATAAAGTAAAATTCGTAGAGGCTATTGATCCTAGTGACTCCATTTATAAAGCTGCCTCGTTCTTAAAGTCAAAGAAAAATATACGTATATCAAAAACAAGCGTCCAAAATCTTCCATTTCATGATGGGTCTTTCGATTTCGTTTTTAGCTTAGGTGTTCTTCATCATGTTCCAGATACTCAGGAAGCTATTTACAAGTGTATAGATAAATTGAAGAAAGGAGGCTATTTTTTATTGTATTTATATTATAATCTGGATAACCGGGGGTTTTTCTATAAGCTCTTTTTTTATATAACTAATTTTGGAAGAAAACTAATTTCCAAACTTCCTAGTCGTATAAAATTAATTGTTTGTGATATAATTGCTGTTCTTGTTTATTTACCACTTGTCTTTCTTTCCAAGTTGGTTAAAATTCTTTTTCCAAAGAAAAAGTGGTATAACAAAATACCACTTTCCTATTATACAGATAAAAATTTCAGTATCATTAGAAATGATTCGTTAGATCGATTTGGTACTCCTCTTGAGCAGCGATTTAGCCAAAAACAAATAAAAGAAATGTTGGAAAAAGCTGGAATGGGTGATATTACATTTTCTCAACGTGAACCATATTGGCATGTCATCAGTAGAAAAAAATAAAAAGATACTAATTTTATGTCCGTATCCTTTTGGTACTGCACCAGGTCAGCGGTTTAGATATGAGCAGTATTTGGAATCTCTTACGCAACATAATTTTAATTATTCAATTCATTCTTTTTGGGATGATCAGACATATCTTGTGTTATACAAAAGAAAATATTTTCTTAAAAAGATATACGGCCTTGTAAAAGGATTCGTAAAAAGAATACTTCTCTTATTTCGATTATCAAACCATGAGTTTGTTTTTATCTTTCGAGAATTAACTCCAATTGGTCCACCTGTTTTTGAATGGATTATAGCTAAAATTTTTAAGAAGAAAATTATTTATGATTTTGATGATGCAATTTGGTTGCCTAATACATCTGAACATAATCGGATAGCCTCCTTTGTTAAATGGCATCAAAAAGTCAAATGGATATGTCGATGGGCATATAAAGTAAGTGCAGGTAATCGGTATTTATGTGCGTATGCTTCTCATTACAATTCAAAGGTTATACTTAACCCTACCACAATTGATACGATTAATTTACATAACAGAGTTAAAGATCAAAATACTAAAAGAATAATCATTGGATGGACAGGTACCCATTCCACTATAAAATATTTGCAAGATATTGTACCAATTATAGCTGAATTAGAAAAAAAATATGCTTTTGAATTTCAAGTCATTGCTGATAAAAACCCACTTCTTCCTTTACAATCGTTTGTATTTAAACCTTGGAATAAACAAACAGAAATAGATGATTTATTGGAATTTAATATTGGCATCATGCCCTTAGTAGATGATCCGTGGGCTAAAGGCAAATGTGGTTTTAAGGCCCTTCAATACATGGCACTAGGTATACCCCCATTAGTCTCACCAGTAGGCGTAAACTCTGAAATTGTTCAACACAAGCACAATGGGTTTATTTGTGCTTCTTCTTCTGAATGGATAGAGTGTTTATCGGAGCTTATTATAGATATTAATTCACGGATTGTTATGGGAAAAAAAGCTCGACAAACTGTTGTTGAAAACTATTCCGTTCAATCTAATACGATGAATTTTTTAAACTTATTTCAATAATTATTATATTGTCTTTTTAAGATTATTGTTTAATACAATTAGAACAATGCCAAAAAATGGAAGCAAAGGTAATTTATATCTGGAGAGCGTACCAAAATTAAAAGACGAAACGCCTACTCCAAATGCAAAAAGTAATGTAAAAAATAAACAAAAAAGAAGCCAGGGATCTTTTCGTAAAAAAGAAAAAATTTTGAATACTCGTGCTCGAAATAAAACAACAATTGTGAAAATAAGAAACAAGAAACTTTCTGCACTGGATAACAACATGAGTATATTTTTAACCTCCCATAAATAAGGTCTGAATAATGCTACATTAATAGCCTGTGGTGCCAACTTAATCATTCCTTCTGTAGTTCCGTCTAGTCCATTTAGCGTATATCCTGACCCCGCATCTTTACCCGTAACAAAACGAATATCATCAGCTGTTATTTTAGATGTTGTAGCAATATTATTAATGGCATAACGTTGATCAAAATCAGAAATCTGGTCTAATGCAAATTTTCCTATAAAAAACCCTCCAATTAGAAATACAGGTCCGATTACCCATTTAAGAATAGGTTGTTTAATTAATGCTATATTCTGTAAATAATATACAATCAGAAGCCCTGGCAGCATACATAATAAAATGTATATTTTAATGTTAATAATAGTGATGGCGGAGGTAAGAACAATTAAGCTGTTTTTGAATATATTTTTTCTTTGAATAAAACCAAAGTAGAATCCATACACTAACCAACCAAGCGCACCTAATGAAATACTGTCTTTGAAGATACCTGATCCCCAAAAAAATACAGAAGGAATGAAAAAACAAGCTATCGCTACTTTTTTATAAAGCAATGGATAGCGATCATAAAACACACAGTATAAGGCCCATATACCTGAAAAACTGAGTGTAGCAAAAACCATAGCTGTTGCTGCATAGGTGTTAAATGTAAATAAGCCAATTAATGCGCACAATCGAACAATACCCATCGAAGACGTATCTCCAAAAAAATACATTCTGTTAACATACTTGGCTACATCTATTGAAAAACCGGAAGACTTTTTAGCGAATAATACTTTAAAGCCTAAAACCGGATCTTCCTTAAAGGCCTCCCATATAATTTTACTTGTATTAAAAAAATTAAATGTATCGCCACCGGTGTAATAAAACTGATATATAAATCCTGCTGCTAGTGCACCTGTTATTTTTACTAGTAAAGCAGGAATAAAATACGGACGTGTATATGCTGTTGTAACGCGAGGCCTTATCCAATACGCACCACCTAGTAGAAGTATAAAATAAATAGGTGCTATGATGATATCAAGTGCTTCCACAACGTATGTATTTATTTTCTAAATCTACAAAAAAGAGAGGTATGGTGGTGTTTGAAAAAAAGTATATTTACAGAGATGATTAATATATGAAACAGCTTAAAAATTACATTGGAGGTGAGTTGGTAGATCCTATTTCTATGGATTACCTAAAAAATGAAAATCCTGCGACTGGTGAAATTCATAATCTTTTACCAAATTCTGATGAGCGAGATGTGAAATTTGCTATCGAATCTGCTCAAAAAGCGGCTATGACATGGTCTATAACGCCTGCTGAAAAACGGTGCTCTATTTTATTAAAAATAGCCGATTTAATTAATGAAAATCTAGAAAAACTGGCGTTAGCAGAAACGATCGATACCGGAAAACCACTTAGGCTTGCTAAAACAATGGATATTCCACGTGCTTCAGCTAATTTTCAATTTTTTGGAACCTCTATTCTTCATACCGCTTCCGAAAGTCATCACACAGATGATATAGCAATTAACTATACACTGCGTCAGCCCATCGGCGTAGTAGGTTGTATCTCGCCTTGGAATCTTCCACTTTATTTATTTACCTGGAAGATCGCCCCTGCTTTAGCCGCAGGGAATGCCATAGTAGCTAAACCATCAGAACTTACACCAACAACAGCCTACCTTTTATCAGAAATTTGCATCAAAGCAGGTCTTCCTCCTGGTGCATTAAATATTGTACATGGTTTAGGATCCAAAGTAGGTCAGTCTATAGTACAAGAACCTGCTGTAAAAGCACTATCGTTTACCGGAGGTACAGCTACCGGAAAAAAAATTATGGAAACAGCTGCTCCTTTATTTAAAAAAATCTCTCTTGAATTGGGAGGAAAAAATGCGGCTATTGTTTTTGATGATTGTGATTTTGAAAAAACCGTTCGTGGTGTTGCACAATCTTCTTTTTTAAATCAAGGCGAAATATGTCTTTGCAGTTCACGTGTTTTTGTTCACACGTCTATTTATAATCGATTCCGTGATGCCTTTATAAAACAGGTCAATACATTGGTTGTTGGAGATCCGCTCGATGATAAAACAAACCTTGGCGCCTTAATTTCTAAAACACATCTGGAAAAAATAGTGACGTATGTTCGATTGGCTAAAGAAGAAGGTGGAAAAATATTAACAGGTGGTGAGCCCATCACACTGAAAGGAAATTGTGCTAATGGATATTTTATGGCACCTACAGTAATAGAAGGACTTTCTTACGATTGTCGAGTTAATCAAGAAGAAATATTTGGCCCTTTCGTCACACTCATTCCATTTGATCATGAAGAAGAGGTGATCAACTGGTCTAATGCGAGTACTTATGGACTGGCTGCTTCCATCTGGACGGAGAACGTGCAGCGTGCACACCGTATAGCTCACCAACTTCGGTGCGGGATTATTTGGGTTAACTGTTGGTTGTTGCGTGATTTGCGTACCCCTTTTGGTGGAATGAATCAGTCGGGGATTGGTCGTGAAGGCGGATGGGAAGCTTGGCGTTTTTTTACAGAACCAAAAAATGTTTGTATTCGGTTGTAATTGTTTACATAATCCTTACTTACCCTTGCTTTTTCTATCATTTTGAGATTCTTTAAAAGATGATTCTTTTATAACCCCTTATGATAAGAAGAGTGTAAAAAAAGAAAAAAGCTAAATAAAATTTTGGATTTAAAATCCTTTTATTATATTCGGACTTTAAATCATATTGTTGGTTTAGTTCAGTAGATGGGGAGGTTGCCCAAAATCCGTAAAGAGTAGGCGTAACAATTTAAATAACATTTACATTTATGAATAAACGATTTAGTTTGGTCATCAGCGTAATCTTGATCGCTGTAGCGGGGTGTACCACAAAAGAGGTGATACCGACGAATCAAGAGCCTGCATCCATGATGGGAAAAAAATCCATGGAGACACAGCCCGATTTTTATTTAAAAGGAATGAAAATTAACTTTTCTACCTACACCATAACCTCCACTACCTCATTGGTGGTAGGCTACGAGCCCAACACGGTGCTCATTTTTGAAACAGATGAGGAATTTGAAAACTGGGCAAAAGAAAAACAAGATCGAAACGCTTTGCTAAAGGCACATGACGACATGGATCGCCTGCGCCAGTATGGATCGCAACATGGCCTCATCGATAACGAGGAAGCTACACAGGCGTACATGCAATCGATGCGTGCTACACAACGGGTGAATTTGATCTGTACATTGTACAGAGATTATGACTTCTCCGGCGATACGTATACCATCCCCGGTGTGCCTTGGCCTTCACTTGGCAGCTTCAATGACGAAGCTTCTTCGGTTGAAGATATTTTGTCGCTGACGGTATTATGTTCGCGCACATGGTTCAGAGGGTCGAAGTTTTATTTGGCGAGTGTGCCGTTTAGACGTATACCAGACCTTTCAGAATATGGCTTCGATGATAATACCCGTTCTGTGTTTTTTTAAAACATAACACGTAAATTAAACATCTAAAGAACTACATCAACAGTATGATTTTTAATACTAAAAAAAACAAAAGACTTATGAACACCATACGATATATACTTGCCATCTGTACAGTAGCATCTGTACTTTCGGCAACAGCCCAAGATCAAAAAAAAACAACGAGCGATTCGACTACAGTACATCCTTTATATCCAGAGGTGGTGAGCTTATACAAGCATAATAGGTACGTGAGCTTGTGTGGGGGATTTAAAGCAGCTTTCGGAAGAGGGTTATACGGTTTCGCGGTTGATATTCGACCACGTGTAGGCTACTTTGTTGCTAATCGATTTTTAGCAGGAGTGGATGCAACCAATACATTTATTTGGGGTAATTATGTAACTAGCAAATACTCTTTTTTAGGTGGTATTTTTTCCCGATACTATATTGGCAAACGAGGTCACTTTTTTGCTGAAGCAGAATACCACATGGGTAATTACTGTAGTGCTGCTAATTTTATGGACAATAAAATACATTCGATTGTTTCTTACGGAGCAGGGGCACGCGTACATATTCCTAAATCGAAAGGTAGATTTTATTTAGAAATTGACTTCAAAGGTTATAGTTATTTGGATAACTCTGAATGTTCTCATGCTTTTATATTGGGTATGCTAGGCGTAAGTTATACGATCAAAGGGAAAAAAGCAAAGCAAGCCTTAGGGTTGCCGTCTTCCATAAAGTAAAGAAGAAAAAAACAATTAAGCCATTGTTGGTGTTAACTTTGTCAGTCGCTCGGCTGTAGCCGAGTGACTTTTCTTCAAGTGTTTATCATCTTAAGTGGCGACTGGGAACAAGAACTACTATAATACCATGTATTAGAATCTGTAACATATCCTGCTTTTACAGGATTATTCTGTATGTAATCCATTTTCTGATGAAATATGGAAGGATAGTTTAACTCAATACGGTAATTCGTCTTTTGCCAAAACATGTATTTCTCATTTTGTTTTCGAAAGCGGGCATGATACTCAAATACATGCAACATCCATTCTTTCCTACTTTCGCCTGGTTCATGTTTAATAATACTAATGATTTTTTTGGCAGTAAAGCTTTTGAAGTCACGAAGTATAGAGGGTAAGGTAGCTTGAGGGCTTCTTACAATCATATGGATATGGCTTGGCATAATAACATATGCATATATTTCAAGATTCTTGTTATGTATACAAAATGCTAAACTTTGAATAACTACATCATTGTAAGACTGTCGAGTAAACACGTCTACCCAGCCTACAACAGAAATAGTAATAAAGTAAGGATGATCAGTAGTTGCTTTCCTTAATTCAGACATTTGTATTTTTGATTTTATAAATATAAAAAATATTTTTAATAAATTTTAATTATAAATTAAACATATTTTATATATAAAACTCATATTAATCACTCGGCAAAGCCGAGCGATTGACGAGAAATTATAGTATTGATAAAAAAATAATCAGCCCCACTACTTTGTCAGTCGCTCGGCTGTAGCCGAGTGACTTTTCTTTAGGATTATTTATAACCATGCCATTTGCGCAAAGACCATTCCATGGTAGCCAACAAGGCCATCAGAAAAAAAATCCATCGCCATTCGATAAGAGCAGTTGTTTGTTCAATCGGTGAAGATACGTGTTTAAAAGACAAAGAATGAAGTTTTTTTTCTAATACATCCAGTTGTGATTCTGTAAAAAATGACCCACCAGTAGTCGCAGCAATTGATCGCAATATTTCAAAGTCTGCTTCCGTTCGCAACGATTCAATAGCAAGATGTTGTACAGTCCACATGCCATAGCTTTTTTCTATAGTAGTTCCTTCTCGAATCCGCGCTTCATAGTGGTATACGCCTGGAGGCAATGATCCTAATTCGAACGGAGTTAACGAATTAATGTATGTGTAATTGGTTTTTTTTCCGTTCGGATCTGTGATGTCTAATTCTATTTTTTTACCGGTTAGCGGTTCTCCAAGAGGCGTATATAACTCTGTTTCAAGCCGAACAGATTCATGTTCTGCAAAGGTTGATTGTGTCGGATAGACATGTAAAGAGGTTTTCTTAGTGTCTGTTAAGAGGTATTGAATTGTTTTTTGGATGAGTTCGTCAAACGCATACGTATGTTGCGTTTTTTCATATTCCGCTAAACGCCATTTCCAAATTCCTTCACCAAATAAAAATCCTGTCTTAGAGTCAAGCTGTTCGTATATGCCCAGTAATGGCGTCAATAAAGCAGACTTGTTTTGAATCAGAATAGGTTTGAAAGCAGGTGAAAAAGCATAAACACCAGACCGAATTAAAAATGGAGGGTAGTCTTGAATTAATTCTTGATGAGATTGATCAATTGAAAAATGTTTAAATGAAGAATAATATAAAGGCGTTACTTCACTATACGATGATGACGCAGGGAATTGAAAAGGCAACGCCATATGTCGTAGGTCTGTTGATGGTGTGATGATATAAAATAAATTCGTCGCAGACTGTAAAAGCGTTGGAGGTAAATCGAATAAACGGGTTGGAAGTTGATGTAAAATAATAAGCGCATAAGTTGATTTTTTAGGTTTTTGTTGAAACGAACGGATGCTTATTTCTACCTCATAGGATTCATCCGCACTTAAAGCTGCTTTAAGTGCTTTTATATCTGGATGCGGTGTTGCAGCATATAACAAGATTGTTTTTTTTTCATCCACCACTTGAATATAAATATCTTTCACATTGTTTTTCAAAGTGAACTCATCCGCTTGAGGTTCGATTTGTATCGTATAATGAGCTAGTTTCGTTTTCGTTTTACCAGGCTCAACCATGAAAGATAAACGCTCACCATAATTTTGTGATGGTGCTGTTAACTTTCTCGATGCGATGGGTTTTCCTTCACTAAGGATAGTTACGGTAATTGGTTTATTTAAAAATCCATTCGCTTGAACGTCGACACTAAGCGGTGTTGCATTTTTTCCAAACACCGTTGGATTATGTATGATTTGTTTTAAAATCAAATCTTTTTTTTGAATCGTATCTCCATGCGCAATCACATGAATGGGGAAAGCATACGAATAGGTAGAAGGTCTGCGCCCTTCTGTATAAACCCCATCTGAATATAACCAGATGCCTGCGTGTGGCTGATTCTCGTATTTTTCATCTAGCCGCTGAAGAAATCCATCTAAGTTGGTTGTTGGAAAAGAAAAGGCTTTTTTTTGGTAAGCAAGTGAAGATCCCCCACTTAAGTATTCGTAGCGTACTGTAAATCGATTCTCTTCTTTTTTCATCAGCTTATCGAGTTGATCAAGAAAAGCATAAGTAGACGCACTGTCTTTTTTTGTCTGTAGCATCGATTGGGAGTCATCAATAGCTATCACCATGATTGGCTTTTCAGTAGAGTTCCGTATAAATCGTAGAAGTGGCGAAAAGAGAAGATAGCTGAGTATAAAGACTAGGGCGAAACGACTAAAAAATAAGACCCCGCGCAAATAAATGGGCTCTAGTGCTGATTTTAAATACAATACTCCACTATAGACGCCTGCGACTAACACGCTGATCACTAAAGCTAAAGGCATAGATGCAACCATAGGGCTAATTTTAAGAGTATTTAGGGAGATATAGGTCTTTTTGGAGAATTTAAATATTTTATTAAATTTGAGGAAATTTTTAAAAACATAAACAAGTAAAAAAATACAAATTATGAAAAAGATATTGGCATATGTAATGAGCCTTGTGGCTGTTACTACTATTTTAAGCAGCTGCGGAAGCAAAACAACTCCTACGCCTACTACATTAGGTGTTGATTTTATTAATCCTCCTACAGCATTAGTTGGTGGTGTTTATAAAGTAACTGTAAAGTTTACTGCACCTGATAAAATTGATAGATTAGAGTTATCTATCGTTGAAACTAAAAAAGATGGTAACGTGGTAACAACCCCCGTTAAAGATTTCCCAAAAACAAGCGGTTTCAGCACAGATACTGAACATTCTATTTTGATTGAATATACGCCAGGCGCTGATGTAGCCTCTTTTATAATAACAGGAGTAGTAAAGGATAAAAAGAGTGGAACAGCTACTAAGTCTATAGAAAGATTTACAATAGGCGGCGCTGCAGGTGCTGATATCTCAACATCGGCAGTTGTTTTACTAGGTAGCCAAGATAATGCAACTGATCCAAGTTTCTATGCTACATCTACACAAACACCTTATAAACAAGCTGATGCAAAAGCTAGTTCTGCCGTTATTGATTTTGGATTTGGAACAGGTGCTGCTGCTGGAAATGAATTTTTCATAGGATCTCCTATGGATGTTTCTGTAGCTGCTATTTATAATAATGCTACTACAGGAGTTCAAACATGGGCTACAAAGCTGAATACAACATTCAAGGCAACAACACTAGATGCAGCTGGATTTGATGCTATCACAACATCTGCTGCACTGGGTACTGCTTTTGATGCTGGTACAGATACTACTCCAAATACACGAGTAAAAGCAGCAGAGACAGCTGTTGGAAAAGTATTTGGTTTCCAAACACAAGCAGGTAAAAAAGGCTTAGTAAAAGTAACAGCTCGAACAGCTAACTCTATCAGCTTAGTTGTTAAAGTTCAAAAATAATCTTTGCTGAAATATTTAATATTAAAAAAGCCCTTGATTAATCAAGGGCTTTTTTAATTGGTTATTTTTTCTTATTTATTTTTGACGATTCTTTTTCAACTTTATTTCGCAGCGTGTTTTTATAAAGAAGTAGGCGCTCGGCTATTTTTTCATGGTGGCATCCTATTATTTCAGCAGCTAGAATACCGGCATTTTTTCCGGCATTGAGTGCCACTGTTGCTACGGGTATACCATTAGGCATTTGAAGGATGGATAAAATAGAATCCCATCCATCTAGTGAGTTGGAAGATTTGATCGGTACGCCGATAACAGGTAATGTAGTCAGCGAAGCAATCATTCCGGGTAGATGAGCTGCACCACCTGCTCCGGCAATAATAACTTTTAATCCCCTTTTTCGTGCTTCTTCGGCATACTTTACCATCTTGTATGGTGTGCGATGCGCGGATACAATATCTATTTCATAGGTTATTTTAAACTCATCGAGTAGCTCAGCCGCTTCTTTCATAATTGGAAGATCGGATGCGCTGCCCATAACAATACCTACCATTGGTTTTGAATCACTCATGTGGTAATAGAAATCTGTTTTTTAACGCTCAAAATCTGTTTTTCTATTTCTTTTGTTGAATCTCCTAAGATAGTGATATGTCCCATTTTTCGGAAAGGTTTTGTTTGTTTTTTTCCGTAAAGATGAACGAAGCAGTTTTTTAACTTTAATATATCTTCAATACCTTGGTAGACAACAGGTCCTGTACTACCGGCAGCACCTAATAAGTTAATGATGCCGCATGGTGTACGAAGCGATGTATTTCCTAAAGGAAGATTTAAAACAGCCCTCCAATGTTGTTCAAATTGGGAGGTGAAACATCCTTCTATTGTATGGTGACCACTATTATGTGGGCGTGGGGCTATTTCGTTGACTAAAAGTTGATTAGAGGTAGTAAGAAATAATTCCACAGCTAATACACCTACTAGCTTTAGTTGTTCAGCAATACTTATAGCAAGTTCCATAGCTTGTTTTTCTGTAGCCTGGTCTATACGTGCAGGTGCGAGAAGGTAATCAACCACGTTGAGTTCTTGATTAAAAACAAGTTCTACTGCAGGATAAGTTGCAATATCTCCTTTTTTATTGCGTGCCACAATGATGGATATCTCTTTTTCAATAGCTATTGTTTTTTCCAAAATACTTGGTTGATCAAATCCTTTTTTAATATCTTCTGGTGTTTGGATTTTTTGAACCCCTCGACCATCATATCCGGCATAGGCTAATTTTTGTACAGCAGGTAAAAAATCAACATGCTGATAAATTTCATCTTGTGATGAAACGACAATATAGTCACTCGTTGGAATATGGTGTTTTTTGTAAAATGCTTTTTGTGCACGCTTATCTTGAATAAGAGCAATGGCATCAGGTTGTGGAAAAACGTTTATACCTTCCGACTCCAATTTTTTTAATGCATCAGTATTAATATGTTCTATTTCAATGGTGATGAGGTTTTTATTTTTTCCGAATGAATAAACAGTTTCAAAATCGGTTAATAATCCCGTAGAAAAATGATTTGCTATTAGTTTACACGATGCATTTGGATCCGGATCTAGTACATCGATATCTAAATTAAATTTAATGCCTGCTTCAATAAGCATTTGACCAAGTTGCCCACCACCCAATAATCCGATTGTATAGTCTCTATAAAATAATGCCATGTATGTATTAAGCTTGAATCGATTTTAATGTAATCGAAAGATCTTCTTCTACAATAAGGCAATGGTTTCGTGGAATAAGTTTCCAATCTGTATCCATATCTGTTAGTTTTTCTGAAACAACAAGTACAGACCATTCGTCAGATGATGAAGGAGTCATTTCACAAATACCATTTTTACAGACATATTTTGTTTCTTGTGAATAATAAAGAGTTAAAGGATCTTCTTCCTTGGAGCTGATATACCGTGTAGCAATAAGTACAGATCCATTGGTAATGGCAAAATTTAGGTAAGATGGTTCATTTTGTATACCGTATTTTGTTTTCAAGTGATTAAGTTCACGAATGGTTGCCTCAAGCGATTCAACAATCGATGGAATCGTATTTGGATCGTTTGTTTGATTTAGTTTTTCAATAAATAAAGCAAAAATATGTTCAGAATCTGTCTCACCTCTAATCCAATTATAGAGTTCGTCGGATAACTTGTTTCGTAAATCCCTTTTTAACAAATGGAAGTTATCTATTCCACCATTATGCATCATGAGAAAATTTTTATAAACAAAAGGATGGCAGTTTGCTTCAGATACATCACCCACGCTGGCTGCACGCACGTGTGCTAAAAAGCAGGGCGATTGAATTTTAGCTGCAATGGATTGAAGATTGCGATTGCTCCAGGCAGGATTAATGGATACAAATGTAGCCGGATGCTTATCTATTTCCGGTGCGTACCACCCAATTCCAAACCCATCGCCGTTTAGAGGCTCTTCTAATTCACGTGCATGCATACTTTGTTGAATTAATGAGTTTTTAGGTTTATATAATAACTCATTCATAAGAATGCGGCTTCCTTTATAAGCTAAAAATCGACACATTTTTTGTTTATTTGAAAAGATAAATATACGGCGTTTGTATGAGGTGTTAGTATTCTTTTAGTTTAAAAACTCAAACCCCTTCCAAGTGGGCTGTGATGGAATAGGCGCAGAACAAGATAAAATTGTTTTTTGAACTGGATGTATAAATTCAATATGTTGTGCGTGTAGGTTGATGCATTGATCGGTATTTGCTGTAGGATATCCATACTTAATATCACCTCGAATTGGACAACCCATAAAGGCTAGTTGTGCGCGTATTTGGTGTGGGCGTCCTGTCAAAGGATAAACTTCAAGTAAAAAAAAATGATCCACTTGACGAATCAGCTTGTAGTTTAATTCTACGTTTAAAAGATTCTTATGGGCAGCTTTTGTGTACAGTTTAACTTTATTTTTACTAGTATCTTTTTCTAACCAATGTATTAATGTCTTTTCTTCTTCCGCTGGTTTGTTTTTAATAATAGCCCAATAGGTTTTCTTTATTTTTTTTTCTCGAAACAAAGCATTCATCCGCTCGAGTGCCTTGGATGTTTTGGCTAATACAACTAACCCACTTACGGGTCTATCAATTCGATGAATCACACCGCAGAAAATATTGCCTGGCTTTTGGTATTTTTTTTTAAGATAATCTTTAACTAAATCAACCAGTGATGCATCTCCTGTTCGATCACCTTGTACGAGAAGTCCTCCTTTCTTATTAACAATGATAAGGTGATTATCTTCATAAAGAATAGTAAAAAAATGATTAGTCATACTACTCTTCTAATAAATCTTCATTTTCACCTCGGATTATTTTTACAGTTTCTATTTTAGAATCCTCTTTTGAAATAATGGTAAAATGAAAAGGTGGTATATAGATTGTTTCATTAATGTCTGGAATATCTTCTGCAATGGATAAAATATACCCCCCAAGAGTTTCATATTCTCCTTCTGGTATACGCCAGCCGTATTTTTCATTTAAGTAATCAATATCGAGTTGAGCACTTAAAATATAGGTATGATCATCGATTTGTTCTTCTAATTTGTTTTCTTCATCGTGTTCATCTTTGATTTCACCAAAGATTTCCTCCATAACATCTTCCATCGTTATAATCCCTGATGTGCCACCAAATTCGTCCACCACCAAAGCCATACTTTTTCGCTCAGTGATTAAATTGAGCATAAGGTCTTGTGCATGCATACTTTCCGGTACAATAGGAATAGGCGTGAGTATGGTTTTTATATGCTCCGGGTTTTTAAATAAATCTAATGAATGGCAATAACCGACGATATCATCGATAGATTGTTTATAGATTAAAATTTTAGAGTGCCCACTTTCTATAAATTCTTTTTTTAGATCATCTACAGAGTCATTTAAATCAATAGCACGGAGCTCTGTGCGATGAACCATGCAGTCTCGTACTTTTAACTTTTTGAATTCAAGCGCATTGTGAAAAATACGTGTATTAAGAGCTATTTCTTCTTCTTCGCTTTTTCGTTGGAGTCTACTTTTAATGTAGTGATTTAAATCCGTGAGTCCAAATACAGGTTTATCCTCAGAATATGAAAATCGAGCTATGCGCACGATAACCAATTTTGTTAGAGAGATGATAATAAATACGAAAGGGTAAAGGAGTATATAAATTAAAAAAAGAGGAATGGCTAGGTATGTTAATATTTTTTCCGGATTTTTTAAAAATATAATTTTAGGTAAAAATTCAGCTGTTGCTACAACCAATAATGTCGAGCAAATGGTTTGAATAATTAATATCATCCATTCGTTGTGAATGACAGCAGGAAGATGGCTATCTAAATAAGGTTCTAAAGCATCAGCCATCAAGATCCCATAAATAACAATCGATACGGTATTTCCTATAAGCGTAGCACCGATAAATAGAGAAGGTTTTTTGGAAAAGTGAGACAGAATTTTTCCTGACAATGTTCCTCGTTTGCCCATCAATTCAAAATGGAGCTTATGAACAGAAATAAAGGCAATTTCAGTACCTGAAAAAAATGCAGTGAATCCTAAAACTAAAATTATAAAAAAAAGCAATAGATAGTCCAAGGTGTAGTGTTGATTATGTTTTTATTTATTCCTTAATTTAAAAATTAAAATAAAAATAACAGCAATCATGAAAATCCAATATTGAAATTCACGCAAACCAATGATAATACAGAGTAAAGACGCAACGAGCAAAAGAACATCTACCCATTTTAGTTTTTTTATGATACCAAGCCCTATGACAAGGATAGCTAGTATAAGAAAAAAGATCTCGAGTATTACTTGTAAATACATGTTTGTTTTATATAAAAAACATTTTTAAATGTAAAGATACAAATTTTGATATGATTCTGTTTTGAGGAAATATAATTACAGAACTATTCTTCTTCATTTTCATTATCTAATGAAAATACACCCGTTGGTTTCAAGATTTTATAAGTAGAAAAATCTTGAGCAGCCTCTAATCCCTGTCCTTGAAGTATTTCTTCTTCTGTTTCTATTTTTACAAAATTATCTGTAAATACTCTTTTTTCATCCGGATTCCAAAAAAGTTTTTCAGTATTGAGCTTTTCTTTTTTGAATGCATTAGATACAATGACGTTACCTTTAGCAGTATATAGTTTTTTGGTTGCGTCAAATGTGGCAGAGTTGGCGGTCAACTCTGCATATTTAGATCCGTCTTTCTCAAAAAAATGAATATGTATGCCTTTCGGAAACACACGATTTCCATTTTTAAAATCAAGTTGAACAGGTGCTTCTAGAACCATCCGCACAACAGCAGAGTCGCTGAACAGGGTTCGTATATTTTCAAAAGTAGCTAAAGGACCTTTGTATTCTTTTAATAAAGCAGGGTCTTTTTTTTGCTCACACGCGCTTAGCATGTTAGCTAACAATAAACTAATTATAAAATAATGTATACGCACAGTTAGTCTAGTTTATATATATGTCCGGAACCTGTAATAGAGGATGAAATTTTTGGAGATCCTTTATAAAAAACAGATCCACTTCCTGATAAGGATACATCTAATTCTTTTGTAGCAAACACCCGACAATTTCCACTTCCTGCAATATGGATATCCGCTGATTCAGAAGTGAGCAATGACTCACAACTTCCAGATGCATCAATTACAATGGATTGTATGGTGCCCAGTCCTTTTAAATTAACTTTTCCAGAACCGATAAGACTCACAGCAATGCGTTGAGTTTTAACAAGTAAGCTAGAAGAAAAACTATCCTCCATAATAACATGAATATCTTCGCTATGTAATGTATCTTCTGTTATCAATTGTCCACTTCCTCGAAGATATATCCGTTTGAATGTAGAATAGTTAATAGTTATGTTAATAGAATCTGTCGGATTAGTACAGTTCTCTAATTGAATCGTTAATCGATTTCTTTTTACACTTGTTTTAATATGTTCCATGAGGTTATCATCTGCTTTGATGATAACTTTTTTATCATCCTGGTGAACAAGATGAATAGTTACAGGGCCTTGAACATCCAATTCATCGAAAGAGTCTACTATGCGCTCTTCTGAAGTTATTTTTCCAGAACCTGTATAGCATGTTGTTTCTGTACTAAATGGGTCGCATCCATTGCCTATTATGATACAAAAAACAATTACAATAAAATAAAAATTTTTAATCATATTTTCTTCGAACAAACCACCTATCGTTAAAAGATACACCTACAATAAAACGAATATACTGTTCTTGAATGAGTGCATATTTTGCTATGCCACGTTGACCTACATTAAGTGCTAGATTAATATAAGATAAGCGTGTTACAGGCAAAGAAGCGCCTAGGGTGAATTGGTAATCGTAAATTGATTCACCATTGACAATAAAAGGTGTTTTTTTAACTTGTATACCTGTGCGGTATGTTACCCTATTTAAATAAGTAGTGGAACCTGCATTTGGAGTCATCTCTCCTCCAATACCAATAGTATAACTTGTAGTGAGTATATCATTGGATAAATTTTTAAATGAAGACCAGTCTTGAAATGAAAAATCTCCTCCAATCAGCCATTGACTTCCTTTGTATAAACTTATTCCTGCAGAAATGTTTTGTGGGTAGGATAAAGCAGTTGTTTTTTCTTTTAACAATGTGTCTGATGTTATAATATTTCCGACAGCATCTTTGTGTTGGCCAAAGAAATTATCTTTTACAGTTAAAGGAGTTGTTAACTCTGAGGTAAGGCCTATAACCATAGCGATGTCTTTTTTTAGCTTTGATTCAAAAGATAAACCTGGTTTTACAGAGAAGCCACGATAATTCGATTCTTGAACGCTTTCCACCGTATAACCACCAATCATAGGCTTGCTTGTTACACTACCTGATTTTCGAATCGTTCCAAAAATATAACTACCTTGCAACCCTATTAAAATGTGTGAAGAAAGCTTTATGCCTTGAGATAAAAACAATGTATTTAATCCTCCTGATCCATTCATGGTATAATTAGCCACATCACTACTATTTAGATTTTTACTATAGGCTGAAGAATAATTTACCAAAGATAAAGGCCGCATCCCCATTGCTATGACATAGCGATTAGTTAAAATAGGGAGTGATAAAATGATTTGATTGAGATTGCCTGTTGCCTGACGCTGGGAAATCCCTTCTTTTTTTAATTGTTTATATTCACCCCATACACTAAACTCAAATGAAGTCCATGTCGTGTGAGAGAGCAAAGCAGGATTTAAATAATTCACATGCAAGTTAGAAAAAGTACCTACACCTACATGCCCCATACCGCTGTTTGTGATCGTTGCACCTGAATAAACATCACCAACGCCTAATGATGAATAAGGTGAATTACCAGTTTGTCCTTGTGTATGTAATGAAAGTAAAGCTAACCCCGCAATGATCCAAACTTTGTACATGGATTGTTAATTAATTTTTTATAGTGTGTTGTAATATGTAATGAAGGCCTTTTAAAACTAGATCAGGCTCTGCAAATATCGCGTGTTTTAACTTACTTTCAAAAAAATGAGCATCACCACCTGTTATAATGATTTGTAAAGAGCCAAATAATTCTTTATAACGCTCAATCAAACCATTTATTTCAGCAATTGCGCCATTCATTACCCCACTAAGCATACATGACGATGTGCTTGTTCCGATAAAATAATTGACAACGCTAGGCTTAAGCAAAGGTAAATGAGCTGTAAATTGATGAAGAGAGGATAAGCGTAGCTTTAGCCCAGGCGAAATACTCCCGCCTTGATAGATGCCTTGCTTATCAATAAAATCTAATTTAAGAGCAGTCCCTATATCTATAACTAAACAATTTTTGTTTGGAAAAATAGAATAAGCTCCTGCCACAGCAGCTATCCGATCACTACCTAATGTTTCTTTTGTTTCATAGACGCTTGTAAAAGGCAAAGGGGTCTGAGGTGATATTAGTAATGTAGAACGTGCTATGTCATGAAGCCATTCGGAAGCTGAAGCTGTTGATATACGACCAACCGAAGAAATCACTAAATGAGCGAACCGTTTTTTTTTTAATACATCTTTAGCTTCTTCTAAAGAAACAACCGTATATTTTTCAATAAGTTCAGCTTTATAAAAAAGACCTACCTTAATAGCCGTATTGCCAATATCTACTACTACAGCATCCATAATCTATAATTGATGAGATAATTCCCTTGAAAATGTAATGAAATCTGTATTGGGTGGATCTATATGTTGCTCGCGTAATGAAATCGCAAATTGAGCCCGGTGATAAGTAGCGTGATTAGCTGTATGTATAATAATATCTGAAATCACCGTTTTATATGGTTTTTGCTGAAAATTCACATATGACAATAACCGATTTAATTCGTTTTCAGTAATATCCTCCAAATAGTTCATCCAACGTAAATGTGTCTCACGTGATAAGATATGTAGCTCCTCCCATGGGATGGTCTTCCAAATGTGGATACTTGCTATATCTTCTTCTCCAAGTATGCGCTTAAGCCATAATTGTTGTGCTGCTACCACATGGCTGAATAAAAGATGAATCCGTTCTGGCACATGAGGCAGTTCTTTACAAACAGAAAAATACCTTTCGTTGGCCCATTGATTATACGCGTATAGTCGTAGAAAATAATCTTTCATATGCCACTTATATTATATATAGTAAAAAGAACACAAAGATGGCGAATCCCGTCTAATCAAGAATAAGATATAATGTCTTTTCAGAACCAAAAACTTGCATTTCATCTAAAAATACCGTTATTTAGCGACCTTAAATTTATGATCAAGGTATAACTAAAAAAATATGGGAAGAGGAGATATTAAATCACGCAAAGGTAAAATATGGAATGGCAGCTATGGCAATTCCCGAAAAAGAAAGAAAAAAAATACGGTTAAGAGCTCGTCTAAGCCAGTAACAAAGAAGGCAACAAAGGCTAAAGTAGAACCTGTTGAAACTATCGAAAAAACCAAGAAAACAGTTAAAACAAAATCTTCTACTGTTAAAACAAAGAAGAAGGCAGCAGATGATAAGCCTACCAACGAATAAGAGAATATAATTTGGTATACATGGGGGTATATAAAATTAATTCTATATTTTTTTGAAAAAATCCAAATTTCTATCTGAAAATAGAAGAAAAAGCAGGATATTCTTGTTTTTTTGACCTAAAAACCTAGAGATTTGAAGTTCCCACTTTTGGTAAATTTTATTTTTTAATTTTTTAACTTTTAATTAACATGAGAAAAATTTTACTTGTTTTTATCACTGTGTTAGGGCTTACAGCAAGCCTCTATGCACAAGAACGCACCATAACCGGAAAGGTTACAGATGCGAAGGATGGCTCCACTTTACCGGGTGTATCGGTAGGGATTAAGGGTACGTCCAGCGGGGCCATCACCGATATCGATGGAAAATACTCTATTACTGTTCCATCGGATGAAACAGTTCTTGTATTTACTTTCGTAGGATACATTCAACAAGAAATTACCGTAGGCGCCATGTCTGTAGTAGACTTACAACTGGCCTCTGATGTAAAAGTACTGAAAGATGTCGTCGTTACAGCTAACGCGATTGAGAAGGAAAAGCGGTCTTTGGGGTATACAGTAAGTGAGGTTAAAAACTCTGATTTAATAAAAGGCTCTGAAAGAAGTTTTATTAATGCAATGCAAGGACAAGTTCCTGGTGCATTTATTCAAAGCAACTCTGGAGCACCTGGTGCATCAAGCCGAATTATTTTAAGAGGCGGATCTTCATTAAATGGAAACAATCAGGCATTAATAGTTGTTAATGGCGTTCCTATTGACAACTCTTTCTTTGCTTCAGATGACATATTGAATAATCCGACAGACCCTGGTAATAGAGGAAATGATATTAATCCTGAGGACATTGAAGCAGTTACTGTTTTGAAAGGCCCTGCTGCTGCTGCATTGTATGGAGCTCGTGCTTCTAATGGTGCTATTTTAATTACCACAAAAAGTGGAAAAGGATCAGGTAAAAATAAAAAAATGGAGATATCTTATAGTACTAGTTTGACTTTTGAAAATCCTCTAAAATTACCTGAACTTCAAAATCAATTTGGCCAAGGACATGGTACAAACAATGATGGTGTAGCGGAACATATTTTAAATGAAAACTGGAGCTGGGGACCGGCTTTTGACGGAACAATGAGGCCATGGGGACGTGTAGTTGAGATTGATGGTGTACCTCAACAACGTGTTAAACCTTTTGTTGCTATTCCAAATAATTTGAGAGAGTTTTTTAATACAGGTACTACTTTTTCTAATAATCTTTCATTGGGAGGAGGTAATGAACTTTCTAATTATTATTTATCGGTAGGTGATGTAACTCAAAAAGGTATTGTTCCAACATCTGAATTTAAAAGAACATCTTTTATGGTTAATGGAAGTACTAAATTGACTAATAAGGTTTATTCTAGCTCTTCTCTTAATTATGTTAGAACAGCAAATAATGCTCTTTTATCAGGCCAATCAGATGAATCTTCTTTTAATGCACTTATTCAAACACCAAGGGATATATCCTTGTTAGAGTTAAAAGACTTAAATAATCCTTTTAATACTATTGATAATTTTTATAATGAATACGCTATTAATCCTTGGGAGGCATTACAAAACAATCGGTATAATACAAAGGTTGATCGTATTATTGGAAATATTCAATTAGGTTATAAACCTATGGAATGGTTGGATGTATCCTACCGTTTAGGTACGGATTTTTATACTGATAGCAGAAGACAGTATCGTGCCATACGAAGACCAGTTGGACCAAATGCTACATTTAATACTCAACCTGGTTTTTATGAGGAAAGCAAATATGTTGTGAGTGAATTAGTGGGTGATTTGATGGTAACTGCCAAAAAGGATTTTTCTGATAATTTTGGAATGAGTGTGTTGCTGGGCCATAATTTTAGAAAACGAAACTCTTCTAATCAAATTAGTACAGCTAGTGAATTAGTAATTCCAGGATTGTATAATTTAGATAATGTTAATGGTACTCCTAGTACAACTAATGATATTCTAGTAAGATCACTGCATGGCGTTTATGCAGATATTCAACTTTCGTTTAAAAAATATTTATTTTTAGGTTTTACGGGTAGAAACGATTGGTCTTCTACACTTCCTAAGACTAAGAATAGCTTTTTTTATCCAAGTGCTAATATTTCTTTTGTTCTTACTGACGCCTTTAATATTCAAAGCAAGTTATTTAGCTATGCTAAATTGAGGGCAAGTATTGCTCAAGTAGGTAATGATCCTAATCCTTATCAATTGCTTACTTATTTTGAGAGAACAGAGGTTGAGGATGGATTTAATAATTCTCTTGTTCGATTGCCTATGGGTAATGTACCTGGCTTTACTGTAGGAAATAGGCTTGCAAATCCTAATATTAAGCCAGAGATTACTCGAGCTGTAGAAACTGGTTTAGATGTTAATTTTTTTGATGACAGGTTGAAAGTAGAGTTTACGTACTATAATAACGTAAGTAAGGATCAAATTATACCTCTTCCATTACCTCCTTCATCCGGGTATACAAGTCAATTGATTAACGCGGGTGCTATAAGAAATAAAGGGGTGGAATTAGGCATAAAAGCTACACCTGTTAGAACACATAGTGGATTTGTATGGGATGTTAATCTGACATATACAAGAAATAGAAATATGGTTGAAAGCCTTGCACCTGGAGTAAACCAAGTTAATATAGGTGGAATCGCAGCTTGTCCATTGGTAGCTATCGTTGGACAACCTTATGGTTCATTTTTTGGTATTTCTGATTTATTTGATCCGGAAGGAAGAATTATTGTTAGATCTAATGGTTTTCCAAAACGATCATCATCAGCTCAAGTATTGGGAAATATACAACCTGACTTTTTAGCTGGTATTTCTAATACATTTACTTATAAAGGGTTATCGTTTAGTTTTCGATTAGATACTAAGTGGGGCGGGATGTTGTTTTCCCGAACAAGAGATCTCATGCAATTTGCTGGGACAGATCCATTAACTACTTATAACGATCGTAAAGCATTTGTGATACCAAATAGTGTTAAAGAAGATGGTAGTGGTGGATATATAGAAAATACTACTAAGGTTAACGCAGAGACGTATTGGACAGATCAAAATACGTTGAGGGGGTACAATAATACCTTAATTGATGCAAGCTATATTAAATTAAGAGAGGTTAACTTAAGTTATTCGTTTCCTAAAAAATGGATAAATGCAACTCCTTTTGGCTCCGTACAAATCGGCATTGTTGGAAGAAATTTATGGCTGTGGACACCAAAAGAAAACACATACGTAGACCCTGAGATGAATACGTTTGGTAATGGGAACGTTCAAGGCTATGATTGGACAAGCTACCCTTCAGTGCGTAGTATAGGTGGGAATGTTAGGCTGACGTTCTAAATAGTAGAGTTAATTGATTTTAGATGTTTTAAATTTGAAATAATATGAAAAATAAAATAGTTTTAGCTCTCTTTCTCTTGGTATTGTTACCTATGGGAGCATGTGATAAGTTTTTGGATCAAAATACAGATCCGACACGTAGTACAGTAAGCACGGTAAATCGATCATTGCCAAGTGCTATGATTGAGATTGCTTTTCCATTAGGTGGATATCCATATAGTTTCTTTGGTGGATACTTTGCTCAATATTGGACACAAAGTCCTGTTGCTGGGGCAACAGGACCAGATCGTTACATTGTGCTTAATTCAGATTTGGATAGGGGTTGGTCTCATTGGTATTCAGGGGCATTACAAGACTTAAATTACATTATTAGCGAAGGAGAAAAATCCAATAATCGTAATTATGTGGCTATAGCTAAGTTTCTTCAAGCCTATGTTTTTCAAATGCTTACAGACTTGTACGGTGATATACCATTTACGGCAGCCATTAATGCAGATAATGGTCAGCTTTTTCCTACATATGATTCTCAAGAAACAGTTTATGGTGGCCTAATTACTCTTATTAACGATGGATTGGCTAAGGTGGATTTAACCCCAGCAGCCGTTTACCCAGGTTCAGATGATTTGATTTATGGATCTTCTGCACCTACTGGTGCAGCTCGAATGCAGAACTGGATACGCTTTGCAAACACCCTTAAATTAAAAATTTATTTAAGACAAGCCAGAGTAAATCCTTCAAAAGCACAAACTGGCATTCAAGCGTTATATGCGACAAATCCTGCATTTATACAAACAGGGCAAGATGCAGATGTTAAATTTCAGGATGCACAATTTAATCGCAATCCTATGTTTACATATTTAGCTGTACAGGAGCCATTTGTAGCAAGTAAAACAATCATTGATCATATGGTTGCAAATAATGATGCACGTATAGAAGTGTTTTTTATTCCTGCAACCACAGGTGGTCAGGCAAACTCTTTTGTTGGTGTAGAGCAGGGAAAAGGTCTAAATCCAGCTCTTTTTGTTTTGCCTCAACAAACAGATTTTTCTTTAACATCAATAAGAGAACGTACTGCAACTGGAAATCCAGGCAAGTCTGATTTTCCAGTTACATTGATTAGTGCAGCCGAAGCTTATTTTTTACGGGCAGAGGCAGCTGTTAGAGGTTGGGCAGCTGGAAATCCAGCTACATTATACAACCAAGGCATTACAGCTTCGTTTACTAAGTGGGATCTTGCAGCTGAAGCAGCAACTTATATAACAGAGCCTGGTGTAGTATTTCCTGGTGCTGGCACAGTAAATCAAAAAATAGAGGCTATTATTACTCAAAAATGGGTTTCTATGTGTACATCTCAAAATATTGAAGCATGGATAGAGCAAAGAAGAACGGGCTATCCTGTTTTTAAAGCTTCTTTGGGAAGTACAATAGGAAATAACTTGCCTGCTCGACTACCGTATCCATCTAATGAAATAGGCCGAAATCCTAATATGCCAGCAGTAAGGAATATTGATGAGCGTGTTTGGTGGGATATTGACTAATTGTTTTTGTGTGATTATTAAATAAATTGAATTATGAAAAAGATAGTTATTGATAATATAGTTTTAGGTTTGACAATGCTCATCGCAATTGTATTTCTTTCTTGTAATAAAAAAGAAACAGATGGTCTTTCTGTACAACTTCAAGTCCCAGAAATAGAAGTTGTACTTAATGGAAAAGAAGTTATCACTTTGCAAACAGGACAAACCTATCAGGATGAGGGTGCTCAAGTTATTCATCAGTTTAATGGAACCTCTTCTGTAATGGCTTCTAATCCAGATGAGGTTGATTATAATACATCAGGAATTTATGTACTCAAGTATTTACATAAGGACCAAAATGGATTTTCAGCTCTTAATACGAGAGCTATTGCTGTGTATGGAACAGTTACTAATCCTATAGCATTTGGCTCTACTTATAAAAGAATACCTCAAAACACTATTATGAAAATAGATAAAGTTAGTAGTAATCTTCATATTATTACCAACTTTGGAGGGGTTCCTGCAACCAGTGCACTTTCAAAACATAGTGCTTGTTTATTACAGAAAGGTCCTGATGATTTTGAAATAAAACCTATAGGTGCAGCAGCAGCAGAGAATATGGAAATAGAGTTGGTAAAAGTTAAATCAGACACAATACAATTGGTTATTTTTGGGGGTCCATACGCTTCTTCGTTGAGAACCTTTGTAAAATGATTAAATAGAAAGTATTATTACAAAAAAAGAGAGGTATTTGCCTCTCTTTTTTTGTTAGATAAATTATTTTCACCCCACAAACTCTTTTAAGCACAGGGTTTTAATAGCTTTAGCAATACTTAATGGATCATAGCCACATTCAGAGTGGAGCTCAAGTTGTTCGCCATGTTCAATGATCCTATCTGGGATGCCTAATCGTTTAACGGTTGCCTGGTAGTTATGATCAGCCATAAATTCTATGATCGCGCTCCCAAATCCACCGATAATACACCCGTCTTCTAACGTAATTACTTTATTAAATTTTTTAAATACCTCATGTAAAAGAGCTGTATCTAGTGGTTTTACAAACCGCATATCGTAGTGTGCTACAGATAGATTTTCTTTTTCAAGCATTTTAAGTGCATCGCTGACATAATTTCCTACATGCCCTATAGATAAAACAGCAATATCATCCCCTTCTTTTATAAGCCGTCCTTTTCCTATGGGAATTTTTTCGAATGGTATTTTCCAATTTACAAGAACTCCTTCGCCACGTGGGTAACGAATGCAAAAAGGACCCTCTGCATGTAATGTAGCAGTGTACATTAAATGGCGTAACTCCGATTCATTCATAGGTGCAGAGACAACTAAATGAGGGATGCAGCGCATGTAAGCGATATCGTAGGCACCATGGTGTGTAGGTCCATCAGCACCTACTAGTCCGGCGCGGTCTAAGCAAAACACAACTGGTAATTTTTGAATACATACATCGTGTATAACTTGGTCATAGGCCCGTTGCATGAAGCTGGAATAAATAGTACAAAAAGGGATTAAACCTTGTGTGGCAAGTCCGGCAGAAAAAGTAACGGCATGTTGCTCTGCAATACCTACATCAAATGCACGATTAGGCATTTCTTTCATCATGATATTCATGGAAGATCCGGATGGCATAGCAGGTGTTATGCCCATGATCTTCTCATTTGCTTTTGCCAATTCAACTAATGTATGACCAAATACATCTTGGTATTTAGGTGGCATCGGTTGATCATATATTTTCTTTTTAATCTCTCCTGTAATCTTATCAAACTTGCCTGGCGCATGCCATAAGGTTTGATCTTTCTCAGCGAGTGCATATCCCTTGCCTTTTACAGTTAAGCAATGCAATATTTTTGGTCCTGGAATGTCTTTAATTTGATTTAGCACATGAATAAGTCGGGGTATATCGTGTCCATCTACAGGACCGAAATAGCGAAGTTTTAAGGCTTCAAATAAATTGCTTTGTTTAAGTAGGGTTGTTTTAACACCTGTTTCAATCTTTGAAACAATCTCGCGTGTGTTTTTCCCAAAACGACTGAGTCTTCCTAAAATATTCCAAATTTTTCGTTTGGCTTCATTATAGGTTTTAGAGGTGGTAATATCTGTTAAATACTCTTTAAGTGCACCTACATTTGGATCGATGGACATGCAATTGTCATTTAATACGATCAGTAGGTTAGTGTTCGAAACGCCAGCATGATTCATGGCTTCAAAAGCCATGCCGGCCGTCATAGCTCCATCACCAATCACGGCAATATGATGTCTATCTTTTTCATTTTTATACAAAGAGGCTACAGCCATTCCTAAGGCAGCAGAAATGGATGTAGATGAATGACCTACGCCAAAGGTGTCATAAATACTTTCACTTCGTTTAGGAAAACCAGACAATCCTTTATATTGACGATTGGTGTAAAACGTATCACGTCTTCCGGTTAATATTTTATGCCCGTAAGCTTGATGCCCCACATCCCATACAAGCAAGTCATCAGGTGTTTGAAATATATAGTGAAGTGCAATGGTAAGTTCTACGACACCCAAACTAGCCCCAAAGTGTCCTCCATAGACGGAAACAATATCGATGATAAATTGGCGCAATTCGTGGCTTAATGGAATCAGATCATCAGAAGACAACTTTCGTAAGTCTTCCGGAGAGTTGATTTGTGATAATAATTTTCCCGGGCTAATTGTCATGTAGAAAAAATACAAAAAAGAATCTAAAATCGTTTAAAAAAGACTCATTTTTAGCAAAAATAACCTTTTTGTTTCTATTTTTGTGTTCTCAAATATAAAAACACACAGCTCTTGACATTTGAAATAAAACTTCCGCTTTTTGAAGGTCCGTTTGACTTATTGCTTTTCTTTATTGAGCGAGATGAGCTAGATATTTATGATATTCCTATATCTAAAATTACAAATGATTTTTTAGAGTATCTCCATCGGTTAGAAGAATTAAATATTGAAGTAGCAAGCGAGTTTATAGTGGTAGCAGCTACATTAATGCGTATCAAAGCTAAAATGCTTTTGCCGCGACCTGTATTGGATGAACAAGGAAATGAAATAGACCCCCGTGAAGAATTAGTTAAGCATCTTTTAGAATATAAGAAGTATAAGGCTGTCATTCGGGATTTTATGATCATGGAAGATAGCGTACTGGGGCGTGAAAAACGAGCAAATAGTTTAAGAGAAATTCGAAAAATAGCCGAAACAAATAGTGTAGAAGCTGAATTACAGGATATCGATTTGTATAAATTGCTTAAGGTTTTTGAAAAAGTAATGAAGCGGTATGAGCAAGTCAAAAATAAGCCTGTTCATACTATTACACCTTTTGCTTATACTGTTGAAGGCCAAAAAGACTATTTATTGCGTAAAGTTTCGAACAAGTCAACCATTTCTTTCGAAGAAATTATACAAGATAATTACGAAAAAGCTGCTGTTGTATTTAATTTTTTAGCAATTTTAGAATTGTTACAAGTAGGGATTATTATGATTCATGTGGGGATAGGTTTTAATAATTTTTGGATTGAAAAAAATAATCAGACAGTGGAGTCATTAATGTAATGGATTTTTGGAAAACTTTACTAGATTCACACGAGCTCATTCATACCGGAGGACTTATTGTCATTGCATTAGTCGTTTTTGCTGAGTGTGGTCTTTTCTTTGGATTTTTTTTACCAGGTGATTATCTCTTATTCTCAGCTGGTTTGTTTTGTGGTACTAATGAGCTGGATGTTTCCATTATTAATTTATTGCTTATTTTACTCGTTGCTTCTGTTTCTGGAAATTTTGTGGGTTATTTTTTTGGAAAAAAAGTAGGGCGGAAATTATTTCTTAGAAAAAATTCATTTTTATTTAAATATGAATACTTAGTTCGCACTCGAGCTTATTATATGAAATATGGTGGAAATACGCTTATCGTAGCTCGGTTTTTCCCCATTATTCGAACATTTGCGCCGATACTAGCCGGAGTCGTTGAAATGAACATTAAAAAATTTACCATTTATAATGTGGTAGGAGGCGTGTTATGGATTGTTTCATTGGTGTTAAGCGGTTATTATTTGGGTCGACGATTCCCCAATCTGATTAATTACTTGGAATACATTATTATCGGATTTTTACTTATTACATCTATTGTTTTGGTGAGGGCTTTTTTAAAAATGCGAAAAAAGAAAAGTGCATAAATGTCTCTATTGGTGCAAACATCTATTCAAACCATTTATATTATTCCATCACTTATCGCTGAGCAATCAAAAGATAAAAGCATCACGCCTGAATTGGTATCTATCATTAAAAAACTCCCTGCTTTTTTAGTAGAAAATAAAAAAACAGCTCGGCGTTTTATAGCTCAATTACAGTTAGATATTTATTTTGATTCGCTTCATTGGTATGAATTAACAAAAGACACTTCCGCACAAGAAGTAAAAGCTATGTTTGATGAGATCCAAAAATTAGGTCTTTCGGATATTGGTCTTCTCTCTGATGCCGGTTGTCCTGGTATTGCAGATCCTGGTTCACTTGCTATACAATATGCACATCAACATAATATAAAAGTAGTTCCTTTGGTAGGCCCTTCTTCTATTCTATTAGCGTTAATGGCGTCTGGATTGAATGGCCAATCATTCGTCTTTCATGGTTACATTCCTATTCCTGAAGATCAACGTAGTCGATATATTAAGTCTATGGAAAAAGATAGTATACAGAATGCTCGAACACAGATTTTTATAGAGACACCGTATCGTAATCACTCTGTATTAAAAACGATCTTGGCAACATGTCATCCTCGAACAAAGCTTTGTATTGCTTCAAATATGACAGCCAGCGATGAATATATTAGAACTAGTTCTATTGCGGAGTGGATAAGAAATCCGATCGATCTTTCTAAAAAACCAACAGTATTTTTAATAGGTCAATAATGAATTATAAAAATATATCTTTTGTTTTTTATTCTATATTTTGTGTGTGTTTTGCTTTCTGTCAGGAAAAAACAAATCCGTATGCAACTATTGAAAAAATACCGACACCATCTGGCTATGAGCGCGTAGTGGTAGATAAAGATGTATTTGGAACATATTTGCGGCAGTTGCCTTTAAAAAAATCACGAACGGTCTGTTTATATAATGGGAAACAAAAAAGCAATCAAAATGCACAATTTGCAGTTGTTGATGTAAGTGTTGGAAATAAGGATTTACAACAATGCGCAGATGCTGTTATTCGTTTGCGTGCAGAGTATTTATTTCAACAAAAAAAATACAAATCCATTCATTTTAATTTTTCCAATGGATTTAAAGTTGACTATGATATGTATGCTAATGGCAATAGACTTCGGGAAACAAAAGGTATTTTTTCTTGGAAAAAAACAACAAAGCAAGATTACTCTCATGATACATTTTTAAAATATCTTGATCTTGTATTTGTGTATGCTGGATCGTATTCGCTGAGTAAAGAGCTTTCATTTGTTTCACCTATTTCTCTTATCCAACCAGGTGATGTTTTTATTGAAGGTGGATTTCCAGGTCATGCAGTTATTGTAGTGGATGTGGCTGTTTCAAAAGAAGGTAAAAAAATAGCTCTTTTAGCTCAAAGTTATATGCCAGCCCAAGATATTCATGTTTTAGTTAATTCTACAAATAGTGTGCTTAGTCCTTGGTTTGAAATCACGGCTGAAGAGTCAGATTTATTTACGCCTGAATGGATATTTAAAAAAAAGAATTTAAAAAGATTTAAGCAGTAGAGTAGATTCAACAATCATTGACTCATTTTTTTTATATTCGACTTTTAATTCAAGTTAATTATGTTTGAAAATCGTGTTAATTTACAAGAACTTAGTGATGGTGCAGCTGCTATTAGAGCAGAAATAGGCAAGGTTATTATAGGTCAGCATCGTATGGTGAATTTGTTGCTCACCGCTATATTAGCTGATGGGCATGTGCTTATTGAAGGGGTTCCGGGTATTGCTAAAACCATGGCAAGTAAATTACTTGCTAAAACTATTTCTACAGGTTTTTCCCGCATTCAATTTACGCCTGATTTGATGCCTTCAGATATTTTGGGTACTTCTATTTTTAATACCCAAAAAGCAGAATTTGAATTTCGTAAGGGGCCTATATTTTCAAATATTGTTCTTATCGATGAAATTAATCGGTCTCCGGCAAAGACACAGGCCGCATTGTTTGAGGTCATGGAAGAGAGGCAAGTCACATTAGATGGAAAAACATATAAAATGGAAAAACCATTTATTGTTCTAGCTACACAAAATCCTATAGATCAAGAAGGGACCTATCGATTGCCAGAGGCACAACTTGATCGGTTTTTATTTAAAATTATAGTGACTTATCCTTCGCTTGAAGAAGAAACGAAAATTTTAACTGAATTTCATCATCACCAAGGACAGCCTGTACAATCCGTTAATTCTGTATGGAAAGTAGAAAAGTTGGAAGAATACAGAGCGTGTGTAAAATCAATCCATATTGAAGCGCCTTTGGTTCATTATATTGCACAGCTGGTTAATCAAACACGATCTAATCGAGATTTATTTTTAGGCGCATCGCCAAGAGCATCCTTAGCTATTTTAAATGCTTCTAAAGCTTTTGCTGCTATTCAAGGTCGTGATTTTGTAACGCCTGAAGATATTAAAGAGATAGCTCCTGTGGTGCTTAATCATCGGGTTATGTTGACTCCTGAAAAAGAAATGGAAGGCGCCACATCTGAATTGGTGATTAAACAGTTGGTGGATAAAATAGAAGTACCACGATAAATGATTATCATTAAAAGTATTTACTTACGACAAAGGCTCTATATATTATTGAGTAGTATCGTTGTTTTGTTTATTTTGGGATTTATATGGCCTCTCTTTTATAGTCTTGGTAAATTATCTATTTTAGTTGTAGTTGGCTTAGTCTTCGTTGATAGTATTCTCCTTTACAGCAAACGTGATGGTGTTTTAGCTGAGCGTATCATGGCTAATAAATTGTCAAATGGGGATAAAAATAATATATCTATTTATATTCAAAACAACTATTCTTTTCAAACCCAGATAGAAATTCTGGATGAAATTCCTCATCAGTTTCAAATACGTGATTTTTTAATTAAGTTATCATTGAATGCTAATCAGCAAGGTAGTAGAAGTTATACGGTTAGGCCTGTTAAGCGTGGAGAGTATAAGTTTGGTGGGCTGCATGTGTTTGTTGTGACAGTTCTTGGTTTAGTAAGCAGAAGGTATACGTTTTCTTCCGAAAAAAACGTACCTGTTTATCCCTCTTTTGTACAAATGCGAAAATATGCATTGTTGGCCATCTCTAATCGATTGACTATGTATGGTGTCAAAAAAATAAGAAAAATAGGGCATAATCAAGAGTTTGATCAAATCAAACTATACACCTTTGGAGACGACTACCGTACTGTTAATTGGAAAGCAACAGCTCGAAAAGGAGAGTTAATGGTTAATCAATACCAAGATGAACGATCTCAGCAAGTTTATAGTGTGATTGATAAGGGCCGTGTTATGAAAATGCCTTTCGAAGGAATGAGTTTGTTGGATTATGCCATTAACGCCAGCTTGGTCATCTCTAACATAGCTATTAGCAAGGATGATAAAGCAGGTCTTATGACATTCACAAACCGTGTACAAGCAACATTGCCTGCAAGTAAAAATCATTCTCAAATGCAAAAAATTGCAGATATGTTATATAATCAAAAGACAAATTTTGAAGAGTCTGATTTCGAATCATTATATGCGCATATTAAACGAGCGATTTCTCAACGCAGTTTGATTTTACTTTATACTAATTTTGAGACAGTGTCTTCGTTGCAAAATCAATTGCCCTATCTTCAAAAGATAGCAACCACACATTTGTTGATTGTGGTTTTTTTTGAAAACACAGAGTTGAAATCATTGATTGAAAAAAAACCAACTAATACAGAAGAGATTTATCTTCAAACCATTGCTGAAAAATTTGCTTTTGAAAAGAGGTTAATTGTAAAAGAATTGCAGAAGGTGGGAATACAAGCTATTTTAACGTCCCCACAACATCTTACAGTGAATACAATTAATAAGTATCTTGAACTTAAAGCGAGGGGGCTTATTTGATATATAAAAAAATAAGGCTGAGTGCTCAACCTTATTTTTTTAAGTTATATATTCTGTTAAGTTGTTTTAATAGCGGTAGATGAAGCTATATTTAATGTAGTCTGAATCTGAGATTTCCACAGCTGTGATCTGAATTACGACATAGTAATCCATTTGTCTTATTTTTGCTATAAACATATCTCCTTTTTTTAAACTATACTCACCCAAGTCAATTAATTTTTCACCAGAATCATGTATGGCTTTAGCACTTTCATAATCTAGGCCATCAAAATTAATGCCGTTTGCTTTGACATAGGTTGTTCCATTTTCGGTTGTTTCAGTGGCGCCTTTTTTACCATTAATATTATGGCCTGATCTAAAATTATGCACATTTTTAGTTATACTCAATCCTCCGCCATCAACTATGAATGTCAAAAGTTGAGCCTCCATATCGATTTTCATAAACGTACTATTGTCTTTATGAAAACTATCACTAGCATCATTGATTAAAATCATGTGTTGCATAAAGTCATAACCAGTTTGTTCATTAGTTGTAATGTTACGTGTAAGTGATCTTGTTATTGAAGTATGTGCTAACCCTCTATTTATAGGGACAATAGACCATATAGCTATAGTATTATTTTTAGACTTTATACTAAAACTAGTTGAAGCGGATATATTGATTATAGTTGGTATTCCATTTATTACTTCTGCATCTGTAGAAACAGCAAACTTATCTACTTGTACGTTTTCTAAGATTGCCCCGTTGTCATAAAATACTTTAATAGAACGTGTTGTTTTATCTATTTCCACAGAAAAACTATTATCGATCAGGCTAAATTCAGTAATATCGTTCTCGTCAATTAATAAACCTCCTTTTTTTGTGATACTAACACTTACTACCCATTCCTGAGACTCATTGTATAGTCCTTTGACAAAGAATGAAACAGGATTGCTAAAGTTAATAGGTTGGTTTATTGCTAAAGAAACAGTAGTTTTACTAGAGGATGTAACAGATAAAACCATTAATTGTGAAATATCTACTGCTGCACCATCTACTTCAAGGAATATAGTGTGTTGTTTTTCATCGATAACTGCGCTTCCTATTTGGCTTTGAACCATAAAGCTTAAAACAGATAAAGGACTAGATTCCATTATCGTATTTACTATATATGTTTTGGATATACCTTTAGAGTCCACAGCTTTATATTTTAATTGTTTACTAAGGTCTACGGTTTGTGTAGGACTTGGAGAGATGGATGCTCCTTGAGCTAACTTTATAATAGGTTTAATAGCTCGTATATCACTATAAGGAACTTTTAATTGGATTATACTATCTTTTTCAATAACCCCTGTGTAGGTTTTATCATCGATTATAATTGAAAACTCTTGTATATGTCCTGAACTTGAAACACTTGAAATTGTTGCTGGTGTTTGCACCGATTTATCCATGCAAGAATAAAATACTACCAGCATAAGAGCTATCGAAGATAGGCGCGTAAATATATGTATTGTTTTCATAAGTGTGAGTTTAATTATTATAACCTTATACGCTTTAGGGTTAAAATAGTTTCACAGTTATGGGTTAATTTTTTTTCGTTCCAGTGTTTCTAAATCGGCTTTAGGAATAGAGCTGATTAGTTTTTTGGTGTACTCTTGTTGAGGATGATAAAAAATTTGATCGGGATATCCGACCTCTTCAATTTTTCCTTTATTCATCACAATAATTCGATCAGCCATAAATCGAATAACAGATAAATTATGCGAGATAAAGATGTATGTAAAATTAAAATCTCTTTTAAGGGAATTAAGCAAATTAAGCACCTGTGCTTGTACAGAGGTATCTAATGCTGAAACAGATTCATCACATATAATGAATTTCGGATGAATAGCTAATGTTCGCGCAATACAAATGCGTTGACGCTGTCCTCCTGAAAATTCATGGGGATAGCGATCGACATAATCAGGTTTTAGTCCTACTTTTTCCAGAAGTTCAATAGCATATTCTTTTCGTTTTTGATAACTGTCATATAAATTGTATGACAGCATGGGCTCTATAATAGCCTCTCCTATGCGCATACGTGGATTTAATGAGGAGTAAGGGTCTTGAAAAATAATTTGAACATTTTTTCTAAATGTTTTTAATTCTTCTTTATTATAGGTTGAAATATCATTTTTTTCAAATAGAATACTTCCGTTATTCAAAGGGATAAGTTGCAGGATAGCTTTACTTAGTGTGCTTTTGCCACAACCAGACTCTCCTACAAGTCCAAGTGTTTCACCCGGATAAACATCAAAGCTTACATCATTAATAATGGTTGAGTATGTTTTTTTTGTTGCAAATAATTTTCTATCCTGCAAACGCACAGTTATGTTTTTTACGGATAGGAGAGGTTCTTGGGAACAAAGTTCATTTTGTTTTTTCCTGATTTCTTCTTCGGTTTCTACATTTAATAAAATAGCTTCCCCGACAGATGAATATTTTTGTTTGTTTTCTTGAATAAAGTTTATTTTATTTTCTTCATCCATCGTTACAAAATCAGTTATAACTGGTAGTATTTTTAATTTAAGATCTATTCGTGGTCGGCATGCAAGTAAGCCTTTTGTATAAGGATGTTTGGGATTAGAGAATACATCCCATGTTGTTCCTTCTTCTACAATTTTTCCGCCATACATTACAATGATACGATCGGCAAGCTGTGCGACTACATCTAAATCATGCGAGATAAAGATAATAGACATTTGATCATTTTTAAGTTCATTTAATAAACTTAACACAGAGGCTTGAACAGTTACATCTAATGCGGTTGTTGGCTCATCAGCAATTAGTAAAGAGGGGCTGCAGCAAAGAGCCATTGCAATCATCACGCGTTGTTTCTGTCCACCAGAAAGTTGATGAGGATAGGCATCAAATATAACTTTTGGATTATCTAGTTTTACTTTTATAAATAATTCAAGAGCTAATTGTTTTGCTTTTGTACGATTCACACGTTGGTGAATTCGAATTGTTTCTACAACCTGATTGCCACAGGTCAAAACGGGATTTAGTGAAGTCATTGGTTCTTGGAAGATCATGGCTATTTCATTTCCACGAATCAATTGCATCTCTTGTCTAGAAAGTTCTCTAATATCTATTTTTCCAAGTTTGGGTGAGTGAAATATAATTTCTCCCGAGTCTATAAACCCTGGATATTGGATAAGCCTCATTAAAGATAGAGATGTTACTGACTTGCCAGAACCTGACTCTCCTACGATAGCAACCGTTTCCCCACGTCTGATCGTAAGTGAAATATCGTTCACTGCTTTTATAGGTTCGTTGTCTGTATGAAAGTAGGTTTTTAAATTCTTTACTTCCAATAATAACTCATTCAATATAGGTGGTATTTTTTAGCTTTGTTAACAAATTTAAAAAAGAATAGTGAATTTTATATTTTATTCTGGTAGGACTTTTTTGGTATCTTTTCTTGTCTGGCTTTGTACAAGTCATCTTTTATATTCACAGGATACATCATCTGTTGATCGATCTATTTATGGTTGTGAAGATGAACATTTATTGCTTGGGAATCCAAGCTGCGCTACAGCGGACACCTCTATGGAAAATAATTTCTTAATAGTAAAAAAGCAATATGTTGTTTCTTATAATAATGAAAAACGACTACCTAACTGGGTAAGTTGGCATGTTGATACATCATGGCTGGGCGAGTGTACACGAAAAGATTTTTTTCGAAAAGATGAGAGTTTGCCCACAAGTTGGTATCATGTCTGTAAAGAAGATTATAAAGGAAGTGGTTTTGACAGAGGTCATTTGTGCCCATCTGCTGATCGGACATATTGTGAAGAAGATAATGCCAGTACTTTTTTGATGACGAATATTGTCCCACAATCACATTTTAATAACACAAAATCATGGCTTGGCCTGGAAAACTATTGTAGGAAATTAATAAAAGAAGGTTATGAAGTATATACTATTGCTGGAGTATACGGTTCAGGAGGGATAGGCAATAGCGGGGAATTACAATATCAGCTTGGTGAAGGAATTTCTATTCCATCTCATCTTTGGAAGATTAGTTTGATTTTAGAGGAGGGTGATAATGATATTGAGCGTATTAATTCGTATACATCTATTATTGCTGTTTGGATGCCTAATACGCCGGAGTCTGGTGGTCATCCGTGGTATACTTATATTGTATCTGTAGATTGGATAGAGGAGAAAACAGGATATGACTTTTTTTCTTCACTTCCGGTGTCTTTACAAATAGAAATAGAAAAAACAAAATATATTTTTAATCATAAATAAAAGATATAAAAAGCTAAATATCATTTTAAAGCCCACCAAATAAGTCATTATATTTGTTTAAGCCTTTATGTTTGTAAAGCCTTTAGGGGTTTAGTGGCATGAAAATGGTCTTCAAATATGTGGGCAACTTAAATTAAGCTTATATGCAACATCTAGTTGATTGGGAATTATTAGCTAAGTACTTATCTGGTGAATGTTCGCCGAGTGAGCTAAAGCTTGTTCAGCAGTGGTTGGAAGAAAATCCATTGCATGTAAAGTATGTTGATCAGCTTAAATTAGTTTGGAAAGAAACCGGCCAGTCTGTTGATTTTAATCCGAATATTGAGCAAGCATGGGAAAAAATAAAACACAATATTGATGTAAAAGATAAGCCTATATCCAATCATCGTTTTTTAAATTTTAATTCATGGGCATTTCGTATTGCTGCCATGCTGGTTTTGGCTGTTGGAGTTTCTTTAGTGATTTATTATATATCAAGTATTTCTTCATCAACATTAAAAGAAGTTAAAACGGGTGTTCAGCAAAAGCTACTTATTAGATTAGAAGATAGCACATTGATCACATTAAATCAAAATAGCTATCTTCGTTACCCTTCTTCTTTTAAAAAAGAGCAAAGGGAAATATGGCTAGAAGGAGAAGCCTATCTAGAGGTTGCACATCGTCCTTCACAGCCTTTTATTATTTATACTGATAAAGCAACAACAAAGGTTTTGGGAACATCTTTTGTTATTAGTTCATATCCTAGTGATAGTATTGTCTCTGTAATAGTTGTTTCTGGGAAAGTGCAGTTATCCAAATCTAATTCAGTAAAGGAAAATATTTATTTAACTAAAGGATTTACTGGTGTATTTTACAAAAAAGATAATCTCCTTAAAAAAACTGAAAATACAGATCCTAATTTTTTATCTTGGAAAACGGGTCAATTTTATTTTGATCAAACACCCCTATCAGAGGTTGTTAATTATTTGGATGACTATTATCCATATGTATTTAATATAAAAGATTCGTCTTTAAAAACAATTCGCTTTACATCTGCTTTTGACCAACAACCGATACAAGATGTATTAAAAATTATGGAATTGAGTTTACATATATCTTATACTATAAAAAAAGACACGGTTTATCTTTATTAAAAAGATAAGTGCCTTTTTATTTGGGCATTTTATCGAGCACATCCATTACTTCGCGTACGTGCTTACGCGAAATATCTAATAATTTTTTCTCTTCATCATTAAGTTTTAGCTCAACTATTTTTTCTATACCATTTTTGCCTAATACGGCTGGTACACCTAAGTAACAATCTTTTATACCATACTCTCCTTCTAGTTTGACACAAACAGGTAATACTCGTTTTTGATCTTTAACAATTGATTCAACCATTTGTGCAGCGGCAGAACCTGGGGCATACCATGCAGAAGTACCCATTAGTTTTACTAGCTCTCCACCTCCTACTTTTGTTCGTTCGATGATAGCGTCTAATTTGTCTTTTGATAAAAATTCAGTTACAGGTATTCCTGAAATGGTTGTATAGCGTGGGAGTGGCACCATGGTATCTCCATGGCCTCCTAAAATCATTGCTTGAATATCTTTAGGGGAGCACCCGATAGCTTCAGCTAAAAAAGCTCGATACCGTGCGGTGTCTAAAATTCCAGCCATGCCCATGAGTCGTGTTCGTGGAAATTTTGAAATCAAGTGAGCTTGATAAGTCATTACATCCAATGGATTAGAAACAACAATGATGGTGGTATTAGGAGAGTATTTGATAATGTTTTCTGTTACAACTTTTACAATAGCTGCATTGGTAGTAATAAGATCATCGCGGGTCATGCCGGGTTTTCGAGGGAGCCCAGATGTAATTACGACAACATCTGAATTTGCTGTTCGGCTGTAATCGTTAGTTACACCATATGTTCGCGTATCATATAAGTCAATAGGAGCCTTTTGCCAAATATCAAGTGCTTTTCCTTCAGCGAAGCCTTCTTTAATATCTACTAATATGATTTCATTGGCTACTTCTCGATAAGCCAATACATCAGCACATGTTGCGCCGACATTACCTGCTCCTACTACTGTAACTTTCATATGTTTATTGGTTAGCTAATTAAAAAAACAAATATACAAAGTATGGTTTATTTCTGTTTGAAATTAAAGGCGGGGTTTTTTTAAGATAATAAAAAAATAAGTGAATTAATAATGGAATAACTTTTCTAATTCAATAGCTATTTTTTCAGCATTGGGAAGCATAGCGCTTTCTAATTTTATATTTAACGGAATAGCTGGTAGATTCTCAGCGCCTATAAGGTGAACAGGTGCATCGAGTAGCTCAAAACAAGATCTTGAAATTCTGCCAGCTAATGATTCTGCAAAAGAATTTAATAGGGGTTCTTCAGTCACAATTAGTACTTTATTATGCTTATGTACAAGTTCTATTATTTTTTCCCAATCGAGTGGATAAAGCGTGCGCAAGTCAAGGATTTCAACTCTATCTGGAAAATATTTACTTGCAGATAATGTCCAATATACGCCCATTCCATAAGTAATAACCAGTGCAGAGTTTCCTTCTTCTACAGCTTCTATACTTGCATATTGAGCAATACGAGCTTTACCTAAAGGAATAATATAATTTTCATCTGGTTCAATGCTTTTAGCCTCTTCGGTTTCTGGTACTTTTGACCAATATAGTCCTTTATGTTCGAGCATGATAACAGGATTAGGATCTAAAAAAGCCGCTTTCATTAACCCTTTCATGTCTGCTGCGTTAGAGGGGTATACAATTTTAATTCCACGTATGGTGAGCAATGTTGATTCTATACTTCCAGAGTGATAGGGTCCACCGCCACCATAGGCACCTATGGGAATACGGATTAATGCTTGTATAGGAAATTGTCCATTACTTAAATAACATGATTTAGAAAGTTCCTCCACGAGTTGATTAATACCCGGCCATATATAATCTGCAAATTGAATTTCTACGATAGGTTTGCAACCTACAGCTGACATCCCAGCCGTTGACCCTATAATATAGGCTTCTTGAATTGGCGTATTAAACACGCGATGGTTGCCGTATTTTTTTGCTAGTAAAGCAGCCTCTCGAAATACGCCCCCTAATCGTTCGCCCACATCTTGACCATAAAAAAGAGCTTCTGGATATTTTTTCAAAATTTCATCCATAGCATGTAGAGCTGCATCAACCATGATGATTTTTTCTGCTTTACTAGGTGAACGATCTCCTTTCTCTTCATCTATTGGTGTTGGAGCAAATTCGTGTTTGTAAACTGTTTCTGGTGATGGTTCTGATGCTTCTAAAGCTTTAGCAAAATCTTTTTTTATATCTTCTATTATTTTTTCTTCGAGTTGTTTGAGTTCAGCTGAAGATATACCTGTTTGAAGAAGATGGTTTTTAAGTTTAGGAAGAGGGTCATTTTGAGCATGGGCTGTGAGATTTTCTCCACGGTACCATTCCTTCCGCACGCCTGATGTGTGGTGGCCTAATAAAGGGCATTTAGCATGAACAAGTACTGGTTTTCGTTCAAATCGCGCATAACGAATAGCTTGCGTCATGGTTTCATATGATTTTATGAAATCAGAACCGTCGGTGCGAAGACGATGCATTCCTTTAAAGCCTGAGGCGAATTCATATGCATCCATAGCGCGCATTTCATTCCCGCTTGCAGATATGCCCCAATCATTATCTTGAATTAAATAGATAATAGGTAGTTGTTTTAATACAGCCATTTGAAAAGCTTCTGCTACTTCTCCTTCTGTTACAGCACCATCTCCTAAGGAGCATAATACAATCGAATGTTGAGTTTTATCTATTAAATTTTGTTTTTCCAGATAGCTTATCCCATGAGCCATACCTGTGGCAGGAATGGCTTGCATACCTGTAGCGGAACTTTGGTGAGGGATTATAGGAAAACCATTGCGTTTGAGTGAGGGATGGCTGTAATATGTTCTGCCTCCTGAGAATACATCATCCGCTTTAGCTAAGAGCTGAAGCATTAATTCATAGGGTGTAATCCCTATTCCTAACAACATGGCATCATCTCGATAATATAATGAGGCAAAATCATGCGCATGTAATTGCATAGATGCAGCTAATTGAATGGCTTCATGTCCTCGTGAGGTAGCATGAACATATTTACTGCAAATGCTTTTATTTTCTTCATATAATTCCGTGAGTGCATAGGCTGTATACATTAAACGGTATGCAGGTAGAAGAATTTTTTGAATTGATATGTTCATCATAGAAAATTAAAACTGCAAATAAATAGGCAACATTTGGTCAGCTGATTTTATTTGTATAACTATCCAAATGAAAATTAAAAATACGATTATTCTACCAACTGTGTGGAGATTGATAAATTTTTGTTCCATTCTTTTCTCTATCCACTGAGGAATAAAATGAACAACATATCCAATGATTAGCATGATTAGTACGGTGTCATACCCGCGGATGAGTGCACCAAATGCTTTTCCATTGAAGTTGGTAAAAATTTGTTGCAGTATAATGATGGCATCAGAGAAGGTCGAAGCTTTAAAGAATATCCAACAGAAACAAACAAAGTGAAAGGTAATAATTATACCCACTATTCGAGTGAGTATTGTTTTTCTAACTTTAATAAAAGTTGTCCATGCTTTATCTAAAGCTAAAGCGATACCGTGCATACCTCCCCAAAACACAAATTGCCATGAAGCACCGTGCCATAGACCACCCAGTAACATGGTAAGCATTAAATTAATGTATTGTCTAAATCTTCCTTTTCGATTTCCTCCTAATGAAATATATAAATAGTCGCGAAGCCATGACGAAAGAGAGATGTGCCATCGACGCCAAAACTCCGTGATACTTGATGATTGATAGGGTGAGTTAAAATTCATAGGGATTTTGAAACCCATCCATCGTGCAATGCCTATAGCGATATCTGAATATCCCGAAAAATCACAATAGATAACCATCGCATAACCATAAACAGCTATAAGACATTCTATGCCAGAATACATTTTTGGATTATCAAATATGTATTCTACATAATTCAAATAGATGTAGTCTGATATAATAACTTTTTTAAAAACACCTCCTAGAATAAGAAAAAACCCTTTTCCAATATCCTCTTTAGTTAGTACGATATCATGACGTATTTGAGGGATAAAATCAGAGGCACGTACAATGGGTCCCATCATTAGTTTTGGGAAAAACGAAAGAAAAAAACAATAATCTAAAAAATTAGTAATAGGTTTAAAATGACCACGGTAAACATCGATCGTGTAGCTTAAGTTTTCAAATGTGTAAAATGAAATACCGACTGGTAAAATTAAGTGTAAGGGGTGAATATGTCCCGATTGTAAATCATTGATGATGTCAATAAAAAAATTGGTATACTTAAAATAAGCTAATAAACCTAAGTTAATAGCAATGCTAAAAGCTAGTAGTAGTTTTTTAGGAGTGGGTTTTTGAATTCGATGAATCCAATTAGCTAAATTAAAATCAACAACAGCCGAAAGAATAATTAATAAAAAATAAAATCCACATGCTTTATAGAAGAAGAAAAGAGAAAAAACAGTAAAGTAAATAACTCTGGAAAGCTTGTGTTTATAAATAAACTGATAGAAGAAAAAAAACACAGCCATAAAGATTAAAAAAAATCCACTATTGAACACTAATGGATCTTTCGGATTATAAGCTAAACTTTGAAGGATTTTTTGAAAATCAATAGTCATGAAGAGGTGTTTATTTGCCGTTTACTTATCCTGATTTACAATGCGAGCGCTGCTGTATTGGAAACTTAATACAAGATCATCATTGTCCCAAAATTTGATTTGGGATCGGTTACCTATTTTTACTTCTTCCACCTTCATAAAGTAGATAGGATCATGTACAGTTAAATTATTTATTTCATCAAAAATAACAAGAAATACATCTTCGCAATAATTATTTTATCTTTAAAGTTAAGGATTGGTTTGAATCCTCTAGTTTAAAATCCAGTAAAGCACTGTCTGTCCAAATAAAATTATTTATATTCATTTAGTTTATTGAATGGTTTAGTCTAATATAAGAAAACGGTCTTATGTTAAATAAAAAACCTTATACTAAACTCGTGTCACATTTTTTTATATTTGCTCTCTTAAATTTAAAATAAAGCTTATGGATTATAACTTTTTACTTTATCTCGTTCCCGCAGCTGGAATTATTGGTCTACTTTATACGCTTATCCGATTTAGATGGGTGTCTAAGCAGGAACAAGGTACTGATCGAATGAAAGAAATCGCTCAGTATATTGCACAAGGTGCAATGGCTTTCTTGAAGGCAGAATATAAGATTTTGAGTTACTTTGTTATACTAGGCGCTTTGTTGTTGGGCTTTATGGGTATTAGCAATACAGACTCCCATTGGTCAATTGCCATCGCTTTTATTATAGGTGCTGTATTTTCAGCATTGGCAGGTTTTATTGGCATGCGTGTGGCTACGAAAGCAAATGTTCGTACAACACATGCAGCACGTACGAGTCTATCAAAGGCATTAAAAGTTTCTTTTACCGGAGGATCGGTTATGGGTCTTGGTGTTGCAGGATTAGCCGTTCTTGGTTTAGGTGGATTATTTATTATACTCACCTGTATTTTTGCACCGCATGCTTTAGCGACTAGTCATGAAGTAGCTCAAGTGATTGAGATATTAACAGGATTTTCATTAGGTGCTGAATCGATAGCTTTATTTGCCCGTGTAGGAGGGGGTATTTATACTAAAGCGGCTGATGTAGGAGCTGATTTAGTAGGAAAAGTAGAAGCTGGAATTCCAGAGGATGATCCTCGTAATCCGGCTACTATCGCAGATAATGTAGGTGATAATGTAGGAGATGTTGCTGGGATGGGTGCAGACTTATTTGGATCCTATGTTGCTACGGTGTTAGCTACAATGGTATTAGGTCAAGAAACAACTTCAGATGGAAGTTTTAATGGATATGCTCCTATACTACTTCCAATGCTAATTGCTTCAGCAGGTATTTTATTTTCAATAATTGGTACTTTTTTTGTTCGTATATCTGAACAGGCAGGCATTAATACACGCATAGTTCAAAAAGCACTTAACATGGGCAATTGGGGCTCTATTATTTTAACAGCAATTGCTTCTTTCTTTTTAACAAAATTTATTTTACCAGACACACCGATGTCTCTTCGCGGATTTAGTTTCACAAGTATGGATGTGTTTGGAGCGATTATGGTTGGATTAGGTGTGGGTACATTGATGAGTATGATCACAGAATATTATACTGCTATGGGTAAACGACCTGTACTTACAATTATTCGTCAATCCGCCACAGGTCATGCCACGAATGTTATTGGTGGTTTAGCTGTGGGCATGGAATCTACTCTTCTTCCAGTTCTTGTATTAGCTGGAGGTATATGGGGCTCATACGCCTTTGCTGGTTTATATGGTGTAGCTATTGCAGCAGCAGGGATGATGGCTACAACAGCGATGCAGCTTGCTATTGATGCATTTGGGCCAATTGCTGATAATGCAGGAGGAATTGCAGAAATGAGCGAATTACCTAAAGAAGTACGTGAAAAAACGGATGTTCTTGATGCTGTAGGAAATACAACAGCAGCTACGGGTAAGGGATTTGCTATTGCATCGGCAGCGCTTACAGCACTGGCTTTGTTTGCCGCATTCGTAGGGGTAGCAGGCATTAAAGGTATTGATATTTATAAAGCGGATGTATTAGCTAGTTTATTTGTAGGGGGGATGATTCCATTTATATTTTCATCATTGGCTATACAAGCTGTTGGCAAAGCAGCAATGAGCATGGTGGAGGAGGTTCGTCGTCAATTTAAGATGATTCCCGGAATTATGGAAGGAACAGGTAAACCCGAATATGATAAGTGTGTTGCAATTTCAACAGCAGCTTCCATTAAAAAAATGATGGCGCCTGGTGCTATTGCGCTTCTTTCCCCATTGGTTATTGGATTTATATTAGGCCCTGAAGCACTAGGTGGATTTTTAGCCGGAGCTACAGTAAGTGGTGTATTGATGGGTATATTTCAAAATAATGCAGGTGGAGCTTGGGATAATGCTAAAAAATCATTTGAAAAAGGAGTTGAAATTAATGGTGAGACGTATTATAAAAAGTCAGAGCCACATAAAGCTTCTGTAACCGGTGATACAGTTGGTGATCCATTTAAAGACACATCCGGCCCATCAATGAATATATTAATTAAGTTGATGAGTATTGTCTCATTGGTTATTGCGCCTACACTTGCACAACTGAATAATACAGACACTCATTCTGAGTTGAAAAAAGAAAAGAAGAATATAACAACTCGTCATACGAGTGCTTATTCATTTAATTCTTATCTAAGAAAATAGCATATAGATTAAGATTTATTATAGTTTCAATAGTATCAAACCTATTGAAACTATAATAAAAAATATAGAGTGAGTTTAGAAACCAAACTCAATGCCTTGTGCCAAAGGCATCTCCTTGCTGAAATTAATGGTGTTGGTTTGTCTTCTCATATACCATTTCCAGGCATCGGATCCGGATTCTCTGCCGCCGCCTGTTTCTTTTTCTCCTCCAAAAGCACCTCCTATTTCAGCCCCTGATGTACCAATATTTATATTAGCAATCCCACAATCAGATCCAGCGTGTGAGAGGAATAACTCTGTTTCGTGAAGGTCAGTTGAAAATAAAGACGATGAAAGACCTTGTTTAACTTGATTTTGGATTTTGATTGCTTCATGGATATCACCTTTATATTTAATTAAGTACAATATCGGCGCAAATGTTTCTTCCTGAACCATATCATAATGATTTTCAGCTTCTACAATAGCTGGTGAAACATAATGCCCCCCTGAAGGATATTTTCCTTTAGTTAATATTTCTCCACCTGTTATTAATTTTCCACCTTGTTTCTGTACATTTTGTAATGCTTTTTGAAATTGTTCCACAGCTTGTTTGTCAATTAATGGACCAATCAGTGTTTTAGGATGTAATGGGTCACCTATAGTCAGTTGAGGATAAATAGATGTTAATCGTTTTTTAATTTGATCATATACTTTTTCATGAACAATCAATCGACGTGTAGTTGTGCAACGCTGGCCACATGTTCCAACAGCACCAAAAACAGTAGCCCGAATAGCCATTTCTATATCTGCTGAGGGTGTGATGATAATCGCATTATTACCTCCTAACTCAAGCAATGCTTTTCCGAGTCGCGCACTCACAGCTTCGTTTACTTTTTTACCCATACGTGTAGATCCTGTAGCTGAAACGAGTGGAATGTTTGGATCATGAGCCATTAGTGACCCTATTTCAGGACCACCAATAATTAAATTAAAAATACCTTCAGGTAGTTTGTTTTCTTTCAAAACAGCTGACACTAAATGTTGACAAGCAATAGCTGTAAGGGGTGTTTTCTCAGATGGTTTCCAAATACATACATCTCCGCACACAGCAGCAAGCATAGCATTCCAAGACCATACAGCAACAGGGAAATTAAATGCAGAAATAATACCGACAATTCCCAATGGGTGGTATTGTTCATACATGCGATGTCCTGCACGTTCCGAATGCATGGTTAACCCATGCAGCTGTCTTGAAAGCCCAACAGCAAAATCGCAGATATCGATCATTTCTTGAACCTCACCTAAACCTTCTTGGTAAATTTTTCCCATTTCATAACTTACCAACATGCCTAATTCTTTTTTATATTCTCTTAACTTTTGACCGATTTGACGTACAATCTCGCCTCGTTTAGGTGCGGGCCATTGTTTCCATATTTCAAACGCTTCTTTTGCAGTTTTAACAACTTGTTGGTAATCGTCTTTTGTCGCAAAGCATACTGTAGCTATCGCTTTTCCATGAATGGGAGAATGAATTGTTTTTTTATCACGCTTTGTGTTTCCACCCCATTTTTGGCCGGTAGAAAATGAAGCATTTTCACTTTTTATATTTAATTTTTTAAGTATAGCAGAAATTGGAATTGTCTGATTTGTAATTTTAGCAGCCATATGTTGATAGTATTAAGTTAAGTCGAAATTTACATAAAAAATAATAGTCTTAGTCATCCCATGTGTATATGCCTTTTATTGGATAATGATCTGAAAAAGAAACATCCCGTAATGTTTCAAATGATAGAATACGTAATCGTGGATCAAAAAACTGATTATCAATGCGGAGAAATTTAATTTTACCATTGTATGTAAACCCAAAGCCATTGCCAGCTTCTTCGAATGCATTGTATAATTGTTTTTTAATTTGGCTGTACGTATAGCTGTACGGAAGATCATTGATATCACCACAAAGTATAACGGGATAGCGGCTTTCGAGAATATATTTTTCAACTTCTTTCAATTGTTCAGCTCTTTTCTTAAATCCTTTTTTTAGTCTTTTAAATAGGCCGGTTACATGTCGCTTTGTTGTTTCAACGGCCTCATAAGTGAATAGACCTTCTTCATCCATATGAATAGATTCAAAATGGACATTGATGATTCGAAGTGTATCGCCACGATTAATGAGCACATCCGTATAAAGAGCTTTATTCTTGCTTGCCTCAAATGGAATACTTCCATAGTGTACAATAGGAAATTTACTAAATGTAGCTATTCCAAATACAGCGCCGACTTCGTTTCGAAAAACTTTTGTAAAATAATACTTGTATTTTCCTTTTTGTGAAATTTTTTCTAATGTATTATAAACAACAGAAGTATCTTGATTATAAAACTCTTGAAAACATTTGATATCAGAATCATCCTTGTTAATCCAACCTAATAGGTGTTTTGGTTTTTCCGGATCTTCTTTGTGGAGATGCTGGTATACATTAAATACTCGAACATTATAGCTTAATACAGAAATTTTTTTCCCTGTATCAACAAAATCAGTAGTTGAATGAAAAGCAATTGTTCGGAGCACAAACTTACTACTGAGTAAAACAATAAGTAAATGCGGAATGAACCTTACCCATTTTGCAGTAAAAAATGTATATGCCAAAAGAATCCCGTTGATGAGTATAATAAAAGGAATTCCATAACTTAAAAAACCTGCCGGCCAATAGATGCCGGGTGAAAACCGATCAGCTATAAGAACGGGTCCTGCTAACAAAATGATTATCCAACTTAGTAGTCGCATAGAAAAACGAAAATACACTATTCATAAAACATTTACATCATTAGATTGTACATGCAACTAATCTGCTGTATATTTGTTTATATTAAAAAAGTACAAAACTATGTCATTAGTTACTAAAAAAGCCCCTATTTTCAAAGCCGGAGCGGTTATTAATGGGGAAGAAATCGTTACTGATTTTTCACTGGAACAATATATTGGTAAAAAAGAAGTTATCTTCTTCTTTTATCCAAAGGATTTTACGTTTGTATGTCCAACTGAAATTTTAGCTTTTCAAGAAAAGTTAAAAGAATTTGAAAAACGAAATGTGGCTATTGTAGGATGTTCTACAGATACAGAAGAAACACATTTAGCTTGGTTAAATACACCTAAAAATCAAGGTGGTATCAAAGGCGTAACCTATCCATTAATAGCTGATGTATCTAAAACTATTTCAGATAGTTTTGGCGTACTCGCAGGCGAATACAGTTATAATGAACATGCTCAACTGACATTCGAAGGTGTACCTATAGCACTACGAGGAACATTTCTTATTGATAAACAAGGAATTGTACGTCATGAGACGATCAACTTTTTCCCATTAGGGCGAAACATCGATGAGTTTATACGAACCGTAGATGCATGGCAACATGTCGAAAAATATGGCGAAGTATGTCCGGCTAATTGGGAAGATGGTGAAAAAGCAATGAAAGCTACTCGCGATAGTGTGATTGATTATTTATCAAACGAGAAATAAGCTATAAATAAGATTTAAAAAAGCCATCTTAAATCGATGGCTTTTTTTATTTGAATTACGTTTTATTTTTATAATAACTCAACGCGCCTGACGGACATTTATTTACAGTATTGATTATTTTTTCAGTAGAAGATTTTTCCATCTGTATCCAAGGTTGCTCTTTGGGATGAAATACATCGGGATTATTTTTTACACAATTGCCTGAATGAATACATTTTCCCGATTGCCATACAATCGTTATTTCTCCATTGGTATATTCTTTCGTAATATTCTTTTTATCCATATCCTAAAGTTATAAAACATCTTTTAATTTTTCACCGACCAAATCCTGGGATATACCGAAAATATTCTCTTGATCGCCTTATTTTACTAGCAAGAATTGTTGAGTTGCGATAGATTTACTTAAAAATTTAACAATATGGAAGCAGAAGAAAAAAAATATGATGGACTTGAGGAAAGAATGAAATACCGACACCATCACAGTCGATTGGGAAGAATCATGGGTGGATTTATAATTGTAGGTGTTGGATTGGTATTCTTATTCAAGCAACTAGGTTATTATATTCCGGAATGGGTATTTACCTGGGAAATGTTATTGATTACATTAGGATTTTATATTGGTGCTAAACATTTATTCCGTCACAGAGCTTGGTTAATCATGGTATTAATTGGTTCAATTTTTATTATTGATGATATTATACCTGGTGCAGTTATTTCGGATTACTTATGGCCTATCTTAATTATCTGTGTAGGATTATTTGTGATTCTTATTCCTCGAAGAAGATTTGGGCCGCATTGTAAACGAAAAAAAAAATGGGAAAAGCATTATGAACATTTTGAACAGTCTACGTTAACAGAGGATCGCCTTGATTCAGTATCTGTATTTGGAGGTGTAAAAAAAAATATTATTTCAAAAGATTTTAAAGGAGGAGGAATCGTATGTGTTTTCGGTGGTGCTGAAATTAATTTAAGTCAATCAGATATCAATGGAAAGATAGAGCTAGAAATTACTCAAGTTTTTGGAGGAACAAAATTGATTATTCCTGCTCATTGGCAAGTTCAATCTGACATAGCTGTCGTATTCTCAGGTATTGATGATAAAAGATCTATGGAAAAAGATACCGATCCCAATAAAATTTTAGTACTTAAAGGTACCTCGGTATTTGCGGGCATTGAAATTAAAAGTTATTAAAATTACATTCTTATGAACTGGTACGTTGTTAAAATTGTTTTCAGGATTATTTGCGATACAGGTGATCATACACCTCAATTTGATGAACAATTGTGTTTGTTTTTTGCAGAGACAGAATTAGAAGCATTTCAAAAAGCAAGAATAACAGGAATAGATCGAGAAAATTCATTTCAAAATGATAAACAACAAAATGTGAAATGGGAGTTTGTTGATGTGGGAGAATTGATCAATATAAAAAACATAAAAGATGGGATAGAGGTTTATTCACAGATTAATGAATATGATAATGCAATGCGATATATTAGTATGATTAAAGAAAAAGCGCATGCGATTGAAATAAGAGCCAAGTCAACAGTTTTGTCCACGTAATTTATACTATTTTTCTTCTGTTAACAGAGTTGTTTTCATATAAAAAATTACTTATTCTTCATGCGATCGGGTGGGTCGCATGGGGATTTTTACATACGTTTATTATTCACTATGCTGGATTTGACTGGAAACAATCAGCAATTGAAAGTGTAATAAGCAGTGTATTATTAGCGGCTGCTTGCTTTGCTATGATCAACGTATTGCGCTATTATCAACCTGGAAAAACCAATTCGTCTTATCTTTTATTATGGAGTTTGGCTTTGACAGGAATATGGCTATGGGGAGTAAATCAAATTCTTTCAAAAATTTATTTAGAGGATTCGTATTATCTGCATATGTTGTCTCGATCTTTACCAATACGTTTTTGTATTTGTTTTTTAATTATTGGATGTATGGTGTTGATCAGTTGGATACGAAACAACATAAAAATCCAAGAAGCTGAAAAAATTAAAAAAGAAGAAATTCAGCGAATAGCCAAAGAAACAGAACTATTAAGCCTTCGTCAACAATTACAACCTCACTTTCTTTTCAATAGCCTTAACTCAATAAGCGCGCTAGTTCATTCAAGTCCGGAACAAGCAAGGTCTATGATTCAACAACTCTCCGATTTTTTAAGAGGAACTTTAAAAAAAAATAATCAACAACAAATAGCCTTGGAAGAAGAACTTCAACATGTGAAGCTATATCTTGATATTGAAAAAGTACGTTTTGGCCATCGTCTTCATATCGCATTAGAATGCGAAGAAGAAAGTTTGAAAATGACATTACCCCAGCTTTTGCTTCAACCCATTATAGAAAATGCAATTAAGTTTGGATTGTACGATACAACAGAAACGGTTACAATCCATATTAAAACAAAAAATGAAAACCATAAATTAGTAGTTTCTATACAAAACCCCTTTGATCCAACAGGTGCACCACTCAAAGGAACAGGATTTGGACTTGATTCCATCAAACGAAGATTGTATTTATTGTATGGTCGAAATGATCTAGTAGAAATACAAATAGAAGGAAACACATTTACAACGCTTGTAAAAATCCCACAACAGGTATGATTAAAACAATTCTTATAGATGATGAGCCATTGGCTCGATCGATTATAAAAGACTATTTAAAAGCATATCCACAAATAGCCATCGTAGACGAATGCAACGATGGATTCGAAGGCATCAAAGCGATTGCAGAATATCAACCTGATCTTATTTTTCTTGATGTACAAATGCCAAAGATCAATGGATTTGAAATGCTGGAATTAATAGAACATCCTCCATTTGTTATTTTCTCTACTGCTTTTGATGAATATGCCGTGAAAGCATTTGAATGCTATGCGATTGATTATTTATTAAAACCCTTTAGTAAAGAACGTTTTGATAGAGCTATTCAAAAATACATGGATCAACATAAAAGTAGTGCTCCAGGCTCTAATCTAAAAACAATGTTGGAGAAAATAGATTTACAACATAGTCAAAATCAGCGTGTAGTAGTAAAAACAGGGAACAAGATTCGAATTATTCCCATGCAAGATATTTATTACTTAGAAGCAGATGATGACTATGTAAAAATACATACACAAGAAGGTTCTTTTTTGAAAGGAAAAACAATGAATTATTTTGAAAGTATATTAGATCCTCAACAGTTTGTGCGAGTTCATCGTTCCTACATTGTACAAGTAGCTCAAATTACACGTATAGAGCCTTATGAAAAAGAGAACCATATCGCATTGCTTAAATCAGGAATAAAAATACCGATCAGCAAAACAGGGTATCTTAAATTAAGATCAGTTCTTGAGTTATAATTTATATAATATTTCCATTTTCATCGACCACATCATAAAATTTATGTTCAGCTTTTCTAATGGTATCGCCTATTTTAGCATGTTTAGGAATACTAATGCCTAAAAGTTTTACTTCTTCGTTTTTTTCGACATCTATAACTGTTACATCGTAACCCCAAGATGCATTTTTTTCAATTGTTATTATTTTATATGATCGCCGCATAATTTATTTTAAATACTCATTAAATTACAGCCACGCAAATCCGAATGATCGATTCGTCCTAAAACGCGAAATCCATTTTTAGTAATCTCTCCAATGTCTTGTGTTTCGATAAACGCACAGGTGTCAACATTTGCTAAATCGATTATATTGATTCCTCCACGTTTGGTTTTTTCCACAACCGTAAGTGGATCATTGATTTCTCGAATTAAAATTTTCATCCAAGGAGGAGTTTGAAAAACTCCATCTTCTTTTGCATACCCTTGCGAAAACAATTCAGTCATTCCATATTCCGAATGAATCGATGAAACATGAAATGATTTTTTTAATTGTGCATGCACTTCTTCACGTGTCAATTCTTTTTTTCTTCCTTTCATACCTCCAGTTTCTACAATGATGCTTTCACTATCCAGCGCAAAGGGATAGGTGTTGCCAAAATCCAACAAGGCGAATGTTACACCCCATAGCATCACGGGTTGTTTATTTTTTTTACAAAAAACTAATTTTTCAAAAAGCGCTTTCTCATTATCTATATAAAATGCATGTGTTGCATGTTGGCTTTTTTCCATCCAGTAGCGTAACATATCAATTAAAGAGGAGTGTGGGCGTTCCAGGTAAGAAGGCAGCAAGGCAAGAATAATAGAGTTACGTATGTTTTTATAAAAGAAATCACGTATGGCTACCGTATTTTTTCTGTAGAGATGGATATCACGAACAAAATGCTTACTCACAGACTCTCCTGTAGTGCCACTGCTTTCGAAGAGGTCTGTTTCTTTCCAATCACCGGTTTTGATGGTGTGGTGTTTGAAAAAATCAATAGGTAAAAAAGGAATTTGTGAACTGTGTTTGATGTGATGGATATCTAGATGGAGATAAGCCATGTATTTTTTATAAATAGGATTATGTGTCGCTTGATATTGAAATAAAGCTAAAGCATGTTCTTCAAAGGAAGCCGGTGTAATCTGAAACAGATTCTTGATGAAGCGCTCTCTAAAAGTGGGCATTGATTTTTAAAATTTATACAAAATTAAAGAAATAAGCGCTGTGGCTTGTCAAGGCAGAAGTCACAACACTTTTTTTATCCTGTCGCCTCTTTTTATTACTCGCTTGCGTGTCGCGAGTGAGTAAGAGTACACTCGGCAAAGTCAACCGATGGGTGAGATTGCTTCGTCGCTGCGCTCCTCGCAAAGACATAAAAAAATAAAGCGTACCTCTTTGTTTTTTGTAATTTTAATGATACCTTGTAAAAAAATCGCACCATTTTTATTTTTTACACTTACACTAAAAACGGCATGAATGATCCAAAAACGCATTTTTTTGTTATTTTGATGGATGAATTTATCGTCAAGTGAAATTATTTTTTTGTACTTTATTTTTTTTAGTTATGTTTGGAAAAGGTATATAATACATCGTATATTTATCATGAGAGATTTAAGACATTTTGCTAACTTTAAACATGAAAACCTTATGCATCAACTCTACAAAAGCAATCAAGGGAAGAATAGATTATCCAAAAACAACCCCACCTGGAGGGGGAACACCACCACCAACGCCTTAGAAAAAGCCGTTAAATTATCATTCATTTTTTGCATTTCGTTGTTCCTTCTATTAAGTTGTAAGGATAAATCAACTATTGAAAGAATTTCAAGTTTAGTTGAGCATTCTGGTGTACAAGAGGTAAAGGATAAAGTTAGTGTTAGGCAACTCTATAAGCAAAGTTGGTTTTTTATGAACCAACACGATCTAGATAAAGCTCAAGTTTATGCTGAGCGACAACTTAAACTAGCTCAAGAAATTAATTACGAAGATGGAATAGCATTGGCGTATCATATGCTAGGTTATTTGGAAAAAGAACAGCAGAAATATAATAAAGCACTAGAATATTATTTATGGGAATTGTATTATAGGGAGCGGTTGAAAGATTATAGAGAAATAGCGCGTTGCTATCTAGACATTGGTAAAGTGTTTTTTTTATTCAATGACATGCCCAATGCTGCAAAATTTTATGTACTTTCAGCTGAACAATATGATTATTGCCACATGCCATTAGCCGCCGCTGATGCCTACAGAAGTGAAGGTTTGGCTTGTCAAAAAGAAAATAAATATACCTACGCAGAAGTTAGTTTTGAATATGCTATAAGAAGAATACAGGAATACCAAGAAGATAAGCAATCAGAGTTTTTTATGCCAGTATATAATGATTTAGGTGCTAATTATTATTTGCAGAATAAATTTGATTCAGCCAAATCATATTACAATAAAGTACTCACTATTTGTAAAAAGAAAAACTCTGTTATTGCAAGTAGAGCTTATTTTAATTTAGGTCTTGTTTATGAAAAACAATTAAATTTTGATTCTGCAAAAGTTTATTTTTCACTAGCTCTTAGTATCGATCAAGAATTAAGTGAATCCAATTTAGATGTTTTGCATGATAAAGAACATTTAGGTTCTGTTTTCTTATCTATGCAAAATATGCGTGAAGCTCTTGCTATTTTAAAGGAAAGTTTAGTGCTTACAAAAGAAATTGGAGACCAGGTTTTAGAAGCAGATGTAGAAAAGTTATTAGCAACGTGTTATCAAAAAATGGGTAAGGCAAATAAAGCCAATCAACACCATGAGGCATATGAGAGTCTGCAAGCCTCTATTTCTAAAACGGACCAACAAGCCGCTCTTGACCAACAGCAAAACTGCCAAGAGTTGCTCAAAACCTATA
>CAYQLY010000007.1:0-125631 GCA_964418605.1 uncultured Cytophagales bacterium
GTTGTGCGTCATTTTAGTGAGACCATAACCCACAAGACAAACACAAGAATTTATGAACATAAAAGAGGAAAAACTAAAACGAAATAAATTTTTATACGAGGTTTACAAAGTCGCAAAGACAGAATATCCATCTTCACCAACGAGTGTATTTTTTGGACTTTCAAAGTATAGAAAATACAATATGAAGACAAAAGAATATATTGACAATGAAGAAGAAAGAGGTGGTTATGTTATAGGCGAAACTTTGGGTTTGACACAAGAAGAAGTTGATAGCTTCGTAATATACTTCTCTTCAAATGAAATAGGATATATGACATCAACATTAGGACTTGGACAATTTGCCATAACACAGACAGGAATATTATATTTAGAGAGTTTAGAAGACGAAATTTCGCTACCACTTCACATACATCATAATACAATTTCACTTGGAGACAATTCCACTGCTCAAATTCAACAAAACACGACAAACTCAAACCAATCGCAACAAATAAATTATAGTAAGGAAAATATTGCAGAGCTATTTAATCTTTTAAGACAAGATTTAATCAAGCTAAATTCTGAACAAGCAGACGAACTCAAAACAGAAATTGAAAATGCTGTAAAACAGCTTGACAAAGGGAAAGATATTAAGACAAGACTGTTGACTATTGGAGGAATTATAAAAGATATAGGCATAGAAGTATTTGTTGGTTTAGCGTCATCACCTATTGCAAGTATGCTGAAACCACTATTAGGACTTCCAGCTTGATAAAAGAGAAAATAAAAAAAACGAACGCACAACATCGGTTTGGCAAAAGCAGGGCTGATGGAAGTAATTGAACATTTGTATTTCTATCAACATTTGTGCTTAATTTCAGCTGACGGTTTTCAAATTCCCTGCCTTCGCCAAGCCGAAAACCGTTATAGGCAACCTTAAGACACGATAGCAATGCAAGACAGACGATCACTAAAAAATCAACATCAAGAAATTGACGAGTACCTCAAGAATCTTTCAGATACGGAAATTATGGTCGAATTTTCAAAATTGCTGACATCAATGTATCCTCACTTAATAAAAACACATACTCATTGCTTTGACACATTTGATGACATAACTGAGGACTTGTTTTTTAATTACGTACACTCGACATTTTCATCGAAATACGGCGTTGTCATCGACAAACATGAAACTCAAAAATATGGTTTCATACTTCATTGCTACCGAAAAATAAATCACATAATATTAAGACCAAAAAACTTTCCCTTTACTTATACAGATTCAAATGGACAAGTTATAACTAATGACGCTACAAAACTAGAAGAAAAAGAGTTAGTTTTTATTTTGTTCGGTGACACTCAGAATTTTCTCTCTGGCGAAATTGACGAAGTTGACACACAATCCGTAAATTTTGATTTTATAAATTTTGTAATCGTAGACAAAAGAACAGGATTAAATTTCCGTAATCAAGATAGCTTTTGGGTAAATAAAGACCTTGTTGACTTTGAACTTGTTTTAGAGGACTTCGACAAAGAAGAACACGAATTTTATAAAGCGGACATTTATGCTGACTGAAAGAAAGGCTGCCTATAACACAACCTAAATCCCATTTGGGCATTCGGCTTCGGCTTTTGCAAAAGTGGTAGACAATTAGTTAATTTTCGCTTTGCAAAAGTCTATTAAACATTTATCTTTAAACTAACATTTCGGTTGACAAAGTTTCAAACTCCAAACGAGAATTTAGCTTGAAACCGTTAGCTGTGATTTTAAAAAGACGACCGTGCTAAAAGAAACATTCATAGGACTTTTGACAAACTATACAGACAACCACAGTCTGACAAACGAACTATGGACTGAAATCGAGAAACACTACACAAGCAAAAAAAGGCATTATCATACTTTACAACACCTTGACAACCTTCTAACACAACTGACAGAAGTAAAAGACGAAATACAAAATTGGAACACAATTTTGTTTACTCTTTATTATCACGATATAATTTACAATTCTCTGAAATCAGACAATGAAGAAAAAAGTGCTGACCTTGTTGAAAAACGACTTAAACAAATTTCGGTTTCAATTGACACAATAGAACTTTGCAGAAACCAAATTTTAGCAACTAAATCACATTTAAAATCAACCGACAGCGACACAAATTATTTTATTGATGCCGACCTTTCCGTTTTAGGACAGAATTGGGAAACATATTCATTGTATTATAAAAACGTCAGAAAAGAATATTCAATTTATCCTGACTTAGTATACAATCCAGGTCGAAAGAAAGTTTTAAAGCACTTTTTATCAATGGACAGAATTTATAAAACAGACTTTTTTTCTATAAGTTTGAAACACAGGCAAAAAGAAATTTAACAAACGAACTAAACATATTATAAATGGGATTTTTCAGTAAATTATTTGGTAAGAAGTCTGCTCAAAATCCAGAAGACGACTTTGTAGTAACAATAACAGACGATTTTGTTAGAGTTGAACACCCTAGCCGTAAGACTGAAGAAATTTTTTGGAAAGACATTAACGAAATTAAATTTATTAATACAGATGATGGACCTTTTACTATTGACGTTTGGCTTGCGTTACTTGGCGACAAAAGTGGTTGTCTAATACCACAGGGGACAAAAGGTTGCGAACAGGTTTATGACATTGTTTCAAAATATGAAGGTTTTGACTTTGAGAACGTAATTAAATCAATGTCTTCTGTGAACAACGAACAGTTTTTACTATGGAAAAGAAAATAAAAACCACAGCTAACACGGGTTTTGCGTCAGGCGGGCTGACGTGCAAACTTGGAGCTTTGTGCTTCTAATGAACTTTAATAATAAATTGAAACTTTGTGCTCCGAAACCCGCCCGAACGCAAAGCCCAAAACCGTTATAGGGTATTTTAAAAGAAGACATTGAAACAGACATTTTACATATTGACTATACTTTTTGGACTATTAAGTTGCAACAACCGGACAGAAAAAACGGTTGACAAATCAACTTTGACGAAAACCGCTGACAATAAAGTTAAACTTCATAAATTAGAAAAACTGTTTGTGGTTGGTGACTTTGACGGTGACAGAAACCAAAACACAATCTTTCAACATAATTTTTCAAGACTGACAAAAGCTGAAATTGAACAGGCAGCCGACCCATTTCAAAATGTATGGGACACAGTTGTAAAATGGTTTTACGACCAAGACGCAGACTTATATTTGACAATTAATAAGAGTGGCAAAGACTCATTAAGCTTTGGAACAGCACAAGGACTTTACTGCTTAATAAATATTGGTGACAACAATGCTGACGGTAAAGACGAAATAGCTTTAGTAATTGACTATTTAGATTTCAGCAGAGTGAACAGTTGTGAAATATATACCTTGTGCAAAGACGAATGGACACTATTAAAACAGTTTGGAGTTCACGAAGGTTCATTTGACTTTACTACTGACAAAGCCCCCTGCTGGTGCGCGTTTGCAACGCGTACCAGCTTTTGAATGTCTATTTTGCATGTGGAGTAACAACTGAAATTAGTATTGCTGTTTTTTTTAGATTATCTTTATTTATATAGGTAATCAAATTTTAAATTTCCATTTTCTATATTGCACGTGTTACAAACACGCGTTAGCGGGGACATAGTTTATAACTATGCTGTACTATAGTAGCCGATTTATTATTTTCTATGTCCATACCTTTGTTCCTTCTGAACAGTTTTTACAAATATCTATTTCGCTTCGTGATCGAAGAATAGTTTTTCGGAAATTTTTATAATATGTGTTTTTCCAAATGGTTTGAAAATGCTGTTGTTGTGCATGACCTAAAACATGACTGGCATCTTTGTCAAAACAACATGGAACCACTTTTCCATCCCATGTGACAACACAGGAATGCCACATTTTCCAGCAGTGGTTGATGAGTTTGTTTTTGATAGTATAAGAACCATCTTTGTTTTTTTTATACCGACTGTATTTTTCAGTATATGGAATAAGATCAGAACCCTTTTCGTAATTGTAAATTTGTGCTGTTTTTAATAAAACATCATCTACTTCAAGTTTTTTAGCTAATGCATATAAATCTTCAATCTGATGTTCGTTGGGCGCAACGACTAAAAATTGCAATATAATATATGGTGTTCGGGCATTTAATTTTTTTTTCCAGCTTACAACTTCTTTTGTTCCTTCTATGACTTTTTCTAAACTTCCACCTATCCGATAGGATTCATAGACTTCTTGGGTCGTTCCATCTATGGATATGATAAGCCGATCTAAACCTGACTCTACTGTTTTTCTAGCCATTTCACTTGTTAAATAATGACCATTAGTAGAGGTCGCTGTATATATTTTTTTTTGATGAGCATACTCTATCATATTAATTATTTTTTTATGGAGATAAGGCTCACCTTGAAAATAAAAGGTCAGATAGGAAAGCGTATGTTGTAACTCGTTAATAATCTTTGTAAATAGTTTTTCATCCAACATGCCAGTTGGTCTGGTAAATGAACGCAATCCACTTGGGCATTCAGGACACCGGAGATTACAAGAGGTGGTTGGCTCTATGGATATAGCTATTGGCATTCCCCAATGAATGGGCTTTCGAATGAGTTTGGATACATGATAACTCATAAATACTAAAAAAGCATTGATTGCTCGTCGAAAGGTAATTTTCGACACAAAATGAAAAAATTGTTGCAATTGCAATGCCATTTGATATTATTAATGAATGATTGTAAAATTAACTAGAAATAACAAAGCAAGATAGGATATATCTTGCTTTGTTGGAATTAGTATGAGTAGATTTTAGTCTTCACTTTTTTGTGAAGAAGGGGTTAATAAACTAGCTGTTTTGACTAGCTTAATAAATTCTGCTCGGTATCCTTCACTGTCTTTTCCTTTGGCTTCAGTAGCCCATTTTAAAACAGAGTCATATGTTGCATCTCCTTTAAATTTTGAATCGTGAAGAAGCATACCAAAAGAAGCTACAGCTGCTGCGAATCGGAAGTTATCGGAAGATTCGTCTAGTTTTATTTTTTTATCCATCACGGTATGAACGATCAGTTTGCTTACGGTATCCGTAGGATTTTTATATCGGAATTTAATGGTAAGAAATTCCTTTTCGTTTGATGAGCTGGTTTTGACTTGTGTTTGTTGGTATTTTAATTCATCCACTTTTCCTGAAGGATCGTCCTTGCCATCAACAGGTACTATCTCGTAAAGTGCTGTTACAGTGTGCCCTGCTCCAAGTTCCCCGGCATCTTTTTTATCATTATTAAAATCCTCTTTTTTGAGCAATCGATTTTCATATCCAACAAGCCGGTATGATTTTACTTTTGTTGGATTAAATTCAATTTGTATTTTAACATCTTTTGCAATAGTGCATAGTGTACCATCAATCTGTGTGACTAGTACTTTTTGTGCTTCTTCAATGTTGTCTATATAAAAATAATTCCCATTTCCATTATCAGCGATGGATTCCATTTTAGAATCTTTATAATTTCCCATTCCGAAACCGAGAACGGTTAAAAATATACCATCATCGCGTTTACTTTCAATAAGCCGTGTCATTTCTGCATCAGAAGATACGCCTACATTAAAATCGCCATCCGTTGCCAAGATTACTCTATTGATTCCATTTTTTATAAAATTTTCTTTAGCTACTTTATAAGCTAATTGAATGCCTTCTCCACCGGCTGTAGACCCACCGGCGTTGAGTTGATCAATAGCTTCGATGATTTTTTCTTTTTCATTTCCGGATGTGGAAGGAAGAACCACACCAGCAGCACCTGCATATACCGTTAGAGAGATATGATCAGTAGATCGTAATTGGGCTACGAGGAGTTGTAATGTTTTTTTAACTAATGGAAGTTTATTAGGGTCATCCATGGAGCCTGATACATCAATAAGAAATACCAAGTTTATAGGAGGCATTTTATCAAATGCAATTGTTTTACCTTGAAGGCCGATTTGTATCAGTTGATGTTTAGGATTCCATGGGCAGTCTGAAGCCTCTGTGTGTATTTCAAAAGGATGGTTGCCTTTAGGTTGAGGGTATTTATAGTCAAAATAGTTAATGAACTCTTCAATTCGCACAGCATCTTGTGGAGGGAGATTACCACTATTAAGATAGCGGCGTGTGTTCGTATAACTTGCTGCATCGACATCAATGGAGAAAGTAGAAAGAGGATTTTCTTTAACAGAAAGAAAATCATTTTCGCGTATCGTATTGTATGATTCAGTATTGTATTGTTCTTGATATATTTCTTCAGTAGCTATCATATCCGCAGAATAAGATGTTGCAGGGGTATTAATGTTTTTGTATTTAACTTTTTTATTCCCTCCAGCAATAATACCTTGCATTTCCATTGACTTTTTCTCTTTGTTTTCATGCATAGTTATATTGATCTCTGTTCTCCCATTTATAGTCGCCTCTTCTATAGCAAATCCAACATAATGAAAAGTTAATTTTTTTGTTGAAGATGGTATTTTTATGGAATAAAGCCCTTCTTTATCTGTACTCGTAGTTATGGATGTGTTTTTTCCTTTTACTATGACCCCGTAAAGTGAATTGTTATTGTTATCAACCACCTTACCTTTGATGATCAACTCCGTTTGTTCTTTTGACTGGATAAATAATCCACTAAAAAGCAGAGTTAAAAGGAGGCATCGTCTTCGTATATATGAAGTAGATGCTGTTTTTTTAAGTTGTCTCATATATTTGTTGGTTTAAAAACAAGTATAAGATGAGGGGAATGTTTTTATTCCATAAATTTTTTTATCTATTTTTACTTGTTCATGATCATATAGTATGAGTTCCACCCATGAGTTAACAGATGAACAACTTATCGCTCGATATAAGGAGTCTGAAAATTCTTTGTGGGTAGGTTATCTATTTCAACGGTATTCTCATCTTGTATATATAATTTGTCTAAAGTATTTAAAAAACACAGAAGAAAGCAAAGATGCTTCGATGCAGATTTTTGAAAAACTTTGTACGGATTTAAAGAAACACGATGTTCACCATTTTCGATCTTGGCTATATAAAGTAGCTAAAAACTACTGTTTGATGCAAATTCGACAGCATAAGCAGTTTGTTGATGTTGAGGAAATCAATGAGCTGTCGTTAGTAACTATGGAATATGATGCCCATTTGCATCTTGAAGAAAAAGAGCTTAATCTTTCTTTTTTAGAAGAGGCGTTGGCGTTGCTTAAGGAAGAACAGAAAAAATGTATCGAACTTTTCTTTTTACAAGAGAGAAGTTACAAAGAGATCATTGAGTTAACAGGATATTCGTTTAAAGAAGTGAAAACGCATATTCAAAATGGGAGGCGTAATCTTCAAAATTATTTAAAAGAAAAACATGAAAAAAAAGATAGGTAGATTGTTTGACCGGTCGGCGTGTATTTCAGTTGATACGATGTATGCGTATAATCAGGGCGATCTTTCAAAAGAAGAAAAAAGGCTAGTGGAAGAGCATCTATCCGAATGCGAACTTTGTGCAGAGGCTGTTGAGTTTTTAGCAGATGGTTCTTTGTCTAAAGATGAATTAACTGAATCTATTACAACACTTAAAGTTGAACTAGATAAAAAATATATTTCTTCAAATAAAGCTAAAACACTAAAGGCTTATTGGTGGATAGCGGCCTCATTGGTTTTACTGATTGGCCTAAGCGTTTTATTAAGAGATGTGTTTGATTATTCAAATTCTGTTTCTGGTGTTGCTTATCAACAAAAGGAAATGCCTCGTGATACGATTGTATTGTATGTGCCGCCACCTTCTCCTAAAATAGCATACAACGAAATAGAATCTACTCCGATACCTATGGAACAACCTTTGGAGTTGAATAAGTTAGGTTATTCTGATCAAGCAGTTGGGGGCTATGATGAAATCCAGTATGGTTCATCGAATACTGGTAAGGCGCAACCTGTTGATGAGGAAGAAAAAAGAATATATTCTGCAGAAGTGCATGATATGTTAGCTTTTGCAGATATTGTTCGAAAAGATCAAAATGGGATTGGTGTGTATAAAGACAAAGGTACGAATGAAAACAGCTCTTCGTATAGTGGTAAAAAATTAGATCGTATTTTGGATCAAGAAAAAACAAAAAAATCCAAAAAAAATCGTGCAAAGAATAAAGAACATGAAAAAGCCGCGATAACAGATTTAGTATCTAGTGGTAATGTATCTATGTCTGCTTCTTCGTTTTCTTTTGATGTGGAAATTGATTCTATCATTGTTCAAATTAAAAATCACACATCACTAGAGGGTATTATTAATCGTTGTGACCAGTTGCTTATCAAAGAAGGAATAAATCCTGTTGATTCTTTGACCGTTCAATGGTTAAAGGTTATTCTGTTTCTTCAAGAAGGAAAAAAAGAAAATGCAATTCAGCTTCTTGATGGGTTGTCTAATTACGATAATCCATATCAAATAAAAAGTAAATCTATACTAGAAAAAGAAAAATTGTTTAAATAGGCAATAATAAACCTGCGAGTAAGCCAGCCAATACAATTAATGGAGATGGGATCTTTGTTAGCATAAGTAAAATAAAAGTAATAGCCATCGCAGTAATATTGGGGATATCTTTTGGCATAGGCTCAAACAACGTCATAGCTGCGGCAATAACCAATCCTGAACTTACAGCTGTAATTCCTTCTAAAGATGCTTTTACTAATCTGTATTTTTTAAAGTGACTCCAAAATCGAATAATAAAAAAACAAAATAATAACCCTGGTAAAAAAATACCTATGGTGGAAACTAGCCCGCCAACCAATTGTCCTCCAACCCCATAGTCTCGCATACTCAACACTCCGATATAACTGCTAAATGCAAACACAGGCCCAGGTGCCACTTGTGCTATAGCATATCCTGATAAAAATTCTTCTGAAGAAAGATAGTGTTTGAATTCAACAAACTCTGTATAAAGTAAAGGAACTAATACTTGGCCACCGCCATATACTAAGCTTCCATTTCTATAAAAATTTTCAAGCAAAAGAATAGGCAACGACTGTGTAATATTTCCTAAAGAAGCAATTCCTATAAATAAAGCTCCCCATAATATAAAATTACCCCACTTGATTTTTAGTTTTTCTTTTTCTTCGACAGGATATTCTTTATACCGAAAACTCGTGGCGGCCCCACCCAGCAATAGAAGAATAGGGGGTAGTAAAGGGGAATGAGAAAAAAAGGAAATAATAATAGAAGCTACAGTTAGTATAGAAGCTATTTTAGTTCTAATAACTTTAATATTTACAACGTAAGCGGCATAAGCAATAAAACCAATAGCAATAGGTTGAATAAATCGTGTGAACGACAATGTCATGTTTTTTGCATCAATGTAGGAAACAGCTATGCCTGTTGCTGTCATGATAAGTACAGCTGGTAAGATCCATATTAATAATGTGAGATAGGCTAGATTGGCTCCTCCTATTTTGAAGCCAATAGATGTGATTGTTTGTGTTGATGTAGGTCCGGGTAATATTTGACAAAGTGAATGCAGCTCCATAAGCTCTGCCTCTGTCAAGTATTTTCTTTTTTTAACAAAAGTAGCTATAAAGCGGGCCAGATGAACTTGAGGGCCACCAAAGCCGGTTAAGGCTAGAAGAGCTACGTCTCTTAAAAAAATATAATAACGTATTCTTTTCATAAAATTAAAAATGGATTCATTTCTGAATCCATTCTCTTATTTTTATCTCCAAACTTTACAATTGAAAGTCATTTCACTAGCACTTAGGTCAAGTCTTACCTTTGTTATTTTAAATAACATATAACTATCTTGCTCTCGTATTTTTCCGATATACACATCGCCTACTACTTGATTTTGAAATTGATCAGCTGTGGCTTGTTTTTTTATGAAAAGATCTTTTACTTGTTTTTTGGTAACTGGATTATCGTAGTTTATTTCTCCATTGACTTTAACAAAAGTAGTTGCATTGTCATAAATCATGGTTGAGCTTTGATTAATAAAATGAGATCCGGCATGAAAACCAGCTCCTTCAAAGGCAATATCTATACGTTTAGCATCTTCCATGGTACGCAGAGGTACTAATTCATTTGCTAACGCATCATATCCTAGTCCGGGTGGATCACTAATTCTTAATTGCATGCTAACAACGATATTTCTTACTTCTATCGAATCAGATGGAGGAGTTAGAATATCAGGATTAACAGTTGGTTTTTTACATGAAAAAAATATAAAAACAAAAACTAATAATGTAATAGAAATTTGTTCTTTTTTCATAAGCATCAAGAATTTATTTTTTTAATAAACCTAATTCAATTAGTCGTTCTTCTAAAAATTCACCAGCTGTAATATCTGCATAGTGTTTTGGATTTTCTTGATCGATGCAATTGGGCAAACAACTTAAATCCATATCTGCTCGTGGGTGCATGAAAAAAGGAATTGAAAACCTGGATGTATGCATTTTATCTTTAGGCGGATTGACCACGCGATGAATGGTCGACTTTAGTTTATTATTACTTAATCTTGATAGCATATCACCAACATTAACAATGATTTGTTCAGGCAGAGCTGTAATGGGTATCCATTTTTTATCCATTCGCAACACTTCTAATCCTTCTGCGCTCGCACCCATTAAAAGAGTGATTAAATTAATATCGCCATGTTCTGCGGCACGTACGGCATCAGCTGGAATAGAGTTTGGATCTTCGATAGGATAGTAATGAATGGCACGTAAAATGCTATTCCCATTTTTTACTTTTTTATCAAAATACGTTTCTTCTAATCCAAGATATAATGCAATAGCTCGAAGCATTTTAAATCCAGTGTCTTCTAAGATTTTATACGCCTTGGATGTTGTTTCTTTAAATAGAGCTATTTCTGAAGGCCACACGTTATCAGGATATTTTTGCTTAATGGGGTCATTATCTGTTATTTCTTGTCCGATATGATAGAACTCTTTAAGATCACCTGTATTTCTACCTTTGGCATGTTCTTTACCTTTTCCTACGTAACCCCGCTGTCCTGCTAATCCAGGTATTTCATATTTTGTTTTCTTTTCATCAGGCAAGGCAAAAAAAAGTTTAATCGTATCATACAGCTTATCACGTAATTCATCACTTAGGCCATGGTTTTTAATAGCCACAAACCCAATATTGTTATAGGCTTCTCCTAGGTTTTTTACAAATTGATCCTTTATAGCCTGATTTTCAGATGTAAAATCTGCTAAATCTAGCGATGGTATTTCATTATATAGTTTCATACAGAAGAATGCTTATTTTTTTAGGTAGCAATTTAATTAAAATTATCTGTAAATTTAAATCTTATACTTAAAGGATATGAAGAAAAGGGAATTTTTAAAAACAATTATTTTTGTGGGGTTAGCCTATGTATTAAAGCCTTTTGAAAGTATAGCTAAGAAAAATTATAAAAAAACATCTTCAATATATCCATTTACACTCCCTTCATTATTTTATTCCTTTCAAGATTTGGAGCCCCATATTGATCGACTTACTATGGAGATTCATTATACCAAACACCATCAGGCCTATATAGACAAACTTAATGAATCGATAGCTGTTCATGTTGAACTTCAAAATAAGTCTTTGGAAGATATGTTTAGCCAGGTTAGTAAACTACCAATCGCTATTCGTAATCATGGCGGAGGCCACTATAACCATTCCTTTTTCTGGACTATATTAACGCCTCATTCCGGTAAAAAACCAGAAGGTGAACTTAGGAGCGTTATAGAAAAGAACTATGAATCATTTGACGCATTTAAAAGTTTATTTACAAAAACAGCATTGGATCGATTTGGATCAGGTTGGGTGTGGTTAATCACAGATGAGTATGGTAGTTTTCAAATTATATCCACACCTAATCAAGATAATCCACTTATGGATACGGTGGAAAAAAAAGGTGTGCCACTTTTGGCTTTAGATGTATGGGAGCACGCCTATTATTTGAATTATCAGAATCGTCGCAAAGATTATATTGAGGCTTTTTGGAATATTGTGAATTGGGATCAAGTAGAGGTTAATTATAAGAAAGCTATTCATTCATGAGTGTAGAATTAAAACCATCAGGAGTAAAATATATAAGTGAAGATGATATACATATGCGAATATCTTATCGAAGATGGTCTATACGTAAAGTAATAGCAGGCTTCATTAGTTTGGGACTAAGCCTTATTTTGTTGTGTAAATTTTCTTATTCATCTGATTTGCTTCAACAACCTCATGTAGTCTTAGCTAGTCTATTTTTATTTATTACCGCTATTTGGTTTTTTCTAATCTACAAAAAGATCACAGCCTCAGAAACCTATTTGCGCATAAGTTATTTTCCATTTTTCTGGACAATAAAAAAAGAAAAAATTAGGCAATTGCTCACCTTGAATCGTAAAAACATATGGATGCAACCAATCTATAAAGTCATGGTGTATACTAAAAGACACAATAAATTTATGTTATTTCAACTTACCGATCCGGACTCTGCTAAGGTTCTTGAGAGTAAGATTATGAAAAAAATGAAAATAGATGTTTTTGATCAGGTTAATGGTCAGGAATAATTTTTTTATATAAAATTCTATTATGAAAAAAATATATCAAATAAAATAGTTTCTAAAAACCTATCTTTTAGTTTTTACGGTTTTAATAATCATATTGTAATGATTTTTTACTAAGACGAATTCTAAAACCTAATGTAACTGTCATCGCAGGACTATATCTATAATCATGGTTTCGACCAAACCCAGGAATATGAACAATTTGAAAGTCATTTTTGGTATATAAACTAGTAATTAGGAAGCGATTGCTTAGTGTTATTTTTCCATAGAAAAATTTTCCTATATCAACTTTGACTATTAATGGAATATCTACACTATAGGCTTTCCAATCTCTTTTATTAGAAATTGATTCATAATCGCCCCAGAAATCCCCCTTGATAAGGTATTTAGCCCAGTCATTAAAAATACTTCGACAGATGAAAAAACCTGTGCCTAGCCTTATATTATTTTTTATAGGCTCTAAAAATGTATAGTGTGATTCTAAGAATGTATAATACCCGCCGAAACGAACATAGTAACCTTCTGTATAATGCGTGTAGTTTTTTTCTTCAAAAATTTTCATTTGAATGCTTTGGCCAATTTGAACCAAAGCGTATAGCTTATTGTTTACATCAATACCTAATTCTCCTTCGTATTTTTTTTCATTTTCAAGCGCATAAATAAGTTTAGGTACATCGATACCTAGATCTAGACTTAGACCTTTTGCTAAGCTGATATTTTGAATAAATAAAAAGAACAATAGTATATGTGCTCTGATTAATTTAATAATATATTTTTCCACTTGTAAATAAAGGATCGCTGCCATTAATAGTAGATGTTATGTTTAATTCTATTTTTTCAAAACTGTGTTTTTCGATTTTTAATTCGGTAACGTCTACAAAAAAACTATTATTTTCACTATAGCGCACTTTGCGTTTGTATAAAAAAACAAGAGTGTCTATTTGTTTATCCATATAAAATAAAAACTCACTTTTCTCTTCTTTCATGTTTAATGGAAGGTAAACATAAAGTTTACCCTCTTTGTTTATAGATTGGTAGTCCTTATTTAATATTTTCTGATTAAAATTTTTAATATCATCAAAAATACTAGTAGGTTTCTTCTTAAGTTCAACTTCAAATAAAAGAATAGGTTCTTTGGTGTGAAAAATTTTCTCTTTTATACATCCATTATTTAATAGCAATAGAATAGAAAATAATATAGAATACTTCATATGTAAAAGTTAATTGAGGTTGTTTTTTTTATTTAAACTTAATCGTATACCAAGTGTTATACTTGCGCTTAGTATAACATTGTTTGTTTTACTATTTCCAAATCCTGGTATAGTCCAAAGAGGATAGGGAAAGCGTGAGGTGCTTCCAAAATCAACTATTAAACATCTAATCCCAACGCTTCCTTTAATGTAAAAATATTTTTTGCAATCATTTTGAATAATAATGGATGGCTCAATGGAATGAATTTGATATTTTTTTGACTCAATAGGAATTTCTTTATCACCCCAAGTAGGCGCTTTTATGGTATACGACCCTGCATCTTGAAAAATACTAGTACAAAAAGAAAAACCTAATCTTATATCAAATGTGGGGCCTAGCCCTAAATTATTATAGTAATAGCTATTGTGTTCAATAGATCCAATCATATAAAACAAACTTGTTCTTATGTAATACCCTTTTGTTTGGGCATAGAAAAAACCATCTTCTTTAATTGCTTTGCAATATCCCAATTGATTTATAAATAACCATTTATGATTAATCATTAAGCCTGTCTCTAACTCTACTTTGGTAATGCTTGATGGTTGTAAGCTTATAGGTTGTACAAAAGAGGTTATGATTTTAAAAGGATTAGTTCCTATATATAAGGTATATTTTGGTTTTTCTTGAGAAAACCCTATTGAATAAAAAGCCAATACAATACAAAAGCTAATAATAAATCGTGCCATAGTAATCTGGTTCTTTATGGTTAGTATTATTAGGATTAAGATGAGCCTTTTGGAAACTAGATGAAGAGTCAATAGATACTTTTTTGAATGTGTAATGGTTAATTTTTAGATCATTGATTTCTATATGGTAGCCTTGTACACGAAAGTTTCCATGGCCATCCATATGCCCATTAACTAATATGGGTTTATATGTTAAAACAAGCGTATCTATTCTTGTACCTTCATTTGTATGGCTTTTTATGATAAAGCCTGATGTAGTGTTGTTAATGTTCATTGGTAAAGAAATAGATGAAGGGTGATAATTGTAATTTAATGTTTTTTGATTGTAGTATTTAATTTCTAAAGACCTCATTTGAGGTGAATTCAATCTAAATTCTATGTATGGTTCTTGATCATGAATGGGTTCTGGATTTAAACACTGCGAACATGAGAGAATAATTAAAGCCCCATAAAATTGTTTGTAGTTCATATTACATAAGCTGTTTTAAAGCAATTGTTAATCCGTGTTGGTATAGTTTATTTTTTGTTTTTTCTTTGGAATATATTTTTAATAGTGCTGCTTTTATTGTATCTGATACGTCTTGAAAAATAGCCTGATCAGTCATTTCTACATTGTCTTGCATAAGATATGCAAATACGCGAGCCATTCCACAGTTAGCTATGAAATCAGGAATTAAGGCTATTTGTTGATCGACCCATTCGGCTGTTGGTCCATAAAAAATTTCTTTGTCTTCGAAGGGCACATTGGCTCCACAGCTAATAACTTCTAAACCATTTTTAATTAGAGAGGCTATTTGTTCCTGTCTGACTATTCGAGATGCTGCTGCAGGAATAAATAGTTCTGCGGGAATCTTCCAAATCTTTTCATTGGCTTCATTAAAAGGAATAAGTGATGTATCGCGAAGTGTGTTTTTATCTTTTGTTAAAAAAAGTTCTCTTACCTTTTCAAAAGATAAACCATGTTCATCAATAAGCCCTCCCGCTTGATCAATAATCCCCACCAGCTTCACACCCATTTTTGCTAAATAAAATCCGGCAGCTGAGGCCACATTTCCCCATCCTTGTATGATGGCTTTTTTTCCTTTCAGCTGTTCTCCCCAAATAGCATAATAATGTTTGACTGATTCCGCTACGCCATACCCTGTAATTAAATCGGCAACTGTATATTTTTGAGAAAGAGATGGTGAAAAAACCTCATCTTCTATAACCTTAGAAACGCCATAACGTAATTGACCGATTTTATTAATTTTTTGTGATTCTGTAGCGCGGTAGAATCCGTTAACCACTCCTTCCTGTGGATGCCATAATCCTAATTCTTCTGTGATAGGAATGACTTCATGGATTTCATCGATATGTAAATCGCCCCCGGTTCCATAATAGTTTTTTAATAATGGAATAACTGCTTTATACCATCTTTTTAAAACGTCTGTTTTGCGTGGATCATGGGGATCAAAATTAATACCTGATTTAGCTCCTCCAATTGATGGACCAGATACTGTGAATTTAACTTCCATGGTTTTAGCTAATGATTCCACTTCTCGTCTATCTAATCCTTTACGCATTCGCGTACCGCCTCCTGCTGCGCCACCTCGTAATGAATTTATAACTATCCATCCCTCTGCTTCTGATTCTGCATCCTTCCATTCAAAGACGATCTCGGGTTTTTTAGTTTCAAATTGGTGTATTAATTCTTTCATCAGTCAAATTATTTATACTCCAAATATAACACCACCACAACAATCTATGGATGCACCTGTTACACTACTAAGACAATTTATTTCATCTCTTACCCTTAACACACCCAAAAAAGCAAAGACTAGTGCTTCCTTAAAATCCACAATAGACTTAGTAGGAGTGAAAAAATGTATGTTTGAATGTAGGTATTGAGGAGCTAATTCATTCCATAGAAATGTATTCCAAGCGCCACCTCCTGTTATTAGAATAGAATATATTTTATTTTTTTGCTGTGACAGTTTATTCACAATCTTGGCGATCTGAAAAATAATATGGTGGCAATAGGTATGTAGTTTGTCATGAATAGGTATAGTATATGAATCAATAATGGGTAGAAAGTGGCGTTCAATGTATTCTCTGCCTAATGATTTAGGTGATGGTAGCTTATAATAAGCGATAGCATTTAATTCATTCAGCATCTTTTGATTTAGTGTTCCACTTTTTGCTAATTCTCCATTTTTATCATATTCTTTATTAATTTGTTGTGCGAGATAGTTTAAAATAAAATTAGCAGGGCAAATATCAAATGCTGTTCGTTTGTTTTGAATAGAATGTGATATGTTAGCAATTCCGCCAATATTTAAACAATACTCATATTCTCCAAATAATAACTCATCACCGATAGGTACAAGTGGTGCGCCATGTCCTCCTAAAGCCATGTCTGTCACACGAAAATCGGCAATGGTTGGTATGTCAGTCACTGCATAAATAGAGGCTCCATGACCTAATTGACAGGTTAGTTTTTTTTCCGGTTGATGAAAGATGGTGTGCCCATGTGATGAAATATAATCTGGATTTAGATTGTATTTCTTACAAAAAAATTGGATTTGTTGGCCGATAAATGTACCGTATGAGCGATCTAATTCTAAAAAATGTTCCAAGTTTTCTTTATGAGCATGTTTCAGTTTATTTTTCCAATGAAAATCATATGGTATGGTTTCAGCGTAGGGTATATTAAATTTCCATTTTTCATTTAAATAGGTAAATTCGCTATAGGCTATATCCAATCCATCTAAAGAAGTGCCAGACATAATACCTACAATGTTGTATTGTTTTTGATCGGGATGTAGCATAGTAGTCAATTATTAATAGTGCAATTTACTATAAAATAAAAAACGGATGCTGTAATTAATCGATCTATTATAAATTAAAAAAAATAATTTTCTAAATTTAGGCATGAAACATACGATATCTTCTTCTCTTTTTAGTGAAAATCGAAAGCGTTTAGCAATACAGTTAAAACCGAGTTCCATTGCTGTATGTCATTCTAATGATACAATGCCTACAAGTGCTGACGGGACTATGCGTTTTGTTCAAAATACAGATTTGTTTTACTTGACTGGTATACATCAAGAAGAAACCATTCTTCTTCTTTTTCCGGATGCACGCGAGGCTAGGTATAAAGAAGTACTTTTTCTTCGTGAAACGAGCGAACTTATTGCTACGTGGGAAGGAAAAAAATTGACTAAAGAAGAAGCCTGTACTATTTCTGGAATTCAAACGATTTATTGGACATCTGAGTTTTTATCCATTTTTCGTCAATTGGTATTTGATTCTGATCATATTTATTTAAACACTAATGAACATAGACGAGCCATTGTTGAAGTTGAAACGCGGGATGCTCGGTTTGTGACTTATTGTAAAGAACAATATCCGTTACACAGTTATCATCGCTTAGCTCCTTTTATGCATCGTTTACGAGCCATTAAATCAGCAGAAGAAATTCGTTTAATGCAACAAGCTTGTGACTTAACTGAAAAAGGATTTCGACGTGCTCTTAAGTTTATAAAACCAGGTGTTAATGAACGTGAGATTGTTGCAGAGTATGCACATGAGTTTATACGGCACCATGGTGATTTTGCTGACTACCAGCCTATCATTGCGTCCGGTGCAAATGCTTGTGTATTGCATTATCATGACAATGATCAAGTATGTAAAGATGGTGACCTGGTGTTGATGGATGTTGGAGCAGGTTATTGCTATTATAATGCAGATATGACACGTGTTGTTCCTGTCAATGGACGATTTTCAAAAAGACAAAAGGAGGTTTATAATGCCGTGTTGAGGGTAATGAAAACGATAACGCAGGCTATGATACCAGGAAAATATTGGAAAGACTTGCAACTTGAAACTGAAAAATGTGTTGAAAAAGAACTTGTCGATTTGGGTTTGTTGTCATTGGATGCAATTAAAAAACAGGATGGTCAAACTCCTGCTTTTAAAAAATATTTTATGCATGGTGTTGCACATTTTTTAGGACTGAATGTGCATGATGTAGGTTTTTTTCATGAACCTCTTCAAGCCGGAACAGTATTAACATGTGAGCCTGGTATTTATATTAAAGAAGAAGGTATTGGCATTCGACTTGAAAATAATATTCTTATTACTGAAAAAGGGCCTCTTGATTTGATGAAACATATTCCTATTGAACCAGATGAAATTGAGGATATTATGAATAGAAAGTAAAAATAAGTTTTTTTTAAAGTAGGTCATATCCTAAAATTACATATCGATGGAAATAATTGTTATTGATCAGTTGTGTTTGAATTTTAAACAAGTTGTTGATGTCGATACTAAAATGTTAACTCATGAATGGTATGCTAAAGGCATATTCAATGATCTAGAACTAGAATTTAGTTTTAATGAGTTTTTATTTAAAAAACTAGAAACGGATGAAATTATAATAGATTGGGAGGTAATCAGAGCTATATTAAAAAATAGTATAACAAACTTAGACTCTCTAATTAAACAATCTGAAAACGTCCTTAGATCATTATATAAAGAAGTTTTTAAATCCGGAGAAAAAGATTTTGATAGTAAATTAATATATTTTTCCCTTTTAGGATTAAATATATCTTTAATTTCAAAAAATAAATATTTTGATGATTATCAATTTGATTTAATATTTCTGTTAGAAAGTGAAATAGATCATCTTCGTGATACTTATTTTACATACTATTCGACATTTCGAAATTTGGGCTCTACATTGGTTATAACCGGTGTGCGTAGAGAAGAAGCATGATTCTCGCTTTTGATACATATTATTTTCAGGATAAGGCTAAGACTGTTTGTTTACAATTTGAAACATGGGAAGATAAGCAGTCCTATAAAATTTATACTGAAACAGCAGATAAAGTAGAAGAATATACATCAGGAGAATTTTATAAAAGAGAGTTGCCTTGTATTTTAAGCTTAATAGATAAGATCGAAATTCATAAAATTGAAGCAATTGTTGTTGATGGTTTTGTGATTTTAGATGATGAAAAAAAACCAGGATTAGGTGCGTTTCTATACACAAGATTAGAGGAAAAAATTCCAATTATTGGAGTCGCAAAAAATAATTTTCTAAAAATAAAAAAAGAAAAACGTAAAGTGTATAGAGGTATAAGTAAGAAGCCATTATATGTCACATCTATTGGTATTAATGTTGATATTGCTGCTGAAAAAATTAAAAGTATGGATGGGGAATTTAGAATGCCAACTTTATTAAAGCAATTAGATAGATTAACAAAAGAAAATAACCACATCTAAAATCCAAAACTTAACAATAAGAAATCCCAGAAAGCAGCTTGGGTATCGGGTACGTAGGTGAATCGTGCACCCAAGTCGATATTGGTAGCTAGCAAACGAAATACATTAATATCTGTTGTTAGCTCAACCCCCATGGAGCTGAATGTTGTTTTCTTATCTGTGTTATCCCAACCCATGCTATAGTCGTAAAACAAATTGGCTTTTACACGTTGAATATTAACCAGTGGACCGATGGCAATATCCGGATAAAATAAGGGTAGCCGATACTCGATAGATGCGTTCGAAAAATATGTATATGATTTATAAGTATCTCCGCGTGGTATAAATAATGGTGTTGAAAAGGCATAATTATCAATAGTTTGTTTTTGATAGCCTCCGCGTATTTGCAGAGAGTGATGTTTGCCAAGACCCGGGAAAAATAAATTTCCTTCAATCGCAAGTCGATCGCTTTTATAATTGCCGCCGAGTGGTGTATGATTGTACATTATAAAAAGAGATTGTCCCCATCGACTTTGTATATCACGTTTGCTTATTTTTAATAATCGACTGTATGAAATAAAATACTGTAAACTTCTTAAACCTCCATTTCCAGCTTGTGAGATATAGCGCACAGGAAATTCATAATTGGAAACTTGTGTAATATTAATCCGCGTGCTGAATTTTAAGTATTGATAATATTTCGATCGGGTGAGGTTAAGTGGGAGTGATAATCCAATAAACCCTGTTTTTTCTTTCCAAGAAATCAATGTATCATTGTTTCTATAGTTTAATGTTGTTAAACGTGTTCCACTCTGATAACCTGCATCAATTATAGAATATAATCCTTGATAAGAGGCTTCTGCTGCAAATCCATTTGTTTTTTCATTCGCATTTCTTGTATAACCAACGCGTGTGTAGAGTGTTTGAAGAATATCTATTGATTGAAGATAGATTCCAAGATTACGACTGGTCCCGTCTATATAAGGGCCCCATCCAAATGGGTTAATTAAATGATTGATGCGTTTGTATTTTTTAACATCATATATTTGCTGAGGTGTATGTTGTAGTAATTGAGTATTTGCTGTTTTGTTTAATGTATCTTTTTCGTAATAATGTACCGTTCGATTTTCTACCTGTTCGATTGGAGTCCAATGTGTTGGGTCTAATTCCATTTTTTCTAAATCCATTCCTGAAATAGAAAAATTATTAAAGTAGATGTGTTTTCCATCATTTGAAATAGCTGGATTGTACGCGCCATATTTTTTGGATGTAACTTGGAATCGACGATGTGTTAAGGTGTCTAATACATAAATATTATCTATTCCATTATAGGGAGAATTAAAAAATATATAGTTTTTGTATGCCACGGGATGACCTATATTCTCATAAGAAAACGCTGTCAGATTAAAACTTTGTTCTGTTTGAGTGTTAATTAAAGTGATAGCTTTTCCTTTATCGGTTAATGCTATAGCTACGATGTGTTTATTGTCAGCCATCCATCGGGGCATAACGTAAAAACAATTCGTTGAATTTGTTAATCGTCTAATCACGTTGCCTGACTGTGCATCAAGCACAACTAGTGCATGTTTATTGTTTTCGTTTGTTTCGACTGTAACAATAGAATTTCCATTTGGAGAAATAGCTGCACCATTGAAACGTGATTTTTCAGTAAGCTGTTTTGTTTTGTGAGTTTTTATATCATGCCGTTTGATAACCGAATACCATTTATTACCCCATCGCTGGTCTGGTATAAACTCATTCCAAACGATAATATCATGAGCAATAGAAAGCATGCCGCTTTCATTGTGAAGTCCAAGTGTAACTAATTTTTTTTCATTTCCTATGGAATCGACGGCTATAAATGTGGCAATATCACTTAATCCTGATTTTTCTACTACAACACGCCCGTCCGAAAGAGTTTGCGGATGTTCATAGTTTGTAAAGATAGTTGTTTTGCGTTTTGTAATTTTTATTGAGGGCGTAATAACAAGTTGATCAATCTGTTTTCTCCACAGTGAGTCCAATTCTTGCGTCATTTTATTATAGGTTGGCACTAAATAATGCCCTGTGTATTTTTTAATGGCTTTGGAGAATGTAAAGGGCATATATGATCGGCGGAATGCCCTTTCAGTAACCTTATCCCAAATAGTATCACCATATGATCGGCGTAAATAGGATGTCATAAAATAACCGGTCACATAATGATTAGGTATAAAATCTTTAAAGGATCTTAAATATTGTTTGTGGTAATTCCAACGTCCACGCTCAAGAAGCTGTGTTCTGAATACGAGATCAAAAAAAGGCATTCGTCCACGTCCACTTTCAGAGAATAGGGTTTCTGAGTATACCGCATCTCCTTCCCAAAACCATTCCGGTGCAGCTAAATAAGACATAACAGCCCATCCGCCTTGTCCAAATAAATAGTATGCTAGTTTTGTAAAACCAGTTAATGACTTATCATATTGCACAACATGACGAAACTCGTGTGTACAAAGTAAATTCAGCCATGAATTAGTTCCTAGTGAATTATAATCTTGTGGAGGCGTAGTATAAAATTCAGAATACCGAGGAGCTAATCGAACATAAGCGTTTGGAATAGTATTTTGATTTTGAAAAATAACAGAAATTTTGCGTGGCTGTTTACCAAGGTTATTTGATATGGGTGTGTAGATGTGTTCAAGTGTATTAGCCATTTGTTGAGCTGTAGAATCAAAGCCATTAGGATATACCAATCGAAAATGAGGCGTATTGATTTGATTCCATTTAATAGATAAAGGAGTTTGATTCAGTTCTACCAGCTGAGCATATGTTGTGTTTTTTATAGACAGTAATAGGACTAAAAAAATAAGAGATTGTTTCATGGCTAAATTATAAAGTTAACAGGATGGGTTATATTTTTATATGAATATGATCGTGAGCTATCTTTTCTGCTTGGTTGATCATTTCTGTTGAACCAATAAATAAGGGGGTTCGCTGATGTAATTCTTCAGGTTGTATTTCTAAGATACGTTGGGTGCCATTGGATGCTTTTCCACCAGCTTGCTCTACAATAAAAGCCAATGGATAACATTCGTATAATAATCTTAACTTTCCTTTAGGGTCTTTGGCTGTGGCCGGGTAGATATATATTCCTCCTTTTAATAAGTTGCGATGAAAATCAGCTACCAGTGAACCGATATATCGACCTGTATATTTTTTTTCTTTACAATAGTCTAAGTAAGCTTTAACAGATGTTGGAAATGAATGCGAACCTCCTTCATTACATGAATAGATAGTTCCAGTCTGTGGAGTTTTAATAGTGGCGTGGGAGAGAAAAAATTCACCTAAGGTATTATCATACGTAAAGCCATTAACGCCTTTACCTGTGGTGTAAACGAGTATAGTGGAGGATCCGTACACAATATAACCTGCTGCAACTTGTTTGGTACCTATTTGTAATACATCTTCACGTGTGACAGGCTTTCCAACAGGAGATATTCGGCGATAGATAGAAAATATAGTACCAATTGAAACATTGACATCAATATTCGAAGATCCATCTAATGGATCTAATGCTACAACATACTTTCCATTGTAGTTTCCTGTATCAATGATATGTTCATCTTCTTCAGAGATAATGCCACAGACCTCACCGCCATTTTTTAAAGCTCGAATGAATCGGATATTAGAGATAACATCTAATTTTTGTTGTTCCTCGCCCTGTATGTTTTGCATACCGTAAGAGCCAATAGCGCCTGCTAATCCAGCTCGATTGATTTCGCGGATTACAATCTTCGCCGCCAGCCCGATATCACGCAAAAGTTGTGATAACTCCCCTTTGGCATATGGAAAATCCTCTTGATTACGGGATATGAATCGATCTAAGGTTGTTCCTACTGGTATAGCAATTTTTTCTTCCATGTTGACTTATGGTATAACCTAATTTGCACTAAAATTACTTTTTTTATTTTATAAAATAAAAAAAGAGCTTGTAAGTCTACAAGCTCTTTTTTTATATAAATAATACCTCAAAAATAGATTATTTTTCTAAAGAAGTAGTTTCGCTCCCTTTCATGATTTTTTCCTTAATACGAGCTGCTTTACCAGATTTATTTCGCAAATAATAAAGTCGAGCACGTCGCACTTGTCCTTTTTTTACAGCTTCAATTTTTTCTATACTTGGTGAAATAATTGGAAATACACGCTCTACACCTACACCATGCGATACTTTTCGTACTGTAATCGTTTCTCCATTAGTTCCTTTGTTCTTGATCTGTATCACTATACCTTGGTATTGCTGGATTCGCTCTTTTTCTCCTTCTCTGATTTTAACGTATACGTTAATCGTATCTCCTGATTTAAAAGAAGGAAATTTAGATCTAATATCAGTATATTGTTTCTCCGCTACTTTTATTAATGGATGCATACCGCTCTATTTTTTTAAGGACACAAAGATAGGAAAATTTTTTGTTTTTAACAATGTACTTGCTATACAAATCATCAAAATGATACGAGTTGGATATTTATACTGATACAAGACATTCTTCAATGGTTGTTTTGATAAGGTCTGATTCATATCCCTTTGCCAATAAATTCATGTAAAGGCTGTTTTTTAAAGTAGTTTTATCCATATATCCTCCTTTTTCTATTTTTTTAATAATAAGGTCGCGAAGGGTATCAATATAATCGTTGTCGTTTATTTCCTCAAGTGCTTTTTTTATGCAATAGGTGGATATTCCTTTTTGTTGGAGCCTTGTTTTAATTTTTATTTTCCCCCATTTTTTTAGTCGAAACTTTCCACCAGCATATAACTTGGCAAATCGCTCTTCATTTAGAAAGCCTTCTTCAATGAGTTTGGCAATTATTTCTTCTGCATCTTCTCCTTTAACACCCACAGCGGCAAGACGGTCACGCACTTCTTTCTGAGAGCGTTCTTGGTAAGCACAAAACTTTCTTATTCTTTTGAGTATTTTTGCTTCGAATGTTACCATTATTTCTTGTTTGGGAGCTTAATCAATAATACTAAAAAATAATTTAAAAATGGTGCAAATCACCATCTAATACCTGTTTTTAGATCTAATGCAAATACACTGCTTGTTTTTTGATCTAGGCTAGGAAAGCTAGAAATGCCATATTCTATCTTAAAAAAGTAACATTGTCTACCGGAGTAAATATTAAGTCCGATTTCTGATTTAGTTTGATGTCCTATTGTTCTACCGCCTCTTCCTTTGATCCAAACTTGGTTAAGGAGAAGAGAATAGCCGATATAAGGAATAAATTTCTTGTCTTTTCGGAACTCATGCCGAATTGTCCACCCATACACTAGGATGTATATATCACTATGATTTGATGAAGGATCTATCATGTAATTTATACCAATGGGTACAGATAAATAGACAGATGGTCTTTTGTAATAACCTGAGAGTTTCCACGCGTAGTCTCCTAGAAGGGTAAATCCGGTTTTGGCTTCAGAAGGAAGTGTGGAGTGTGTAAAATAGCGTACCCCTGTTTCAATAGAATACTGTTTATTTACTTTTTCCATTGGCTTTTCCTCCTCTTTTGAAAATGCCGATGAGGTGAAAATTGTTAATATAGCCCACATATAAACGTATTTTACCATACCTAAAGTGTTTGTTCAAAAGTACATATTTACTTTTAATTTTCTTATTGATAGCTTACTTTAATAGTGATGTCGCTGTTCCGCCCCAGGTCGTCGCTGCACGAGATTTTTACAAAGCCAATTTGAGGTTTAAAGAATAATTTTTCTTGTGGAGATACGGCACGATAGAACTTATCGTTTATAAACCAATATATTTTTTTAACACGGTCTTCAACTTGGCAGCTTAATATTAATTCGGTTGCTTCGCCTTTTTCTATAAAATATTCTTTAGCATGTGAAGGAGAGGTGATCGTGGGCGCATTTTCCTCAAAAACATGCGTGCATTGTGAGTAGTGTGGAGGTATTTTAGTATAACTTATTTTTTCGGCGTTATAAAAAGGAATGAGTTCCGGTGATATGTTAGGGTATAATTTTTTTTTATAACCAGCCGATGGAAGACAATGAGAACAATAACTTATTTTTTCATCTGCAGAAACCCAGATATATTTAAGATGATCACATACTTGACTGGTAGAAATAAGAGGTAAATAATAATCTGTAACTTGGTGCTCACAAAATGTATTCGGTATGAGGCCATTTTCCTCACAAACTAATCGAAAAGGCAGATTGGATGGTGGAAAAAACCAACTGCTATCAGAGTTGTAATCAATCGTATTGAAAATATCAAACAATAGTGGTGTGGCTATTTCTGATCCTGTTAAATATTTTACACCTTGTCCGGAGAAATTTCCTACCCATACACCAACAGTGTATTTTTTATTAAATCCTATACTCCATGCGTCGTGACGCCCATAAGAGGTGCCTGTTTTCCAAGCTACTTTAGGAATGTGGTAGTTGTTTTGATAATCATTGGGTAAGTCTGGACGTGTGAGTGTGGTTAAGATATCAGTAATAACATAAGCAGCTTGTTCAGAAAAAATAGTATCTGGTTGTTGCCATACCGTGGTATCGGCTAGTGTTGTCCATCGAATTGGTTTATAGATTCCTTTATTAGCAAATGATACGTATAGGTTTGTGAGTTCTTCTAATGTAGAACCACATCCACCCAATATCACAGATAGGCCAAGATTTTTTTCATTTTCAGCTATATGTTGGAAATGGGCTGCTTTTAATTTTTTTAAAAAATAGGGCAATCCAACTGCATCTACTAATTTCACAGCAGGAATGTTTAATGATGTCGCAAGTGCTTTTTTAGCTGTTACTTTCCCATTAAATTTTTTATTAAAATTTTCAGGCGCATAACCTGCAAAATCAGTCGGTACATCCGAAATAACTTGTTTAGGTGTGATAATGCCTTGATCAAATGCAAGTGCATAGGCAAGTGGCTTTAATGTGCTTCCTGGAGAGCGTACAGCTCTTACTCCGTCCACTTCTCCTTGGTTTTCTTTATCTAAAAAGTCAGGTGATCCTAGGTAAGCTAGAATGCTTCGATCCTTATTGTCAAGAATTAGTATGGATGTATTGTATATGCCATAATTTTTCCATTTTTTTATAAACCTATAAGTTATAGCTTCTATCTTATCTTGAAGAGTTAAATCGATCGTGGTGGAAATAAGTTCTTGATTCGGAAATTTCTGATGTAGTCGATTGCAAAAATGAGGTGCTAATCTAGGCGGTGGCAATCGATGAAGTTCCACAGGCTCTTGTATAGCATCTTCTATATAGTCATTTGGAAAAAGACCATCTGCTTTAAATTGCTTTAGCCATTTATCACGCTCTATTCGGATGAGTTCATTATTTTTACCTAAGGCTAGTGAGGTTGGGCGATTGGGTACAATACATAAAACAGCTATTTCAGCGATACTTAATTTATTAGGCAATTTTCCATAAAACAGCAATGATGCTGATTTGACGCCTTCGATATTACTTCCATATGGAATAAGATTGAAATACATTTGTAAGATTTCATTTTTGGAATAATATAATTCTAGTTGAAGTGCTCGGAATAGTTCAATTGCTTTACTTCCATATGTTCGTTTCTTTGGTTCAAGTAAACGTGCTACTTGCATGGTGATGGTAGAAGCTCCTGATATTTTTTTACCTCGGATGGTATTCTTAAAAAGAGCTTTTATAATAGAGATGGGATTGACTCCAATATGATAATAAAAATAGTTATCCTCTTTATAAAGAATTGTTTTTTTAAGCTCGGGCATCATTTCATGGAGTTCAATTTTCATGCGCCATTTATCATCTGGAGTCAAAAAGGCATGCATGACAGTGCTATCACGAGCGACTATAAGTTGAGAATAAGTCGTAGATGTACGTAAAGGGAAAATGAAATTTAGTATAAAAAATAAAATAATAGAGGAGATAATAAAAATAATAGTTGTCTTTGTTATTTTTTTAAAAATAGATTTAAAAGACAATGACATGGGTTAATGATTTTTTTCTATTTTAAATACGAATTGACTATGGGTAGACAGATGTATGCTAATCGTTTCCCAATCGTTATATTTTATATATTCACTCATGGGTATTTCGATTTTCGATTCATTAATGTAAAAGAAATACGTGTCCTCGATTTGCTCTCTTTTTTTAATGGTATCTGTAATAATGTTTTTTTGTTTGCTTTTTAAATCTTTACGGATTGATCTTGATTTTTCTCCTAAAATCACTATAATAATGCTAAAAATCAGAGTTGTAATTACAAACTGTATTAACCCCGCTTGCCACGATTTGGTAGCCCATACTGTTAAAAAAAGACCAACAACCGAAATACTGTAAAGGAGAATGGTTAGTTTTAAAAAATTAGCATTGGTTTCTAAAAGGTAAGCCTCTAACATAGCTAACTCTTCGGGGTTGATTTTTTCTTGATTAATCATTTTTTTGAAAATAATTTTTTATATAAGTCAGCAGGCACGGGAGATTTAAAAGAGTGTTTTTTTTGAGATGGTTTTATCCAATCAAGATATCCCAATACCCATGCATAGGCTAATCCTAATATTAAAATACCTATAAATATACCGATCTCTATGATTGAAAACCAGATCCATGAAAAAGAATAATTATTAACAGCTATATCTGTATTAAAGGCTAGGCTCCATGGAAATAGAAATAAAATTTCTATTTCAAATAGAATAAATAAAATAGCTAGAATATAAAACCGTGCATTTAATGGATACCAAGCAGACATAGAGGGCTCCTCCCCGCATTCATAAGGAGTTAGTTTTTCTTCATTGGGTTTTTGAGGTCGAATCATTTTGCTAATGAGCAATGTTAGGCTTAAAAAAACAACAGCTGCTAATATAAAAAGCGCAATAATCCCGAATTGGCTTATTTGATAGTTGTCCATGTTGTTTTATTTAACCCGTTCAATTTTATCAAATCCAGTGTAAGAGTGAATAACTTTAGGAAGTCTTATATAGTCTTTCTCTTGATTGTTTTCTAGAATAGCTGCGACTATTCTGGGTAGTGCTAGTGCACTTCCATTTAATGTATGTAGTAATTTGTTTTTAGACTCTGATTTATAACGAAGCTTCAATCGATTAGCTTGAAAGGATTCGAAGTTGCTTACTGAGCTTACTTCAAGCCATCTTTCTTGAGCAGCAGAAAATACTTCCATGTCGTATGTTAGAGCTGACGTAAATCCCATATCTCCTCCACAAAGTTTTAAGACACGATAAGGGAGTTCCAACTTTTCTAACAAGCCTTGTACATATTTTCTCATTTCCTCTAATGCATGGTAAGAATCCTCAGGAGTTCGTAGTTGTACGATTTCAATCTTGTCGAATTGATGAAGGCGATTTAACCCTCGCACATGGCTTCCCCATGAACCCGCTTCTCTTCGAAAACAAGGTGTATATCCCACATTCTTAATTGGCAGATCAGCCTCATTTAAAATAGTATCACGGTAGATGTTAGTAATCGGTACCTCGGCAGTAGGTATTAAATAAAGTTGATCCTCAGTGGCTAAATACATCTGTCCTTCTTTGTCAGGATATTGACCTGTTCCGAAGACAGAGTCTTGATTGACTAAAATAGGAGGTTGTATTTCCATGTATCCTGCATGTCGAGCTTCATCTAAAAAAAAGTTAATTAAAGCACGTTGAAGTCTAGCGCCTTGACCTTTATATACAGGAAAGCCTGCACCGGTTAATTTGGTTCCTAATTCAAAGTCAATGATATTATAGATTTGAATTAACTCCCAATGAGGCAATGCACCTGATGGTAAAGTAGGCGCAGTGCCATGCTGCTCTATTACCTCGTTGTCCTCGGCTGACTTCCCAGGCTTAACAGACGAATGTGGAATATTAGGAAGAGTGAGTAAAAGGCGTAAAAGCTCTTGATCTATTTTTGAAAACTCTTCCTCTAGTGTTTTGATTCGTGATTTTAGTTCTGTTGTTTTATTTTTTAATTGATTAGCTTCTTCTTTTTTGCCTTCTTTCATAAGAGCGCCAACCTGTTTAGCTATGGCGTTTGACTCCGCTTGTATATTTTCTATATCTGTTTGAAATTGACGTTTTTGTGAATCAAGATCAATTATGTTTAGAATAATAGCCTCGCCAGATGGTATATTCCTCTTTTGGAGGCCAGCTATAACCTCTTTTGTGCGTTCTCGAATGTAAGAAACTTGTAACATTTTAGTATATTTAGATGGCAAAATAACTAAATAATTTGTTGAAATAAATAATCATTTTTTTGTGAATCCCAATTTGTTCACTTAATATTGTGGTAGAAAACACGTTCTAGTTAGACGGAAGGGTATTAGTCGGGGGGGGGATTTTCACAAGGTCATACTGTAAATACATTTTATAAATCCTTAAAACATATAATTAACTTCTTGAAGTAAGTATTTTTATTATTTTGAATTATATCAAATTCCACATCTACTATTTAAACACATGTACAATATTGAAGAACTTAATTTAAAAATTCTTTCAGAATTGAAAGTAATCGCTGAGCAGTTAGGCGTAAAAGATTTTAAAAAATTATCTAAAAATGAACTGATATATAAAATACTTGATGAGCAGGCTGTTAAACCAACAGTTAGCACCAGTGAAAAAAAACAAAGTTCTTCGTCGGAGGATTTCTCATTTGATACAACCACTCTATCAATGTTAGATGTTTCTGAAGCAAAAAAAAATGACGATGATTCTTCCAAATCTTATCTTGATATAACTACCGAATTGAATCTTGCATTAGAGGGCGATAGCATGTCGAAAAAAGAAAACAATAACTATAATAAAAATAAAAAAGTACAAAATCCCCACATTAAAGAGTTTGAAGGTGTTATCGAAAATCAAGGTATTCTTGAACTAATGCCAGATGGCTATGGATTTTTACGTTCAGCTGATTACAATTATTTGGCAAGTCCAGATGACATATATGTGTCTCCTTCACAAGTTAAATTGTTTGGATTGAAAACAGGAGATACAGTAAAGGGCACAATACGTCCGCCTAAAGAAGGTGAAAAATATTTTGCCTTACTTCGAGTAGATTCAATCAATGGGAAAACACCAGAAGAAATCCGCGATAGAATACCTTTTGAGCATCTTACGCCTCTTTTTCCTAATGAGCGTTTAAACTTAAGCACGAAACACGACGAATACTCTACTCGAATATTAGATTTATTTGCTCCTATTGGTAAAGGTCAACGAGGAATGATTGTAGCGCAACCTAAAACAGGAAAAACGGTTTTATTAAAACAGATTGCTAATGCCATTACTACCAATCATCCCGAAGTATATTTGCTTATTCTTCTGATTGATGAGCGACCTGAAGAGGTAACTGATATGGCTCGCAATGTAAAAGCCGAAGTTATTTCATCTACTTTTGATGAACAAGCAGAGCGTCATGTAAAAGTATCTACGATGGTATTAGAAAAAGCAAAACGACTTGTTGAATGTGGGCATGATGTTGTTATTTTATTGGATTCCATTACACGTTTAGCAAGAGCCTACAATACAGTTGTTCCTTCTTCTGGAAAAATCTTGTCTGGAGGTGTTGATGCCAATGCTTTACATAAACCTAAGCGATTTTTTGGAGCAGCGCGAAATGTAGAAAATGGGGGATCATTAACCATTATTGCTACAGCTCTTATTGAAACGGGTTCTAAAATGGATGATGTTATATTTGAGGAATTTAAAGGAACCGGCAATATGGAACTTCAGTTGGATCGTAAGCTATCTAACAAACGAACCTATCCAGCTATTGATGTACCTGCTTCTGGTACACGACGTGAAGATCTTCTTATGGATAAAGATGAACTATCTAGAGTTTGGATATTGCGCAAGTTTATGAGTGATATGACATCCGTAGAGGCTATGGAATTCTTGCTGGATAAAATGCGAGGGACTAAAACCAATGAAGAGTTTTTGATATCGATGAATGGTTAAAAAAATAATATTTGTATTTTAGCTTTTGCAAAATCAAATAATGTAAACGGGAAATGAGGTGTTTCCTGTGTGTAAAAATAGATGTTTTCTATATCGAAAACAGGTCCTTTCTTAGTAGATTTGAAGGTCGTTCTTATCCGTAGTATAGCTGGCGATAAGAATGTGTCTTAATTATGTTAGAAAAAATACATACATATCTTAGTGAAATTGATCAATTTGGTATTACCAATCATCAGGAATTAGAAAAATTCAGACTTCATTTTCTTTCTAAAAAGGGAATAATCACCGAATTGTTTGATGTATTTAAAACACTTCCATCTGACCAGAAAAAAATAGTCGGGCAGGAATTAAATAAACTTAAACAAGCAGCAGAAGAAAAATTTAAACATGCACAAACGACGTTAGAAAATTTAAATCATCAACAGCATGAAAAAGTAGATGTATCATTACCTGATATTCCTGATACAACAGGCAGTATACACCCTTTACATATTACTCAGCAACGTATCATTGAAATATTTGAACGGATCGGGTTTAATCTTTCCGAAGGCCCTGAAATAGAGGATGATTGGCATAATTTTACAGCACTTAATTTTCCACCCAATCACCCTGCACGTGATATGCAGGATACTTTTTTCATTGAAAAAAACCCTGATATTGCTCTTCGTACACACACATCTTCTGTACAAATACAAGTTCTTGAAAAGCAATCACCTCCTGTTCGAACGCTCGCACTTGGACGTGTCTATCGGAATGAGGCTATTTCAGCCCGATCAAATTGTTTTTTTCATCAGATAGAGGGTTTTTATATTGATCAACAGGTCAGCTTTAAAGATCTTAAGCAAACATTGTATTATTTTGCTAAAGAGCTTCTTGGTAAAGAAACACAAATACGCCTTAGGCCTTCTTACTTTCCATTTACAGAACCAAGTGTTGAAATGGATGTCTCATGTAATCTATGCAGTGGAAAAGGATGCAATGTTTGTAAATATACCGGATGGCTCGAAATTGCAGGTTCAGGCATGATTCATCCAAATGTATTAAGAAATTGTAAAATTGATTCGGATCGGTTTTCAGGATTTGCATTTGGTATGGGTATAGAACGGATAACGATGATGTTATATCAAATCCATGATTTGAGATTGTTTGTAGAAAATGATATTCGGTTTTTAAGACAATTTAAATCTTTTTAACTTAGATCCATGGAAAAAATTGGAATCATCGGTGCAGGCACGATGGGTAGTGGAATTGCTCAGGTTGTTGCCTTGGCAAACTATAAGGTCACTATCTTTGATGCTGATCAACAAAAAATGGAACAGGCTATTCATTATATTGAACAGTCGCTTGATAAATTAATAACTCAAAAAAAAATAGTAGTTGATCAAAAAACAACAGCCTTAAATAATTTATCAATAACTTCTGATAGTAAGGTATTGTCTTGCTCTGATTTAATTATTGAAGCCATTGTTGAGAAATTAGAAGTTAAAAAAACGCTTTTTCTAGAATTAGAAAAAATAGTCTCAGACCAAACTATTTTAGCAAGTAACACATCATCGATATCGATTACTAAAATTGCAAAAGGTCTTATATGTCCAATGCGTGTGGCAGGATTGCATTTTTTTAATCCTGCACCATTAATGAAATTGGTAGAGGTTGTCAAGGGTATTGAAACATCTGAAAGTGTTATACAACAATTAAAAAATTTTACACGTTCTCTTCACAAGACACCCATTGTGGCTAAAGATGCTCCTGGTTTTATTGTTAATAGGGTTGCTAGGCATTATTATGTGGAAAGTCTACGAATACTAGAGGAGAATGGAGCAACAATAGAAAATATAGATAAACTTGCGGAAGCATCTGGTTTTAAAATGGGTCCATTTAAATTGATGGATCTAATTGGAAATGATATTAACTATGCTGTTACAGAATCATTATTTCAGGCATTTAATTATGAGTCAAAATTTAGGCCAAGCCGAATTCAACAGCAAAAAGTTGATGCTGGCCATTTAGGCAGAAAAACAGGAAAAGGATTTTATGATTATCAGAGCTGATTTTAAAACACATGTTTTTTTGATTGTATTGATTTTCTTATCTATTCATAATGGTATAAAAGCACAAATAGATAGTACTGATTTTATTTCCACTAAAATAGATAGTATTGAGCAAGATATTTTTTCCTCAAAAAGCCAACTTGATGTAGAGGATCAGAAAAGAAAAAAAGTTCCTAAAAATTTCTATTTTGGATATAAAACCAGAAAAGGATATACAAAGACACGTAAAGGCAATGATCAAATTATAGAACTTTTTAATTATCTCAAAACCTATCAAGAGCCTAATAAATATGTTCCTGATTTTTTTTGGATCGATCTAAAAGGAAAACAAATTAAAAAAAATGGCGATCTAAGTAAAATAGATAAACGCTACATCGGTATCTTGCATGGCCCTTACTTAAAAATGATTAATAAAGACACTGTAGAAATGGGAAGTTTTTATATAGGTGTTAAACATAAACGTTGGGAAGCATATAAGTCGGGATATATGTTAAAAGATAAGAAGAATTTTTATAAGGGGTGGCCTGCTGAAGCACAGTTAACTTATTACGATGTTCAACGAACCAAATTAAAGGAAGTTTTACCTATAGAGTTTGGCAAACTGGATGGCGATTATTTTAAATTTTATGAAAATGGAACAGTAGGCATAGAGGGTCAATACAAAAATGGAATTAAAGTAGGGAAATGGATTGAATACTATTCTGTTAAGCGAAAACGAAAATCGGAAATACAATATACTACTGATCCCTATAATAAAACCATTAAACCGTATAAGTTAAAAGAGTGGGATGAAAAGGGCAATCTCATATACGATTGGGAGCGTGAAAAAAATAAAAAAAAATCTAATTCTAATTAATCATGTCTGGCGATCAGTTGTTTATGCGTCGTGCATTAGATCTGGCTAAATGTGGCTTGGGCTATGTTCGTCCTAATCCTATGGTTGGATGTGTTATTGTCTATAATGATTTAATTATTGGAGAGGGTTATCATCAAAATTATGGACAAGCTCATGCTGAGGTTAATGCCGTTCAGTCAGTAGAAGATAAAAGCCTTATTTCTAAAAGCACATTTTATATAACGTTGGAGCCATGCGTACATTATGGCAAAACACCTCCTTGTATTGATTTAATTCTTCAATACCGTCCACAAAGAATAGTCGTTTGTAATAAAGATAGTAATCCTCTTGTTGGAGGTAAAGGTATACAAAGATTAAAAGATGCAGGTATTCAAGTTCAGCAAGGTGTATTGAATCAAGAAGGAAAAGTTTTAAATAAACGTTTTTTTACGTTTATGGAAAAAAAAAGACCTTTTATTATACTGAAATGGGCAGAGACAGCTGATGGATTTATTGCCAGAACAAATAATAACTCTAAGTGGATTAGTAATGAATTATCAAGAAAACTTGTTCACAAATGGCGAAGCGAAGAACATGGTATTATTGTTGGTACAAATACAGCACAACACGATAATCCACAATTAAATATTCGGGATTGGGAAGGAAATAATCCGATCCGAATGGTTGTTGATCGAACATGCCGACTTTCTCATCAACTTCATCTTTTTGATCAAAAACAACCGACATTATGTTATAATGAAATTAAAAATGAGTCGATTGATCTTATTCAATATATTAAGCTTGATTTTCATCAACCACTTATTCCTCAACTTGTCCAAAACTGGTATGAGCAGCGTATTCAGTCGGTGATAGTAGAAGGCGGAGCTTTTCTTTTACAGCAATTTATAGACTCTGGTTGTTGGGATGAAATTAGGCAGTTTAAAAGTCAATCTTCTTTTTTTAAAAATGGAATTAAAGCACCGCTTATTCAAGGAAAGATAATAGAAGAGCATATGATTAAACAAGATCGTTTAACTATTTATCATCCTGTTTATTAAATTAGGAAAAACTAAATAGTATCATGTCTGAAACATTTCATATACCTGAAATAGCCACTAAAAAAGAACGCTATGAAGCTTTGCTTGCACAATGGATTGCACTTATTCAACATGAAACCGATTGGATTGCTAATCTAGCTAATACGGCTGCGGCTTTAAAACAAGCCATGCATTTTTTTTGGGTTGGATTTTATCTAGTAAAAGATAATCAATTAATTCTTGGTCCTTTTCAAGGCCCTGTGGCTTGTACACGTATACCATTTGATAAAGGCGTGTGTGGTGCTTGCTATCGTGAAAAAAAAACAATTATTGTTCCAGATGTAGAAAAATTTCCTGGACATATTGCCTGTAGCTCTCTTTCAAAATCAGAAATTGTTGTTCCTGGAATAAAAAACAATGCAGTTATTTTTGTACTTGATATCGATAGCGATCAACTCAATCAGTTTGATGAGATAGATCAATTTTATCTTGAAAAAATAACCACTAAGCTCCTTTATGTATAAACTCTTTTTTAAACGAATTCTAGATGGTTTAGGTGCAATTATGTTGCTTCTTTTGTTTTCTCCCATAATTGTTTTGATTATTCTCATTCAGCTTTTTCCAACAAAAGGCGCTGTTTTTTTCTTTCAAAAAAGACCTGGTTTGAATACAAAACCATTTACACTTATTAAGTTTCGAAATATGAATGAAAAAACAGATCAAAAGGGTGTATTACTCCCTGAGGAACAACGCATTACGCGAGTAGGAAAATTCTTGCGACGGACGAATATGGATGAGCTTCCTCAGCTTTTTAATGTACTTAAAGGTGATATGAGTTTAATTGGTCCAAGGCCACTTTTAATGGATTACTTGCCATTGTATAATGAAACACAATTAAAAAGACATTCTGTAAAACCAGGTCTTACAGGTTGGGCACAAATTAATGGAGGGAACGATCTGCTTTGGGAAAAAAAATTTGATTATGATCTTGAATATGTAAAAAAAATATCTTTTTGCTTTGATCTAAAAATCATAGCATTGACCATTTGGAAAGTCTTATCCTTACAAGGATTTAATACAGGAAAAAAAATTATGGAGAAATTTAATGGAACACAAATGTAGATATTGGGATGTGTATGTTTTAATATCTTTTATTATAATGCTCGTAAATTTTCTTCAATAAGAGGTTTTGTAATATATTTTACAACATAGTTGCTTTTTTGCGCACGTGAAATATCTGCTTCGTTATTAGAAGAGGTAAGCATGACGATTTTGCAGTGTGTCTTGGTTTCAGTGCTTAATCGTGCAAACTCTTCTAAAAATTGGAATCCATCCATGAGTGGCATATCGATATCCAAAAAAATAAATTCCGGAAGCATTTCTTTAGACCATTTGCTCACTCGTTCTATGTTGCGTAAGAATTCGATAGCACTTTTGGCACTTGTATGTGTAAAAATATATTCACATAAATTGCATGATTCGATTATTTTTTGATTGATGAGATTATCGATTTCGTTATCATCGATTAGCATCAGAGAGATAAATTTTTTCTTACTCATAACCTGGAAACTTTCCTACAAAATAGAAAAAAAAACAAAATTATAAAAACCTTTTTGATTAATTTGTTGAATTTTTTCTTAAAAAAACAAAAATATAGTTTATTTTTTGTTTTTATGTCTATTTAATCTACTATATATTGTTTTTTTATTTGATGAAGGATTAATAGAATATAGATTGCAGTGAGCTAAAAAGAGTTTTCTCCACGAAATTTTCGGAATCGTTTACGTGCATCCGAAGCATAAATACTATCAGGATAGTGCTCGTATAGATATTGATATAATGATGTGGCAGCATTGGTATCATGTAGGTTTTCTTCTGTTATTAGCGCTTGTAGGTAAACCGCATCATCTGTAATAGGTTTGTTTGGAAAGAGGCGAATGAGCTCTTGTAATGTTGTAAGCGCTTCTTCATATTTTCCTGTTCGTTGATAGATAATAGACTTTAGCCAGTACACACGTGCCATCAACGGATGAGTTGAAAATTGACTTTGAAAATAGTTTAGTTGGCCAAGGGCTTCTTGCCAGTTGAATTGAAAAATAAGCCAGTCTGCTTTAGCTACAATTTTGAGTGGTGTTTCTGATGAGTCAATTCCTATGGCTTCTTGTATCATTAAACTTAGATCTAATGCATCGTTTGCTATCTCACGTGAAGTAGCTAATTTAAGAATAGAAAGTTGCCCCTGTGCTAATTTGAAATCACCTTGATAGTACCAAACCTTAGCGCTTTTTAATTTGGCTTCATGCCCTAGATTGGTATCGCCTTCTTCTTTATATACCTGGGTATAGAGTAAAGCAGCTTCGCCGGATTCACCTTTAAGTAAATAAATATCTGCTAAAACAAGTTTCAATTGATTTTTAAAAACAATAGAAAATGGTGGTTTTATTATTGCTTTTTCAATCTGCTGAATGGCTATATCGTAGTGTTTTAAATAACATGCCTTCAACCATGTTACACGTTTGATTAGTTCTGCTTGTGTAGTAAGTTCTATGTTCGAAGAGTTTAATAATAAATGATCATAGGTTTCTACTAGTTTCACTATTTTTTTTTCATTAATAACAAGTTCTTGTTCAATTAGAGACTGTTCAATAAAAGCAAGTTCTAGTTCTGCATATAAACCTATCTCTTCTTTGGGATAGCATTTAACAATATATGTAAATATGGATACAGCATCTGTATATAATTTGTTTGTAGTTGCCTCTCTGCCTAATTTTAATAATTCGGTCCCTTTTTCATTGAGACGTTTATCTAGCGCTTTAGCTATTAAAAAAGCTCTTGGTATATTATTTTTTTTAGTATAAAACCATACTAAGAGTTGATCATAAAATGGTTTTGATGGATATTTTTGAGATTCAGTTAATAGGCTTTTTTCCAACTCATCCCATTTTTCTTCTTGGCTCATCCAATAGCTTAACATGTATTGAATGTAATCCAATGATGGTTTAGGTAAGTTAGAAAATTCGAAAAGCAAACCATTGATGTCTCGCTTATAAACATATACATTCATTAGTTCGGATGTATACAAGAATGAATTTCCTATTTTCTTTCGACTTTGAAGATAGAGGTGTTCCGCTTCTTCCAATAGACCTTGTTCTATCAAAGCATTGCCGGTTAATTTTGTTTTCCATTCATCATGCTCTACTTGATCTGTAAGTGATGAAATATATTTTTCAAACTCTTTTTTTTTGCCTTCTCGTTGTAAAAGAACTAAATAGTCGATGTTATAGGAGAGTATACCAGGGTTGTTTTTTATGCATTTTTTGATATACTTTTCAGCTGTTTTATAATCTTGAAGAGCAAAAAGTGTTTGGAGGTAATTTTTGTGAATTAAAGAAGTTGATGTTTCGTTTTTAATATATTTCTCATAGATTAGTTTTGCCTTTTCCCATTCCCCTTTATAAAAATAATCGTTGGCCAGATTAATATCTTGATATTGGCATTTTGCAGATAGAGAAAAAAAAATAATTCCTATTAAAATAAAAACAAATTTTCGCATGGAAAATATTAGGGATGAATATCAAATAGGCAGTAGGCTAATTTTTTCCCAGTCTCTTCATTGGGTTCTATTGGAAGTGAAGAACGAGAAATATATGTTTCTCCAGTATTTGATATAACTTCATAGTAGATCATTTTTTGTTTTTTTGAATTTTTTGGGAAACTTATATTTACAACAGCCGCGTCTGAATCCGTAGACCAATCTATTCGACAATTTTTTAAATCAGTAATAATTTGTTGTTCAGATTCTGTTAAATTTTTAGTAGATATATTTAATTTAAATTTCATGCGAAGCGAAGAAAAAGGAACTAGCTGAGGATAAGTTTTGTAAAAATTAAGTAGATGAGATTGGTAAGAGCGTGGATTATTTGTTTCTTCGGCAATCTCTGCTAATGTTTCATAAATCCGCGCTAAAAAAAGTTTTTCATAAGTAGGATCTAAGTTCTCATTTTGCAATATACTTTCTAATTCTTTTTTTGCCTCTTGCTCATAACCCTGTCCCGCTAATAGTTTAGCTATAAAATACCGATAATATTTGGCTACTTTTTTCCTCGGATCTGTTTTAATAAGTGTTCGAAATTTTTTTAAGAAGAAATCCGGATTAAAATCTCGAATTAAAAACCATACTTCATCAAACGTGGAAAGACTTTCTGAAGAAAACAATCGGTACGTTACCATTTCACGCTCTGGGTTTGTCGCAAATCCATTAGCCAGAGCCAATTGAAGTATATATTTATCAACGAGTAAGCCAGGCATTTGACGAAGAGCTGTACCGCTTAGCCAATAAGGATCATGTTCAAATCGTAGCGCTTTCAGTTGGCGGTCTTTATTAGCATATTTTAATAACATGACCATCGTATTATATTGCTCAGGTATCCATGTTGTTCCAATATGAAGTTCCTCAAATTTTCCTGCTTTTTCAACATGTTCAAGACTTGATTTTGTATCGCCAGCATAAAAATAAGATCGAGCTAAAGCCAATTGATGCCATCCATATCCAGGTGTAGAGCCTTGTGCACTAATGATGCTTTCTAACATACCAATTGATTCTTGTGGTTTGCCTTTGTATATATCTATGATTGAAAGCATGTAATTTGATTCTTTGATACGTTTATCTGTAGAAGGTTCTTTTTGCTGTGCTTTTTTGAAATAATATTCTGCATTAGCTATTTCTGCATTAGATAGTTTAAAATGCCCATAGTTGTTATCTGGAAAATATGTTTTTTCCATCAGTCGTTGATAATAATATTCTGCGGAATCGATTTGAAAAGAATACGAATAAATAAGTGCTTTGTAGTGAAAAATGCTATACAAATCATCTTCAATAAAGTTAGGATAAAAAATACGTCTATTCAAGACCAAGTTTTTTTGATAGCGTAAAATAGCTGAATCTAAATAAAGAAGAGCAATGGAGTCATTTTCACGGATAGAGTTTTTTAGAAAAGGATATTTAGCTTCCGTGTGCATTCGGTTGCGATGGTAAATCCATGAAATGGTATATAATGAACCAATATAATATTCTTTTTGTAAATTTTTATTTTTCAAATTAAGCATGATCTCTAATGCTTTGTCTGACTCCTCCATGTCGCTATAGCATTGTTCGAGTAAATAACTGATCATGCAAAAATCTTCTTGATACCGATACGATTGAAAATAGTTGGTGAAATCAGCTGATCGAGTTTTGAGTTTACTGTTATAATCTTTTTCAAGCAAACGACGGGCTTTTTCAAGAGGTTTGGTGGCAAGGCGATAACCTATTTTATCTTCGGCATGAAAATACTTATACGCCCCTTCATATAAATACCCGACATAATAGGTGCTGTCTTTATGTATGAATGTTTTTGATTTTTTTAAGCCGTCTTTATCAAAATACCATAGTGTTTCACGCTCTTTATCAATAGCCTGGCGCTTCGGACTTTTGGATTGATCAATGGGATACATCAAGGATGATTGTGCATATACCTCTGTATACAAAAAACAAAGTATGCTTAGGCTTCCTATACTGATAAAATAACGAAAAATAAACATATGCCTCATATCTTTACAATTATACAACATTATCGTATAGGCTTAAGCAACAAATAATTGCCTTTTCATACCCAACTAAATAGTACTTAATATCACTACTTCGTCAATCAACTCTTGTTCTCAAAATAGGATAAAATATAAAAATAATTATATAAAAAAATAATTAAAAATTTATAAATCTATATAATTTATTGTATAAAAAATTGTATTATTTTATTTTTTTACATAGTTTTGCATAACTAAACTAAATTTTTATGAAAACTACATTAAAACTAAACAAATCAACAATTCTTACATTGGGTAAAAATGCATTGAAAGGGGGGTATGGCCCTACTTGGGAGACCCGTGGTCCTAGCGGCTGCCATACTTGCTTGAAAGATTGTCCAATGCCTACTGTATCAAGTAGTGACCTTGAAGACTGTAATTTAAAATAGATTAGACAATTATAGTGTTTGCTTTATACTAGTAAATCTATGTCGATTACAATGGTCAAAATTATATCAATCGGTTCTATTTTATGAACCGATTGATATTTTATTTATCCAACTTAAGTTTCACTAGTCGTTCTAGTTCTCTTTCTACAATCTGACGTAGTGTTGTTTTTTCACTTTCTTTATTTTTAAAAATTAGACGGTGATGAAGTACCGATTCTGCTAAATTTTTAATATCATCCTCAACGACGTAAGATCGGTGATTAGCTAAAGCATAAGCTTTTAAACATTTCAAAAATGTGATTCCACCACGTGTTGAAACACCTAATAGTACATCTGGATGACGGCGTGTATTAAAAATAATATTTTTTACGCCTGCTATAATTTCATCATGGATATGTACTTTTTCAGCTTCTTGTTGAAGATGAAGCACATCGCTATAGGAGAGTACTTGTTGTGTGTTGTCTTGGTAGTTGCCTATATTGAGGTAATTTTTATAAATCTCCATCTCAATATCTTCGGATACATAGCCCAATGTGATTTTCATAAAAAACCGATCCAGCTGAGCATGTGGTAGAGGATAGGTGCCTTCTGTTTCGACAGGGTTTTGAGTAGCGATGGTGAAGAATAGTTTTTCTAATAGATATGTACGATCACCAATGGAAATTTGATTTTCTGCCATACATTCTAATAAAGCAGATTGAACTTTCGGTGAGGCACGGTTAATCTCATCAGCTAATAAGATGTTTGTAAATAAAGGTCCTTTTTTGAATATGAAATCTTTTTTGGAATCATCGAAAATATGAGAACCGATTAAATCCATAGGAAGTAAATCAGGTGTAAACTGTATCCGTTTGAATAGTAGATGTGTTTCTTCCGGATGGGTGGTTAGGTTAAGATTATTAGATATAGATAATGCCAGTGTTTTAGCCATGACTGTTTTTCCTGAGCCTGGATTATCTTCTAATAAAACATGTCCTTTTGCAATTAAACAGGTTACAACCTGTAGTATTTTGTCGTGCTTGCCTTTAATTACTTTTTCAATGTTGGCAATAAGATTTTCGATTTTCTGCTGATAAGTAGTGTTCATATGGTTTACTCTTTTGGTTTTATAAAGAAATGATACGTTAATCGGCTGTTTAAAAATTGGGCAATACGTTTCTTAACCGAAAAATATTTTTTTATACTTTTATTAAATTGAGGATAAAAATCGGTTAAAAACTCTATTTCTTGTACATCAAGTGGCATCGGCGCATATTTCGATTTTAAATAAATGGATATGAATGCCGTAAATGAGACTTGCATTACAGGATCTACAACTGTCTTAGCATATTCAAGAGGTGTCTCATGTTTTCGTACTAACCCCATTTGATTGCATAAGAACATCGTGTAGCGGTACAGCCAATATGCTTTTTGATGAGGCTTTCGAGCGGACTTTGCTCGTATGCGCAAATACATATAACACACTAGTGGTGTTATAATTAAAAAGAATATCAAACATCCAATAAGGATAAGTATAGTCTCTGTTATTTTTTTGAACCAATCGTATTTTTCCTGAGCTGGTGTTTTTTTCTTTTCTTCGTCTTTTTTAAGTTCTTCCACAGATAATAGATGAATTTCATCAATAGGAAGTTGTGCAGGAAAACGATTAAGTAATGTTTTGAACTGCTTTGGTGAAGAAACTGATTTTATCTTTTCCATTTTTGAATCATAGGAGATGGCTAGTATGTAATCGCCTACTTTCAATGAGTCTAATGCAATCGGCGCATCTTCATATTTAATAATAGCGTGTGAAATATTTAAATTAACTGTATCGCTTGGATTAAGCTCAAACTCTTGATCGTGGAATACCATTTCACGCAAGTCCAATGCAAGTGTTTTTTTGATAGTGTCTTTTCGAACAATAAGGCCTTTGCCAGCAAACCATGCTTTAGGTGGTTGACCTGGTGGTGTGCCATCTGGTTTTTGTGATTCCCTTGCTTCATTGTCTCCAATAGTAGTATCAAAATCAAGCCAACCATAACCAGGAAAGTAGACTTGTACCCAAGCATGTGCTTGGTCGGAGTAAAACCAATACCATCCCGGATTTTTGTTGCTTCGGTTTTGAGTTAAAAATCCTACTGCCATGCGTGAAGGGATACCACATGATCTTAATAAGAAGAGAGTTGAGCCTGCAAAATAGGTGCAGTACCCTTTTTTATTTTTAAATAAAAAATAACTGAGATTGGAAACGTTCTGTAGTCCTTGATTGTCTTTGATATCGTGGCTTCCAGGCAACAAGGTGTATTTGAATAATGGTTTTCCTAAGGAGTCTTTGGATAAAAAATAATCTTTAATACGGTTGACTTTGTCAATAGGAATAGTTGCTCCTTTGGTAATAGTATTTGCTAATGTACGAATCGAATCAAATACGGATCCTTTTGGCAAGTAAGTATAGTATTTTAAGAATACGGTATCTTCTTTTTTATAATTCTTTACACTGCTTAAAACTTGTCTTCGCATTTCTGCAAATTGTTTGATAACAGGATGATCAACGTTATATACAAAATAAGCACTGTTTAAATCAGATACATAGCACATGGCACGATAAGCTGATTTAAATTGATCTTTAAAATCCTCTTGTACAGAAATAGATTGGCAGGCAAAAGCTGTACTAGGCGCTGTAAATGTTCTAGGTGAAAGCTTATTAATATAAATATCTACTTCTTTAACTTTTCGGTAGATTGAACCTTTACTATTAGGAATGATAGTTGTGTCTCGTTGTGTGAAAAATAGAGGTATTTTACTTGGATCGGGATTGAATTGGTCACTTGATGGCATGAAGGGATCCATTTCAAAACGTTCTCGTTTGGTATCGTATTTTGTTAAATAATAACATGTAAAATAAAGTGGGTTGGGGACAGGTGGATCAGCATCAAAAAAATTGTCTAAGTAAGCACAAAACAAGAGTTGCTCATTGGGGCGATCGAGACGTGAACGAAGTTCTGCAAATTTTTCTAGATCAAACGTATCATCATCATTTTTTTTAATTAGGTTTCCTTCATTCTTTGATTTGGATTGAGAGGATGATTTTTTTCCTATGCCTGCAATGATCTGGTCGTATTTTACGGTCATTAAATAATAGGCTCCCCAGAAAATCAATAATAAAAATACAATAAAGAGAGTAAGACGTCTTATAAGAATTAAGACTTGATTTTTTTCTGCTTGAAATACAGTATGAATAAGTTCGCGTACATACAACAGATAAATAGTATAGAAGAGAACAGGAAAAAAGAACCAAAAGATATCTTCAATGTGAAGCTCTGAGGAGCGTGCTAATAAAATAATATTAATTGCTGATAAAAAACATGTAAAAACAACAACAAAATAACGAAAGCGTGTAAGACCATAGCCTGCTATCCAGCCTATCAAAAAAATAACACTGTACTGGATAAATTGAACACTGATAAAAAATGAATCAAACTCACCGGGATAGAATTTATCAATGGAATGGTATCCCAGGTATAAGCTGCCTATCAATAATCCGAATGAAATTAAAAAGCGAACACGGATAAAATAAAGAATATAAGCTATGCAAAGACCTGTCGTGAAAAAGCCCAACTGCCAGAGTGGCTTCATATTTAAAAACGATAAATAGGAGTTCGTTTTTTCAATCAATATCCAGCCTACAGCTATTGTTGGTATAACAATAAGAGCTAGTTCGGCTATTAATTTAACAAATGGACGTTCTTTCATTTGATAGTTATAATTCTATATAATGAATAGTATTATTTTTTAAAAGTGTTTTTAATGACCGTTCGTTGCGCAAAACTTTTCTTCTCGATCGTGAAAAAATCCATTGACGTATAGCTTTATCGGTTGGATTTTTCTTCTTTCGTATAAAGATAGAGGTCCATTGAAAGAAGCGATGTGTTGTAAAGCTGGTTGATAATTTTACCCAGAAAAAAATCACATCTTTCTTTTTAGCTAGGAGTAATTTTTCAATGTCATCGACAGAGGTTAATGAAGAGACTGCCACTAAAAAAGTTCCCGGTTTATCACCATATTCTGTGATGGGTTCTTTTTTTTGCCATTCTGCTGTACTGATTTGGTAGGTTGTTTTTTCTTCCTCGGAAATTTGAAACGTTGTTGTCACAGGTTGGTCAGTCAGATAGCGTATTTGCACGCCTTCTTTTTTTAATGAATGAACAGTATTTTCTAAAATCGTTTTATAATAATTTAGAAAAAAAGAAGCGATAGCAGGTTTCACAGAAATGGTTTGATAGAAGCTACCTATCATATAAATGTGTGAAGCGTATGGATTGACTATCTCAGGAATACGTACAACTAGTTCTTTATTTTTAGCATAAATTTTCCAAACGATTCGACGTACATCATCACCTGATTCAAAATTTTTATAGTTGAGGTGCTCACCTTCTATTCGTTTAAGTGTTTGAATACGTAGAGTATCTTCTTCGGTTCGGTTTGGATCTACTATAAGTTCTTCTAGTGCTACAGTTGGAGGGGTTGTGTAAATAGACTTTGTTAAGCGGTAACGAAATGGAAATCGAAAGAGTTGAAACATGTCTTCAAAGAAAACAACAACTTGTAAAATGGTATATTCTTTAATATCGTATAGTGCGGCTGTTTGCGCACCTGTAATTCCTGTTCTGAAAAATTTCCTTTGTTCGCGCACCGCATTTTCTAAAGGAAAAACGGATGTTTGATGATAATCTTGAAAAACCAATTTTACTTTAATAAACCCTAAGAATGGGCGAAGTGCACTCAATAGTTGTATTCGTACAGGTGTTACCCCGACAGGCCCTTTGACATCTATTCCAAATCGTATGGCCAGCTGGCGTTCATGTGTGAATAGAAAATAGATCCAGCTGATAAGCGTTGTTAATAATCCAATAGCGAATAATCCTGCGAATACAACTGTAATCGCTATTCCCAACGTTAGCAATACTTCTGCGAATGATGAATAATCAACATAATATTCTTTTTTTACCCAAATCCATACACCATAACCTAGTGCGACAAGTAAAATAAAGTTTCTCTTGAATGGAAAAAAACTAATGATATAATTTAGCTTACGTTGGAATTTCATTCCTCACATTCGGATTTGATATCTAAATATAACCAGCTGTAGCATATGAAACAAGACTATACGATTGGGTATTTAAATAAATAATTAAATCCTTTTTACGAATGATTTATTTCCATGCCCTAGTCATTTCACGTTTGCCAGGAGGTCCAGGTAATGTTTCTATTGTAAAGCCTGCTTCTCGAAGAGTACGCTTAAAAGCCCCTTGAGCACAATAGGTTACCAAATAACCATCTGGGACAAGGAGTTGATACGCTTTTTCAAAATTTTTTAATTCCCACAATTCCGGTTGTTTGTTTGGTGCAAAAGCATCATAATAAATAATATCTACTAATTCATTGCTTATGTAAGTTGGCCAAGGTGTAGTTGTTTTATGAATTTTTAGTTGATTATTTAGGGTCACTGTTATATTCCAGAAAGATTGATGGAGTTGATTAAAGAAAAATGTAAGTTCAGGATCGTGTAGTAGGTCGGTATAGTTAAGCGAAAAAATTGTTGAACTTGAAATCGGGTAAGGTTCTATGGAATTATACTCTATAGAATACCTTGGATTTTTTTTAATAGCTCGGTATGTTAAAAGGGCGTTGAGGCCTGTGCCAAAGCCTATTTCGAGTATGGTGATTTTATCTTTTTTTGAGAGGGTGGGTAGAAGTCCGTGTTGGATAAAAACATGTTCTGACTCTTGAATAGCGCCATGTTTAGAGTGGTAGGTTTCGTTAAGCTCTTCTATATATAATGTGTGTGAACCATCTTTTGTCGTAAGCAATGAAATAGCCATACTCTAATTTATTGAATAAGTGTAATGGCATGAGCTACAATACCTTCTTTCTTTCCAACAAACCCCATGCCTTCGGTGGTGGTAGCCTTGATGGATATTTTTTCTTCATTGATAGACATAACCTCTGACAAGCATTTTTTCATAGCAGGAATGTGTGAACTGATTTTAGGCTCTTGTAAGCAAATGGTTGAATCTATGTTGATGATTGTATAGTTTTTGGCTCTAAGTAATTCTATTACTTTTTTTAATAAAATCTTACTATCTATGTTTTTATATTTCTGATCGTTGTCTGGAAAGTGTTGGCCAATGTCACCAAGATTAGCTGCACCTAAAAGCGCATCACAGATAGCATGAATAAGCACATCTGCATCAGAATGCCCTAAGGCACCATGTGTATGTGGAATTTGAATTCCTCCTAACCAAAATGGTCTTCCTTCTAGAAGTACATGTACATCATATCCGTATCCTATTCGCATAATTTAGTTGTTTAATAAGTTTTAATTGATGTTGTTTGCTTTTTTCATAAAAATAGCTAATTCATTTTCTTGGCTATTAGCACTTTCTTCAAATGTTTTAATGATGTGTTTGATTTCATTCTCTGATTTGTTTTGACTTAGCTTCTTCTTCGCTTCTAATTTAGTCACGGTAATTTCGAATGTTACAATGGCATTTAGCATTTTTTCTTTATAATTAATTGGTAAATTTCCCCATTGTTCTAAATAGTCTCTTTCATGCGTGGTAATCATTTTTTCCATAATTTCTAATGACTGATTAGGCTCAGATATAATTTTTCCATCTCCATAAGCATGAACGGTAATGTAATTCCAGGTAGGAACATTTAGAGTACTTTCGTAGTGTGTTGGAGAAATATAGGCGTGTGGTCCATTGAATATAACTAAGATGTGGTTTTCCATGATTTCTTCCCATTGCTTATTTCCTTTTGCCATATGAGATAATAGCGTAATGTTTTCTTTAGTTTCACAAATTACAAAAGGCAAATGTGTGGCTGATTGAAAATTGTCTTTAACAGTTACCATTATACCGAAATTATAGCGTTTCATTAGATTTATTATTTCAGTATGGTTTGTTGTTAGATAATGATCAGGTATATACATGCTATAAAATGGGTTAATAAAATTTATCCAGCGACATAATTTATGTATTTAATCTTGTTTAGTATATATATTGTAAATAATGATAGTGTTAAACATATTACTGTTGTAATTGGAATGCCTATAAGAGGGTGAATAAATGTATAATCTATTCCTGCCTTATGCAACACAGTTAAAACAAATATATGTATTAAATATATGCCATAGCTGTATCGATTAATCAAATCTCGAATAGGCGATAGTGTTTTGGTTTGTATTTTTTGATTTTGAATTAATATAAATAAACCACTGGCAGCCATTGCCACATTTGGTGTTAAGTAATTGTAGAGTGTTTCTGTAAATCGATTATTTTTTACAGATAATAGATAAGTGCCTATAGCAGTCACGAGAATACCAGTTAATAGTAGAGTATAAGATATTATTTTTGTACAGTCGATCTTTTTTAGAGATAAATAATAGCCTAGAACTAAATAGCCGATATATCCTGAAAAATAAGTCAGCTCAATGTGTAGTTTGAATAGCACGATAAATGGTAGTTGGCTAATTATAGTAATAAACCAAATGATTAGAAAATATAAAATTTCTTTTTCATTTGCATTTCTGACAAACTTTCCTATGATCGGTACAATGAGGTATACGCCTATAATCATATACACATACCATAAGTGAAAAGAACTGCCTTTGCTAAGTTCTGAAAATACCCATTTTATAGTTTCTGTAAGTGTAATTATTTCATTGTTTTGTAGCTTTAAAATTAAATTAATACTAATATAAAACAGGCTCCAAAAAATAAAAGGAAGCACTATTCTTAAAAATCTTTTTTTCAAAAAAACGCCTATACTTTCTTCTTTAGAAAGCAACAAAGCGCCTGTAATCATGACAAAAATGGGGACACAACATCGAACCGTACTATCATATAAATTGCCTATCCACCATGTATTGGTAGACAGTGTGTGGTATTGATATAGAATAGGAGCAGCGACATGTAGGCTTATTACACCAATTGTTGCTATACATCTTAGATTCGCTATCCAAGTTAATTTTTGATCTTGGTGTATAGGTGTCATGATGTATAGTAGTGTGTGTCGATTTTTACAAAAATAGATAAAACCACTAGTTGTTTTTTAGTGTGCCTCTAACCAGTTTTTTCCTACACCTACTTCTACTTCAAGTGGTACCTCCAGTGACCACGCTTTTTCCATTCGGTATTTAACTTCTTTTTTAAGAAGCTCTACCTCTTCTTCATGAACATCAAATACCAACTCATCATGTACCTGTAAAATCATTCTGGAACGAAGTTTTTTTTCAACTATCCATTGATGAATAGAGATCATAGCTAGCTTGATGATGTCTGCCGCGCTCCCTTGAATAGGGGCATTAATGGTATTTCGTTCTGCAAATCCGCGCATAGTCATATTTCTTGAGTTGATATCGCGTAGATAGCGTCTTCTTCCTAAAATTGTTTCAACATATTCTTTTTCACGAGCTGCAGCAATGGTTTTATCCATATAGGCTTTGATGGCTGGAAATTCTTGAAAGTAAGCGTCGATGATGGCTGCTGCTTCCTTACGTGGAATAGATAAACGCTGAGCTAATCCAAAAGCAGATATGCCATAAATAATACCAAAGTTAGCTGTTTTAGCTCGTCGACGCATCTCATTTGTCACATCGGTAAGTTTGACTTTAAAAATTTTACTTGCTGTTTCTGTATGAATATCGCGCCCTTCTTTAAAAGCCTGTATCATTGTTTTATCTTTAGAAAAAGAGGCCATAATGCGCAACTCAATTTGAGAATAATCCGCGGAAAGGAGTACATGATATTTGTCGCGTGGGATAAATGCTTTGCGAATTTCACGTCCTCGCTCTGTGCGTATAGGTATATTTTGAAGATTAGGATTGGTCGAACTTAGTCGGCCTGTGGCAGCCACTGCTTGGTTGTAGGATGTGTGTACTCGACCTGTAGTTGGATTGATAAGTTGGGGTAATGTATCAATGTATGTATTTTTTAGTTTTTGAAGTTCACGGTAATCTAAAATATCTTTTACAATAGAATGTTCATAAGCTAGCTTGCTGAGTATATCTTCACCTGTAGCATATTGCCCTGTCTTGGTTTTTTTAGCATTAGGGTCTAATTTTAATTTTTCAAATAGAACCTCGCCCAATTGTTTAGGTGATGAAATATTGAATTCGACTCCTGTTTGAGTGTATATTTTCTTTTCAAGATGATTAATTTCTTTTTCTAGTTCAATAGAGTAGTCTTTTAGAACAGGAGTATCAATTCGTACGCCTTCCTTTTCCATAGTGGCTAAGACAGACACAAGCGGTATTTCTACTGTTTGAAATAATTTTTCAAGGTGATCTTTTTTTAGAATAGGTTCTAATGCCTGCTTGAGCTGAAGTGTGACATCCGCATCTTCTGCAGCATAGTCAGCAATTTTTTCTAAAGGCACGTCGCGCATAGTGCCTTGTGTAAGGCCTTTTTTCCCAATTAATGTTTCGATTGAGATCGGGATATAATTAAGATATGTTTCAGATAGAATATCCATATTATGTCGTGTTTCAGGATCAATCAAGTAATGTGCTAGCATGGTATCAAAAAACGATCCTTGAATATATATATCGTAGCGTTCGAGTATTAGTTGGTCATATTTAATATTTTGTCCAATTTTTACTATGTTTTTATTTTCTAGTATTTCCTTCCAATCGTGTAATACCTCTAGTGCTTTTTCTTTTTCAGCCGGGATCGGAATATAATAAGCTTCATGTGGATGATAACAGACGGACAAACCTACAAGTTCTGCTGTCATCGGATCTAATCCTGTTGTTTCAGTATCAATACATATTTCATCCTGTATCCGTAAAAATTCCATTAATTTTTTTTGTAATACTGGTGTATTAATAATGTGGTAATGATGAGAAATACTTTTGATAGTATATTTTTTTTTATGTTCAACTTCTGGAATTTCTTTTTCTTCCGATTCGGTGATGGAAGGTTGTGTTTTGGTAGCTGTTGTTGATCCATCTTCGCCGAACACTCTTTTTTTAATAGTTCTAAACTCTAGCTCATCAAATATTTTTTTTAATGAATCTGTTGGCCCCGTATATTTTAAATCATCTTGTTTAAATTCAATAGGTACATGAATATTAATGGTAGCGAGTTCTTTGGAAAGAAGCGCTTGATTGGCAAACTCCTTGACTTTATCTTTTAGTTTTCCTTTTAATGAGTCTGCATTTTTAATAACTGTTTCAATAGTTCCAAACTCCTCAATAAGTTTAACAGCTGTTTTCGCGCCAACACCTGGAATACCTGGAATATTATCGACTGCATCGCCTTGTAAACCTAGTATATCAACAACTTGATTGATTTCTTTTATTTCCCATTTTTTTAATACTTCTTTTACACCTAATACTTCCACATCGTTTCCCATAAAAGCAGGTTTGTATAAATAAATATGCTCTTCAACCAACTGAGAATAATCTTTGTCCGGTGTCATCATATATACCTCAAAGCCTTGGGCAGCTGCTTTTTTAGCAATCGTACCGACGACGTCATCTGCTTCATACCCATCTAAAAGAAGAATGGGTATGCCAAATCCTTTAATAATTTGCATGACTTGAGGTATTGCTTGTGTAATATCTTCAGGTTGTTCTTGTCGATTAGCCTTATACTTTTCAAAAACCTCGTGACGAAAAGTAGGTGCAGCAGTATCAAAGGCCACGCCGATATGTGTAGGCTTTTCTTTATAGATGATTTCAAGAAGGGAGTTGGTGAAGCCAAAAGCAGCGCCTGTATTTAGGCCTTTAGACGTGATGCGTGGATTCTTACTAAAAGCGAAATGTGCACGGTAAATGAGCGCCATGGCATCCAGTAGAAATAACTTATTAGACGTGGTTTTTGACATAAGTAATATGATTGTGAAGATGCTATAGTGCAATATATTAAAAAAAAATATATTGACTATTTTTTCTCCGCGTTAAAAAATTAAATTAACTGGATATTGCTTCTATATAATTTATGTATATTGACAGTCTAAAGTAATTATATAAAAATAAACGCCATGAAAAACATCATTTTAAATATACTGGTATGTGCGAGCCTGCTGATTTCATGCAAAAATCGCTCTAAAAAAAACGAAGAGCATGCTGATGGTTTGCAGAGTGTATCTTGCTACATCTATCTGTCGCATGAAGATACTGTTTCTATGACTCTACACTTTTTAGGTGATGAGGTTACAGGAAATTTAAATTATACTATTTTTGAAAAAGATATAAACAAAGGTGCTCTAAGTGGACACATGAAAGGAGATACACTTTTTGCGACGTATCGTTTTATGTCTGAAGGAGAAAACTCTGAAAGACAAGTTGTATTTCTAAAAAAAGAAAATAAATGGATTGAGGGCAGTGGTGAAATTGATCCAAAGACAGGAATTAGTACCTTCGAAAATAAAAAATCTATCGTATTTGATGGATTTGTTTTGACTCAAATGGAGTGTCCAAACTAGATTAGTATTAAGAAAATAAAAAATATGCAAAAAATTACTACATTCTTAACATTCGACAATCAGGCAGAAGAAGCAACTAATCTGTATGTTTCTGTTTTTAAAAACTCAAAAATCATCCATGTTAATCGCTATGGGGAAGGAGCCCCTGTTCCTAAAGGCACTGTGATGTCTGTTGTATTTTCACTTGAAGGACAAGAATTTATAGCCCTTAATGGTGGTCCTTATTTTACTTTTTCTCAAGGCATTTCACTTTTTGTGAATTGTGAAACGCAAGAAGAAGTTGATGAATTATGGAATCGGCTTTCTGATGGAGGAGAAAAGCAACGTTGTGGCTGGCTTAAAGATAAGTTTGGGGTGTCCTGGCAGATTATTCCTTCTGCATTAGGAAAAATGCTGCAAGATAAAGATCCGGAAAAATCAAAAAAAGTGATGATGGCTATGTTGCAAATGGATAAAATTGATATTGCTTTATTAGAAAAAGCCTATTCAAATTAAAGTACTTTGTAATGATAAAAAATACTTCAAAAAATTAATTTTAATTTTGTTTTTTTTTTTTAAAATGTATATTTTTGTTGCATAGGCGGATGCCGAAAAGCCTTAGAATAGAGTAGGTTTAACCTTTTATTTTAGTTAGTTTAATACGTATGAAGAAAAATGTAAAAACATTAACCCTGAACAAGCAAACAATTGCTGAGCTGGATTCAAAAAAGATACTAGGAGGCTTGCCTAGGCCAAGTAAGAAAAGCGAATGTCACGAGTGTCAGACTACCACCATAAGTGTGTGTCCAGAAGGCACTCGCTATTATTAAAAAAGCGAATCATAATTGATTCGCTTTTTTAATGAGGTGTTAAGTATGTATTTTAAATGTGATCAGAAGTAAGCTTAGCTTTCAAATAATCACGATTCATCCGTGCAATATTGACCAATGAAATTTGTTTAGGGCATTCTGCCGCGCAGGCTCCGGTATTTGTACATGCGCCGAATCCTTCTTCATCCATTTGAGCTACCATTTTTTCCACTCGTATTTCTTTTTCCGCTTGTCCTTGTGGAAGAAGAGCCAGTTGAGAAATTTTAGCAGATACAAATAGCATAGCTGATGCATTTTTACAAGCGGCTACACAAGCTCCACAGCCGATACAGCTAGCCGAATCCATGGCTTCATCAGCAATTTCTTTTGGAATTAGTATTTCATTCGCATCTGGTGCGTTGCCTGTATTTACAGAAATGTATCCACCAGCTTGAATAATTCGGTCAAAGGCACTGCGATCTACTACTAAATCTTTGACTACTGGGAATGCATGCGCACGCCATGGCTCGATATAAATTGTATCGCCATCATTGAAGCTACGCATATGCAGTTGGCAGGTTGTTGTTTGTTTAGGTCCATGTGGACGTCCATTAATGACTAAACTGCACGCGCCACAAATACCTTCTCTGCAATCATGATCAAAAGCAATAGGGTCTTCTCCTTTTTTAATCAGTTGTTCATTTAGAATGTCTAGCATTTCAAGAAAAGACATGTCAGGTGAAACATCTTTTACATCGTATTCTACGAATTTTCCTTTTGCATCAGCTGCAGGTTGTCGCCAAACTTTTACTCGTATAGTCATAATTACGTTATTCAGATTTTAGTATTAAAAGCCGTATATCCAAGCCTCAATTTTTGTTTGTTTATTGTTTATATTGCCAATGCGTGGCATACTAACCCCATATTTGTTAGATGTTTTATTGCTAATTGTTTGATCGGTTGCGTTTGTCACGCTGTTTGCGCCGGAAGAGGAACTGTTATTTTCCTTTTTTTCCACGATATATACAATATATCCCCCCATTTTAGCAGCTTCTTGCCGTAATTTTTTAGTTGCTTTTTTGTCTGAAGATGATGCACTATGTAGGGAAAATCCTTTTGTGCCTTCTGTTGTTTCTCCTTTTTTTACCATTCCTTCCACATCATCTTTATCTTGAGTAATCATTACTTTTTCCCAATCCTCCTCACCTTTAATTACTAATGCTTCACTTAGTTTTTCTTTTCGCCCACTTTTATGTGTAATTTCTTGAATCATGCGTTTGCTTATGCGGTAGGTTTCATTTTCGCCGGGATATTTAAAGGAAACCATTTTTTGATCTGTTGCGGTGATTTCTACCTCTATTTCTTCACCATTTAATTTTTTAATTTTATCTAATTTCGATTGAGCAAGCAATGAGGTGCCTGCGGTAACTAGAAAAAATAAAAATACATTTTTTGCGATTTTTATCATAGCTTTAAAAATTTAAGGTTAAAAGATTATTTATAGCTTCGTTGTGTTAATTTAACATTTTCAAATGTAAGATTTTCTTTATGAAGAACCTCGGATTGATTATCTCCTTTGTATTCCCAAGCTGCCACATAAGAGAAATTTGCATCATCGCGTTTAGCTTCGCCTTCTTCTGTTTGATACTCTTCTCTAAAATGCCCTCCACAAGATTCATTACGATGAAATGCGTCATCAATCATAAGCTCACCCAACTCTAAAAAGTCTGCTACACGACCTGCTTTTTCTAGGCTTTGGTTTAATTCTTCATTAGCGCCAAGTATGTTTACATTTTTCCAAAACTCGTCACGCAGTTGTTTTACTTTTTCTTTTGCTTTTTTAAGGCCCTCAGATGTTCGCGACATCCCACAAAAATCCCACATCACCTTTCCTAACTCACGGTGAAATTCATCTACTGTTTTAGTGCCTTTTATAGACAGTAGCTTATTTATTCTTTCCTGAATCGCTTTTTCTGCTTCTTTGAAAGCAGGGTGGTCAGTTGAGATTTTTTCAGAAGACATGCCAGCCAAATAATCGCCAATTGTATAAGGAATGACAAAGTACCCATCAGCTAATCCTTGCATTAAAGCACTTGCACCTAATCTATTAGCACCGTGATCGGAGAAATTAGCCTCACCCAAAGCATAACACCCAGGAATGGTAGTCATTAAATTATAGTCAACCCATAATCCGCCCATCGTGTAGTGAACAGCTGGATAGATTCTCATGGGTGTTTGGTAAGGATTTTCGCCAGTAATTTGTTCATACATATCAAACAAATTTCCATATTTTGATTCGATGACTTTTTTTCCATCACGCTTGATGGCATCTGCAAAATCAAGATAAACAGCTAAGCCTGATGTTCCTACACCTCTTCCTTCGTCACAAACATATTTTGCATTACGTGAAGCCACATCGCGAGGTACTAAGTTTCCAAATGAAGGATATCTTCTTTCTAAGAAATAATCACGTTCGTTTTCAGGAATATCTTGAGGTTTTCGTTTATCACCTTTTGCTTTAGGAACCCACACACGTCCATCATTTCGGAGCGATTCGGACATGAGTGTTAATTTAGATTGATGTTCTCCAGAAACAGGAATACATGTTGGATGAATTTGCGTAAAGCATGGATTTCCGAATAGAGCCCCTTTTTTATGAGCACGCCAGATGGCTGTTACATTTGATCCTTTTGCATTGGTAGATAAATAAAAGACGTTGCCATAGCCACCAGTGCATAATAGTACAGCATGAGCACTATGGGATTCTATTTTTCCACTGACTAAATCACGTGTAATAATGCCTCGTGCTTTTCCATCAATAACGACTAAGTCTAGCATCTCATGGCGGTTATACATTTTAACTTTACCTGTTGCAATTTGTCTACTCATAGCACTATAGGCACCGAGTAATAATTGCTGACCAGTTTGTCCTTTAGCATAAAAAGTACGTGACACTTGTGCACCTCCAAACGATCGGTTAGTCAATGTTCCACCATATTCACGTGCAAATGGAACACCTTGAGCTACACATTGATCGATGATATTTACACTAACCTCTGCTAGTCGGTACACATTTCCTTCTCTGGCTCTATAGTCTCCACCTTTGATGGTGTCATAAAATAATCGATAGACACTATCGCCATCGTTTTGATAATTTTTGGCGGCATTAATTCCACCTTGAGCAGCAATGCTATGTGCCCGGCGTGGACTGTCTTGAAAACAAAATGCTTTGACATTATATCCTAGCTCGGCTAAAGAAGCTGCTGCTGAAGCACCTGCCAATCCTGTACCTACGATAATAATATCGTACTTACGTTTGTTAGCCGGATTAACTAACTTCACATTAAACTTATGCTTAGTCCATTTTTCTGTTAATGATCCGTCTGGGATTTTAGAGTCAAGTTGCATGGTCGTAAAATTACTTTAGTATTATTTTTTTTGTTTACTTAGTGTTTAATTCATCACCTCCATAAAATAAATATAAATAGGAATGCTCGCAAAAGCAGCAGGAACAATGAGCGAAAATAATAGTCCTATTTTTTTAATGAAAGGAGTATATTTTTTATGATTTAATCCCAGTGTTTGAAATGCACTCGCAAATCCATGAGACAGATGAAATGCTAATGTAATCATGCAAACAGTATAAAGAACAACCCAATACCATTTTGTAAATACAGCTATGGTTACAGTATATAAGTCTTTAAGTTGAATGCCATTATAAGAAACCATAGGTACGTCACCGAAACGGTATTTATACCAGATGCCTTGAAGATGAATGACTAAAAAAATCAAAATACATGTTCCGAGAATACCCATATTTCGGGATGCCCAACGACTTGTAGCTTGGCTTCCATTGGTAGCATATCCAATTGGACGGGCACGTTTATTATATATAGTAATGAGTATGGAATAGATAATATGAACTAAAATACTGATATAGGTTGTATACGAAAGAATTTTAATCAGTGGGTTAGTACTCATAAATTCGCCATATTTATTGAAAGCTTCGCCTCCGTCCCTAATGTAAAGCTGGAGATTTCCTGCTAGGTGGCCTATTAAAAATATGATAAGAAATAATCCTGAAAGAGACATGATTACTTTTTTACCTAATGTGCTTGAAAGTGTTTTTTGTAACCAATTCATTGTGTATAACTATACTAGTAAGTGAGGCAAAGTTACTCTTCTAAATGTAATAAAACAATGAAAAAATAAATTATTGCGTGGAAATTCGTATTTTTCTATTCTAAAATATATTTTTTTAACGTAATAAAATTAAGAGCTTTTTTGTTTATTTACAGGGGTCAAAATAAAATGAAAAAAATAACTATACTTACAGTTCTTGCTTTACTGACAAGTTGTTGGGTGGGAAGGCTATATGCTACACATATACGAGCTGGGGAAATTACATGTAAGCTTATTTCTGCGACGGCTCGTTTATATGAATTTAAATTGACGCTTTATTTAGATAAAAAAAGTTCCGTTGATCAGCCTACTGCCTTGTTTAATTTTGGGGATGGTTCACTTTGTGAAGAAAAAGATTCTGACCCTCCTGTTGAATATAGTAGCGATATTCGAATCAGGACATATCGAATTCAACATGCCTATGCCTCCAATGGAACATACACGATAGGTTTTAATGGGGAAAATAGAAATGCAAATACAAAAAATATTAACGATGGAAACTCAGTAAGCCTTTCTTTTTATGTTGAAACAAGAATTGTTATTGATCCATTTTTAGGAATCAACAATAGTCCTACGTTGCAATTGCCTCCTATTGATAAAGCTGCAGTAGGGCAAGTATTCATTCATAATCCTGGTGCTATAGATCCAGATGGGGACAGTATTGCTTACGTTTCTGTAGCACCTCAGTCATTTGTAGGGTCAACAAATATTAACGACTGCCCTACAGGTTTTCCAAGTTCTGTTCCACGTTATCGGTATCCGAATGATCCGTTTTTTGGAGGCACAAGCGAATCGGGAGGTTCGCCTACCTATTCTATTAATCCAGTCACAGGACAAATTACATGGGATACACCTGCTCAGCCTGGTCAGTATAATATTGCTTTTAAAATTGAAAAGTTTCGAAAAGTTAATGGGCGCTATGTGTCGATGGGTTATGTGATTCGTGATATGCAAATATTAGTAGAGGATACAAATAATAAAAGGCCTAAGCTTAGTGTTCCAAAAGATACCTGTATTATAGCTGGAACTAAATTAGACTTATTGATTAACGCTCAAGATCCAGATGGTCATCCTATTACATTAACTAGTTTTGGAGATGTGTATAGTCTTGCTAATTCACCTGCCGAATTTAAAATCAATGTAGCTCAACCTCAGCCCAGTCCAGCGCAAGGTCAATTTATTTGGAATACAAATTGTCAACATATTCGTGAGAAAAGGTATCAAGTGACATTTAAGGCCGAAGATAAACCACCAGGTAGCATTCCCTCATTGGTTGATATTCGGACATGGCAAATCAAAGTCGTAGGCCCTCCACCAAAAAATTTAGTTGCTCAGCCAACAGGTGTTAAATCGATTCAGCTTACCTGGGATCCTTACACATGTACTAATGCTGAAAAGATAACTATTTGGCGACGATCCGGATCATATGCATTTAATCCATCCGTGTGTAACACAGGCATTCCTGATAATGCGGGATTTGAAAAGGTTGGTGAAGTAGGGGTTGGTATTACATCATTTATTGATAATAGCAAAGGTCTTAAAAAAGGAATTCAATATTGCTATCGCCTTGTTGCCGAGTTTCCGCCCGCACCTGAAACACCTTTTGCGCCTTATGTGAAAAGTCTTGCCTCTAATGAGGCCTGCGCTCAGTTGAAGTTAGTTAGTCCCGTATTAACACATGTTACAGTTGTTAAAACAAATGCAACTGCTGGTGAAATGATTATTCGGTGGACCAAGCCATTGGAATTAGATCCTATTGCTTTTCCTGGACCTTATAAATATGAATTATACAGAGGGGATGGTATACAAGGAACAACCAATCTTTTGATTGCTACGAAAACGAATCTTGATGATACAGTATTTAATGATAAACCCCTGAATACGCTTAAGCCGTACCATTATAAAGTGCTTTTGTATAGCAATAATGTACTTGTCGATTCAAGTGATGTGGCCTCAAGTTTATTTTTAACGTATGAGCCACCATCTTGTCCACCTCTTTTAGATATAGATTCTATTAATTGTGATACATATATTCGAACAACACCTTGTGAAAATACGACATTTAAAAATACGCTAACTTGGAATACACTTTTTGACTGTAGTAATCAGATCATTAATCCTAAAGTAGCTTTAACATGGAGTAGTAATACACCTTGGATTAATGATGTATTCTCTATTTATAGACAAATCAATGGAGTAGGTCCTTTTCAACTTATTGGTACTTCTACCCAACCTCGCTATGATGATCCGATTACCTTAGGAAATACGTATTGTTATTATGTAGAATCAAAAGGAAGCTATAGTCATTCTCTATTGAAAAATTTTCCTCTATTTCTTAATTCATCACAAGAGCTATGTACATCGCAAGCAGGCAATGCCACAGGATATGATTTGTACTATGCTGACCGCAGTGATGATACCTTGCAAATGGTATTGTTGAAAGCTAATATTCAAGCTAATACATTTGTGCATGAGCCTATTCCGCACTACGCATTTTGCTATGCTATCAAAACAGTTAATGCGCAAGGCGAGCGAAGTAAGTTTAGTAACGTGGTATGTAATGACAATTGCCCTTATTATGAATTACCTAATATATTCACACCTAATGAAGATGGATTAAATGATATTTTAATTCCTATTAAAGAGCCTCTTGAAAAATGCCCACGATTCGTTGACAATATTGAATTTGAAGTCTATAATCGTTGGGGGAATAAAGTGTACCAATCTACTAGTCAGGAAAATAATAATAGTATTTATATTCAGTGGGATGGAAAAACAAGCGAAGGCAAACGACTTGAAACAGGTATTTACTACTATTCAGTCAAAGTAAAGTTTATTCGTTTATATGGCGGGGAAGAGCCTGTGTTTCAAAAAGGTTGGATTCATATTTTGCGTTAAAAAAAATTAATCGTCTTCCTCTTTTTTATTCATTCGATTTGAAATGCGTAAATTTGATAAGAGTTATATCTCTAAACGAGCCCTGTTTGGGCAGACACATCGATAAGAAAGATGGAAAAGAAAGATATTCGCGCCCTTTCGTGTGATGAATTAAAAGATGCTATTACTAAAAGCGGGGAAAAATCTTTTCGTGCCAATCAGATTTATGAATGGATCTGGAAAAAATCAGCAACGTCATTTGACGAGATGACTAACCTTTCTGTTGAACTTCGGATCTGGCTGAAAAATCATTTTTTATTTCATACCATTAAGCTGGATAAAAAACAAATAAGCATGGATGGCACGATTAAGTGTACTTTTACACTTCACGATAATAATGCCATTGAAGGTGTATTAATACCAACAGAAGACCGGGAACGGATGACGGCGTGTGTGTCGTCACAAGTGGGTTGCTCACTCACGTGTAAATTTTGTGCGACAGGGTATTTAGAACGTAAAAGAAATCTAGAACCAGGTGAAATTTATGATCAAGTTGTGCTTATCAAAAAACTAGCTGAGGAACATTATGGAGTACCTCTTTCTAATGTTGTCTTTATGGGTATGGGCGAGCCTTTGCTTAACTATGCTCATGTTTTAAAAGCGATACATTATCTCACATCATCGGATGGGCTTCACATGTCGCCTACACGTATTACGGTATCTACAGCAGGTATTGCTAAATTGATTAAAAAATTAGGCGATGATCAGGTTAAATTTAACCTTGCTTTATCTCTTCACGCGGCTAATGATCAAAAAAGAAGTCAGATGATGCCCATTAATGAGTCAAATTCATTAGAAGAGCTATCTAAAGCATTGATTTATTATTATCAAAAAACAAAAAACAGAGTCACCTACGAGTATATCGTATTTTATAATTTTAATGATACATTAGAGGATGCGGAGGAATTATATCGGTTTGCACAGCATGTGCCATGTAAGGTAAATATTATTGAATATAATCCTATTCAAGAAGCAGATTTTAAAAATACCACTGAGGATAGACTTGAAAAGTTCGGCCGTTATTTAGAAAACAAAGGCGTACGTGTTGTGATTCGACGAAGTCGAGGAAAAGATATTGATGCAGCATGTGGCCAGCTTGCTGGAAAGAAAAACTAAAATGATGATGAAATTTAAATTAGTAATAATAGTGTGTTTTCTGGGCTTACAAAATTATCATGTAGTTGCTCAGACATTTAAAAAGAAACAATTAACCTACAAGCGTGTCAAAAAATCATACGAGGAAAAAAATAAATTTTTACAAAAATTACTTCAAGATAATAATCTAAAAACTTCTTCACTAGAGCTATATATTCGTTTGTTTAAATATGAACAAGAGGTAGAGGTGTGGGCTAAAAATAAATCAGAAAAAACATTTAAAAAGATAAAGACATATTTCTTTTGTTCTTATTCAGGTGATCTAGGGCCAAAGCGAACAGAAGGTGACTTGCAAGTTCCGGAGGGGTTTTACCATATTCATGATTTTAATCCATGGAGTACATTTTATCTCTCACTTGGTGTAAACTACCCCAATGACTCAGATAGAAAGTTAGGCAAAAAACCACTTGGTGGAAGTATTTATATTCATGGTGATTGTGTTACGATTGGATGTGTGCCTATCACAGACGATAAAATCAAAGAACTCTATTTGCTTGCTGTGGAAGCCAAGTCGAGAGGTCAACAAAAAATCCCTGTTGATATTTTCCCTTTTCGTATGAGTAAGGAAAATATGGATTCATTTACTGAGCAAGAAGATTATCAATCTCATATTGTATTTTGGAAAAGTTTGCAGCCGCGTTATCAATTGTTTGAAAAATACAAAATACTTCCTTCTTTTATAATTAATTCAACAGGCTTTTATGATGTTAAAAAGTAGATAAATATAGATTGTAAATTATGAATAAAGCCCGTTCTGTATTTATTTAAATAAATAAAAACCCCAGAAACGTTTACTGTTTCCGGGGTTTTCAAAGCAGATGATATCACAAGTTAGTTGCTCCGTTTACGGAAAATGCCTATCCAAGCCGTGAGGCGATTATTAGTAAGGCGACGGCGAAGCTTAGGCTACTCATGCCGTTTTTAGTGTAAGTGTAAAAAATAAAAATAGTGTGATTTTTTTACAAGGTACCATTAAAATCACAAAAAACAAAGAGGTGCGCTTTATTTTTTTACGTCATGGCGAGCAAAGCGAAGTAATCTCACAGTGAGATTCAGTCGCTCGGCTTTGCCGAGTGTACTCTTACTCACTCGCGACACGCAAGCGAGTAAGAGGGGCTATTTTTATTTTAAAATAAGAGAATTAAGAAAATTAACATCAAATTCTATTTATATGCTAGACATGCTTAAAATCATAAAAAACAAAGAGGTACGCTTTATTTTTTAAAATAGCATATTAGTATAATTTTTTAGAAAAGTATTTTTTATGCATTATTGTTTCTAATGTATTTCAGTTCATGAGGCCTAATCTTTCAGAATCAGCGGTTGTACCTTCTTTTCAGTCAAACTATTCTTCTCGAACATCACGAACGACAGCGGAAGGCATTCCTATTCATTCATTTTATGATCGAAGTGATATTGATTTTTGTGAACATCTTTCATTTACAGCAGGCATAAAGCCTTTTTTAAGAGGTCCTTATGCTACGATGTATTTAGTTAAACCGTGGACTATCCGACAGTATGCCGGCTTCTCAACAGCTGAAGACTCTAATGCCTTCTATCGAAAAAATTTAGCAGCAGGTCAGATGGGTCTATCTGTTGCATTTGACTTGGCTACACATCGTGGGTATGATTCAGATCACCCACGCGTTATGGGTGATGTTGGCAAAGCTGGTGTAGCTATTGATTCAGTATTGGACATGAAGATTCTTTTTGATCAAATTCCTCTTGATAAGATGTCGGTATCCATGACGATGAATGGTGCTGTTATTCCAATTTTGGCTTTTTACATTGTGGCTGCTGAAGAACAAGGTGTTGCACCACATCAACTTAGCGGTACGATTCAAAATGATATTTTAAAAGAGTTTATGGTTCGGAATACATATATCTATCCACCTGATCACTCGATACGCATTGTAGCAGATATTTTTAAATATACATCCCAATACATGCCTAAATTTAACTCTATCAGTATTAGTGGCTACCACATGCATGAGGCTGGGGCTACGGCTGATCTCGAGTTGGCTTATACACTGGCTGATGGATGGGAATATATCCGAACAGGATTAGCTGCTGGCATGTCAATCGATGATTTTGCACCACGTCTTTCTTTTTTTTGGGCTATTGGTATGAATCATTTTATGGAGATTGCAAAGATGCGTGCCGCACGAGTGCTTTGGGCTAAGATCGTAAACCAATTTAACCCATCTAATTCTAAGTCAATGGCTTTGCGTACACATTGTCAAACATCAGGCTGGAGTTTGACTGTACAAGATCCATTTAATAACATCACCAGAACGTGTATAGAAGCTATGGCTGCTGTATTTGGAGGTACTCAATCTTTGCATACCAATTCGCTCGATGAAGCGGTAGCACTTCCTACAGATTTTTCCGCAGGCATTGCTCGAAATACACAATTATTACTTCAAAAGGAAACAGGGATTACCACCGTTGTAGATCCATGGGGAGGGTCATATTATGTAGAGTACCTCACGCATCAACTTATCCAAAAGGCTTGGAAACTAATTGAAGAAGTGGAAGCATTAGGGGGAATGACTAAAGCAATTATGGCAGGTTTACCTAAACGCCGTATCGAAGAGATGGCTGCTCAAAAGCAAGCACGAATTGATAAAGGTGAAGATATTATTGTTGGTGTTAATAAATATAGTGCGGACACTAAACAAGTTATTGATGTGCTTGAGGTTGATAATCATGCTGTTCGTGAAAATCAAATTCGACGGTTGAATGAACTTAAAGCAAGTCGAAATTCAAGGGAAGTAGAAGAAGCTCTAAACCAGTTAACAGTTTGTGCGTCCAGCGGTCAGGGAAATTTATTAGAACTGGCAATTAAAGCTGCTCGAAAACGCGCTACGCTTGGTGAAATTTCAATGGCTATGGAAAATGTATTTGGACGTCATGAAGCAACCATTCAACTTATATCCGGAGTTTATGCAAAAGAAAATATAAATACAACGATGTATAAAGATGTAACACTACTTACAACCCAGTTTGCCAAAATGGATGGACGAAGACCACGTATTTTAATTGCTAAAATGGGTCAGGATGGACATGATCGAGGAGCCAAGGTTATTGCTACAAGTTTTGCTGATCTGGGCTTTGATGTAGACATAGCTCCTTTATTTCAAACCCCTGAAGAAGTAGCTGTGCAGGCAGCAGAGAATGATGTGCATATCGTAGGTATATCTAGTTTGGCAGGTGGACATAAAACGCTTATTCCTCAACTTATTGATGAATTGAAAAAAATAGGCAGAGGTGACATTATAATAGTAGCTGGTGGGGTCATACCAGAAAAAGATTATGATGTCTTATACCAAGCAGGAGTCCTGGAGATTTTTGGTCCTGGAACGATTATTGCAGAAGCTGCTAAAAAAATAGTTCAAAAGTTGATAGACAATCACCCACGAAAAAAAATATAAACCAATGAGAAATTTTTTTAAATGGAATGAGGTATTATTTTATTTTTTTAGAAAGAAAGACAATGATCATGCTTCTAGCTTTAATATACGAGTGATGCATGTTATCAATAAAATAGCAATACTCGTTTTTTTAGGAGGGATTATTTTTTTTATAATTAAAAAAATATTTTTCTAAATAACGTCCCGCCAAAGGTATTCTTTTTCCTGAAAATTGAAATAAAAATGCACCTGTTATACATCCAATTTCATTTGCTATAATATCGTATACATCAAAGGACCGCTCTGTTGATAGTGTTTGAATAAACTCTGTAGCGATGCCGTATGAGCCGGATGAAATCAATGTTAACAACAAGGCATACTTTTTTAATCCTTGAAAAGAATATTGATTATAGAATCCAAAAATCATCAGTAATGCCAATACCATAAACACGCCCCAATGGGCGATTTTATCAATAGGAAGAGAGATATCGACATGCGGCATATCTCTGCCTGGCATGAGCATAAGTGCTAAAATTACCAATGCCCATAAAAAAGTAAGTATGTTGTATTTGATGAACATCACTATACTCCAATCAGCTTCTTGTATGCATCTGCTGTGAGAAGTGAAGCAATCTGTGAAGGATCAGTTGCGCTTATTTTGATCATCCAGCCCTTTTGATAAGGGTCCGTATTGACTATGGCGGCCTCTTGTTGAACAATGGGGTTAACCTCAAGCACTTTTCCACTTAGTGGGCTAAATAAATCTGAGACGGTTTTGACAGCCTCTACCGTTCCAAATACATCATGCTGTGAAATAGTTTTGCCTACAGCTGTAATATCAACATATACAATGTCGCCTAATTCGCGCTGTGCAAAATCAGTGATACCTACATATATTACATCGCCTTCTGTGCGTACCCATTCATGGTCTTTTGTATAACGAAGTTCTGCTGGAAAATTCATGTCTATTTTTTTTCAAAGATAAATAAAATGGTATTTAGTTGACCATGTTTTCTTACAGTAATCTGAAATAGTAATTGTTACATCTTGAACCCTTCTCACTGCTAGAAGACTTGATCGGAGTCTGATAAAAATGAGGGTTGTAAACTATTTTATAAAATTTTTCCTTCGCAACAAAGCTTCTACAAACTTTATCTCATTATCACTATTAAAAATAGTATACGGCAAATGAACAAATTGTGCTTTTGATATAATTAATATAAAGGCCTTACGGAAACGATATGCTTTTTTAATTTGGTCCCATGTAATCGGCATGCCTTGTTTTGTGCTAAACTTTATCAAAATCTGCCGACTGTCAATTTCATAGGCCAGTTTTTCAAAAAGAATACTGTTTTGCGGCAGCTGTGTGACACCTACAAATTGAATGAGCCAAAATATAAGATATAAGATAAATCCAGCCCCTGCGATAATATAAAACCAAATCGTTTCGGGATAAACAAAAGTTAAAGAAGCAATGCCTAAGGCAATTAACACGACCCACCATTGTTCTTTCAACACGTTGACTAGGCCAAGTCTCATGTAGAGCTTTTTTTCAAGTTTATATTTTTTTGTCTTTGCAATCATATTGCTTACGTTAATTTTAAACTCATATCCATGCTTTTGTAGGAATGTGTCAGTACGCCAACAGAGATATAATTTACACCTGTCTCAGCCACATCTTTAATTGTTGATCTCGTAATACCACCCGATGCTTCCAATTCATAACGCGATCCTACTAATTCAACAGCCTCTTTGAGTTGAGCGACAGTCATATTGTCTAACATAATACGGTTTACGTTACCTACTTCTAGAACTTCTTTTAATTCATCAATTGTTCGAACTTCTATTTCTATAGCCAGTGATTTATTATTATTTTTTAAATACGCAGAAGCAGCCAGAATGGCTTTTTTTACACCACCTGCCGCATCAACATGATTGTCTTTGAGCATGATCATGTCAAACAACCCAAATCGGTGATTTATGCCTCCTCCAATTGCTACAGCCCACTTTTCAATGATGCGTGCATTAGGGGTTGTTTTGCGCGTATCTAAAAGCTTTGCCTGAGTATGTTGGATAATTGAACGAAGATGATGTGTGTAACTTGCTACGCCGCTCATACGCTGCATGCAATTAAGCACTAATCGTTCACCTTTTAAGATACTATGCACCTTTCCTTCTATTTCAAATGCAATATCTCCTTTCATGACACGGTCACCATCCATAAGTAGACGCTCGAATCGAAGATCAGGATCGATACGATGAAAAATAGTCTGAGCCAGTTCTACACCTGCTAAAATACCCTCTGCTTTAATTAAAAGTTTCCCTTTCCGCTCAGCAGTAGAAGGTATTGAAGCTAACGATGAAAAATCTCCTTCCCCTACATCTTCTTGCAGTGCCATATCAATAAAGAGATGAATTCTGTCCGTTGTTAAATAAGTTAGTGTCATTTGGCAAAAATAAAAAAAACCAATGGATTGTTAATCTTCGTTAAATTGAAGTGTATGAATAGTATATGATGTGTTTCGTAGTTTTAAAAAAACAACTGTTTGAAATATGCCTTTAGCATACCTATACTGACCAATAATATATTTTAAACCTTCTTTAGAGGTTCCCTTATGAATAATTTGAAAATCAATTGGGGGGTATTGGGTAAAAAATTTTTTCATTACTGCTTCAGCCTGTTCCTTTTTATATATTTGTTTCTCGTCCTGAATAGTAATCTCTACCTCATCTTTAAAAAAAACAGAGAGCTCTTTAGATGAACCTAATTTAATAGCGCTTTTTAGTTCATCCTCGGAGTCTTGTGCATAACTAGCGTATGCTAGGCTACAACAAATAATGAAAAAATAAAATGGTCTTTTTTTGCTCATTTTTCGAATTTACCAAAACTTATTTTCATTTCAAAATGACAGACCTTAAAAAAATCGTAACTTTGCAAACCACAAACCGTCTTATCGTGGCGCTTAGGCGCTAAGGAAAGTCCGGACAACGAAGGGCGCCGTACTTCCTAACGGGAAGGATTCCCTAGTAGGGAAGACAGACAGTGCAACAGAAAATAGACCACCGCATCATTTTTTATTAAATGATACGGAAAGGGTGAAAAGGTGAGGTAAGAGCTTACCGTTGCACCAGTGATGGTGTGAGCAAGGCAAACCTTACGGGTTGAAAGATCAAATAAGCTGACGCTTTCTCTCCGAGAAAAAAGAGCGGCTCGTTCAATGTCAGCGGGTAGATCGAATGACTTTTCTGGTGACAGAAAAGCTAGATAGATGATAAGAGTTCAAGCTGTAGCTTGAAAACAGAATCCGGCTTATAGGTTTGTGGTTTTTTATTTTTAGTATTATGTATGTCAAAGTTACTGATTATAGATGATGAAAAAAGTGTACGAACTACACTGCGTGAAATTCTAGAGTATGAATCGTATATAGTGGATGAAGCTAAAGATGGAGAAGAAGGATTAAGGTTGATTTCTAAAAAAACATACAACTTGATTATTTGTGATGTCAAGATGCCCAAGTTAAATGGTATTGAGCTTTTGGAAAAAGCAAATGAGTTGGGTAGTACTTGTCCCTTTATTATGATTTCTGCACATGGTACAATTGAAACAGCTATTGAAGCAACAAAAAAAGGCGCTTTTGATTTTATTCAAAAGCCGCCTGATTTAAATCGTTTGCTTATTACTGTGAAAAATGCACTTGAAAAAAATAGATTGGAAAATGAAGCTTCTTTTCTAAAGAAAAAAATAACTAAAAGGATAGAGCTCATAGGTCATTCTGCGGCTATTAAAGATATTAAGATAATGGTTGATAAAGTCGCACAAACAGATGCGCGCGTACTTATTACAGGAGCCAGTGGAACAGGTAAGGAATTAGTAGCTCAACTTCTTCATTATACCAGTAAACGATCAACAGGTCCGTTGATTGAGGTTAACTGTGCTGCTATACCCGCTGATTTGATTGAGAGTGAGCTTTTTGGACATGAAAAAGGATCTTTTACTTCTGCTGTGAAACAGCGTATAGGAAAATTTGAGCAAGCCAATGGAGGCTCTATTTTTTTAGATGAAATTGGAGATATGAGCTTAGCCGCACAGGCGAAGGTATTAAGAGCTCTTCAGGAAAATAAAATCACACGAATAGGTGGCGATGAAGATATTGAAATAGATGTCCGTTTTTTTGCTGCCACAAATAAGGATTTAAGGAAGGAAATTCAACAAGGCTTATTTCGAGAAGATCTTTACCATCGCTTGAGTGTAATCATGATTCATATACCATCTTTGGTAGAACGTCGTGAAGATATTCCTGTCTTAGTACAAGAGTTTTTAAAAAATATATGCGAAGAGTATGGTATTGCTACCAAAAAAATAAATCAAGATGCTGTTGATTTTTTACAAAATCTTGATTGGAGGGGAAATGTAAGAGAGCTTAAAAACACCATTGAGCGTCTTATTATTATGTGTGGAAAAACCATTACACTTGCCGACACTCAAAAGTATACCTAAATTAACTAGGGCGATAGATTGTGTTTTTATCGTGTGTGTTTTTGCTGTACGTAGGGCATCTTTTATATGTATAGCATGAAGTAAGCAATAGAACACTTGCTATAATTATTAAAAAGCATTTCATAACATTGAGGTTTTTCATGTTATACAAATATACGAAAAAGATCAATAAAATAGAAAAAAATACTATTTTAAAGATTCATCATAGATCCTCTGCGCCTCATTTTTCCAGCAGGGATTCCAAACATCATCTTAAATCGACGGCAAAAATAGGCTGTGTCTTTATAGCCTACTAATTCACCTATTTCGTGAATACTTTTTTTAGTGGTTCTTAGAAGATCAATAGCCAGCTCCATGCGTTGGTACTCGATATAGTCTTGTGGATTAATACCTGTTAGCATTTTAAAATATTGACCAACGTATTCTTCAGAAACACCTGCAATTTGAGCCAGAACCTTATTTGATAGGTCGCCACCCAAATTTTGTTTGATGTAAGCGAATATATCGAGTAAGCGAGGGTCTTTGAAATACGTATAATTTGTTGTTAGTTTTTCAACAAATAATCTGTTTTTCAAAATATAACGAACAATCTCAACAACTAATCGTTGGCAGTTTAAATCAATCACACGGTCTTTACCTGTAAATCCACCTTCTGCTTCTTGAAATGTTTCTTGTATAACGGAATGGATGAGCGTGCTTGTATAAATGGTAAATGGTATAATATCAAGTTTATTAAAGAAACTTACGGTATCGAAAATTTTTGCATCGAATGAGATATAACTGAAATCAGCTAGGGAGTTATCAAAATTAACAAGCTTAAGATAGCGGTTCTTATTAACGACGAAGTCTTCATTGGATAAGCTCATAGGCTCATCCGCTCCATAGGTAATAGTGAAAAATTTACCACCGGGTATAAATAGCATAGAACCTGGTTGTACCTTTTCTTTTTCTTGGCCTTTTCCAAACGATATTTCACCACGATGAACAAATATGAGTGTGTTTTGAAGATCATAAAAATTTTCAATAACAATCGGTTGCAAAATCTTAACTGTTTTTGCTTTGATAAACTTTACCGAAATAGATTCAATGACCTGATTATAGTCTTCCATGATTAAACTGGATTATTTGCAGCAAAGCTAATAGATATTTACGTAATATCCTATAAAAAATATAATTTTTTATAGATTATATAAAATTTTATTTATTTCAATAACTCTCTTGATATGACTATTTTTTGAATTTCAGATGTGCCTTCATAAATCTGTGTGATTTTAGCATCTCGCATCATACGTTCAACATGAAATTCTTTAACATAGCCATATCCGCCATGAATTTGAACAGCTTCTACGGTAACATCCATAGCCACTTTGGAGGCAAATAGTTTTGCCATAGCACTGGCCTTAGAATAATCTTTGCCTTGGTCTTTTAAAGATGCTGCTTGGAGGCATAATAATCTTGCCGCATCAATTTGGGTTGCCATATCGGCAAGTTTAAATTGGATAGCTTGGTGTTTGCTGATTTCAACACCAAATGCTTTACGTTCTTTAGAATAATTTAATGCTAATTCGTAAGCTCCGGAAGCAATGCCTAATGCTTGAGAAGCAATACCTATTCGACCACCATTGAGTGTATACATAGCAAAGGCAAATCCAAATCCATCTTCTCCAATTCGGTTTGTTTTTGGAACTTTAACATCCGTGAAATGGAGTGAATGCGTGTCGGAGGCACGAATACCTAATTTATTTTCTTTAGGACCTACTTTAAACCCTTCCATTCCTTTTTCTACAATGAAAGCATTAATACCCTTATGTTTTTTTTCTGGGTGTGTTTGTGCAATAACAAGGTAAACAGAGGCTGAATTTCCGTTGGTGATCCAATTTTTAGTACCGTTCAGTAAATAATAATCCCCCATATCTTTTGCTGTGGTACGTTGTGAGGTAGCATCTGATCCAGCTTCAGGTTCGGAAAGGCAAAAAGCACCAATAATTTCTCCTTTAGCAAGTCTTTTGAGGTATTTTTCTTTTTGCTCTTCAGATCCGTATCTTTCTAAACCCGCACATACCAATGAATTGTTAACAGACATAATTACAGAAGCAGAAGCATCGATTTTAGAAATTTCTTCCATAGCTAAAACATAGGAGATGGCATCCATGCCGCCACCGTTGTATTTGGGGTCTACCATCATACCCAAAAAACCAAATTCCGCCATTTTTTTTATTTGCTCTGTTGGAAATTTTTGATGCTCATCACGTTCAATCACACCTGGCAAAAGATCGGATTTTGCAAACTCTCTAGCTGCTTTTTGTACAGCTAGGTGTTCCTCTGTTAGTGTAAAATTCATGTATATATAAGTGGTTAGTTTATATGCAATAATATTAAAATAATCACTATTTTATCTTAAGGTATAGCAGTAATCTGGAAGTGATTATCATGGCAGGTATAAATCTGATACGTGCCCTTCCCATCCCCTTTGGTAATAGCAATTTCAAAATCACTGTTTATGGTCGAACTATACAATGGTTTGCCTTTTGACGTGAACAAATGGGTTTTTTTCGTGTCTTTATCGGTAATAATAATGAGCTCATCCTTTCCGAAAACGTAATATTGAATAAGCTGATGAGATGGCTTGTCTGTATTATAATTAAAAAGAACAGTTGCTCGTTGTGATAAAAAAGTAATGCCTTTTTGCTCTAGCCGTGCAATAATCCATGTTTGATTTTTTGAATCTTTTATTAATTTGAAAGAAGATTTCTTGGTGGTATTTTCCAATTGTTTACGCTTTATACTATTTCCTTGAAAATCAAGTTGTATGAACTCGCCTCCCTCTGTAAGCAAATTGATAATAGAAGATTTAAGATTGTCTTTTTTTTCAATAAAAAAAGAATAAAAAGGTATCTTAGTCTTGAGGTTAATAGGGAACTGATCATATAACTTTCCTTTTCGATTGAATAAATAAACAGAACCTTTTTGACTAATAGTTATTAAATAATCTTTTGCTGCTACTCGGGCATGTTGAATGGGTGAAATAGATCTTTCTTTAATAAAGCGAGGAGACCATTCTTTTAATAGGTTTCCCTTGAGGTCATATATGTAGATGTCGCCAGATTGTAAAGTAATCGCTAATCGATATAATCCGTCACTATCGTAATCCATTACAGAAAGATGATCGATAGGTTCGGTGGATGAAATCAAGATAGGAAAATGGTCGCTGTATTTTCCGTATTCATCTATGAGATGTAGTCTATTAGTAGTAGCAAAAGCACAAAGAGTAGATCCCTTTTCTTTAAATGTAAGTTTAACAATATCTGTTACAATAGGCGAACCTAGTTTTTTTTCCCATATTTTTTTTCCTTGCTTAGAACATAAATAAAGACGATAATCTTGATCTTGTAGTAGAAATCGAAGTTGTGAATCTCCGAATCCCCTGACTCCAATTGGTTTATGTATAAAAGGAGTTGTGACTAAGCTAGTTGTTGGCTCTTTTTTATCTTGTAAAGGAGGTTCTTGACTAGTTGAGGATGGCGAATCAATGCGCTCATATTTAGATAAGGAATGTGAAAGAGTGAGCGTGGTGTAAAATGTGTCATCTGAATAGCTGAATTGTAATGAAGCATATGGAAATAAGTTGAGCCAAGGTGAGTTTTTGGTAAAGAATTTTTTCCATTTCGTAGACCCTTGGTGTTCTATTAGACTCAGAAATGGAGAGGTAGATATAAAAAGACTAACATTGCTTTCCTTTAATACACTTTCTAAAAAGCGATTGGATTGAACAGATTTACCCCATGTGTTCTCATTTGCAATATCTGAAATGAGTAGTTTTAAAGCATTTAAATTATCTGAAAAAATAATTTGATCTTCCACGAAGGTATAATACGTATTTTCAAAACCACTAAAAAGATTTCCCCAAACACGTGTTGGAAAGTTTGGAATAGAAAGTTGATTAATAGAGGCAGACAGCTCTGTGGAAATTGGTTTAAGTTTATTTTTGGTTTCTTCGCTCTGCTCTACTTGAATATATAAGAAACGAGCAGAGGGCGAGCTAGATGAAATACCCCAAAGTGAATAAGCTATTTTTCCTGATAGTGTATTAAGCCAGTCATCGACATGAAACCGGTATTCTGTTTTTATTTTTTTCCAATTGTCTTTGAGTTTATATCCCTTTTGGTCCCAATAGGTTAGTAATGAGTCTTTCCAAACTACAGGTTGGTTAAATCCTAAAAAACAAGTTAACGCAGTTCGATTAGATATATAGTTTTTTAAATCGAATGATTGCGGTTGTTGATTTTTAAATAACGAAAGAAACGTAGAGGATGTTGTACTGCTGAAACCAGCCAATGCAGCATAAGAGTTGCTGATGGTTCCGCTCAATGAGGAGGTATTCGCAAAAGGGAAAAAAGCATCAAACGAAACAGACGAGTTGAAAAATGCTTCTAAAAGTCGATTAGTTTCGCCTAAACGAATGTAAATTTTAACTTCGTCTTGTTGAGCAGTTGATAGTCCTATGGATTTATAATCAGTAGTTGGCTTGTCATCTGTAGAGTGCAGGCGCTCCACCACACTTTCAACTAAAGATGAATAATAGCTGGCTATAAAGTAGTTTTGATAGCGAAAGCATGTAAGTTGATGTCTTGTGCGAATAGATGTAATTTCTATAAATGAAAATCCTTCGTATAAACGCGTCTCTGTTATAAAGTCGTTTGATTGTTGAACTTCGTTTAGTATTTGTTGAATAAACTCATCTTCGCTTTTTCCATTTATTGGGATAAAGAATAAAAAGCCGAAATCATCCGTGCCTATCGTATGAAGAGAGGCAACGATGAGTTTATCTTTTAAGATAGAGTTAAGTTGTCCGTGTTCTTCTGATAAGCTATCTAAAAACTGAATATTTTGCTTTATGTTTTTAAAATCAGAGATAGAAAATAAGGTTTTTCCAAATGCTGTTTGATTAATAGTTTGCCAAGCGTTAAATCCATTGGATGCTTCAATCACCACTAATGCATCTGATGGGATAATATTCCAAACGGGTATCGAATTTGATGAAGTGCACTTTCGGTAAATAAGAAAGGAAACGACACTTAGGCCGATAATTGAAAAGATGGTAGAAAAAAAAGTTCTGCGCACAATCTGTAATTCTTTTAAAAAAGAAGATTTCGATTTACCTTTGAAAAGCTAAATTTAATGGTTTTTAAAACGTAATCGCAAAAAAGATGTCTAACTACAAGTATACCGAACTCCTTTCGTTTTGTGAAGCTGTATTTTTAAAAATAGGTTGTTCTACCACAGATGCTCAGTGTGCTAGTCGAGTGTTGTTGTCTGCAGACCTGCGTGGTATTGATTCGCATGGTGTAGCTCGACTTAGTGGGTATATACAACTTTGGAAGGCCAAGCGCATTAATCCCCAGCCGACTATTCGCATTGTTCACGAGACACCCAGTACAGCTACTATTGATGGTGATGGAGGCCTTGGTTTAATCATAGCCCCTGAAGCGATGCGCATAGCTATGGAAAAAGCAGCGCAAGTAGGTACCGGATGGGTATCTGTTCGGCATTCCAATCACTTTGGTATAGCAGGTTATCATGCGATGCTTGCTTTAGAAAAAGATATGATTGGTATAGCCATGACCAATGCAAGTCCTTTGGTTGCGCCCACTCATTCATTAGAACGATTACTTGGAACAAATCCCATTGCCGTGGCTATTCCTGCCGGTGAGGAGCCTCCATTTGTAGCTGATTTTGCAACAACTACAGCTGCCAATGGTAAGCTGGAAATACTTCAACGAAAAGGATTAGAGGCACCGATTGGCTGGATTCAAGATGCTGAAGGAAATGCTTCAACAGATCCACATGCTTTAAAAAAAGGTGGCGCATTATTGCCGTTAGGAGGGGAACAAGGGAGTCATAAAGGATATTGCTTGGGTGCGCTAGTAGATATTTTATCTGCTGTATGTTCAGGAGCCAACTATGGGCCTTGGGTTCCGCCTTTTGTGAGCTTTTTACCGTTACCTGAAAATCCCGTTGGCCAAGGTATAGGTCATTTTATAGGGGCTATGCGTGTAGATGCGTTTCGTCCGGCACATGAGTTTAAAACACATATGGATAATTGGATTAAACGTTTTCGAGGAGCAAAAGCGCAACCGGGGAAACAGGTGAATATTCCGGGTGATTTTGAACGCATTACAGAAGCAGAGCGATTGGAGAATGGAATCCCTTTGATTCAGCCTGTTGTTAAAGATTTAATGACATTAGCTTCTGAAATGAATCTGCGTTGGATTAGTTAATTATGTTTTTATATCAGTTTTTGGCGAGCTCATTCTGACAAGAAAGAAAAATAAAATGTTATTTTCTTAATTATACTATTTTATTTCAAAATAAAAAATAGTCCCTCTTACTCGCTTGCGTGTCGCGAGTGAGTAAAAGTACACTCGGCAAAGCCGTAAAATAAACCACCGTGGCTTGTGTCTCACAAGCCACAGCAGCCATCAGATCACTCAGTAAAACCGATGGATGAGATTGCTTCGTCGCTGCGCTCCTCGCAAAGACGTAAAAAAACAAAGCGTGCCTCTTTGTTTTTTGTGATTTTTAAGTGTACATCGCTTATAGATAAGGCTTTTTAATATTAATTTTTATTAATTATCTAAAAAAAGTTATTAAAATAGCAATAAATTCTATTTATGCTGTTGACTTGACTTTTTTTTGATACTACCTTTACTTTATAGTTTGAAAAAACAGATTTAGTTGAGTTAATGAAAATGATCAGAAAAATACTGGTAGATGATTTGGTGAAGGGGGGAATAGATAGAGCTCCTGATCCAACACCTACCCCTACCAAAGAAAGTAAACCCTAACTATCATGACAAAGCACAAGAAAATAATTTTGGTAATTATCACGACTCTTACAATCATTACGGGTTGCAATAGAAAGAATAAAAAAACTGAAGAAGAAGTAACTCCAAAAAATAATTCTGATAACGTAAGTTGTGATTCTGATGTAATAATCCCAGATATTTTGATAGTTTTAGGAGATCGCATTGATGAGTGTCAGTATAATTTTCCTCAAAAAGCATTAGAATATGCTGATAAAATAATTCTAGAATCTAAAAAAATAACTTATAAAAATGGTGAGTCATGGGGTTATTATAAGAAAGGCTTTATATATGAAAAAATCTTAAAATTACACGATAGCGCTTTATTTAATTATTACAATTCTCTCCAACTTCGAAAAGAAACAAATAATCTTCAACGCATGGGTAATTCTTACTTAGGTATGGCTGATGCTTACTATAGCCTACAATTTCCAGATAAAGCCATTTTGTATTACGATTTACTTTTAGAAAATACTAAACAATCAGGAGATAAAGCTAATGAAGCAGCAGCTTATCGTGGCTTGGGCTTAACCTATGATCGTTTAAAACAAGACTATGTCACAGCAGCATTGTATTTTACCCGCTCGCTTGAGATTCAGAAAGAGTTAAAGAATGATGAAAGGATAGCTGAGGCTTACCATAGCTTGGCTGGCACGTATTACATGAGAAAGGATTTTAATCAAGCATCAACGCATTATTTAAAAGCTCTGGAATACCGTATTAAAACAGAAAATCAAAGCTTAGCCAATACCTATTTTGATTTGGGTCTTGTGTCTATGGATTTAAAAAACGACGCATCAGCCAAAGCTTACTTTGAAAAATCGCTTACTATAAGCGAGCGGATAGCTTATAAACACGTTATCATTAGCTCGCATGAGGGACTAGCTCTTATAGCCCAACTTCAAAAAAACTACCCTACTGCCATCCAAGAACTCAGTATAGCCCAGCAACTGGCAGAGCAAGATAAGAACACACATCTGAACTTATTGATAGACATCACCGATACGTTTTCCAAACTTTATGAAGAGATGGGCGATAATGACAAAGCAATGGATTATGTTCATAAAAAAGAGGCCTGGGAAAGCACAGCTGCAACGGAGAAGAATAGAATTACGAAGCTATTAGAGAAACAACGTTTCGATACGGTCAAGTGGGAAGATACTGTAGAGAAAGGGAAAGAAGACAAAGGATTTTCGATATGGTGGTATATTCTGTCGGCTGTTGTTCTAGGTTTCGTTGCAGGTGTAAAGGGTAAGAAGATATACACCGGCATACAAAATGCACTAAGCATGGTTCCACATCAAAAAAAGAGTAGTAAGAAGAGTATCATAGATCAAAAATTAGATAGGGTATTAGCAAGGGTAGTGGAGGTTATGGAAAATAAATCATCTTATAGTGATCTTATGCGTAAAGAAGCAGTGATGATTCATGCCAAGTTGAAAAAGATAGAAGAGTTTCAGCTTGCTAAAAAAAGTATACCAAAGCGAGAGCTGAATGAGCTTTGGGAGATGATCAAACACGCCAGATGGTTTTTGGGATTAGCTGAAGAGAAATAATTTTTTCCTTATAAAGAAAGCTCTTTAATAGGATCCCAAAAGAACGAAGTGAAGTTAATAATTTGATCGCCTTTTATCTTAACACCTTCTTTTTTGAGTAATTGAGCCATCGTGGATGGCGTTTTAAAATGAAACTTACCGGTTAATAGTCCTTTGCTGTTAACCACCCGATGAGCTGGTATCGTCGGATCACTATGTGCTTGATTCATAGCCCAACCAACCATGCGAGCACTTTGTCTACTGCCTAAATAGGCAGCTATAGCACCATAGCTTGTCACACGGCCTTTTGGGATTAAACGCACCACATCATATACATTCTCAAAAAAATTACTGTTGGTGAGTTTAGCGGCGGCCATCGACTGAAATCAAAAATACCGATTTTTGGTATCTTTGTATAACCATATCATCAGTTTATGCGGGTTTATTTTGATAATGCGGCAACTACACCTTTGGATAAAGAAGTAGTAGAAGCGATGCTTCCATTCATGACGGAATTTTATGGCAATCCTTCTTCTATTCATCATCATGGAAGAGAGGTAAAAGCAGCTATTGAAAAGGCTCGTAAAACAATTGCTGATATATTAAACGCTTCTCCCTCTGAGATTTTTTTTACATCCGGTGGAACAGAAGCAGATAATACTGCTATTCGCTGTTGTGTGGAAGCACATCGCATTAAGCATATTGTTACTTCTCCAATTGAACATCATGCTGTTTTGCATTGTATTGAAAGTATATCCCAGAAGAATGGAATCGAGGTGACGTATTTATCATTAGATGAAAAGGGCAATATTAGTCTTGATGCCTTAAAACAAATTCTTGAGAAAAAACCAAACACATTAGTTTCATTGATGCATGCTAATAACGAAATTGGAAATCTTCTTAATCTTGAAGAAGTGGGCAATATTTGCCATCACTATAAGGCTTTTTTTCATTCTGACACTGTTCAGACTGTTGGGCATTATTGTCACAATTTATCCACCTTAGATATAGATTTTATAGTGGGATCCGCACATAAGTTTCATGGTCCTAAAGGTATAGGTTTTTTATATGTTCGCCAAGGTACAACACTTTGTCCATTAATTCATGGAGGTGCTCAAGAACGAAACATGCGTGGCGGGACAGAAAATGTATATGGTATTATCGGATTGGCCAAGGCGCTTGAAGTGGCTTATCGTGATAGAGATGAGCATGTTAATCACATTCAAAATTTAAAAAAAATGATGATCCAGAAACTTCAATCTATTGAGGGTGTAGGATTTAATGGAGAGTCAGCGAATTTAGAAAAAAGCTTATATACTGTACTCAATGTAAGCCTGCCTGAATCTGATGCAAATGATTTATTGTTGTTTAATCTGGATATTAAAAAAATATCAGCTTCAGCAGGAAGCGCATGCTCAAGTGGTTCATCAACTAAGTCTCATGTGTTGCAGGCTATTGAAAAGAACACACAAAAAGGTGCAGTGCGATTTTCTTTTAGTAAATACAACTCTATGGAAGAAGTTGAATATGTGGCACAGATAATTGCATCATTGTATACCAAGGCCACCGTCTAATTTTTTTAACTTATCCTTATTTTATGATCTCTTCTATTTCGTTTTTCCGACATCTATCTATTTTCTTTTTTATATATTTTTCATTTTCCTTTCTTTCTTCGGCACAGCCTTCTTGGAAACAAGGTGTTCATTATGAAATTTTTGTTCATTCATTTTGTGATAGCAATAAAGATGGAATAGGTGATATTCGTGGAATTACGTCAAAGCTGGATTATTTACATGATTTAGGTATTCAAGCTATCTGGTTAACTCCTATTCATCCTTCTCCAAGTTATCATAAATACGATGTGATGGATTATTACAAAATAGACTCAGTTTACGGTACGATGGCTGATTTTAGGTCTCTCATCAAACAAGCTCATCAACGACATATTCGTGTTGTCATGGATTTGGTTATTAATCATACAAGCAAACAACACGATTGGTTTCAATCCGCTTTAGAAGATTCAACAAGTCAATATAAAGACTATTATGTATGGACATCTTCTCCTGATTCGATTAGACATTGGTATAAAACAGGAACACAAAGCTATTATGCTTTCTTTTGGAGTAAAATGCCTGATTTAAACATGGATAACCCACTGCTTCGAGAAGAAATTTGCCGTATTGGTCGTTTTTGGTTACAAGATATAGGTGTAGATGGATTCCGATTGGATGCAGCTATGCATATTTATCCGCGTCAGGAGACTGTCAAAAATTATGATTGGTGGGCTTATTTTTATAAGGAGATGAAAAAAGTGAAACCGGATATTTATCTGGTTGGTGAAGTGTGGGATAAAGCAACAGTCGTAGCTCCTTATTTTAAGAGCATTTTTGCTAATTTTAATTTTGATCTCGCTCAACGTCTCATACAAATTCTTCAGCAAGAAAAAGATTCACTTTTGGTGGATGATTTGATTAAAGCTAGGCTATTATTTTTTTCTATAAATCCGGACTTTATAGATGCGACCTTTCTGAGTAATCATGATCAAAATAGAATATCAAGTGAATTGGAGGGAAATAAGTCTAAAGTAAAATTGGCAGCTTCTATTCTTTTTACACTTCCGGGAACACCTTATGTGTATTATGGAGAAGAAATAGGCATGTTAGGTAAAAAACCAGATGAACATATTCGAGAGCCTTTTTTATGGGAAGAAAAAAATAAAAATACGATAAGTTGGATAAAGCCACTTTATAGTGATTCGGTTCAGCCGTTATCTGCTCAATGGAAGGATAAAACCTCTATTGTTCAACATTATAAGAAATTAATTCATTGGAGAAATAAGTATGAGGTATTATCACTTGGTGGTATAGAAAAAATAACTTATTCAGATCGCTCTATTTTAGCTTTTTACCGCGTGTGGAAAAACACAAAATGGATTGTTATACATAATCTTTCTTCAAAAGAACGCTCATTTTTTATACAAGATTCATTTATTTCTAAAATAAATTTTAAGACTCACTCATCGAGCCAAATCACTAACAGGTATTGTAGTCTTCCGCCTTATTCGACAGTCATTTTAGAATAGTTATATTTAGAAAAAAATCAGATACGTGAGTGAAAAAGCTACGGATTGTTTTTATGGGAACGCCGGAGTTTGCGGTTCCTAGTTTAGAGATTCTTTTACATCATCATTATGATGTTGTTGGTGTTATTACAGCTCCCGATAAATTGATGGGGAGAGGATTGAAAATGGGTATTTCGCCAGTTAAAGCAGTAGCATTAAAACATAACTTAGTAGTGATGCAGCCGACGAATTTGAAAGATCCTGTTTTCTTAGATCAGCTAAGATCATTGAATGCTAATATACAAGTTGTTGTCGCTTTTCGGATGTTGCCCGAAGTGATTTGGGCTATGCCCGAGTACGGTACATTTAATTTGCATGCTTCTTTACTTCCTAATTATCGTGGTGCAGCGCCTATTAATTGGGCTATTATTCATGGGGAAGAACAAACAGGAGTGACTACTTTTTTTCTAGAAAAAGAAATTGATACAGGTCATATTATTTTTCAAGAGAAAGAAATTATTAATCCAGAAGATAATGCAGGAACGCTTTATCATCGTTTAATGGAAAAAGGTGCACAATTAGTATTAAAAACGGTCCAGGCTATAGCCGAAGGAAATGGTGTTGGGGTGCCACAACCTTCTTCCAATGATCTGAAAATCGCACCTAAATTGTTTCGTGAAACGTGTCAAATTAATTGGAATCAACCTGTTAGAAAAGTTCATGATTTTGTACGTGGATTAGCGCCTTATCCGGCTGCTTGGTTTTTACTGCAAGGGAAAAATTGCAAAGTATATAAAACACATATAGTAAATGACGCTATCCCGCTTGATGTGGTTCAGGTTGGAGATTATAAAACAGACCATGAAAATTATGTATACATAAAATGCCAAGATGGGTATATTGCTCTTGAGGAAGTTCAACTCGAAGGCAAAAAGCGATTACCTGTTCGTGAGTTTTTAAGAGGGTATAAACTATAGCTAAATTTAAAATATGACTATAAGCATCATTGTTGCACAATCTTTAAATCATGTTATTGGCAAAAACAATCAACTTCCTTGGCATTTGGCTGATGACTTAAAATTTTTTAAAAGCATGACTCTTGGCCATATCGTCATCATGGGTAGAAAAACATTTGAGTCTATGGGAAAAATTCTTCCACAACGCACAAATGTAATTATAACGCGATCACCATCCTATACCGTTGATGGCGGCATCGTTGTTCACTCGCTGGATGAAGCTATTTCTTTTGCTGAGTCACAACACCAAGATATGATTTTTGTTATTGGCGGTGCTGAAATCTTTCAACAAGCTCTTCCTTTAGCATCTAAACTTTATATGACAGAAGTTCAAGCCACTATAGATGGAGATACTTTCTTTCCTACATTAAACTCTGCATATTGGAAAGAAATAAAAAGAGATTTTTTCTCTGCCAATGAAAAAAATGATTATGATTTTTTTATTATCGAATTTGAAAAAATTAATTCATGATTTTTTTTGTTCGAGATAAAACTCATAATAGGTTTTAAATGATGTTTTTCTTTTTTTTAACCAATACAGATAGGTAACTAATCGTTTGCTTAGCTTTTCGCCTGCTAGTCGTTTCACATAGATTGGAAGCTTGTAATTCTTTAAATCAGAAAATTCCCAAGGATGAAAATAAAGTGTAATATAGTGATCGGTTTTTAAATTTCTAATTGTAAGCCATTTGAAGAACCACAATGGAATCATTTTAAAACTAATCCAAAAAAGAGGGAAGCGAATAATAGGGGTTACAGAGGTTGGAATAATGTAAATTTCATCAATAAAATGAATGGTTCGTTTGGAAGAAAAATTATTATACCTGCCTGGCATATACGTAGGATTAATGGAGCTGTCATAACTATATCCTGCTTCTCGAATTAAATTTGAAGGCAACGTTTTTAATCGAGGCATTCTAAAACCATATATGGGTTTTCCTATAATAGATTCTATTGTTTCTTTTGATTTTTTAAGATGATCGGGCTCAAATGATGAATGATAAAATCCATGAGAAGCTATTTCATGGCGTTTAGAAATAGACTGAATAAGCTGGGGGTACCTCAAGGCAAATTGTGCTGTCACAAAAAAAGTAGCACACAATTCTAATTGATCTAAGATTTTAATAACCCTTATTAAGCCTTGATGAGATATAGTATATTGATCATTTTCTTCAATTGCTTGATTGTACTCCAGTGGAATATCAAACTCTTCCACATCAAAGCTTAATAAAACGGAATCATTCATAGTCTGGATAAAAAAATAGCCTTGATTAAAACAAGGCTAAATTTATAATTTATATTTTTTAGTTTATAAAGCTGCTTCGAATCGTTTAGATACAAGTTCCCAATGGATGATATTCCAAAATGCGCTAATATAATCTGGTCGGCGATTTTGATATTTTAAGTAATAAGCATGTTCCCATACATCTAAACCAAGCACAGGAATTCCTTTAACTTCTGCTATATCCATCAATGGATTATCTTGGTTAGGTGTTGATGCGATCTGCAATTCTTTAGATCCATCAACGAGTAGCCATGCCCATCCTGAACCAAATCGACCAGTTCCTGCTTTTGCAAATTCTTCTTTAAACTTTTCGAATGAACCAAATTTTTTATCAATAGCTTCTGCTAGCTTGCCTTGGGGTTTCCCTGGGCTTTTTGGTGATAGAGATTCCCAAAAAAATGTATGATTATAATGACCTCCTCCATTATTACGAACAACAACCGGATATTTGCTTATCGTCTTACAAATTTCTTCGATTGATTTTTTTTCTAAATCAGTTCCACCTATAGCGGCATTTAGATTATTAACGTAAGCAGCATGGTGTTTTCCATGATGAATTTCCATCGTCATTTTATCAATGTGTGGTTCCAGTGCATCAACTGCATAGGGTAGAGAAGGTAAAACAAAAGCCATAATTTTAATAAGTTATAAGTGCTAAATTACAATAGATTCAAGAATATACCAAGTATATTGATCTTTAATTATGTAATGTAAAAAATTTATTTCATAAAAGCCGATGCTATTTTTATTTTCTGATTTTCTTAAAAAAATTGGTAATCAAGTGTTGGCAGGGTTCTTGATAAACATTTTTCACCACTACTGTTTTGGCATGAAGCGCAGAAGGATACAATATGCTATATCCTCGTTGAGGATCACCAGCCCCAATGACTAACTTGCCGAGTTGCGTCCATGAACAAGCACTGGCACACATGAGACAAGGTTCTAAAGTGACATATAATGTACACTGGTCTAAGTATTTTGACCCAAGATAATGTTCTGCTGCAGTGATGGCCAACATTTCAGCGTGTGCAGTCGCATCATGTAGCCGTTCTACTTGGTTATAGGCTTTAGCAATAAGTTGATTTTGAATAGTGATAACGCAACCAATTGGTACTTCGCCTTCTTTTTCAGCTTTCTCAGCTTGCTTATAGGCCTCTTTCATGAAGTGATCATCAGTAAACACCATCATCATTTAATTCGAATTGACCCCATCATGCTTTTGGTAACGGACTGCCAGTTGGCTTTATAAGATTCTGGACAGGTGAAGTTAAAAATCACTAAACTTTCTTTGACTAAAGTATACTGAATATAGGAGTAATTTTTTAATGATGTTTTATAAGTTGATTTTTTTTCTGGTTTGAGTTCTGATACAAATTCAAACACAATAAAGTCTCGTTTTCGAATAGGTGTTATTTTTTCTTGCAAAAATTCAACTTGATCAAATAATGACATGATCGTTGACTTGTACATGTCTTTTAATACTACTACGTCTGATCCAACCCATTGATTAGCTGATATGCTGATAGAAAATTTAACCTTACCATCTTCATTTATATACGCAGCTAATGGTTTTTGAGAGGACGGGAAGTGTGTTTGCAGCTCATTATCCGGTACAGGTGTTAAATTTTCTGAAAGCTGAAGGCTTACTCTATCATTGATTTTTGTACTAACCAATTTTTGAGTAAAGCCAGTTTGAATAAAACCAATAACTATTGTAAGAATAACTATTCCTGATTTTTTCATATAATAGATAATATATGGTATTGTAGAATCAACTAATCAAATCTACTAAGAATTAGAGTAATATGGCTTAATTCCTAACCCTTTGCCGAAAAATAGGTTAATTTTGCATTTCTATTTTATTTTAGACCAAAGTAATGTGTTATGGCTCATCTGGTTGCCATTGTAGGAAGACCTAATGTAGGCAAATCAACTTTTTTTAATCGGTTGATTGAAGAAAAAAAAGCCATTATGGATGATACCAGTGGTGTGACTAGGGATAGGCAATATGGTTATGCACAATGGAATGGAAAAAAGTTTGCTGTTATAGATACAGGTGGCTATGTAGTTGGTTCGGACGATGTTTTTGAAAAATCAATACGCGACCAAGTTCAGGTAGCCATCGATGAGAGCGATGTTATTCTTTTTATGGTTGATTCCAGAGCTGGATTAACGGAGCTGGATAAAGATTTTGCAACTGTTCTGCGTGGTACAAAAAAACCTATTTATATAGTTGCCAATAAAGCGGATACACCGGATAGAACACATTATATCGGCGAGTTTTATTCACTTGGATTAGGTGATGAAGTTTATCCTATTTCCTCTCAAAATGGATTGGGTACGGGAGATTTATTGGATAAAATTATTTCTCATTTTGGAGAAGAGGAGGAGGTAGAGAACGAAATCATCCCCAAATTTACAATTGCAGGCAGACCTAATGTTGGCAAGTCTTCTTTTTTAAATGCATTGCTTGGTCAAGAGCGTAGTATTGTTACAGATATAGCTGGAACAACGCGTGATGCTATACATACACGTTATACGCTTTATGGTAAGAATTTTATTTTAGTAGATACAGCAGGTATTCGAAAAAAAACTAAAGTAACAGAGGATATTGAATTTTTCTCTGTGCTGCGCTCTATTCGAGCTATTGAAGAATCGGATGTGTGTATTGTTATGATTGATGCCCAACAAGGTATAGAATCTCAAGATGTTAATATCATTAGTTTGGCTGAACGAAATAAAAAAGGAATCGTTCTTATGGTTAATAAATGGGATTTGATCGAAAAGGATACAAAAACAGCTCAAAGTCATGAAAAAGCCATCCGGTCTAAGTTATCCACAATTGACTATATTCCAATTGTTTTTACATCTGTGATTAGTAAACAACGCATCTATCAAGTTATTGAAAAAGCGATGGAGGTTTACCATAATAGGTCTCAAAAAGTTCCTACGTCTCGCCTTAACGATATCCTTTTAAAGGAAATCGAAAATTACCCCCCACCGGCTATTAAGGGTAAATATATCCGGATTAAATATGTGACCCAGCTACCTACTCAGAGCCCTGTTTTTGCCTTCTTTTGCAATTTGCCACAATACATTAAGCCGTCCTATGAACGGTATTTGGAGAACAAAATACGTGAGCATTTTAGTTTTGAGGGGGTGCCCATTAAGCTTGTTTTTAGAAAAAAATAAGTCAGTTTATTTGTTTTATCTTACTTAATAGTTTTATATTTGCGCATTAAATTAGAAAATAAAATGAAAAAATTATTTGCGTTATTTCTTGTTGCAGGAGTACTTGTAGTAGCTTCTTGCGGATCTAAAAAATCAGGTGAAGAAGGTGAAAACACTGAAAACACCGACATGCCAACAACAAATGAAACTATGACGAGTGATACAACAGCAATGCCTGTTGATACTACTGCGTCTATGCCAAAGTAATTTGTTTTAAGGTAGTATTTTAAAAAGGGCTTTAGTTTACTAAAGCCCTTTTTATTTTTATATTATTCTAAAGTTATTGAAAGATTTAGCATAAAATAACGTCCTGCCTGAGGATAGTAAAAATTGTTTTTTACTACATCCCCATTCTTTATATAGCTATAGGTATATCCATTTGATTCATAAAGCTTATCTAATACATTGTTGATTATAAATCCGCATGTTATTTCGTGTATATTTTTTGATGAAAATCGATAAATCAAACGTAAATCATTGACTAAAAATGGATTTAACTTTTTACTCTCACTTGATGTATTATCTAAATATTGCTTTCCTACATATTTTGTAAGAACGCTTAGTTCCAGATCATTGATAGGGGAATAAGTAATGTTTCCTGCTGCAATTAGACGAGGAGAAAAAGCAATATCCGATTTATAGTAAGAATTAATTTGTTGTATTCCTGTATCATAATTATCTATATATTCATCAAAATCAATAATCTTATTTATACTGAATGTGGTATTCGCTTCTACTTTAACACGGGAAGATAGTGCTATGTTTCCTTCCACTTCTACACCTGTTCTATAGCTCTTCTTTACATTTGTTCGTGTATATTGGCCTACATCATTAACTCTGCCTGTAAGTACAAGTTGATTTTCATAGTTCATTAAATAATAATTAACAGAGAATGAGTTTTCTTTTGCAGTTCTTTTAAAGCTTATTTCCCAATCATAGAGTATTTCAGGTTGTGGTCTACTTTTCGTACTGGATTCTACATAATCCTTTCTGTTTGGCTCCCTATGAGATATACCAAAAGATGTGCTAAGGCTACAATTAGGTCTAATATAATAGGCAAGTCCTGTTTTAGGATTAAAAAATAATAGTTTATCCTGCTGCGGCACGTAGTCTAGTGTTTCATTAAAACCAAAAAATAAATAGTCAACAGTACGTATTTGTAGATCTATAAATAAAGGCATTCTTGGTACAATATCATAGTTTAGTTTTAAGTATGTATTAAGGTCCGTTTTCTTCGCATCCTCATTATAATAGCGGTTGTTGATGCTTGAATTGCCTGCAAACTGCGCCCATATAACTTCTCCAAAATGATTTCCATTATATGTATTTAGTCCTCCGCCCCATGTGGCATTTATTCTGCCAGCTTGGTAAAAAAGTGAAAAAATGCCTCCATAAAAACTATTGTCTAGCCATCGTCGTCTAATCAAATCTGTTTTATCAATGGTAGTTCCATTTATTACAATAGGATCAATCATGTATTTTTTGAGAGAATCCTCTTTTCTAAATTCTTCAAAATAGCCTCTTCCTTTTGTATAATGAAGAGCTATATTAAGTTTAATGTATTTCCAGATAGCCTGCGTATACAATAATTGATAATGGTCTTGTTGATAGTTATCTGTTTGATTGGCATACGTATACGCATTGTAGGTTCTGTTTGTAGCTAAAAGGTCTTCTGGAACACCATTCCAAGCTTGATAAGTTACTTCATTTCCTGAAAATGCATTTAGCCTGACAGAGCTGGTTTTAGTGCGATAGCTGCTTGATACGAAAAATGATTTAAGCAATGAAGAAGCACGATCGATATATCCATCTGAGCTTATACGGGATAAACGTGCATCAACTGCCCAATGATTTTTTAATAACCCTGTGCCTACTTTTAGTGTATTCCTCCAGGTATTAAAAGAACCATACGTATTAGCGGACTGTATATAGCTTTTTTCTTTTGATTCATCTGTTTGCATATTAATAGTAGCTCCAAAAGACCCTGCTCCATTAGTAGAGTTACCCACTCCACGCTGTATCTGTATCGTATTGGTAGATGACGCGAAGTCTGGAAGATTAACCCAAAACACTTCTTGTGATTCAGCATCATTGAGTGGAATACCGTTAAGTGTTACATTGATACGAGAGGCGTCACTTCCTCTGATGCGAATGTTGGTGTAGCCTATTCCTGTGCCTGCATCAGAAGAGGATACCGTTGATGGGGTGGTGTTTAAAATAAAAGGAACATCTTGTCCAAGGTTTTGTTTTTCAATGTCTGATTTTGCTACTTCTTTAAAGCCTGTAATTACATTTTTATTAACAATACAAGTTACAATTAAATTTCCCAATAAAAAACTCGTTTTGTCAAGTGTAAAATAAACAGTTGTATCTTTGTCAATATACAAGTTTACTTCTTTTGAATTATAACTAACGTGTGTTAAAAAAATAGTATAGAATCCGGGTTCTAATTTTGAAATAACAAACTCACCTTGTTCATTGGTTTGGCTTATACTATTTTCTTTTCCGTTAAGTTTAACGCTCACATAAGGAATAGCTTGTTGATCAGAACCGTCTATAATTTTTCCTATAAGTTGATACTGTGCTTGACTTACACCTGATACTCCCATCAAGAGCAAACCTATAATTATTGTTCTCCCCATCTTCTTAGATAAGTTAATTACATGAAAAACAATAAGGAGAGTTGCTTTTTACAAGCACCAAGATAAGATTCCCTTCGCCGGCATTATCCGGATCAGGTTCAATGGGTATATTCTCAGCCTAGTTGTAAATAAGGCACCCCCTTTTGTTTTTTGACAAATCAAAGATAGATTAATTTTTTCTCTAAGTATAGAATAATTGGAATTTAATCTATAAAGCGAAAATATTACAATACCAGTCGAATAGGTTCTTCCAAGACTTGTTTTAATGTCTGTAAAAAAGCAGCACCTAATGCACCATCTACCACACGATGATCACACGACAGGGTAACCTTCATTGTATGGCCTGGTTGAAGTTGACCATTTTTCACCACAGCTGTTTCTTTGATTCCACCTACAGCCAGAATACAAGCATCCGGCGGGTTAATAATGGCTGTAAACTCTTCAATACCAAACATACCAAGATTAGAAATTGTGAATGTGTTTCCTTCCCAGTCTGCCGGCTGAAGCTGTTTGTTTTTTGCTTTTGCTCCTAGTTCTTTTACTTCTGTGGCGATTTCAGCCAACGATTTTGAGTCTGCAAAACGAAGAACAGGTACAATTAATCCATCTTCAATAGCTACGGCAACACCAATATGAATATGATGATTATACCGAATCTTATCTCCCAACCATGAAGCATTGATTTTGGGATTCATACGCAAGGCAGCAGCTACAGCTTTAATCACGATATCATTAAATGAAACTTTTATAGGCAAAACCTCATTTACGCTCTTTCTCATTTCCATGGTCTTGTCCATGTTAATTTCCATGGTTAAATAAAAATGCGGGGCGGAAAATTTACTTTCAGAAAGTCGGCGAGCAATAGCTTTGCGCATCTGAGAAACAGCTACTTCTTCATACGACTCCTTAGTTACAGCGTTTGAACCAAGCATACTTTTGGTGCCAGAAGGCGTATAATTTTCTACATCGCGTTTAATAATTCGCCCATTGTCTCCTGATCCTTTTACTTGTAAAAGATTAATTCCTTTTTCTTGTGCAAGTTTTTTTGCTAAAGGGGAAATCTTAACACGACTATCTGTAGAAGAAGTAGTTGATTTTTTAGATGATACCAAATCGTCACTTTTTTTAGCTGAAGAAATTTCTATCTTGTTTTCAGCAGCAATAACAGACATTGTATTATTTGAACTAGCTTTAAGCAACTCTTGGTAGTTGGCCTCTTTTTCTCCAATAATAGCAATGATGGCATCAACCTTTACAACTTCTCCAGTCTTTACACCAATGTATAATAGTGTTCCTGTCTCGTAAGATTCCAGCTCCATGGTAGCCTTATCTGTTTCAACTTCGGCTAGTAGATCTCCGGACTTTACCGCATCACCTACTTTTTTATGCCAAGCCACAATAGTTCCCTCGGTCATTGTATCGCTCATTTTAGGCATCCGGATAATAGAGGCCTTAATAGTAGAACTAGAAGAAGACAATGTATTAGAGTTTTCTTTTTTTATTTCTGTCTTTTCAGTAGAGTTAACAATGGGTGTTTTTAGCCCATTTAATAACGCGGAAAAATCTTCACCTTTTTTACCAATGATGGCTAATAGGGCATCTACCGGCACAGCAGCTTTCTCCTGAACACCAATGTGAAGCAGTATACCTTCTTGGTAGGATTCCAGCTCCATGGTAGCCTTGTCAGTTTCAACCTCAGCCAATAGATCGCCTGGCTTTACATAATCGCCCACTTTTTTATGCCATTTCACAATTACCCCCTCGGTCATCGTATCACTCATTTTGGGCATGCGGATCACTTCTGCCATATATTTAAAAACTATTTTTATGGAAGCAAAAATAGCTCTATTTCTTTATATTTTTTACTAAAAATTGAGAATTATATACCAATTTTGACAGATGAAATTTAAGCATACATATAAGGTTGCTAAATTTTTAGAAGATATAAGAAGGATGGTGGACGATCCACCTGTTTACTATTAACATTACATATATGTCTAAATTTGCAGAATTAGTATTAGATGGAAAATCCTACAAATTTCCCATCATCGAAGGAACTGAAAACGAAAAAGCTATTGATATTAGCAATTTAAGAGCTGACACAGGCTATATTACTTTTGATATTGGGTATAAAAATACCGGTGTGACAGATAGCTCTATCACTTTTTTAGATGGCGAACAAGGAATTCTAAAATACAGAGGGTATACGATCGAAGAGCTTGCAGAGAAATCCACTTTTCTAGAGGTTTCCTATTTGCTTATTTATGGAAAACTTCCTACTACTGTAGAATTAACACAGTTTAGTGATACAATTAAAACACATACATTGGTTAATGAAGATACGCGCAAAATATTTGATGGTTTTCCTGTTAATGCTCATCCTATGGGCGTTTTATCTTCATTAGTTTGCTCATTGACTGCTTTTTATCCTCAATCTATTGATCCGTATGCTGATAAACAACTGATGGATCTTACTATTGTACGGCTGTTGGCTAAAATGCCAACAATTGCAGCTTGGGCTTATAAAAATTCACAAGGACATCCTGTTAACTATCCTAAAAATAGCCTTGATTATTGCAGTAATTTCCTCTATATGATGTTTGCTCTTCCTGTAGAAGAGTATAACGTAGACCCTGTAGTAGCTAATGCTCTTGACAAACTATTGATTTTGCATGCAGATCATGAGCAAAATTGTTCAACGTCTACTGTTCGTATGGTAGGGTCTTCTCAAGCCAGTTTATATTCTTGTGTTTCTGCAGGAATAAATGCATTATGGGGGCCATTACATGGTGGTGCTAATCAAGCTGTTATTGAAATGCTTGAAGCTATTAAAGCAGATGGAGGTAATGTGAAAAAATATATTGAGAAAGCAAAAGATAAAAATGATGGTTTTAGGTTGATGGGGTTTGGTCATCGGGTATATAAAAACTTTGATCCTCGTGCTAAAATTATCAAGAAAGCAGCTGATGCAGTGCTTCAAAAATTAGGTATAAAGGATCCTGTATTAGACATCGCTAAAAATCTTGAAGAAGCAGCCCTTACTGATAATTATTTTATTGAACGAAAGCTCTATCCAAATGTTGATTTCTATTCAGGGATTATTTATCGGGCACTAGGTATTCCAACGAATATGTTTACTGTCATGTTTGCATTGGGAAGGCTCCCCGGATGGATCGCCCAATGGAAAGAAATGAGAGAGGCAGGTGAACCAATTGGAAGACCGCGACAAATTTACAAAGGTGATGTGAATAAAAAATACACACCTATCAACGAAAGACGTTAATTGTTATTATCTCTTGAACTTCAAAAAAAAAGAAAAATTTGAAGATTTAGGCTTTGGAACAAAAGTCGCTGATCAAAGTGAGCGGTTTATCAACAAAGATGGATCCTTCAATGTAGAGCGCAAAGGAATTCCTTTTTTCCGCTCTCAAACAATGTATAGCTGGCTTATTAAAAGTTCCTGGCCTACATTCATAGGTATTATCTTTCTTATTTATGTAGTCTTAAATGCTCTTTTTGCTATAGCTTATTTAATTAATGGTATAGAGTACCTTCATGGAGTAAGAGGAAATACTTTTATTGAGAATTATTTAGAGGCATTTTTTTTTAGTGTACAAACATTCACTACAGTTGGCTATGGCCGGGTAAGTCCAATAGGTTTTGGAGCTAACAGTATCGCTGCGTTTGAATCATTAATTGGTTTGCTAAGCTTTGCTTTGGCAACAGGTTTATTGTTTGCCAAATTTTCAAGACCTGTTGCCAAAATTATTTATAGTAAAAAAGCAGTCATCGCACCCTATCGAGGCATCACAGGATTTATGTTTCGAATGGCTAATCAACTTAACAATCAATTGATTGAATTAGAAGTAAGCGTATCTATTTCATTTAATCAATTTGAAGATGGAAAAGCCGTACGAAAATTTTATGAGTTGAGTCTAGAAAGAAATCAAGTGCAATTTTTTCCATTAAGCTGGACGATTGTTCACCCTATTGACGAACAAAGTCCATTGTATAATTATACTAAAGAGGATCTTATAAAATCAGATGCTGAATTTCTCATTCTTTTAAAAGGATTTGATGATACATTTTCCCAAATTGTTCATAGTCGATCATCATATAAATATTATGAGGTAGAATGGGAAGCAAAATTTAATAGTATTTTTTCTAGAAATGGAAATGGTAGAATACGCATCCAATTGGATCAAATTCACGATATTGAAAAAATTCAAAACTAACTACTAGGATATGTTTGATATGATGAAAATGCTTGGAAAAATGAAAGAAATTCAATCCAAGATGAAAGAAACACAAGAAAGTTTAGCAAAAGTGACCCTTAGTGCGGAGTCTGGCGCCGGTTTAGTAAAAGCTACCGTCAATGGTAAAAAACAAGTTGTGAGTTTGGATATAGATCCTTCCTTGCTCAAACAAGAAGAGCTCACTATCTTAAAAGATTTGCTTATTGCAGCCATTAATAAAGCGTTAGAAGAAATGGATGTAAAAGCAAAAGAAGAAATGAAAAAAAATACAGCAGGTCTGTTACCTAATATTCCCGGACTAGATTTATCTAATTTATTTTAAATGAATGCCTAGTGTTGCTGTTGTTATTCTAAATTATAATGGTAGAAAAATTTTAGAGCAATTTTTACCAAGTGTTGTTGCAAACAGTAACTCTCATGCAATCGTTATTATAGATAATCAATCAACAGATGATTCTGTTGCTTTTATACAAAAAAACTACCCATCTATTCAAACCATCCAACTTGATAAAAACTATGGGTATAGCAAAGGATATAATCTTGGACTTGAGCAAATCAGTGCAGATTATTTTATCCTCCTAAACTCAGATGTAGAAGTTACTCCAAACTGGATAGATCCTGTTATTGCATTGATGGAAAAAAATCCATCTATGGCTGTTTGTCAACCTAAAATTAAATCCTATGTCGACCGCTCATCTTTTGAGTATGCCGGTGCCGGAGGAGGTTATATTGATTATTTGGGGTATCCGTTTTGTAGAGGTCGTCTTTTTCTAGAAGTTGAAAAAGACACCCATCAATACGATGATCAACAAGATATTTTTTGGGCATCTGGTGCTTGTTTTTTTATAAAATCTTTCTTATTCAAAGAAATGGATGGTTTTGATCCTGATTTTTTTGCTCACATGGAAGAGATTGATCTCTGTTGGAGATTAAAATCAAAGGGTTATCGTATTACGTATTGTCCCGATAGCACTATATATCATCTCGGGGGAGGCACTCTATCGCAGACAAATCCTAAGAAAATTTATCTAAACCTCAGAAACAGTCTCTGGATGCTCGCTAAAAATTTACCATATAGGCAATTGTTTTATAAAATACCTATTCGATTTTTAATGGATGGGCTTTTTGTCGTACACCGATCGTTCAAGTTAAGCCTACAAATAGTTAAATCTGTTCGAGGGAATTGGAAAAATAGCAAGCCTCTCTTAAAAGAAATGATAATCATCGTGTGGTATGTTGTAAAAGCACACCTTGTATTTATTTTTTCTTGGAAACGTATTTTGGAGAAAAGGAAAACAATGGCATTAAAAACAACTCAAGTAGATGAAATATATTTTCGATCTATAGCTTTTCAACATTTTTTATGGAGAAAGCGCACATTTAAACAACTTCGATGGAGGTAAAAAGGTGTTAGCTAAATACCCGACGGCTTTTTCGCCAATGTTTTCGTAAGTCAACGATGAATGCAAGTATAAGGTAAATAATTAAAGGAGAGCCTAAAGTCAGAAAAGAAGCATATATAAAGAATAGCCTAATACTGCCGACAGCCAAACCTGCTTTTTCCCCTATAAAAGAGCATACTCCAAAGGCATTTTTTTCAAATGTATGCTGAATACGCTTAATTATCATAGCTCTTTCCCAAATTTAATTCTGTTGGTTTTAAAAAAAAATCAAAAAAAAGTGATTTTTTTTGCAATAATACAAATGAAATGCTAATTTCGCCCTTGGAATTAATATTTTTACAAAGTTACTAATAATTTAAACACACAATAAAGCGATGAGAAAATCAATTTATTCAATCGTCATCATGACGGTATTCATTCTCACAGGTTGTACCCTGGGGAAAATGGTAAAGCTTGCTAAAAAGCAACGCTTAGAAGTTAACCCTTCTCCACTTGAATTGCACGGAGATTCGGTGCAGTTTCAAATAACAGGAACGTTGCCTGTTAAAATGTTGAAAAAAAATACGATGTACACAGCGGGTACTTCTTATAAATATGGAGGAGAAGCCTTATATATCGGTGATTTGATATTTAAAGGAAGTGAATTTCCTAATGCAAGCACAAAAGAGCCTAAAGTATCTAAATCATTTGCATTTGGTTATGTAGATGCTATGAAGAGAGGAGATTTAGTAATAGATGGGAAAGCCGCTATTGTAAATGGAAAATCAAAAAAGGTTCCATCTGTTAAAGTTGCTGAGGGTATTATTACAACATCTAGGCTAGTAAAAGAAACTTATCAGCCTGCTTATGTTTCAAGTGGTTATAATGACAAAGAAGAGCTGACTAATTCTGCTGTTGAGTTTTTCTTTGAACAAGGAAAATCTAACTTAAGAAAATCAGAGATCGGCAGTGAGCGTGGTAAATTTGTGGATGCTTATGTGGCTAAGAAAAATATCACTCGAACAGTTGCAATCACTGGTACGCACTCTCCTGAGGGTTCAGAAACTATCAATACAACCCTTTCTAACGATCGTGCTAAAGTAATCGAAAAATTCTTCCGTGATAAAATGAAGAAATACGATTACGGTAAAAAAGCTGACTCTATCAATTTTGTTTTGAAACCTGTTGTAGAAGATTGGGCTGCTTTCCTAAGCATGTTGGATGAAAATAAAAAATTATCAGCTTCTCAAAAAGAAGAGATTAAAGCTATCATCAATAATGGTGGTGGATCGTTTGTAGAAAAAGAACAACAAATTGCTCAACTTGGCTCATACAAAATTGTGTTCAAGGATATTTATCCTAAACTTCGTATTGCTAAAACAGAAATTATTTTTGCTAAGCAAAAAAAATCAGAAGCTGAAATTTCTACAGTTGGAAAAGAAATCGCAACAGGTAATGGAGATGCGAGTCAACTCAGCGACAACGAATTACTTCATGCTGCTGAAATCACTCCTGATTTGAAAGAAAAAGAAACAATCTATTTGGCTGCTATTAAGAAAAATGACAGTTATGCAGCTCACAATAATTTAGCAGCTGTATATATTGAACAAGCATTAAAAGCAACATCTAACGATGAAAAAAATCAATTGTTAGAAAATGCGATCATGCATTTAGAGACAGCTAATAAAATACAAGAATCTGCTGAGGCAAATAGTAATATGGGGGTTATCAGCTTGATTCGAGGTGATATTGCTAAAGGTATGGACTACATCCAAAGAGCAGCTTCTATGGCTTCTTCAGGTGCAAGTCAAAAAGTTATAAATGGTGTAAAAGGTGCATTGGAAATTCGTGCAGGAAAATACGATGCTGCTGTAATGAGTCTATCAAACTCTACTCCAACAGATGATAATGCTTATAATAAAGGACTAGCATATGTCTTAAAGAAAGACTATACTAATGCGAAAACAGCATTGCAAGAATCTATTTCATTGAATAGCAATAATGCATGGGCATATTATGTAAGTGCTATTGCTGCAGCACGCCTAAACGAGAAATCAGAAGTTGTAGCGATGTTGACTAAAGCCGTTGCTTTAAACAGTGATTTAAAACAACGCTTTGTTGAAGATCTTGAATTCAAAAATTTCTGGAATGATCAAGAAGTACGTGATGCTGTAAAATAAAACGAATTGCTTTTTTGTATATAATTTTTTTAATAAAAAACCCTCTAAAATTTTTAGAGGGTTTTTTATTAAATTCTACTTTAATCTCTATAATTTATTGAGAAACTCAGCTAGCTTTTTAATTGCGATAGATCTATGACTAAGGTTATTTTTAATATCAAGATTTATTTCAGCCAGTGTAAGTTGCTGTCCATCGGGAATAAAAATAGAATCATATCCAAATCCATTTTGCCCCCTTTCTTCTTTAGATATCATGCCATTAAGCACTCCCTCAAATTGAAATACATTTCCCTTCCAGATAAGGGTTATAATTGTTCGAAATCGAGCTTGACGATTGTTCACCATGCTTAAATTTTGAAGCAAAAGTTGGCGGTTAGCTGAATCATTTTTAGCTTCGCCTGCATAACGTGCTGATCGTACACCTGGCTCACCCCTAAGTGCTTCTACTTCCAATCCAGTATCATCTGAAAAACAATTTATGCCATAAAGCTGGTAAATGGTTTCTGCTTTTTGTAAAGAGTTTCCCTCTAGTGTATCTTTTGTTTCTGGTAAGTCTTTTTTAAATCCTATGTCATGTAGGCTTATTATTTTAAACTCCTTTTTTAAAAGAGAGTTTACTTCTTTTAGCTTATGTAAATTAGTAGTTGTAAAACAAAGTTGCATTAAAATTAAGTTTTAATTTTTCCTACAATTTGAAACTTATCAAATACTTGTGCAGTATGAGGTGCATCTTTTAGTTCTTCTGTAAGATCTTGTCCCGCCCAATGTTCATAATGATGGCCATTTTTCCAAAGCCGTGATGAAGTTACATCATAAATTAATCCTTTATAGGCGCACCAGATTTCTGGTTTATCTTGCCCGTTTCGTAAGGCAAGTTGAGCGAGGGTGTATTCATTTAATTTATCACTCATTTATATAACCTGCTACTATTTTTTATTAGAAATATAATTAATGCTATGAAAAATTAATTTGGATGGCAATGTGCCTGACTCTAGAATATGTACAAAATCATTAGCATTATTTAAAGATATTCCTGTACCGGTAATATTTAATTTTCCTCCTGCTATTTCTTGCATGATCATTGGAGTCATAAATACTTCATCATCGAAAGTAATAGCAATAGGGTTTCCTTTGTTTGCAGAAGTGATTTCTTGTAAAATAGAGGAGCCTAAGGAATCAAACTGAAAATTAAGTTGATGATCGTAGTAGCCAGGTGTTTTTTCTATTTTTACTTTTTTTATATTTTTTTCTGTTAAAAAAGCATTTGTGTGAATAACGTATAACGGAATGCTTTTGTTTTGGAAAGAAGAATCGGTTTTGCCCCAAATAAATTTTTTTTCCTTTCCAAGAAAATAGATAATTTGAGAATCTGTAAGTAAAGAGTCTACTCTTTTTTTATTTTCTTTCCTACAGTATTTCACTAACTCTATATTATGCTTTTCTTCTTTAGGCGGATTTTGAAGATATGTAAAAAGACTATCTTTAAATGCAGAGTTAGGGATAATGAGTTGTTCTATTGCAGAGAAAAAATACATGTTATAAAAGTGCATCTTGCCTTGAGTAGAAAGATAGCTGATTAAAAAGTCATCAGGTATTAAATGAAGTTCTATACAAATAGATGGTAAACCATTTTCAGTATTTTGTGAGTAAATCTTTGTTTGATGAGTATATATATTTTTTAGTTTAAGTCTTTTTTTAATAATTTTTATTGTTGTTTCTATTTCTTGGGAAGTAATGGATTTTTTTTGAAAAGAAAACATGATTTGAATATTAGGTTTCTGACTCATAGCTCCAAAAAATAGAAATATACTGGTAAATAAAAAAATAATTTTTTTCATAGCTGTAAATTAAAAAACACCTCTTGTAAAATAAATGTAATCGTTTAAAAGAATAGTTAAAAATGCATAAGATTCAAGATTAGATTTAATACCTAGCATTTCTTTTAGTTTTTGAGCAAGCAAGTCAACAGGTTCCCTACGGCTATTCGTATGAAATGTTTGTATAACCTCTCGAATAATCTCAATATCACCATCATGTAGGCGGGTTACTTCTTGAAAAGTGGGTGTGTATTTTTCATCTAGAGAAGGTAGTTCACGTTCTTGAAGATTAGTTCGGTGTTTTATTTTTATAACAGTAGTTCCTGCAGCTATATCACCTAATCGTTGTCCTTTAGCAGTAGTTATAATAAAAAGAAGAGCAATAGATCCTAATGAAAAAGTAATATCCAAGGGTCGTATAATCCATCGTAAAGTATAATTTCCAACTGTCGCTTGTCTACCATCCCTCCTAATAACCTTAATGCCTCGAGCTTTTTTTCCTACCGTTTGCCCATTCATGAATATTTCACAAAGAAGGTGGTAGAGCCATGCTATAATACCAATAAGTAAAAAAACATAATATAAGTACTGCGAGTTTGTTGATTGTTGAACTAATAAAAAGAAAACAAGATATATAGCTGCAATGATAAGCATATCAATAAATGTAGCTAAAATACGGTCACCTAAACTAGCTAGCTCATACTCAATAGTTACATTTTGGGTGGTTTGAATTCTAATTTTTTGCATCTAGATAATGTAGATAGATGGTAATTTTGAAAATTAATATACAATTTTACAAGTATAATTAAATTTTCGCGGAGCCTACTACATGAAAGAGGTTGCTTTTTTACAAAAAAATACACCTAAGTGGAAACAGTTTGAAAGTTTATTGCATACAAAATCAGCTGACCCAGACTTGTTGGCCGATTTATTTATTCAAGTAACTAACGATCTGGCTTATTCCCGAACAAACTATTCAACTAGTCGGACGACATTATATTTAAATGAGCTGGCACTTAAAGTTCATCAGGCCATTTATAAAAATAAAAAAGAACAAAAAAATCGCTTTATTCTTTTTTGGAAATATGAATTGCCGATGCTGTTTAAAAGTGCCCATCGTCAGCTTTTTTATTCATTTATTATTTTTATTATTTCAAGTACGATTGGAGCTGTCTCGGCTGCGTATGATGATACGTTCGTTCGGTTAATTTTAGGAGATGATTATGTCAATATGACACTGGAAAATATTGAACGTGGTGATCCGATGGCTGTTTATAAAAGCATGGATCAGATAACTATGTTTTTTTACATCACATTTAATAATATACGTGTTTCCTTTAATATATTTATTGGTGGTTTACTTGCTTCTGTAGGCACAGCATTGATGCTGACCTATAATGGTATTATGCTAGGCTCGTTTCAATATTTCTTCTACCAAAAAGGATTACTGGTAGAATCCGCACTCACTATTTGGATACATGGTACATTAGAAATAGCAGCTATCATTATTGCGGGTTGTGCAGGTTTGGTTATGGGTAATAGTCTTCTTTTTCCAGGAACATACACGCGCCTTCAATCATTCCAAATGGGTGCTAAAAAAGGATTAAAAATAACCATTGGATTGGTCCCTATTTTTATTACAGCTGGATTTTTGGAGAGTTTTATCACCCGGTATACAGACATGCCATTGGCCTTAAGCTTATTCATTATTTTATCTTCAGCGTTCTTTATTATCTATTACTTTATTGTTTATCCTATCCAGCTATCTAAAAAGGAAAGGTTAGATACGCTAAATAATTAAAAATACGTTTATCTTTACTGTAAAATACTATACGATATGGAACAAATACATACAGAAAAAATCGAATTCAAAAAAGTAAGGGATTTTGGTGAAAAGCTTAATGCAACCATTGCCTTCTTTCGTCAGAATTTTAAAAAATTAGGTAGGGCATTATTATTTATAATAGTGCCGGGCGCTGTTTTATCAGCTATTTTATCTAATATTTATCAATCTATTATGATAAAAACGTTGAGAAGTGGTAGCTTTTTAAATTTTAGTTTTCCAAGTGAAGTTTTTCCTGTGTTGTTAGGTATGATAGCTATTGGATTATTGCAAGTTTCTCTTATCTATGCCCTTGTTTATGAATATATCATTCTATACATAGATAAAGGAGTTGATGTTGACACGAAAGCAGTATGGCAGAAAGCCAAAAAGGGATTCCTAAAAACACTAGGTGGATTATTTATTGGTTATATTTTAATTGTCTTAGGTGTATTTTTACTTCTTATACCTGGTATTTATCTTACAATGCCTGTAGCGCTCGCATTTATTATCATGTTTCGTGAGCAAACGGGTTTTTTTACTGCATTAGGGCGGTCATTAAAACTAATTCGAGGAAAATGGTGGAGTACATTCGGATTATTACTCATTACAACGATTATTATGGTTTTAATTGGCTACCTATTTTCGATCCCTTTTTATCTTTTTTCAGGTGCCAGTATGTTTAGTTCTCTATCGTCTGGAGAAGAAGTTAGCTCTTTTAATCAAATCATGAAGATTCTTGCCTCGATAGTATACAATTTGGTCGTATTTGTGTTATATAGTATTCCATTAATTGCTTTAGCTTTTCAATACTTTAATTTGGTGGAGCGTAAAGAATCAGTAGGCTTAATGGACAAAATTAATACGATGGGTGGAGAAAAGAAAAATGAAGGTACGTATTAAAATACTATTTTTCTTTTTTGTAAGTTGTTTGATGCAGATCCACGCCGTTTTATATGCGGGTGGATCTGTTTCTAAAAATAGTACTGAAAGCCATCTCGTAGATCAGCGTTTCTTAGATCAAAAAAAAATAAATGAGTATCAAAAAAATAAACGCTATCAATATGATCGAAAAGTAAAACTTGGGGATGGGTGGTGGTCATCATTTTTAAATTGGTTATTTTCTAAGTTTATAAAATTTTTCTCTATCAAAGGATCTGATATATTATTAAAATGGATCTTATACGTTTTTACAGGAGTAGTATTAACCTATTTTATATTAATGCTATTTCGTGTGGATATGCGACATATTTTTACTAGAAAGCCCTCTTTTTCTATGCATGTTGAATATATAGAAGAAGATATTCATGATATGAATTTTGATCAACTTATTCAATCGTCTATAGAGCAGCGCGATTACCGAAAAGCTATTCGATTTTTTTATCTCCACGCATTAAAAAAATTAGCTGATCGAGGTATGATTGAATGGAAGCCTGGAAAAACCAACTATGATTATCTGATAGAGGTAAAATCAGAAGGTATTCAGTCTGTTTTTTATGAATTAAATCAGATCTTTCAGTATGCTTGGTATGGTGATTTTTTGATCGATGAAGTTGGCTTTAAATCAGCTGAGTATTATTTTCAACAATTTAATCAAGCCCTAAAAAAAAGTGAAAAAAAATAAAGGGTTAATTATAGTATTAGTGATATCTATCGCTACCATTGTTTTGTTGGAGTATTATAAGCCTCAAAAAAACAATTGGACTCAAACATTTTCTAGTAATGATAAAAATCCATTTGGTTCCTATGTTGTTTATAATTTAATGCAAGATCTTTTTCCATCACAATCGTTTACCACTTCTCGACAAACGATTTATGAAAATCAAAAAAACTATCCAGGAACTACCTCATTTAATTGTTTATTTATTAATCATGAATTTGCGCCCAGTACGTATGATGTTGAATCTCTTCTTCGCCTCGTTAATCAAGGTGCCACATGTTTTATAGCAGCTTACACATTTAGCGGAAAATTGGCTGATACTCTCCATCTAGAAACATATGTTCATTATGATTTTAATATAGATACCATTACACGTTATCACTATCTTAAACTTTCATCATCGCCTTCCACTTATTATCGTTCTAGGATAGGTTATCAAAAAAGCTATTTTACATCATTTGATTCTACGCGAACAACGGTTCTCGGTTCCGATAGTTTAAACTATGCTAATTTTATAGCGATGAATTATGGAAAAGGTAAATTTTATATACATACTATGCCTATCGTTTTTACAAACTATAATATTCTTTATGAAAGTCAAGACTATATTTCTAAGATTCTTTCTTATCTACCTATTCAATCCACGCAATGGGATGAGTACTATAAGTTAGGTCGATCGGGCCCGCGAACACCACTTCGATTTATTCTAAGTAATGAATCGTTGAGATGGAGTTACTACACGTTGCTTGTCTTAATTTTTATTTTTATTATTTTTCATGGCAAACGCAGACAGCGAGTTATACCTGTTATTAAACCTCTTGAGAATACTACTTTAGAATTCACAGAAACTGTAGGTAGACTTTATTTCCAACATGGTAATCACCATGATTTAGCTGAAAAAAAGATAGCTTATTTTTTAGATTATATTCGCACATATTTATTTCTTTCCACAGCGGTAATTGATCATGAATTCTATGAACGTTTAGCACGTAAATCAGGATATATTGCAAAAGATATTGAAGTACTTTTTCAGTATATAGAAAGCTGTCTTAAAAACAAACATCTGTCTGATGAGGGCTTAAGGATACTCCATGAAAAAATAGAGTTGTTTTATAAGAAGACAAGAAGATAGTCGATTAAAAACAAGTGAATAGTTCAAAAGACAAAAGGGGTGATTATCAATTACCCCTTTTGCATTACCAAACTAAACTAAATCTATCTATGAAAAAATATGTGATCCCCACTTATACCCCGTAGGGGATAGAAATAAATGGGCAGCAAATATATAATATTCTATAGTTAAAAATACAACTTTTTTATAAAAAAAATTTTTACCCTTAAAATTAGGATTTTTAGCTGTATTATTCTGTTGTGTTGTTTTATGATCATTTTAGATAGGGATGAGACGTATTTTAGCTGTAAAAATAGCTCAGAATATAATGTTTTTAGTTTATATAATAAATTTACTGAGAATAGTATCCTACAAAATATCTAATTTTGCATCCTTGGCTTCGTAGTTCAATGGATAGAATAGAAGTTTCCTAAACTTTTGATGCAGGTTCGATTCCTGTCGAGGCTACTATCTACTTTAAGGTATTTTGTTTTTTGCCAAAAAACTGTGTCAATCTTTTAATTTTGATGAGTTATTTTTTTACTAAAAACATGTCATATTGTCATTAGTAAGAAAAATCTACATTGTGGCATGGGATTTGTCATAAAACGAATAAACCAATTGACACAGCCATGGGAAAAATCATAGGTATTGACTTAGGAACCACCAATTCTTGCGTTGCCGTTATGGAGGGTAATGAACCAGTGGTTATCGCCAATAGTGAAGGACGACGAACAACCCCTTCCATTGTTGCTTTTTTAGAAAATGGTGAACGAAAAGTAGGAGATGCGGCTAAAAGGCAGGCTATCACCAATCCTCGAAATACCATTAGCTCTATCAAGCGCTTTATGGGCAAAAAATTTTCAGATGTGAATAGTGAACTAAAAACTATTTCGTATACGGTTGAAAAAGGAAGTAATGATACTGCTCGTGTACGAATTGGTGATCGTCTCTATACACCTCAAGAGATCTCTGCAATTATTCTTCAAAAAATGAAATCAACTGCAGAAGATTATTTAGGCACAACGGTTACAGAAGCTGTCATTACTGTGCCGGCTTATTTCAATGATGCTGAACGGCAAGCTACTAAAGAAGCTGGACAAATTGCGGGGTTAGATGTAAAACGTATTATTAACGAGCCAACAGCAGCAGCGCTTGCTTATGGTCTTGATAAAAAACATAAAGATATGAAAATTGCAGTCTTCGATTTAGGAGGTGGTACATTTGATATATCTATACTCGAATTAGGCGATGGTGTGTTTGAAGTAAAATCAACAGATGGAGATATTCATTTAGGTGGTGATGATTTTGATCAAATGATTATTGATTGGATGGCTGATGAATTCATGAAAGAAGAAAATATCGATCTAAGAAAAGATCCTATGGCTCTTCAACGCATGAAAGATGCCGCTGAAAAAGCAAAAATAGAATTATCAAGTTCTGGTACAACAGAAATTAATTTACCTTATATCATGCCGGCTGCTAATAATGGCATGCCTAAGCACTTGGTAAAATCATTGACGCGAGCCAAATTTGAACAACTCGCAGATCGCTTGATTCAACGCACTCTTGAGCCTTGCAAACGAGCAATGAAAAATTCTGGGTTCCAAACCTCGGAAATAGATGAGATTATTTTAGTTGGAGGATCTACACGTATTCCACGTATTCAAGAAGAGGTTGAAAAGTTTTTTGGTAAAAAACCTTCAAAAGGCGTCAATCCCGATGAAGCCGTAGCTGTAGGAGCTGCTGTACAAGGCGGTGTACTTACGGGTGAGGTTAAAGATGTCGTATTGTTGGATGTTATACCTCTTTCACTTGGCATTGAAGTACAAGGGGGGTTGTTCCATAAATTAATTGAGGCGAATACAACTATCCCTACAAAAAAATCAGAAGTGTTTTCTACAGCTTCAGACAATCAACCCTCTGTAGATATTAATGTATTGCAAGGTGAGCGATCAATGGCACGAGATAATCGAAGCATTCAACGCTTCCATCTAGATGGTATTCGACCTGCACCAAGAGGTACGCCTCAAATTGAAGTGGCATTTGATATCGATGCGAATGGAATATTAAGTGTATCGGCTAAAGATAAAGATACGGGCAAAGAGCAAAAAATCCGAATAGAGGTTTCTTCTGGTCTTACACAAGATGAAATTGATCGCATGAAAAAAGAAGCTGAACAAAATGCTGAGAGCGATCGAAAAGAGAAAGAAACAATAGAAAAATTAAATACGGCTGACTCTACTATTTTTCAAACAGAAAAACAACTTAAAGAATATGGTGAAAAATTATCAGCTGGAAATAAATCAGCGATTGAGACAGCCTTGTCTGCTCTGAAGAATGCTTACCAAGCTAAAGATCTAACAGCTATTGAGCAAGCTATGACAGATCTCAATACAGCTTGGTCAAATGCTTCTCAGGAAATGTATAATGCAACAAATCAAAACACATCTGCAAACACGGGTGATCAACAAAATACCAAATCAGATGATTCTGTTACAGATGTAGACTTTGAAGAGGTAGATGGAAATAAAAAATAACAATTGGTTAAATAAATTAAAAAAAGAGAGGTAGGTTGACCTCTCTTTTTTTTATACTATACTTCATATTTATCTAAAAAACCGCGATATACCTACACGAAGACCTAGATTTTTTCCTTGAAAGTAATAATCGCCTAATACTTCAAGAGCCCATCTGCTCGTAAAAAAACGACTATAGCCTATGCCTAAAGCCACATCTGTTTCCTTAGATAAAAATCCTCTAAATCGTAGAAAAACAGGTTTTGCAAGATAGTAACGCAATCCTAATGTAAGTGCCGTGTTTCCTTTGGTTTGTATTTCTACGCCTGCATTCAACGGAAGTCTTGATGCTACAAAAAAATTAATCTCTGCACCAACCTGTGCCTTGTCAGCAATTTTCAGCGGATCATTATCTGTTTTGTAGGCATCAGCGCCGGCATGAATCATGATTGTGCCTTGACGAAGTTGTGCATACGTGCTACCGCCACTTAATGATAAGGTAAAAAGGAAAAGCCATATTCTTTTTTTCATAAGGTTGTAAATTTTAGACTGCTAAAATAATAGAGATTCTCGATTATAAAAAATATACTAATCCAATACCGATACTAAAAACTCTGAAATGGTATCGATGTACGTTTCAGGGTTATTGTTAATTAATTTAATCTAATCTTTTTTCTCTCCAACCGATTTTTGAAACTGTTCAGCTTTCTAAACTGTCCAAATTATTTTTTTCAACTAATTCAAATGAATATCGCCAAAATCAATGCCACCGATATTGCCATTCTGTTTGGATTGATTCATTATTTTCTTACACGGAGGCTGAGTCAATAATTTAAGAAGAATAGTTATTTTATTCTAAAACCGAGGCAGCATGAGTAGGCTAATATCCTTGTATTTTATGTTAAATTTTTTAGAAAGGGTCATGTTGGTCAGATTGCCTTTGTAGCTATATACACCGTGCATGAGCCATTTGTGAGTGAATATGACATCCTCTATACTTCGTTCTTCTGCAATTTGTAATAAAATAGGTGTAAAGATATTGCTTAACGCAGTGGTAGCGGTGCGCGCTACACGTGATGCAATGTTTGGTACACAGTAGTGAATCACCCCTTGTTTTTTGAATACCGGATTTTTGTGTGTAGTTAATTCAGATGTTTCAAAACATCCGCCTTGATCGATAGCCACATCAATGATAACGGAATTAGGTTTCATAGAAGCAACCATCTCTTCGGTTACAATACATTTCGCAACTCCTTTTTCTGGACGAACAGCTCCTATGACTACATCGGCCATGCGTATAGCTTCACGAAGTGTAAGTGTATCAATTGTAGAGGTATGAACTTGCTGACCTAAGGCATGTTTAAGTCGTCTTAATTTATAAATGTGATTATCGAATATTTTTATCTCTGCACCAAGTCCAATGGCTGTTCGAGCAGCATATTCGGCTACTGTTCCGGCGCCTAATATAACAACGCGTGTAGGAGGTACGCCAGTAATTCCTCCTAAAATAATTCCTTTTCCATTATTGACACTGCTGAGGTATTCAGCAGCAATTAGCAATACAGTGCTTCCGGCTATTTCACTCATAGCCCGTATGACAGGTATGGCTCCTGCTTGATCTTTTAAAAATTCAAATGCAATGCCCGTAACCCTTTTTTGGTTAATAGCTTCGATATAACTTGCGGGGAGGCTTCCTGGCTGAAGAGCTGATATAAGTGTTTTTCCTGGTTTAAGATATTCGATTTCTTTGAGAGTAGGTGGGTCAACTTTTAAAACAATTTCTGATTCATATACTTCTTTAGTAGAATATACAATTTGTGCACCTGCTTCACTAAATTCTTGATCTTCAAATTGTGATGGATTTCCGGCTCTGGATTCTACTTTAACATGGTGACCGTTGTTAACCAATAAGGCTACTGCTTCTGGTGTTAAACAAATACGATTTTCCAGAGAAGAGCTCTCTTTGGGAATTCCAACGTGTAGGGATTCTCGTTGGTTTTTTACTTTTAATAAAGCTTCTTGAGGGTATAAACCTACTTGTGAAGCAAGTTCTTTAATTGTTGATTTACTCATATTTGGTCCAGTCAATAAGTCGTTTTAAATTATCTATTGTTTCTATCTTGATGCGTATATACGGTGGATAAAGAAGTGATTCTATTTTTTCAGGCCATTCAATCCAGCAATAATGGCCTGAATCTATATATTCTTCTATTCCAATATCCAGTGCTTCTTCTCTGTTTTGTATACGATACAGATCGAAATGATAAAAAATTGTACCTTCTGTGTTCTGGTATTCATTAACCAAAGAGAAGGTAGGGCTAGTGATACGTTCTTGTATTCCAAGTTGAGTTCCTATTTCTTGGATGAGAGTTGTTTTTCCTGCACCCAACAAGCCATAGAATAGCCATACACGACAATGACTTGAACGTGCTATCAACTGCTGGGCAATACCAGGAAGTTGATTTGTCTTGCTACATATAAGGGTTTCACGACCTGTTAGTTGTTCCACTGGCTCATGAATATACTAAAATTACTCTGATTCTTGAAATTGTTTTAACCACTTTAAAGCAGTTTTTTCAGAATTAAATATTTTAGAAGGCACACCTGGTTTATCAAAGTTGATGTAAAAATTCCCAATAATTTTACTTATCGTTGAATGAGTTAGAATAGCTAAAGCTTTAAACCCTCTAAGTGCTTCTTCTGATGCAAAATATTCGCGCGCTTCTTTGCTTGTAGATACTATTCCTGATACATTAGCTAAGCATGGATAAAAACGATCCTCTGTAAAACGTAGTCTCATAGCTATACATTCTTTAGCAATCTCAAGTGTGACTTTTAAATCTTGAGCATACTCTGCATATAAAATTCCATCTTTTTTAATATGTAGCCTCAAATAAGAATTCTCCACATAGTTTGGTTCCATAATAGCCAGATTCAACGTATCTTCTACCCACCTCGATGCAAAATTAATGATTTTGATAAATAAATGACTATTAGTTTGATCGAATTACGTGTAGAAGATCAATGTTAAAATTATCTCTAGCTTGTATGTACGCTACTTTTGGTAAAATGGTTGCTCCGAATTTCTTTTTTTCTAATGAGGCAGATATGCCTAAAAATACTTTACGGCAGTTTAAATCTTTTGCTCTTTTAATAACCTGATAGATAGATTGTTTATAGATTTTATATTTTTCCAAGTAGTCATAATTCATTCCAACTAGCATAAAGCAATAGTCATTTTTTTCATTTATATAGTTAAACATAACAGCAACAGGCTCATGGCTTGCGCTATCAAGTGATGTTGGTTTAATGCTTAGTGTGATAAACTCCCATCTTGGGTCTTTAGACATTTCAATAAAAAGATCGATTGGATAAGAAAACATATTGAGGTCGAAATTTTTTTCTTTCACATTTTGATAAAGTTTGTAAAAATGAGTTAAATGCTCTTCTGTTGGTTTTTTTATCACTTCTACATTAAATTCATGTTCTAGCTTCAAGACATCGTATTTAATATGTCTTCGTGATCGATCGGAGAGTTTGGCTAAATAATCTTCTGTTGACTTCCATGATATATCTTCAATGGTGCATACTTCTGGAACATCGACTTTGAAGAAACCATTTACAAGTAGAATGTCTTTTATCTCATTATCGGATATGTCAAATTCTCTCAGTACAATCATTGATGCATTATTTTTTTCTTGAATGTCACTTAATAGGTCTAAGAGTTCTTTTAAAGCATTTTTCCATTCGGGGTGTGTTCTGTTTAAAAAAACATGATCACCCTCACTAAACAAAGAGCCTGTGCTAACCACCTTGGATGTTAGATGGTAGTGATTTTTTTTTCTTATTTCTTCAACTTGTATAGAAACAGACGCTGGTGATAGCATATCTTCTTTCCATAAAGCGGTTGTAACGAAGGTAGCTAATATGGGTTGATTGTTTTTGTCTTTTATAATAATGTATTCGAATTCCCATTTATTTTCGGGTAGATTCTTAGGAAGGGTAAAAACCCTTTCCATAAATTGAAGCCCTTGATGATCAAAATTAGATTTATCACCAAACATGGTATTCCATTCAGTAGCATTGATAGTATTAATTGTTTTTTCTCTTTGTATGTTGAAAATTTGTTTTGTTGATTGGTTTACATATGTTTTCTCTTCTATAATAGGCATTCTAAACACTTTCCTTATGTCATTTATTGATTTTTCTTCTTCTTCTAACATTTTTGGATAGTGGTAGTCAATAGCATCTATTAGTTTTTTGATATCTTCAAGTTCATTGTTTTTTGATATTGTAAATCGAATGCCTGTGTTTTTTACAGGTACGGCTGGGAATATTCCCAGATTAACATAAAAACCTTCATTCATTAATCGTTTTGATAAATTATAACCTGCTGAAGGAAGCCCTGTGCCAATAAAAAAAACAGGAGTATCATTTTCTTCTGTAAAGGGTATAGTTGTTTTGGTTAATAATGAATTGCAATAATGTATTCTGGTTTTTAAATCTTTTTGTAATTCATAAATTTCACTAGAAAGATGTATTTGCGCTGAGGCTACAGCAGCTCCTACGCTAGCTGGCTCTAGTTGAGCTGAAAAAGTGAGAGGTCCCCCAAATGTTTTAACATACCTTGAGAGTTCTTTGTCAGCACATATCATAAATCCACCACTGGCTCCAAATGTTTTGCTTAATGTGGAGATCAATACAATTTTCTCTGGCAGTTCATTGATTTTACTCATAGCATATCCTGTTCCGTTTTTTCCAACCCAGCTCATGCCATGTACATCATCTATGTATAAATAAAGTTGAGGGTATTTTTTCATCATGATAAAAAGCTCGTCAAATGGAGCACAGTCTCCAAACATGGAATAAACTCCATCGATCATATACCAGATTTTTTTATGTTTGTCTTTAAGTGCTTTAATTTTCTCTTCCAACATGGTTAAGCTATTGTGCCGGATCATGTCAACTTTTACGCCTCTTGCTTTGAGTATATCACAAGCATTATGTACGCTATAATGTACTTGATGGTCTAATATAACAGCATCCTCATCTCGTACGATGCTTGGAATAACAGCGATGTGTGCAAGTGTGCTATTTTTACATATAACAACTGGATGTCCATACATCTTGAAAAGAGACTCTTCTAATTCTTTATAAATCCCAAGAGAAAGATAAGTTTTTGAAAGTGGAAATTGAGTCCCGTATTGTTGAATGGCCTGTATAGCAGCTTCTTTTAATCGGTCATCATAGCCCAATCCTAGGTAGCTGGTGGTGCCGAAATGATACATATCTATACCATTTATTTTTACTGTTCTTCCCGAAAACGACTCATCTTCTGTGTAGAGGTGTACTACTCCTTTATTTTTAGCATCTGTAACAACATCATCTATTGTATCCAAAAAATTATTATGCTTTGTTTTGGCCATAAAGTGTTTTTAAAAAGCTTTACAATATAGCCTTATTTTCTACCTGTAGTCAACAGTGTAATATGAGAAAGCATCTTCTTATTCTAGAAAAAAATGCGTTATCAGAGAAATTCATTAAATTTGCAACTATTGGGGTCGACCGGAATTGACAGCCAGCGAGCGGTCTGTATGGGCATGTCGGGTGTTGGAAGTAGTACCTGTATAACAAACTTTCACAACAATAATTGGCGAAAATACAGTAGCCCTTGCTGCTTAATTTAGAATTAACTAGCATGTGTCTCGCGAAGTAGTTGTTTTACATGCTTTGCAACCGAGACATCGAATCGTAAAACTTACCGAAGCAGGGTCGTGATGTTTTGGGAAAATCAAACGCGACTACGGAGGGGTTGAGGCCGCTGTTTGCCTTGCTCTTCTCGACAATCAAAAGCAGCTAAGCATGTAGTGCATACGAGTGTCTCCTGGTCTGGACGAGGGTTCGAATCCCTCCGACTCCACTATTTTTTATTTTATGCCGCGCCCAGCATTAACAGAAAAAATTTCTCTTCAAGATTTTAAAAACTATTATTGGCTAAAAGAAGAATTAGTTCATTTTTGTAAAAAACTGGGGATTAATTCGTCAGGAGGAAAAATAGAAATCACAAAGAGAATTGTTGTGTTTCTTTCCACAGGAAAAATAGTTAGTAAGATTTCTTCAAAAAAAACATATTCTAAGTTTGATTGGAATAAACAAGTTCTATCTCCCCGCACTATTATCACTGATAATTATAAAAACACAGAAAATGTCCGTCGTTTTTTTGAAAAACAAATAGGGCCGCATTTTCATTTTACAACACAGTTTATGCAATGGATGAAAAAAAATGTGGGTAAAAATTTAAAAGAAGCAGTAGTGCAATGGAATAAATTGTATGAATTGAGAAAATCAACTAAGAATAAAAAAAATAAACTAGATCCTCAATTTGAGTACAATCAATATGTTAGAGATTTCTTACAAGATAATCCTAATTTAAAAATAAAAGACGCCATTTTTTATTGGAAAATAAAACGTTCGTTGCCGGGTTCAAGGAAATATGAAAAGAATGATTTATTATTACTAAAGAGATGAAGATTTAATTCTTTATAAACGCCAATGTCCATAGATGACCATAATATTGAAAATAAAATAAATCTACTTCAGCAACGAGGTAAACAAATTCAATACCAGTATAAAAAAAATAATCATCAGCTATCAGAACCAAATAAGTATACCAGTGCAGACTTAAAAACGCATGAGTTGATTCTTAATGTTGGTCCTCAGCATCCTTCTACGCATGGTGTATTGCGTTTAGAAGTAGTAACAGATGGCGAAGTGGTTGTGGATGTTGTTCCGCATCTGGGTTATTTGCATCGTTGTTTTGAAAAACATGCCGAGTCGCTTCCTTATCAGCAAATCATTCCTTATGTCGACCGGATGGATTATGTGGCATCTATGAACTCGGAGCATGCTTTTGTGATGGGGATAGAAAAGTTAATTGGTCTAGAAGGTCAGCTTCCTAAGCGGATAGAATATAGTCGTGTGTTAATGGTTGAGTTGAACCGAATCGCTTCGCATTTTATTGCTATTGGTACATATGGAATGGATATTGGGGCGTATACTGCTTTTTTATGGATGATGCGTGATCGCGAACATATACTTCGGTTATTTGAATGGGCAAGTGGTGCGCGTTTGTTATATAATTACATTTGGATAGGTGGTCTCTTTTATGATTTACCTGTTGGCTTTGAAGAAAAATGCAGAGAGTTAATAGACTATCTTAAACCGAAGATAGCTGAAATAGAAACGCTGATTATGAACAATACTATTTTTATTCAGCGTACAGCAAATGTCGGTGTTTTGCCTTTTGATTTGGCTATTAACTATGGCGTATCTGGGCCTATGTTTCGGGCTTCGGGTTTGGGGTATGATTTACGTAAAGTGGATGGCTATTCGGTATATCCGGAAATCGATTTTGATGTTCCTGTGGGTAAAGGTTTGGTAGGAGAGGTAGGCGACTGTTGGGATCGTACGTATGTGCGTGTGATGGAGTGTTATGAGTCGCTTCGTATTATAGAGCAGTGTCTGGATAAACTCCAGAATGAGCATGCACGTACTCGTGATTTTGATCCACAAGCATTAGTGCCCAAGAAGATCAGACCTAAGTCACATGAGTTTTATGTGCGTGCTGAAAATCCGAAAGGTGAATTGGGTTTTTATTTTCGTTCGGTTGAAAATAAAGATGTTCCGTTTCGTTGTAAAGCGAGATCGTGTTGCTTTGCTAACTTATCTGTAATTAGTGAGATAGCTAAAGGTGGATTATTGGCTGATCTTATTGCTATCATTGGCTCTATTGATGTGATCATGGGAGAGGTGGATCGGTGATCTCATCTCTCCCATGATACAGATATTTATTTTGTAAGTAATTCTTTTACTTTAGCAGCAGCTTCTTTTAATAAAATCGCTGGATATACTTTTAATCCGGACTGTTGGATGATTTTAGCTCCTTCTTCGGCATTGGTTCCTTGAAGACGTACAATGATAGGTATTTTAATATCTCCGATATTTTTGTAAGCTTCCACTACACCGTTGGCTACGCGATCGCATCGTACGATTCCACCGAACACATTAATTAAAATAGCTTTCACGTGAGGGTCTTTTAGAATAATTCGAAATCCGGCCTCTACTGTTTTAGCATTAGCTCCTCCACCTACGTCAAGGAAGTTGGCAGGCTCTCCACCGGATAGTTTAATGATATCCATTGTGGCCATGGCAAGGCCCGCACCATTAACCATGCAGCCTACATTGCCATCTAGTTTAACATAGTTAAGTCCTGAAGAACTTGCTTCTACTTCTAATGGATCTTCTTGTGTGATGTCTCTTAGTTCAGCTAGATCTTTATGTCTGTATAGCGCATTATCATCTAAATTTACTTTAGCATCTACAGCAATAATTTTATCATCGGATGTTTTTAATGCAGGATTGATTTCGAATAAAGTCGCATCCATGTCAATATAGGCGCGGTAAAGGGCTTGTAAAAAAGCAACCATTTCTTTGAAAGCCTCACCTTGTAATTCAAGTGCTACAGCAATTTTTCTAGCTTGAAAAGGCTGTAGACCAATACTTGGATCAATCCACTCTTTGATGATTTTTTCTGGTGTATGCGCAGCTACCTCTTCGATATCCATGCCACCTTCAGTGCTAGCCATAATTACATTCCGTGCTTTAGCCCTATCTAATAAGATGCTGATATAAAATTCTTTTGGCTTAGAAGGTCCTGGATAGTACACATCTTGTGCAATGAGCACTTTGCTTACTTTCTTACCTTCTGGTCCTGTTTGCGGTGTTACCAATTGCATACCGATAATTTTAGCTGAAAGCTCTTTTACTTCATCAATGCTTTTGGCGAGTTTAATACCTCCTCCTTTTCCACGGCCTCCGGCATGTATTTGTGCTTTGATGACAAAGAAATTGGTTCCTGTTTCTTTATGAAGATGCTTAGCTGCTTCTACTGCTTTGTCAGGAGATTCTGCTATAATGCCTTCCTGGATTTTTACACCGTACTTTTTCAGTACATCTTTGGCTTGGTATTCGTGGATATTCATAGGTGGTTATTTTGGACAAAAATAAGTAATAATGAGCGGAATTTTGGTATAGTATAAATCAGATTGATTTTGGATTATTATAGAATAAAATGTGAATTTTTAGCTGAAAAATGTAAATAAGTAAGGGTTGATTTTAATATCAACTTTGATTTGATTTTTCGGTAAAAAAGACTAATTTTGCGACCTTACAATTAATTAGGGAGTTTTGTATGAAACGGACATATCAACCATCCAGGAGGAAGAGAAGTAATAAACATGGCTTTAGAAAGCGCATGTCTACACATAATGGAAGACGGGTTTTAGCTGCTAGAAGAAAAAGAGGTAGAAAGAAATTAACAGTATCTGACGAAAAAACGCATAAAAAATAAAGTCCTGTCTGTATAAATGATAGGGGCTTTATTCATCTTGCATGCAAGAAAATAAAAATAGCCTATCGTATACGTTTCGTTCCGACGAACGACTAAAAAGTAAAAAAGATATGCAGGAGCTCTTTGAAAGAGGCTCCTCTTTTTATATCTATCCACTTAAAATACGTTATTTACATTTTCCGTTAAGCACACCAGGTGTAATGACAAAAGTTGTTTTTATGGTTTCTCATAAAAACTTTAAACGAGCTGTTGATCGCAATCTAATTAAACGCCGTATGCGTGAAGCTTACCGGTTAAACAAATACCGTTGGCAAGCTCATGGTCAAGCTTCATGGATTGCTTTTATATATGTTGCCAAAGAAAAGCTTCCTTTTCAGACTATTCAACAACATCTTGTAGAGATTATGGATGTGTGTTATAAGAAGGCATAAGATGTAGTTTATTTCACCTCTTCATAATCGACGTAGTCGCCGCCTTCAAATTTTTTGGTCTTTTTTTTATTTTCCGGAATATATTCGATGTTGATGCTTCCTTCGGGTCTGCGTTTGTTATGTTTTTGCTTGGCTTGAGTATAAGCTAGCTTAATTAGGAATTGAAATAAGAATTTCCCTACAAAATGAAAAATAACTAGCACTAAGATGATCGATGCAAGTAATGTCATAAGGATGGTAAACTAAACTGCAATTTAAGCAAATATTGGTAAATTCCGTCTGTCTTTTTTGATAGTATTTCGTGCGTGCCTTCTTCTACGATAGCGCCCTGGTCTAATACATAAATACGATCAACCTTTCGAATGGTGGATAGTCTATGAGCGATGATAATTGTTGTTCTATTTTTCATTAGCTCATTTAGAGCTTCTTGCACAAGATGCTCAGACTCTGCATCCAATGAACTTGTTGCTTCATCTAAAATTAATATAGCCGGATTTTTTAATATGGCTCTGGCAATAGCTATGCGCTGACGCTGACCTCCGGATAGTTTGATACCTCGTTCACCTACGAGTGTATGAAGTCCTTCAGGGAATGATTGTATAAAATCGTAGGCGTATGCTTTTTTAGCTGCTTCAATAATTTCATCTTCGGTAGCTGTTGGTTTTCCATAAGCTATGTTTTCCCTGATAGTTCCACCAAACAATAACACTTCTTGGGGTACGATACCAATATTTTTTCTATAGGTGGTTAATGAAAATTGGTCAATTGGTGTGTCGTCTACTTGGATGAATCCTTCTGAAACAGGATAGAATCGCAATAAAAGCTGTACAAATGTTGATTTTCCAGCTCCACTGTGTCCTACTAAAGCAATTTTTTCGCCAGGCTGAATAGATAAATTAATATTTTTTAAGACTTGAACGTCTTGTCGTGTGGGATAGGCAAAAGATAGATTTTTATATTCAATTTTTCCTGTAAAATGTGTTCCTTGTTCTTCTTCTTTTCCGATGAGAGAAACAGACTCATTTTCTGAATCAAGAATTTCACGTATTCTATCAGAAGCTCCCATAGATCGTTGCAGTTCACTGTATAAATCACCAAGTCCGCCTACTGAAGCACCAATGAAAGTAGTATAAATCACAAATGAAAAAAGACTACCAATCGATATAGAATGCGACGCAACTAATCCTGCTCCATACCAAATAACTAATACAATGCTTCCAAAAATAGCGAGTATAACAAACGATACAAATAAACTTCGATAAAACGCTGATTGAAGGGCTACTTTTATTGTTTGCATTAAAGAAGATCGGTAGCGTTTTGTTTCAAATAACTCGTTGGTAAATGATTTAACAGTGTGAATAGATTGGAGTGTTTCTTCTACCACTGTATTGCTTTTACCTAATTCATCTTGTGTTTTTTTAGAGAGTTTTCGGATATATTTTCCGAATATCATAGCAGCTATAATAAGTACCGGAAAAACAGCTAACATAAATAATGAAAGCTGAGGAGAGGTGATCAGGACAATAGTTATACCAGCTATGAGTGTAATAATTTGTCTGAAGAATTCTGCAAGAGAGCTGGATATCAATGACTGTAATGATCCTACATCAGAGGAGATGCGGCTCGTAAGCTCACCTACACGTTGCGTGTCATAAAATGTAAGCGGCATCGTGATCAATTTTTCATAAACCTTGAGGCGAATATCTGCCATACTTTTCTCACTTACTTGAGCAAATAAATACACACGCCAGAAAGCTAAAACAGCTTGTATAATAAAAATACCTAAGAGAGCTAACGCAATGCTGTTAATATCTTTTAAAATCCAAGAATTATTTCCTGTTGCCGAATCCACTAACTTACCTGTAAAGAAAGGGAAGCTTAAAGATGTGAGGCTTGAAAGAAGTAATAAAATAGTACCAATAATGAAAGGTGTTTTATAAGGTAAAATATACCTGTAAACACCTATGAAAGATTTTAATTTTTTTTTACTATTTTTTTTCTTTTCGTCAGTCATTTTATGAACAGAGTTCCAAATTTAATGTTATTTTTACTCATTCATCTACTTTTAAAATAGAGTAGATTTTATAGGTTTATATCTGTAACTTTGCATCCTTTTAAATATAATTTAAAACATGGCACTCATTAATAAAATACGTCAACGCACCGCATTAGTAGTAGGTATAGTCGCCTTAGGGCTTGTACTATTTATTCTTGGTAATTTTATAAAGAATCAGTCGAGAAGTCATACACTAGAAGTTGGAAAAATAGCTGGTGAAACAATATCGCGAGAAGCGTTTGAATCGAAAGTAGAAAAGCTTAAAAATGCGTACATACGAAATTCCCACAAATCACCATCTGAAGGTGAAATGGAAATGCTTCGCCAACAAGCATGGGATATCCTAATAAGTGAAATTGCCTTTTCTAAAGAGTATAAAAAGTTAGGATTGGTTGTTACGGAAGAAGAATTGGTTGATATGGTTCAGGGCAATAATATTAATTCTGAAATTATTGCTGCTTTTACAAATCCTCAGACAGGTAAATTTGAAAAAGCAAAACTTCTAGAGTATTTAAAAAATATTGATCGTTATCCGGTTGAAAATCAATTAACATGGTATGAGTTTGAAGATATGCTTCCTAATCAGCGTGAGCGTATGAAATATGAAAATCTTCTAACTAAATCAGTCTATGTGACTAAGCAAGAAGCACAACAGTTATATGATCGGCAAAACACAAAAATGCAGCTTAAATACCTTTATATTCCCCTTTACAGTGTATCTGATTCTTCGGTTTCGATTACAGATAATGATCTTAAAGAGTATTTAGATCAAAATAGGGAGCAGTATAAAAAAGAGGCGATGGCTAGTGTAGAATATATTTCATTTTCTTTTACACCATCCCGGGAAGATACGCTGTATTATAAAAAAGAAATGGAATCATTGGTTGAGGAATTTAAACAAGCCTCTGTAGATTCTTCTTTTGCTAAAATACATTCGGATGCCCCTGTTCATATGGAGTACGTTCCTAAAGCCAGCCTACCTCAAGCTATAGGAAGTTATTTAGCTTCTTTAAAAAAAGGAGATGTAGTGGGGCCTTTCTTCGAGAATGGAAGTTTTAAGATATCTAAACTATCAGATATTAAAACTAGTCCAAAATATAGTATGCGGGCTAGCCATATTCTTATAAAACCATCTAGCCCTTCTCCTGAAGATGATAAGAAAGCACTCGAGCAAGCAAAAAATATTTTAAGTCAGATTAAAAAAGGAGTACCTTTTGATCAATTAGCGATGATTTATGGAACAGATGATACACGTAATCGAGGAGGTGATTTGGGATGGTTTGTAGAAGGTGCAATGGTAAAAGAATTTGAGAAAGCAGTTATAAACTTTAAAGGTATAGGATTAATTCCTCAGCCTGTTAAGACTCAGTTTGGCTATCATATCATTAAAGTCACAGAGCCTAAAACTAATGTAAGCTATCAAGTTGCTACTATTGAACGAAGCATTACTCCGAGTGACGAGACCAAAGAAACAGCACTTGCACGTGCAGAGATGTTTGCCAGTGGAAGTACTAATGCTAAAGAATTTCGAGATAATGCAGCTAAAGATTCTTCGCTTATTGTAGCTCGTTCATCGGGTGTAAGAAAATCGGATCGAACCATTGGTAATAATTTTACATCTAGAGAAATTGTACGTTGGATATTTAATGAAGGTAGTGTAGGGGATGTGTCTAATGTGTTCGAAACAGATAAATCATATGTTGTTGTTTTGCTTACAAGTAAAACGGACGATGATGAAGTTTCTCTAGAGAATGAGCGAGCTGAATTAATGCGTAAGGTTCAAAGTGAGAAAAAAAGTCGTTTTATTAGTGATAAGTTAAAAAAACTGAAAGGATCTCTGGAAGAAATAGCACAACAGTATGGACCTGCTGCAACTGTTAGCACCATGAATGATGTCTCTTATATAACAACATCGCTTACTAATGCGGGTTATGCTCCATTAGCCATCGGAGCTGTTTCAGCTCTTTCAAAAGGGCAACGTACCGAGCCTATGGGTGACGAAAGTGGTGTGTTGATTGTAGAGGTATTAGATGTAGTGCCTGCTCATGATATCGCAGATTATTCCTTATATAAAAATCAAATTATGCAGCAAAATGGGTCTTCTGTTTCGTATGCTATTATGAATGCCATAAAAGAGTTTGCTCGCATTAAGGATAATAGATATCAGTTTTATTAATAAAAGTAGTGATTGTATACGATTTTTTTAGAAACTTTTTGACCTAAGAATAGGTTATAATTGCGTATGGAGCCGTCAACGGATGTACATGTAAAGACAGCAAAAATTCAAAAACAAATTGAAGAGTATGTGGGTTTGGGAAGCGAAAGTCTACTTTTTGAATATCGAAAAGTAGGAGATGTTTATCATTTGGATTTGATCACAATTAATCCAAGGCATATGCAGTCCTTTCTTTTTCATACAGTATCTGGAGTGGATAAGTTGGATATGCTTACGAAGATGTTGGATTATGTAAAGAGTTATCGTGAAAAAGAAAATTCGTATACAATTCAATGGATAGCTAAGCAAGATAAAGAATTACATACATCTTATTTTAGAGCTAAAAATATGTATGATGCACTTGATAAGCTTTATTATGGAAGAGAAATTAATGCGATTACTGTTTTTAGTGTGGTGTTAAACCCTGTTTCGTAAACGTATTTAAACTAATCAAGCCAATGATTCATATTACTGAAAAAGCAAAACAACGTATACTTGAAATCCGAAAAGAAGAAGGATATACGAATGATCATCATGTACGCGTCGCTGTAAAAGGAGGAGGATGCTCAGGCTTAATGTATGATTTGGTCTTTGATGATCTTATTAAAGACGTCGATCAGGTATTTGAAGATTTGGGTGTTAAGATTATAGTTGATAAAAAAAGCCTTCTTTATTTACTTGGGACAACGCTCGATTTCTCGGATGGATTAAATGGCAAGGGATTTCAGTTTATCAATCCTAATGCCAGTCGTACTTGTGGATGTGGAGAAAGTTTTGCCGTTTAGGTAAATTATAGTATTAGGTTTGAATGCTTCCATAAAGATCGAATTCAGAAGCATCTGTTATTTCTACATTGCAAAAATCACCTATACGTGCGTATTGGTTTTCAGATGAGATAAGTACTTCATTATCTACTTCCGGCGAATCAAACTCTGTACGTCCTACAAAATAAGGACCTTCCTTTCGGTCAATAAGTGTTTTTAGTACGGTGCCTATTTTTTTCTGATTCAATTCAAACGATATTTTTTCCTGCTTATCCATTATCAAGTTTGCTCGTTTTTCTTTTGTTTTAGCGGGCACATTATCTTGTAGTGTATAAGCGTGTGTGTTTTCTTCATGTGAATAAGTAAAAACACCTAGTCGGTCAAATTTTATTTTTTCTACAAACTCCATCAATTCGTTGAAATCTTTTTCCGTTTCTCCGGGATGGCCTACAATCAGTGTTGTTCGTAAAGCGATGTTTGGCACTTTCTCTCGTATTTGGGAAATAAGTTCTTCTGTTTTAGCTCGTGTAATTCCTCGTCGCATGTTTTTCAATACATTATCCGAGGCATGCTGTAAAGGCATATCAATATACTTGCATACATTTGTTCGTTCACGTATGACATCTAATACATCCATTGGAAATCCAGATGGAAAAGCATATTGAAGTCGAATCCACTCAATTCCGTTCACATCAGCTAATTGATTAATCAAATCAGCCAATCGACGTTTTTGGTAGAGATCAATGCCATAGTATGTAAGATCTTGTGCAATGAGAATAAGCTCTTTTACACCTCGTTTAGCTAGTGATGCAGCCTCGGTTAGTAATTCATCTATCGGTTTAGAGATGTGTTTTCCACGCATCAGCGGTATGGCGCAAAACGAGCAAGGTCTATCACAGCCTTCTGCTATTTTCAAAAAAGCATAATGGTTAGAGGTTGTAATTAACCGCTCACCTAATAATTCGTGTTTGTAGTCTGCTTTAAATTTTTTTAATAAAGCTGGAAGTTCACGTGTTCCAAAATAAGCATCAACTTGGGGAATTTCTTTTTCTAAATCTGATTTGTAGCGCTCAGAAAGACATCCTGTAACATATAGTTTTTTAATAAGGCCTTTTTCTTTTGCCTCAGCATAATGCAAAATGGTGTTAATGGATTCTTGTTTAGCATTATCAATAAATCCACATGTATTAATAATGACAATATTTGCATCATCTTTTTTAGATTCATGAGTCGCATCTAATTGATTACCTCGAAGTTGGGTGAGTAAAATTTCTGAATCAACGGTATTTTTTGAACAGCCTAGTGTTACGATATTGATTTTATTTTTGCTTGTCCCTTTGGTTTTCAATGCTGTATGGTGTTTATACAAAAATAATCGTTTAAAATATTCTATACACTTAATTGAGCGTATATTCACTCATTTTTCGTATCTTTGGCTCCTTTTTTCATTCAAATACATTTTATTAATATTATATGGATCAAAACGAGCAAGGGAATCATTTGGAAGAAGAAAATAAAATCAAAAAAGCATTTAAAGATCGTGATTGGAGTGAGATTAAAAGCTCTGACTCCTGGGCTATTTTTAAAATTCTATCTGAATTTGTAGATGGGTTTGAAAAATTAGCGAAGATTGGTCCTTGTGTTTCTATTTTTGGTTCAGCGAGAACATTGCCCGAAAATCCTTATTACAAAATGGCAGAAGAAATTGCGGCTAAATTGGTGAGACACGGGTATGGGGTTATAACCGGAGGTGGGCCTGGTATTATGGAAGCTGGAAATAAAGGAGCCAAAAATCAGGGAGGCAAGTCAGTAGGTTTGAATATTCGTTTGCCACATGAACAAAGCCATAATATTTATATTGATTTAGATAAGTTAATTACGTTTGATTATTTCTTTGTGCGCAAAGTGATGTTTATCAAGTATTCACAAGGTTTTATTGTTATGCCTGGTGGATTTGGAACTCTTGATGAGCTCTTTGAAGCTCTTACGCTTATTCAAACTAAAAAAATTGGACGGTTTCCTATTGTGCTTGTTGGGAGAGAGTATTGGAGAGGATTATTTGAATGGATTAAAAACGTTGTTGTTGGAGAGAAGAATATTGATCCCAATGATCTCGACTTGGTTAATATTGTAGATACAGCGACAGAGGCTGTAAAAGTTATTGATGATTTCTATTCTAAATATTTATTATCTCCTAATTTTTGATACGTAATAATAGGTTCTATGAAAATTATTTTTTCTTTAATTATTGCCTTGTTTGTGCTTACTTCTATTCAAGCACAAAAAAAGATGAATGTATATCAGTATACAGTTGATCTTGTACATGTTGATAATGACCGGATAAAAGTAACATTGATAACACCTACTATTGAAACCGAAGAAGTTCTTTTTCAGTTTCCTGTTGCTGTTCCTGGTGTTTATCAAATTTTAAATTATGGAAAATTTATCTCTCATGTAGAGGCATTTTCTAAGGATGGTCAACCTCTTCCCGTCGAAAATGTAGATGAGAATACTTGGAAAATAAAACAAGCACAAACTGTATCTAAGCTGACATATGAGGTTGAAGATTCGTTTGATTCACCTAAAGGGAAGACATTACGTGGCTTACCTGAATCCAATTATTTTACTTCTGGTACTCACTTTTTAATTAATACATCAGGTGTATTTGGTTTTTTTGAAGACAAAGCAAAACTTCCTTACATAGTCACTTTTGCGCATCCACAAGGATTTTATGGGGCTACATCCCTTAAAACGCTCACCTCTCGTGATACGAGTGATACCTATATCATATCATCGTATGCAGAGTTAGCAGATTCTCCAGTTATGTATAGTGTGCCTGATACGTCTGTGTTTACATTGGCGGGAGCCGAAATAATGATTGCTGTATATTCGCCGAATAAAGTTGTTCGAGCTGAAGCATTACGTCCTGCTGTGTATCAAATGATGAGTGCTGCCGCGAATTATTTTAAAGGAGATTTTCCTTTGGAAAAATATATTTTTCTAATTCATGCGCTTCCTAAATTTACGAGTACAGGTCTTGAACACTCGTTCTCGTGTGTGGTTGCTATACCGGAAACTCCTGTTACAAAATCATCAATTTATGATATGCAACATGTGTTTTTACATGAATTTTTTCATATCATAGCACCTTTAGCTATACATTCAGAAGAAATAGAATATTTTAATTTTACACATCCGTCGATGTCTAGTCATGCATGGTTTTATGAAGGGGTAACGGATTATCAAGCTGTTCGACTGCAAGTTAAAAATGGTCTTTTATCCTCAGAACAGTTTTTAAATGAAATTCAGAAACGAGTTAAAGGTGCTACTCGTTTTGAAGACACAATTTCTCTTATGAGCATCAGTAAGCATTGCTTAGATATACATTATAAAAAATTATTCTATAATCTATATCAAAAAGGGTTTATGGTGGCAGCGAGTTTGGATATACTATTATTAGAACACTCCAATGGCAAGTACGGTCTGCAAGATTTGGTGACTGATTTGGGTAAAACATATAAAAAAGGTAACCCATTTAAGGATGATGAATTTTTGGATCATATAGCTAAGCTTGCGTACCCAGAGATACGCTCATTTTTACATACGTATGTAGAAGGCAATGACGTTCTTCCCTATGCTCAGATTTTTCAACGAGTAGGAGTAAACTATCTAGTAGAAGGAGTGAAAAAGGATTTTTCACTTGGTGCAAAATTTCAATTTAATAGTAAAACAAACCGATTGTTGGTGAACAATTTGTCTGTAACAGATAAAATAGGTAAGAAGCTTGGCTATAAGGAAGGTGATGAATTGGTCAACATTAATGGATTGATTTTTTCACCCGCTGTTTTTCGTCAGCTGCCTGATTATGCCTCATTTTTTGATTTAAAAAAAGGCAAGAGATTTACCATTGTTGTGGCGCGTATGGATGAAAATGGTAAAGAGCAATTAATGACATTACAAGCTAAAGCTCGAAAAGTTAAACAACGTACTTCTCATTATTTTTATTTTAGTAAAAAGGCATCTGCGCGAGAACTTGAATTGCGTAAAGCCTGGTTGACGAAATAATTTTTTTTACCGTAAACCACAGAAGGGATTATTCTTTTTTTCATAACCTATGGTTGTGTTTTCACCATGTCCCGCATATATCTCCGTAGATTCTGGTAATTGAAATAATTTGGTATGAATGCTTTGGATGAGTGTATCAAAATCACCACCTGGTAAATCCGTTCTTCCAATACTTTCGCGAAACAAAACATCGCCTGCTAAACAAATGTCTTGATTTTTATTATATAGGGCCACATGGCCAGGTGTATGTCCTGGCACCCAAATAATTTCTACTGTTGAATCTCCAAAATGAATAGTATCTCCCTCGTCTATGTA
>CAYQLY010000008.1:0-118783 GCA_964418605.1 uncultured Cytophagales bacterium
GACAGCAAAAGGTAGACAGAAAAATAGACGTGTTGAATTGAAAATTATTAAGTAATAACCTCTAGTTTTTCCACCTAATATAAAATATCAACCCTGTTAAAATATCATTTTAGCAGGGTTTTTCAATATAAAAAAATCTGATTCGTATTACTTTTTTTCAAAAATTTTCGTATACTTGGGGATAACTTAAACCTACTTTAGTATTATGAAAAAAATTGTATTATGCCTAGTGGCTAATTTTGCCATTTTTAATGTTTTCTGTCAAACAATCAATTCTGGAGCATACACACTATTGCCAGGTGATGAATCGCTTGTTGGTATTCGCTATCGAACATTACGTGGAGTGGCCCAAACCAATGCTGCTGGGGATGAATCTTATTTAGGATCACCAGATCTTGGTGTAGCATCTAATCGTAAGCAACATGATTTTACATGGGGAACTAGTGCTACATGGGATTTCACATTTCAGTATGATAAGAATGCCAATGTATTACGGACGATAGTGACGGATGGTATGAATACCTATCAGGATACCATTCAAAATATATCAACATATATTGCTGCAAGGGGAAAAACACACCTCTTATCGTCAATGAATTTTATGAATATTTTAGTTCGCACGAATAGCGTTTCTGCTACGGCTACCATTTCAAATTTAATGTTAAATGGGAATCCTATTGCAGGGAGTTATTCAGCTAATAATACCGTTGGTCAATGGCATATTCCATCTTATAATTTTGGTGCCGGTTTTATATTTACCGGAACAATTACTACAGCGGGTACTTTTTCAACATCACAAGAAGGAAATAAAATAGAGTTTTCAGTTGGCAATGGAAGTGCTTTGTTGCCTGTAGTTTGGGGGGATGTGTCATGTCGTCGGGAAAAGGAGAAAGTGATTTTGACTTGGGAAACCATAGAGGAGAAGAATAATGATTATTTTGAAATTGAAACATCTCAAAATGGAATTAATTTTTCTAAAATAGGAGAGTTAAAAGCAACTTCTAGAAATAGAAGCTATTATGAGTTTATTCATATTGCTTCGAGAAAATATACTATACAACATCGGTACTATCGTATTCGACAAATAGATGATAATGGATTGTTTAGCTACTCTCCTGTAGTAGCTTTAAATCAGATAGATGATGGCTCTTATGATTCTATGCTTATGGAAAATCCTATTGATTCAGAACTTGGTGTTGTCTTTCAAGATTCCTTACCTAAAGATATTTCCATAGTTGATGCTAAGGGTGGTGTACTTTCGGCATATACATGCATGGCTAAAGATTTTACTTCTTCTGTTGATTATCTATCATCAGGTATTTATTGGGTAGTAGTTAGACAACCTGGTAGAGATATTCAGATAGCTAAGTTTATAAAACTATAAGATACCTATATCTTTTTGTTCACCACATTGGCAGCGGCTTGTGCAAGTGGAAGAATAGTAAGATCACTGATAACGACATGAGGTGGTGTTTCAAGTGTGTAAAGGATAGTGTTTGCTATATCTTTTGGATGTAGAGGTTGGTATCCTTTGTACACTTGATTAGCTTTTTCTTTATCACCTTTAAAGCGGACTATGGAGAATTCTGTTTCGACGAGTCCGGGATGTATAGCTGTTACTTTAATTCCATATGGATTAAGATCCATACGTATTCCTTTTGTTAAAGCATCAATAGCATGTTTTGTTGCACAGTAGACATTTCCTTTAGTATATACTTCTTTGCCAGCAATCGACCCTATGATAATAATGTGTCCTTTTTTTCGACGAACCATTTCTGGTATAATAAGTTTAGAAATGTATAATACACCTTTGATATTTGTATCAATCATAGCATTCCAATCATTTAGATTTCCTTCATGGATGAAGTCTAACCCATGTGCATTACCCGCATTATTGATTAGAATATCAATGGACTTCCATTTTTTGGGAAGGGATTCAATGGCTTTTTTAACTTCATCACCCGACTGAATATCAAAATTTAAATAAGTAGCAGTTGTTTGTCTAGATAGGTTCTGATGTATTTTTTTTAAACGGTCAAGCCTTCTTCCACAGAGAATTAAATGATACCCTTTTTGTGCTAAGAGTTCAGCTGTTGCTTTTCCTATTCCTGATGTAGCTCCTGTTATAAGAGCAATTTTTTTAGTCATATTATGAGAAAACAGAAACTAAAATACGAATTATCGTGAATTTGATCTTCTCAATAGGCTTATTTTTTATGAGGTATATCCAGAAACTAATTTGTAGTTTTACTCAGAGATAAAGTAATTTTACAGTCATCAATTGTTCTAAATTTGTACCAATGAAAAAGAAGAATAAAAAAGAATCTTCTAAAATTAAAAAAACTACCTCTTCAAAACAGAGTAATGGGAAAGGTAATTTGGAAAACAGTTATGATATTATTCCTGTATCAGGGATGTATGAAAACTGGTTTTTGGATTATGCCTCGTATGTTATTTTAGAACGAGCAGTCCCCGCTATTGAAGATGGATTGAAGCCTGTTCAACGTCGTATTCTTCATGCGATGAGAGAAATGGATGATGGTCGGTATAATAAAGTAGCCAATATCATTGGTCAGACGATGCAATACCATCCTCATGGAGATGCGTCTATTGGCGAAGCAATCATTAACATAGGTCAAAAAGATTTACTAATTGATACTCAAGGGAATTGGGGAGATATACGAACAGGAGATGGTGCAGCCGCGCCTCGTTATATTGAGGCGAGGCCTACCAAATTTGCATTAGAAGTTGTATTTAATCCAGATATCACAGAATGGCAACTTTCCTATGATGGTCGTAAAAAAGAGCCTGTTACACTTCCAATTAAATTTCCACTTTTACTTGCTCATGGTGTAGATGGAATTGCGGTAGGGCTCTCTACTAAAATATTGCCACACAATTTTTGTGAACTTATTCAGGCCTCCATTAAAGTTCTTCGCAAAGAAGATTTTGATTTATATCCTGATTTTAGTACTGGTGGTATGATGGACGCCTCTAATTATACAGATGGTATACGAGGAGGTAAAGTAAGAGTACGTGCTAAAATTGAAAAAATAGATAATAAAAATTTACTTATTCGTGAGATTCCATTTGGAACCACAACGACTTCTATCATGGAGTCTATTGTGAAAGCGAATGATAATGGTAAAATTAAAATTAAGAAGGTTGTAGATAATACAGCTAAAGATGTTGAAATTCTTATACAGCTTATGCCGGGAATTTCTCCTGATATTACCATTGATGCATTGTATGCTTTTACGGAGTGCGAGGTATCTGTTTCACCTAATGCTTGTGTTATTGTTAGTGATAAACCCTTGTTTTTAGGTGTTAAAGAGATTTTAAAAATATCCACACATAAAACCGTAGCGCTTCTTAAGAGAGAGCTTGACATTAAACGTGATGATTTAAAAGAACGGTTATTGTTTTCATCTCTTGAAAAACTATTTATTGAAAAACGTATTTATCGAAGTATTGAAGAGTGTGAAACATGGGAAGCTGTTATTAAAACGATTGATAAAGGATTAAAGCCTTATAAATCTCTTTTTTATCGAGAGATTACAGAACAAGACATCGTCAATCTAACTGAAATTAAAATTAAGAGAATCTCTAAGTATGATGCATTCAAAGCGGATGAGTTAATGAAAAAGCTAGGAGATGAACTAAAAGAAACAGAAAAGAATTTAAAAAATTTGACCGCTTTTGCTGTTCGTTACTTTGAGGGATTGCTTGAGCGGTATGGAAAAGGTAAAGAGCGTAAAACAGAAATTCGCGCATTTGACACCATTCAAGCTACTGTTGTTGCTGCTGCTAATGAAAAATTATATGTTAATAGACAGGATGGGTTTGTGGGGTATGGACTGAAAAAAGATGAATACATTTCAGATTGCTCAGACTTAGATGACATTATTGTATTTAGACGTGATGGAAAATGTCAAGTTTCCCGCATAGCTGAAAAAATGTTTATGGGAAAAGATATTATCCATGTTGCAGTGTTTAAAAAAAATGATGATCGAATGGTCTACAATATGGTCTATACTGATGGGGAATCTGGGGTAAGTTATATTAAGCGGTTTCAAATTACGGGAATCACGCGTGATAAAGAGTATGATTTGACGAAAGGTGGAAAAAACTCCAAAGTGCTTTATTTTTCAGCTAATCTTAATGGTGAAGCAGAAACAGTTACGATTACTTTATCTCAATCGTGTAGGGCTAAAATAAAAGTATTTGAATTTGATTTTGCAGAATTAGCTATTAAAGGTCGTAGTTCAATTGGAAATATTGTTACTAAATATCCTGTTAAAAAAATACAATTTAAATCAGGAGGAGTATCTACATTAGGTGGTAAAGAGTTGTGGTATGATGCTACAATAGGTCGACTTAATACAGACGAACGTGGGAAAACATTAGGCAACTTTAAAGAAGACGATTTAATATTGGTCATTTATCAGGATGGCCAGTATGAGCTTTTGAAACCGGAGTTAACTAATCGGTTTGACTCAGTACAAGTTCTTGTCATAGAAAAATATAATCCTAAAACAGTTATATCAGCTGTTCATTACGATGGTAAATTGAAAAATTATTATGTCAAGCGTTTTCAAATTGAAACAGCAACAGTTGACAAAAAATTTAGCTTTATTAGTGAGCATCAGGGGTCTAAACTTATTTTGGCAAGTACTGCAAAATCACCTGAGGTAGAGTTGATTGTTTTGAAAGGAGCTAAAAAAGTGGAGCAAAAAGAAAGCTATGAATTAGATTCTCTCATTGATGTTAAAGGTTGGAAATCTATTGGAAATAAATTAAGTAATTATGAAGTAAAAAACATAAGATTAATCGCCAATGAAAAAATAACCAATACAGTTCAAAAAAAAGAAGAAGTAGTAAAGGAAAATAAAAAACAAAAAGAAAAAAATAAATCCTCGACTAAAAAAGAGAAAAAATCAAAAGCTTCTTCTAAAAAAAAATTCTATAAAGTAGGCCAAACGATTGAATTATCTTTCGATAAAAAGAAAAAATGATCTTCAAATTCAAAAAACAGGAATTTAGAATAAGTGAATTAAGTACGATACAATATAAAATATATACTATTGAATCGGAAGATCGTTTCTTAAGCGATATTCTTGTTATTCAGTTTGATGGAAAACATGGATTTGGATCCTCAGGAAATACAGATTCTGCATATATGGAAGCAGTTATTGAATTTGCAAAATCCTATTTTGATTCATTAAACGCCATTATTCTTGATTTTCGCAATTTAGAATATGAATGGGGAGATACGATGGGAAGAGTAATTGATACTGCTCATTGTAATCATTTACATGCTGCCTTACTTACCTCAGAAAAATGTTATGGAGGATTGCATACACTAATCGAACAAGAGTTAAATGCAGTGTCTACTGAATATCTATTTCAAAAAGAAAATGAAGCGATTGATTATTTAATAAAAGAACATGCTTTATTGCAAAAATTATTATTTGCTTCGACTGATGATAAAAAAAATGTTTCTCAAGATATTCATGAAGTAATTAAATGTGATTGGGATAGAAAACTAAAACTAGATAAAAATCAAAAACGAAGATCAAATCTAATTTTCTTTTTTATTTGTTATAGGGACCTACATACTACTAATATAAATTTATTAACTACTGCTTTTAAAGAAGAAATAAAATTTGAAAAATTTGCCAAAGAAAGCACATCCAGTCTTTCTTTGAATGTTTTATCTGAAATACTACTAACAAAGGGCTCATTTAAAGAACTAGAACTTTTTTGCTCTGAAGCATTTTCTATAAAAGACTCATACCAGTTTTCTGACCCTATCACCTTGCCACCTTTACTGGTCTATTTTATTTTAACGTATCTTAAAAATAAAATAAATAATACTGAAACAACTAAAGATGATCTAGAAAAATATATTTATTGTGAAAACCTATTCTTAACAATTTCTAAATCTTCTGGTGTATCAATTCCATAAGAATCAATATCGGTGGTAATGACCTGAATTTTGAAGCCATGTTCAATCCATCGAAGTTGTTCCAAAGATTCTGCTTTTTCTAAAGAAGAGGAGGGGAGTTGAGTGACTTGAGTAAGTATATCTGAGCGGTAGGCATAAATACCAATGTGTTTATGAAATAAAAAACTGGTTAACCATTTTTTTTGCTCTTCATTTCGTATATAAGGGATAGCATGTCGACTAAAGTAAATGGCTTCCTTTTTTTTATTAAAAATAACTTTTACAACATGAGGAGAAAACAGACTATCTACATCTTCTAATGGAATAGCTAATGTAGCTAATTCTATATGTTGTTCTAATGCTTTACCTAGTCGATTAATTTGAGCTGGTTGAATGAAAGGCTCATCCCCTTGTATATTTATAATAAAATCAAATCGATCTGTTAGGTTGGATATCACTTCTGCACATCGATCTGTACCACTTGGATGATGTGTTGAAGTCATCACTACTTTCCCATTAAATGAGTGTGCGTGCTTGAAAATGCTGTCATGGTCAGTTGCTATAATGACATCAGATAATATGTCTGCTTGTTTAGCTTGCTCATACACACGCTGTATCATGGATTTTCCATGGATATCAACTAATGCTTTCTTAGGAAACCGTGAAGAAGCATATCGAGCAGGTATAATTCCTAAAATTTTCATATTTTTTTTACTTTGAGTATATTGCTTTCTATAGATAATACAATGATGTCGTCATCTTTATCTATAAATTCACCTCGTGTCGTTGCTTCGTATACGTCATGGTCAATACGTATTTTTCCCGAAGGACGTAATGCGGTATAAGCAGTTCCTTTTTTTCCAATTAACTCAGGAGCTAAGGTTTGAGATGTATACCCTTCTTTTGTAGTCATTTTTTTCTCTAAGGCTATTTGTTTAAGTAGTTTACTTTTTGGAAGGCGATTGCCTCCAATAATAAATAGTAACATAATGGCTAAAAAACCTACAGAGATAGAGACTATAGCTTCTAAAATAGATTGACTTGTTACAAATGAAAAATCAAGATTATAATTATTGAGCATCATTAGTGCTAGTGCTAAAAATGTAGTAACAATACCCGTAATTCCGGCTATACCAAAACCAGGTATCACTAAAACTTCTAATAAGATTAAAACAATACCGCCAGCTAATAATCCTACTTCCCAGTAGTCTGCTAAGCCATTTATGTAATAAGGAATAAAGTATAATGCGCTCGCCACAATAGAGATAAGTAAAGGCAAGCCTAGTCCAGGTGCTTGCAACTCGTAATAAATTCCTCCAATGATGAGTAGAATGAGAATACTACTTACAATAGGATTCATACAAAAATTAGTAAATTGATCTATCGGACTTAATTTAAAATATTTTAATGTATGATTTGCAGGATACATGGATTGCATCAACTCTTCTATAGAGTTAATCTTTTTTTCACAATACCCATATTTTATAGCTTCTTGTGTTGTAAGTGTAAGCACACGTTTATCTTTCATGAGTTTCCTCATAACACTATCTATGATAAATAGATCATCGACCATGGCTTCAGCTAGAGTAGTGCTGCGATGATTTATTTCAGCTGTAGCGCGCATAAGTCCTTTCATGTAAGATTGAAATTTATAAGAAGCAGGAAATCCATCGGCAGTCACTACAGTGGCTGCACCTATTGTCGCACCTTGAGACATATAAATACTATCACATGAAATAGCTATAAGAGCTCCTGCTGAAGCAGCATGCTTATTAATAAACGCATAAATAGGCTTGGAATAATCAATAAGAAGATTTCGAATATGAAGCGATTCGTAAAGAGCACCTCCATAGGTATTTAACTCTACTATAATTGCATCATACTTTTTATCTTTTCCTTCTTCTAAGCCTAATTCAATGTAACGGCTAAGTGTAGGATTAACTTCTGATTTGATTTCTAATACAAGAATAGAGAGCCCTTTTTTGTTTTCTTTAGATAATGTAAAGGAGTACACAAAAACAGCAGCGGTGACGAGGATCAGGGTTTTTATGTTGGAATACATAAATTAAGTAAAAACGCACGCAATTTAATAAGTTTTTAGAAAGAATAGTAGATCTATTTTCTGGTGTAAAAAACTATCTTACTTTGTTTTGTATATTTGTGACCGAATAACAATTTTTTATAATATGAGGTACAATCCATGGCTATATGTATGCATACTGTTTATTGCTACACTAACAATAGGTAAAACCGCCCCTTTATATGATTCGGTAGGTGTGGATATCTCTGATGATAAAACGTGGGTACTTCATCGTGTTGAGTCGCAAGAAACACTTTACTCTATCTCTAAAAAATATAATGTTAAAGTGGAAAAAATTATAGCACAAAATCCAGATGCCAAAACAGCTATAAAAATAGGTCAACTTCTCAAAATCCCTATTGCTAAACAAAAAAATCAAACAACAACTTCTTCTTCAAAAAACAAACATGTCGTGCAATCTAAGCAAACACTATTTTCTATTGCTAAGATGTATGGCATTACGGTGAATCAGCTAAAAGAATGGAATAACTTAACAAGCGATGAAATTTTAGTCGGACAGGAGTTAGTTATTAGTCTTTCTGAATTAGGACCTAAGCTACATAAACTTCCTTCCGTTAATCATCAAGATTCACTTACCTATAAGAAGAATTATAAAGTTGATGATAAAAATAATAAAATTCATAAAGTACAAGCTGGTCAAACATTGAGCGGATTATCACGTCTTTACGGTGAATCTGTAGAAAATATCATGCGCTGGAACCAACTTACCTCACCAGAAATTTATGTAGATCAAGATTTAATTGTTCATAAAGCACAGGATAATGTAGAGCCCATTCAAGAACATTATTTGATTGATCTCAATAAAAAAGATACCACTCGATTGGTGGATAAAACACCTATTGTTAAATCGACAGGAGCTAAAATAGCGGAGGTAGGTTTAGCAGAGGCGATTGATGGAACAGAAGATAATCCAAAATATTTGGCTTTGCATAAAACCGCTGCTCCAGGCACTATTGTACAAGTAAAAAATGAAATTAATAATGTGTACATTTTTGCGCGTGTTGTAGGGAAACTTCCTGATACAGGGGCTAATGAAAAAACAATTATTCGGTTGACTAAAAAAGCTTATCAAAAGTTAGGAACGATTGATAAAAAAACACCAGTTGAGGTAACCTACATACAATAGCGCTAAAATAGTAGCTATAAAAGTATTATTTTTCTAAAAAAAAGTATAACTTTTTTAATAATCTTAAGAATAAAAAGCGTAAATTCGCAATTCAAAAGGAGTATTAAATTATAGTTTAGTAGGTTTTTTATATGGAAGCTAAATTTTCAAATCGGGTAAAAGAAGTTATTGCTTTAAGTAAAGAAGAAGCATTACGATTGGGTCATGATTATATTGGTGTTGAGCATTTTTTGCTTGGTATTATTCGAGAAGGGGAAGGCGTGGCTGTAAGTTTATTGAAGAAATTAGGCGTGTCTTTAGATGAGCTTCGTGAAACTGTGGAGCAAGCCATTCAAGGAACAGCTAAGTCATCAAAAAATGGATCTAATGTAAGTAGTATTCCACTTACCAAACAATCTGAAAAAATTTTAAAAATCACTTACCTTGAAGCTAAAATTTTTAGAAGCCAGTTAATTGGTACAGAGCATTTGCTCTTATCAATTTTAAGAGATATGGATAGTGTACCTACCCAGATATTAGAAAAATATCAAGTAAACTACGATACAGTAAAAGAATTATTAGAATATCAAGTAGATAGTCCAATGGATTCATCAGATACAGATGATAATGACGATGATTCTTCTAAATTATTTGGTTCAGGTAAAGACTCAAAGACTTCATCAGAGAAATCGAGAACGCCGGTATTAGATAATTTTGGTAGAGATCTTACCAGATTAGCTGAGGAGGGAAAGTTGGACCCTATTGTAGGAAGAGAAAAAGAAATTGAACGTGTAGCTCAGATATTGAGTCGACGAAAAAAGAATAATCCATTATTAATTGGAGAACCTGGTGTAGGTAAAACAGCTATTGCTGAAGGGTTAGCATTACGCATTGTTCAACGAAAAGTGTCACGTGTTTTATTTGGGAAGCGTGTAGTGACCTTGGATTTAGCTTCATTAGTGGCAGGCACAAAATACCGAGGTCAGTTTGAAGAGCGTATGAAGGCGGTGATGAATGAGTTAGAAAAATCAGCAGATGTGATTCTTTTTATTGATGAAATTCATACGATTGTTGGGGCAGGAGGAGCATCAGGTTCGCTTGATGCGTCTAATATGTTTAAGCCTGCTTTGGCTCGAGGTGATATTCAATGTGTTGGGGCTACAACATTGGATGAATACCGTCAATACATTGAAAAAGATGGTGCTTTGGCAAGACGCTTTCAGATTGTGATGGTCGAAGCCACATCGGTTGAAGAGACGATTGAAATCTTGAATAATATTAAAGATAAATATGAAGACCACCATCATGTCTCATATACTAAAGAAGCTATTGAATCATGTGTAAAAATGTCAAATCGCTATATTACAGATCGATTCTTGCCAGATAAAGCTATTGATGTATTAGATGAAGCAGGTGCACGTGTTCATTTGAATAATATTCATGTCCCTGAGGATATTTTAAAGCTAGAGGCAGCTATTGAAAATATTAAAAAAGAAAAAACGCAGGTAGTCAAGAGTCAAAAATATGAAGAGGCTGCTCAATTGCGTGATAAAGAGAAAAAATTATTAGAACAACTCGATCAAGCTAAAAACCGCTGGGAAGAAGAAACGAAAAAGAAAAGATATACCGTTGATGAAGATAATGTAGCTGAGGTTATAGCAAGCATGACGGGGGTTCCTGTTCAAAAAATTGCTCAACATGAAGGTAATAAATTGTTAAGCATGGCCCAAGATCTTCAAGGCAAAGTTATCGGTCAAGATCAAGCAGTATTAAAACTTGTTAAAGCTATTCAGCGCACCAGAGTGGGGTTAAAAGATCCTAAACGCCCGATTGGATCCTTCATCTTTTTAGGTCCTACAGGAGTTGGAAAAACAGAGCTTGCTAAAGTATTAGCATCTTATTTATTTGATAAAGAGGATGCACTCGTTCGTATTGATATGAGTGAGTATATGGAAAAGTTTTCTGTCTCTCGATTAATTGGAGCTCCTCCGGGTTATGTTGGATATGAAGAAGGTGGTCAGTTGACAGAAAAAATTAGACGAAAGCCATATAGTGTTATTTTGTTGGACGAAATTGAAAAAGCACATCCAGATGTATTTAATTTATTATTACAAGTACTGGATGATGGTATTTTAACAGATGGCTTGGGACGACGTGTTGATTTTAGAAATACCATTATCATTATGACATCTAATATTGGTATTAGAGATCTTAAAGACTTTGGAACGGGAGTAGGTTTTTCAACTCAGTCGCGCCAAGAAAATCAAGATGAAGTAGTCAAAACGACGATTCAGAATGCTTTGAAAAAAGCATTCTCACCCGAGTTTTTGAACAGAATAGATGATGTGATTATATTTAATTCATTACAACGTTCTCACCTTCACCTTATCATTGATATTGCACTGGGCAAACTGTTTGAACGTATCAAAACCCTAGGCTATACAGTAGAAGTGACAGAAAAAACAAAAGATTTCTTGTCAGATAAAGGCTATGATCCTCAATATGGTGCTCGCCCATTAAATCGAGCTATTCAAAAATATGTTGAAGATTTATTGGCTGAAGAAATGCTCAAGCATGAATTAACTGGTACGGAGACTATTGTATTGGATTATCCAGGTGAAGGCGATAGCTTGACCATCAAAGTAAAAAATAAAAAGCCAGAAAAAACGAAAGGTAAAAGCTAAATGAAATTAAATAGTTAATGTCATTTTTTTAAAGCATCTATAGATTAGATGCTTTTTTTTACTAAAAAAATAAAATCTATTTTTTGAAGTAGCAGTTATGGAAAAATTAAAAAATAGTATTTTCACTGATAAGTTAGCTCTCTATAATACATGTACTTAAAATAGTTAAATATATTTATATAACCTTTAAAAAAAAATCTTAGTATGAAACTCAATTTTAAAAAACGATTTTGGAAATTAGCCAGATGGTTTGGTGTTCTTTTTTGTTTGCTTTTTATTTTTAGACTCATTTATGGGTATGTGGCAAAAGATGTAGCAGAGTATGTATCTGACTATAGCAGTGATTTTTTTAGCAACCTGAGCAATTTAAGAAAAAATTATGCTTCTGAAAAAATGTATACTAAAGGAGGCGATGTACAATACCAAGCCAATGTAGCCTCTAATCAAAAATATGAAAAAACAGCATCTGTAAAGATCAAATCGGCTGAGTTTGGTGCAGATCAAAAACAAATTAAAGAAAAAACAAAAAAATATAATGCCATTGTTCAGTATGAGCAAAATATAGGTCAAAAAGGGAATAGAGAAATACATTTGCTTATTGGTGTAGACCCACTTCTATTTGATTCGTTTTATATAGATATTCAAAAAATCGGTGTAATAAAAGCAACTGAAATCACTAAGGTTGATAAAACCAATGAGTATAGGCAGTTGAATGCTAGAAAAGTATCCCTTGAAAAAACATTGAAATCACTCAATGAGCTTAAATCCAAAGGCGGACAAGTGGCTGACTTTGTATCGCTCCATGATAAGATTCTTGAAATAGAAACTGTACTTCAGGAGTTAGGAGTGGAGCTTGGTAATTTTGATACAGAAAATGAATTCTGTACAATTAAGTTATCTCTTTATGAAGGCGCAACAGAAAAAGGGGTCAGTTTAATTCATCGTATAAAGGTTGCATTGGAGTGGACTATTAAATATTTTGCTATACTTATATGTTCACTGCTTGCACTTTCATGTACTGTTTTTATTTTACTTCTTATTATAGATAAACTAAAGCTTATAAACTCAGTAGCTGATAAATTAAATCAATAGATAGATATGAAATCAAATGCGGTAACGCCTCAAGCCTATATTGATAAGTTGCCTGAAGAAAGAAAAGCAGCTATGTCGGAATTACGAAAAGTGATTCTAAAAAATATACCAAAAGGATTTTCTGAGACGATAACTTATGGTATGATAAGTTATGTTGTGCCGCATACCTTATATCCAGATGGCTACCATTGTGATCCAACTCTACCACTACCTTTTTTGAGTATTGCTTCACAAAAGAATTTTATAGCTGTTTATCATATGGGGTTATATGGAGATGAAAAATTATTAGATTGGTTTACAAAAGAATACCCTAAGCACTCTAAAACGAAATTAGATATGGGTAAGAGTTGCATACGTTTTAAAAAGATAGATCAAATTCCATATCAACTAATTGGAGAATTGGCAGCTAAAATGACTCCTAAAGAGTGGATAGTAATTTATGAAAATAATCTAAAAAAATAATTTAGGTGTTTTGTGGATAGTGTATATCCACTATTTTTACTTTTCAATTTACTTCTGTAATCTTGCATCATGGTTATATCTATCGATAAACAACAACTCGTATCTATTGCTCAGGAATTTGGAACGCCTCTTTATGTGTATCATGCTGAAAAAATAGCTGAACAATATCAAAAATTACAAAAAGCATTTACACATGCCAACGCAAGATTTTTTTACGCTTGTAAAGCTCTAAGTAATATTAATATTTTAAGGTATATAAATCAATTAGGCGCTGGATTAGACTGCGTAAGTATTTATGAAGTACAGTTAGGTTTACGAGCTGGCTTTGATCCGAAAAATATATTATTTACACCCAATTGTGTTGATTTTGAAGAGATTGAATTAGCAAAAAAATTAAACGTTAATATTAATATTGATAATATTTCCATATTAGAACAATTTGGAAATAAATATGGCAATACATACCCTGTTTGTATTCGATTGAATCCACACATTATGGCAGGAGGGAATTATAAAATTTCTACTGGCCATATCGATAGTAAGTTTGGTATTTCCATTCATCAAATTCGACATATTGAACGCATTGTGAAAACAACAGGTCTTCATGTGAAGGGCCTACACATGCACACTGGAAGTGAAATAAAAGATATTGATGTGTTTCTAAAAGGAGTGGAAATCTTATTTGAAGTAGCTAAGTCATTTACAGAGTTAGAATTTATCGATTTAGGAAGTGGATTTAAAGTGGCTTATCATCCAGACGATACAGAAACAGATATTAAATTGCTTGGTAAAAAAATAGGAGAGGTTTTTAGTGCTTTCGAAAAAGAACACCATCGTCCATTGCAAATTTGGTTTGAACCCGGTAAATATATGGTGAGTGAGTGCGGCTATTTCATTGTAAAGGCCAATGTGATTAAACAAACGACCGCTACTGTTTTTGTGGGTGTTAACTCAGGATTTAACCATTTGATTCGTCCCATGTTTTATGATGCGTATCACCGTATTGATAATATATCTAATCCGAATGGTGCTGAACGTATTTATACGGTTGTTGGTAATATTTGCGAGACGGATACATTTGCTTGGGATCGCAAATTACATGAAGTCCGTGAAGGGGATCTGCTGGTTTTTTATAATGCAGGTGCGTATGGATTTGAAATGGCAAGTAATTTTAATAGCCGTTTTCGTCCAGCAGAGGTGTTTGTAAAAGATGAGAAAGTTCATCTCATTCGAAAACGAGAATCTTTGGAAGATTTGTTGAGGAGCCAGGTGGAAGTGGATATTTTCTGATAATTTTATTTTCTAATGAAAGAAAGTATATAGCTTCCGACACAGTTGAAGATAAAGAGTTTATATAATAATTAAAAAAATAATGAAAAAAGTAATAGCAATTGCATTTTGTTTTATCAGATGTATATTTTTTGCTTTAAGCCAACAGGTAGAACCTAATCTTGGCATCGGTGTGGTGAGTATAAATTATGTGAACAATACTGATAAAAACAGAAACATAGATTTTTTTTTATCTTCAGAAAGTAAACCATCTACAGTAAGCCTTGAGTATATAGATGAACAACTTCGTGAAGATAATGGTGAATTTTATATTAAACCATTGGAATATATGCCTACTCCTGGTCGTATTCTATTTAGATGTATCGGAGAAACAAAACAAATGTATCAAGTTGTTCTTAACGAGTCCACTAAAGAAGTAAATTGGTTAAAGAAAGAAACCATGATAGAGTTTCACTCATGGTTGTCTTATTTGAAAGGCTCGCAGTGCATTGAAAATTACCTTGTCTCTAACCCTTTGAGGAAAAAACCTAGATTCAATTCTGATACTATTGTAACTGATAATGATTGTACTAAATTTGAAATTAATCGCATGAAAGGAGAGTGGATAAAAGTCAGCATGAGCTATATGTGTGAGCAAGGTGTTGATGAACTTATATCAGGTTGGATTAAGTGGTGTAATGGTGATGAGATTATCGTGAACAAGTTATATAGTGAATAGCGCATAGTCAAGTCAAAATTATTTTTTCTCTATAATTTGTTTTAATTCATTCAGCTTTAATAATGCCTCAACGGGAGACAATGTATTGATATCAATCGCTTCTATTATTTTTTTTATTTTTTCAAGAGCAGCATTTTCTGCTTCAAACAAAGTAAGCTGGTATTTTTTAGAAATAGGTTCAAGAGATGGAGTATTTTTTTCATTGAGGTGATCACGTTCGAGGTGTTGTAAAATTTCATTAGCTCGTGTGATGATGCTATGAGGTACGCCAGCGAGTTGTGCTACATGAATTCCAAAGCTATGTTCACTTCCACCTTCTTGAAGTTTACGTAAGAAGATAATCTTTTGATTAACTTCTTTAACAGATACGTTGAAATTCTTTACACGAGGCAGTTCCTCAGCCAACTGATGTAATTCATGGTAGTGAGTAGCAAATAATGTTTTGGGTTTATACTTTGGATGATTATGCAAATATTCTACAATGGACCAAGCAATAGAAATGCCATCATATGTACTTGTGCCTCGACCGATTTCATCCATAAGGAGAAGACTGCGTTCACTTAAGTTATTCAGAATGCTGGCTGTCTCCATCATTTCTACCATAAAAGTCGACTCCCCTTTAGATACATTATCGGAAGCACCAACACGTGTAAAAATTTTATCTACTAATCCAATCTCTGCTGATTCAGCAGGTACAAAACAACCCATTTGAGCCATTAATACAATCAATGCCGTTTGACGTAAAACAGCTGATTTGCCAGCCATATTGGGGCCGGTGATAATGATAATTTGTTGTTGCTCATCATCTAGATAAATATCATTTGGAATATAAGAGTCACCTGGCTTGAGTTGCTTTTCAATAACAGGATGTCTTCCGGCTTTAATTGTTAAGGACATGCCTTCATTCAGTTTTGGAAGCACATAGTTATTTTTAGAAGCAACCTCTGTAAACGAACATAAACAGTCTAACTCAGCTACTAATCGGGCATTTTGTTGAATAGGCGCAATATAGCTTACGACATCGGTGATTAGTTCCTGAAAAAGATGTTGTTCAATAGAAATAATTTTGTCTTCAGCATGAAGAATAGTTTCTTCATATTTTTTTAACTCTTCCGTGATATACCGTTCAGCGTTAGTAAGAGTTTGTTTTCGAATCCATTCTTTGGGTACTTTATGCTGATGGCTATGTGTAACTTCTAAGTAATAGCCAAAGACTTTGTTGTATGAAATTTTTAAAGATGAAATTCCTGTTCGTTCTATTTCACGTTGTTGTATTTCCAGAAGATACTCTTTCCCAGAATTAGCAATTTTACGTAGCTCGTCTAGTTCAGGGTGTATGCCATTATTGATAAGTCCTCCTTGATTAATTCCAAGTGGTGGGTTTTCGAGTAGTGTGTTTTCTAGTTTTTCGATTAAAAAATCACAGGGAATTAATTGATCACCTATTTTTTTAAGCGGGGCTAGGGTTGTATTCTCAATTTGATTTTTAATAGGCAGTGTACTTTTTAATGCTTTTTTGAGCTGTTGCATTTCCCTTGGATTAATGCGTTTAGCAGCTACTTTTGATATTAATCGTTCAAGATCGCCTATTTTTTTAAGTTGCTCTTGGATAAATTGATAACTATTTTTTTCTTCTTTCAGAAATTGAACAATAGATAATCGTTCTTCAATTAATTTTTTCTCTTTTAAAGGAAGAAGCATCCATTTTTTCAATAGCCTTGCACCCATGGGGGTGAGTGTGTGATCTAGAACTTCCAATAATGATGTTCCTTCTTCGTGTTGAGGATAAATAATTTCTAAATTCCGTAGGGTGAATCGATCAAGCCAAACATAGTTTTCTTCTTCTATGCGAGAAATAGATGAAATGTGTTGTAGTTCATGATGTTCTGTTTCGGATAAATAGTGTAAGATAGATCCAGCTGCAATGATGCCTTCTGGTATGGTTTCAATTCCAAAACCTTTGAGTTGATTAGTTTTAAAATGGTGTGTAAGTTTTTCGAAAGCATAATCATATTGATAAATCCAATCTTCGAGTAGATAAGTATTATATTTTTCATCAATTAAAGAAGCGGATTTATTTTTTTGTTGTTTAGATAATAATAGTTCGGAAGGGTTAAATTTTTGTATAAGTTGATCAATGTATGATGCATTACCTTGTGTAGTTGTGAATTCGCCTGTTGATATATCCAAGAAAGCAATGCCTATACTTTCTTTTGCGAAATGGATGGAAGCTAGATAATTATTTGATTTATTTTGTAAGACATGATCGTTATAAGATACACCTGGAGTTACTAATTCTGTAACTCCTCTTTTTACAATACCTTTAGCTGTCTTAGGATCTTCCAGTTGATCACAAATAGCTACCCGATGTCCTGCACGTACAAGTTTGGGTAGATATACATCGAGGGAGTGATGAGGAAATCCTGCTAATTCCACTTCTGAAGCTGCTCCATTAGAGCGTTTGGTTAATACAATATCCAATACTTTGCTTGCCTTGATGGCATCTTCACCAAATGTTTCGTAGAAGTCGCCTACTCGAAAAAGCAGCAAAGCTCCTGGATATTTTGCCTTGATGCTATGGTATTGCTTCATTAAAGGCGTTTCAACTACTTCTTTTTTTGACACGTATTTAAATTAGAATAGCTTGTGTAAGTTTACATAAAAGAGAGCTAATGACAAAAAGAATTGTTTAACCATGGTGGATTAAAGAGATTTATTTAATACCCGAACTAGGGTATGTAGTTTTAATGTGGTTTCATCTAATTCATTTTCTGGTATAGATTCTTCTGTGATTCCTGCTCCTGCATGCAATATGATATTCTGATTTTCTATTTTCATACATCTTAGATTTACAAATAAAGATGAGGTATTATTTATATTAATGGGGCCAAGAAATCCGCTATAGAGCTTTCTTGGATAGTGTTCATGTTGTAAAATAAATGACATGGCTTCTTTTTTTGGTATACCACATACAGCAGGAGTAGGGTGAAGCAGTTGAATGAGTGTATTAATGTTAGAATGATTATCTTCTTGTAAACTAGCCGAGAAAGTAGTTTTTAAATGCAGTATATTCCCTGCTTCACTTGTTTCTGGGCCCATTACTTCAAATTTTTTGATTTCTGTTTTTTTAAAACAATCTATAATATACGTGCTTACCAAGTGCTGTTCTTCTATTTCTTTTTTAGACCATCTGGTTTGATTAATGGGTTCATTTTTTTTCTGTTGTGTTCCTGCTAAAGCAATTGTTTCTAAGTTATTTTTTTCATTAATGGAGAGAAGTAGCTCAGGACTTGCCCCCAGCCATGTGCCATACTCAGGTGTATATGTTAGAGAGTTGAATGTGCTCGGATATAGAGTACTAAGTTCTTGAAATAAAAGAATTGGATTGCTCGATGTGATTGGTTGGATAAATTGACGAGAGAGTACTATTTTTTGATAATTGTTTTTCTTAATTTCTTGAATGGCATGTCTGACAGCACTGGTAAATATTGCTTCATTTTCTTTGTTTTTTTGATCTATAGTACGAGTAGTTGATAGTGTAGTAGAGTTATTGTTGAAATTTAATAAAGCTATTTTTAGATAGGCTATAATTTTTTTTGAAATGGAGTCTTTCTCATCTAAAAAAAATAAACATTGATTTAGAGAAGAGTAATAGCAATTAGCCGGTATCAAGCAGGATTGGCTAGCAGAGTTTATAAATGGACAAATAGAAAAACCAGATTGTTCTGTAAATGGATATATATTTTTAGTAAATGTATAACCTATAAGTAGATGTTGTTCATTTTGATTGGGTAGCTTCCAAATGGCAATAGGCAAATTAAGATGGTGTGCAGTCTGCCATAATGCGTCCAGTATATTTTCATTAGAAAATGACTTCAAAAAATGGGTATCTGAAAATGGATGTAACATGTCATTATTTACGATCCAGTATGGCTACAGTAAGTCTACTTATACATACGAGTTTTTCATCTTCTGTTGTGATTTTTATTTCCCAAACCTGTGTAGATTGACCGACATGTAGTGGAGTTACTTTTCCATACACATAGCCTTCTTTTACACTTCGAATGTGATTAGCATTAATTTCTAATCCTACACCATATTTTTTAGATTTATCAATACAGAGATTCGCCGCTACACTTCCCAATGTTTCAGCAAAGGCGACAGAGGCTCCACCGTGTAAAATACCGATGGGTTGTTTTGTTTTTTCAGTAATAGGCATTTTAGCACAAATATAGTTAGGGCCTATTTCGGTAAATAGTATTTCGAAATGCTCACCTAGAGTACCTTTATTTAATTCTTGAAGATCGGCTAAAGTGGTGGAAGGATTAAACATATATATCAATTTAGGCTACAAAATTATTTCTTTTTTTGTGAATGCGTTAACTTTAGGGCATGGTAAAACGAATTTATATTATAAGGCATGGGCAAACAGATTATAATTTAAAACGCATTATTCAGGGAGGGAGAGTGGACACGGATTTAAATGATAAGGGGCGTCAACAGGCTGATCAATTTTATCAATTTTATAGGAATATTCCTTTTGATAAAATTTACACATCGGCATTAAAACGGACATTGCAAACGGTAGAGCCCTTTAGAAAAGAGGGCATACCTATAGAGTCGTATTCGGAACTAAATGAGATTGATTGGGGTAAGGATGAAGGTATTTCACTAGATGAGCCTATTGGATTAGATTATTATCGGCTGTTAGAGCAATGGAGATTAGGTCAGGTGGATATGAAAATTGAAGGTGGTGAAAGTCCTATAGAAGTATCTATTCGATTAAAGAAGATGATGGACCTTATTTTGTTTAGACCAGAAGAACGTTGTGTATTGCTGTGTGTACATGGTCGAATTATACGTATTTTGCTGTGTGTGCTGTTGAACTATCCTTTATGGTGTATGGATTCATTCATTCATGATAATCTTTGCGTATATGAGTTGAGGTATACAGGTACTTTTTTTTCTGTTTATCAATTTTCAAATACAGAGCATCTGTGAAATTACTTTTTTATGAAAAAGAGTATATATGGTATTGATATTCGATATTTTTCTTAAATTTAAAGAAAACTAGATACTCGTTATGATGAGAAAGGGTATAATTTGTTTATTATTTTATGTTATACTGGCTAATGCTCGTGCTCAAGAGATAGATACCACTCAGGTATTGGGTGATGTTCAGGATAGTATTTCTTTTTTTTCTTCAGATGTGGTATTGCTTTCCAAAGAAGAATTAGCTCAACAAAAAATGTATATGTCATTAGAATTAGCTTTAAAAGAGCCTGACAAAGTATACAAGTTATCACTAAGAGAAAAAAACCTTAAGCTATTTCCAATGGAAATAGTTGATTTCCCAAATTTACAATATTTAGATCTTTATGGAAATAAAATGGGTGAAATCCCTGTGGAGATTGAAAAATGTAAAAAGTTGCAGTATCTCGATATAAGCTATAATCAGCTTACTAATCTTCCTGTAGAAATTGGAGCATTAATTAATTTAGAAGAGCTTTATGTTAAATATAATCAGCTATTAGAAATCCCTCGAGAGATAGGTGGATTAGTAGCACTTCAAAAGCTAGATATTTCGCATAATCGATTATTAGAATTGCCTGATGAAGTTATGATGCTGGAAAGTTTAATAGTATTGTATTTAAAGGAAAATAATTTTTCAGCTGCTGAAAGAGATCGTATTAGAAAAATGAGAAGACAATGGCTTACTATTTATCTCAATTAGAAGGCTTCTCCAATAGCTAAATAAAAATTTTGGGTTTGATACCCAAATGCATAATCTAGTCTAATATTTAATCGCTCTTTTTTGTTTATGCATAAACGTAGCCCTGCTCCATAAGATGGTCTAAGACCTTGATAGGATATATTTTTCCATAAACTGAACACTTCTCCAACTCCTGTAAAAAGAGTAAAGCCTAGCCTTTTCCAAGAAGGCGATCGATATTCAACCTGACAAGCCATGAGGTTGGCATCACGGTATCTGTTCTTAGCATATCCTCTTAGAATTTCATCGCTTCCTAGGAAAGACATATTTAAAACTGGTGGCGTATTATCGTTTATATTGATTAGGCCATGTAAGGCAATGATATGGTTTTTAATGACTTCTATATATTGTTTGACTAGCCATGTAAAGTTGTTAAACACGTAATCACTTCCTAAAAAATGTTTATTGATAAAGCTAGTAAACTCTATATAATGTCCTGCATGTGGATGAATAGAGCTTGTTCGTGTATCATGTAAAATAGCGATACCCATACCTGAGTTGATTCCACCTTTGGTGCCTGCTATTTCTCCACGGCTAAGCTGTTTGGTTGGATCTAAAATAAAATTGTAGCTATATTGAAATTGATAGGTCAATCCTAAAAATAATTTCTTTTGAATATGACGATAGAAGTAGCCTTTGGCATTGATGACTTGGTATTGGTATCTTTCTTCATTTTCTCGTAATGTATAATTACCTATACCATAGAATTTGTCAGGCATTTTCTTATAAGAGATTTCTCCTTTAAAAAAATAGCTATTGTTTTTTAAGAATAGATTCCAGTTGCTCCATAATTGAATAGCGTCAGTGATGCTATAACTTCCTGAAAAACTAATTAAGGAGAGATGAGCAGGCATGGAGTCTTTTTTGGAGGAAATCTTGAAATAATCTACACCTCCTAATCCAAACATCCAGTTAGTGTCTGGGATATAATACGCAATAGGAAAAATTAATACTTGATTTGTTGTATGAGAACTATCAGGTAGGGTTGTTGGAGTACCTTTAGCATGCAGAGTGGTATAAGTCAATGAATAGAATAGAATAAAGTACAATCCTATTAATTTTATTTCCATTTTTAATCTAGTATTAAAACCAAGTATCACTCTTCTGCTTATTTTTTTATAATACGTATTTCTACGCGCCTATTTTTTTGTTTGTTGGCTTCTGTTGAGTTATTAACTAATGGCTGAGATCCTCCAAATGCTTTAACCTGTATTCGATTTTTTTTAATCCCTTTTTTAACAAGATAAGCTTTAACAGCTAATGCACGTTGTTCAGAAAGTGTCATATTTTCTTTGGCTGAACCAACATTATCTGTATGTCCTTCGAGTTGTATTTCCATAGACTTGTTTTCTAGTAAAATTTGGTAAATATTATTTAACTCCGTGTATGATTCTGGCAGTATCAAAGCAGTTCCTTTTTCGAAGGATATATTTTGAATTGTAAATACTTGTCCAACTTTAATAGGAATGAGTTGGAAGTTTTTAGCTTTTTCTTTTGTTGTATTTTTTATGGTATAATAGGCTTTAATATAGTGAGGTGCAAATACAATGAGTTTATAGCTGGAGTTGGATAAAAGACGCAGTTTGTAAGTCCCCGTGGTTGAGTCTGTGTGAATAATGCCAATATTATCTCGTCCAGGTATTTTTTCAAAACTGATTGTAGCTGATAGTGGTTGATTGGTTTCAGCATCTACTGTCTTTGCTGAAAAAACAACCTGTGTTGTAGAGTCGCTATTATGAGGTTTACTATAGGAGTAAAGTGAACATGTCATCAGTAAAATAAAATGAAGAAAAAAATAGTTTTTCCTATTTATTCTATTAGTCTTTTCTAAACCATTTGGCATATTCTATATAGTTAGTTGCTGTACGAAGAAATACCTCTGCTTGTTCTATACTTACTTCTTTGACTTTTTTAGCTGGAGCACCAGCGTATATACTGCCTGCTTCTACAATAGTATGCTGTAATATGACAGCACCTGCTGCGATGATAGATCCTGTCTTTATAATAGCATAATCCATAATAATAGCACCCATTCCGATTAAGACATTATCCTCAATAGTGCACCCATGAACGATAGCATTATGAGCAATAGATACATTTTTCCCTATAACTGTTTTTGTTTTTTGATAAGTGCAGTGAATAATAGCACCATCTTGTATATTTGTATTGTCATCAATTGTTATGGAATTAACATCGCCACGTATGACGGCATTGAACCATACACTACAGTTATCGCCCATTTTTACATCACCTACAACTGTAGCGTTTTCTGCTAAAAAGCAGTTTTGCCCAAATTTTGGATAACTATCTTTTACAGGTAAAATAAGTGCCATAAATGAACAACGAAAATAATTTTTTATTTTAAATAAGAGCAATAGTATTTTCATTATTTTTTCTAAAAACTTAATATATTTCGGAAGTTTATACCCCAATAGTTATGAAAGTAGTCAATCAGAAAAAATCCAGACGTGAGTTTTTGGCATTTTTAGGAAAAACAGGAGTAACAGTATATGCATTTTCTCTAATCAATACGGTGGATGGAGTAGCTAAGCAGCTTTTTTATAAAAAGCCGACACTCCCTTTTACACCTGTAGAGCCAAGTGCTTTGGATGAATTGATCCTTCCTGAAGGATTTTCATATCGTGTGATTGCCAAGTGGGGAGATTCAATAAATGCACATGAAACATTTGGCTTCAATAATGATTTTCTAGCATTTTTCCCTATTAATGGGAATTCAAAAGATGGATTGCTTTGGGTTAATCATGAATATACATCTTCACTTTTTGTATCAGGGTATAACGAAGGAAAAGGTGTTGAAAAAACAAAAGATCAAGTGATCAAAGAGATGGATTCAGTTGGTGGAAGTATTATACGTATACAACAAGATGAATTAGGTCAATGGAATTTTATATCAGATGATTCGTACAATAGAAGGCTGACAGCACGTACTTCTATACCATTTGCTTGGAATGAACCTATTGCAGGGTCAACCATGGCCATTGGTACATTAGCTAATTGTGCTGGTGGAATAACACCCTGGGGTACTGTACTTACGTGTGAAGAAAATTATGATACATTTTGGGGGGAAAGAGATTTTAAAAGTCCATCACTGGCGAAAAAGAAAAATGGTCTTCAAGGATGGGAAGATTTTTTTGATTATCCACCTGAGCATTATGGCTGGGTTGTGGAAGTTAACATATATACAGGTGAAGCTAAAAAATTAATTTCCATGGGACGTTGTCAACATGAGTGCGCAACAGTTGTTAGGTGTGAAGATGGAAGGTGTGCAGTATATACTGGAGATGATGAGGAGAATGAGCATTTGTATAAGTTTATTGCTGATAAACCTGGAAGCTTAGAAAGAGGGAGCTTATATGTAGCTGATATACTAAATGGGCGATGGCTATCTTTAGATTTTAATAAACAACCTATCTTAAAAAATAATTTTAAAAATCAAACGGAGGTTCTCATTCGTTTGCGTGAGGCAGCAAAATTAGTAGGGGCAACACCTCTTAATCGGCCTGAGGATATAGAAATTAATCCTGCTAATGGAGATGTGATTGTTAGTCTAACTAATAACAAACCCAAAGGTGATTTATTTGGATCTTTGTTGCGTATAAAAGAAAAAAATAACAATCCTCTTTCTTTGGAATTTGAAGCTACTACATTTTTAACAGGCGGGCCTGAAACAGGGTTTGCTTGTCCTGATAATCTTGCCTTTGATCCAAAAGGAAATTTATGGTTTACCTCTGATATTTCAGGCACTGCTATGCATAAAGGAAGCTATGCACAGTTTAAAAATAATGGTCTTTTTTATGTGCCGATGAAAGGGGTAAACGCAGGTAAAGTTTTTCAAATAGCTTCTGCACCTACGGATGCTGAGCTAACAGGTCCTTTCTTTTCTCCTGATGGGAAAACGTTATTTTTATCTGTTCAGCACCCTGGAGAAATGTCCTCCAGTTTATCGTCGTTGACCAGTCATTGGCCTGAGGGCAGCGAGGCTATACCTAAGCCAGCTGTAGTTGCTATTACAGGTCCTGCCTTAGAAAAGCTGATGGAGTAGAAGAAAAGCATTAAAAGTGATATATTTGCTTTTTTAAATTAAAACCGTATATAGTAACTGACTAATGTATAAGGAAATTATCGAAAAAGAGTGCTCGTTAGCTGTCATTGGACTAGGGTATGTGGGGCTTCCTATAGCGTTGGAGTTTGCTAGAAAGATTAATGTCATTGGCTTCGATATTAATAAAAGGCGCTTGGATATGATGAAGCATGGCATAGATCCAAGTGGGGAGTTAGATAAAAAAGATTTTGAAGGATGTTCTATTCAATTTACAGATGATATAGAGGTATTAAGACAAGCACGTTTTTTTATTGTAGCTGTTCCAACGCCAATAGACCGACGTAATCTACCTGATTTGAACCCATTGCTTTCAGCATCACATATTGTAGGTAAGGCGTTAAAAAAAGGAGATTATGTGGTGTATGAATCAACTGTTTACCCTGGGTGTACGGAAGAAGATTGTATACCTATCTTGGAAAAAGAGTCAGGTCTTCAGTTTCATACAGATTTTAAAGTTGGCTATTCTCCAGAGCGAATTAATCCAGGAGATAAAGAACATACCTTATCACGTATCATTAAAGTGGTTTCTGGTTGTTGTGAACAATCATTAGATACCATTGCTAAAGTATATGAAATTGTTGTTAAAGCAGGTGTACATAAAGCATCAAGCATTAAGGTGGCAGAAGCAGCTAAAATTATAGAAAATACACAGCGCGATTTGAATATCGCCTTGATGAATGAATTGTCTATGATTTTTGATCAAATGGGTATAAATACATTTGAAGTCTTAGAAGCCTCAGCAACAAAGTGGAATTTCCTGAAGTTTTATCCTGGTTTAGTAGGAGGGCATTGTATAGGTGTTGATCCTTATTATTTAACCTATAAGGCTAAGTTGCTTGGCTTTGATCCACGTGTTATTTTGAGTGGACGGTATACTAATGATGGCATGGCACCTTATGTAGCTAAAAAAGTCGTTCAACTCTTAGCTAAACAAGGTAAAGAAATATCCAAGTCTCATATTTTGGTGATGGGTGTAACGTTTAAAGAAAATGTAGAGGATATTCGAAATTCTAAAGTTGCTGACTTAGTTCATGAGTTGGAAGCATATGGACTTCGTGTAACGATCGTTGATCCTAAAGCTTCTTCTGAAGAGTTTGAACATGAATATAAACTTAAAATTGATTCTCAAATAGGGAAGGATTACGATTCTATCATTGTTGCTGTAGCACACCAAGAATATAAAATATTAGATGAGTCTTATTTTGAATCTATATCTAACTCTAATGCGTTATTAGTAGATCTTAAAGGGTTGTATCGAGGAAAAATAAAAAGAATGTTTTATTGGAGTTTATAAAATATATAATTACTAACTTATAAATTTTCTATAAACTCAACTTCCCCATTTTCTAGATGATAAATTCCACCCACAATCATCACTTCTTTTTTATTAATTAAATCGGCGAGTAAGGGACTTTTTAGCAAAATATCTTTTATGGAGTTTATTACATTGAGTTTTGTTACATTTTCTAAAAAAATAGGATTAGAGGAATTTCTATTTGTGATGACTAAGTTTTCATTTGAAACAGCAGGCTTAATCTTGTCTATAATAGCTGTGATATGACCTTCTCTGTAATTATCGCAAGCTGCTCGGATAGCGCCACAGTTAGTATGCCCAAGTACAACAATAAGTTTAGAACCAATAACATTACAGGCATACTCTAAACTTCCTAGAATATCATCGTTAATAATATTTCCTGCTATTCGAATGCTGAAAACATCACCAATTCCTAAATCAAATATAGGTTCAACAGGCGTGCGAGAATCAATACAACTTATAATAGCAGCTAAAGGATATTGCTCTGTAAAGGTTGATTTGAGTTGAAGTTGTAAATCTTTTGTGGTTTGTTTATTTGATTTAAATCGTTCATTCCCTTCTTTTAAAATAGTAAGTACGTCTGATGGTGTAAGTTTAGATTGAAGCTCTTTTGTTACTACATGGCTATGCTTGATTTGATCATCTAGGTTAAATCTATTTGCAAAACCGATTAAGCTTAATCGGATAGCCTTCTTTGACGTATGATTGTCTCTAAATTCTTTGATAATTTCAATAATATCATGATCAATAAAATGTGTTCCAGAGGCATCTAATATCACTTGAGATGAATGAGGTAAGCTATGCAGTGTTGTCTTAAATTGTGGAATAGCAAAAAAAGATACTTGTTGAGAAAGTTCAATACGGATGGTATCTCCGGTGTGGTATTTCTCTTTAATATATGAAAATGGGTTTTTAAAATTATTATGAATAACAAAGAATAAACTAAATAATAGTCCACAAAGTATACCAATCAATAAATCGGTAAATACAATACAAATAATCGTAATTAGGAAAGGTGTAAATTGCACCCATCCTTTTCGAAACATATCCTTAAATACTGAAAAACTAGCTAGTTTATAACCTGTAGCTAATAGAATAGCGGCTAGGCAAGAGAGAGGAATTTTGTTAATAAGGTATGGTATGCTTAACACACATACAATAAGTAATATGCCATGAATAATACTTGCTGATTTTGACCTTGCACCTGAGTTAATGTTAGCTGAGCTGCGTACGATAACAGAAGTAATTGGAATACCTCCTAAGCTTCCTGATACTATATTGCCTATACCTTGAGCAACCAATTCTCTATTAGCGGGAGACTGTCTACGTTGAGGGTCTAGCTTATCAGTAGCTTCTAAATTGAGTAATGTTTCTAATGATGCAACGATAGCAATGGTTACTCCCGTTACATAAACTTCAAAGTTGCTAAGTGCACTCAAATTTGGAAATCGTAACATAGAAGCTGCTTCTGTTAGGTTTGTAATTACAGGGATTGTAACTAAGTGAGATGAAGTAATATATAATGAAGGTATAAGATATTTAAATACTTCATTTGCCAATGTGCCAATAATAACGACGACGAGCGCCGCCGGTAAAATATTTTTTTTAGGCCCTTTAAAAATTTTATTCCAAATAAGGAGTATGCCCATAGATAGTATAGTAATGAGTGTAGCACCTACATCAATATGGCCGACGATATGAAGGATTTCTGAAAATGTATTTTCACCATCTGGTTGAAGAAAAGAAAAGTCACCTTCAATATCTGGATCATATCCAAAGGCATGTGGAATTTGTTTTAGAATGAGTATAATACCAATAGCAGCTAATAATCCCTTGATAACATTAGATGGAAAATAGTGCGATATGATGCCTGCTTTTAATAAGCCAAATAAGACTTGGAATAAGCCTGCTAATACAACTGCAGCTAAGAATGTTTCATAGGTGCCTAGTCGATGTATTGCTGCGTATACTACAGCAGCTAATCCTGCAGCAGGACCACTTACACTAGTATGTGATCCACTAATAGCTCCCACTACTATTCCACCAATAATACCTGCTATTAACCCAGAAATTAGAGGTGCACCTGATGCTAACGAAATACCAAGACATAGTGGAAGTGCTACTAAAAAAACAACCATGCTGGCAGGTAAGTCATTTTTTAGGTTTGAAAAAAATGCTTTAGTCATACTTTTATAAGTAATTTTTTAAAAACAAAGATAATAAAATCGTGATGACTAAGTTTTTTAAAATTTAATTTAAAGGTATAAAAATTTTTGTCTTTAAGTATTCTGGTTTAGTACGTTGAGGCGAATTCATGTATTGTTCAAAAGCTGGTCGATGAGCTAATCTTTTATTTTCTTCTAATATCCATACAGAATAAATATAATCGTATATACTATTTAATTCAGAATAAGGCCCTTGATGTTCAAATACAGCATAAGTTCCTCCTTCAATAAGCTTGTAGCCAACCGTATCTTTGGGGGTAAATGGTTTTTTTATACCTATACAAGCATCATAACGTATGTGTTCTTCCGCTGTTATTTCTGGACTATCATGACTGATTCCATACATGTTTATTTTCCATCCTAACTTCCAATTTTTATAACCCCATCTGATCAGTTTTTTCCATGTTTCACCGACCTGCTCATATGGCCCATTATGACGAATGTAAGCTATTGGGATTGGCTTTATATTAATTATAGCAGGAGAAGAGATAAGCATTGTTTGGTGATCATGATTAGACTTAATAAAAATTTTCTTTTTATTTTCATTTATAGTTTTTTGCTTGTCACGAAAGTCAGAAGGTGACAAGTTGAAGTAAGAAGAAAAAGTTCTACTAAAACTTTCTGGCTGATTGAATCCACATTGGTATCCAATAGTTGCAATAGATTGTGTAGTGCTTTTGAGTAAAATAGCAGCTTTTTCTAATCTAATTCGGGTAATGTATGCATAAAGAGTAGTTTGTGTATAGGCTTTAAATAATCTATGAAAGTGATAGGCAGAGAGATGGGCAATGTTTGCTATTGTATCTAATTGTAAGGATTCGTTAAAATTATTTTCGATGTAATGAATGGCACGAGTCATACATGTTTGATAATATTCCTTTGTACTCTCTTTCATAATGTTGCTATATGGTTTTATATATTCTTCAATAACTCCATTGCTGTTTTTTCTTTAGTTGAAATAGTTTTTAAAATAGAAGATGCGTCATAAATATGTTTTATATCTCTTTCTGAACTTGCCTTGTTAAATAACGTAGAAATGCTTGTCCAATCTTTTGCAACCTCGTTAAATAAATCATACGCTGATTTTAATTTATCATTTTGTAATAAACTATAGCTTTCTTTTAAAAAATCACGGTATAAATTTCTGAATAAAGCACCTCCTGTTCCCGCTTTTTCCATCAGTTGTGCTGTAGTTTTAAAATCGTTTTCTACATCTTTACTTTGTTGGAACCATTTGATAATTTCTGAGCTTGCTTTTAAGATGCCTTTATAGCTGATATTGGTGATAGGAGGGTTGAGGTATTCTGTTGCATTGGCTTTGATGGCAGTTGGGATTGCTTTTTTCAAATCAAAAGACTGGGTTGTTTTAGTAATGGTATAATATAAGTTCTTTGAAGACATAGGTCCCTTTTCTGCTCGTGCTAGTGCTAAACTTTTTAAGGATGTTTTAACTTGTCCACCTTGTTGAGTAGTATCTACTAAATACGCGTAATGATGGTCATATCCATAGAGAGCAGCATAATGGCCTGCAAAGTGAAAGGGTCTTGAAAAGTATTCTAAATGATAGCAGTCTAATTTTAGTCCTACTGCTTTGCCTTCATCAATCAGTTTTTTTACATCATCCCATGCTTTTTTGACAGATGATGTTTCTTTTACAGTTAAATGGAGATTTAAGTTTTTCGTGATATTTTGAGTGAGTATATCAGGTTTTATTCGTCCACCAATAAATGGGAAGTTCATTATTTTCATATTCCAGAAAATAAAATTCAAACCTTCACCTAGCCCGAATAATAAAGGCTCTGATAGATTAATATTTAGTTGTTTGAGCAATGTTCCTGTTGCAGTAGTTTCACAGTGCTGTCCATTGAATGGTTGGATAGAAAGTATTGGCATATTTATTTTTTTTCTCAAACATATCACTTTATCAAATTGATGACTTGATAAATCTTGCTATTTTTTAGAATTAAAATTAATATATAATGCAGGGACGTGATCTGTTAACCATACGTTGTTTTCAGAACGATAAAATGTATAGCCGTCATGGTGCATTTGCTCTGAATGAATGGTAAGAATAATGGGTTTGCCTCGGCGTTTTCCTACAGTTAGTGCTACGTCTTCGAATTCTGAAAGATGAACATGATGTCTTTTTTGTTTTGTTAGCCCTTCTAATTCAATATGCTCTATATATTTTTTTGACGTACCATGATAGAGAAGAAAAGGCGGGGTAAGAGGTTCTAAATTTAGATCAATTGGAATACTATGGCCTTGATTGGCTCTAATTTTAGTTTTATTCGCATTGAAGATATATCTTTTTTTGTCATTGGTATTCACAATTTCATACAATAAGCTCAAAGTTATATCATATCCTTTTTCTTTCATTTTTTTAATTAGATCAGTTACATCAGCCCATCCTGATTCATCGAGCTCAAGTTGAATATGTGACGGATTATGACGTAAAATATAACTTAGTGTTCTGCCAAGTAAAATATATTTTTTATCCATCGTGAATGATTTATACTTCAGATGCAATACGTTTAGCTAAATCGTGGCAAAGTTTGTTGATTTCATTAGCCATTTCTTGATCCCCAGTTGATGTAGCTATAGTTTGGCTAAGGCCAGCCATAACTTCCACACAAAATTGTTTCATATTGAGAATGGGCATATCTTTTGTCCATAAATCAATACGTAACGTATTAGCTTGATCTTGATCCCATACAGCAACACTGATGCATTTTGTTTCTTGTACTTTTCCTGTTAAATGATCTGAGGCACTCCATTCTATTTTTTCAGGAAGTTGATCTTTATCTAGTTGTATTGTAAATTGAATGGTGGATTTTTTCATGAGATTATTTTTTCTTTTGTTTAAATAACTTACGTATAATTTTTTTAAACCATCGTCGTATATCTCCGGCATCTTCTTTGTTGTTGATATCATATCCACAGATGCTGCAGTAGTAATGGGTATACTTAGGAGCTTCTCCTTCTGTGGAATTGTGTGCAGGATAGTAGAGTATTTCTTGAGTACTTTTTACTTTAAATGATTTGCATCGTGGACATTGAGCTTTAGCTATATCTTCTGTATATTCTTGTTCTTCTTTTTCTTTTATAAACTGCTTTATTTTCTCAGTGGTAAGGTTTCTTTTTTGGAGTAAATCATCTATTATTTTTTTTGTTTCGGGAAGATAGCTTTTGTATAAATAAGTATAGGTAAAAGCTAGCTCAAAGTCTTCGTAAGAGGATAAAAGCTCATATACTTTAGATGTGCTCATGTTTTTTTAAGGTAGGCTATTTTTGAATGCAGCATATTGGCCATCAGAAGCAGGAGTTGTTTTGTTGCAATTTAATGCGTTAGCTTTTTCATTGATAGAGCCTACACGATTTCCAGGACTCGGATGTGTGCTTAAAAATTCCGGAACACGAGGTTGTCCACTTTTTTCTATTTTTTCGAAAAAAGAAGCAGCACCATTACATTTATAATTGGTAGCACTTAAGTAAATGACAGACATTTCATCTGCTTCTGATTCATGGCATCGGCTGTTTTTGAGATCGGCTAGTTGTTTTGTAATCTTTACGAGCAGACCTGGATCTTTGCCGGCGATAACACCTATTAATGTACTAATGCCATAATCACGGGTAAGAGCTTTGGTTGAGTGCCTGCGATCAGCATGTGCGATTTCGTGACCTAAGACACCTGCAAAATCATCTTCATTATCTAGATATTTAATGATACCTGTGTAGACATAAATATATCCTCCAGGTGTGCAAAAGGCATTGAGTGTGCTATCGTTTTTAATGATTTTTACCTCCCAATTAAAAGCCGTTTTATTAACAACTTTACCTGAGTTTAATATTTTATCTCGAATTCGTTTGAGATGGGCATAGGCTACTGGATATATTGCCTCATCCAATATAGGATAGTCAACTGTATTAATACCTATTTCTGCGGCTACTTGTTGACCTAATTGTTTATCTTCATTTAATGAAAAAACATTGATGTCTGTACATGGATCTGATAGTCCTGAACTTTTATCTTTACAGCTGAGTGTACAGCTTACAATGATGATGCCTGTGATCAGATATGTTTTTATTTTTTTCATGGTTTTGATATTTTAATAGTATACAAATATAATTTTAGTTTTTTAAATTAAATACGCATTTCAGGAATATCTCCTTCAATTAAAAGCTTTCCTTCTGTTGCCTTCATTATATCCCACACTGTTACACCAGGTGCTCTTTCAATTAGTTTAAATCCGCCTTCAGGTAATACGTCAATGACAGCTAGCTCGGTTACAATTTTTTTTACACATTTTGTGCCTGTGAGAGGTAATGTGCATTTTTTTAATAATTTGGAATGGCCCTCTTTATTGATGTGTTGCATAGCCACAATAATATTATCTGCAGAAGCAACTAGATCCATGGCTCCTCCCATACCTTTTACTAATTTCCCTGGTATCTTCCAGTTAGCAATATCGCCTTCTTCTGATACCTCCATGGCCCCTAATATGGTAATGTGAATGTGACCTCCTCGTATCATACCAAAACTTTCTGCGGAATTAAAAAGAGCAGATCCAGGTATCATGGTGATCGTCTGCTTGCCGGCATTAATGAGATCTGCATCTACATATTCTTCTTTTGGGAAGGGCCCCATACCCAATAATCCATTTTCAGATTGAAGGACAACATTGATGTCTTTGGGAATATAATTAGCTACAAGTGTTGGAATTCCAATTCCTAGATTAACATAGTAACCATCTTTAACTTCTTGTGCGATACGTTTTGCAATACCATTCTTGTCTAGTGCCATAAGGTGTTGGGTTGTTTAGGAAGTTGATGCCAAAATATGATGTTTTTTGTTGTATGAATGACTGGATAAATGAACCATAGAAGCAAACCTATGATTATTGTATTTCTGTAGATTATTTTTTTTAGATGTGTATGATAATTATCTATAAGTAAAAAAATAGGTCCAATTAATAAAGGATAAGTGGTACATAAATAGCGGTCAATCTCGTCTTCAATGCCTGAATAAAATATGAGCATAAGACTAAAAAAACATAGAAATAAAATAAGTAGAGATGTTATTATTTTATTTGTAGATTGATAGAGGGATGGTCTTTTTTTTATCCAAAAAAATAAAAATAAAAGTAATAGTCCAATTAGTGAAATAGCTCGTATGCTGAAAGTTATTTTATATGGTAAAAACCAAGAAAGTATGGAATTCATATAGAGGTATAACGCATGTTCTAGTGGTACAGAAAAAAAACCATCACTTTTTTGCTGTCCTGCAAATACACCATGATAATAAAAATTTCGTATAAACCAGGCTATACTTGTTATCAGTGATAATCCTGTATACATAAAGCTTTTGTATACTCTTCTTTGAAAAGATTCTGATGAAAGCAACAGTAGACTAATACCTATTCCAATGACATAAAATATACCTGCATACCGTTGTAAACATAATAGGTTGCTAAATATGATCAGCCCTATAAAGTTTAATGTATAGTTTTTTTTGTAGTAGGATAGGAGATGGTAGATGGTAATGCTTAATAGTAAAAAAAATACAGGCTCTGACCATAAAAAAATATGGGTCATGATTAGAGGAGGATGTAATACGATACAGCCAAGCATGATCCAGAAAAATATCTTTTTTTGAAATAGAGGGTAAAAAGCAATGCTAATAATTAGGATAGAAGCACCCCAGGTTATACTATGTAGAACTAGTGCAGCTGAGAGGTAGTTCCCACTTAGTCCTTTTAGAGCAGCAAGTAATAGTGGAAATAAAGGAGATCTGTTAATATAAGGTTTGTGATCGTCCAAAATAATTTTCCCATCGTTGTAAAAATGGTCAGCTGCTTGTAAAAACTGGTAAGAATCAAATGTTAGAAGAAGTTGCCCGTGTGCAGCTAATGTAACTAAAATAATACCGCTAAGTGAAAGTATACTGATAAATAGATAGGTGTACTTATCTTTCATGTATTTATTTTTGAATTGTTCGCTGCTCAATTCTTTTCTCATAATTTACACCTTGGAAAATACGTTGAACGTAAATGCCAGGTGTATGAATGGTGTTTGGATCAAGCTGTCCTGCAGGGACTAACTCTTCTACTTCAGCTATTGTGATTTTTCCTGCAGCAGCCATCATAGGGTTGAAATTTTGCGCAGTGCCTCGATAGATGAGGTTTCCCATTGTATCACCTTTCCATGCTTTGACGAGCGAAAAATCTGCTTTGAGCCATTTTTCCATTAAATATATTTTTCCATCAAACTCCCGTGTCTCTTTTCCTTGGGCTACATCAGTACCATAGCCTGCCGGCGTAAAAAAAGCAGGGATACCTGCTCCCCCTGCTCGGATACGTTCAGCCAAGGTGCCTTGTGGAAGAAGTTCTACTTCTAATTCACCAGATAAAAGTTGTCTTTCAAATTCTTCATTCTCGCCGACATAAGAAGAAATCATTTTTTTGACTTGACGTGTTTTGAGAAGAAGTCCTATCCCAAAATCATCTACACCGGCATTATTGGATATACAGGTTAAATTGTTGATCCCTTTTTTTAATAAGGCCTGAATGCAGTTTTCCGGAATACCACATAATCCAAATCCGCCAAGCATAATAACAGCTCCTTCAGCAATGTCATGTATGGCTTCTTCCGCATTTTTTACTGTTTTGTTGATCATGATGTATGGTTGATGAACGTCTTCAAATTTAGACGATTTTAAATATTTTTTTTACTGTTCGTATGTATTTATTGGTAAATAAATGTGGCGTATTATTTTTTTAATATAATGGATAATACATGATTCCCTTTTTGAATAATATCCCTGCTTAGGTTTTCTATTTCTATTGAAAATAAAGAAAATAAAATACTAGGGAATAATCCTAGTATAATGGTCGTCATGAGCAACGAGTAGAAGAGTATCTTTTCACGAGCAGTAAGATCGTATAATTTTTTAAGCCATTCTTCTCCGCCTTTTACCCAAAGTTTTCCTAGAAATATACGCTGAAATGCCCATAAGAAATAAAGTGCACCAATAAATAAACCTATCGCTGCTAGGATTGTAAAGCTACGTGGAAGTAGTCCGTTGAAGGATGAAGATTGAAAAGAGCCAAGCAGAATAAAGAATTCACCAATGAATCCGGAAAATCCTGGCAGACCTAAAGCAGCAAAAAATGAAAGTGCTGTAACCACAGCAAGTAAGGGCGTGTGTTTGGCTAATCCTTCATAATCATTGATTTGTCTGCTGCCTGTGCGTTCGTATAAAACACCTGCTATTAAGAATAAAAGTGAAGAGATAATACCATGACTGATGAGTTGATAGATAGCGCCATTCATTCCTTCTGAAGTTAATGAAGCAAGACCTAATGTAAAAAAACCCATATGTGCGATGGATGAATAAGCGATCATTTTTTTTAAATCTTTAACAGCCAGCGCATTTAACGATCCATATAGTATCGATAGGATTCCTAAAAGTCCAATCCAATAACTGAAGTAAATAGCTCCTTCAGGAAAAATTTGATAACCTATGCGTAGTAGTCCATATCCTCCTACTTTCAATAGGAGTGCTGCTAGAATAATAGATATAGGTGTAGATGCCTCAACGTGTGCATCAGGTAACCAGGTATGAAATGGGACTAATGGAAGTTTAATGGCAAAACCTATAAAAATAAGTGCAAATACAATTAAGCGTGCATGTTTTCCTTTCCAGTGCCACGTGCTTTTAGGATGTAAGATAGAAGATGGAATGGTGTTTTTTATATCTGTAAGATTGTTTAAGTTAGCACTGTGTACCAGCTTTTCAGTTGGAATAGAGCCTTGCATTAATTTTTTTTGCACGCTATCAATCACAGATTGGTGCAGTTCCTTTTTTTTAATAGAGAAGCCTAACTGTTTTCCTGTTTGAATCGGATCTATCGTGCTAGTAAGTGTCCAGATAATGGCAACAAGAATAAATAAAGAACCTATTAATGTATATAAAAAAAATTTAATGGATGCATAGTTTTTTCTTGGTCCTCCCCATATTCCAATTAAAAAATAAAGAGGAAGCAACATGAATTCAAAGAAAATAAAAAATAGGACTAGGTTCGTCGACAGAAATGTGCCCATGATACTCGCACTCAGTAAGAGAAATAATAGGCAATACCCTTTGATATGTTGCTCTACTTTCCATGAAGCTACAGCACTAACGAGTAGGATGATAGCAGATAGAAAAATAAAAGGTATATTAAGATAATCTAAATCTAATGAATAATCTATTGATAATGCACCACTATTCTTAATGGGTAAAAAAATCCAATTAATATGTTCAGCGAGAGAGTGAGAGTGGTATTGATGGATATAATAGGTGATAGCTGTAAAAATAAGTTGTAAGCTACTTTGAATGACCAATAATAACCGGAGTGTATGTTTTTTACTCGAAGGAATACATAGAATGAAACATGCTGTTGCGATTGGAAGAACAATAATTAGACTTAATAAATACATGTTTATCAATCTTTATAGCTGTGTGTCAGATTTTTTAATAGGTCTTAATTCTAAGTTATAATATTTGGGATTGTACCTTACAATAGCCCCTGATGCTATATCGATGGCCCAGAAAAGAGCACTAAATAAATTTAACGCAGCGACGCCATTAAAATTAGTTTCAGGTTGAAATTGGCGTGTTTCATAACCCTCTTTTTCTAATGTGATATATTCCCCACCTAATATTTTTCTTTTTAAGATAACCGTAGTTGGAGTTTGGCCTCTTTCTATACCATTAACAAAGACAGTAGCTCCTTCTGGTTTACTTGTGATACGTACCATGTCTTTGGTCCCTGTTAATATAGTAGCACAACTGGTGAGTAGAAAGTATGCTAAAATGAAAATTGCTGTAGTTGGTTTCATATCAATGATTGTCTAATTAATTGCAATAATACATGTTTTGGATGTAGTATAAAAAGGCTATAAATGAGTGCTTAGAATATACACAAGTGGAACACTTAACGATGTAATTGTCAAGAGAACAGCGTATCTAAAAAACATATATTTCTTACTTGCTATGGAGGCATTGCGTATAATTTCTGCCATGAGGTCTTCCTCTAATCGGTCAAATTCATAAAATGAATCTATTTTCAATAACTCTTCTTTGAATTCTTCAACGGATAAAAGGGCTAAGTGGCCTGTAAAGTATAAATTTATTTTTTGATTTTTTTTTCGTTTTACTTTACTAGAAGAGGAGCGCGGAAATAATGAGATCAGTGTAATAACTATCGAAAAACTAATACCCGTTAGGGCGATAAAAAGTGTTTTAAAGTTGATCTCGTCTTGATATTCCTTGTAAATAGTAAGGAGACCAAAAGCAATACCGCTATTTAAAACTACTAAAACACCATGTTTAGCTTCAGCAAATTTTAACCATTCATTGACGTTATGAAAAATGCCATTTAAGCGTTCGCGCATAGAGGATATGGTTTTTGTTAGAGAGATAAATATAGTGAAAAATTAAAAAACCATTTTCTTTATTGGTTTTTACATTATTTTTCTTAGATTGGTTATGTATAAAACAACTCAAAGATGAAAACAACTAAAAAACTTTCACTCAACAAATCCACACTAACTTCTTTAGAAAAAGAAAACACGAAAGGTGGTTTACTACCAATAATTATTTGTACAATTATTTTATCAGCAAAAAATCGTTGTACAGGCCATGATTGCGGAAATTGGTAAATAAGTAAATCAAACGAGGATAGCTGAAATCTATCCTCGTTTGATTTAAATGACAACAATTGCTATTTATATTATCTAAATGCTGGTATACCTGTAATTTCTTGTCCAAGTATGAGTAAGTGAATATCGTGCGTACCTTCATAAGTGACCACTGATTCCAAATTCATCATGTGACGCATAATAGAATATTCCCCGGTGATACCCATTGCACCAAGAATCTGGCGCGCTTCACGAGCGATGTGTAGTGCTATTTCGACACTGTTTCGTTTGGCTAAAGAAACTTGTGTTGTTGTTGCTTTTCCTTCATTTTTTAATACACCTAATCGCCAGCAAACTAATTGAGCTTTGGTGATTTCAGTAAGCATCTCTGCTAATTTTTTCTGAACAAGCTGAAACGAAGCGATAGGTTTATCAAATTGAATGCGCTCCAAAGCATACCGTCGCGCTGTTTCGTAACAGTCCATCGCCGCACCGAGTGCACCCCATGCAATACCATAACGTGCCGAATCAAGACACATAAGAGGAGCACCGAGTCCACTTTTGTTAGGCAGTAGATTTGCTTTGGGCACTTTAACATTATCAAATACCAATTCACCTGTGCAGCTCGCACGAAGCGACCATTTGTCGTGTGTTTCAGGTGTACTGAATCCTTCCATGCCACGCTCGACGATGAGTCCATGAATACGTCCTTTTTCATCTTTTGCCCAAACGACGGCAATGTCTGCTTGAGGTGAGTTGGAGATCCACATTTTAGAGCCATTCAAAAGATAATGATCTCCTTTGTCTTTAAAATTTGTGCGCATCCCTGACGGATTGGATCCAAAATCTGGCTCGGTCAATCCAAAACAGCCAAGCATTTCTCCTGATGCGAGTTTGGGTAAATATTTTTTTCGTTGTTCTTCATTTCCGAAAGCATAAATCGGATACATGACTAATGAGCCTTGTACAGAAGCAGTTGAGCGCATCCCTGAATCACCACGTTCGATTTCTTGCATGATTAATCCATATGCGATATAATCAAGTCCACCACACCCGTATTCCACCGGAAGAGTTGGTCCAAATGCACCTATCTCACCAAATTTTTTTACCATAAATGTGGGGAAATATGACTTTTGGCAACAATCTTCAATGATAGGTGAGATTTCCTTTTTGACAAAGTCGCGAATCGTTTTTCGAATTAAGCGATGCTCTTCTGTAAGTAAATCATCAATGTTGTAAAAATCGGGGGATTCAAAGGTATCAGCTGAACTTTTTCGTTTAAGTTGAACGTTATTTTCTGTGCTTTTACTCATAATGTATGCTTTATTTGACTTATGAACAAACTTAGAAAATATATCTGAAAAGCGTAACTATTCGTTAAATTTGTATATCAATTAAACGATGTATAATATGGCAGTGGAACCTAGTAATGATACTCAGTTTTTACAAACTATCAATCAGGGCAAGGTTGTGGTTAAATTTTTTGCAGATTGGTGTGGAAGTTGTAAGCTCTTTGCTCCAAAATTTAAAAGATTGTCAGCAGATGAACGATTTAAAGGCATACTATTCTTAGAAGTTAATGCTGAGCAAAACCCAGAAGCACGAAAGCAGGCAGGTGTCAATACGCTGCCTTATTTTGTTGTTTATAAAGATGGGAAATTGGTAGATGGACTGTCTTCGAGTAAAGAAGAAGCTGTTGTGGAACTAATTCAAAAAATTGTGTAATGAATAAGAATAGGTTATTTTTTATTTTATTTTTAGTTCCTATTTTTTTAAATGCGCAGTCTTTTAAAGGTAGAGTATTGGATAAAAAAAGTAACCAACCGCTCGCTTTTGTGAATATTGGTGTGATTAATAAAGATATTGGAACGGTGTCAGATGAGAATGGAAATTTCAGTATTGATTTATTAAACAGTTCTGTAAATGACACAATTCGTTTTTCAATGATTGGATATAAAAACCAAGACTATAGAATTGGGGACTATAAAATTCGGTTTGCAAAGTCAACAGATTTAGTATTAGAGCAAGAAGTTATTTCACTAAAAGAAGTAACGATAAAGCCTAAAGAGTATAAGATAAAAATATTTGGAAATGAAACTAAATCTAAAACTGCACAAGCTGGATTTACTGATAATAAATTAGGATATGAAATGGGCGTTTTGATGCACACTAAGAAAAGTGCAATTTTAGAAAAAGTGAACCTTAATATTGCGTCTTGTATGTATGATACTATTTTTTATCGACTCAATATTTATAAGAGACAGAAAGGAAAGGGTTTTGAAAACATATTAAAAGAGCCTATTTATATTCAATTTGAAAAAGAAAAAATAAAAGAAACTATTCAAGTTGATCTTTCAAAATATGGTATTGAGGTAGAAGGGACGTTTTTAATAGCTGTAGAATTAGTGAAAGATTTGGGAAAAGGCAAACTGCATTTTTGTTGTAATTTTTTTGGTGCCCCTACTTATTACAGAGAGGTTAGTCAAGGTCAATGGCGTAGGGTTCCTATGAATATAGGAATTGGTATTAATGTGGAGACAATAGTAGAGAAATAAAAAAATGAAAATTCCAGTTATAAAAAAATTAGTAGAAACATATAAATTAGATGAACTGTATCAAGCAGAAAAAGACTTGATGGATGAGAAAGATTTAGCTATCGAAATAGAAGGTAAAGATGAAGGTGAAAAACTAACACATATTTTAGCAGCAATATGGATAATTGAAAAAATGCGCGATTCATCCGTTGATTTTATGACAGCATTAAGAGCGTATACCCAAAAAGTAAGAGATTCAATTAGTTAATGTAATATGAGCAAAGGTCGTGTATTAGTAGCTATGAGTGGTGGAATAGATAGTTCACTAGCAGCAGTCATGTTGCATGAGCAAGGCTATGAGGTTGTTGGTATGACTATGAAAACTTGGGATTATGTTTCATCAGGATCTAGTAAAAAAGAAACAGGATGTTGTAGTTTAGATTCTATCAATGATGCACGAGCCATTGCTGTCCGTTTAGGATTTCCACATTATATATTAGATATTCGAGAAGAGTTTGGCGATTATGTGATTGATCATTTTACAGAAGAATATTTAGCTGGACGAACACCTAACCCTTGTGTGTTGTGTAATACACATATCAAGTGGGATGCCTTATTGCGTCGAGCTGATCAGTTAAATTGTGATTGGATTGCAACTGGGCATTATGCTAAGATCAGAAAAGAAAATAATCGATTTGTGATTTCAAAAGGATTTGATGAATTAAAGGATCAGTCTTATGCTTTGTGGGGGGTTTCTCAGCAAAGTTTAAGTCGAACCATGTTTCCTATTGGCGATTTGAAAAAAACGCAAATTCGCACTATGGCTATGGAGCGTGGCTTTGTTGATTTGGTTAAGAAATCGGAGTCGTATGAAATCTGTTTTATACCTGATAATGATTATCGTGGATTTTTGAAACATAAAATAAAAGGCTTAGAAGAAGAAGTCAAAGGAGGAGAGTTTGTTTTGGAAGATGGCACTGTGGTTGGTCATCATGAAGGATATCCATTTTATACAATTGGACAACGTAAAGGATTAGGTATTACATTAGGTTATCCCGTTTATGTTGTTGAAATTCAAAAAGAAAAAAATAGGGTTGTTTTAGGTACATTGAATGAACTGTCGCGTGATGGAATGTGGGTAAATAAACTTAACATGATGAAATATACTCACCTTCATGATCAGTCGCTTGCAACTATAACGAAGGTACGGTATAATGATCATGGTACATTTGCCCTTATTAATCAAGAAGGAGACCGTATGAGAGTGTTGTTTGAAAAAGGTGTTAATGCCATTGCTCCAGGACAAGCGGCTGTTTTTTATGAAGGTGCTGATGTTGTAGGAGGAGGATGGATTGTATCAAGCTTTAATCAAGATATAGAAAATTAAACTTATGTGTATTATAAGAAGTTGGTATATCGTTATAGTGTTTGGATTACTTTTTCTATCGTGTAAGAAAGAAGTAGAAGAGCCTCCTTCAATCGAAGAGGATGGACGGTATTTCCCATTGCAAACAAGATGCTATAGTGTTTATGAAGTAGAAAATATAGCCTATTCTTTGTTGCAGGGAAATAAAATAAAAAAATATTTTTTAAAAGAACGTATTGCTGACTCATCGCTTGATTTATCCGGATCAATAGCCTATCGTATGGAGCGTTATACCTCATCTAAGAAAGATGGTCCATGGACTATTGATTCTGTTTGGATAGCTCGACGTGATGGAAGACAGTGTATTAAAATAGAAAATAATGTAACTCTAGTTAAATTAATGCTGCCGCTGATTGAAAATTTTACTTGGAATGGAGATCAACGCAATATAGCTCGAGAGGAGGATGCCAATCAATTTAGTAAACTTTTTCGAATGGTAGGAGTTGGACGCCCTCTAACGGTTAATGACCAAGTATTTGATTATACAGTTACAGTTATTCAACGTAAAGATTCATCTTTAGTAAGTAAAGATTTTCGAACAGAGATTTATGCTAAAGATGTGGGCTTGGTTTATCGTCAGAAAGTAATTACCTTTAATGTACAAGAAGGTGGTCAAATTGTTTTTCCGTTAACGATCGATCATGGGGTTAGTTATACAGAAAAAATTGTGACCTATGGAAAAGAATAATATATTAAGAGTTGCACAGAGATGAAGAAAAAAAATACATATTTATTATTTTTAGTTATTCTGATAAGTACCGTTGCTCATGCTCAGGATAAATACTTTGTTTATTTCGCAGATAAAAAAGGAACATCATTTTCTATTTATAAACCATCTGAATTTTTATCTTCACGTTCAATTAATCGACGTGCTAAACAACACATTGCCGTTCGTGAGCGTGATCTTCCGGTGAGTAAAACATATGTTGATCAAGTCTTATCGACGGGCGCTAAAATTATATACACATCCAAATGGTTGAATGCGGCGTTTATTCAAGCCGATCCAACGGTATTTAATGCGGTAAAGAATTTACCTTGTATTAAAAAAGACTCGTATTTAGGATTGAGAATTAATGAGCAGATAGTAGATATTATATCTCAACGACGGTTGAATAAATTTGGAATCAATGAATCGTTGGAACAACCTGCTGACTATGGTCAGTCACTTATTCAAAATCAGCTGATGGGAATTGATGTGATGCATCAAGAAGGGTTTAAGGGAGATGGTTTATTAATTGGGGTATTTGATTCTGGATTTTTTAATGCTGACAAGCTAAGTGTCTTTGATAGCCTATTTAAAAATAATCGTATTCTATATACGTATGATTTTGTAAAAAAAGAAACATTTGTTTATGAAGATCACACCCATGGGACTCAAGTCTTATCGTGTTTGGCAGGCTATCTCAAAGGTAAGTTGATTGGACCAGCTTATCGGGCTAATTATATTTTATTCAGAACGGAAGATGTAGCTACAGAGACTAAAAAAGAAGAAATCTATTGGTTGGTTGCAGCTGAACGAGCAGATAGTGCTGGTGTAGATATTATTACATCGTCATTAGGGTATACGACATTTGATAAATCATCTGATAGTTATAAAACCACTCAACTGGATGGAAATACAGCTTTAATTACTAAAGCAGCAGATTATGCTGCAGCGACTGGAATGCTGGTTGTTACAGCAGCAGGAAATGAAGGTACTACGGCGTGGAAGAAGATATCTTTTCCAGCCGATGCGGATTCGGTATTGAGTGTGGGTGCTATTAATAAATTTGGAGTTTATGTAGGATTTAGCAGTTCTGGTCCGACAGCGGATGGTAGAATCAAACCGGATGTGATGGCGATGGGAAGTGGGGTGACGGTCACGGATTTTGGTGTTGGGGTTGGTACGGCTTCTGGTACATCTGTTTCTACACCTATTACCTCTGGTTTAGCTGCTGGACTTTGGCAAGCTTTCCCTGATTTAACGAACATGGAATTGCTAAATCTGATTAAACGCTCTGCTACGAAATATACAGCACCTGATACATTGATTGGATATGGTATACCAAGCTATGTGAAAGCTAAACAAGTGATGACGCTAGGTACAGATCAGAAGTTTGATGAACCTGTTTCTATAGCTCCATTTACTATTTATCCTAATCCTATTCATGATGGGGTGATGTATGTTTTTTTTAACCAACCCTATAATGGAAATAGGTTAAACTTTTCTATTCATGATGTTTGTGGGAGGGAGGTCTTATCTGGAAGTCTAAATACAATAGATCGACTTCAGGATATGGTAGAGTTAGATATTTTTGATCATGTAGCACCTGGTTTATATGTTATACATATTTTTTCTGGAAATAAAATAAGTTATATTGTTAAGGTATGTAAGTATTAATTACATTCAATAATTATATCTTATTTTTATAGCTTAAATGAAAAGAAAGATTATCCTTTTGACTATTTTGTTGATTCAGTTGAGCAGTTTTATTCATGCTCAGGATAAATATTTTGTTTATTTTACAGATAAAAAAGGAACATTGTTTTCTGTTCATAAACCATCTGAATTTTTATCTTCACGTTCAATCAATCGACGCTCTAAACAACACATCGCCGTTCGTGAGCGGGATCTTCCGGTGAGTAAAACATATGTTGATCAAGTCTTATCGACAGGCGCTAAAATCATATACACATCCAAATGGTTGAATGCGGCGTTTATTCAAGCTGATCCAACGGTATTTAATGCAGTAAAGAATTTACCTTGTATTCAAAAAGACTCGTATTTAAATTTAAGGATTAACGATGATAACAATGATTTAACTTTACAACGACGTTCAACTAAATTTGAAGTCGCTCGGGCTTTTGAACAATCTGCTGACTATGGTCAGTCACTTATTCAAAATCAATTGATGGGAATTGATGTGATGCATCAAGAAGGGTTTAAGGGAGATGGTTTATTGATCGGTGTATTAGATTCTGGTTTTTTTAGAGCTGATAAGTTAACTGTATTTGATAGCCTATTTAAAAATAATCGTATTCTATATACGTATGATTTTGTAAAAAAAGAAACATTTGTTTATGAAGATCACACCCATGGGACTCAAGTCTTATCGTGTTTGGCAGGCTATCTCAAAGGTAAGTTGATTGGACCAGCTTATCGGGCTAATTATATTTTATTCAGAACGGAAGATGTAGCTACAGAGACTAAAAAAGAAGAAATCTATTGGTTGGTTGCAGCTGAACGAGCAGATAGTGCTGGTGTAGATATTATTACATCGTCATTAGGGTATACGACATTTGATAAATCATCTGATAGTTATAAAACCACTCAACTGGATGGAAATACAGCTTTAATTACTAAAGCAGCAGATTATGCTGCAGCGACTGGGATGCTTGTAGTTATAGCAGCAGGAAATGAAGGTACAGGATTTTGGAAGAAAATAGCCTTTCCGGCTGATGCGGATTCGGTCTTGAGTGTAGGCGCTGTTAATAGGTTGGGAGCTTATGTTGATTTTAGTAGTTCTGGTCCGACAGCGGATGGTAGAATAAAGCCAGATGTGATGGCCATGGGAAGTGGAGTCACACTTACTGATTTTGCAACAGGTATTGCTATCGGTGACGGAACATCTTTTGCGGCTCCTGTTATGTGTGGTTTAGCTGCCGGACTTTGGCAAGCTTTTCCTAATTTAACGAACATGGAATTATTAAATCTAATCAAACGTTCTGCTACACAATATGCCTGTTCTAATGTGTTCATGGGTTATGGTATTCCAAGTTATCTAAAAGCTAGACAATTAATGGAGCTTGGTAAAGGGCAAGAGGTAGGAGATGATGATGAGTTTCATGTTGTTGCTTATCCTAATCCTATTCATGATGGGACGATGTATATTTTTTTAAACTCACCGTGTACATATGATATGCTTCAATTTTCTATTCATGATGTTTGCGGAAAAGAACTGCTCTCCGGATCTATAAACACAATAGGTGGACTTAAAGGTACGTTAGAGTTAGATACACTTAAATATTTGGAACCTGGCTTGTATATCGTACGTATTTTTTCTGGAAAAAAAACACGGGCTGTGAGTAAAGTATGGAAATATTAATGAATATGTTTTTAAATTAAATTATAATGTCAATTAAAGTAGCTCCCTCCATTTTATCTGCTGACTTTTCTAATTTGGAAAAAGTTATCCACGCCATTAATCAAAGTCAAGCTGATTGGATTCATTTGGATATTATGGATGGGGTGTTCGTACCTAATATCTCATTTGGGATTCCGGTTTGTCAGGCTATTCAGAAGTTAGCTCAGAAACCGTTAGATGTTCATTTGATGATACAACATCCTGAAAATTATTTAGCTGCTTTTAAAAATGCAGGTGCAGCTATAATCACTGTGCATTACGAAGCGTGTATTCATTTGCATCGAACAATTCAGGATATAAAAAATCTTGGATGTAAAGCTGGAGTAGCGCTAAATCCGCATACACCTATTGATGTGTTGAAAGATAGTATTCGGGATATTGATGTAGTTTGTGTCATGTCTGTTAATCCTGGTTTTGGCGGACAAAAATTTATTGAGCATACGATCACTAAGATAAAAGAGTTGAAAAACTTAATTCATCAAACACAATCTCAGGCTATTATTGAGGTAGATGGAGGTCTTCATGATAAAAATATACAAGAGGTGATTAGAAGTGGAGCAGATGTTTTGGTTGTAGGTAATTTCTTGTTCCAGTCTGTAGATTTAGGAGAGGAAATTAAAAAAATGAAAGCTATACAATGAAGATGATCGTAGTGCAGGTTGTTTTTATATTCTTACTTCTCATTTAAACTTAGTTTATGAAAGAACGCATTGTTATCATACCCACTTATAATGAAATAGAAAACATTGAGTCTATCATTCGTCAGATTTTTTCACTACCTATTCCATTTCATGTGTTGATTGTGGATGATACCTCTCCGGATAAAACAGCTGATCTGGTAGAAAAACTACAACATGAATTTCCAAGTCAACTTTTTTTGGAAAAGCGAAAAGGTAAACTAGGGTTAGGTACAGCTTATATTCATGGATTTAAATATGCTCTTCAGAAAGGCTATGATTATATTTTTGAAATGGATGCAGATTTCTCGCATAATCCGGATGACTTGGTGAGGCTTTATGAAACAGCTGTAAAAGAGTCCTGCGATCTGGTTATTGGTTCAAGGTATATTACCGGGGTGAATGTCGTTAACTGGCCAATGGGCCGTGTATTGATGTCTTATTTTGCAAGTTGGTATGTCCGGTTTATTACAGGGATGTCTATTCGAGATACTACCGCAGGGTTTAAATGCTATCGGCGTGTTGTATTAGAAACGATTCCACTAGATGAGATATCCTTTATAGGCTATGCTTTTCAAATTGAAATGAAATTTTTAGCTTGGAAGTTTGGCTTTAAGATTAAGGAAGAGCCTATTATTTTCACAGATAGGAGTCGTGGTGAATCTAAGATGAGTAGAGGTATTTTTAAGGAAGCTGTTTGGGGGGTTATACAAATGGAAATAGAAAGCTGGTTTAAAAAATACCAACGAAATGTATAGTTAATTTATTGTGTCAAGATGGAAAGAATAATTTTCCATGATGGGATTAGCGAGTAGTTTTTTGCAAGCCATATCTACCATCTCGGTAGCGTCTTTTTCATTCATAGCATCGAGTAGCAGTGTAATGTATTTTCCAATTCGCACCTGTGTTATACCCTTAAGATTCAAGTTTTTTAATCCAAGCTCAACAGATTTGCCTTGTGGATCTAGAATTTCTTCGAGGGGTAAAATATGAATATGTGCTTTAAATTTCATGCTTTATAAATTTAGTATGGATGAGTGAAAATAAGATATAGCCTATGATGATAAATGGTATAGCTATTAGTTGATATAGACCTAATGCGGTAATAGATAGTACTATAAATAAATATTTTATTTTATCTTCTCTCCATTTAAAACTTGTGAATTTGAGTGTAAATAATTTAACTGACGAGACCATCATAAAGCTTATAAAAATAGCAACACTTATCAAGAAATAAGGTTTTATGATAATGAATATCAAATCAGTTCGGTAATGATATATAATAGTATAAATTGAAACAATAAATAAAGCGGCTGCTGGTGTTGGAAGACCTTTGAAGTATGACTCCTGAGTTGTATCAATGTTGAACCGTGCTAAACGAATCGCAGCACATAGACCTATTAAAATAGCTGTTAAAGCGAAATAGTGTATGTTAAGGTTGTCAAAATGAAACCGACTTCCTATGCCTTTATATTTATATTCTAAACTTATACTCAAATCAATGAGTTTGAAGAGAAGAAGGCTTGGAAGCACACCAAAAGAAACCATGTCAGCAAGTGTATCAAGTTGCTTTCCAATTTCTGTTCGCGCATTCAAAAGTCTAGCTGCTAGCCCATCCGTAAAATCAAATAAAACTGCTATAAAAACAAATGCAGCGGCATAATCTGTATCATAATGGATAAATGCAATGAGTCCTAATGTTCCACAGGTTAGGTTGCAAAGTGTAAGTATGTTAGGAATTTGCTTGATCATACTGCAAACTTATTAATTATGCTGAATAGAACAAATGCATTGAGAGCCTGACATTGTTCTAGAATAGCTATTTTGATAATTATTTTCTTTGATAGGAAGGATGTTTTTTTTATATTTACTTGGTTAAAAAAATATATTTATTACATACTTTTCTTATGAAGAAAACACTTAGTGTATACCTCGCATTTCCAGGAACATGTGAAGAGGCTTTAGGTTTTTATAAAAAATCATTAGGTGGTGATATTCTTTCTATGCAGCGATTTGAAAATGCACCAATGGAAAATAGTACCGATGCAGATAAGAAAAAAATTATGCATGCTGAATTTAAATCAGGTGATATTTATTTTATGGCATCAGATAGTATGCCAGCATATCCTATTACAAGTGGAAATAATGTTACTTTAAGTCTGAACTTTACAGATGAAAAAGATCAGGAAACTACTTTTAATAATCTTGCTACAGGAGGTCAGATCAACATGCCTTTACAAGATACGTTTTGGGGTGCTAAATTTGGAATGCTTACAGATAAGTTTGGCATCAATTGGATGTTCAATTGTGAAAAACAAAAAAAATAGTATACTGAAAAAAATAATAGTGAATGACGATAAGCCTAAAGATTTTTTCTTTAGGCTTTGTTATAGAAAAATATGTATGTCGTATATAATAATCAATTGATTCGATCAGAAGATTTACCTTCTTTTCTTGAAAACCGTTCTTTTTTATACGGAGATAGTTTATTTGAAACAATGATAGTTAGAAATGGCTGTATAAATTTATTTAACGATCATTTCAAACGATTAAAAAAAGGATCAAAAGCGCTTCGTTTTTCATTTTCTATCCAAAAGGATCTGTTGGAGAGCCAAATACATCTTTTATTGCAAGCCAATGCTATTGATTCTCCTGCACGTGTTCGTTTACAAGTTTGGAGAAGATCGGGAGGTTATTATACGCCTTTTACAAATGAAGTAGATTTTATTATAACAGTAGAGCGATTTGAACGAAAGCTTTCTATTGTTAGTAAAGTTAATTTTTGCACTAATACGTTTATTTCACCTTCTCCTTTTTCACGTTTTAAAACAGGGAATGCATTGTCTTTTATTTTGGCATCTATTGAAAAAAAAGAAGAAGGCTTAGATGATGTGATTCTGCTTAATCATAATAAGCATATTGTAGAAGCTACCTCATCGAATATATTTTGGGAAAAAGATAATATTTATTATACACCCTCTTTACAAACAGGATGTGTAGCTGGTGTAATGCGAAAAAATATTATACGACTTATGAAGACTGAAAAACTTGAAATTCAAAAAGGAGAGTTTTCTGCTTCTGAGTTATTGTCTGCTCACTCTGCATTCCTTTGTAATGTTACAGGTATTTATCCTATTCAGAGAATAGCTGCATCATCTTTTAATATAACGCCGTCTTATATGAATAAGCTTTACACATTATGTGTATAAGAACCTGTTTTTCCGTATTTTTGGTAAATAGGGTAGGTGGTATTTTATGATTACTAAAGAGCAGATATACAATGCGTTACAAACTGTAGAGGAACCTGATTTAAAGAAAGATCTTGTTACTCTTGGTATGATTCAAGATCTTCGAATAGAATCGAATCAGGTCTATTTTACTATTGTTCTCACCACACCTGCCTGTCCTCTTAAGGAGCTTATCAAAAAGAATTGCATTGAAGCGATACATCATGTAGTAGATGAAAAGATAGAAGTGATCATTCATTTTACATCTAACGTTACATCGTTACGGCATAACCAACCTATTTTACCTCGTGTTAAAAATATTATTGCTATAGCCTCAGGTAAAGGTGGAGTTGGGAAGTCAACAGTCACTACTAATTTGGCTATTGCCTTACATCAGCAAGGTGCTAAAGTAGGCATTATTGATGCAGATATATTTGGCCCTTCTATTCCGGTGATGTTTAATTGTGAAGATAGTAAACCGGGTATTTATCAACAAGATGGAAAAAATTATATTATACCTATCGAGCAATATGGTATAAAATTATTATCTATTGGATTTTTAACACCTGCAGAAAGTGCTGTAGTTTGGCGTGGCCCTATGGCTAGTTCTGCTCTTAAACAATTTATAGCTGATGCTGATTGGGGTGAGTTGGATTACTTATTGGTTGATCTTCCTCCTGGAACAAGCGATATTCATTTAACATTAGTTCAAACGGTTTCTATTACTGGTGTAGTGATTGTAACTACTCCTCAGAAAGTAGCATTAGCTGACGCTAAAAAAGGCCTGGCTATGTTTAAACAAGGGTCTATTAATGTGCCTATTTTAGGGATAGTAGAAAATATGTCTTACTTCATTCCAGAAGAATTACCTACACATCGGTATTATATTTTCGGAAAGGGAGGAGGGCAAGAATTAGCAACTCAACATCAGGTTCCATTATTAGCACAGATTCCATTGGTACAAAGTATTCGTGAAAGTGGAGATGATGGTAAACCTGTTTTAGTACAAGAAAAAAATAGCATGGCTCATGCATTTATGGAATTAGCTCAGAATCTGGCTCAACAAGTGGCTATTCGAAATGCATCACTAGAAAAAACAAAAATTGTAGAGATTAAATCATAAATGAATATAAAAATCAGATATCATGTTCTGTTATTTTTGCTTTTACGAAGCGGTTATTACATAATTGCACAGCCTACTGATCGATGTGGTACGTCCAAGGTGGTAGATCCTTCATTTGAGAAGTGGGTAAAGACTAAAATAGAATGGAAAAATACCGTTTCTAAATTTTTAAAAACAACAGAGGCAGTTTATAAAATTCCTATAGTTGTACATATTCTGCATCAAGGCGAGCCAATAGGTGTAGGAACTAATTTGTCAGAGGAGCAAATTCTTTCTCAGATGGCTATTCTTAATCAAGATTACCGCAGGCTTAATCCTGATGCTTCTAAAACTCCCGCTTTGTTTCAAGGTGTGGCAGCAGATACATATATCGAGTTTGAACTAGCCAAACAAGATCCGTATGGAGCTCCAACCAATGGTATTGTTCGTGTACGAAACCCTCGTCAAGGATGGTTTTTTCAAGAAGGACCTATTTTAAAACAAGTCAGTTATTGGCCTGCTGAAAACTATTTAAATATTTGGATTACACCTATAGAAAATGCAGTACTGGGCTTTGCTGATTTGCCCGTGTCTGATAAAGTAGGAGGATTAGAAGAAAGTGTGGACAGTCGTATTGAAGGTGTTGTTATTGATTATCGGTTTTGGGGAATTGGAGGTTCGGCCAAACAAGGAACTTCTGGCCGAACAGCAACTCATGAAATAGGGCACTATTTAGGATTAAGACATATTTGGGGGGATCCGCCGAGTGGAAAAAGTGGATGTGATTACGATGATTTTTGTAATGATACGCCAAGAGCTTCTGACCCTCATTTTGATTGTCCTGTTAATCCAATTAATTCATGCAGTGGAAATACTCCCATGTATCAAAACTATATGGATTATACGGGAGATAAATGCATGAACTTATTTACGAGTGATCAGAAAACTCGAATGCGTATTATTTTAGAAAATAGTCCGCGTCGAAAAAGTTTACTTACCTCTTCTGCACTTAGTGCTCCTCTTATTACCCAAAACGATGCTGCGATTATAAGTATGTCTCAACCAGGTAATTTTATCTGTGAAAATGAAGTTTATCCAAAAATTGTAGTCAGAAATATGGGTGCATCTTCTCTTAATGCACTAACCATTACATGCTTAGTTAATAATCAACCTGCCTTTGATTTTAAATCAGCACTTTCTCTAGAGGCTTATGAGTTTGCAGAAATTGATTGCCCTCTTTTAAAGTTAAATAATGGTCCGGGGTCATATAAATTAAAAATGGTTCTTAAAAACCCAAATGATGCTCAAGATGAAAGAGTAAGTAATGATACTATGACATTTACTATTCAACTTTGTCAGGAAGCAATACTCCCTTTAGTGGAAAAGTTTAATAGTATGCCATCTACTTGGAATCTGTCCCCAACATCATCAACAAACTGGGATATAAAAGAAGAACAAGGAAATGGTCTGAATAATAAAGCTTTATTTTTGAATTTAACCACTAAAAAACAAGGTGAATTAAATGTATTGTTAACACCTTATATTAATCTTGAAAATGTAACGGAATCAAGTCTTTCATTTAAATATGCCTATACGTATAAGGCTTCCACATCGAATCCGGGGGATAAATTACTACTTCTTGTATCTGGTGATTGTGGATCTAATTTCAGTGATCCTATTTTTCTAAAATCAGGATCTGAATTAGAAACAGCTAATCCGACAAATATGCCCTTTATTCCATCTAAAGCAACAGAGTGGAAAACAGTTTGCATAGATTTATCGCCATTTAAAGGAATAAATCATTTTCGTGTTGCCTTTGCAACTGTCGGTGGAGGAGGCGGTAATGCATTGTATATAGATGATGTGGAATTGCAAAAAACAATTCCTGTGGGATGCCTTAAACCTACTCACGTTGAGATTCCAGTTGAACCAGTGGTCATATTAGCGGATGATATTGACGTATATCCTAATCCTGCAGATGATCACCTTTATATAAAATTAAATAAATACATCTCAGAAAAAATAGATATAACCGTATATACCAGCCTTGGAAAAGAAATCTTCAGTCAATATATAATTATAAATGCACCAATAGCTGAACTTCCTATTAGTGAATGGGCGAGTGGAGTTTATTTTATTAAAGTAATAGTACCAGGTAAAAAGTCAATCATAAAAAGTTTTATCAAACTATAGCTATGGGATTACACGTAGGCGGTATTTATGTTGAGGTAACTAAAAAAGAAATTACTCAAAAAACTGTAACTGATTTTATACGTGAATATTGGGTAAAGCTGGGAGCAAAAGAAAGCAATAAAGATTCTTTGCAATTTGATTCACTTGGCCTTGAAAAAACAGGATTACTTGGATTTGCAATATGTCCAAAAAAGAAAGACATATCAGGGAAAAATTGGATTGGTATTTATGATAGTGAACGATACCGTGCTGATCCGGCACTAGCTCGTGCTTTGGCTATTCATTTTGATACGGATGTTTGGTTTTATGAAATCACTGATAGTGTTAACCAAGCGTATATTAAAAAGTATGGTAAAAAAGAAGAAGTAGTCAAAAATTACGATAAAGTATTAGAAAAAGTAGAATCGTTTCCTTATCCTTTGCTTTATTTTAGTGAACTAAAAAATATACCTGATAACGAACTTAGTGCGTTTTCGTTTTTAGCATTTGAAGAAATTCCTTTTAGACCCAAAGCGCAATATTCAGGGCCTAGTGTAGAGCGATTAGATACCAATGCAATTATTATTAAAGCAAAAGAATATGCTGCATCTTTGAATGCAGATGAACTTATTAAACTAGTTGATAATGTTCATGTGTATTATGATGTCATTGATGATGCTATGGAAAATGCAAATCTTCTAGATCCTAAACAGTTAGCTTTTATTTATAAATTAGCTCCGCCACTTGTTAAAAGAGAAAAATCTTTTTGTGCGATGCTTGAAGCAGCTCTTCGTATGAAAGATGAGGCTCTTTTTGAAAAAGCTGTAAATGTTATGAATGACTATCGACTGTATACATTAGAGCGTCGTGCTTTAGAATTAGTTGATAAGGAACCTTATATAGCCTTTCGATTAATTGAAGCTGGATTAATGCGAGTTAATTATGAGGATACACGGGTGTTTAATAATGCTGTATATATTTTAGATCGTACAGCAGATCATACCGGCATCTCTGCAGAGCGTCTTAATTTATTTTTAGAAAAGGCCTATCAGGCGGGACCTCAAAATCCCTCGATCTTACATAATCTAGCTTGTGTTTATGTAAAAATAAAAATGTATGACAAAGCCTTACAATGTGTGGAAGATGCTGTAAAGTACGGCTATAGTTTAATAGATAAATTAAAAGAAGATAGTGATTTAAGTCCTATTAAATCAGATGTACGATTTAAAAAAGCGTTTGAACAAAAAATAATTATAAACTCATTGGATCATTTAAAAATGATCCGCACTTACGGAAAAAAACAAGTTGCTTGGATTACACCAACGATTGGATTGCATCTGTATTTTAAAAAAGACAAAGCCCGAACAGGCGCTGCTGATTTGCTTGAGCAACTAGTAGAGCAATTTCCAGAAATGTTTTTGTACTATCTTCCATCAGGCTATCTTAATCTTTCACCTACCAAAAAAGGAAAAGTAAAGCGAGATATAACCTTGCTTCGTAAAGGTGGTGCAAAATATGGCTATTCAATATACTATAATGCACTGGATGATGGTGGTGCTGCTGATCAACGAATACTTATTGAATTAGATGATGAATTTGATGGAGAAGTTACAGTTCATTTGCCTATAGATTTAGTTAAAGAACCTCAAAAATTATATCAGCGTTTGATTAATTATGCATCTTTACTTCCATTTGAGGTAGGTAGTGCGGGCTATTCTTTCTCTGTACAGTATGAGGGCAATGGATGTGCTGCTGAAGAAAATTTATTTCGTCTTTTGGAAAGCTATTGGGGGTTTACTACTTCTCAAAAAAGTCTTCATCGTATTCCTAAAGCAGAATTTATAGTACCTAACTGGCTTACTTTTTTAAGTCATGAACAAACCAAAAAAATAAATTTAAAAGAGTTGCCTTCAAATATCGTACATAAGCTTACTAATAAAGGAGTTGTTATTCAAGCAGCTGAAAAACCTTTTGTAGGGATTTCTACTAATCCAAGTGATTTAGGTTTGTTTCCTCAAGTGGTAAAAGTCTTAGAGCCCTTATTGCCATTTCCTAAAAAATCGAATGTTGATATCGTTTTAGATCTTCAAGCGAATATTTTACAAAAGATAAAGATACTAAGCTAATATATAGAAAAACGCACGCTAATTATTTTAACCTGTCTTTTCCTATTCAATTAAAATTTATAAATGTGTTTTAATTTTTTCAGCCAACACACTTTTACTCGCTGTGCCGACATGTTTTTCTACCACTTTTCCATCTTTGAAAATTAATAATGTAGGGATATTACGAACCCCAAATTGTGTAGGTGTAGTAGGATTGGCATCGACATCCATTTTGCCTATAATTGCTTTTCCTTCAAATTCAGCTGCTAGCTCTTCAATAATCGGTGCTATCATTAAGCATGGTCCACACCATGATGCCCAAAAATCAACAAGGATTGGCTGATTTGTTTTTTTAATAATTTCGTCAAAATTTTTATCGGTTATTTCTGTTGCTTTTCCCATAAATTAGAATGGCTAAAAATGTATTTACAATAATAATAAATTAATAGAGGAAATAATAGAGCAATCAAATTCCTAGTTTAATATCAACCCCGCTGAGCTTAGAAAGCTCACTAACAACCGTATTGGATAGGGCTACTTTATATTTTTTGGAAAATAAATCAATATATAAGTTTTCCCGCCCATCATATACGCTTATTTTTAGGTAGTGTGTGCCTGGATGAGCTTGAACAATTTCTTCTAGCAGATGAATGGTGTGATTCTGAATAGCATGAATATCGATGTTAACTATAAGTTCTTTAGCTAGTTTTTCTTTTATTTCATTCAAAAGCTGAATATGGTGTGGGCGTAATTCCCAGCGGTCTTCCATATTATAGCGCGGTTGTACTTTCCCTTTTACATATAAAAATTCTCCAGGAACTAATAAATGGTTTAGTTTTAAATAATCTTCTCCAAAGAGAGCTAGCTGTATACTTGTTGTATAGTCTTCTAATGTAAATAAGCCAAAGGATCTTCCATTTTTTCCTTGTCGTATTTGTACATTAGATACAATGCCTGCTACAGCGATGTCTTTATTTTTATAATTTTCAATAGCATTAAGCGCGCATGTGCAAAAACTGGTAAGTTCTAATTTATAGTGATCAAGCGGATGGCCTGATATATAAAAACCAACCATTTCTTTTTCATACGTTAATTTTTGATAGGCATTCCATGGTTCACAAATCGGTATTTTAGGTAGGCCGATAGATTCTTGTCCACCTTCTCCAAACAAAGAATGTTGTATAGAATTTTTATTCGATTGGTAGGTTGACCCATAGCGTACTATTTTTTCAATGAATGTTCCGTTTGAATCAACATCATGAAAGTATTGAGCACGATGAATATCCGTAAAACAATCAAAAGCACCTGCCTGAGCGAGGCATTCAAATGTTTTTTTATTAACAGTTCGTAGATTCACACGCCTAGCAAAATCAAAAATATCTTGAAATTTACCATTCTCTGTTCGCTCAGAGATAATAGCTTGCACTGCAGCTTCTCCGGCACCTTTGATAGCACCTAATCCAAAACGGATTTTACCTTCTTGATTCACATCAAAATATTCTGAACTTTCATTAATATCTGGGCCTAAAACAAGAATTGAAAGACGTTTGCACTCATCGATGAAATAGGTGATTTTATCTAAGTTACTCATGTTGTGAGTAAGCACAGCTGCCATGTATTCGCCAGGATAATTGGCTTTTAGATAAGCTGTTTGATAAGCAACCACAGAATAGGCAGCGGAGTGGGAGCGGTTAAATCCGTATTCAGCGAAGCGCTCCATTAAATTAAATACTTCTTCTGCTTTTTCATTTGATATCTGGTGTTTTTCAGCAGCTCCTTTTACAAAACGATCGCGTTCTTTGGCCATTTTTTCACGATCTTTTTTACCCATTGCCCGACGAAGCAAATCAGCTTGACCTAATGTATAGCCTCCTAGAATTTGAGCTGCTTGCATGATCTGTTCTTGATAGACCATTATACCATAGGTGTTTTTTAAGATAGGTTCTAAGAGCTCATGAGGATAATCTACTTTTTCTTTACCATGTTTACGATCAATAAAGTTAGGAATGAATTGAAGAGGACCAGGTCTATACAAAGCATTCATCGCAATGAGATCTTCAATATCTGTTGGTTTTAAATCACGTAGGTAAAGCTGCATACCTTCAGACTCAAATTGAAATGTACCTGCTGTATCTCCACGTTGGTAAAGTTCAAATGTTTTAGGGTCATTAAGTGGAATATCTTCTATGCTAATTTCTTGATCATGATTTTTTTTAATCAGTTGGATAGCATATTGGATGATGGTCAATGTTTTCAGGCCTAGAAAATCCATTTTTAGCATCCCTGCTTCTTCAATGTATTTTCCATCAAATTGGGTTACCAGTAAGTTAGACTCTTTCGATGTACATACCGGAATATAATCTGTTAAGTCATTAGGAGCAATAATTATTCCGGCTGCATGTATGCCTGTATTTCGAATCGAACCTTCTAGTTTTTCAGCTAATTGAATAGTATGACTTTTAATATCATTTCCTTTTTTGAGCTCACGCAACTCTTCAACTTGCTCCAACGCATTTTGTAATGTAATACCCAGTCCATCTGGCACCAACTTTGTCAATGCATTGGCCTCTGGAAGAGGTAAATCTAAAACGCGAGCTACATCTCGAATGGATGATTTCGCAGCCATTGAACCAAACGTGATAATTTGAGCAACTTGATTTTTGCCATATTTTTCTACTACATAATCAATGACTTTATCTCTGCCTTCATCATCAAAGTCAATATCAATATCAGGCATAGAGATACGTTCAGGATTTAAGAAACGTTCAAAAAGTAAATTATATGCAATTGGATCTATATTCGTGATGCCGATACAATAGGCTACCGCTGATCCTGCTGCTGAACCTCTACCTGGGCCAACAGCTACACCTAAATTTCTACCTGCTGCAATAAAATCTTGGACAATTAAAAAATAACCTGCAAAACCCATGGTTTTAATCACGCTTAATTCATGGGTTAAGCGTTCTTCAAGTTCACTGGTTATCTCTTTATATCTTCTCTTGGCTCCGTTGAATGTTAAATGCTTCAAATAGTCATCTTCACTTGTAAAACCTGCAGGAAGAGTAAAGTTTGGGAGTAAAATATCACGTTTTAAGTGAGGTGGTGTAATCTTATCTACGATTTCATTGGTATGATCTATGGCTTCAGGCAAATCGCTAAAAAGTTTGATCATCTCCTGTTGTGTTTTGAAATAAAACTGATTATTTGGAAAACCAAAACGATAGCCTTTTCCTTCACCAACAGGAGTAGATTTTAATTCACCTGTATTTACACAAAGTAAAATATCATGCGCATTCGAATCTTCTTGATCAATATAATGAGAATCATTAGTAGCAATTATTTTTACACCATATTTGGCAGCGAATTTTACAAGAACGCGATTAATCTTATCTTGATCCTCTAGTTTATGGCGTTGTAATTCTACGTAGTAATCTTCTCCAAAAATATCTAACCACCATTTGAACAATTTTTCAGCTTCTTGTTCTCCTTTATTTAATATCGCTTGAGGTACCTCAGCTCCAATACAGCATGTGGTTGCTATTAACCCTTTATGGTATTTCAGAATTAATTCTTTATCAATCCGAGGCCACTTACTATACATCCCTTCGATATAACCCAATGAACAAAGTTTGGATAGATTTTTATACCCTTCTTGATCTTTGGCTAGTAAAAGCTGATGATACCGATTGTCTTTTAATTCTTTTGTGAATTCTTTTTTAAACCGATCTTGAACAATATAAAATTCACATCCCACAATAGGTTTAATATTATACTTGTTAGCTTCAGCTACAAATCGAAAAGCCCCAAACATATTGCCATGATCCGTCAGTGCAACAGCCCTCATATTGTCGGCTTGGGCTTTTTTGAAAAGGGCAGTAATATCCGCAGCCCCATCTAAAAGTGAATACTGTGTATGGCAATGTAAATGCGTAAATTGAGGCATAAGGGAAGAACTCTGCAAAAATAACAAGCTTTTCACTCTTTTTAGCCTATTTAAAAACAATAATTTACAAGCCAGACGTGTTTTTAATCAGATAAGAATTGTATTTTTGACCCATTCCTTCTTTTTAATAGGCTCTATGCAAGATAAAATCAATAGTTTAATTGAACAGAGCAATTTCATCAGCCGTGATTTAAGCTGGCTGAAATTCAATGAGCGTGTTTTAGATCAAGCTAGAAATGAGGCTAAAAACATCATTGAGCGGCTTCGATTTTTAACAATTACAGCTTCTAATTTGGATGAATTCTGTATGATTCGTGTGGGAAGTTTATATAACTACCTTGACTATAATAAGGAACGAATGGACTATTCTGGATTGAGAGAAATTCCTTTCCGGTTAAAACTACTTCAAACCATTCAGTCTTTTTCTCAAGAGCAAAATGATTTATTTAAAAACATACTTCTTCCACGGTGTGAAGAGAATGGATTTAAGATTACATCGATGCTGGAATTAGAAGAAGAGAATAGAGCGAAAGCTAATCGGTATTTTGATAAAACCATTTTTCCTATGCTTACGCCAATGGTTTTTGATACGTTTCATGTATTTCCTGTTTTGATGAATAAGACGCTTATTCTTGGTGTGGTGACTAAAGCGTCCGGTGATGAAAAAGAACAACGAAAACTATCCTTTGTACAAATTCCTCAAAATATTCCGCGATTTTATGAAATAGATCAAGATAATACCATTCTCTTTATTCCTATTGAAGACATTATTCGATGGAATATAACGAAGCTATTTAAAAATATTGAAATCATGGATACCACACTCTTTCGGATTACACGAAATGGGGATTTCAGTTTAGATGAGTTGGATGATGTGGATACAGATTTTATCGATGAGATTAAACGCAAACTAAAAACTCGTCGAACAGGACGCGTGGTTCGTGTTGAAATAGAAAAAAAATATTCCAAATGGATGATGAAAATCCTGATGAAAAAATGGGAGATCGATGAAAACAATTTATTAACCTCAGATACGCTCATTGATTTCACAGGACTCAATCAACTGTTTTCCCATCACGAGTTTAAGGATAAAATTTTAATACATAATCCCATACCACCGATAAGTTATCCTCCAGGTGGCAATGAAGAGTTGTTTACTTATTTGAAAAAGAAAGATATTCTATTACATCATCCATACAATAGTATGGAGCCTGTATTATATCTATTAGAAAAAGCAGCAGAAGATCCGGATGTATTAGCAATCAAGCTTACGATCTATCGATTAGCTAAAGAGTCACGTGTCACGAATGCACTTCTTAAAGCAGCAGAAAATGGAAAACACGTATCTGTACTTTTTGAAATCAAAGCACGGTTTGATGAAGAACGTAATATTCAAGAAGCAGAACGTTTACAAAAAGCAGGTTGCTTCGTGATTTATGGTATAGGCAGCATTAAGACGCATACTAAATTATTAATGATTGTGCGAAAGGATGGTGAGAAAATTATACGGTATGTACACTTGTCAAGTGGCAATTATAATGAAGATACCACGCGTATGTATACCGATATGGGAATCTTAACAACCAATGAGACCTATGCGCATGACATCGCTGATTTTTTTAATGTTATCACCGGCCACTCCATACCTAATGCCTATACGTATTTACTAACCGCCCCGCATGATTTAAGAAGTCAGCTTATTAACCTCATTCGTCAAGAAGCAGAGCATGCTAAAAAAGGTCTTCCATCTGGTATAGTGATTAAAATTAACTCATTGGAAGACAAACGCATCATTGAAGAGCTGTATCAAGCCTCACAAGCAGGAGTGCGCATTAAGTTGATTGTGCGAGGTATTTGTTGTTTGCGTCCTGGAAGAAATCAATTGAGTGAAAATATTACAGTTGTTTCTATTGTCGGTGATTTTTTAGAACACCTTCGCTGCTATTACTTTCATAATCATGGCGATCCTAAAATTTACGGAGGCAGTGCTGATATTATGGTCCGTAGCTTTGACCGCCGTATCGAATCCTTGTTTATGATCGCTGATCCTTTCCTTAAACAACAGGCCATAAATATCTTGTGTTATAATCTAAAAGATAATGTGAATGCTTACCATATGTTGGAAGATGGCAGATATATTAAAAAGCCTCTCGATGGCCAACCACCATTCAATATTCATAATGAATTTTTTCATGTGACAGAGGAGGTTATAAAAGAAGCGAGGTTGTTTTAACTTATAACTTATTTTTAACTCTTACTTAAAAATAAAATCCCCCTTTAAAAGGGGGATTTTTGTTTGATAGATAAAGTTAAATTAGTAAATAAAAGTATCGGTTTTATAAAAGCAGTTAGTTGATTTGAATCTTAGTGAATTTGGTAAACTGATTAAAACTTAATTCTGCGGTATAGATACCTTGAGGCAATCCGGCTGCATCAAAGTTGATCATCACTTGTTTTCCACTCTCTACTTTTTCATTAAAAATAGTCCAAGCTAATCCTGATACCGCATCGTGTATTTTTACAACCGCAATACCTTCATACGGCGATTGAAAATAAAATTTAGTAGCATGACTAAAAGGATTAGGAAAGTTTTTAAACTCGATCGTAGGCGCTACTTCTTTTTGAGGTGTAGAAGCAATAGAGCTCTGGATTTCTATAGATGATAGCGTGTCTGTATAGCCTTTAGTATCGTCTGTAGCTAAAGCCACATTTAAGTTGAAATAAGTCAATCCTGTAATAATCAATAGACCGTTAAGTAGTGTTATTTTTTTCATTTTTTGTTAAATAATTAACACGAATATACTATATTTTATTGAATTATTCAAATAAAATATATAAATATTTTTTAAAAAATGGTTAAAAAGACGAAACGATCAACTTTTACTATCTTTGCATCTTAAATTTAGAGTGCCATGAGCGAAGAAAAGGTATCTTGTTTAATCATAGGTTCAGGACCAGCTGGTTATACAGCAGCCATTTATGCTGCAAGAGCAGGATTAAAACCATTAGTATACCAAGGCCCGCAGCCTGGTGGTCAGCTTACTATTACCAATGAAGTAGAAAATTATCCTGGCTATCCCGATGGCATTATTGGTCCTCAGATGATGATGGATTTTCAAAAGCAAGCTCAGCGGTTTGGTACAGTCATTCGAGATGGTTTAGTAACCAAAGTAGATTTTAGCAGTTACCCACATCGGGTATGGATAGAGAATGGAGCTATGATCATTGCCGAATCGGTCATCATAGCAACAGGTGCCTCAGCGATATGGTTGGGTTTAGAGTCCGAACAACGTCTGAATAATAAAGGCGTTTCAGCTTGTGCTGTGTGCGATGGATTTTTCTTTCGTGGCATGGATGTAGCTATAGTGGGTGGGGGAGATACAGCATGTGAAGAAGCTAGTTATCTGGCTAAACTATGTAAAAAAGTATATATGCTTGTTCGAAAAGGAGAGATGCGAGCATCCACTATTATGCAAAAACGAGTTACAACAACTTCTAACATTGAGATTCTTTGGCATACAGAAACAGAGGAAATACTTGGTAAGGACGAAGTCGAAGGGGTGCGTGTAAAAAATAATCAAACCGGTGAAAAACGCGATATTCCTATTAAAGGTTTTTTTGTAGCAATTGGTCATCAGCCTAATACGTCCATCTTTAAAGGTATACTTGACATGGATTCGAAAGGCTACATTATAACAAAAAAAGGATCAACACATACTAACATTCCTGGTATTTTTGCTTGCGGTGACGCACAAGACTCCGTATATCGACAAGCAGTTACAGCAGCTGGAACAGGATGTATGGCTGCATTAGATGCCGAGCGGTTTCTAGCAGAAAAGCATCATGTATAAGGAAGAACAAAAATATACAAATAAAAAAGCCTCACTTTTGAGGGTGAAGCTTATAAAGACTTATATAAACGAGTGAGAATTACCTTAAGCTAACTTAACATCTACTGCATTTAATCCTTTTTTACCTTCTTTAAGATCAAAAAGAACATCATCTCCTTCTTTAACCTTATCGACCAGTCCAGATATGTGTACAAAATACTCTTTTTGAGAGTCTACATCAATGATGAACCCAAATCCTTTGGATTGATTGAAAAATTTAACTTTACCGTTTTTCATAAAAATTTAAAATAATGTATAAAATATTATATGCAAATATAAGTTAAAAATTAGGTATTTTATACACTTTTAATCAAAAAATATTTACCTTAATCCCCCTTTAAACGTATATAGATATGAGCACCAGGTATTTATTTTGTATCTTTGCGGGCCACTTACATGAAAAAAACGACTTGCTTTTTACTATTTTTTACACTAATCAGCAGTTTGTCATTGGCCAAATCGCCAAAACGTGCAACAAAAAAACAGCTGATTTCTATTTCTGTAGATTCTTCTCTTCAACGTATTCGATGGAAGCAACAAATGCATGCCTTGAAACATCTTCCTGGTGACTATGGCGAGGATGATTTTTTAAACACAGAAGATACAGGTGAGTCGACAGGAGGAGGCTATTTCTCCGCGGAGGAGCTTTCAAGTGAGTTATACATTGATAGTGTGTGGTCAGAGTTAAGTGATTATTATACTGTATGGGATTCTCGTAAAGTGAATCCATATGGCATGGAGGGCGATAAGTTTAAAGATACAGTAAATATTCCTTTGTATTATCCGTTGCGTGAGTCATGGAGTTTACCAACACTAGAGGAGACACATATTACATCAGGATTTGGGATGCGTAGTTACCGATGGCACTATGGAACAGATTTAAAATTAGAAACGGGGGATACGGTATGTGCTGTTTTTGATGGGGTTGTTCGGATATGCAGTTATGATCGGAAAGGGTATGGGAATTATGTGTTAATACGTCATACTAATGGATTAGAAACGTTGTATGGTCATCTTAAAAAATCATTAGTAGAAGTGGGGCAGCATGTGAAAGCAGGAGATCTTATTGGATGGGGTGGGAACACGGGTCGAAGTACAGGTTCTCATTTGCACTTTGAAGTTCGGTATCAAGGTAATGCTATTAATCCAGAATATCTTTTTGATTTTAAAAAGGATACATTAATTTCTCATGAGTTCATATTAACCCCTCAGCATTTTGAGTATATTCGTGAACTTAAAAAAGTTCGATTTCATAAGATTAAGAAAGGCGATAGCTTGTATACGATCAGTAGGAAATACCATATTTCTATACCAGCTATTTGTAAACTTAATCGAATGACAAAAAAAACAACGTTACTGCCTGGGAAAAAGATTCGTATTAATTAATCATAATCATACATTATGAAACTAGATATATTAGCTATAGCAGCTCATCCCGATGATGTTGAGTTATCTTGTTCAGGCACTCTTTTAGTTCATTCTTCTCAAGGTAAAAAGGTAGGTATTCTTGATCTTACCCAAGGTGAGTTAGGAACAAGAGGAACGCCAAGTATACGTGAAAAAGAAGCTCATCATGCAGCATCATTGTTGGACGTTGCTTTTCGCTACAATCTTAAATTGAGAGATGGTTTTTTTAAAAATGATGAACAACATCAACTTGAAGTTATTAAGCTGATAAGAAAATACCAACCTGAAATTGTATTAGCTAATGCCATTACTGATCGTCATCCTGACCATGGAAGAGCGGCTCAACTTATTTCAGACTCTTGTTTTTTAGCAGGTCTTATTAAGATAGAAACGACGGATGAAGGTGTCATGCAGAAGCCTTGGCGACCTAAAAAAGTATATCATTATATTCAAGATCGATGGATTAAGCCCCAGCTTGTAGTAGATATTACTCCTTTTTGGAATAAGAAAATAGAGTCTATTCGTGCATTCCAATCGCAGTTTTATAATCCTCAGACTCAAGAACCTCAGACGTATATATCTACTCCGGAGTTTTTAGAATTTATTGAGGCACGTGCCAAAGAAATGGGCCATCTGATTGGTGTAAAATATGGAGAAGGTTTTACAACGCAGTCCTATATAGGTGTAGGTAATTTATTTCATCTCATTTAATAATACATCGTCCATCGTTTGGATCAATTTTTTACAAACCATACTGATTTCTTTCAAAGTAATCGTGAGTGGAGGTGCAAGCCGTATGGCATAGTCGCAAAATAAAAACCAATCAGTTAGTAGATTATAGTGCAATCCTCGTTCAATAATTTTTTTTACTAGTTCCGCTGAATCAAATTCAATAGCGAATAATAATCCTTTACTTCGAATAGATTTGATTAGAGGGTGTTTTAATAAATCGTGAAAATAGTTTTCTTTTTCTACGACATGCTCAATTAGTTTTTCTTTTATTAACACATCTAATGCTGCTAGTGATGCCGCACAACTAACGGGATGTCCTCCAAAGGTGGTAATATGTCCTAAAGTAGGGTTATGTGTAAGCGATGACATGATTTTATGTGAAGAAATAAAAGCACCAAGAGGCATTCCACCGCCCATGGCTTTGGCACAAACTACCATATCTGGAATGATAGAATAATGTTCAAATCCCCAAAAGGCACCTGTTCTACCAAATCCTGTTTGAATTTCATCCATAATGAGCAAAGCGTTTACTTCATTACACTTTTTTCGGAGTGCTTGAAAGTAATGTGTATCAGTTAGCCTAACTCCAGCTTCTGCTTGCACAGGCTCTATAATTACAGCAGCTGTAGAAGATGTAATTCTATGGAGGTGTTCTGTATTGCCAAAATCTATAGTGTACGTTTCCGGTAGTAAAGGCCTGAAGGCCCTTTTTAAATTTTCATTTCCTGTGACTGAAAGTGCACCATGAGTTGAGCCATGATAAGCATTTGTACAGCTTATAAGTTGAGTTTTTCCTGTATATCGTTTAGCTAGTTTTAAAGCTCCTTCTACAGCTTCGCTTCCAGAATTCACAAAATAGATGGAGGATAGTGGTTCTGGTAGATAGGTAATTAACTTTTTAGCTAATGCAACCTGAGGCGATTGAATAAGCTCTCCATAAACCATTAGATGTAAATGTTTTTTAAGTTGTTGTTTAATAGCTTTTATTACTTTTGGATGTCGATGACCTATATTGCTTACTCCAATACCTGAGATAAGATCGATGTATTTTTTACGTTGTTCAGAATAAAGATATAACCCTTTCGCTTTTTTAATTTCCAATAAAAGCGGAGATGGTGATGTTTGTGCTAAGTAATTTAAAAATAAGTATTTTTGAGATAGCATCTTAGTTGTATATAGTAGTTTAAAAAACAGAAAATTATGAATCGATTGATAGTAGTAACTAGCCTATTGTTTTTTTGTGTTAATTTAGTAAAATCTCAGGTTATGCAACAAGATAAAAAAAATGAATCATCTAGTAAGAAAATAGCTCCTCATCTAGAGTTGGCTACTTTTGGATCAGGTTGTTTTTGGTGTGTTGAAGCTATTTTTCAACAAGTGATAGGCATAGAAAAAGTTATTTCTGGCTATTCAGGAGGTCATGTTAAAAATCCCACCTATAAAGAAGTATGCACGGGTAATACAGGTCATGCTGAGGTTGTTCAGATAACTTATGATCCCTCCAAAATAACTTATGAAGAACTTTTAGAGTTGTTTTGGAAAACCCATGATCCAACAACATTAAATAAACAAGGCAATGATGTAGGCACTCAATACAGATCGGTTATATTTTACCATAATGAACAACAAAAGCAGTCCGCAGAAAAATATAGAACTGAGCTGAATCAGGCTGGTATTTGGAATAACCCTATTGTAACAGAAATCACGCCATTTATTATTTTTTATCCAGCAGAAGATTATCATCAAAATTATTATGAGGAGAATAAGGATCAACCTTATTGTTCATTGGTGATTACACCTAAGCTTGAAAAATTTAAAAAAGTATTTAAGCATAAAATTGTAAAATAAGTAATTTAATCAGTAGACCAGTTTGCTTTAATTCAATATGGGTTTAGAAAACATCGGTAAGAAAATATATATCATTAATCAGTTTTTAAAATTAATATCTCCTGAAAAGAAAGAGATATTTTTTATTTACATCTATGGAGTTATGGCAGGAGTTATAAGCCTGTCATTGCCATTAGGTATTCAAAGCATGATTAGCTATGTATCGAGCGGACAGATTGTTACATCTGTTATTGTACTAATAGGTTTAATTATTCTTGGATTACTTATTGCAGGGGGAATGCAAATTATGCAAATGTATCTTTTGGAGTATATTCAACAGCGGTTATTTATTCGAACAGCATTTGAATTTTCTTCACGAGTTAGTCAGCTTCAATTAGAAAATATAAGGAACGAATATCCTCCTGAATTGATGAATCGTTTTTTTGAAGTGTCTACACTTCAAAAAGGACTTTCAAAATTGATTATTGATATTTCAACGGCTTTAGTTCAATTAGTCATTGGTTTGATTGTTATATCACTGTATCATCCATCTTTTATTATATTCAGTTTAATTCTCATAGTAATGCTTTTTATAGTTATTCGAATAACTGGTCCAAAAGGATTAAAAACTAATTTATATGTGTCAAAATATAAATATAAAGTAGCTCATTGGTTGCAAGAAATAGCTCGTTCGATGATTTTATTTAGAATATCTTCATCATTCTCATCCCAAAAAACAGATCAACTGGTTAGTACATATATAATTGCTAGGAAAAAACATTTTTCGATTTTACTCATACAGTATTTTTCTTTTTTAGGGTTTAAAACATTAATTATAGGGGGGCTTCTTATTATGGGGTGCATTTTGTTAATTAATGCTCAGATTAATTTAGGCCAATTTATCGCTTCAGAAATTATCATCATTCTTATTATGGGTGCTTTGGAAAAAATTATCCTAAAAATAGATACCGTTTACGATGTGTTAACGAGTACCGATAAAATGACACAAGTAATGGAGCTGCCTGTAGAAGAAAATAAAGGTATTAATATCGATAAATTAGATGAGCAATCACATGAAGGATATGCTATGGAATTAAAAAATATATCCTATAAGTATCCTACATCTAGTCGTTTAGCATTGAAGAATATTAGCTTTAAATTAAAAGCTAATGAAAAAGTTGTTATAGCAGGTTATAATGATTCAGGTAGGACTACACTAATTAATGTCCTGTTAGGTATATATAATGATTATGAAGGAGGTCTCACCTATAATGATATTTCTATGAGAGATATAAATAAGCAGAGCTTTTATAATACTATTGGTTATACCTCTCCAGAAAAATTATTTGATGGGTCATTGATTGATAATATTTCTTTAGGACGGCCACATATTACGATTGATCGAGTTGTTTCTATTGCTAAATCCCTTCAATTAGATACATTCATTAATCAGTTGCCTAATGGGTTTCATTCGGATCTTGTAGGTGGAGGAAAGTTACCTGATCATATTGAGAAAAAGATAATACTAGCAAGAGCTTTGGTTCATCAGCCCAAACTACTTATTATAGAAGATAATTTTTTACAGGTGGATCAAAAAGAAAAACTGCGATTAGTTAATGCTTTAATGAACTATCCAGCGACTACAGTTTTAATTTTCTCAAATGATAGTTCTATTTTAGCATTAGCTCAACGTGTTTTATTTATGAAAGAAGGAGATGTTGTATATGATGGGTTGTATGATGAAAAAAATATAAGTACTTTTTTAGTAGGTTGATTCAGTATGAAAAAAAAAGAACAATTATCTGATTTATTTCAAGCATTTCATTTGGCGAATACACCGCACTTTGGTAGAATGCTGGCTTATTGGTGTCTGGGTATACTAATGCTACTTTTATTGGCTATGTTTTTGCCGTGGACTCAAAATATACAAAGCAAAGGTGTGGTGACTACTTTTAGGCCTGAGGATCGTCCTCAGGTTGTACATAGTACTATTGCAGGTCGAATTGAAAAATGGTATGTGCGAGAAGGTCAATATGTTAAGAAAGGAGATACGCTAGTTGTTCTTTCTGAAGTGAAAGATAAATACTTTGATCCTGATTTTTTAATTCGTATTCGTGAACAAATTAATTCAAAAGAGAATGCTTTACTTTCAACGCGAAAAAAAGCAGACGCACTTCAAAAGCAAATTAAAGTACTTCAAGAGGGATTACTATTTAGCTTAAGTAAAGCTAAAAACAAAATCACACAGACAGTATTAAAAATAAAAACAGATAGTACTGATTTTTTAGCTAGTCGTGCAGAATATGATATAGCTAAAACACAATTGGAACGGCAAGAAGTTTTATACAAAAAAGGACTTAAGTCTCTTACTGAGTATGAAACACGAAGACTGAAATTTCAGGAAACAAGTGCTAAGCTTATTTCTTCAGAAAATAAACTTTATACCTCTAAAAATGAACTCTTAAATGCCACTATAGAACTTAACTCGCTTGAAGCAGAATATTTGGATAAAATAGCCAAAGCAGAATCTGAGTTTAGTTCAACATTGGCCTATTTCTATAATATAGAAGGAGAAATTTCTAAAATGAATAATGAATATGCTAACATGCAAATTAGAAGTTCTTTCTATAGCATTCTCGCGCCGCAAGATGGATATATTGTAAAAGCTTTGCGTAATGGAATAGGGGAGACAATTAAAGAGGGCGAAGCTATTACTAGTATTATGCCTACTCAAATGCATTTAGCAATAGAATTATTTGTTAAACCTATGGATTTGCCATTATTGAAAATAAATGATAAAGTCCGACTTCAATTCGATGGATGGCCTGCACTTGTTTTTTCAGGATGGCCTGTTGCGAGTGTAGGAACTTTTGGTGGAGTTATTGTTGCTGTTGATAATGTAGATACCAATGGTAAATACCGTGTACTTATTGTTCCAGACTCAATCGATAGTGAATGGCCTAAACCACTCGGTATAGGTTCAGGAGTATATGGATGGATTTTGCTGAAAGATGTTCCTGTTTGGTATGAAATCTGGCGGCAGTTGAATGGGTTTCCACCAGATTATACAACTCAAATTAATCAAGACCAATCTGTAAAAGGGGGAAAAAATACAAAAGTAGATGAGAACTAAATTATTAGCTATTGCAGTGATTATTTTTTTTCTGTGCTTTCCCTATACTATGAAAGCAGAAGAAAAAAAAGAAAACGATTCTGTTTATATTCTTACGTTAGCTGAGTTTTATAAATATATTATCTCTAATCATCCTGTTGTAAAACAAATAGCACTTATTTCAGATAAAGCACAACAAGATCTACGTATAGCTAGGGGCTTGTTTGATCCACAACTTAATACTAAATTTTATCAAAAAGAATTAGAAGGTAAAAACTATTTTACACTTTGGGATAACTTTCTCAAAATCCCTACATGGTATGGGCCTGATGTAAAAATAGGATTTGAGCAAAATAGTGGCACGAATGTTAATGGTGAAAACTTTACCCCTGATGAGGGATTAAGCTATTTAGGATTAACAGTTCCTTTGGGTCAAGGGTTACTTATTGATGAAAGAAGAAATACATTACGTCAAGCTAAAATAGCTGTTCAGTTAGCAGAAGTAGAGCGCCTTGCTCTCATCAATAAATTTTTACTTGAAGCCGGAAAAGATTATTGGAAATGGGCTCTTACATATCAAAAAATGGTGCTTTACCAACAAGGCTATGAATTGGCTTCTATTCGATGGCAAGCAGTGAAAGAACGGATTATACATGGTGATTTACCTGCTATAGATTCAGTGGAAGCTAGTATTGAGATGAAAAATAGAAAAGTACTAGCCAGACAAGCGGAGCTAGATTATGCTAATATGTCTCTTACTATAAGTAATTATTTATGGAAAGAAGGTGCTATACCATTGGAGTTAAAAGAAAATGCCATCCCTCATTTTACAGTTAGCAATAAATATTATCTTTTAAAAGATTCACTTCATACATTGTTGGGTTATGCTAAAAAAAACCATCCCGATATTTTAAAAATTAATTTTAAGTCTCAACAACTTGATCTAGAAAGAAAATTTTTTACAGATAAACTAAAACCAAAATTAAATATTGAGTATAATTTTCTCCAAAAAAACTTCTTTACCTCATCACCATCATTAATGAATGATTATTTTTTAAAAAATTATAAAATTGGACTTGGCTTTAGTATACCTCTGTTGTTACGCTCAGAACGTGGAAAAATTGAAGTCACGAAATTAAAAATAACAGAGCTTGCTTATACACTCAGTCAAACAGTGCGTGAGATAGAAAATCAAGTTCAAGCAGCGTATAATCATGTACTAGCTATGATCGATCAGGTAACTATACAAAAAGAAATAGTCAATCATTCTTTTTTGTTACGTCAAGCTGAACAGGATAAATTTGAAAATGGAGAAAGCTCTCTTTTCCTCATTAATGCACGTGAATCTAATCTTATTTCCAGCCAAATTAAATTAGCAGAATGGGAATCAGAATATGGAAAATCCCTTATCTTTATTCAATGGGCAGCGGGAAAAATAACTATGCCTTTCTAACTATAAGCGATTTAATATTTTTGAAGCTCTGTTCTTAAAAGCAGGTGATGCAAAAGGCAGTTGATCCTCAATTATTAATTTTAACTCTTTTTTAAATTCAGGAATAGATTGACACAAGTTAGCTAATACAGTCATGGAGAATATTTTGATAGCAATAGGTTCTTTCCGAGAAGATAAAAAGTAAAAACAATGATTTGCTAAATCTCCATGATATTTCGAAGGAATATCTATAAATTGAAATAAGCGTAATGTATTTCGTTTAAATGAATCATGAGGCGCATGTCTTAAAGCTGTTATTAGATTTTTAAAATAAGGTCGAAAAAGGCTAGGATGCCTATTTGCTATATTATTTAAAACATTGGCTGCATGTTGGCACAGTCGAAAATCTTTTCCAAAAAAACAAACCATTAGCTCAGCAAAGAGCTTTTTGTCGTCGCCTATCAAGGTTGCTAGTTTAAGTGTATTCTTTTTAGAATACGGTCTCAAAAGCATTTGCTCTATAGTCGTGATAGCGGAAGGCATTATTTATTTTTTTAGTATACAAACTTATTATTTTAGAATAAAATTTCAATAACCTAGCTAAGGCATAACGCGGTATACAATAAATAAATTTATTATGTATTTTTAGGCCACCATGACTCAGATCAGCATCATTGGAAGTGGTAGCTGGGCTACTGCTCTTGTTAAAATACTTTCTGATAATCACCATGATATATCTTGGTGGATACGTCGAGAAGAACAGCTGAGTCATATTCAAACATATAGTCATCACCCCTCTTATTTAAGTGATGTGCCTTTACCCTTACAAAAAATAAAACTTTATAGTAGAGTAGAAGAAGCCATTGAAAATAGCTCTATTATTTTTTTGGTTACTCCAGCAGCATTTATACAAGATGCACTTAAAAATCTTCCTAAAGATGTGTTTAAAGATAAGCTCCTTGTTTCTGCTATCAAAGGAATTATACCTCAAACACATACTTTGGTAACGACCTATCTACAGCACACATTTCAAGTCCTTGAAGAAAGAATAGTCATCATAGGAGGGCCTTGCCATGCAGAAGAAGTAGCCATGGAAAAACAGTCCTATTTGACTATTGCTTCAACACATAAACAATCAGCTCTAACTATTGCTACACTTCTTGAAAATAGATATATTAAAACATTGTTAAGCAATGACCCTTTAGGAATAGAATATAGTGCTGTACTCAAAAACATTATTGCCATTGCTTCAGGTATGGCACATGGGTTATTTTATGGAGACAATTTCCAAGCCGTATTAGTAGCAGCAGGTATTCAGGAGATTGAACAATTTTTAGATCATATTGTACCTCAAGATAGAACCATTACAGATTCAGCCTATTTAGGTGACCTGATGGTTACAGCTTATTCTCAATTTAGCCGTAACCGTACATTAGGAATGATGATAGGAAAGGGTTATTCCATCCAATCTGCTCAGCTTGAGATGAATATGATAGCTGAAGGGTATTATGCTACAAAAGACATTCATGATCTTATTCAAAATAATAAATTGACCATGCCCATTATTCAGACAGTATACCGTATACTATATGAAAAATCACCAGTAGCTCAAGAATTAAGGCAGTTGAGTGAGGTTATGGCTTAACATTATTTAAATGGTAAAACGCGCTACTAATATTGTATAAATAATTAAAATTATACTATATTTGCAGCCTAATTAGTAAAATTATAACAATGGATGTAAGAAATTACGAAACAGTATTCATTTTAACTCCCGTTTTATCTGAAAGCCAGGTAAAGGATACTGTTGACAAATTCAAAAAGTTGATGAAGGATCACAAGGTGACCATAATCAATGAAGAGAATTGGGGGCTTAAAAAGCTGGCTTACCCAATTCAACATAAGTCTAATGGGTATTACATATTAGTTGAACTTGAATGTAGCCCTTCTTTTATTTCAACATTGGAAATAGAATACAAAAGAGATGAGCGTATTCTTCGTTTCCTTACCACAGCATTAGACAAACATGCTGTAGAGTATAACGAAAAAAGGAGAAAAGGATCATTTAATAAGAAAAAATCAAGTGACGTAAAAGAAACTGTATCATGATACCAAAAGCAGATTATAATAATAAACGAAAAGAATATCCTAAAAAATATTGCCGTTTTAAAAAAAGTGGCATTAAATATATTGATTATAAAAATCCAGACTTTTTGATGAAGTTTTTGAACGAACAAGGCCGTATTCTTCCACGACGAATTACAGGCACAAGTTTGAAATACCAACGAAAAGTAGCTCAGGCAGTGAAACGTGCGCGCCATTTGGCATTATTGCCATATTTAGCTGATGGATTGAAATAAAATAAATAGAACGAATAGACACTTAAGTGCCATGGAAATTATTTTAAAAGAATACGTTAAAGGATTAGGACATAAAAATGAGATTGTCAATGTGAGGCCTGGATATGCTCGAAATTTCCTTATACCTAAAGGCTTTGCAATTATTGCTACTGATTCAAGTAAAAAAGTGATTGCTGAAAATTTAAAACAAGCAGCTCACAAAATTGAAAAGATAAAAAATGAGGCTCTGGCATTAGCTAGCTCTATAGGTAATATTGTATTGGAAATTCCTGCTAAAATAGGTGATAGTGGTAAAATATTTGGATCTGTGACCACGTTGCAATTATCTCAGGCTTTGAAAGATAGGGGTTTTGATATAGATCGCAAAAAGATATCTTTTGAAACGGATATAAAAACAGCAGGCGATTATGTCGCTGTACTGGATTTGCATAAAGAAGTGAAGCATAAACTTGCTTTTAAGGTAATTCCTGCTTAAATTTGGGTGTAATTTTTTTTCATAGATATATTTTATGGGAAAGGCATCTTAAGTTTTAGGGTGCTTTTTTTATTTTAATTCTATGTTTAGAACAGAACTTCTCGTTGCCCCGTCTATAACACATCAAATTAGTTTATCGTCTTCTATTTTTACAATAGGATCCTGTTTCTCTGAAATGCTTGGAGAAAAACTCATAACGCATAAATGGAATGTCTTAAATAATCCCTTTGGAACGTTATACAATCCTTTATCCATCGCAGAGGTATGTGAGGCTTGTATCTTGAAAAGTGAGGTTAATGAGGACTTATTTGTACATCAAAATGAGGTTTGGTATAGCTATCTATATCATTCCTCTATAGCTGATCTAACTAAGGATGGGCTATCCCAAAAGATTCAAGAACTTAATACAAAGACATATAATTATTTAAATACTGTTAATACTGTTATTGTTACCTTAGGATCAGCATGGGTTCATAAGCTAATAAATCACAATAGGGTAGTAGCTAATTGCCATAAAAGTGATAATCGCTTATTTGAAAAAACACTACTTTCTGTTGAAGAGGTTGTTTTAGCTTTAAATCACTTAACTGATCTTGTTCGATCAATTAATTCGTCCGCTCAGTTTATTTTTACACTTAGTCCTGTAAGGCATGTCAAAGAAACACTACCATTAAATGCAGTAAGTAAGTCTATCTTACGACTAGCTTTACATCAATTTGTAGAATCTAATACGTATTCGTTTTATTTTCCTGCGTATGAACTATTGTTGGATGATTTGAGAGATTATCGATTCTATGCAGAAGATATGATTCATCCGAATGGAGTGGCTGAAAAGTATATTTGGACTAAATTTATACAAACGTATTTTACAGAATCAAGCACGCTTTTTTTGAAAGAATGGGAAAGTATTCTGAAGAGTATGGCTCATAAACCTTTTCAAACAAGTACCCTAGTGTATCAACAATTTATACAAGATCTGATAATTCAACTTAAACAGATTGAAATAAAATACTCTATTAATATACAAGCAGAACTAGATACTCTTCAGAATAAATTAATTTAGATTATTGTTGTTTATAGTTGTAACCTAGTACTTTCATGTTTTTTTCCCCTGCTTTTTTGTAAAGGGTAAGGTCTTCTTTCATATTCCCTTTTTCATAAACAACATCAAATGTAAGACTGACCGTACTATTGCCATTTTCTATATTTACATTCCATGACTTTTGATTGAATGATTTTATGCTACCTAATCGATCTTGGGCTTGTTTTAAAACATCCAACCACTGATCTTTAGGAGTGATGTTTAATGCATTTTCATGGCAAAGACCAACAGCTTTTTCGTACTCTTGTGCTTTTAAGGCTGTATAAAATTCATTAGCCACTTCTTGGCCCTCTTTTTTGCTGCTGCAGTAAGTTAAGCTTAACATTCCTGCAAAAATGAATAGACTATATATTTTTTTCATTTTTTTAATTGTTTGTTAAATATAAAGGTATTTGGTAGATGTGCAAAGTATAAAGCTGTTGTTTTTAAAGCCTTAATTTTTATTAAAAAAATTAGGTTTTTATGTAAAAAAATAAGATATTTGCAACCTGAAAAAACAACGGTTTATTAGTTTGCAACGTTACAAAAAAGACGAGCCATTTCGAATCAATGATCGAATTATGGCTCCCGAGGTACGACTAGTAGGGGAGAATATAGAACAGGGCATATATAGCCTTAAGGAAGCCCTTAAGATGGCTGAGGAGCAAGGATTGGATTTGGTGGAAGTTTCACCGAATGCAGACCCTCCTGTTTGTAAGGTAACTGATTACTCAAAATTTAAATATGAGTATAAGAAGAAGCAAAAAGAATTAAAGTCTAAAACGCATAAAGTAGTAGTTAAGGAAATACGTTTTGGACCAAATACAGATGATCATGATTTCGAGTTTAAATTAAAGCATGCTATTAATTTCTTGAAGTCAGGGGCTAAAGTGCGTGCGTATGTGCATTTTGCAGGACGAACAATTATGTATAAGGAAAGAGGAGAGGTACTTTTACTTCGTTTTGCTCAGGCCTTAGAAGAGTATGGTAAAGTAGAGGATATGCCGCGATTAGAAGGGAAAAGGATGTTTTTGATGGTATCGCCTAAGTTGAGTAAATAGAATCGAGTAATTTTTTAATATTTGTTAGTAAAAAAATAGTATATGCCAAAAGGAAAAACGAAATCTGTTGCTAAAAAAAGATTTAAACTCACTGGCACAGGTAAGATTAAATATAAACATGCGTTTAAAAATCACATCCTGACAAAAAAGACGAAGAAGAGAAAGAGAAAACTGACCAATAAAGGGTTGGTTAATCCTTCTGATGCAGGGCGTATTGAGCGAATGTTAAATATATAATATAAATTTGTAAGTGTATTTTTTAACCGGCTAAGGTTTAAAGTGTTAATAATTATTAACCACCGATGCCATTAAACATAGAATAGATTATGCCACGTTCCGTCAATTCAGTCGCTTCAAGAGAGCGTCGAAGAAAAGTCCTCAAATTAGCCAAAGGTAATTGGGGAAGAAGAAAAAATGTTTGGACTGTAGCCAAAAATACAGTTGAGAAAGGGTTAACTTACGCGTATAGAGACCGTAAAGTTAAAAAACGAGAATTCAGAAGCTTGTGGATTCAACGTATCAATGCTGCTGCAAGAGAGCATGGGATGTCTTACTCTCAATTTATGCACAAATTATCAAAGGCGAATATAACCTTAAATCGAAAAGTATTAGCTGACTTAGCTATGAATAACCCTGAGGCTTTCAAATCAGTGGTTGCTAAAGTTGTTTCTGCTTAATAAGTTTTTCTAGTTGTATTTTTAAAAGGCTTAACAATATATTTGTTAAGCCTTTTAAATTTTAGCGCTGTCATTAGGTTATTTATAGCAGGGTATGATAAAAAAGATAAAGTCTAGCAAATTTATTTATTCTATTAAGGAATTTATTTATTCCCAACAAGTAAATGGACTTATTCTTATTGTTTGTACTGTCATCTCATTAATTATTGCAAATTCATTGATAGGGAAATATTATTTTCAATTTCTTTCAACTGAACTAGGTTTTGAATATGCTTCTATACATCTTAAAGAGTCGGTATTAAATTGGATTAATGATGGCCTGATGGCTGTATTCTTTTTGCTGGTTGGACTGGAGATAAAGAGAGAGGTTGTAAAAGGTGAACTGTCATCATTTAAAAAAGCTATTCTTCCAGTTAATGCAGCTTTGGGAGGAATGATTGTTCCCGCTCTGATCTTTTTATTGTTTAATTATAATACACCTTATAGATCTGGCTGGGGTATTCCAATGGCTACAGATATTGCTTTTGCTTTAGGTATCCTTTCATTGATTGGTAATCGTGTACCTATTTCATTAAAAATTTTTTTGACAGCATTGGCAGTAATTGATGATTTAGGAGCAGTTGTAGTGATAGCTATTTTTTACACAGAGCAAATCGATTTTAATTATTTACTTATCTCATTATTGCTTTGGGGATTTCTTCTTATTTGTAATCGAGTAGGTATACGTATTTTAATAGTGTATATTTTTATAGGAATTGTACTTTGGTATACGATGCTTCAATCGGGTGTTCATGCTACAGTTGCAGGAGTACTAATAGCTTTAGCTATTCCTATTCGTTCTGTTCATCCTAAAAAATCATTAGCGGAGCGGCTAGAGCATTGGTTGCACAAACCAGTTAGCTATTTTATAATGCCTGTTTTTGCTTTGGTCAATACAGCCATTGTCATTAAAAGTGATTTTTATAATTCATACATGACGCCATTAAATTTAGGTATTATGCTTGGATTAATAGTGGGCAAACCTATTGGCATTATATCTTTTTCTTATCTTTCTATTAAATCTAGATTAGCTACTCTTCCTTCTCATGCAAAGTGGAAAGAAATAATTGGATTGGGATGTTTGGGGGGTATTGGATTTACGATGTCTATTTTTGTTTCTATACTTGCCTTTACTGATTCAGAGTTTCAGACGATGTCTAAAATAGCTATTCTAACTGGTTCTATTGTATCAGGGTGGATTGGCTATCAGGTTCTTGTTAAGCGTAAAAAAAATATATAAAAATTAATAAGTTAAAATCATTATGGATAATCAGTATATTGATCTTTTAAAAAAAGTACTTGTCGATTATCACCGCTTGGAACTTGGAGAATATAAACCGCTCTATCGGAATAAGAAAAGTTGGGGTTTACGTCTACTTCTTTTACTTGATCGTTTATTACGAAAGAGAAAGTTGGCTATTTGTAGAGTACTTGCGTATAATCCAGAGGCTCGCTTAGAGGGAAAAGATTGGCCAACATATGCTGATAGTATGATCGGATTAAAAAGGCTTGAGAATATTGAGCTTTGTTTTAAAGAAGTTATTAAAAATAATATTCCTGGGGATTTTATTGAAACTGGGGTTTGGAGAGGTGGAGCAACTATTTTTATGCAAGGCTTATTAAAATCATCAGGAGTACAAGATAGGCTTGTATGGGTTGCTGATTCATTTGAGGGGCTTCCAAAACCTGATGAAAAAAAATATGCAGCCGATCGGGGTGATAAACATCATTTGCGAAAAGAGCTTTCTATATCATTAGAAAATGTAAAGTCTAATTTTAAAAAATATAACTTACTTGATGACAATGTCAAGTTTTTAAAAGGATGGTTTAAAGACACATTGCCATTAGCACCTATTAAGCAGTTGTCGATACTTCGACTTGATGGAGATATGTATGAATCTACAATGGACGCCTTAGTTCATTTATATCCTAAATTATCTAAAGGAGGGTTTATTATTATTGATGATTGGGGTGCAGTAGCTGCATGCCAACAGGCTGTATTAGATTATAGAAAGCAATATTCCATTACAGAGGAAATAAAGGCTATAGATTGGACGGGAGTATATTGGCAAAAACAAAATTAATTTTTAAAGACAAAACTATACTTGTATTTTTCTAGTAAGAGTAGATAAATTTTTAGTATACAATTTAAGTCTAATCTTGATAAGATAATATATTGGAAATATAGTTTGCCCTGTTTTATTCTAAATGACTAGAATTAGATTTGATTTTTTCTTTTAGTTCTTTACTTGCTTTTAGCAAAGGTAGTCTCATATAGTCTTCACAAACTTTTTTGATGTGAAGTGCTGCTTTTATACCCGTTGGATTTCCCTCATGGTACATAAGCGTATTGATAGATAAAAATTCAAATGTTTGTTTGGCTGCTTCTGAAAATTTTCCTTGTAAGGCTTTATTAACCATTGTAGTAAATTTTTTAGGAAAGGCATTAGCAAGAACAGAAATGACACCTGTAGCACCTATCGCAATCATAGGCATAGTAAGTAAATCATCCCCGGATAGGAGTAGAAAATCACTGGGTTTTTGTTGAGCAATACACATACACTGTAATAAGTCTCCTGAAGCTTCTTTTATACCGATAATATTTTGATGTTGGGATAATGTAAGGGTAGTAGAAGCTGTTAGATTAGAGCTCGTTCTTCCAGGTACATTGTATAAGATAAGAGGAAGTGGGGAAGAATCAGCTAGTTTTTCATAATGCTTGATGATTCCTGTTTGAGTAGGCTTATTATAATAAGGGCTTACAGAAAGTAGAGCTGTTATACCATTTAGTTCAATAGTATTAAATGACTCTATTATTTCTTCTGTATTATTTCCACCCATTCCATATACAATGGGTAGCTTTTTTTTATTATTTTTTTTTACAAACTCTAAAATATCTTTTTTTTCTTCTTTAGATAAGGTAGGGGACTCTCCTGTAGTACCTAATACCACAAAATAGTCAACCCCACCTGTAGAGGTGTAGTTTATAAGATTTCTCAGTCCATCAAAATCAATTTTTAGATTTTTTGTAAATGGGGTAACAAGAGCTACACCTGTTCCTTTAAGTTTTTTTCCAATGTTGTGTTTAGACATACCGTATTTTTTTTAGTTGATTAACGAGTTCAATTAATTTTTCTTGTATAGTGTGTTTTTCTTCTTGAATAAGCATAAACTCGAAAAGAAAAGAGAGTTCTTCATTAAATACGCCTGCTCTACATTTAGCTTGGCTTTTTTGAATGATATAAGCTATTTCTGGAGAAATAATTTTATCAACGCACATTAAATAGTCAAACGATGTATGGATAAAGTTTTTTATTTCTTGAGAATTTATTTTTCCGGTGATGGATAAGTCTTTCAAAGTGTAAGATATAACATAGGTCGGCAATGGATTTTCTTTATATTTTTTTTTCTTGAATGCGATAAAAGAAACCTCTTTTCCTTCTTTTTCAAAGTAGTCTTTTATTTCTTTTATCCATGTTAAATCCATTTTTTCTTTCATAGCAAATAGTATTCCTATTTGTTTGGATTGATTATAGTTAATTGTGGAGCGTTGTATCTCTTTTTGAGATTTGACTCTATTAGTTAGAAAGTATTTTTTTACCCACCTCATTTGTTAGTTATTCATTTATTAGTTTAATAAGTTGCTCTTCAGTAATGATTTTAATTCCTATTTTTTTTGCTTTTTCCAATTTTGAAGGTCCCATATTATCGCCAGCTACTACATAATCCAATTTTTGTGAAATGGTCGATAAAATTTTACCTCCATGAGATTGAATTTTTTCTTTTAACTCCTCGCGTTCAAAGTTTTTAAACACACCAGAAATAATAAATGTTTTACCTGCTAATTTAGAACTTTCTTTCTTTTTTTCTTTAATTTTAAATTGAAGGCCTGCTTTTTTCAAACGTTCAATAAGTTTGTTATTTTCTTGATTAGAAAAATAGGCTAGTATACTTTCTGCAATTTTATCACCTACCTCCGGAGCTTCGAGAAGCTCCTCCAAAGAAGCTTTTTTGATGGCATCAATAGTTTGAAAATATTCAGCTAGTTTTGCAGCTACTGTTTCACCTACATACCGAATACCTAAAGCAAAAAGTACTTTTTCAAAAGGTATTTTTTTAGATAATTCAATCCCTTCTAATAAATTAGCAGTAGATTTTTCTTTGAAACCTTCTAGCTTTAAAATATCATCTGTTTTTAAACTATATAAATCACTTATATCTTTGATTAGTTTTTTATCAAAAAGCTGTTCGATTGTTTTGCCTCCTAAGCTATCTATGTTCATCGCTTTTCGTTGAACAAAGTGTTCAAATTTTCCTTTCAGCTGGGGTGGGCAAGATTGCTCATTTGGGCAATAGTGAATCGCTTCTCCTTCTTTTCGAGTAAGAGCTGTGTGGCATTCCGGACAATGAGTAATAAATTCAATAGGCTTGCTTCCTTTTTTTCTTTTTGACAGATCAATACCCGTTACTTTGGGTATAATTTCACCCCCTTTTTCTACAAATACATAATCTCCTAATCTAATATCTAAACGTTGTATTTCATTGAAGTTGTGTAGAGATGCTCTTTTGACAGTTGTTCCAGCTAATAATACAGGTTGAAGATTAGCTACAGGAGTAATGGCTCCAGTACGGCCTACTTGATAGGTGATAGACTCTAAAGCTGTTGATACATTCTCAGGTTGATATTTGTATGCAATAGCCCATCGAGGGCTTTTGGCTGTAAAGCCTATTACTTTTCGTTGATGAAAATCATTAATCTTAATGACAATACCATCGGTTTCTAATGGAAGATCAAAACGTTTTGTTTCCCATTTTTTTATAAATTGATATACATCATCCAGCGTAGAGCAACGTTGATAAGTAGGAGATACGTTAAATCCCCATTGTTCTAATTTGTGAATAGCGTCTTCGTGATTTTGATAAGGCATATTTTCACCAAGAAGTTGGTACACATAACAATCCAATTTTCGTTTAGCAACGATTTTTGAATCTTGCATTTTTAAAGTGCCTGAAGCCGCATTACGTGGATTAGCTAGAGTAGGCTCCCCATTGTCTTCACGTTCTTTATTTAAATCTTCAAATACTTGTTTAGGGAAAAAAACTTCACCTCTGACTTCAACATAATCAGGAGCATTTTTATCATTAAGCCGGAGAGGGATATGTCGTATCGTTTTTAGGTTAGCAGTAATATCATCTCCTCGTGTTCCATCTCCTCGTGTTACACCTGTTTTGAAAATACCTTTTTCATAGATTAAGCCTACTGCTACACCATCAAATTTTAGTTCACAAAAGTACTCATAGGCTTGTTGTGGAATATGTTTTTTAATTCGCTCGTCAAATTCTTGTAATTCTTCAAATGAATAGGTATTGGCTAGTGAAAGCATAGGATAGCGATGAGCTACTGTAGGAAACTCTTTTGTAATCGTTCCGCCTATACGTTGGGTAGGAGAATCTTCTGCTTTATATTGAGGGAATTGATGTTCTAACTGAATCAGTTCTTCAAGAAGCTGATCAAATTCATAATCACTGATAACAGATTTATTTTTTTGATAATACAAGTCATTATGATAGTTTATTTGTTTAATGAGTTCTTGTATTTTTTGTTGAGCTTGTTTCTCGGTCATGAGGGACGCAAAAATGGATTTAAATTAATGTATTATTGACAATAAAATGTTTTATTTTAATTAAAACTCATGTTCTATTTTTTTAATTTCAGCTATAACATCTTCAATATTTATAATAGGGGATATGCATTTTTTGTTATAGCAAATATAAAAAGTAGATTCTTCTCCTTTGCTATTTTTATCTTTTAAAATAGCTAGTTGACTTTCATTGGAAGTTGGTGAGGTTGCTATTAATTTATTAGGCAAATAAAAGCTATTTAATTTCTGGATATCCATAGCTGTATTTTTCCCTATGATAGAAATTTCAATAGTTGGATATAGTTTATATATATATAAACATGCCCAATTAGTTAAATGTGTAGTCCCACTTTTAAATAAACTACGTACGCGTTGAAGCATTTGGTCTGAGATGAATGACCATCGTCGATTATAAGTGTATAATGATAAAAAATGTAAGTTAATAGCCATGATAGAATTAGATGAAGGAATAACATTATCAAAAAGTTCTTTTTTTCGAGCAATGAGTTGTTCTGATATAGAACTTGTAAAATAAAATAATTGTTCCTCAGGATCATAAAAATGTTCTATGACATAATCTGTCAGATGAATAGATTCTAAAATCCAACGTTCATTAAAGGTTACTTGATAAAGTTTGATGAGGGCCTGTATGAGGCAAGCATAGTCGTCAAGATAAGCTTTTACCGAGGTATTACCATCTTTATAAATTCGGTATAATTCTCTATCTTTTTTAAGATGAGTAAGTAAAAAATCAGCATTTTGTATAGCTGATTTTAAAAATAAAGGCTCATCGCATGCTGTATAAGCATCAACTAATCCACTTATTGTCAGCGCATTCCACGATGTAATGATCTTATTATCGATATTGGGTTTAATTCTTTTTTTCCGTTCTCCAAGTAGTATTTTTTTACATTTTTTTATTTTTTCATCTAATTCTTCTTTAGTTAGATTATGTTTTTTAGATAATAAGTCACGCTGTGATAAATCACAATATAGAATATTATAGCCATTTTCCCAATTCCCCTCTTGAGTGATATGATAATATGTATTAAAAAGAGAGGAATCAGCGCCTAGGAGTTTATCTATTTCTTCTTTTTTCCAGGTATAAAATTTCCCTTCTATACCTTCACTGTCTGCATCCAAAGCGGAGTAAAAGCCACCTTGAGGCTGCATTAATTCTTCTTGAAGAAACTGTATTGTTTCATAGATTATATCTTTAAATCGATTTTCTTTTGTTAAAGTATAAGTTTCAGCATATAAACTAATTAGCTGAGCATTATCATACAGCATTTTTTCAAAGTGAGGAACTATCCATTCATCATCTACAGCATAGCGCGAGAAGCCACCTCCAATTTGATCATAGATGCCACCTGAAGCTATTTGATCTAATGTATGTGTGATTTGGTGTAACGTTTTTTCATTTTTTGTATAATAATAATACCGAAGTAAGAAAAAGTAATTACAAGGCATTGGAAATTTTGGAGCTTGTCCTATGCCACCAGCTTCTGTATCGAAATGATCAGCGAGATGGTCATAGATATGATGAAGCTCGGTTGTAGAAACACTATCTTCAGTTAAAGTAAGTTTAAATTTCTCAGTGTCTTTTATACTTAATATATCTACAAATTGAGTAGCAGAATTTTCAAGTTGTTGTTTTTGCGTTTTGTATGCTTCAGCTACTTTAATTAGGATAGTTTTCCATTGTTGTAAAGGGAAATAGGTTCCTCCATAAAATGGTTTAGCTTCTGGTGTAAGAAATACATGAAGTGGCCATCCACCGGAGAGTCCCATGGCTTGAATGGCATCCATATAAATATGATCAATATCAGGTCGTTCTTCACGATCTACTTTTATACATACAAAATAGGTGTTCATGATTGAAGCAACCTCTTCTTTTTCAAAACATTCTTTTTCCATCACATGACACCAATGACAGGCAGAATAGCCGATGCTTACAATAATTGGTTTATTCTCATGGATGGCTTTTCCTAAAGCTTCTTTTCCCCATGGAAACCAATCGACAGGGTTATAGGCATGCTGCAAAAGATAAGGACTCAGTGAGTTAATGAGCCGATTGCTTTTGCTTGGATATACCATAATTATAGGTTATGAAGATGTGTTTTTTCTTTTTTGATAAAATATAAAAATACTAATTCCTAAGCTTGTTACAATTAATAGCCAAGATGAAATACGAGCAATCGTATTGCCTGTATGATACGAGGTTGGATCAAATATAAATTCAATTGTATGATTTCCTTTAGGTACTTCTAGAGCACGTAAAATATAGTTAACGCGAATGATGGGAGATTCTACGCCATCAATAGTTGCCTTCCATCCTTTAGGATAGTATATTTCTGAAAATACAGCTAGACCATCATTTGGATTTTCAGTATGATAAACTAAATGATTAGGTTCATAATTGGTAAGTGTAATAATGGATACACTTGAATCCTTTTTAAAATCAAGTGTGCTTTCATTAGCTAATGACTTTGGTTTGAATTTTGTAATATCAATAAGTGCTGTTGTTTTTGTATTTATATTTTTCAAATTATCTATCTCCTCATTGGCAGATTTTACTGTGATTAGTTTACTTATAAACCATGCATTGCCGTTAGCTTGTTCATTTTTCACTACACCTGTGGAAGAATCGTTAAATATGAAATATTTTGTGTGAAGCATATTTAAAATAGGAGTATAGAGTTGATGGAGTGTATTTGTTCGAAGTGCCTCTTTGGTATTTTTTATCTCTGAATCTAAATAATAATTTATGATATCTTCGTATCGGCGTAATTTAGCGCCATGGTAGCCTCCAATGGATTTGTGAAGATAAGATGTACGTGATTCGCCAAATGTTCCTTGTAGATTAGCTACGCGATAATCAAGATTTTTGTCTTGTAAAATAATTTGATCAGCTGCTGTAGGAGTAAAGTGGTTTTCAAACACTCTTCTTTCAAAATGTGTATCATTTAAATAGCGTTTATCTATAAACCATAGATCTAATGTGGTTAGAACTAAAACACCTGCTAAAGCTACGTTTTGATTTAATTTATTTTTTAGAAAGAGTATAATTAATGTAGCTGCAGCAGCTATAAAAAATAAAGATCGTCCAGCATCTTGCCGTAAAAGAGTAGACCGATCTTTTCTTAACGCATCTAAATACCACATATAATCTTTAAATTGCTCCGCATCATAAGGCCCTTCAAATCGTAGTAAATAGGAAACTATATACATTAATAAACAAATTCCACCAGTAATTCCTGCTGCCAGAAATACTTTTTTTAGAGTAAGCTTAGTTTCTTTTTGTTCAATTATTTTTTGAATAGCTAATGCGGCTAATATGCACATACATAGTTGTCCAACAGCTAATACCATTGTTACAGCTCTGAATTTATTATAACCAGGAAAGTAATTAAATATTAATGTATTAAAGAAATCAAAGTTCTTCCCCCAGGCTAATAGTATAGAAAATAAAACACCTAATCCAAGTGCATATTTTATTTTTTTATCTACAATGAGTAGTCCTAGTACAAAAAGAAAGCAGATGATAGCGCCATAGTATGTAGGTCCAGCTGTAAATGGCTGACTTCCCCAATAGAGTGGTACACGACTTATTATATTTTCTGCTTCATTAGCGTAGGGTGTATCCATTGTTGCTTTATACAATTCTGAATTTTTAGATAGGCTACCAACAGAGGCGCCGCCTTGTATATTAGGTATGAGTAATGATAATATTTCAAATTTTCCATAGCTCCAATAAAATGCATAATTCTTGTCTAATCCATTTTTATTTTCCTTAGAAACATCTCCAGTAGTTGAAGTTGTTGTAAGTTCACTACCTCCACGCATGGAATAATGAGAGTATTCCATTGTGGTAAAGAGTGACGAAATACTAGTGCATAACCCAATGATTAAAGCAGCAGCTAGAATGCCTGTTTTTTTAAAGAAGAGAATAGTATTTTTTTCTCGAATAGAGTAGATTAAATCAATAAGAAGAATTAATCCTATTAAAAGAAATGTGTAATACGTAATTTGATAATGTGCAGCACCTATATTTAATGAAGTACCTATAGCTGCGATCACAAAGCCGATTGCATATTTGCCTCTTGTGATAAGCATAACTCCAGCTAGCATCAATGGCATATAGCCCATAGCTATAACTTTAGAGTTATGACCTGCAAAGATACTAATGATGGTGAATGAGCTAAATGCAAAACCAATTGCTCCTATAGCTGCAGTAATTGGGTTGGCTCCAAATGTTAAGATTAGAATATAAAAAGAGATAAGACTGATTAAAGTAAGTATGGTATATGGTGGGAAATGAGACCATACGTTCCATATAAATGTATTAATAACATCTCCAGGGTATATTGTTGAAATAAGATAAGCGGGCATTCCTCCGAACATTGAGTTTGTCCATAATGCCTCATGTCCTGTTTTAGTGCGGTAATCTACAAGCTCTTTTGATCCACCACGGTGCTCTAGTATATCATGTTGTTTAAGTTCTTTTTTATCAAATACAGCTGGTTTAAAATAGGCTACAGATAATATAATAAATAAAATAATGAAAATGATATGACTGGTTAAATAGCGTGAATTTTTAAGCATAGTGATGTTTATTTTTCTTTAAGATTACCAATTTTTTTAAACTTATAAAAGAGGATAGAATCTTTTTTATACATTGAATTTAAAATGCATAATATCACCGTCTTTAACAACATACTCTTTCCCTTCTATGGCCACTTTTCCTGCCTCCCGACAAGCCAGCTCTGTTTTATATTGTTGGTAGTCTGCGAGCTTAATAACTTCTGCTTTAATAAAGCCTCTTTCAAAATCAGTATGAATAACGCCAGCTGCTTGTGGTGCTTTCCATCCACGTTTGATGGTCCATGCTCTTACTTCTTTTTCGCCAGCTGTAAAATAAGTAATAAGACCTAATAGATCATATGCTGCTCGAATAAGTTGATTTAGTCCAGATTCTTTTAATCCATATTCTTCTAGAAAAAGTTTTTTTTCTTCCTCTTCTTCTAATACAGCAATCTGAGATTCAATAGCTGCACAAACCAAAACTATTCCAGCATGTTCTTGTTGAGCTATTTTTTTTAACTGCTCCGTATAGGTATTGCCTGATTGAATAGACTTTTCATCTACATTGGCCAGATAAATAACAGGTTTATCTGTTAATAAATGAAGATCCTCTATTGCTTTTTTATCATCATCACTTGCTTCCAAGCTTCGGGCATTTTTTCCTGAAGATAAAATGGTTTTATATTTTAATAAAGACTCTAATTCTTTTTTAGCTTTTGCGTCACCTGTCTTAGCCGTACGCTCTACTTTGCTTATTTTTTTTTCAATAGACTCTAGATCTTTAAGTTGTAGTTCTGTATCGATAACTTCTTTATCTAGTACAGGATTGATTTGGCCTGCCACATGTACAATATTATCATCAACAAAGCAGCGTACCACATGAATAATAGCATCAACTTCTCGTATATTGGCTAAAAATTGATTGCCTAATCCTTCTCCTTTGCTTGCACCTTTAACTAGGCCTGCAATATCTACGAACTCGATAATGGTAGGAAGTATGCGTTGAGGATTGACTAGCTCTTTTAAGATAAGCAAGCGATTATCTGGTACATTCACGACGCCTATATTAGGCTCAATAGTGCAAAATGGATAGTTAGCTGCTTCTGCTTTGGCACTTGATAATGCATTAAATAAAGTAGACTTACCTACATTTGGAAGTCCTACAATTCCACATTTTAATCCCATATTTTAATTTTGTTATTATATACTAATAAAAATAAGTAGTAGAAAATAAAAAGCTCTCTTTAATAATTACTTAAAGAGAGCTTTTTGCAAATATATGATTTTCTTTATTAAGCTATTCCCATTTCAAATCAGAGTTCGTATTTTCTTCTCCTTCTTGATCATTATCAGAAGCTTGTTGTTGAAATTGAGAAAAATCAACATCTGGCATAAGCTCTGTTTTCATATACTGAATAGTTTGTTCTAGCGCATTTATGAATTTGTCAAAATCTTCCTTATAAAGAAATAGCTTGTGTTTTTCAAACACAAAACCATTGTTTTTTTGACGTTTTTTGCTTTCTGTGATAGTTAAGTAAAAATCATTTGATTTGGTTGGTTTTACATCAAAGAAGTAAGTGCGTTTCCCTGCGCGTATCTTTTTAGAAAAAACTTCTCCTTTTCCGTTTTCATTCTTTTCCTCGGTCATAACTTAATTAATAAATAGTCGCTAACTACAAATGTAAAACTTTTTATTTGTACCACCAAGGCTTACTGTATTTTAAATTTTTTTATAAAACCAGTTAATGTGATATGGTTTATATTTGTTGGTCTAGGTTTATATTATTTTGAAAACTATGATTAATAAAAAGTTTTTTATACTGATAGGGCTATCTTTATTACTAAATAAATTGGATGCATATGCTCAACACGAATCGCATCTCAAAAATATACATCAACTTACTTTTGGCGGTGATAATGCAGAAGCTTATTTTAGTTTTGATAATAAACAGTTGACTTTTCAAAGTAACAATCCAAGTTGGAATGTGTCTTGTGATCAAATATTTCTTCTAGATATTCAGCAATCACGTAATGATTCGTTATTATATAAACCCGAACGAATTAGTACAGGAAAAGGAAGAACGACATGTTCGTTTTTTTTACCTGGGAATAAACAGATTTTGTATGCGTCTACGCATAACTCTTCTCCCGATTGTCCGATTGTACCAGCACCACGTTCTGACCACAAATATGTGTGGCCTATTTATGATACGTATGATATTTTTATTGCTGATAAAAGTGGAAAAATTAGTAAGCCATTGACTCAATCGCCAGGGTATGATGCAGAAGCGACGGTTTCTCCGAAAGGTGATAAAATTGTGTTTACCTCCACTCGATCTGGTGACTTAGAATTATGGATAATGAATATAGATGGAAGTAATTTAAAACAGATTACGCACGAGTTAGGTTACGATGGCGGTGCTTTTTTTTCTCCTGATGGAACTCAACTTATTTTTAGGGCATCCCGACCAAGTACACCTGATCAAATAAAAGAATATACTGATTTATTGAAACAAGGCTTAGTGATGCCTACTCAAATGGAATTGTTTATTTGTAATATCGATGGCTCTAATTTACGACAGCTTACAAAACTTGGAAAAGCTAATTGGGCTCCATTTTTTCATCCGTCAGGTAAAAAGGTTATATTTTCTTCTAACCATCATTCAACAAAGGGATATGACTTTCAGCTATTTATGATTAATGTCGATGGAACAGGTTTAGAACAAATTACTTTTCAAAGTGTGTTTAATGCTTTTCCAATGTTTTCATTTGATGGAAAAAAGATTGTGTTTTCATCAAATAGAAATAATAATGGTACACGAGATACTAATTTGTTTATAGCGGATTGGGTTGATTGAAGTATGAACTTAAAAATGCAATGTATATGAAAAAATGGATGAGTTGTATTGGCTTGATGTTTGTTATGATGCATAGCAGAGCACAAATCATTGAAATGGATTTATTAAAAAAGCATATTCAGTTTTTAAGCCATGACAGACTTAAAGGAAGAGGTACTGGCACAAAAGGTGAAAGAACAGCTGCAGCTTATATTGCAGATTACTTTAAAACATATCAATTGATACCTAAAGGTACGGATAGCTATTTTCAAATGTTTTATTTTTCTCAACCTTCATTGCATCATAATCCACATCAGGAATATGATTCTTCTCTTGTTTCTTCTAAAAAGAATTCATGTCAAGGAACGAATGTGATTGGATGGCTAGATAATAAATCCATAACAACGATTGTTATTGGTGCCCATTATGATCATATTGGAGAGGGAGAACACGGTGGTGGGTATCCTAAAAATAAAGGTCAAATTCATAATGGAGCAGATGATAATGCATCAGGTGTAGCTGGTTTGCTTGAGTTGGCTCGTTATTTTTCCCAAAATGGAATTCAGGAAAAAAATAATTTTCTCTTTATAGCTTTTTCAGGAGAAGAACTAGGTTTATTAGGATCTCATTTTTTTTGTAAAAATCCAACTATTGATTTATCAACTATTGACATTATGATTAATATGGATATGATTGGCCGTCTTGATTCTATAAACCAAAAATTGGTTATTTATGGAGTAGGTACATCACCATCATTAGTTGACTTGATAGCAAGCACATCAACTGTTTTCCAAATTAAAACTGATTCAGCAGGAATTGGTCCTTCTGATCATACTTCTTTCTATTTAAAAAAAATACCTGTTCTACATTTTTTTACTGGCCAACATTTAGACTATCATCAGCCTACAGATGATGAAGAAAAAATTAACTACAAAGGAGAAAAGGATGTCTTACAGTACATTGTTAACTTGATTGAAAAAATAGATGAAAAACCGAAGCTTGTTTTTTCATCTACTGCGATGAAAGATACAGGCAGTAGAAAATTTAAAGTCACATTAGGTATTATGCCTGATTATACGTTTGATGGAACAGGTGTGCGTGTTGATGCCGTTACAGATGGCAAGCCTGCATCAAAAGCAGGTGTTAAGCGAGATGATGTTATTGTTAAAGTGGGGAATGTGCTTATTATTACTATTCAGGATTATATGAGAGCATTGGCTCTTTTTGAAAAAGGCGATCATTCTAAAATACGTGTTAACCGCAATAATCAAATAATCGAACTAGACGTTGTTTTTTGATTTTATTTTTTGGTAGATTTACTCGTAGACTTTAAGTGAGATGATGAAAAAAAATATAATAATAATTTCCATGTTGTGTATAGTTTGTAATTCTTTTGCACAAGTTGGTTATACAGAGACAGGCAAAGCTTCTTATTATGGTGATGCGTTTCATGGTAAAAAAACAGCTAATGGGGAGAAGTATAACATGTATGAATTTACAGCTGCGCATAAAACACTAGCCTTTGGAAGTGTTGTGAAAGTTATTAATCTAGATAATGGAAAAGAAGTGACTGTTCGTATTAATGATCGAGGGCCTTTCAAACCTGGTCGCATTATAGATCTCTCCAAAGCAGCAGGAGCTAAAGTTGGATTACTCAATCAAGGCGTAGCTAATGTATCTATCGAAGTGATTAGTGAAAATACGGAGTCTACAGTTGTTGCTTCAACAGATAAAAAAGAGGATGAGAAAAAAGGAAATGCAGTAGAAGATGGGCTCTATGCGTTAGATGGAGAGAAGAAAAAAATTCAAGGATATGGACTACAAGTAGGTTCTTTTACATCGTGGGAAAATGCTAAGAAGGTAGGAGAGAAGATGAAGTCACTTGATTTTAACGATATATTTATTCAACTTATTTCTTCTGCTCAGAAAAAAACATACCGTGTATTGGTAGGTATTTATAAATCATTAGACGAAACAAAAAAAGATATTCAGATTTTAAAAGAAAATGGAGTAAACTCATTTGGTAAAATATATGAGAAATGAGTTTCTATCTTGACGATATACAGTCTCTTTATCCTCTTGAGCTTATTACTAAGCAAATTGTGTCTGGCTTTATAACAGGTTTTCATAGATCACCATTTCATGGGTTTTCGGTAGAGTTTTCTGAGCACCGCGCGTACTATACCGGCGAAAGTACTCGGTATATGGACTGGAAAGTATTTGCAAAAACAGATAAGCTATTCACTAAACAGTTTGAAGAAGATACGAATCTTCGATGTTGGTTGCTTTTAGACACATCTTCTTCAATGTACTACCCTATTGAACAATTGGGTAAAATCCGCTTTTCAAGTGTAGCTTCTGCCTGCTTAAGTTATTTAGCACATATACAAAAAGATGCTGTAGGATTAATTACTTTTTCTGATAAAATTCATTTGCAAACCGACTCGAGTTCTAAAAAAAGTCATCTTTATTATTTATATGATTTATTTGAGAAGTTACTCATGCGACAACCTGTAAGTGAATCAACACAATTAGTATCTACACTTCATCAGGTAGCAGACCGTATACCGAAACGATCATTAATGATTATTTTTACAGATCTGCTTGGAGATAGAATACCGTTAAATGAGCTTCTTACCGCATTTAAACATTTGGCCTACTACGGTCATGATGTGGTTTTGTTTCATGTATCTGATACATACTCAGAGATTGAATTAAAGTTTGATCGAAAAGAGTATGAATTTGTAGATCTAGAAAGTGGAGATAAAATAAAATTAAATCCTTTAGAATTTCAAAAGATATATACAGCACAACTTAAATCTTATTTTCATGAATTAAAGTTAGGATTAGGCCATATTGGAGTAGATTGGGTAGATGTGGATATAAAAAGCAGTATACATGAAGTGTTGCGGTCATATCTCACTAAGCGTATGGGAGTTAAAAAATAGATTTCCTTTTTTTTATAATGTGTTTAAAATAATAACTAGTATAGATGTATAAAAAAATTAGCGTTCCAGTTATTTTATGTATGCTTTCAATTCAATTGAGAGCTACGGATAAACTTTTTATTCCAGAGGATTGTATCTATGAAAATAATATAAAAACAGTTTTACTCTATCCTAAAATGGGATCTGCTAGAGATATTGCTCAATCACCTGTATTGCCAATTCAACAAAGCTATCCACTTATACTAGCTTTTGATGAGCTCTATGAAAACTATAAAAGCTATTATATTAAAATTATTCATTGTAATAAAGATTGGTCTGTTTCTTTTTTAATGTCTATGGAGTACATGAATGAAATTAATGAGTCATTGATTACCACCTATTCTATATCAACATCAACGAAAGTGCCTTATGTTCATTATCAAGTGGAGATTCCTAAAGTTAAATTAACTGGGAATTACATTGTGAAGGTATATCGTAATAGAGATGAGGATGATATTATTATATCACGTCGATTTATGGTGTATGACAATAAAGTTCAAATTAATCCTCAAATTACATTTTCAAATGTAGCATCTGAAATGAAAAAAAATCAACAGATTAACTTTACAATTTCTTATTCTGGTGTAGATATTATCAATCCTCAGCAAAATGTACAAGTGGTTATTCGTCAAAATCAAAGATGGGATAATGCAATTTATAATCTTCCGCCTCTTTTTGTAAAAGAGAATGATAAGCTTTTAGAATATACCTATTTTAATCTGGAAAATAATTTCAAAGGAGGAAATGAGTTTAGATCATTTGATACACGTACAGCAACATTTGCAGGGATGAATGTAGAAAAAATAAATATGAAGCCTAATGGGCCTGCAGAGGCCTATTTATTTGTAGATAAACCAAGAGATAAACAACCATATAGCTGGATGCCTGATATCAATGGCAAATATGTGGTTGAAAACTATGATCTAGATGGAAGTGCTACAACAGGTGCTGATTATATAAAAGTTTATTTTTCATTATTTATCCCTAAGCTGTCCAGAGGCAATGTATATGTAGCAGGTGGATTTTCAGATTGGAAAATAAATGAACTCTATCAGCTGGATTTTGATCCTATCAGAAATGTATATACTGGGGCTGTATTAGTGAAACAAGGGTGGTATAATTATACTTACCTCATTGAAGAGTCAACGCGCTCAGGAATAATGAGAAGTAGCTCAGCAATTGATGGAGACTATGTCGATACTGAAAATCAGTATGAGGTATTGGTCTATACGAGGCCTGTAGGATCACGCTCAGATGTCTTAATAGGTTATATCAGTATTCAATACAATATGAGGAATTAAGGCTGTTTTTGATGAGTTGGATTATTGTCTGGCTCCGATTGATGTTTTTTAGTTCTAATAAGTGGATTATCACTTTCTCCTATTCCTGGGTTTTGTTTAAAGTACCATGGATTTCCTCTAAAAGTCTTTCCACCGTGTGTATGTATTTTTCGTGTATGGCATGATTTAAGAGGGCACCGTGGGTAACAACTGCTTATAATTATCCCTATAGTTAATAGCAATAAAATTATTCCTTTTTTCATCCTCTTATAAAATAGATCTTAAAATACAAAAATGGTAAGATTTTAGGTAGCTTTGCAATTATATATATAGTATTATTTAAAAAACAGAAAATGAAAAAATACGTAGAGCGTTTATCTAAATTGGCATGGTTAATTTCACTTCCTCTTTTTTTAATCGGATTGCTTTATGCTTATGTTACACTTCCTGAGCCTATACGTCTTTTTTGGAATAGAAAGAATGAGTTAGATTATTATATAGCTCGAAGTGTATTTTTTTATACATCCATAAGCGTGTTTATAGTCTTTAATATATTTTGGATAATTGTACGTTTTATTTTTACTAAACGACAATCTATGAATTTATTATTTGTTGAGCTTCATAAAAGACATTTTATAGCTTGGACATATAGTTTTAATTTTTTAGTCAATATAAGTGGATTAATTTACCCGCTTTATGTGTCTTATCTTCACCGTCCAAATTTGTCATCAACTAATTCATTCTTAGTTATATTTTATTTTTTTGTAACTTTAATTGTGATCTGGTTGATACGCCTCATTCAAATGAGTTTAAAATCATTTTTAGCATTAAAAAAACATGGCTAAATCAAAAACAAAACAAAAGCAGTCAACAAAAAAGACAGTTGTTGAAAATAATACACAACATCAGTATACCGAAGATAGTATCAAGTCATTAGATTGGCGTGAGCATATTCGACTACGGCCCGGGATGTATATTGGAAAGTTAGGAGATGGATCATCACCGGATGATGGAATTTATGTGCTTGTTAAAGAGGTTGTCGATAACTCTATTGATGAACATGTGATGGGGTTTGGTAAAACCATTGAAATAAAAGTAACTGATCGTAGGGTAGAGGTTCGTGATTATGGAAGAGGTATTCCACTTGGAAAAGTAATTGATTGTGTTTCAAAGATTAATACCGGAGGTAAGTACGATTCTCAAGCATTTCAAAAATCAGTAGGTCTGAATGGTGTAGGTACTAAAGCAGTCAATGCGTTATCTACCTATTTTAAAGTTCAGTCTATTCGGGAAGGAAAAACAAAAGTAGTTGAATTTGAACAAGGTGTACTCAAAAAAGACTATCCACTTACATCATCAAGCTCTAAAAATGGAACGTCTGTTGTTTTTGAACCCGATCATGTTATATTTAAAAACTATCGGTTCATTCCTGATTTTTTAGAAGAGCAATTATGGAATTATGCGTATTTAAATTCTGGATTAACAATTCAATTTAATGGTAAAAACTATCATTCCGAACATGGTCTTCTTGATTTGCTCAAACGAAAAGTAGATGCTGACTCTGTGCGCTACCCAATTATTCATTCGAAAGGAAGTGATATTGAAATAGCATTGACACATGGCGAGCAGTATGGAGAAGAGTACTATTCCTTTGTTAATGGGCAATACACAACTCAAGGTGGTACTCATTTGGCTGCTTTCCGTGAAGCAGTTGTAAAAACAATTCGTGAGTTTTATAAAAAAGAATTTGATGCCTCGGATGTAAGAGGATCGATTGTAGCAGCTATTAGTGTACGTATACAAGATCCTGTTTTTGAATCGCAAACAAAAACAAAGCTAGGGTCTGTTAATATGGGTCCAGATGCTCCAACGATTCGATCATATGTTAATGATTTTGTAAAAAAAGAATTAGATAATTATCTTCATAAGAATCCTAAAGTTGCAGATGCTTTATTAAAACGTATTTTACAATCCGAAAAAGAACGTAAAGATATTGCAGGAATTAAAAAACTTGCCAATGAGCGTGCAAAAAAAGCTAATTTGCATAATCGTAAACTCAGAGATTGTCGTGTGCATCTCGATGATTTAAAAGATGAAGATCGTTTAGAATCCACTTTGTTTATTACAGAGGGGGATTCAGCAAGTGGTTCTATTACTAAATCACGCAATGTTCAAACGCAGGCTGTATTTAGTTTAAGAGGTAAACCTCTAAATTGTTTTGGGCTAAGTAAAAAAATAGTCTATGAAAATGAAGAGTTTAATCTTTTACAGCATGCTTTAAATATTGAAGATGGATTAGAGACACTGCGGTACAATAACATTGTTATTGCAACTGATGCCGATGTGGACGGTATGCATATTCGTTTATTGTTATTGACTTTCTTTCTACAGTTTTTCCCCGATTTGGTACGCAATGGACATGTTTATATTTTAGATACACCACTTTTTCGTGTGCGCAATAAAAAAGAAACGATTTATTGTTACAGTGAGGAAGAGAAAGTGAGCGCTGTTCAAAAGCTTGGAGGCAAACCAGAGATCACTCGATTCAAAGGATTAGGAGAAATATCTCCTGAGGAATTTGGAAATTTTATTGGAGCAGATATTCGATTGCAACCTATCTTGGTTAATCAAGATACTCAAATTGTTAAACTATTAAATTATTACATGGGGAAAAATACTCCTGAACGGCAACAATTTATTATCAAAAATTTGAAAATAGAAAAAGACGCAGTAGTAGGGGAGATAGTTTAATTTTAAAAATTGATAATATATCAGTAAGTCTACTTTTTTGTATTGTATTAATAGTGCATTTACTAAAAAATAGATCAAAAATAAAATTACATTGACATGAGTTTAAAATTAGTAGGCCCTTTTAAACAACTCCTTCCTTTCTCCAGATTATCTTTAAAAGGCTCGCTTCATGATGATCAGTTGCAAATTATAGACCATGCGGGCATACTTATTGAAAATGAATATATCAAACAAGTAGGATCATTTGAAACATTATATAAGACGTATAAATCACAATCGCTTACGATAGAAAAATTAGATAAAGATTATGTTACTCTGCCTGGACTCATTGATGCACATACACATATGTGTTTTGCAGGCTCTAGACATAATGATTATGCGATGAGGGTATCCGGCAAATCTTATTTGGAAATAGCAAAAAGTGGAGGAGGTATATGGGATTCTGTTATTAAAACACGTGCAGCTTCTGATCAAGAATTAAAGAAAAATTTACTTGATCGTTGTGATAGACATATTCGAGAAGGTGTGACTACCGCTGAGGTCAAAAGCGGATACGGATTAACTATAAAAGATGAATTACGTATGCTTGAGGTTATTCGTGATATAGATATCCAGCATCCGATCGATCTAGTGGCTACATGTTTAGCTGCCCATATATGTCCTAAGGAGTTTACTATTAAGAAAGACTATTTAGAACATATTGTTGTTGATTTATTTCCAGTCTTAAAGAAAGAAGGATTAACACAGCGAATAGATATTTTTGTTGAAGATTCTGCTTTTTCAATGGAAGATTCAATATGGTATATTGAGCAGGCTCAAAAAAATAATTTTTTCATTACCATACACGCCGATCAGTTTTCTACAGGAGGGAGTGAATTAGCTTGTACTTACCACGCTTTGAGTGCGGATCATTTAGAAGCCAGTACTGAAAATGAAATTAAGCGATTGGCTCATTCAGATGTTGTAGCAACTGTGTTGCCTGGGGCTTCACTTGGATTAGGTATGCCTTTTGCTCCGACTAGAAAATTATTAAATGCAGGTTGTTGTCTAGCTGTTGCTTCTGATTGGAATCCTGGTTCTGCCCCCATGGGTGATTTATTAATGGAAGCTGCAGTCATAGGTGCAGCAGAAAAAATGACTATAGCTGAAACATTGGCTGCGATAACTTATCGAGCAGCCTATGCACTTCGTTTAACTGATCGAGGCATACTAGATTCAGGTAAACTTGCTGATTGGATTTGTTTTCCTTGTACTGATTACCGAGAAATCCTTTATCATCAAGGTAAAATGAAACCTGAACAAGTATATAAAAAAGGTATAAAATTTTAATATAATAAAATAGATTGAATATACGTTCTTAACACAAATTAATTTAATTAAAATATAATTAACCATGACAACGATAAATATGAAACTCAAAAAAATATTACCGATGCTAGTCATTATCGGTATGTTCTCAGGTTTAGAAGCTAAGCCAAAAGAAAAAGAAGTAACCATTGAAAATAGAGTCATAACTGGTTTTCATTCTATTGAAGCAAGCTCTGCTCTTAAAATCTTTTTAGTTCCAGGAGACAAAGAATCACTTCGTGTTGAGGCTGATGCAAGCATTCAAAAACAGATTATTACAGAAGTAAAAAATAATGTACTGCATTTATATACAAAGGGAGATATTAACAATCCTGTAAAAATGAATATTTATGTTTCCTTCAAAGAGCTGGAAGGCATAGAAGCTAGTGGTGCAGTAACTGTACGTTGTGACTCTGTAATTCAATCGAAAGACTTTAAAATAAACCTTTCAGGTGCATCCAGAGTTCACCTAAAATTAAAGATACAAAACCTTGTTGCTGCTCTTTCTGGAGCAAGCAAGTTGCATATTTCAGGTACAAGTGAAAAAGTAGAGTTAGAAATGAGCGGTGCAAGTAAATGTAATGCATTCCATATAGAGAGCAAAGATATTTTATGTGAGGTAAGTGGTGCAGCAAAGCTTTTCATTTTAGCTCAACATAAAATACGAGGAGAGGCAAGTGGCGCATCTGCTATTGTATATAAAGGAACACCTTCAGAAAATAAAATTGAAGTAAGTGGCGTAGCTAAGTTGAAGCAGAGTAAAGGTAAAGAAGATGAGGATGATAAAGATTAAATAGTAGTAGAATTATATAGGTCTATTCAGTATAAAAGAGTGATTTTGATCACTCTTTTATAGTTTAAAGAGAGGATTAAAATGCTAAATTTGCACTCCATTAATAGGTATAAAAAACTACTATTTATAATATGAATACAACTGCTGATTTTTCAATGCATGTCCCATCGAGTTCATTTCCCCGAGTGGTCATTGTGGGTGGAGGATTTGGAGGGCTGAAACTTGCTAAAACTTTACGAAATAAAAATTTCCAAGTTGTTCTTTTTGATAAAAATAACTATCATACATTCCAGCCTCTATTATATCAGGTAGCTACATCTGGATTAGGGTCAGACTCAATAGCAAGTCCTCTTCGTAAAATATTTGATCAGCAGAAAAATTTTCATTTCAGAATGGCTAATGTACAGACTATTTATCCTGATCAAAAAAAAATAGACACATCGATGGGATCTTTATATTATGACTATCTTGTGATAGCTTCTGGATCTAAAACCAATTTTTATGGTAATAACTCTATAGAAGAAAATGCATTCTGTATGAAACAAGTAACAGAAGCACTAGATCTAAGAAGTAAAATTTTACAAAATTATGAAAAAGCATTAGAAACAAATGATCCGTTAGAGCTTAATAGTTTAATGGATATTGTGATTGTTGGTGGAGGAGCTACAGGAGTGGAATTAGCAGGAGCTATAGCAGAAATGAAAGCACATGTTCTACCTACAGATTATCCCGAACTCGATTTTAAAGACATGGATGTTATTCTTATAGAATCATCTACTTACTTACTAAATGGGATGCAGGATGTGTCTTCAAAAAAGTCACTTCAATATTTAGAGGAATTTGGAGTGAAGGTTATTTTAGGGAAACGTGTGCAATCGTATGATGGGTATAAAGTGATATTAGATGATGGTACTGAAATTTTATCAAGAACATTGATATGGTCCGCAGGCGTGAAAGGCGCTACTATCAAAGGATTAACAGAAGATGCTGTTGCTGGAGAGCGCTACATTGTAGATGAGTATAATCGAATCAAGGGGTATGATACTATATTTGCAATTGGAGATGTAGCCGCAATGATAACAGATAGGCTTCCTAAAGGACATCCAATGTTAGCACCTGTTGCTATGCAACAAGCTAAGCTTTTAGTTTCTAATTTGGAGGCGATAAAGAAAAATAAAAAATTAAAACCTTTTGTATATAAAAATCGCGGCGTCATGGCAACCATTGGTCGAAATAGAGCTGTTGTAGAGTTGCCAAGATTTAAAACACAAGGAACTTTTGCATGGTTTATATGGATGTTTGTTCATCTTATGTCATTGGTAAGCTTTCGAAGTAGATTTATTGTTTTTCTGAGTTGGATGTGGAATTATTTTACCTATGATCGATCAACACGTCTTATCATCAGACCTGTGAAAGATAAATTTAGTTCATCTAAGAAGTCTAACTAAGAAAACCTATGGTTATTTAATTTTTTTTATGAACATATTAGTAATAGGGTCTGGTGCACGTGAACATGCATTTGTTTGGAAGTTAAAACAAAGCCCGTTATGTACAGCAATCTATGTTGCCCCAGGAAATGCAGGAACATCTTTGGATGCCATTAATGTAGCTATTGCTACTGATGATTTTGATACTTTAGCTCAATATTGTATTGAAAAAAAAATAGATCTTATTATTGTAGGACCTGAAGTGCCTTTAGTCAATGGTATAGTAGATTACTTTAAAGCAAGGCCATCATTGAAGTCTATTCGGATTTTAGGCCCTGATAAAAAAGGCGCTTTATTAGAAGGAAGTAAAGATTATGCTAAGCTGTTTATGCATCGCTATGGTATACCTACTGCTTCTTATCAAACATTTACAAAAGAAACATTTTATGAAGGGATAAAATATATTGAATCTCATTCTTTGCCTATTGTACTTAAAGCAGATGGATTAGCAGCAGGGAAAGGTGTTGTTATAGCATTAACACATGAACATGCGAAAGAAACTTTTGTAGCAATGATACAGAAAAATTTTTTTGGTCAAGCTAGTGAAAAGGTTTTGATTGAACAATTTTTAGAGGGTGTAGAGTTATCTGTTTTTGTAGCAACCGATGGAGAAAGCTATCAATTACTTCCATCAGCTAAAGATTATAAAAGATTGCACGATGGCGACAAAGGCCCTAATACAGGAGGTATGGGAGCTGTTTCACCTGTCTATTTCGCAGATGCTTCGTTTTTAAAAAAGGTGTGTACCCAAATAGTAGAGCCTACATTGAAAGGTCTTCGAGAAGAAGAAATTAGATATAAAGGATTTATTTTTTTAGGCTTAATCAATGTGAAAGGCGAACCTTATGTTATTGAATATAATTGCCGTATGGGAGATCCAGAAACAGCAGCAATTATACCAAGGATAGAGTCAGATTTAGTAGAGATGGCTATTGCGATCACAGATCAGACACTTGATAAATATAATCTTCAGATCACTCAAAATTGTTCTGCTACAGTTGTATTAGCTGCCAAGGGATATCCAGATAATTATCAAAAAGGAGATAAGATCAAAGGATTAAATACTAGTAAGACTAATCTTGTTTTTCATGGTGGAACCAGTTTTAACGAACAAGGGGAGGTGATCACAAATGGCGGAAGAGTCATGGCTATTACTGCATTAGCTTCAACATTAGACCAAGCTATTGATAATGTTTATGAAGATATACATGATATATATTGGGATGGATCTTTCTATCGAAAAGACATTGGAAAAGATTTATTAAGTTTACTGAAAAATAATACGTGATAATAACGAAATATGGCTTGTAGTACATGTACATCAGGTAGTTGTAGCACCTCTACAGGTAGTGTAGGGTGTGGAAAGAAAGGTGGATGTGCCTCTGGAGGATGTAATAAATTGAATGTGTTTGATTGGCTTGTCGATATGGATAATGCCACATTGCAGTTGTTTGATGTGGTAGAGGTACGCTTTAAAGGTACACGAAAAGAATTTTTCAGAAATGCCCATCAACTCGAATTGTACACTGGAGATCCTGTTATAGTTGATACGGGGATGGGATTTCACCTTGGTTTTGTATCGCTTCAAGGTGAATTGGTGAGGTTACAAATGAATAAAAAAAATGTTAAAAACTCAAACGACATAATGCCTATTGTTCGTAAAGCTCATACAAGAGATATTGAAAAATATGAACAGGCTAAAAAAAGAGAAGCTCCTACCTTATTTCGTACCAGACAAGTTGTTCAAGAGCTTAAACTGACTATGAAAATAGCTGATGTTGAATTTCAGGGTGATAATTCAAAAGCTATCTTTTATTATTCAGCAGAAGAACGTGTAGATTTTCGAGAGCTTATTAAAATACTTGCCTCTGAGTTTAAAGTTCGTGTAGAGATGAAACAAATTACACTTCGACATGAGGCTGGTCAAATAGGAGGAATAGGAATTTGTGGAAGAGAACTTTGCTGCTCTACATGGTTGACTGATTTCAAAACAGTAACAACAGGTGCGGCAAGATATCAAAATCTTTCTTTAAATCCAGCTAAACTATCTGGCCAATGTGGAAGATTAAAATGCTGCTTAAACTATGAGTTAGAAACATATGTTGAGGCTATGAGAGATGTCCCTGAAGTAAAAGATCCCTTACTTACGAATCAGGGTGATGCCCATCTGCAAAAAACAGATGTATTTAGGAAGCTAATGTGGTTTAGTATTGGTGGAGATGTAAATTGGGTATCACTTTCTTTTGAGAGAGTAATACATGTTATAGAGCTTAATAAAAAAGGAGAAAAACCAGATACATTGATAGAAGATAAGATACAGGAAAAATCACTTTCTTCCGCTAATGCTGATTTAATCAAAATGGATGAGAAGTACAAGAAAAAATCTAAAAATAAGAATAAAAATAGGAATAGAAATAAAAATCAAAATCAAAATAAAAAATAAAAAATAATGAGTAAGGTTAGACATATCTTATATTATATTTTTTTAATCACGTTGATCTCTTCTTGTGACACCAAGCGAATATATGAAGAGAATCATTCGTTAGAAGGCAATGATTGGTATGCAGACTCTACATTATCGTATTCCTTTTCTATACAAGATACATTAAATCCATTGGCTATTTCTTTTAATGTGCGTAATAGTATTTCTTATCCTTATACTAATTTATATATTAAATATTCTATTATCAGTCCTAGTACTAAAGAAGAAAAATCAGATTTATATAATATGATTCTTTTCGATGAAAAAACAGGAGAACCTTTTGGTAGTGGGATGGGAGATATTTTTGATCATCAATTTCTCGTATTGCCACAGTATACTTTCAAAAATAAAGGACAATATATAATTCAAATTAAGCAGTATATGCGAAGAAATCCACTCCCCTTTATAATGGCCTTTGGTGTACGTGTTGAGAAAGTAGAAAAATAATCTTCTCTATTTTTTTTAAATTTTAATTCCAGTTGAAAATTCCCAGTTGTCTGCTATTCCGTAATGTGTTTTAAGACAATAGCTGATAAAGAAATTTTTAGATATAAAGAAACGTAATCCATAACGTTGGTAGTTAGACATATTAACCCGAGATGGATTATGCAAGTATATACCTAATTGTGTAATAACATGGATTGTCTTTGTTAAAACTAATTCATGACCAATCATATACCCTATTCGATAAGATGCCCATTTTCCTACATCTTCTCTTTCTTCTGTTTCGCGCACACGTGGCAATAAAGATTCATCATAAAATCCCTCTATTCCTGTAAGTAGAATACTTTTACGGCATACCCGCTTACCAATGTCAAGAGATAAATGACACACATTGTATTTCTTGCCTGTGAATTTTTCATTTTCTCCATAAACAGGTTTTATTTCTTTTATTCCGCCACCTAGATTAAAATAAAGTGACCACTTTTTAGGGTATATATATTCTGTATCTGAGGATAAAAAATTTATTTTTTCAAAATCAGGTGTATAAACTAATCCACTAGATAGGGATCCACAATTGATGCCATAATTAGGCATTTTTAAAGCACCGTTAGAAGCATGAAGAAGGTTAGCCCCAACTAATACACGCAAATGTGATGTGACTTGATATGAATAGTGTAAACTTGCAATACCTGACATACACCACTTACTACTCACAAGTAAATTTTTAGTATTAGATTCGGCATCATATACTTGTGCTGTATAGGCAACGCCTGTGCATATCTTCAATTCTACTAGATGACGGCCTTTTCGAAGAAGAGGTAGCTCAATGAATGGGGCCAGAAGAAATGTATTTCCTATTATAGAATCACTGGTTTGAAGAAAAATAGCAGTAGTACCTATAGTGGGGTATCCATAAATCGTTTGCCATGGCTTTTTACCAATTGTTTGTTTACTTATACTTAATTCAAAGCCTTTAAATGAAATGGATGGGAGATATTTAATATCTTCACTATGTTTCCATAAGGAAGCATAGTGAAGACAAAATTTATAGTTAATGAGCGATTGTGAAAAAACAGAAAGTGAAAATAACTGAAAGAATAATATTATGCCGAAAATTTTAACAACGCCAAGTGGATTGTTTTTTGTCATTTTATAAATCCCTAATTTGTTTGAAAAATATATAACATGTATTTTTTATATTTCTTAAAATTTACTCCATTGCGCTGTCCAGAAAAATGTTTGTTTTCCATTTTTTGAATTTTCTTTTTGTATTTCCATTTTACAAATTTCAAGAGTAATGGGAAGCGGTCCTCTCCAAGTAGAAAAATGGTTTTCCATGTCGGATGAAGAACCTCTAAGGATAATGCATTAACAAGATCAATTGTTGGAGCTGTTTGATCAGTGATATCTTGTTCTTTTAATTTTTTGAAGGGATAACGTTGAATGGTTACTTCCCAGTCTTTGAAAGAATGACCACCTCCAAGTAAACTTTTGCCTTCATCTTCCAATCTAAAAAAATCACAAATCATCATGTAGCCATTTGGTGATGCAAATTTTTTAAAGCCTTCTAGAGATTTCTCAATAGGTATATATTGAAAACTTTCACTAAATAAAATTAAATCATATTTTTTTGTACTTGAGAAGTCCTCAAATTTGCAGTTATGAATAGTAATTTGATTGCCGAGTTTATTTCTTACATAGTTTGTAAGCAGTGTGCCTGGTGAGACAGTATCTACGTCATACCCTTTACTGATTAGTTTTTCAGCCATTTTCCCAGAGCCACATCCTACATCAAGGATTGTTTTTACACCAGAAGGGATGTTGGATAAAAGAAGTTCAGCATAATTTTCTTGAGCTTTAGCCAGATTAGTAATGTCTGTTGGCAAATCGGAAGGAAAAAAACCGTAATGTAAATATTCGCTCTTTAAAAAGAACTTAAAAAAGAATAAGCCTATTTCTAGCCCTGCTTCCTTAGAATCAATTTTTTTCTTTCTTCCCATTGAATTTTTTATTTTTCTAAGCACAAGTATACTAAATAAATCATACGGAGACCAAAACCCTTCTATTATTCCTTATAATAAAATATATTAAATTTGAATTCGTTTCTAGTTTGAAGCTAATAATCATGGTTGAAAAAAGCAGTATATTTGATATGATTGGTCCCATCATGATTGGTCCTTCAAGCTCTCATACAGCAGGAGTTGTACGTATAGGCCGTGTAGCAAGACATATTCTTCAAGCTATTCCAGAAGAAGCAATCATTACTTTTTATAATTCATTTGCAAGAACTTATGAAGGGCATGGGAGTGATCGTGCCATTATTGCAGGATTATTAGATTTTGCTACAGATGATGAACGTATTAAACAATCATTTGATCATGCCAAAGAAGCAGGCATGCACTATACCTTTCGCTCGGTAGGCAATGCATCAACTATGCATCCTAATACGGTAAAAGTGAATTTAAAAAAAGGAGAACATGAAATCGAATTAATAGGAGAAAGCAGAGGAGGAGGCCTCATTACAATAGCAGAAGTGGATGGTTTTCGAGCTGGTTTTTCAGCTCAGCTTCATACACTTATTGTAAAAGCTTTAGATGTTAAAGGTAGTATTGCCTTTATCGCTAATGTGATTGCTCATGATGATTGCAACATTGCAACGATGACGGTGTCACGAAAAGGTAAAAATGAACTAGCTTGTCAGTTTATAGAAATGGATAGTCAATTAAAATCAACAACACTTGATTATTTGAAAAATTTGAGCTGGGTGAAGGAAGTCATATATATTAAGGGAATTTAGATTTTATTATAAAGATGAAAAAAAATATTTTTTTTGTAATAATAATTTTATTTTTCAATAGAGTAGTAGTTGCTCAAAAGTATAAGTATACAGATGTAGAAAGATTATGGAAATGGAATCTTCAACAATGTATAGAATACGCCTTAATTCATAATACGCAAATTAATAGAACATTAAATAATGCTCAACAGTCTAAAGCAGTATATGATCAATCGATAGCTATGTTTCTGCCATCGCTTAATGGCTCGGCTAATCAGTCTTTTAATTATGGAAGATCTCTTAACACAGTAACTAATCAATTTGAAGAAGTAAGTTCGCAAACTAATAATTTTTCATTAAGCTCTGGTTTTATACTTTTTGATGGGTTACAAAATCAATTCAGAGCTCAACAAAACCGATTGGCTTTTAAAGCTTCTATTCAGGATGTTGAACAATCTAAAAATGAAATAATATTGTCACTAACAGCTGCTTATTTACAATTTGTTCTTAATAAAGAACTACTTCATAACGCTGAATTGCAGTTATTGTCAACAGAAGAACAGCTTACACGTACTGAAAAGCTGGTTGAGGCAGGTACGCTGGCTCGAGTAAGCTATTTAGAAATAAAAGCTCAAAAAGCAAGTGAGGAATTAAACAAAGTAAATGCTCAAAATCAACTTGATTTGGCAAAGCTTCGAATTATACAATTGATGCAACTTCCATATGATTCTGCTTTTGATGTAGCAACCCCTCAAATAGGAGAGCTGCAACTGGTGCAGTTAGCGAGTAATCCATCCGAAATCTATAATATAGCTGCAGCAAGCCAACCAAGCATAAAAAGTGCTGAATGGAAATGGCAATCAGCTAAGTTTGGTGAGCGCTCAAGTTTAGGTTCTTTCGCTCCACGTATTTCGTTGTTTGGAAGATTAGGTACAAATTATTTTACACCTATTCAAACAGGACTATTCACAGATAATTTTTTTCGGACACAGATTGATAATAATCTTAGTAAACAAATAGGGATGGACATACAAATCCATTTGTTTAATGGGTGGCAAACTCGAACCAATTGGCAGCAGGCTGTAGTCTATCGAAAAAATGCAGAGTTAGCAGTTGTAGAGGCAAAGACAACACTGCGTCAAACGATTGAACAAGCTTATGTTGATGCGAAAACAGCAGCAAAAAAATACCATGCCTCTAAAGAACGTGTCGAAGCATTGAAAGAAGTTTTTCGAGTAGCTGAACAAAAATTTGAGTTGGGCGCATTAACGGCTCTTGATTTTACTATTGCTAAAAATAATCTTGCTAAAGCAGAGTCGGATTTTACCAATTCAAAATATGAATATTTATTTCGAACAAAAATTTTAGATTTTTATCAAAATAAACCCATTGCTTTTTAACTATAATGACTAAAAAAAGACCTCCTCGACTACTTCTCATACTTGGTATTGTTGCTTTTGCCTTTATTCTTTTTGCTATCATTGGTAAATCAAAAGGATGGATTGGAAAAAAAGCAGTAGTAGAAGTAATGGTAGAGAAAATCATTCGTGGCGAAATCCTTGAACGTGTAAGTGCATCAGGAAAAATACAACCTGAGGTTGAAATAAAGATTTCACCAGATGTATCTGGTGAAATTACACACTTATATGTTAAAGAAGGAGACTCTGTTAAAAAAGGACAACTTTTATTAAAAATAAAACCTGACAAGCTAAAATCTATATTGGATCAAGCTTTTGCAGCGTTAAATAATTCTCAAGCGAGCTTAGCTCAATCTGAAGCTCGATTAGAAAGTGTCAAGGTACAACTTTTAAAACTTGATAATGAATATAAACGCAATCTTAAGCTATATCAGCAAAAGACAATTTCAGATGCGGAATTTGAACAAGTTGAAATGAATTATAAAACAACAAAGCAAAATGTAGAGGCTGAAAAACAGAACGTTGAGGCATTGCGTTATGCAGTCAAAAGTGCACAAGCAAGAGTACAAGAAGCAGAAGAAAATTTAGCATTGACACAAATTTTTTCACCTGAAACCGGTATCATATCAAAATTAAATGTTGAACGAGGAGAACGTGTAGTTGGAACTTCTCAAATGGCAGGAACTGAACTATTGCGTATTGCTAATCTTAAAGCCATGGAAGTCAAAGTCAATGTTAATGAAAATGATATTATTAAGGTTAAAATAGGAGATACAGTGAGCATAGAAGTAGATGCTTATGTATACTTGAAAAAAAAATTTAAAGGAATGGTAACTTCTATTGCCAGTACAGCAACTAATTTTCAATCTTCTGGTCAATCTACTCTATCATCAGATCAAGTAACTGAATTTGAAGTTAAAATACGTATACTGAGTGAAAGCTATACAGATTTACTAACAAAAACTAAAATTCCATTTCGTCCAGGCATGACGGCTAGTGTAGATATTATCACAGCCGTTAAAAAAAATAGTTTAATAGCACCTCTTTCCGCTGTGGTTAGTAGGCCTTCAACACCTTCATCAGAATTAGGTGAAGATGTTGTATTTGTATATCAAAAAGGTAAAGCTGTGAAAAAAAGAGTACAAACAGGTATTAGTGATTATGATCATATAGAGATTCTAGGTGGCATAGTTGAAGGAGAACAAGTTATATCAGGACCATTCCTAGTTCTTGCTAAAAAGCTTAATGGTGGAGAAGAGGTAAAAATTAAAAAAAATGATAAAGTTTATTTTGAATAAAATATTTTTTATTTATAATAGGTGTTTGTTTTTTATAGATTAATTTTTAATTTTACATGGTAAAAAAATAAAAATTTACACAACATGGAAAAGAAAAGAAAATTGACAACTTCAAAAACTATTTTAACAAGTTCTGTAATAGCAGGAACATTATTTGGAATTTCTTCTTTAAAAACGAGTGCTTCAACTTTATTTGATTATTCCTCTTTAGGAACAGGTTCAGAAATACGTATGGATTTGCTAGAAGATGATTATTCTGCAAATGCATATGAAATGAAATGTGGTTCTTCAACAGATTCTACTAAAACAAAAGATCACAAATGTGGAAAAGATGGTAAATGTGGAGAAGGCAAATGTGGCGATAAGCATAAAGATGGAAAGTGTGGAGATAAACACAAAGACGGTAAATGTGGAGAAGGGAAGTGTGGTGAAAAGAAAAAAGAAGAAAAAAAATCAAAATAAGACATTAATTTTTTTAAAGGGGTAACTATTAAAAATATAAAAGTTTCCCCTTTTTTTATATTCTTAATCTAAAAAGATACTGATGTGAATAAATATTCTATAAAAGGAAAAGTTGGCATTGGCTTTCGAAAAGATTTTGCAGAAGATTTTCTTAATACATCGATTGTTAATCCGGCATTTATCGAATTTGCACCTGAAAATTGGATTGGGTTAGGAGGATATTGGAAAAAAATATTACATCAAGCTAAAGAAAAGTATTCTATTACATCTCATGGGCTTTCACTATCTATTGGCAGTCCTGAACCATTAGATTGGAATTTTATTAAAGAAATAAAAAAATTTTTAGATGAGTATACTATTTCAATATACTCTGAGCATTTGAGCTATTCTAAATGTGATAATGCACATCTTTATGATTTATTACCTATTCCATTTCGTGAGGATGCTGTTAAACATGTTGCACAACGATTAAGGCAAGTACAAGATTTTTTAGAACGTAAAATTGCTATTGAAAATGTTTCTTACTATACGCCGGTAGGAGCCCAAATGGATGAAGCAACATTTATCTCATCTATTATAGAAGAGGCTGACTGTAATCTACTTTTAGATGTGAATAATGTCTATGTAAATTCGTTTAATCATAAGTATGATCCTAAACAATTTATATTGAGCCTTCCTTTGCAACGCGTCAGTTATATTCACATGGCTGGACATGAGAAAGTATCTCCGGAATTGATCATTGATACACATGGGGGGCCTATTATTGATCCTGTGTATGATTTATTCGATTGGACACTTCAACATATTATGCCTGTTCCGGTATTACTTGAACGTGATTTTAATATTCCATCGTTAAATGAGCTACAACAAGAGGTTGACCAATTACAGAAAATTTGTACAAAGAGATGGGAAAACGAATATGTTGTTGCATCCTGATACATATAACCTTCAAAAAAAAGTAGCTGATTATTGCCGTACAGGTGTTATGGTAGTAGATATTGAGGGTATTAAAATTGAAACTATATCACACTACCGCCGCTTGGTATATAATATTATTGATGATATACTTCGTTCAGCTTTTCCTATTACATTTAACTATTTACCTGAAGAAGAGTGGAGCTACCTTGTTAATGATTTTTTTAGCAATCATTCATGTAAGAATCCACAGGTATGGAAATTGCCATTCGAGTTTGTAAAGTATGCGAATAATCATTTTCTTAATATAAAAGAGAAGTACTCATTTTTACTTGATCTACTTGAGTTTGAATGGTTAGAGATGGATGTTTTTAGTATGCCTGACCAACCTTCCCCAACCTACAAGCTAGATGGCAATTGGATGCAAGATACAATTATACTTAATCCGGAATTTAGGCTCGTATCATACAACTATCCAGTTCATATGTTGCCACCCTCTAAATTAAAACAAGAGGATGAAAAAAAATATTTTGTATTAGCCTATAGGCATCCATTTACTAAACATGTAGAATTTTTTAACTTATCACCGCTTCATGTTTTTGTACTTGAAAAAATAGCTTTTCAGGGGCAACTACTTCGAAAAATTATAGAAGAAGCTTGTCTTGTTTTCTCTCTGAAGAATAAGATAGAGGTATCCAATCATATTATTGGTCTACTTAAAAATTTACAAACGAAGAAATTTGTTCTTGGATTTAAGTAGATTTTTTTACTTAAGTGCTCTTTAACTTTAAAATCATGAAAAATAGATATATTAAATTAATACAGAACCTAAACCTATTTCGTGATATACCTCTTGTAGTTATCCGGCTACTCCTTGCATATGGATTTTATAGTCCTACTAAAATGAAGTGGAAAGATATAAATGGGATCGGGGAGTGGTTTAGTAGCTTAGGTATCCCTTTCCCTCAAGCTAATGCTTACCTTGCAGCTTCGACAGAAGCCGCAGGTGTGGTTTTATTAACATTAGGTCTTGCCACTCGTGTCATTTCTATACCACTTATTATAACAATGCTAGTGGCTATTTATACCGTTCATAAAGGCAATGGATTTGATGCAGGCAATAATGGTTTTGAAATTCCACTTTATTATAGTGCAATGCTTCTTATTCTTCTTATATATGGCCCTGGAAGAGCAAGTATAGACTATCTTCTTGATCTTAAGTACAGAAATGGACTAAAAAAGACTAGTTAAATACATTTTAATATTCTGTTTTTTTTACTAAATTTGCGGCTCATTATTTTTTGCTGATGAGACAATGGGGGGAGTTAGATATTGATATAGTCTCCTTGGCGACAAGTAAGACATACCTATATCATTATGAATTAGGGGATACGTTTTTTGAAGTAGTAGAATTAAGTCCTGTAAAAAAAGGGAAAATAAATGTTCATGCTAATCTGTTGAAAACGGAGCGGTATATTACTATTAATTTACATCTGAATGCAGAGGTAGAATTATGTTGTGATCGTAGTTTGGATTTATTTTATTTTCCTATTCATGTAGATCATGAACTTATATATAAATTTACAGAGGAGGTAGATGATTTTTCAGATGATCTTTTACTGATTGGTAAAAATGAATCTCGGATAAACCTAGGTCAACATATTTATGACTTGATTATTTTGGCAGTTCCTATGAAAAAACTACATCCTAGATTTAAAGAAGACAATACTGACGACTTAACGTGGGTTTATTCATCAGAAAAAAAAGAAGAACAACAAGAGAATGACTCTGATGAAAAAAAAGAAATAGATCCGCGTTGGCTCATTTTAAAGACTATTAAAAATAAAAATATAAAGTAACACAATGCCACATCCTAAGAGAAGACATTCGAAAACACGAAGAGACAAACGACGTACGCATTATAAAGCGTATGAAAAGAATGTATTTATTTGTGCAACAACACAAGAACCTCATTTGATGCATCGAGCGTATGTAGTAGATGGAAATTTATACTACAAAGGCAAAATGATTATCGAGAATTATAACCGCGTTGCATAGTTATATTTCCTGAAAGGAAAAAATGAAAGTTGCCATAGATGCAATGGGGGGAGATTTTGCCCCTGATGTTGTTGTAGAAGGAGTTGCACTAGCTCTTCAAGAGGTGGATCAAACCACAGCTAGAATGGTCTTAATAGGAGATCCATCTATCCTTGCGGCTAAGCTTACCCAATATAATATTGATTATTCCTCTATTGATATTATTCCATCCTATGAAGTGATCGATATGGGTGAACATCCTACCAAAGCCTTCACTCAAAAACCTAAATCCAGTATTGCTATAGGATTTCAGCTGTTAAAAAATAATGAGGTTGATGCATTCTGCAGTGCAGGTAATACAGGTGCGATGATGGTTGGAGCTATGTTCTCTATAAAAGCAATAGAAGGCATTATTCGACCAGCTATTGCTGGATTTGTACCTAAAGAAAATGGAGGATATGGTATCATTCTTGATGTAGGTGCTAATGCCGAATGTAAACCTGAAGTGCTACATCAATTTGCCCAGCTTGGCACAGTTTATGCGAAATATATTTACAACATTGAACATCCTAAGGTAGGTTTAATGAATTTAGGTGAAGAAGAACAAAAAGGAACACTTATCACACAGGCGGCCTATCAATTATTAAAGAATGATACATCTATACATTTTATTGGTAATATTGAAGGTAGAGATCTCTTTAATGATAAAGCAGATGTTATTGTATGTGATGGATATACAGGGAATGTGATCTTAAAAATGGCTGAATCGATCTATGATATGTTAGTCAAACGGCAATTTATAGATCCTTTTTTTTCTAAGTTTAATTATGAAAAAATAGGAGGTAGCCCGATCTTAGGGGTAAACGGTAATGTTATTATTGGGCATGGTGCTTCAACGAGTGAGGCCATTAAACATATGATCTTGCAAAGTGTAAAAATGGCACAATCAACTATTTATAAAAAAATCAAAATTTTGTAAACATAATTTTTATTTTTGTAATAACTTATATAAAATAAAATGACTCGATTAAGGGCTGCTATTACAGGGGTTGGGGGGTATGTACCGGATTATATTCTTACTAACCAGGAATTAGAAAAGATGGTAGATACAACAGATGAGTGGATTACTACACGAACAGGGGTTAAAGAACGTCGTATCCTGAAAGGAAAAGATATGGGAAGTTCTGTAATGGCTATCAAAGCAGTTGAAGAGCTTCTACGAAAAACAAATACTAATCCTCACGATATAGATTTGCTCATTTGTGCTACCGTTACACCTGATCTTATTTTTCCAGCTACAGCTAATATAATCACGCATGCGATAGATGCTAAAAATGCATTTGGATATGATTTGGAAGCAGCATGTTCAAGTTTCTTGTTTGCATTAAGTACAGGAGCACAATTTATTGAAACAGGCAGATATAAAAAAATTATTATAGTTGGCGCAGATAAAATGTCAGCTATAATCAACTATGAAGATCGGGCTACATGTATTCTATTTGGTGATGGAGCTGGTGCAGTTTTACTAGAGCCAAGTACAGAAGATATTGGCGTGATTGATTTTGTTTTACGTTCCGATGGTTCAGGTGTTCCTTATCTTCATCAAAAGGCAGGGGGAAGTAAACGTCCTCCAACACATGAAACTATAGATGCTAAAGAACACTATGGTTATCAGGAAGGGGCAACAGTATTTAAATTTGCAGTTAAAAATATGGCTGACGTAGCAGAAGAAGTAATGAAAAGAAATAACTTGACTTCTACTGATGTGAAATGGTTAGTGCCTCATCAAGCTAATAAACGTATCATTGATGCTACTGCCGAACGAATGGGGATAGGGAACGAAAAGGTTATGTTGAATATTTACAAGTATGGGAATACAACGAGTGCAACAATTCCTTTATGTCTGTGGGATTATGAATCTCAGTTAAGAAAAGGGGATGGGTTGATACTTGCTGCTTTTGGAGGGGGCTTTACTTGGGGTGCAACCTATTTAAAGTGGGCATATGATCCTAACAAATAAAGTTGTAGATTTGCTGATTAGTTTTTTATATTCATAAAACAGATTTTAGAATGAAGTTAAAAGATATGAAATTAAAAGAAATACAAGACTTGATTGATTTTATTTCCCAATCAGGTTTAGAGGAGGTTAGTATTGAAGCAGATAGCTTTAAGCTAAGTATTAAAAAACATGGATCTGTTAATGGTGTTGTTCACACACAGGTTCTTTCCTCACAACCTCTTCAAACATTGTCTTCTCAACAACAAATTCAAACAACTTCTTCTTCTCAACAAGAAAATACACAGAAGCAAATAGCTTCTTCTAGCTCTTCTAAGTCTGGTGGAGAAGAGAACTATATTACCATTAAATCTCCGATGATTGGTACGTTTTATAGATCATCTAGCCCAGAAACACCGCCTTTTGTTAATGTTGGAGATACAATTGAAAAAGGCAAAGCCATTTGTATTATTGAAGCAATGAAGCTATTTAATGAAATTGAATCAGAGTTCTCTGGTCGAGTTGTAAAAATACTTGTTGACAATGCCTCACCGGTTGAGTATGATCAACCATTATTCTTAATTGAGGCAATATAAAAAATCACATATTAGCTTTTCTTTAAATGAGTGAACGACAACTTTTTAAAAAAATATTAATTGCTAACAGGGGAGAAATAGCTCTTCGCATCATACGCACATGCCGTGAGATGGGAATTAAAACAGTAGCTATTTATTCTACCGCTGATCGAGAAAGTTTACATGTTCGATTTGCAGATGAGGCTGTATGTATAGGTCCAGCACCAAGTAAAGAGTCGTATCTTAATATTCCCAAAATTATTTCTGCTGCTGAAATTACCAATGCGGACGCCATTCATCCGGGATATGGATTTTTATCTGAGAATGCTGAATTTTCAAGGGTTTGTCAAGAATATAAAATCAAGTTAATTGGTCCTACTCCTGAAATGATTAATGCTATGGGGGATAAGTCTTCAGCTAAAGATACGATGAAGAAAGCAGGAGTGCCTACTATTCCAGGTTCAGATGGTCTGTTAGACTCTATTGAAGAGGGATTAAAAATAGCTAAAGAAATAGGTTATCCTGTTATCATTAAAGCTACAGCAGGAGGAGGGGGAAGAGGAATGCGGGTTATTACAAATGAAAACGATTTTGAAAAATTGTGGAACGATGCACGTACAGAAGCTGAAGCTGCTTTTGGAAATGGAGGATTATATCTTGAAAAATTTGTTGAAGAACCTAGGCATATTGAAATACAAGTAGTAGGTGATCAGTACGGTAAGGTATGTCACTTATCAGAAAGAGATTGTTCTATTCAGCGGCGGCATCAAAAATTGGTAGAAGAAACCCCATCGCCTATTATGACCCCTGAGTTAAGAGAAAAAATGGGTCAGGCGGCTATTGCTGGTGCTAGAGCAATTAACTATGAAGGTGCCGGAACGATTGAATTTTTAGTTGATAAGCATGGAAAGTTTTACTTCATGGAGATGAATACACGTATTCAAGTAGAGCATCCTATTACAGAAGAAGTGACAGATTATGACTTGATTAAAGAGCAAATTAAAGTAGCAGCGGGTATTCCTATTTCAGGTAAAAACTATACGCCTAACTTATATGCGATGGAATGTCGTATTAATGCGGAAGATCCTAAAAATGGATTTAGACCTTCACCTGGAAAAATTACTAATTTGCATATTCCAGGTGGACATGGTATTCGTGTAGATACACACATTTATGCAGGGTATACTATTCCTCCAAATTATGACTCTATGATTGCTAAACTCATTGTGAGTGCACAATCTCGGGAAGAGGTGATTGTGCGTATGAAAAGAGCTTTGCAGGAATTTGTAATTGAAGGCATACAGACAACAATCCCTTTCCATATTAAACTGATGGATGATAAACAGTTTCAATCTGGAAAGTTTACTACTAAGTTTTTAGAAAGTTTCGATTTTTCTACATTGTAAAGAAAAGGAGAGATGAAATCTCTCCTTTTTTATAATCCTATCTCAATAATTTAAAAGCATGCATCCAGCCTTTGTTACTCAAGCCCGGAATGCACCATAACATACATAATGGTTCTATAGCTCGAGCTGCTTCTACAAAGCCCATGTCTTCTGTTTCCCAGCCAAAAATAGTTAAGATTTCTTTTACTGTTTTTTTAGCATCTGCATCATTACCACAAATAAACATCGTAGGAGTTCCGCCAGCTAGTTTGGGTTTATACATCAGTGCATTGCCTACACAACTAAATGCTTTGACTACCTTTGCTTGAGGTATGCATTTTTGGATTTGCTCCATTAAAGATTCAGTATAGGTTGTAAAAAATTTGAGTACTCCATTTACTGGAGCTTCATTAGCAATAGGGTTGGTGGCATCAATGATTATTTTATTTTTGAAGTTATCTATACCAGCTAATTTTAAAACATCTAACACCGCGTCACCCTTAGTGGCTAATACCAGTATATCTCCAAATTGAGCTGTTTGTTCAAAATTACCTATTTGTGCTTTAGGATTTTCAGTTTTCCATTTTATTACTTCTGCTTTATTATTATTTCTTGTGCCAAGTATAACAGAATGGCCTTCTGCTATAAATGCTTTTCCTAATACTTGGCCAACCATACCTGAGCCAAGAATACCAATTTTTAAACCTTTAGAGTACATATATCTATCTTGTAATTTGTTTTTTTAAATATAAGTCAATTTTCGCGGTGTTTTATAATTTAGAGATGATTAATATGTTTTTTGAATAAATTATATCCTATAATAATGTTGGACTATTAAATAAAAATAGGGGGGGAAACAATATTTGTCTATTATTAATCTTAATCAAGCAATATAAACAAAAAAAGATGGTTTAAAATAACCATCTTTTTTTGTTTTGTAGAATAGAATTAAAAAATTATTTCTCTTTTTTTTCTGGTTCACATTGTTGTGCACAAGGATCGCTATCATTGGTAAAGCAACTTGCTGTACATGAACAGTCTGAGCAACCTCCTCTTACAAAGTTTAAAGTTAAAGTATTAACTGTTGACTTGTTAAGATTTAATTTGTTGTTGTGTTTGTTTGATGTTTTCGTTTTCATATTTATTATTTAGTTTTAGTTATATAACAATATGGTTCAAATATAAATAAAATTTATCTCATATTTCACAAATGTCAGTTATTGTTTTTAATCCATTGATCTATTTCATTCATTGCTGTATCACAAAATACAAACGTTTGCCCATTATAAATATAGGGTTCATGAAACATGTTTTCAATATAGATGATTTTAAGATTATTTTTTTGTTTTAACTCTTCTTCATATT
>CAYQLY010000009.1:0-117422 GCA_964418605.1 uncultured Cytophagales bacterium
GCTTTACTCTATCCAGCTCTTCTGCTCAAATCATAAAAAAATATACCTTAGCAGATCAAGGCTATGTTATAGAATCAAAATTAGAATTAAAAGATACAGAAAATTTATTTCTTGATCATCCTATGGAATTCATATGGACTAACGATGTTAAGCCCGTAGAAAAAGATATTAACCTCATTCGAACAAGTACTACTGTCAATTTCTATACTAAAGAAAAAGGGTTTGATAATATTAAAGAAAGTTCCTTGAGTACTCAAGAGAAAAAAATAGAAAATCCTGTGCAATGGATAGCTATGAAGCAAAAATATTTTACCTCAGCTATCATTACACCTTCCTCTTTTTCTAATGCAATTATAAAAAGTACGGTAACGGGTGACTCAACTTCCGTAAAAGAATTAGAAGCACGTTTTTCTATCCCTATGGATGAGATAAAAAATAAAGGTATTGTCATTAACTATTACTTCGGCCCTACTGACTATCACGTGATGAAAAATGTGACCGAAGGCTTTAGTCGGAATGTGTATTTAGGATGGACTTTTTTTACAAGTATCAACAAATACCTCGTGATGCCTATTTTTCATTTTTTGGAAACTTATTTTTCGAATTATGGCATAGTCATTGTATTTTTAGTACTGATTATTAAAATTATTTTATTCCCTCTTTCCTACCGCTCCTATTTATCTATGGCTAAAATAAAAGCACTTAAGCCAGAAACAGATGCTCTTAAAGAAAAGTATGGAACAGATATGAAAGGCATGCAAGTTGAGCAAATGCAGCTGTATCGAAGTGCAGGCGTTAACCCATTAAGTGGCTGTATACCTGTATTGCTACAAATGCCTATTTTATTAGCGATGTTGAATTTTTTTCCTAATGCTATTGAATTCAGACAAGAATCCTTTTTATGGGCAAGAGATCTGTCAACCTATGACTCTATTGCAACCTTGCCATTCAGTATTCCAGGCTATGGCACACATGTGAGCTTATTTTGTTTGTTAATGACATTATCCACTTTGGCATACACCTGGCTCAATAATCAAACAACTTCTGTGACAGGCCCTATGAAGTATATGCAGTATGCTATGCCTATTATATTTTTATTCTTTTTAAACTCATTCCCGGCGGGACTTACATTTTACTATTTTGTATCTAACCTGATCACAATTGGTCAACAACTAATCATTCGTCAATTTGTAGATGATGGAGAAATTAGAAAAAAGATTGAAGAGAATAAAATAAAAAATAAAACCAAAGGAAAATCACGCCTTCAACAGCGATTAGAAAAAACAATTAAAACAGTTGAAGAAAATAAGAAGAAAAAATAAACTGATTTTCAACATTGAAGCAAACCATTGTTGTCTTAACAGGAGCAGGAATAAGCGCTGAAAGTGGGCTCGCCACATTTCGAGACTCAGGAGGATTGTGGGAAGGCTATAAAATAGAAGACGTAGCTACTCCTGAAGCTTGGAAAAAAAATCCTGAATTAGTATTAGAATTTTATAATCAACGAAGACAATCAGCTGCTGAAGCAAAACCCAATCAAGCTCATACATTATTAGCAGAATTAGAAAAACATTTTGAGGTTATCATCATTACTCAAAATGTAGATAATTTACATGAACGTGCAGGATCTTCTCAAGTCCATCATTTACATGGTGAATTAAATAAATCAAGAAGTACAATTGATGAACGACTTATTTATGAAATCAAAGGAACAGAATTAAATATCGGAGATTATTGTGAAAAAGGATCGCAACTTCGTCCTCACATTGTTTGGTTTGGAGAAGCTGTTCCTATGATGGAAAAAGCAATCGAAGAAGTAGAAAAAGCAAAAATCTTTATTGTGGTTGGGACTTCACTAGTTGTTTATCCTGCAGCTGGCTTAATTAACTATATCAATCCAATGATTCCTATTTATATTGTTGATCCTAACATTCCTGCTGTATCCAAAAAATCGAATATTCATTTCATTGAAGAAAAAGCAAGTGTAGGAATGAAAAAAGTATATGATATGCTTTTAAACTAATTATCCAGTCACGAGCTCATCAAATTTCTCTTTATTTTTCAAGAAAACTGTTTCAATAGGAAGATAAAATACAGAAATATTTTTTAATACGTCTTTAAAAACAGAGTTATTCCATTTCACTGCATCCTTTTCGGTAATTAAAATTATTTTTTCAGAAAGAGTTATTTTTTCATATTCTTCTTTAATCGATTGAATATCTTTCAAAGTATACCAATAATGATCAGCAAAATGAACATGATGAATTAGATTAAAGTTAGATTTTACATATTCAACTAGCTCTTCTGTTTTTGCAATTCCTGAAACCAATAAAACATTTTTTGAAAATAAGTCAGAATTAAATAAAGATATAGGATTTTGATATTGAATTCCTGCAAAAAAGGTAGAAGCATTTGTATACTTCCTTATTTTATTTTCTATCTTATTCATTTCATTCTCCGCTAATTTTATTGGACATTTTGTAACTACTACTAGATCTGCGCGCTTTGCCCCTTTTCTACTTTCTCGTAATAAACCCATTGGTAATAAAAAATCAGAATAAAAAAGTCGTCGATAATCTGTAAGCAAAATAGAGGTTCTTCCTTTTATAGATCGATGCTGAAAAGCATCATCCAAAATAATTAAATTAATATCCGGATGAACTGCCAAAATAGAAGGTACAGCTAACGCTCGATCTTCACCTACAGCTACTACAATTTCATTTTTATATTTTGTATATAATTGCATAGACTCGTCACCGATCCTATTTGGAGTAGAAAGCTCATCTGCCAACAAAAATCCTTTTGTTTTTCTTCCATATCCACGACTCAATACAGCTATTTTATATTCATTACTAAGTAAACGAATAAGATATTCCACCATCGGAGTTTTTCCTGTACCTCCAACTGTTAAATTACCAACAACAATTGTTCTGACATCAAACTCAATGGATCGTAAAATTTTTTTATTGTATAAAAAATTACGAAAAGAGGTAACTACTTGATACAATACAGAAAAAGGAAATAATAAGTAACGAAGTAAAAAATGCATCCTCAACCAATTAAATAACACACACAATAATAGCAAAACTTTATGCTTTTACTTACTGCAATTTAGTAATTTAGAAAAATGAATTTTTATGGCTACACCTGGTATAAATAAATTATTTAAGCAAATTATAAAAGAACTTGTTAAACCGAGCTTTATATCACAAGGTTACTCGGCCAATGCTAACACATTCAAGCAACAAAAAGATGGCTTCGTAAAAGTTTGCACTATTCATAAAGATGGAAGACTACCAGATAGTATTAGCTTAGTATTTGAAATTGGTTGTTATATTCCTTACGAACATATATTATTTTGGGGAGATGACACTGTATTCGCTAAAATTCAAACATATCATTGTGGAAGATATCGACAGCGAGTCTATTTAGAAAATATAGGAGGTCTTAAAAGCAATGGAACTTGGTTTATTCTTACAAAAAAAACAAAAAAATTAGAAGAGATAGAACATCTCATTTTTCAAGCTGTGGAGAAAAGTTTAAATTCATTAAGCAAAATCAATACAATCTATGATCTTCTCAATACTCGAGAGTTGAAAAAAAGTTTTAACTGCCATCCAGTCAAATTTCCTTTAGGGTTAACTCTCATAAGATTAGGAGATAGAGAACTAGGTATAAAATTATATAAAGAAGGATTTCATGAATTTATAGAATTTTTAAGAAAGCGAGCTTCAAACGAATTAGAATATAAAATTAATGTAGATAAAGAAATTGATTCTTCAAAAAATTTGTGGAAAAAATTTAAAGAGATAGCTTCAGAACTTCATATTCCTATAGATTGCAAGTATTTTATATAGGAACAGTTTAAAATAGATCAAATATATTTATATTTAAAATAATGAAAACAAAACAAATCACAAGAATCCAAGATATTACTTATTATCTTGAAAGCCTTGCCCCGTCCTTCTACCAAGAACCATACGATAACTCAGGGCTACTAATTGGCAATATACATGACGAATTAAAAGGTATATTAATCTGTTTAGATTCCACAGAAAAAGTAATAGATGAAGCTATACAGCAAAACTGCAATCTAATTATTGCACATCATCCTATTTTATTTAAAGGAATCAAACAGCTCACAGGAAAAAACCACATCGAAAAAGCCATCATCAAAGCTATAAAAAATGACATTGCCATTTATGTCATGCATACAAACCTGGATGCTATGCACAATGGTGTAAGTTTTCAACTCGCCAAACAACTAGAGCTTTCTAACTGTCGAACCCTATCCCCTAAAAAAAATTGCTTAAAAAAAATTACTGTGTTTGTCCCCCACGATCACACACTTAAAGTAATGAATGCTCTACATGAAGCAGGTGGAGGTCATATTGGTAACTATAAAAATTGTAGTTTTTATACAGAAGGCACAGGGACTTTTCAACCACTAGATCATGCCAAACCATTTATAGGAGTGATCAACGAACTAACAAATGTCAAAGAAAATAAACTCGAGATAGTATTTCCATACTATCTCGAATCAAATATCATTAGAGTCCTTCACAAAGTTCACCCCTATGAAACCCCTGCTTACGATATCATATCCCTCGACAATTACCACCCTAACGTAGGATTAGGAGCTATTGGTTTCTTAAAAGAACCCTTAAAAAAAACCGCGTTTCTAAATCATGTACAACATTGCTTAGATTTACAATGCATCCGATACACGCCTTTTATAAAAGAACAAATAACATCCGTTGCAGTATGTGGAGGGGCAGGATCTTTCCTACTTTCAACAGCAATTGAACAACAAGCTGATGTATTTATCACAGCTGATGTCAAATACCACGAATTTTTTGAAGCTAACGACAAAATTACTATGTTAGACATCGGGCATTACGAAAGTGAAATAGCCACAAAACAGCTGATTTATGACCTTTTAATGCAAAAATTTACTAATATTGCGTTGGTTTTATCAAAAACCAATACAAACCCGATCATCACTTATTACTAAAAATACATGGAAAGTACCATTGCACAAAAGTTAGAAGCCCTTTTAAAACTACAAGAACTAGACTCCAAAATTGATAACCTAAAAAAGGTTAGAGGTGATCTTCCTGAAGAAGTACGAGACTTAGAAGATGATGTAACAGGATATGATACACGGATCAAAAACTATCAACAAGAATTAGAAACGACAACTGAAGACATTGCTAAGCATAAGCAAGCAATTAAAAATACTGAAAAACTGATAAAAAAATACCAAGAACAACAAGCTAGTGCTCGAAACAATCGAGAATATGATGCGATTTCTAAAGAAATAGAATTACAACAACTGGAGATTCAGCTGCTGGATAAAAAGATAAAAGAAGCTCAAGAAGCTATTGAGCAAAAGAAGCAAGATATAGAAGCAACTGAAAAAAAATATAAAGAACGCAAGAAAGATCTTAAAACCAAAAAAGATGAGCTTCAAGTCATCATTGATGAAAGTGAAGAAGAAGAAGCAAAACTCATTAAAGAACGTACTAAACAAAGCAAACTAATCGAAGAGCGTCTTTATAAATCATATTTAAAAATACGATCTAACGCGCTTAATGGGTTAGCTATCGTATCAGTCAAACGAGGAGCTTGTGGAGGATGTTTTAATGTTGTTCCCCCTCAACGTCAGTCAGATATTCGAGATAAAAAGAAAATTAGTGTATGTGAACATTGTGGTCGAATTTTAGCTGATGTGGAAGACCAAATTGAACAATTAGTTGAAAAGCCTAAAACAAGAACTAAGAAAGCGGCTACAAAAACAGCTACTAAGAAGCAATAGTACAACTTAACCAGATTGTTTATATTTTATACCATTAAAAAAGCTCTTTATCTGCTATAAAGAGCTTTTTTTAGTGATCCCATCTGGATCACCACCTTATATTCTATCTAACTTCTTCTAACGTCTAAAGATACTGATAATCAACCATTTATAAATTTAAGTGTAAGAAGAAGTTATATAAAGTTAACTAAAGTAAAGGATTATTGTCAATGATATTGTCAATGGTTATATATTTGTATAATGATAAATGTTTCCTTTTACTTATTGACACCTGATGCTCTTTCTCAAAGTCAAGTTTATGTCTCCATTAGTAAAAAGAGAGAAAGAGTGAGATTCGCCACGGGCGAAACCTTTATTACCAACTACTGTAATGTAAGAAAAAAGAAAGGTACAAAAGATCTTGTGAAGAAAAATACTCCTTTCTATTTTGAATACTCTAGTAAACTAAATCAAATAAGAGACTCATTAATTCATATCGAGATAGATTTATCTAAAAAAGGAAATTATACGCTAGAAGAAATAAGAGATAGCTATGATTTAAAAGTTGGAAAAATAAAAGATGAAACAGATATATCTTATATAGAAGCGTTCAATAAGTTCGTTGCTGCAAATCAAAATCAATGGAGTGATGGAACTAGAAGACATTTTATTAGTGTAAAAAATCATCTAATCGAATATGAAAAACTAACAGGTAAAATAATATTAAATGATTTTAATGAAGAGTTATGGAATAAATTAAGAGATGACTATTTTGTAAAAAATAAAACCTTTTCTAATTCATCTACTAACAAAAATCTCACAAGGTTAAAACAGTTTCTAAAATTTGCTTCAAAAAAACATTTCATAAAACATAAAATTGATTGGGAAGAATTAAAATTCTTAGAAGAAATAGAGGCATTTAAAATAGCTTTAAAAGAATATGAGGTAGAATTATTAATGAGATTAGATCTTTCAGATTTTCCTCGGTTAGATAAAGTAAGAGATCTGTTTGCATTAGAAATACTTACAGGACAACGCTTTTCAGATATTCCTAAACTACTGGACTCTAAACATATTTCAGATACTAATATTCAAATTTATCAGCAAAAAACAGGAGAGAAAGTTACAATACCTCTTCATCCAAAATTAAAAGATCATTTAGCTAACATAGCTAATAAATATCCAGAAAAACTCCCGACTATATCTAATCAAAAATTCAATGTGTACTTAAAAGAGATTTGTAAAATAGCTGGATTTGATAGAGAACATTCATGGACAGTCTTATCTGGAAAAAGAAAAATTACAAAAATAGATTTCAGATACAATCTAATAACTAGTCACACAGGTAGAAGAACTTTCTGCACACTTGCACTAAATAGAGGTATTAACTCGGAATTAATAATGAAAGTCACTGGCCATCGAAAATATGATCAGTTTAGAGAATATGTAAAAGTAGATGATGCTGATTTAGATAAAGCATTTGACAGTATGTTTAGTGATAAAAATTAAATAAAAACATAATTGCACCGACTATAATAATTAAAAATACTCATGATAGTTTTTGATAAGATAGCAAATCAACTTATTTTTCATAAAGAAATCACTCCGGTTAATATTTGGAAATTTTATCAACTTGAAAATGATTTTATATTTTTAAGTACAGATAATGTTAAAAATATTCCTATCATGAGGAAAAAACATGAATTATTACAATCTATCTGTTATAATTACAAATACTCTTCATATCATTTTTCAACAATTTTTGATCAATATGCAGAAGGATTTTTAAAAGGATTCGAAACAGAATTCAAGCCATTCATTCAAACTCCTGAAAATCAAAAGGAATTAATTTTAAAATCAATAATTTTATATATAGATGATAATCCCTTCATATATAAGAAGAATTTAGATGGAACCATGTCACTTTATTTGAGTAGAACATCTTTATATCGAATGGGAGAGAAAATGGGTAAAAATTACAAAGCATGGATTCTGTTATTAGAAAACCCAAAATATTTTCAGGACGAGTATATATTTACAGATAGACTTCCAAGTTTGCATCTAGCTTTGGGACCTTTCAGATCAATGGAATCTCTTTATGTTGCTGCACAAGTTAAAGAAATCATTGTTGAAAGGCACCCAAGCCATATAGAACACGATTTACTTGTTCATAAAGGAAATTTCACCAAATGGCTGATAGAAAATTTTCAAGTAAAGGATGACGATTCTGAGTATTTTATGTCTTTATTAACTTTAAAGAATTTTCAAAAATATCTTCAATCTAATTATATAACAAGCCTATATCTAAAACGTGAGGTATCTGATACTATTTTTTCAAATCATCAAATACTTGAGGTAAGGGCACATATAATTTGGTTACAACAGCAATTTAGTAGTCTTAAAAATAAAGATAAACAAACTATCTTATTAAATCTGGAATTAAAAGAGATGAATGATTTCATTGATAATGTAGCAAAGATTATTTCAAAAAATAAAAATAGAATTTCAAAATCAACAAAAAAGGATATTATTTCTTTAAAAAAACGTTTAGATGAGATAGAAGTAAAAAATGATTTTTCTTCAGATAAACAGGGAAAAATATTAGACCAAAAAACAAAGCCAAAACCTAAAACTTTTGAAGAACTATTTATTGATTCATTTAATAAAGATTTACATGAAGCATGTATTGATGTTTTACGTAAAATAAACCCCCCATTAATAGATAGCCAAAAAAACTTTATAGGTAGAAAAGGAGTAATTTGTGTATGGATTAGAGCAATGGAAGACCAAGAAATATTGAAGAGAGATATAAGCAAAAAAATACTAGTTAGTTTTCTCAATAAGAAATTTAAGAATCTTTCGATTGATGAAACAATATTTCCAAAATCATATAAGAAATTTGAGGATAAATATAAGAAAGATATTATAGATTTACTTTCTAGAATAAAATCTTCAACATTTTCAAAAACTTGAAAATGTTGAAAAACTTGAAAATTAGTATGTGGTATTTTGCGTATGAAACATATAAAAACTCATACGGACAAAACCGTACTCATATCGTTACCTATTGAAGAGCTTCAAACGGTAATCACAGAATGTGTAAATTCTTGTTTAAAGAATGATAAGCAAATTAAGGCCCCCTCTCCTCCACCCGATTTCAAGTATATTCCTATACAGGAAATCTTTAAAAAGAAGATTTGCTCGAAGCCGACTTTTTACAAACATCTAAAAAGAGGAGATTTTAAACTCTACAAATTTGGCAACAAATCTTTTGTAGACATGAATGAGTTTCTAAGTTCATTCTCTAAGGTAGAATTAAACAATAAAAAAGGAGAAAACGCAATATGAAAAATTACATTCTCTCCCTTAGTTATTTTGTAACTCGATATTACAAATATACTAAACTTCAAGCGCTTTTAATAAAAACCTTATTTAATCTAGCAATAAAACTACTAGCTCAAAGAGAGGCTTCTTATGGAAATTAAGCCTTTACACTTTGAGATTACCCCTGAGAAAATTGCTGCTTTTGAAGGACGCAAGAAACATGATGAAGTATTTGAAGAATTACTAAAAGAAATTTTGCCTCTAGATTTTAGAGATTATTTAGGTTTACCAGATGATGAACACATTAGACAGAAATACATAATAGTTGCTGTTATAAAACATTTACTACAAATAGCTAAAGACAAAAATTGGAACTTAAGTAAAGTGTATGATTATGTCTATATCTATAATGGTGAATTTTGGAAGCAATGCGATAAAGAATTAATTAAGAATTTCTTAGGTAAAGCTGCTATACAAATGGGTTGTTTAGAATACGATGCGAAATATTTCGAATTTAAGGATAAATTATTCAAACAGTTTTTAAGTGATGCTCATTTGCCTTCACCATCAAATGAAACAAATAAAATTCTTATCAACTTACAAAATGGAACTTTTGAATTTACCTCTAATGGTTGGCACCTAAGAAAATTCGTTGCTGAAGATTTTCTTACTTATCAGCTACCATTTTCATATGATTCTGAAGCGACTTGCCCTTTATTTAATAAATATCTTTTACAAGTATTACCTGATGAGGAAAGTAGAATGATCCTTCAAGAATTTGCAGGATACATTTTTACAAATCTAAATCTTGAAAAATGTTTGATGCTTACAGGAAATGGACAAAATGGTAAGAGTGTTTTCTTTAATGTCCTCAGCGCACTTATAGGAAAAGAAAATATATTAAATTTTTCATTTGGCCAGCTTGAGCATGAGTATAATCGTGCTAAACTAACAAATGTTTTACTTAATTATAGTAGTGAGAAAGGTACTGATTCTAATCCTGATTTATTCAAAGCACTCATAAGCGGAGAGCCTTTGCAAGCAAGAGAACCTTATGGGAAACCTTTTACATTAACTAATAAGGTAAAGTTTATAATTAATACCAATGAAATGCCAAAGCAAACTGAACAGACTGAGGCCTATTTTAGAAGATTTCTAATTATACCTTTTGATATAACAATACCAGATTCTGAAAAAGATATACATCTTGCTGATACAATTATTAAGAATGAATTAGCTGGGATGTTTAACTGGTTACTTATTGGTTTAAATAGATTAGTTAATAACAATAAATTTACTGAATCCAGTAAAGTGAACACAGCCTTAAGTGAGTTTAAAAAACAGTCTGATAGTGTGGCATTATTTATTGAAGAATTTAATTACACTCCCTGTAATTCTAATAAAGTGAAAGTAAAAGATTTGTATATTGAATATAAGGTTTTTTGCGAAGAGGATAATTATAAACCTTGTGGTAAAAATAGATTTACTACTAGATTAGAAAATAAAGGATTTGTGCGAACTAGATTAACTAGAGGTGACAGTGGTTTCTTTATTGAAAAAATTAATTCTTAAAAAAAGTTATTTAGTAAGCTTCATTAATTCACTTTTTCACTTTTTATATCCTGATTAGTGAAGAAGTGAAAAACTGAAGCATAAAAACAAAGATTATTTTATGAGTATTTTAAATAAGTCTGTAAGTATGTATCCAAATATTGTAGATACTTATAAAGGAGTTGAAGTAAGTTTATTATCAATTCTAGAAAGCAATGAATATAAACCCGTGATTGAAAAATTAAGAAATGAATCAGATCCCGCTATACAAAAAAAGATAAAAGAAACACTACCCTGTTATACGGTGTCAGGAGTATTTGTAGGAAGAAATAGTAAAGGACTTATAAAATCATCTGGTCTTGCAGCTGTTGATTTAGATAGTGCTGAAAATTACGATGCTATTTCAGTAATATATGAGCTTATGAAACTTCCCTACATTGCCTATGCCGGACTTTCTTGTAGAGGAAAAAGAGTATTTTGTATTATACCTTTTGCTACTAATGCCTATGAAAAACATTATGAAAGATTAATACAATCGTTTGAGGATTTAGGGCTACCGATGGGAGACAATTGCCATAAACAAATTTCACAGCCACGATTTGTTTCTTATAATGATGAAAATACTCATTGGTGTAATGATAAAGCTAAATTATATAATTTATTACCTGCTAATAAAACCTATCACTATGAAAAAATTCCTAAACGTAAATATATAAGCTCGACTTATGATTCTTTTAAGTGGTGCAATGATCAAATTAATAAAAGTTATTCATTTATAGAAGGTAAAAGGCATAATTATATCATACAATTAGCAAGGTATTGTAATATTAAAGGAATATCAGAAGAAGATACACTTACAGGATGTCTTAGTTATGAATCCAAGGAATTTTCAGAAAATGAGATAAAAGATATAGTAAAGTATATCTATGATAATCACAAAGACAGTTTTAATAGAATACCATTCATTAAAAATGACAACTAATTATTACTTAAGAATTTAGGCAACAAATCTTTAATTTTAATAGCAATAATAACTAAACAAGAGAAAAAAATTATAGCATATGTATAAAGCGAGAAGGTCACTCTTTGGTCTTCCCCCTATACCTAACATCGAAAGACTTATCCCCCCTTTCTTATATGCATCTTTTATAAAATAGAAAATAAGATTACTATATAAATATCATGAGCGGAGATTACCCATTAGTGTATTATTTTGATTTAAGCAGAATGAATTGATTTCTTATACTATAATATATATAGCTAAATACATTAAGTTAGTTTAACAAGAATATGTTTTTTAACTTTATATATAGGTTGACAGTTTCTAAGTATTCCTTAGAGATTTAGGTTATTAATGTAATATAAAAATGGGACGCTATACAACAGGTGCAATTACTACTAAAGAAGCAATACGAATTGAATTATCCTATCTTATAAAAATGGGAATGATAAGAAAAGGATTTAAGCTTTCAACTTCTTTAAGCTGGAATAATAATAATTACTCGATACAAATCGAAACCAGTTATGGAATCGAAGCAGAAAACTATATAAGACTAATTTATATTTTAACCGATAGAGAAGGCAATAAAAAAAACTATGATTATAAAATCAGACTTACAGTCGTGGCTAGTAATTTAAGAAAGGGAGAAGTCTTATATTTTCTCTGTCCAATAACATTTAAAAAGTGTCGGATACTTTATCGATGTTATGGAAGCGATATTTGGAAATCCAGAGATGCCTACCAAAATAAAATCTATTATAAATCTCAAATAAGCAGTAAGACGGATAACTGGAATGATAAATATTGGAACTGTGAGGATGAAATAAAAGAATTACTAACTAATTATAGAAAGCAATCACTCTATAAAGGCAAACCTACCAAACGTGCATTAAAAATTCAGAAACTTTATGGTCTTCAAGATCAAGCTGACCAAATGAGATGGTTACCTTCTATGGATCGTTTATTATTATTTAAATAATAGAAAAATATCTTTTAAATATAATTTATAAATACTGTTTTATAAACTGCTCATAGTTAGATTAATGATGGCTATTCTAGCAAGATGTCCTAAGGCATATTCTTATTTTCAAATGTGTTTATTTTCCTCTAATTTTCTCACACAATGTTCCAAAAAGAAACAATTTGTTCCTTGGACTTCAATATGAAAAAAATTTTAATAAAAAACTTGGAAATCGTATATTTTAGGTAGTATATTGGAGTAGCATTACAAACACCAAAACCTGAAAATGACATTTGTTTTTCAAATCTCAATTCTAAAAAGTGGAAGCAAGCCTGAAGATCCGCTACCTAATACCTTCCTAGATATTAACTTTAAAAATGATTTTAGAATGAAAATTTTAGATATAAAATATTTATTGCAAACTGTTAAAGGAGGGATAGAGAGTCAACCAAAAGATCCACCTCCTAGAGATCCGCCTAATAACTATACCAATAACACAAATAATAATAAATAAAAATATGATAAAGATATTTACACCTACTATCTTATTAACTGTTTCATTTTGCTTACTGTCTTGTGATAGAACATCTCCTATAAATCAAACAGAAAAAAATAATTATAATTTAAATAATATTTCAGTTAGTAATTATTCTACTTTATCAAAGGATTTAAAGTGGATGGTTGATTTAATAGACGAGACTAGAAATCAAGATCCTAAAAAAGGTCTATTCTATGCATCTCAATTAATTGAAGCTGCGCAGAAAACAGGCAATCAAGTTGGTGAATCATTAGGTTATTATAAGTTAGGATATATTTATGATGAGCATCTTGTCATGTATATAAATGCTCTAACTAATTATTTTATATCCTTACAAAAGACGAATAATCTAAAATCTATTTCTTATTGTAACTTAAGAATTGGAGGTATTTATTATAAGGTGGGATTATACAATGATGCTTTAAGTTATTATAGAAAATTTTTAGATGCTTCTTTAAAATTAAGTGATAAAAAAGATGAAGCTACAGCCTATAGAAGTATCGCTTTAGTTTATCGAAATTTAGGTAACTCACAAGTATCTATTTCTTATCTTCAAAAAGCACTTACGATTTATGAAGCTTTAGGTAATAAATCACAAATAGCAGATTGTTATAATAGTCTAGCTACTACTTATTATATAGAAAATAAATACAAAGAAGCAAAAGAATATTATTTAAAAGCTCTAACTATTCGAGAAGTAACCAAAGATGTATTTCTCACAGAGATATATTTTAATCTAAGCCTTGTATATGCTAAACTCAATGATTTTAAAACAGGTTTAGAGTATTTGAATCTTTCGCTTCAGGTTAGTAAAGAAATAAATTATTTAAGTGGAATTGCTGATGCTAATTTTGAAATAGCAAACACGTATTACAAACAAAAAGCATATCAACAATCCATTTCAGAATTAAATAAAGCTTTGATCGTTGCAGAACAGCTTCAAGATAAAATATCGCTTATAAATATTACTCAGTTATTTTCTGATTGCTATCATGCAATAGGAGATCAAAATAAAGCCAGAGAATATGAAGATAAAAACGCAATCCTAAAAGAGGACTATCGCTTAGATCAAATGAAAGCTATTCAAATTCAAAATCAGCAGCGTAATGAAGTTGAGCGTTTTTCTCATGGAAAGTTTATACAGACAGAAAGTGATCCGAAACATATGATTTGGTTCATCGCTATTTTAGTAGGTCTTATAAGTGGAGCTGGTGTTACTTTACTTGGAATAAAAAGAAAAGTGAAAATAGTAGAAACACCGATGATCAAACTTCGTGATCCAAAGTTAGTTGACTTAAGCTGGTGGCATATGAATCAATTGAAGTGGATTGAAGAAGAGGCTAGAGAATCAAAGAAACTAATTCAAGGGATAGAAGCAGTGATAAAAGAATCATTAGATAAACCTACGAAGGAAGTTGTACAGGTAATTCTAGCTGAGCTAAAAGAAAGACTTAAAACGATTCACTATTGGTCTACCGCAACAAATGATGTAGATCCAACTCCACCACCTAAACCTCCCAATAATTAGTTTTTATTTCATGAGTAGCATATTCTAATAATTCTAGAATGCAAGTAGAAATAGTTTCTCTTTTATCTTCATTAAGTATTTTCATCGCCTGAAAACGAACTATCTTATGATGAAGGTCTTCAGGAATAACTAAACGAACACATTTTCCATTTTGAGTATTTTTGTCCTTTTTCATAATCAAGTTTTAAATACTTTGTTTGAATGGTTAAAATTAGTAAGTTTAAGTATATTTACAATCATAATAAGATAAATTATTAACAATATAAATACACTTTATACATATGGGATTTGGAAAACGCATTAAACAAATGATTATGCACCTTGGAATGAGCCAAAATGAGTTTGGTAGAGAGATAGGTGTATCAGGAACGGTAATCTCTCATTGGGTCAATGAACGAAATGAACCTACGGTTAGCAAGGTGATCGAAATGCTAAATACATTTCCAGATTTTTCTACGAACTGGTTAGTGAGAGGAATTGGACCAATGCTAGAAACAGATCTTAAGAAAGATCAAACTAAAGATATATTCAATGAGAGTATGAATGAGCGCTTAAAACTAGTGGAAGAAAAAATCGAACAGCTATTGCAAGAGCGAAAAAATAAAAAAAATGACTAAAAATAATATGTTCAATTTATTTACACATCTATTGTGTATTTTTTATAAGTGAAATAAACAAAAAGTGTGTATTTGTTACAAAATGTTACACAAAAATCATTTAACAAACACACTTCCCAAAACTTGATTCAATACAAAAAAAATAGTTACAATTCTCTTGCTTTTTGAAAAAGCTCCACCTAAATTGATTCATCAAGTTACACCAACTTGTATAAAAGTTTAGCCGAAATCCATTAAAAGAGAGTAAGCAGGTTTAGTTTAATTTTTAAACTTAAAGAAATGAGTAAAAATTTACTTCAAGTAAGATTGTATATTCTTACTTCTTGTTTTGTTTTTTCTGGTTCAATTGCGTTTGCTCAAAAGTATCGAGAGTTAATTACGCAAGCAGAAAATTTCTATCAATCGAAAGATTATAAACAATCAACCGAGTTTTATCAAAAAGCTTTTAAGATAGAAGCAAAAGATAATCTTCATTTATATAATGGAGCCTGCGCGGCTGCTTTAGCAGGTGATAAGAAAAATGCTTTTGCTTGGCTCAACTTAGCTTTTGAAAATGGATGGTTGTATGTTATACATTTAAAAAATGATCCTGATTTTGTTGGCTTACATTCAAATAAAAAGTGGGATCAGCTTGTTTCAAGAATGCAAAAGAAAGTAGATGCAATTGAAGCTAATTATGATAAACCTTTACAAAAAGAATTGTTGCGTATTTATGATGAAGATCAGGTAATAAGACATAAGTATATAGAAGCAGGAAATAAGCTCGGATATAAAAATAGAACAATTGATAGTTTAGCTAAGATCATGATTTATCAAGACAGTATTAATTTAGTTGAAATAAAAAAAATAGTAGATGAGTATGGTTGGTTAGGAAAAGATAAAGTAGGAGAACAGGCTAGTCAGACAATATTTTTAGTTATTCAACATGCTGATTTAAAAACACAGCAAAAATATTTACCTATCATGCGTGAAGCGGTAAATAAAGGTAATGCTCAGAAAAGCTCATTAGCATTACTAGAAGATCGAGTTGCCTTAAGAGAAGGAAGAAAACAAATTTATGGAAGTCAGATTAGTACCAATTCTAAAACCAATGAATATTATGTGTCGCCTCTTGAAGATCCTGATCATGTGGATCAAAGAAGAGCAGAAATGAATTTAGGACCGCTGAAGGATTATGTAAAAAATTGGGGAATAAGCTGGGATGCTGAAGAATATAAGAAACAACTAGCTGAATTTGAAAAGTGGGAGAAACAAGATAATAATTAAATAATCTTTATAATTTTTAATGGAGGTTTAGCTGAAAATCCATAAAAACAGAGTAAGCAAAATTTTAAACAAATTAAAAATGAAGAAAAAGTTAAACAAGCAAAAGCTTGACTTTGAAAGCTTATCAGATGAGCTATTCAAAGAAATTAATCAGCCTGATATGTTATCACTAAAAGGAGGATATGACAGAGGAGGTATGATGTGGACATTACAGACTATTACAGTGTCTCCAGGAGGTACAGGAGCAACTGACACGAATGATGGAAATACTTGGGATTGGTTTCCTCCATATTAAAAATTATCAAAATGGGAAGAATATATTTTCTTCCCATTTTATTATTTGATAAGCTTATTAAGCTAAATATTTAAAAAATATATTGTGATATTAATTTTAAGTACTAATCAAGATGTAACTACTGATTCTGTTATGGATTGGCTCAGTTACTATAAGACTTCATTTAGAAGAATTAATGATCATGATCTCTTTGAAAGCAATATTCTAGATATTTCTTTTGATAAAAAGAGTAAAAAAGTATTTACAATCAAAGATAAAGAATCGAATAAAAATATAACTAGAAGTATAAATGCAGTTTGGTTTAGAAAATTCGGATTTTTTGACGAATTAAAAATTAATACTAAAAAAGAATATATCAGTTTCACTCATCTATTAAAGGATGAATATTATACTGTGATACGTATCTTTTCAAATTTATTAGATTCGTTGTCGGTGAAATGGCTTTGTGACTATAAAAATATCTTTTTTACAAAAATAAATATGCTTTTAGCAGCTAAAGAGGTTGGGCTAACTATACCTTATACTGTTGTCTCTTCTAGTAAAACAGAAATAGCTAAGTTTAAAAAAAATAAAAATGATGTAATAACTAAATCTGTTAAAGATGGTGCAGTAGTTTATAATGAAAACGGAATGTTTAGTATGCATACTAAAACAATTTCTGATGAAGATATAAAAAAACTACCTACGAATTTTTTTCCCTCATTAATTCAAGAATGTTTAGATAAAGAATATGAATTACGAATTTTTTATTTAATGGGTAAATGCTATTCCATGGCTATATTTTCTCAATTAGATGAACAAACAAAAACAGATTTTAGAAATTACAATTGGCAAAAACCTAATAGAAATGTGCCTTACCAATTACCCAAAAATATAGAAAGAAAGATAAAGAGATTGATGACCACTGTAGGTTTGAATACAGGGTCTATAGATATGGTTAAAACTAAAAAAGGAGAATATGTATTTCTGGAAGTAAATCCAGTAGGACAATTTGGTATGGTTTCTAAACCTTGTAACTATTTTTTAGAAGAAAAAGTAGCTGAATCATTAATTAAATTAGCTGATGAAAAAACCAAAATTCGCAGATCTTCTAAAAGAAGATGATGATAGAAATTTTTTTTCCATTAATATTAATATGATGGAATATCAAGAATTCAATAAAGGTGTCGATGAAACTCCTTCAAAAATGTATTCTAAAAAACATAATACAGAAGGTTATGTAACTAAAGTATTTTACAAACCTATTTCCAAATTTTTTTAATGGGTAAAAAATACTTCAAACTTTTTTCCTGTTGTATACCTGTTAAGGGTGCTCGAAGAAGTATAATTTGTGATGTGCAACGTGAGCAATATAAATTTATTCCTACCATTCTTTATGATATACTAAATAATTATGTCAAGGTTAATAAAACTATTGATCAAATTAAATCTATTTATCAGAATCAATATGACGATGCAATTGATTCATACTTTGATTTTTTAATAGAAAATGAGTTTGGATTTTTCTGTGATAATCCTAAAAATTTTCCAGAACTAGATTTAACTTGGAAAGTTCCCAATCAAATCACAAATGCAATATTAGATGTTGACCTTAATTCAAAACATAATTTCAATGATATATTTACTCAATTAGATGATCTAGGATGTATTGCATTACAAATTCGTATTTATCCAATTTTTCAAATTGATATAATTTCCAGTTGGTTGAAAAATTTAAATGCAAGTTCATTAAGATCTATTGAATTGCTTATGCATTTTGATTCTAGTCTTACAGAAGATCATTTAAGAAGATTTTTAAAAGAGAATGGTAGGGTCACTCGGTTAGTTATTCATTCTTCTAGCGAAGATAAGTATATACCTATAGATCATGGAGCAGGTATTCTATATTTGAAAAAACAAATTTTATCTAATGAATGTTGTGGTGTTATATCTTCTTACAACTTTATTATCAATATAGATTCTTTTACGGAATCACAGAATTACAATTCTTGTTTAAATAAGAAAATTTCTATCGATGTAGATGGTTCTATTAAGAACTGCCCTTCAATGAAAAATTCTTTTGGTAATATAAATACAACCTCTTTGAATAGCGTATTGGCTAAGAAAAAATTTAAGAATCTTTGGGAAATAAATAAAGATCAGATTGAAGTTTGCAAAGATTGTGAATTTCGTTATATATGCACTGATTGTAGAGCTTTTATTAGCGAGGCATCTGATATTTATTCTAAACCTTCTAAATGTAATTATGATCCATATACGGCAACTTGGAAATAAAATATTTTTCTTTTTTTGGATTGGATTTTTACTTTCTTTATTTTCTTGTAAGAGTTCAAAAGTAATGGTTACTAAGCAACGCTTATATGATACATTAGATCTGTACGGATATCAAAATAAAACTTTGAATTTTGAAATGCTTATGTGGGGTGGTTTTGAGTTTGATTCGTCATATACTAATAAACCTCAAATGGCTAAAATGTATACTGAATATGATTTAATTTCACTTAAACATTTTTCTAGAAAGACAAAAAGAATTTTTTATACTTATTATTTTGCTAGTGGAAAGGTTCAGTTCTTATGTCTTGCTTTGCCTTTAGAAAAAGATTTAGACAAAAGACTAACAAAAGTAAAGGATAATCTTAAAAATGAGAATTATATTTTTTTAAGTGATACAGTCTTAAACTCGTCTACTCATCCTATTTATGTAATTAGATATAATCAGGTTAGAGATAGTGATGTATTCTATTATTCTGAATTTTATGTAAATACAAAGAAGAAAACAATATGTTTCTTATATTTTTCTAGGGATTCAGATCAATCCGGCAGATTTGATCAAGCTGGTGAGAAAATGACTAGAAGTTTTCATTGGTTAGGAGAAACTAATTTTTATGACTTCTCAAAAGAACTCCCGACTCGAATGAAGCTTCGATAATTTCTTGGCCTATTTTTTTTAGTTCTTCTTTTTGATTTTCATTTTTAATCTCAAAAGCATCTAAAAATTCATTTATAGCTTCGTTAATTTTTGTAGGCTTCTCGAACATACCTAGTATAAGCTCACTAAAAGATGTCAAAGATCTTTCATAAATTGGGTTAAGATTGTCCCATTTATCAATTAGCAGGACTTGATTTTTTGTAGGTTCTTTTCTAAAATTTTGTGTTAAGTCAATGTTTTCATTTGTTTTTAAATCTATTTTTGTCCACCAATCCCATTTAGTTTCCATTACAATGATATTAGGATTCAAGTATAAATATTCATTAATAAAATCATCTTCCTCTAAATTAAATAAATGCTGAGTATGTTCTCTTTGAATCACTTCCTTTATGAAAATTCCGTGTATATTTTTGATATTTTTTGTTAGAGTTAGCTTTGTTTTCTCAAAAAGAAATACTTCTTTAACGCAATCATTATTTATCTTTTCTACTACTTCTTCAATTGCATTGAATATAGAATTTAAAACGTTCGTCTCGTATAAGTCATTTAATTCTGTAGAATATTCTTTTTCTAAAATGCTACTAGTGATACTAAAACCACTTTTAAGGAATTTTTCTTTGATAGAGTTATTATTTATATCTAATGATTCTGTAAAATCAGTCTTATCTATAATGGGATACAAGTGAGATTCTAAACTAGGATTTATAAATTGTAATAAAATTTCATTAACACTTATATTATCTAAGTTAATATTTAATTGAATCTTATCTATAAATTTTTTTGCTAGCTCATTGTATTTAGAATCCTTAAGTGATTTACCTACTTGAATACAAAAAAAGGTAACATCTATAAGATCTTCTATTGGTATTTCATCATAACTATAAACTAATTTTCTATATATATTTTCAATTAATTTAAGATACTTTTCTTTTTTAGTAAGTTCGTAGGCTCTTAATCGTGCTAGTCCTATACCACTTATTCCATTTTCATATGAATAATTGTTAAAAGAATATGATATGTTTTCTTTTTTAAATTTTTCTTTTTCAATATTAACTCTAAAATCCGGCCAATTACTTTGCTTTTCATCCCAATGAGAATCTTCATAATCAAAAGCTAATTCAGCTAGCTCTTTTAGTTCTTCAATCTCGAAAAAATTTCCTACTTCTAATAAAACTAAACCTATTCCAGAATTCCCTTTTCCTAAACTACATAGTCCTTTAATAATATCATATGAATAATCCCAATATATCCCTTCTTCGTTAATGCAAATGCTATCTAAAATCTTCTCTATATACAGCTTAATGTAATTTAATATTAATTCTTCTTTACTTATTTTATAAAGATGTAATAAAGAAATTAATGTTCCTGATTTGCCCTTATAAAAATTGTTGAATGCATGATTGTAATTTAAAAAATTGAGTATATCTTCAGAATTTAAACTTGAAATAGATTCTAAGTATTTCTTATCTTCATTGATTTCATATAACTTAAGTAATGCAAAATAACTTTTCATTCTACCTTGATAAAACCCATAATTAATAGTAGGAGTACTGTTAATAAAATTACTTAGACCAATTCCCATTTCTTCTGCTTTGTGTAAATAAGGAAGATCTTTTGTTATTTTATAAAGTCTTATTAAATATAAAATTATATCGGAAAAATAATTTTCTGTCTGAGTATCTAATAGATCTATATTGGATTTAATTAACTCATTACCTTTATTAATACATTTTGTTAATAAGTCTTGCATATTTTATATCTGAAAATTTTTTATCAATTTTTCTATTTTATAATAGTAGGAAGGATAATCAGCTAATAATCGCATAGCTACATGTTCTCCTATTGCTTTATATTTTTTATAATATCCAACAGGGTGAATGAAAGTTGTCTTTTTAGGAACTTTATTAAAATCAGTCATTCCTTTAAAATGATGATCTATACCTTCAGTAAAGTAATATATTTCAATGTTTTTACATTTAGCTAAACAGAAAAATAAAAATTGTTCGTAAGTAATATTAAAACGTCCAATATTGATTTTGTGAATGTCATTTATGTTTTTGTCAACAAATGCAAAGGCTTCTTTCGTATATTCTTTAAAAAATGAAATATCGTTTCCACCAAATATACCCGCGTTGCATCCATATATATCCTCTTTATTAATAGTTCTTTCTTTCTGTATAGATTCAGGAATATAAGGTAGGTTATCTTCCATTTCCTTGACCGATTCAAAATGATAAGGAAAATTTAATTCTTGGTTCTGTGCGAATAGGTTTGCATTTTCTAAATCAGTATCAAATTTTTTCCAGATAAATAAATCTCCATCTACGTGCATGAAAGGTTTATCTTGGAGACTATAGGCATATATTTTTCCTAATGCCCAGAGATCAGAATGGTAATTATTTAGTTGATCTAATTCTACTTTAACAGAAGTATAAGGAAGTTCTAGCTTATCGATTAACAGTTCCTTACCTAATTTATCTGTAATTAACTCTACTTCGCTATAATATTTTTTAAACTGTAGGCAGCTAAGTGCCCAGCTCATATAATTATATTTCTTATCTGACCATCCCCCTGCACTACGATCATATCCTTTCTCAACACTAGGCTTTGACCAATAACTATGAATTATCTTCATTATTTGTGTAGTTTCTTGTATTGAAGATAAATTTTTTCTTTGAAATTTTAATATAGGTTTTTATAATTATTTTTGGTAGTAGTAAAAATTTAACCTTATTATCACATCTTGTGATAATTTGTTACAAATTGTCACAATCACATAAGAATTTTAATTACAATTATTAAGTTATTAAAATTAATTTTAATAACTTAATAAATAATTCTATCTTCATATTAAATCTAGATTATATGATAAAAGCAATTCAAAAAAGTAAATAAACAATTATAATTTATCTCTAAAAATATTAAGATTTCTTATTCGTATTGCATTTAAAATAGCTACTAATGCTACTCCTACATCAGCAAATACAGCTTCCCACATAGTAGCTATTCCGCCTGCACCAAGTATTAATACAGCTCCTTTTACTACAAATGCCAAGGTAATATTTTGCCAAACAATCTTCTTTGTTTTTTTCCCAATCATAATTGCTATAGGAATTTTGCTTGGCTTATCATCTTGTATTACAACATCAGCAGTTTCAATAGTAGCATCGCTTCCTAATCCACCCATCGCAATACCAACATCACTTAACGCAATAACAGGGGCATCATTTACACCATCTCCAACAAAAGCAACTGTTTCATTTTTAGTTTTTATCTCTTTGACTTTAGCTACTTTATCTTCAGGTAATAAATCACCATACACATTATTAATTCCTAATTTTTCTGCAACGAATTTTACTACAGTTGATTTATCACCACTCAACATAGTAGTTTTCACATTGAGTGATTTCAATTTATTAATGGTTAGTTGAGCATCTTCTTTTATGCTATCTGCGATTGTAATATAACCCACAAATTTTTTATCATAAGCTACTGCAATTACTGTGTAAACAATTGTACTTGGGTCCAAGTCATAACTGATATTGAATTTATCCATCAGTTTGAAATTTCCTACCAGTAATTCTTTTCCATTACCTGTTGCTTTCAAGCCATGTCCTGCGATTTCTTCTGTATTTTCTAACTTTATAGAATTATCAATTTTGCCCACATATTGCTGAATCGCAGTAGCTACCGGATGAGTACTATGACTTTCTAAAGCATTCACTAATTGTAAAATTTCAGCTTGATTGAATTCTTTATTAAAAACAATTTCCTGAACTTTAAAAACACCTTCTGTCATTGTACCTGTTTTATCCATTACTACATTCTGAATAGTAGCAAGAATATCTAAAAAATTACTTCCTTTAACTAGTATTCCATTTTTACTTGCTGCACCAATTCCACCAAAGTATCCTAACGGAATACTAATTACTAATGCACAAGGACATGATATAACTAAAAATATCAGTGCTCTATATAACCAATTAGAAAATTGATAATCTGCTACAAAAAAGTAAGGCAATAAACAAATCGCAACAGCCAACAACACAACAATGGGTGTATAGATTTTTGCAAACTTTCTAATAAACAATTCTGTTGGTGCTTTTTGAGAAGTAGCATTTTGTACTAATTCTAAAATTTTACTCAACTTGCTATCGGTATATGCTGTTGTAACTTTTACTTGTGCAACTGTATTTAGATTTATCATACCTGCTAAAACTGCATCGCCTTTCATTTTAGTATCAGGTTTGCTCTCCCCTGTTAAAGCTGCTGTATTAAACGATGCGGTTTCTGATAACAACACACCATCCAAACCTAATTTTTCTCCAGGTTTGAGTTGGATAATTTCATCAATGTTTACACTTTCTGCTTTTACATTTTGAGATTGATCATTTCTTAAAATCGTTACTTCATCAGGTCGTTGATCGAGTAATGATTTGATATTTGCTTTTGCTCTTTTTACTGCTAATGTTTGAAACACTTCACCAATCGCATAAAATAACATAACAGCAACTCCTTCAGGATATTCACCAATGCTAAATGCTCCGATAGTAGCAATGCTCATTAATAAAAATTCCGAAAACAGTTCCCGTTTGCTAATGCTCTGAACGGCTTCTTTTAATACAGGCAAACCAACAGGTATATACGCTATGAGATACCAACCAATTCTTATCCAATTAATGAACCATTCAGGTTTGAGAAAATTATCAAAGTAAATACCAACAAGTAATAATACCAAAGAAATAATGCTCGGTAAAAACATTTTTAAAAGACTATCATTACTTGCATGTTGGTGTTGAGATTTATTTTGTTGTGTAATTAAATCTTCTGCACCAGCTTTGATATAAATTTTATCTTCTAATGTGCAGCAAGTCATATTCCCTTCTGCATCATATGTATGAATGTGATTTTTATCTGTATTCATGACTGTTTTTAATTTTTACTATTAATATTAATGTTCGTGTTCACCTGTATTAGATAATTTAGCATTAATAAAAAATGCTCCTTTAGTTACAATTTGAGTATTACTTGGAATATCTTTTACAAAGACTATTGCTGTATACCCCATATTAGAAACACCTTTTACAATTTCTATTTTTTCGAAATTGATATTGTCTTTCTCATCTTCATCATGTTTATCTTTTTCATTTTCTCCATTATCATTATGATGTTCTTCAGGTTTTTTATCGGTAACAATAAAAATGTAATCTTTACTATCTACATTTATAATTGCATCGTTTGGTACAGCAGGTGTAGTAACATTATTCAAACTTACAATCGCTGTAATGTTCATTCCATCGATCAACCCTATTTTGTTTCCTACTACATGACAATGCACAGCTATGGTTTTACTTTCATTTTCAAATGATGAACCAATGCTAAATACTTTTGCATCATATTCACTGGTTGGATTGTTAGTTAACGTAAAATGTATAGTTTGTCCTACTTTTAATAAAGGCAAGTCTTTTTCAAATATTTGCAAATCTAAATGCAAGGAACTATTATCGACTATTTCAGCAACAGGTGAAGAAACATCTATATAACTTCCGATTTTAGGAAATATATCACTGATCACACCATTTAACGGACTTGTAATTGTCAATGTCGATTTTAATTTACTATTTGATAATTCATTGGGATTAATACCCATTAATTCGATTTGTTCTTTTAAAGATGCTTTTCGAGTTTGAAATGTATTAAGTTCTGCCGTTACATTTTGTAAATTTTTCAAAGCTCCTGCATTTCCTGCATTGAGTTCTTTTTGACGTTGTAATTCTTGTTCTGCAAAAATTATTTTGCTATTGATGGTTAGATATTCTTCTTGAAGTTGAATAAACTGTAGATTAGCAATCATAGCAATCACTTGTCCTTCTTTTACATAATCCCCTATTTGAACATTCAGTGTTTTAACTACTCCACCATATAATGAAGTCGCATTGCCTTTATTATTATTTGGAACTCTTAACATACCATTTGCTTTTATAGTAGCTGTAAGTTCTTTATTTTCTACTTTGCCCAACTGTATATCTACTGCTTTTATTTGTTTCTGCGTAAGTGTGGCAATAGTTGGGATTTCTTCTTCGTGCTCATGTTCATTTAAATTTTTTATTTCTTTACCATTTTCTTCTTGTGTATCATTTTTCTTATTACCACAACTACTTACAATAAATAATATATATAGTAAGAGTAAAAAGCCGATTGATTTTTTTATATTGAAATACATATCCATTATTGATTAATGAGTGAATAAATAGTGATTATTGATTGATTTACTTGTTGGATACTTTTTAAATAAGCCAGTTTTATATCTGTAGCCGTTTGCAATACATATAAATATTCTAGATAACTAATATCACCTGTTTTATATCCTAATTGCGCTGAAGAAATAATTTCATTCGCATTGGGCAGAGCTTGTTGCTGATAATAATTAAATTGTTGTAAATCTTGCTTATACTGTAATACAGCATTTTGCAACTGAGTGACGAAAAATTTTTCTTGTTGCTGCGCATTGGCTTCTGCAGCTTGCTTTTTATAGTCTAAAGATTTTATCCGTCCGCTAGTTGCCCAGAATGTAAGTGGAATAGAAATGCCTACATTGATGTAACTAAATCTTTTTCCTAAACCAAAATATTGTTCTTGATTATTCACATTTTGATACCCAATTAAAGATTGATTAGTATACCCTAAAGTGATATCAGGAAAAGCTTGTGCTCTTTCTACTCTCTTAGCTTGTTCATTAATTAAAACATCTTGATACAAACCTTTAATAGCAGGATGATTTTTAATAACTGAACTGTCTACTAAATTACTTATCTGCAATGGCTGAAATTCATCATCACTAATTATATCAAATGATTCTTTCGTATTTAGGATTGCTTGTAAAGTTTGATAGGCATTAGTTAGATACACTTCATTTTGTTTGAGTAATAAATTGATTTCACCTTTTTTTGCTTCAGCCGTACTAACTTCTACTTTTTTAGTGTCCCCTGTTTTATATCGTAACTCTGCAACTTTAATAAAGTCATTATACAAGCTATCTAAATGCAATAATTGTTTCTGATTATTTTGCAAATATTTAATTTGATAATAATAGGTTCGCACCTGATTTTTTAATTCTAATTCAGTTATTTCAATTTGCAATTCTTTACTTTTAATCTCTGCATTAATAAGTCCTTTTCTTGCAACAAATAAACCTGGAAAAGGTATTGCTTGAGAAACTTGAAATGACTGATCGAAATTAATACTGTTGTATTGTCCTAATTGTGTATTAAAATTTAACTTCGGCAATTCGCTTACTGTTTTTTTCAAACTTTGAGTAGATTTTAATTCCCAATCTTTTGCTTTTATGTTGCCATTATTTTGTAATGCTATTTTTATTGCTTCATCTATACTAATGGTTTTTTTTGTTTGACCATTCGCATTGAAACATAAACTTAAAAACAGCAATGTGATGATAGCTATTGGGTATTTCATTTTGAATTTTTTTCTAAAATTTATTTTTGAATTGAAAATAATATACAGCAAAGGCAGAACAAATAGCGTAAGAAATGTCGCTGTGATTAAACCGCCAATCACTACGGTTGCTAATGGTTTTTGTACTTCTGCTCCTGCACCTGTACTTAATGCCATAGGTATAAAACCAAAACTTGCTACAGTTGCAGTCATTAATACAGGTCTTAATCTTTCCTTTGTACCATCTACTACTCGTCTCAGAATATCAGTTACTCCATCTTTTTCTAATTGATTGAATGTACCAATTAGTACAATTCCATTTAGTACGGCTACACCAAACAAAGCAATAAAACCAATTCCTGCGCTAATACTAAAAGGCATACCACGAATCACTAATGCAAATACACCTCCAATAGCACTCATCGGAATTGCTGTAAAAATCAAACTAGCTTGCTTAATGGAACTGAATGTAAAATATAATAAAGCAAAAATTAGAAATAAGGATATAGGAACAGCAATCATTAATCTCTTGCTTGCTTTTTGTAAATTTTCGAATTGACCACCATACGTAAAGTAATACCCTAATGGTAATTTTATTTGCTTATTTAATTTTTGTTGAATTTCTTCTACTACACTTTGTACATCTCTATCCGATACGTTGAATCCAATAACTATTCTTCGTTTACTTGCTTCGCGACTGATTTGTGCAGGTCCTAATTTGTAACTAATGGTAGCGACTTGTGATAATGGAATTTGATTTCCCGTACTAGTTGGTATCATCAAATTATTCACATCATCTATATTCGTTCTATGTGCGCTATCTAATCTTACTACTAAATCAAAACGTCTTTCATTTTCAAATATCTGTCCTGCGCTTTTACCTGCAAAAGCCATACTTACTATATTATTTACATCTTCTACATTGATACCATAATTAGCAAGTCGTGTTCTATCGTATTCTATATTTATTTGAGGTAATCCACTTACACGTTCTACTTGTGGCGATGTAGATCCTTTTACACTTTGAATAACTTTACTTACTTTATCAGCATAGATAGCAAGACTATCTAAGTTTTCTCCGAAAATCTTAACAGCTACATCTTGTCTAATACCTGTCATCAATTCATTGAAACGCATTTGTATAGGTTGATTTTTTTCAAAAAATATACCAGGAATAACTTCTAAAGCTTCGCTTATTTCATCAGCTAATTCATCATATTTTTTATACTGTTTCCATTCTTTTTGTGGTTTTAGAATGATCATTAAATCTGTAGCTTCAGGTGGCATCGGATCCGTAGGAACTTCTGCTGCTCCTGTTTTACCAACTACCATTTTTACTTCGTCAAACTGCTTGATAATTCTTGATGCTTGCATAGAAGTTTCAATGCTTTGACTTAGTGAACTACCTTGAGGTAATATACAGTGAAAAGCAAAATCTCCTTCTTGCAATTGAGGTATAAATTCACCACCTAAATTTTTGAAGACGAATAAACTTATCATGAAAAGTAAAATAGTTAAACTCACAATAGTATATTTTACTTTAATGGCTTTTTGCAAAAGTGGTTGATAAACACCTTGCAAAAAATTCATCATCTTATCTGAAATCGTTTGTTTATGCGAAATCTTTTTTGAAAGAAATAAAGCACACATCATTGGAATATAAGTAAGGGATAAGATCAGTGCTCCGAAAATAGCAAAGCCTACTGTTTGTGCCATCGGACGAAACATTTTACCTTCAACCCCTACCAGCGTAAGTATTGGAATGTAAACAATAAGAATAATAATTTCACCGAAGGCTGCACTATTTCGAATTTTAGAAGCGGAAATAAAAACCTCATGATCCATTTCTTGTTGCGTAAGTTTTTGCACTGATTTTCGCAAACCCAAATGATGTAAAGTAGCTTCGACAATAATAACTGCACCATCTACAATCAAACCAAAATCTATTGCACCTAAACTCATCAAGTTGGCACTTACTCCAAAAACATTCATTAATCCCAAAGCAAATAACATTGCCAAAGGAATTGCTGAAGCTACTATTAATCCTGCTCTTAAATTTCCAAGAAACAATACCAAAACAAAAATGACTATTAGAGCCCCTTCAATTAAATTTTTTTCAACAGTACTAATAGCTCTGCCAACTAAATCAGTACGATCTAAATAAGGTTCTATTACAATATCATTAGGCAATGATTTTTGGATAATAGGTAATTTATCTTTAATCCGATTTACAACATCATTACTGTTTGAACCTTTAAGCATCATTACTACTCCACCAACAGCATCTACTTCACCATTGTACGTCATAGCTCCATAACGAATAGCTTTCCCAAACTGAACAGTAGCAACGTCTTTAATGAAAATAGGAATACCACTATTAGTATTTTTTACAGCTATATTTTTAACATCTTCTAAGGAAGTAACCAATCCGATTCCTCGAATGAAATAAGCATTAGGTTTTTTATCAATATATGCACCACCTGTATTTTGATTATTTTTTTCAAGTGCATTAAAAATATCAGTAATGCTTACACCCATTGCTTTTAATCGATTAGGATTTACTGATACTTCATATTGTTTCAATTCTCCACCAAAACTATTTACTTCAGCAATTCCTTTTGTTCCATTGAGTTGTCTTGCAACAATCCAATCTTGCATCGTACGCAAATCTTTAGCGTTGTATTTTTTTTCACTTCCTTTTTTAGGATGCAAAATATATTGATACACTTCACCCAAACCTGTACTCACAGGTGCTAGTTCAGGTGTGCCAATTCCTTTAGGAATATTTTGTTCAGCTTCTTTTAATTTTTCATTGACAAGCTGTCGCGCAAAATATATATCTACATCATCATCAAAAACAACAGTAATAACAGAAAGACCAAATCGTGAGATACTTCGGGTTTCTTCCAAATCAGGAAGATTGGCAATGCTTTGTTCAATAGGAAATGTAACTAACTGTTCTACCTCCTGCCCTGCTAATGTAGGGCAAACGGTAATAATTTGTACTTGATTATTAGTAATATCAGGTACTGCATCAATGGATAATTTGGTGATACTCCAACTTCCCCAAATGATAAGTAACAAGGTCATTATACCAATGACGAGCTTGTTCTTTATGCTAAATTTTATAATGTTATCTAACACAATTCGATTAATTAATGATTAATACAAATAGATTAATATTCTTCTTGTATATAAGAAGAATAGATATACTAAAACAAATTAGAGCTAGCACACAAGCGCTATACTTTCATTGATAGTATATTATGTATTAAACATTAATCTTTGGCGGTTGCCAAATATTTCCGTAATAGTTAGAGATAAAAGAAAAATCCTGAATAGGAAATTTGATTGTAGAAGCTATACTAAATTTTGGGCTTCTAATACTAAGAGATGTAAATTTTGGATTGACTATTGAACTACAACAAGTACAGATGCAAAAAGGACTACAAATATCATTTTGATCATTCTTATGATTATGAGATTGCAGAGCTTCTTGAGTTGTAGTATTGTTTTGACATTCATTATACGCATCGCTACAAGGCATTATTGATAATGCTAAAATATGTATGCCAAGTATATAGACGATAAAAAGTCTCATTAGGTAAAATTAATAATTAATTTGAAATTAATAGTATTAATATAATAAGATACGATTCGACAATAATAAATTCTTATTTAATCATTTTCCTAAAGTAGCAACATTATAATATCTTGTAAACAAAAAATGAGAGGCATTCTCTCATATAAAAACTTTTTTTTGTCAATGATATTGTCAATAATAATGTATAACTACTTGATTATCAACGTATTTTGTGATCCCATCTGGACTCGAACCAGAAACCTACTGCTTAGAAGGCAGTTGCTCTATCCAATTGAGCTATGGGACCCTCTTCAACAAAGAGCTACAAAAATAAAATATATTGCAAGTAAAACCAAATGGATTACACCTTTAACTGTTAAAATAAAGCTGAAAACCTAGCGGATTAGCCGACGATGGTAGTTAATTTGACCTAAATGATAATTAAAATGCGTTAACAAATGCATAAGCATAAAATCAGTCTTGACTATCTTCCCATGTTTCTCTACAGGAAAATCAGCTTGAAAATCAGACTCATTGAGTTGAGTTAATGTATTTTTTACTACCGCTAATGTAGTATCCAACATGACTAACAAGTCCTTACGCGATGTATGTCTCAATGTAAATTCATTTTCACGGTTTCTCACATATCCTGTATGCCCTAAAACAGCTCCAATAAAATGATTGAGGTTCCCAATAAGATGCAAACATAAATTACCTGCTGAATTACTAATCTCTTCTCTTACAATCCAAAGTGTCTCCTCATTAGAATAGAGCCCTACTTCTTCTTTTAACTTCAAAAGATCTCGTTCAAAAACTTCAAGAAATGATTCTTTCAACATAATCCATTAATTGCCATATAACTCTACAAGTTTAGTTACTACAGTCCAATTACGGGTAGTAGCTGCAACATTAAGTTTTTTCTCAATAAATGTATTTGAGAAAAGAAGTTTCCCTTTATTTTTTTGACAACTTACCGCTACATCTTCATCAATGATATCAAAATGCTCCAGTTCATTCGTATAAGTAAGTAAGTTTGCTTCCAACTCAGGCACAGATCTACTTTTCAAAAAACTAATATAAAAACTTATATCAGACTTTGCTTTATGTTTTTTAAATGGATTATGTTTGACTAGCTTTGCAAGATCAGCTATCGTCCGAAGAATAACTATAACCTCATAGCCTAATTCTTTTTCCAGCCCTTTCTCTATTTTGGATGTCAGCTTCTTTTTATCTCCTTCAGAGGTTTCAAAAATGACATTTCCACTTTGAATATACGTTTTCACATTCTTAAGCTTAAATGATGTAAATAGCTGGCTTAATACATCCATTTTTATAACCTTATGTCCACCAACATTAATTCCTCGCAAGAATGCTATGTATGTCATCATACCTATTTAACTCTTTTTTCTACAACCTCTTTAAGTTTATCCAACACAATAGACCAATCTTTAGAGGCTCGCTCACGTCTTTCAGGAGTGATATGATTTTGATAGACAGTCAGTGTTGTTGATTCATCATTTTTTGAGTTTAGCTCATAGGTGATGGTATCATAATTCTCAGGACTGTCTGGCAATCCGGAAAACGAACTAAGGTACGTATACTTCAATACCCACTTGGGGTGATATACTAAAATAACACCTTTGTCAATATACTCTTTCCCTTCCCAAATCCCTTTAAAAATTAAAGGACTTCCTACCTTCCAATCCGAAATTGCCTCAGTACCAAAAAGATAGAGTTTGATTAATTGTGGATTTGTTAATGCCTCCCATACGTTAGACGTATCGGCCTGAATAAGAACGCTAATTTTTAATGTATCTTCCATAACTTATAAAAATAAAGGTACACAAAAATCTAGTATTTTTTCATAGCCTTAATTGCGTAAAAAGGAGTAGTTCTAACCAATTTAGGTGTAATACCAAATTTTTTCTTGAATGCATTATTAAAGTGTTGTGGCGTAGCATAGCCTAATTCAACAGAAACTTCAAATACCGTCTTATCTGTGTGAAGTAATAATTGATAGGCTGATTCCAAACGTTGGTCTGCAATAAATCCAAACACCGTTGTACCAAACAATTCTTTAAATCCTTTTTTTAATTGATATTCATTAATACCTATTGTTTTAGCAATTTCAGAAAGTGAAGGCGGCGAAGAGAGACGCATCATTAAAAATGCTTGAACCTCATATAACTTATCTTTATCACGTATTGTTCTAACACATCTTTTAGATGCACTGTCCTTATCTGAATATAAATCAGCTTGGACAACTAAAATCTCCATCAGCTTTGAGAGAAAAAATATTTTTTTTAACTCATTAATATATGGACAATGAATGAGCTCATAAATAATATATTGTAATTTACTATTCATATTTCGCCAATGAGTATCTAAAATAAACCCACTGTTACCTAAATTGGCTTTATCAATAAACTTCATAAATAATGTCGTATCCAAAGAACTGGCGATCTGCAAAAAAACATCTCTAGGAACCTGAATACCGAATGTCTCACAGTAAAAATCTTTATTGCGTACAACCATATCAAACTCATCAGAGCACATTAGGTTATGCTGATGAGGTTTTAAGTCAAATGAACGGTTTAACTGTTTATAGAAAAAATGACACTCACCTTGAAGTACAAGATGAAAGCGGACAGCATCATTTTCTTGTGATGTAGGATAAATACCCTGTTTAGAATATGTAATACTATTATATGAGAAAGATATTCCTTGTATCTCCCACCGTCTTAGACGCATATGACCATAACTAAACGGAACAGTTGAAAAAGACTCAACTATAGCTTCTTGCATAGAAAAGATATAAAATGTTATATACGAAAAGAAGTGATAAAAGGATTACTATATAATGAATGATAATGTCGGGGTGGCAGGATTCGAACCTACGACCTCCTGCTCCCAAAGCAGGCGCGATAACCGGACTACGCTACACCCCGAATAAAAAAGGAATGCAAATATCTGAATTTTTTAGAGAACTTACAAGATTTAATCCTTGTATAAAATAGAAATTAATAAACATAAAAAAAGCAGGTGATATGATCACCTGCTTAAAAAATAGATATGTGTAAAACCTACTTTAAACTTTATTTTTTAGTAAATGTCCACTTATAGACATGCGTACCATCGTTATCCTTATCTGTATCTTCTAATACAAGAATATTACCATCAAGCTGCGCTATTTTCATTTTAACTTTAAAAAAATCTGTTTCTTTACCAAAACTAATAGAATCTTCATGAACACTAAATTTCCACATATCCGTTTGCGTTTGAGGATTTTTAGGATTGCACTTAGTTGCTGCTTCATCTATATTTACAACCCCATTTGAAAAAAATTCAATTACATCATCTTTCATACAAGACTCTGTAAAGGCATATAAATCTGTTACGGATATACCTAAGAAGGGTACTTGAATTGCAGGATCAACTGTCGCTGCAGTTAATTGATATTTACCTGTAAGTAATTCCGTTTTACTTTTAGCAGGTGTGGGTTCATCCTCTTTTTTTTTACAAGAGACCATTGATAAAACTAAGAGCAACATGCTCACGATAGCGAAATATTTTTTTCTATTTTTCATATTGGAATTATATTTATTTGTTTACTACACCTAAGACAGGCAATTCTAATAAATACCCCTAAAACATTATAAAAAAAATATCTATTATTGATAACTTGACCAAGTAATATATGCCATCAAATCCATCGATTTCAATCCAATTTTTAGGAGCTGCAGGTACTGTTACAGGATCCAAGCATCTCCTTAAAACACCAGAGCTGACAATCTTAGTTGATTGTGGTTTATTTCAAGGTTTAAAAGCACTTCGATTAAAAAACTGGGAACCATTACCCATTGATCCAAAAAATATAGATATCCTACTTATTACTCATGCCCATCTTGACCATACAGGATACCTCCCACTCTTAGTAAAAAATGGATTCAAAGGTCGCATCCTCATGACCTCACCTACTAAAGATTTAGCAGAAGTTATTCTTCGTGATAGCGCTCATATCCAAGAAGAAGATGCCGCATTAGCCAATAAAGGGAATTACAGTAAACATAATCCAGCCTTACCTCTTTATACTGAGAAAGAAGTAGAAGATCTATTGCCTTTAATCGAAACGGTTGAAGATAACACACTAATTTCTCTCTCTGATTCTATTCAAGTGCGTTTCATCAGAAATGGCCATATTTTAGGATCTTGTTATATAGAGCTACATTATAATAAAAAATCCATTGTATTTTCAGGTGACATTGGACGAGAACAATCTGAGTTACTCTCAGCCCCTAATCCATTAGTGAATACTAATTTTTTAATTATGGAAAGTACCTATGGAGACAAAAATCATCCTGACATTAAGCCTAGTGAACAATTAGCTCATATTATAAGTGATACTGTTCAAAAACATGGTACCATTCTCATTCCTAGCTTTGCAGTAGGACGTACTCAAGAGCTAATGTACATCATCAATAAACTTAAACAATCGAATCAAATTCCACCTATCCCTATTTATGTCGATAGTCCAATGGGTGCTAATGCAACAGAGATATTTGTGAAATATCCCAACTGGCATAAACTATCTACTAACCAAGTTGATGACCTTTGCAAAGATATTCACATCATCCGTGATAGCCGTGAAACACATGAGATCATTGGTATGCGCAAAAGTAAAATTATTATTGCAGGCAGTGGCATGGTCACAGGTGGACGTATGCTTGAGTATCTTAAATATTACGGTAATGATCCGAAACATACCATTATACTAACAGGCTACCAAGCAGAAGGTACACGCGGAAGAGCTCTTAAAGAAGGGAAACATGAAATTAAAATTCATGGCCGCTATTATCACATTAACGCCTCTATCGAAGAAATTTCTTCATTATCTGCACATGGCGATCAGAGTGAGATGCTTAACTGGATTAAAAAAGCAACAAAAAAACCTGAGCGGATTTTTTTAGTACATGGCGAAATACAAGCACTACAAGCGTTTAAAATTTTACTTGAAAAAGAGCTCCAAGTATCTGTTATAATACCTCATCAGGGTGAGGAAATAAATTTATTTTAAATGGTATAACAAAACCTATATCTATTATTAATTTTGTCATATTTAATTTTGTTTAAATTTATCCCTAAAAAACTAAACATTTAGTTTAATGAAATCCTACCACATTACAGAATTGGAACAACTGACAGGTATCAAAGCACATACCTTACGCATATGGGAGAAACGGTATCGCATTTTAAAACCACATCGAACACTAACGAACATACGGTACTACGATGATGCACAACTTCGAAAATTGTTAAACATATGCATTCTCCTTTCAAATGGATATAAAATTTCAAAAATAGCCGCATTAAATGAAAACAAGATATACCAACTTATTAAACAGCTCGAAGATATATCAACACCCTCAGAAATCATCATCAACAAAATGATTATAGCAATGCTTGCATTTGATGAATTACAATTTGAGAAGTTATTTTCTACATCTGTTAAGCAATGGGGCGTATTTGATACCATGATTACTATTATCTATCCACTATTAAAAAAAATTGGTCTGATGTGGAGCATTAATGATGCTAGCCCTATTGAGGAGCATTTTATCTCTGCTATTATTCAGCGTAAACTATACACAGCTATAGATGCTCTTCCCCCTGCTCATAAAAAAAACAAGAAGTATATTCTATTTCTTCCACCAGATGAATGCCATGAAATAGGTCTTTTGTTTACCAATTATATATTACGCTCAAAAGGTTTATCAACTATTTATTTAGGGCAAAATGTACCTTATACTAATTTACGGGAATATATTTCGAAAGTAAACCCATCGCACCTCGTCGTTTTTTTTACTACTAAAAGAAATGATGAAGAAATCATAAAAGATTTAAAAAAGATAATGGCTAAACACCCCAAAATAACAGTATTAGTAGCTGGATATCAAACACTATTGGAAAAAATTCGAGTTATAAAAAGAATAAAGTTATTACAAGCCCCCCATGATCTTTTAAAATTAATCGTCTAATTAGTTGTTTTTAAAAAATTGTTTAATATTTTTACATAAAAGATAAACAAAATTAAGTGGCCCAAATCAATATTATTGGAAGTGGTTTCTCAGGCTTATCTGCTGCATGTTATGCCGCACACAAAGGCTATAGGGTTTCTGTATTTGAAAAGAACAACACCATTGGCGGACGAAGTAGAAGTTATAGTGAAAATGGATTCATGTTTGATATGGGGCCAAGCTGGTATTGGATGCCTGATGTGTTTGAAGACTTCTTTACCTATTTTGGAAAATCTTCCCGAGATTATTACAATCTTGTACCTTTAGACCCTGGTTTTCAAATCATTTTTAATAAAAATGAATCCCTAAAGATACCAGCAAAAGTCGATGATTTATTAGAATTAGTAGAATCCATTGAAAAAGGAAGTGCAAAAAAATTAAAACAGTTTTTAGCAGAAGGCAAATTTAAGTACACTATAGGAATGAGAGACCTTGTGCATAAACCAGCTCTTTCTTGGATGGAATACATGAATTATCCAGTTATTAAAGGTGCCATTCGTTCGCACATATTTAAATCCATGAGAAAATATGTACGAAGTTATTTTAAAGACGAACGCCTCATTGCCTTAATGGAGTTTCCTGTTTTATTTTTAGGCGCCATGCCTAACCATATTCCTGCTTTGTACAGTCTGATGAACTATGCCGCTTTATCATTAGGAACGTGGTATCCGATGGGCGGTATGTATCAAATCGTAACAGCAATGGAAAAACTAGCATCTTCTTTGGGAGTTGAATTCCACACCTCCTGCGAAGTCAAAAAAATAGATGTAAGAAAAAATAAAGCTATAGGCATAGAAACATCTTTGGGAACATTTAATGGAGACTCAATCATTGCGACTGCTGATTACCACCATGTGGAGTCTCATTTGTTAGATAAAGCGTACCGTAACTATTCAGAGAATTATTGGGACAAAAGAACCTTGGCTCCCTCCTGCCTTATTTATTATATAGGAGTCAACAAAAAAATTAATCGACTTCTTCATCACAATTTATTTTTTGATACCAATTTCGAAGAGCATGCTGAACATATTTATAAAAATCCGCAATGGCCTAAAGATCCTCTGTTTTATTTATGCTGCCCATCAAAAACAGATTCTTCTGTTGCACCGAAAGATATGGAAAATATGTTTATCCTTATTCCTATAGCTACTGATTTAAAAGAAATAGAAATTATACGAGAGCATTATTTTAAATTAGTACTCAAGCGTATAGAATCATGGTGTGGTGAAGAAATCTTACCTCATGTCATCTATAAAAAAAGTTACTGTATTAATGATTTCATTAAAGACTATAATTCGTATAAAGGAAATGCCTATGGTTTAGCCAATACACTTAAACAAACAGCTGTACTTAAACCATCTATTCGAAATAAAAAAATAAAAAATTTATTCTATGCCGGACAGTTGACAGTTCCAGGGCCTGGCGTACCGCCAGCTATCATATCGGGCAAGATCGCTGTTGAACAACTTACTAAGTACTTAAAAAATTATTTTAACTGATACATGAAAGAAATTTTTGATAACGTATCTTTTGCCACTAGTAAACTAGCTACTAAGTCTTACAGTACGAGTTTCTCATGGGGCATTTATTGTTTAGATAAGAAATTTCACAATGCTATTTATGGTATATATGGATTTGTCCGTTTTGCTGATGAGATTGTAGATACATTCCATACCTATGATAAGAAAATATTACTCGATGAATTTAAAACAGAAACGTATAAAGCTATTAAACGTGGCATAAGCTTAAATCCTATTATAAATAGCTTTCAATATGTTGTAAACGCATACCATATTGATTCTACACTTATTGATTGTTTTTTTCAAAGCATGGAAACAGATTTACAACAACATGTTCATTCACCAGAATCGTATAAAAAATATATTTTAGGATCTGCTGAAGTAATAGGGTTGATGTGTTTAAACGTTTTTACAGAGAGAAACAGTTCCTTATATGAAGAACTTAAACCTACAGCTATGTTATTAGGATCTGCATTTCAAAAAGTAAATTTTTTACGCGATATGAAAACAGACTACCAAACATTAGGACGAGTTTATTTTCCACATATCACTATTGAACATTTTTCTGAAAAAGAAAAAAAGGAAATGGAAAAAGATATTGAAGGTGAGTTTGAATCAGCGTTAAAAGGAATTAAAAAACTACCTATCAGTTCTCGATTTGGGGTATATGTGGCTTATGTGTATTACCGTTGCCTATTTAAAAAAATAAAATCAACGACATCTACTGACATCCTAAGAAAGAGAATAAGAGTGCCAAACTATCAAAAACTAAGTTTATTAATAGCTTCTTTTTTTAAATACAGATTACGTACCATATAACTTAAACTATAAACGATGCATCATTCACAAGATTACGTTATACTGATTGATCAGCAGGACAATGAAATAGGTAGTATGGAAAAAATACAAGCACATCAACAAGGCAAACTTCATCGTGCTTTTTCTATATTTATTTTTAATTCAAAAAAAGAACTTCTTATACAAAAACGAGCTGACAACAAATACCACTCTGGCGGATTGTGGAGTAATACATGCTGTGGCCACCCACGACCAGGCGAACTTACAGAAAATGCTGCACAACGTAGACTACAAGAAGAAATAGGAATAACATGCCAACTCCATTATTTATTTCCATTTACTTATTTTGTTAAATTTGATAATAATTTAATAGAAAATGAACTTGATCACATATTCACAGGCATAACAGATAAAACACCACTAATTAATCCAAATGAAATTAGCGATTTTAAATACATGACCATGGCAGCTATTAGTAATGAATTAGAAAAAACACCCACCAGCTACACCGTATGGTTTAAACTTATTTTTAATCAACTACAAAAAACTATTTATCAATTATGATTGCATCTATAATTATTACATGTTTAAGTTTTGGAGCTATGGAGTCGGTAGCTTGGCTGGCGCATAAATACGTTATGCATGGATTATTATGGAATTTACACGAAGATCATCACAAGAAAGATGTTACGTCTTTCTTTGAAAAAAACGACTACTTCTTTTTATTATTTGCAACACCAGGCATAATTTGTTTAGGCTTAGGAGGCTTTATACCTTCTATTCACTTCTTATTTTATATTGGACTAGGTATTACGTTATATGGGTTTGCTTATTTTTTAGTTCACGATATTTTTATTCATCAACGTTTTAATTTATTTAAACGAACAGACAATGTTTATTTTAGAGCCATTCGCAAAGCACATAAAATGCATCATAAACATTTAGAAAAAGAAGATGGTGAATGCTTTGGTATGCTACTTGTTCCATTCAAATATTTTAAAGAAGAAATGAAAAAAAATAAATAAGGATGGAAAAATATACTTATCTCCTTGTTGATTTTTTTTGCATTATTATTCCTTTCATTTTTTCTTTTCATCCAAAACTAAAATTTATAAAACAGTGGCGGCATTTTGCTATCCCCTGTTTAGCAACGGCTTCCTTTTTTTTAATTTGGGATATTTTATTCACCTGTCATGGGGTTTGGAGTTTTAATTCTAAAAAAGTAATTGGTATTTATTTTTTTAATCTCCCAGTAGAAGAACTATTATTTTTTATATGTATTCCATACGCATGCCTATTCACTTATCACGCTATTAGTTTATTTGTGAAAATAAAATATTATACAAAACCAACCTCTATTTTTTCTATCTTTTTAATTCTATGTTTAGTACTAACAGCAGTACTTCATATAAAGCAGCTCTACACTTCAGTTACTTTTTTTTTATTAGCCATAATGTTTATTTTTATTTTATTTAAGAAAGTAAATTGGCTAACTCATTTTTATTTTTCATTTCTACTCATTCTAATTCCATTTTTCATTTCAAATGGAGTTCTCACAGGCAGTTGGATAGATGCCCCTGTTGTGATCTATAACGACAGGTATAATTTAGGCATACGCTTATTAACCATCCCCTTGGAGGATATTTTTTATGGCATGTTATTATTCCTAATGAACGTTAATGGATTTGAATTTTCTAAAAGAAAATTTATTTTGTAAGAAATACACCTAAAAAGGTAGCAGCAATACCTAAAATTACACTTAATATGATATATAAAAAAAGTACACTATAATTTTCTGACTTTAACAATAGTATACTTTCATATGAAAAAGCTGAAAAGGTAGTATACCCTCCACAAATGCCTGTTGCTAAAAACAAGCGCGACTCAGAGCTAAGCCAATTGCCCTTTTCAGAAAATCCATAGATTAAGCCGATACACAAACAACCTAAAATGTTAACAAAAAATGTACCAAGAGGATAAACACCTGTATTGTACTTAGAGATGACTTGTTGCGTTAAATAACGAGCTACACTTCCAATAAATCCACCAGAACCTACTACTAAAACTATTCTATACATGGTTATGTAGCGGAGAAAGGGGGATTCGAACCCCCGGTACGGTTTGACCCGTACGGCGGTTTAGCAAACCGCTGGTTTAAGCCACTCACCCATCTCTCCGAGACTTGATTTAAAATGAGTGCAAATATACTACTATTTTTTCAATGATTTACTATACTTAAACTTCTAGCCTTTATTCAAAAAAAATCTTTAAATTTAGTCCTAACTTAATTGTAAAAATGTACGGCGGAGGTAATTTATTTGAAGCACTCACAAATGATCTTGAAAATGAAGACCAGCATGAATTAGCACTATTTGAGGCACGCATCCAGCGAGGTGAAAAAATAGAGCCAAAAGACTGGATGCCAGCACTTTACCGAAAGCAACTTATACGCATGATTGAACAACATGCGCACTCTGAAATCATTGGAGCCTTGCCTGAGGGAACCTGGATTACCAGAGCTCCGGGATTCAAACGAAAACTAGCCCTCATGGCAAAAGTTCAAGATGAGGTAGGTCATGCCCAATTACTCTACAGCGCAGCTGAAACATTGGGGAAATCGCGCGAGCAAATGATTACGGATCTTATCAATGGAAAATCAAAATATTCTAATGTATTTAACTATCCTGCTTTTACATGGGCTGATTCAACTGTGATCTCATGGTTGGTAGATGCCGGAGCTATTGTCAATCAATTAGCTAATTCAAAAGGAAGCTATGGGCCTTATTGCCGAGCACTGGAACGTATTTGCGCAGAAGAGTCTTTTCATTTAAAATATGGGCATGATGCGGTTACTTATTTAGCTACAGGCACTCCTACTCAACGTCAAATGATTCAAGAAGCTCTTACACGATGGTGGCCTCCTATCATGCATTTCTTTGGTCCTCCAGATAAACTTTCTGTTCATACGGAAATTCTAGTGAAATGGAAAGTAAAAATGGCAACAAATGATGAATGCCGTCAGCAGTTTTTGGATATGTATGTTCCTAAAATTTGGGAATTAGGGCTTACTGTGCCTGATCCTAACTTGAAAAAAAATCCAGAAACAAACCAATGGGAATACACTGAACCTGATTGGGAGGAATTTAAACGTGTCATTAATGGAGGTGGACCTTGTAATAAAGAACGGTTAGCTGTCCGACAAACAGCAGAAGAACGAGGAAAATGGGTGCGACAAGCATTAGCCAATCCAAAAGCAACCTACATTACACCTTTGGCTTAATTTTAATTGAAGAAAACTATTAAAAATTCTAAACTCATATTCATTTATTTTTTTTCAATTTGTATCTCCATGTTTTCTTGTAAAATTTCTGTTACTGATATTAAAAAAGAAAAAAAATTAACTAAGGCAAATTTAGTTTCTCCAGATGTTTTTTTAGAAAAACGCATGGAAAATACAATTAAAAAAATGCTCGGTTTCAATTGGGAGATATTGATTGTAAAAGATAGATATGTATATTGGGGGTATCCTACTGCTAGCCTTTTCTCTTCTTCTTATAAAATCAAAAAGAAACATTTTTTTAAAACCTCTCTCCAAGAGTTACAAGCTGATTTGCCTGATTATGAGAAATTAGATGGGATTTATATTTTCAAGATAATTAGAGAAAAAATTACAAAAGAATTAGGTCCTAAATTAGAAAACTATACTCTAGGAGATGTTGGAAAAAAATATAAAAATGTTTTATTAAATAAAGAGAAACAAGAAATAATAATTACAATGGCTATTACTTGGGGGAAATCATGGGAAAATAAAAATGAATTACTAATCATTCTCAATTCAAAAAATATAGATGAAATAAAAGAAATAAAAATTCAATAGGCATGGGGAATTGGGGTGCCTTTTTTCAAAAAAAAAAAAAAAACAAACAGCTCACCTATATAGATGATGCAAAATATAGCTTTGATACTTTCTTTAGAATGTTATTTACACCTAATGATATCGTAGAAAATGGAAGAAACACAGATAAATACATAGACTTTATTACTTTATTTGAAACAAAAAACAAAATAGAATTAGAAAAAAATCAACATTTACCTTTTGGTTATATTGATTATGCGATTTGATTGGGATCAGAAAAAAAATTTATTATTCAATGATTACCTTGTTAATTTTAATTCAAAATTCACGTCATTACTTTTAAAAGATATTCAAAAAGTATGGCCTACTTGGGAAATCACTTATTGCTGGTTTGGGATGAAAGATATATTAGTTCACTTAAATGCCACTAGCGAATCAGATCAATTTTATCGCGTTTCAAAAATAGATTATTTAGAAACAACTAGATTTGAGAGGAGGCAAGATTACATGAAAGTAACACTAGAATTAGGAAAAGAACTTGAATTTGATGAAAATAAAACGTATGATGAAAGTTATTTTATTTATCGAGAAAATAGATATATTGATTTTTTTATAACAATCATAGAATCTGACCAAATCAAAAATTATGCGGCTACTAGTTACGATATAGTAAGTATAGGAGAAAATATTTTCAACTACATTAAGTTAGAAAATAAATCTATGATTGATCCTCCGTGTTTAACAGAAGATGTGGTACTAAATGGAATTATAATTAATAAACAGGAAAAAGAAATAAATAGTTGGTGGAGTCAAAGCAAAGATGGAATTGTTTTAATGGATTTAATCAAAGCTCATTGGAATGGTTGGACAATTAATCATTTAGAAAAAGGGTTAGAAAGCCATCTAAAGATCATTAATCAATTAGAAAATGAAGAAATAATACAACTAACAACGGCATATCAAGATTTTATTAATAAATATAAAAAATGAAACTACAATCACTCGATCCAAGAATTAATCGATTAGGAATTGAAGAACAAGCAACTGAATTTAATAATTCATCCTTAGATCAAGGAGAAACATACGAAGCATTTGTTCAAGTTAAAGAAGGGAAACCTTATGAACATGTTGGAATTATTCATGCGACAAATGAATCTATGGCTATGCTCTTTGCAAAGGAGCAATACAGCAGACGTGGAAATACGTGTACAGGATTATGGGTGGTAAAAACACAACATATCCAAGTTTCTGAGTATATCGATAACAATCAAAATATATATGATAAGCTACAACAGAACATCACCTCTTATCAAAACTCGAATCCATTTGAATCTTATGAAGTTTTTCATTTAAAGAAAAGGGGGAAGCAACATATTCATGCAGGCACTGTACAAGCGACGCAATATGAGGACGCATTTCAACAGGCTACTTTTACGTTAAATGACAAAACGCCTTTACTTAATGTCTGGATTATACGATCAGCAGATATCTTTCGAACATCCTCTACAGATGGTGATATTTGGGATACATTACCTGAAAAAAAGTACCGCGAAGCGATGGCATACAAGGCTGGAGATAAATTGAAAAAATTTAAGGAAAATAATTTAAACAAGTAGAAAATGAATACTAGTGCAATCAAAGAACTCCTCTACAAAATAGCCGATGACCAACTGATCATCGGGCATCGTAATTCCGAATGGACAGGCATCGGACCTTTATTGGAAGAAGATATTGCTTTCTCATCTATGGCTCAGGATAAAGTGGGGCAAAGCCAGGCTTTTTATAAACTACTGCATGACTTAGGAGAATCAGAACCTGACACGGTGGCCTTTACCCGAAATGCAGAACAATTTCATTGTTGTCAGTTTGTAGAGTTACCCATTGGTGAATATGAGTTTAGCTTGATTCGTCATTTTTTATTTGATCATGCTGAACTGATTCGATTTGAATTATTAACTCAATCGTCATACAAGCCCTTAGCTCAACTAGCTCAAAAAATAAAAGGAGAAATTAAATACCATATGATGCATGCCAACGAATGGATCAAGCAATTAGGTAATGCAACAGAAGAAAGCATTGCACGTATGCAACAAGCATTAGATCAAGCTTTGCCTTATGCATTGGGAATATTTGAACCTTCTCCTTATGAAAAGGAATTGATTCAAGAACAACTATTCCAAGGAGAAAAAAAATTACAAGAGCAATGGGTTAAAAATATTAGTTCAATTATTCAACTTACTCAACTAAAACTGATTAATTTCGATATACTAAAACCAATATATGGGGGCCGACTAGGAAAACATACTACACACCTACAACCTTTACTAGATGAGATGACTGAGGTTTTCCGAATTGACCCGAGTGCAGAATGGTAAAAAATAATTATTAAACTAAAATAAACTTTTATCTTATATTTTTTATAACCAATAAACTAAGTTTATACTCTCTTAATGACAATAGAACAAAAACTATATGAAATACTACCACATTATTCTGATCATTATTGGATTCATTGTTTTCTTTTGTGCACTTTGGATCTTTATTACTTTTTTAATTTCACGTACGGGAAGTTGGCATCAATTAAGTAAAACATATACTACATCGTATATCCCTCCAAAAGAAAAAATAATAAAAAGGCAATTAGGTAAAATAGGCATTGCTCGTTATAAGTTTAGTTTAACTATTGCTTTTACAGACCAAGGGCTTTATTTATCCGTAAATAAAGCATTTCGACTATTTCATCCACCATTACTTATACCTTGGAATAAAATAAAAAATCCAAGAAAGTCAGCTGATATTCCTTACCGTTATGTAGTGGTGGATGTAAATGGCATAAAAGTATCACTAGCTGAAAAACACTACGATTTGATTATGAAATACTTATCTATAAAGTAAACTATAGCTAAAAAGAAAAAAGAGGGTTATATTCATTAACCCTCTTTTTTAAATAAGTAATTATTACAATACTATTTACTCAATAATCATGCGCTTAACATCTACTTCAGATCCATCTACCATAAGGGTATAAATATACATTCCTTGAGCTAAATCTGCACCTGATTGTAACTTGATTTGACCTTCGCCTCTCGTAGCTATTTCTTGGCTTTTTATTTTTTTACCTGTCATATCATAAATCACTAATACGGCTCGTTGACTAGATTCAGGAATATGATAACCAATCACTGTTTCTCCTGAAAATGGATTAGGTATATTTTGGTCTAAGCGAGCTAATTTCAATGCAGATATTTCTCCTTCCTGACGCATAGTAATAGAACCATTTAGTGATGTGGCATTTTTAAGCTCACCAATCTCTTTAGCTTGACGTGCTAGTTCTTGTTTCTGTTGATCAACCAAACTATTCAATTCTTTGATTGAATTAATTAACATATAAAAAACATCATTAGGATTATAAGATAAATATTCTTCCCTCACACCTGTTGTATCTTGATATACATATGATCGGACTGTATGTGGTGCAATTTGCTGCATATCTTGTGCGACAATACCTACAAATGTTTCCGTAGTTGGAAGACCTGCTTTGCCGTTATATTTAAATAGTACAGGATTAATCTTTAAAATAGTAGAAAGACCATCTTTATATGGGGCTATAACTTCTTTCAATCGTCGATCTGAGGTTACTGTCCAAAATACACTACCTGGTTTTCCAGCATCATTTTTACTCAATTGAAATTGAAAACTTGGATTTGATAATCCTATACCTACCAAAGCAGAGTCAACATCCACTCGTCCAAGCACAACACCATTACGCACAGTAGATCTACTTCTAGATCCAAGAGCTACACTGTAAGAAAAATTAGTTTTACTACCAGTTCCAAGAGCTACAGAAAAGCTAGACTCTCCTAGTATAGATGATCCATTACCAATAGATACATTATTGACTCCATCTATATTACCATAACCAGAAAAAGAACCTATAAATACATTACCAACACCTGACTTGCTAGTAGGAGCTGAGGTGTATCCTATATAAGTATTAAAATCTCCACTCTCCGCTTTATTACCTGCTAAAGCACCAAGAAACATATTATTACTACCTATTATATTAGCTGCAGCTGTTTTATATCCCAAAAATACATTATAATTACCCGTTGTATTACTCATCGCTGTACTATCTCCTGCAAATAAATTATGGCTTCCTGTACTATTAGAACTCCCTGTTTTATATCCTAAAAAAACATTGGAGCTCCCTGTTGTATTAGAAGAACCCGTAAGAAAACCTAGCATAACATTATACCCTCCCTCTGTATTAGAAAAACCAGCTTGAGCACCAACAAATACATTTTGTAACCCTGTTGTATTAAGATAGCCAGACTCTTTCCCAATAAATGTATTCCAACTTCCATTATTAGAATACCCAGCTTGATCACCAATAAAAACATTAGCATATGCATCTAAATTAGAATACCCAGACTCACGACCTATAAATGTATTGTAGCCACCTATTGTATTAGTATTACCTGATGCAAATCCCAAAAAAGTATTGTAATCTCCTGTATTGCGGAAACCCGAACCAGACCCAATCAACGTACTGCCTTTAACACTAACTCCGGAATAACCTGTATTTACTCCAATATACACATTACTATAACCACTAATATTAGAATAACCTGCCTGAGTACCTATAAATAAATTAAAACTACCATCTAAATTAGAATATCCGGACTTAGCCCCCATAAACAAGTTATATTCTCCACTTGTATTTTGAACACCAGCATCACTTCCTAAGAATACATTATAAGATCCAGAATTTCTAAATCCTGCCTGAAAACCTATGGAAACAGTATTCATACCCGAATCTTTATTCAATTCACCGGCCTTAAAACCATAAAAACAAGAACCTGGGCCTTTTGATCCAGAATTTACTCCATAAGAAGTAATTGCCTGAGCATTAATCATTTTTGATTGATACATTATGCTAGATAGCATAACTAGTTTAATAACTGAACTATAAATCTTCTTTTTCATAATATATATATTTTTTTGCAATATACTATAAATTATAAAAATATCCTAAATTACTATTTATTTAAACTCTCAAGAGTTATAGTGCCTAAAAATGATTAAATTTATTCGTCAATTTTTACCTTTTCAATGCTGAGTAAAAAACACATTATAGACTTATTAGAGAATGTAAAAGATCCTGAAATTCCAGTCTTATCATTAATAGATCTAGGGGTAATCACTACTATTGCTATTGAAAATAATAAAGTAATTATTGAAATGACACCTACTTTTGTAGGATGCCCAGCAATAGATGTAATGAAAGAAAATGTAGAACATGTATTAAAAAAAAATGGAATCGAACAATACGATGTAATCATTTCTTTTGAAAAACCATGGTCATCTAATCTCATAACTGAAAAAGGAAAAGAAGCACTAAAAAAATTTGGCCTTGCACCTCCCCCTTCTCATCAGAATTTAATTGTAGATATCGATCTTATTTCTCATGTGAAATGTCCCTACTGTGACAGTGATAATACAGAAATGAAATCTCTTTTTGGACCAACACTTTGTCGATCTCTTCACTATTGCAATAATTGCCAGCAAGCTTTTGAGCAATTTAAACCGATATAAAACAAAAAGTTAATTTTTTATTACTAAAAATAATTGGTTTATTCCTTGAAGATGACTGCATAAGCCTCTATTTTTGCTGCATGGATACTTCATTTTATCATTATCTTCCTATTATTCTTCAGTTTGTAGTGGCTGGTGGATTTGTTGTTACAACTATTTTATTAACTCATTTTTTAGGCCCTAAACGAAAAACAAAAGATAAATTAGAAAATTTTGAATGTGGTATTGAATCAGATGGAAATGCGCGTCTCCCCTTTTCAATCAAATATTTTCTGACAGCTATTTTATTCGTCTTATTTGATGTAGAAGTTATCTTTTTGTACCCATGGGCTGTAAATTTCAAGGAGCTCGGCATGGTTGGATTCACCCAAATGGCTTTATTTTTAGGATTACTTCTTATTGGATTTATATACATTATTAAAAAAGGAGCCTTAAAATGGGAATAAGCTTATTAAACAGGCTAGGATATGGAACCTAAAAGCAACGTAACATTAGTAGAAAAGCCTGAAGGTGTTGAAGGACAAGGCTATTTTCTTACCAAATTTGAAAAAGTCATTGGGCTAGCACGAGCTAATTCCATTTGGCCTCTTCCATTTGCTACATCCTGCTGTGGCATCGAGTTCATGGCTACAATGGGTGCAAACTATGACTTAGCGCGATTTGGCTCTGAACGACTAAGTTTTTCTCCTCGACAAGCTGATTTATTAATGGTCATGGGAACGATTGCTAAAAAAATGGGACCTATTGTAAAACAAGTTTATTTACAAATGGCCGAACCTCGATGGGTAATTGCTGTAGGTGCTTGCGCATCAAGTGGAGGAATATTTGATACCTATAGTGTGCTTCAAGGAATTGACAAAGTAGTTCCTGTCGATGTCTACGTTCCTGGCTGCCCTCCTCGCCCAGAACAAATATTAGATGGCATCACAAAAATTCAAGAGTTAATTAAACATGAATCGCTTCGTCGACGAAATGAACCTGACTATAAAAAATTATTGGCATCTTACGGAATTGAATAATGAACAATCTAACAAATGAAAAAATTCTAGAAGCTATCAAATCTTCATTTGGAGAAATTATTCTTCATGCTGAAGAACCATATGGATTACTCACCATTACTATTACAAAAGAGAACAATATAAAACTTATAACCTGGTTAAAAAATCATTCTGAATTTCAATTTACATTTTTAACTGATCTCTGTGGCATTCATTATCCAGAATCAAAAAATAAAGAATTAGGGGTCATCTATCACTTACATAGTTTTGTAAATAATATACGTATTCGAATCAAAGCATTTATATCAATCGATCAACCTTCTATCTCATCCCTGACTTCTATTTTTTCATCTGCGAATTGGATGGAAAGAGAAACCTATGATTTTTATGGCATTCAATTTGAGGGGCATCCTAATTTGAAACGAATATTAAATGTAGATGAGATGGACTATTTTCCAATGCTCAAACATTATCCATTGGAAGATGGAACACGAACTGATAAAGACGATAAATTTTTTGGAAGATGATAGAAAATCCTGTCGTAGAATCGACCGAAGAAAATAAAGAAAAGCAATATACAACCCTTAATTTAGGTCCTACACACCCTGCAACACACGGTATTTTTCAGAATATATTAAAAATGGATGGCGAAATTATTGTGGACGGTGAACCTACAGTAGGCTATATTCATCGCGCATTTGAAAAAATTGCTGAGCACAAACCTTATTATCAAGTTACACCTCTTACTGATCGATTAAACTATTGTTCCTCTCCTATTAATAATATGGGATGGCATATGACAGTAGAAAAGTTACTTGGCATACAAACACCAAAACGCGTTGATTACATGCGTGTTATTATTATGGAGCTTGCTCGTATTTCTGATCACCTCATTTGCAACAGTGTATTAGGTGTAGATACAGGAGCTGTAACAGGTTTCTTATATTTATTTCAAGAGCGTGAAAAAATTTATGAAATCTATGAAGAAATATGTGGCGCACGACTCACCACAAACATTGGTCGCATCGGTGGCTTAGAAAGAGACTTTAATGAAAATGTCCATAAAAAACTAAAAAAATTCTTAAAAGAGTTTCCAAAAAAATTCAAAGAATTTGAAAACTTAATCAAACGCAATCGCATCTTCATGGACCGAACAGTAAATGTTGGAGCTATAAGTGCTGAACGAGCGCTAAATTATGGATTTACCGGGCCTAATTTACGTGCAACGGGCGTTGATTATGATGTGCGCATCATTAACCCCTATTGTTCATATGGTGATTTTGAATTTGATATTCCGGTAGGAAAAAATGGAGATACTTACGATCGATTTTTAGTTCGAAATGAGGAGGTATGGCAAAGTTTAAGAATAATTGAACAAGCTTATAATAACTTGCCAGAAGGCCCTTATTATGCTGAGGTTCCTGAATTTTATCTGCCACCAAAAGAAGATGTATACACAACAATGGAGGCCCTTATTTGGCATTTCAAAATTGTAATGGGAGAAACAGAAATTAAAAAAGGAGAAGTATATCATGCTGTAGAAGGTGGAAATGGAGAGCTTGGATTTTATTTGGTAAGTGATGGTGGAAGACAACCTTATCGCTTGCACTTTAGACGACCTTGTTTTATTTATTATCAAGCCTATCCAGAAATGATTAGAGGAAGCTTATTATCAGATGCTATCATTACGATGAGTAGCCTAAATGTTATTGCAGGAGAATTAGATGCTTAATTTTTTTTATATAAAACAGTATGACCGAAAAAACAGAAATCACATTCTCTGCTGAAATAAAAAAAGAGCTAGAAAAAATAATTCAAAAATATCCAGAAGGAAAACAAAAATCAGCTCTCCTTCCTATCCTACATTTGGTTCAAAAAGAATCGAATGGCTATTTATCTGTTCCTGTAATGGATTATGTAGCTAAGTTATTAAACATCAAACCTATTGAAGTTTATGAAGTAGCAAGCTTTTATACGATGTATAATCTCAAACCTGTAGGAAAAGTGGTTTTAGAATTTTGCCGTACAAGTCCTTGCTGTTTAAATGGTGCTGAAAAAATTATTAAATACACAGAAAAAAAACTAGGAATTAAAAATGGAGAAACTACTTCTGACGGAATGTTCACCATTAAATGTACAGAATGTTTAGGTGCATGTGGATATGCTCCAATGATGCAAGTAGGTGACCATTATTATGAATATCTCACGGAAGAAAAAATAGATTCCTTGTTAGACGAATTTAGAAAAAATGCAAATTAGCTCATGGCTAGAAAAATATTATTAGAACATATCAACGTTCCAGGAATTAATACCTACGAAGTGTATCGTAAACAAGGAGGATATGCTTCAGTAGAAAAAGCATTGAAGACAATGACGCCTGATGCGATTGTAGAAGAAGTAAAAAAATCAGGATTACGTGGACGTGGAGGTGCAGGGTTTCCAACAGGGATGAAATGGAGTTTTTTAGCTAAACCTGAAGGGAAACCACGTTACTTACTTTGCAATGCAGATGAAAGTGAACCAGGTACATTTAAAGATCGCTACTTGATGGAAAAAATCCCTCATCTCTTAATTGAAGGAATGATTGTATCCAGCTTTGCTCTAGGTGCTAATCGATCCTACATTTACATCCGCGGAGAATACCGATGGATTTTTAACATTCTTGAAAAAGCAATTGCAGAAGCGTATGCCAATGGTTTGTTAGGAAAAAATATTCTAGGCTCAGGATATTCATTAGATCTTTTTGTTCATCCAGGTGCAGGCGCGTATATCTGTGGCGAAGAAACAGCATTAATTGAATCACTAGAAGGCAAACGGGGAAATCCACGAATTAAGCCTCCCTTCCCTGCCGTACAAGGATTATGGAACTGCCCAACTGTAGTAAATAACGTAGAATCAATTGCTACTGTTCCTTGGATCATCAATAATACAGGTGATGAATATGCAAAAATAGGATTGGGAAAAAGTACAGGAACAAAATTAATCTCTGCTTGTGGGCATATTAATAATCCAGGTGTATATGAAATAGAATTAGGATTACCAGTTGAAGAATTTGTTTATTCGGATGTTTATTGTGGAGGAATAAAAAATAAAAAAGAATTAAAAGCGCTTGTAGCTGGTGGATCATCCGTTCCTATTCTTCCTAAAAGTTTAATTTTCAAAACAGCCAAAGGAGAAAATCGATTGATGACGTATGAATCATTATCAGACGGTGGATTTGTATCTGGAACCATGTTAGGTTCAGGTGGATTTATTGTCTATGATGAAACATCTTGTATTGTAAGAAACACATGGAACTTCACTCGATTTTATCATCATGAATCTTGCGGACAATGTAGTCCTTGTAGAGAAGGGACAGGTTGGATGGAAAAAGTATTACATCGAATCGAAGAAGGACATGGAAAAATGGAGGACATTGATTTATTAGTCGATGTAGCAAAAAAGATAGAAGGCAATACAATTTGTCCATTAGGAGATGCGGCAGCTTGGCCAGTGGCAAGTGCGATTCGACATTTCCGCCATGAGTTTGAATATCATGTAAAATATCCAAATAAAGTTCACGATCCAAATCATGTGTATCAACCTGAGTTAAATTTAATTTCAAATTAATTTAAAAAAATGATGAAGGTAACAATAGATGGCATTGAAATAGAAGTAGAAGAAGGTACTACGATATTAAACGCTGCTCGAAAAATTGGTGGAAAAATTGTACCTCCTGCGATGTGCTATTACTCTAAGCTGGAAGGAAGTGGTGGTAAGTGCAGAGTATGTTTAGTAAAAGTAGCACAAGGTTCTACTAAAGATCCAAGACCTATGCCAAAATTAGTAGCATCTTGTCGTACTCCAGCTCAAGATGGAATGGTGGTTGAAAACATTACTAGCCAAGAAGTATTAGATGCACGAAAAGCAGTCGTAGAATTTCTATTAATTAACCACCCGCTTGATTGTCCAATATGTGACCAAGCTGGTGAATGTGATCTTCAAAACTTATCCTATGAACATGGAAAATCAAAATCACGTTATGAATTCAAAAGAAGAGAATTTGAAAAAATAGATATTGGAGATAAAATTCAACTCCACATGACACGTTGCATCTTATGTTACCGATGCACACAAACAGCTGATCAATTAACCAATCAACGTGTTCATGGTGTACTCAATCGAGGTGATGTATCTGAAATAAGTACTTACATCAAAAACTCGATCAATAATGATTTCTCAGGCAATATGATTGATGTTTGTCCAGTAGGTGCATTGACAGATAAAACATTCCGATTCAAAAGTCGAGTTTGGTTTACCAAGCCGATGGATGCACATCGCGATTGCAAAACATGCTGTGGAAAAGTTGTACTTTGGTATCAAGGCGAAGAAGTCCTACGTGTGACAGGACGCAAAGATGCCTATGGAGAATTAGAAGAATTTATTTGCAATGAATGCCGTTTTGAAAAAAAGAAAACAAGCGACTGGATCATTGAAGGACCTCGTCTTATTTCAAAAGAATCTGTTATATCTCAAAACCATTACGAAATAATAGCAAATCCAATTTATAAAAAAATAGAAGACAAAAAATAATGGACATTATATTTATCTTAAATAAAGCCATTTTAGTACTTATTATTTTTGCAATTACATTATTAATTGCAGCCTATAGCACATATGCTGAGCGAAAAGTTTCTGCTTTCATGCAAGATCGCCTAGGCCCTAATAGAACGGGGCCCTTTGGATTACTACAGCCTTTAGCCGATGCAGGAAAAATGTTTTTTAAAGAAGAAATTATTCCAAACTCATCAGATCGTCTTCTTTTTATTATTGCACCAGCTATTGCCATGCTTACTGCATTAATGACAAGCGCTGTCATTCCTTGGGGAAAATCATTACTCATTCATGGAAAAGAGTTTCCACTTCAAGTCACAAATTTAAATATTGGTGTTCTTTATGTTTTTGGTGTAGTATCATTAGGCGTTTATGGTATCATGATCGGAGGCTGGGCATCCAACAATAAATTTTCATTATTAGGAGCTATTCGCGCCTCATCACAAATGATCAGTTACGAACTAGCCATGGGGTTAGCTATTATTGCTTTGATCATGTCAGCAGGATCACTTAATATCCGTGATATTGTAGAGGGTCAACAAGGCTGGCATTGGAATGTTTTTTATCAACCTATTGGATTTTTAATTTTCATCATTTGTGCTTTTGCAGAATGCAATCGGGCACCTTTTGATTTACCAGAATGTGAAACAGAGCTAGTAGGAGGTTATCATACAGAATACAGTAGCATGAAATTAGGATTATACTTATTTGCCGAATATGTGAATATGTTTATATCATCAGCCATGATTGCTTCTCTCTATTTTGGAGGTTATCATTTTCCTTTTATCGACCGATTAGGCTTAGACAATAATACAGCAGCTATGCTGAGTGTTATTATATTTTTTGCAAAAACACTCTTCTTTGTTTTCTTTTTCATGTGGATACGTTGGACATTGCCACGTTTCCGCTATGATCAACTGATGAAGTTAGGATGGCAGATATTAATTCCGGCAGCTGTGATTAATATTTTACTCACAGGCGGATGGTATGTTTTACGTGATTTTATAAAATTTTAATACATAAAAATGATTACCCTTTCAAATCGAAGCAAAGTCATTGAACGTAAGAAACTCACGTTCTGGGAGAGACTATATATTCCAGCTATTCTACAAGGATTATCTATTACACTCAACCATTTTTTCAAAAAAAAATCTACGATACAATACCCTGAAGTCAATCGAAAATTTAGTAGTGTATTCAGAGGCAAACATGTTCTAAAACGAGACGAAAAAGGAGCTGAACGATGTACGGCTTGTGGATTATGCGCTGTAGCTTGCCCTGCAGAAGCCATTACCATGGTTGCTGCTGAGCGAAAACCAGGCGAAGAGAATTTATATAGAGAAGAAAAATACGCTTCAATGTATGAAATTAATATGCTACGTTGCATATTCTGTGGATTATGTGAAGAAGCTTGCCCTAAACAAGCTATTTACTTGACAGAAGAAACTGTAAAATCAAGCTACCATCGTCATGATTTTATTTTTGGTAAAGATCGATTGGTAGAACCTGTTGACATCAACCAACGCATTGATATAAGTAAACGTAAAAAATAGAACTTTTAATTTATTCGAAATTATAAATAATATTGCAGCAACAACTTTTATGATCCAAGCACATTACACCAGCTCAGATATACTTCTTTTATGATGTCATACGTATTTTACTTTTTAGCAGCCGTTTCCATACTCACCGCTATACTTGTGGTTACAGCTAAAAATCCTATCCATAGTGTATTGTATCTTATTGTATGTTTTTTTAGCATAGCAGGACATTATGTCATTCTTCAAGCTGATTTTTTAGCTGTTGTTCATATCATTGTATATGCTGGTGCGATCATGGTTTTATTCTTATTTATAATCATGCTCTTAAATCTAAATAAAGACACTGAACCACATAAATCAACTTTACTTAAAATAGCCGCTATCATTTCCGGAAGCACATTAGGACTTTTGTTATTAAGTTCATTAAAAACACAACAAACTTACTTACAAGCCGAAAAAATAAATAACAATTTAGGCACTGTAAAAAACCTAGGAAAGATACTATTTACTGACTATCTTCTCCCTTTTGAAATCTCTTCTATACTTTTTATTGCAGCCATGGTAGGAGCTGTTATTTTAGCTAAAAAAGACTAACACAACATGAACGAAATCACTGTTACGCATTACCTTTACCTTAGCACATTTCTATTTATTATAGGAATAATTGGCGTTTTATCTAGACGCAATGCAATCATTATTTTTATGTCTATTGAATTGATGCTTAATGCAGTTAACTTATTACTTGTCGCTTTTTCACACTTTGCTCAAGATGCCGATGGACAAATATTTGTATTTTTTATCATGATTGTTGCAGCTGCAGAGGTCGCAGTAGGATTAGCCATCCTTGTCATGATTTATAGAAATATAAAAAGTGTAGATATTAATATATTAAATAAATTAAAATGGTAAATAAAAACTATCTATCAATATGAATTTTTATTATAATGCCCTCCTATTTATTTTACTGCTTCCTTTTATAGGGTTTGTAGTAAATGGATTAAGTAAAAAAATAATATCTAAAAAAGCAGCTGGAGTTATTAGCACAATAGCGGTGTTTATTCCTTTTTGCATTGCAATTATTTTATTTACTCGATCTATTCATCCATTTTCTTCCACCCTTGTTAACTATTTTACATGGATAAAAGTTGGATCACTCCAAATTGATTTTTCTTTCTTAATTGATCGATTATCTATAGCCATGATGATGATCATCACTGGCATAGGAACATTAATTCATATTTATTCAATAGGATATATGAAAGATGATGAACGATTCCATCATTTCTTTTCTTATTTAAATTTATTTATCTTCTTCATGTTGATTCTTGTTCTAGGAGCCAACTATCCTGTTTTATTTATTGGTTGGGAAGGAGTTGGACTTTGCTCTTATTTACTTATTGGATTCTGGTTCAAAAATCAATCTTATAATCAAGCAGCAAATAAAGCATTCATTATCAATCGAATCGGTGATTTAGGTTTTTTGTTAGGTATCTTTCTTATTTTTCAAACATTCGGATCTGTCAGCTTCACAGATGTTTTTACCAAAGCACCTTCATTAACAAGTAATAATCCAACACTTATTCTTATTACTATTTTATTATTTATAGGAGCAACAGGAAAAAGTGCACAAATTCCTTTATATACTTGGTTACCAGATGCGATGGCAGGCCCTACTCCTGTATCAGCTCTTATTCACGCAGCAACAATGGTTACAGCTGGAATATATATGATCATTCGATCTCATATTTTATTTTCGCTCGCTCCTACTACCCTATCTGTTATTTTACTAATTGGTTTAGTCACTGCATTATTTGCAGCTACGATTGGATTAAAACAAAATGATATTAAGAAAATTTTAGCTTATTCTACTGTAAGTCAATTAGGTTATATGTTTATTGCATTAGGATTAGGTGCTTATACAACTGCTTTTTTTCATTTAGCCACACATGCTTTCTTTAAAGCGCTTTTATTCTTAGGTGCAGGAAGTGTCATTCATGCGATGAGTGGCGAACAAGATATTATACAAATGGGAGGTCTGCGAAAAAAAATCCCAATTACATTTATTACTTTTTTAATTGCTACATTGGCAATTAGTGGAATTCCTCCTTTTGCTGGATTTTTTTCCAAAGATGAAATTTTAGCTAAAGCATTTGAGTACAATCCATTCATTTGGGCATTAGCCATGATTGGATCTGCGTTGACTACATTTTATATGTTTCGTTTACTCTATCTTGTTTTCTTTGGAGAATTTAGAGGAACAACTGAGCAAAAAAATCATTTACACGAATCTCCTCTTTCGATGACGATTCCATTGATAATTTTAGCTGTCTTATCTACATTCGCTGGATTTATTGGAATACCGAATTTTATTTCTCATTCTCATCTAATAAATCATTATCTTCATTCCTTCGATCCATTTGCTTCTGAATCTGAGCTAAGCCACTCCACTGAAATCATTTTAATATGTTGCTCTACGGGATTAATTATTTTAACTATTTTCTTGGCTTCCTTTATTTTCTTGAAGAAAAAATCAGCGATCACCTCAAAAGAAGAAAAAGGATTAGCAAAATTAATCAAAGAAAAATATTACATAGATGAAATCTATGATTTCTTAATTACTAAACCTATTTTACGATTATCCGACTTTTTTTACAAAACAATAGATAAAAAAGGGATAGATCGCATTGTAAATAATATAGGCGCAAATACGCAAGCAAGCTCAAGTTATTTTAGACTCCTTCAAACAGGGAATCTAGGCACCTATTTATTCATTATGGTTATAGGTATAATCCTATTAGTTGGACTTAAATTATTACTATAAAATGATCAGTATATTATTACTTAGTCTTCCTTTCATAAGTGCCATTGGGCTATTTTTTCTAAAAAAAGAACAGTTCAAGTATGGTGCCCTTATCCTTTCCATTCCAAATCTAATCTTATCACTTATAGCGGCGATTTTATATACCCAAAATACAACAGATAATCTACTCTCAACGGATGTCACCTGGATTCCGGATTTAAATATTCATTTTAAAATTGGTATAGATGGAATTAACATACCACTTTTACTCCTAACCAATCTATTAACTCCTCTTATTATTCTATCTACATTCTCAACAACACAGCATAGGTCTTTATATATACTTGTATTAGTTATGCATGGAGCCTTAAATGGTGTATTTATGGCTATGGATATGTTTTTATACTACATCTGTTGGGAAGCTGCTTTAATACCAATTTATTTTATACTATTCCGATGGGGCGGCGAAAACAAAGAAAAAATAACTATAAAATTTTTCCTTTATACCTTAGTGGGAAGTTTGCTCATGCTAGCAGGTATTGTTTTACTATATATTCAAACAGGTTCAAACGGATTTGGAGTGGAAATTTTTTACACCTCTCTACTTCCTGAAAATAGTCAAAAAATTATATTCATTTTATTATTTGCAGCCTACGCTGTAAAAATTCCCATATTTCCTTTCCACAGTTGGCAACCTGAAACTTATACACAAGCTCCAACTACAGGCACCATGTTACTCTCAGGCATCATGCTTAAAATGGGATTATATAGCATTCTCCGATGGTTAATACCTATCACACCACTAGCCATAAGTGAATGGGGCATTTATGCTATGATCTTATGTTTAATTGGCGTGCTATACGGAGGAATTATTGCTATGAAACAAAATCATATGAAAACACTGTTAGCCTACTCTTCACTGTCACACGTAGGCTTAATTGCTATCGGATTATTTTCTCTTTCCATCCAAGGCATACAAGGTGCACTCATTCAAATGGTATCGCACGGCATCAATGTTGTAGGATTATTTTTGATTGCTGATAGTATTCAACGTCGCACAGGAACATATGCCCTTGATCAGCTCGGAGGCATTCGACAAAAATCACCTTTTTTAGCTACAACATGCCTGATTATCGTACTAGGAAGTATTGGTCTACCTTTAACCAATGGATTTGTAGGTGAATTTTTAATTCTTTCAGGTGCCTATCAAAACTATACATGGATAGCCATCTTCGGAAGCTTAACGATTGTATTAGGTGCTACATATATGCTGAGACTATATCAAAACCTATTTTTGGGACCGACAAACCCTGCAACAGATCATCTCACTTCTATACATTGGAGCGAAAAAACCATTCTAGGAATAATCACCATACTTATAATTATAATAGGTATTTATCCTAATCCATTATTACAACTAACTGACAAAAAAGAGATCGAGCGTTTAATAGCGCCTTACATCATGTTACATTATTACAATTAATTACATATGAAGACAATTATTCTGATTTCAGTACTAGGTATTGCATCTTTATTTGGGGGGATATTTAATATAAAAAATACCATTTTATTAATTTTTATATTAATAGGACTAATTTTAGGTATTTTTTTTAATATCAACGATTGGAATACTTCTATTCAATATTTCAATGAAATGATATGGTATGATAACTATACTATTGTATTTAGTTCTACTATATTAATAGCCTCTATATTTATATTTTCAACCTGCTTCTCTTATTATAAAAAAGAGTTCCAACACACTTCTGATATTTATGGACTAGTGCTTTTTATGCTTGTAGGCGGCATCGTGATGATAGCCGCATGCAACTTTGTTATGTTTTTTATTGGATTAGAAATACTTTCTATATCTCTGTATATTTTAACAGGCAGTAATCGTAAAAATAAATTATCAAATGAAGCCTCTTTAAAATATTTTCTAACAGGATCAATGGCTAGTGGTATTCTCTTATTTGGAATAGCACTTGTATACGGAGCGACGACGAGTTTTAACTTTCAACAGATATCCCAAAAGGCTTCTACATTTACAGCAGCTTCCCCAATGCTTTCTATAGGCTATCTTTTGATTACAATTGGATTTTTATTTAAAATATCTGCAGTGCCTTTCCACACATGGACACCAGATGTATACGAAGGATCGCCTACTATTATCACCATGTTTATGTCTACCGTAGTAAAAACAGCCGCTGTAGGTTCACTGCTTCGATTTTTATGGCTAGCAAAATTATCCGACGCACTATCTTTTTCACATGAATGGGAAATTATATTTTCAATCATTGCAACAGCTACATTACTCATTGGAAATATAACTGCTTTATATCAAACTAATTTAAAACGATTATTAGCTTATTCCAGTATATCACATATTGGGTACCTCTTACTTGGTATTGGCTTCATGAATAATAATCCACAGTTTTTTAATTGGATTGTCTACTATCTCATTGCTTACTCACTCGCTACTATTGCTGTTTTCACTATTATATTAGTTATTAAAGACAATAAAAACAAAGTAAGCATTGAGTTAGAAGATCTATCAGGATTAGGAAAAACAAATCCTGTTTTAAGTTTCATATTATCCCTTTCATTATTTTCATTAGCAGGCATACCACCACTTGCTGGGTTCATGGCTAAATATTATATGTTTACTATTGCCCTTGAAAAAAATTATTTATGGTTAGTTATTATTGCCGTTATTACCTCAACTGTTGGCCTGTATTACTACATACGACTTATTAATCGTATGTACAGAGAAGATGGATCAACTACTACTACTCAACTCAAGATAGATCGGCCTTATTACATCGTACTGGTTATAATAAGCATCTTACTTATCATAATAGGTTTATTTCCACAACTTATTACACACTTTTTATAAGCTAATGCTCAACATTACCATTAGAAATGCTGAACGAAAAGATCTAGATCGCATTGTAGAAATATACAACTCTACTATTCCTCTTGGAACCGTAACTGCTGACACCGAACCTGTAACAACTGAAAGTCGTGAATATTGGTTCAATGAACATCAAAATCAAAATCGTCCCTTATGGGTAGCAGAACAAAATAATATCATTATCGGATGGTTAAGTTTTAAAAATTTTTATGGCAGACCTGCTTATATACATACAGCCGAGCTAAGCATCTATTTAGACCCCGCATATAGAAAACAAAGTATAGGTAAACTACTTCTAAACAAAGCTATTGCTACATCCTCTCAGCTCAATATAAAAACTTTACTAACCTTTGTTTTTAGTACGAATACCCCCAGCTTAAAGCTATTAAAGCAATACGGATTCGAGCAATGGGGGTATCTGCCTGAAATAGCTGAAATCAAAGGTGAAAATCGGGATGTTATAATTTTAGGTAAAAAAATAATCTAAATCAGCATTTCTTTTTTTTAGTACCAGTCTTTTAGACGAAATTTGCACTATTAATTTTTAAGTAATCGCATGATTACCATACACGACATCTCTTTTCATTTCGGAAGCCGAACATTGTATGAGGACGCTTCTCTGCATATTAAGCCAAAAGATAAAATTGGCTTAATTGGAGCCAATGGTACAGGAAAATCTACATTGTTACGATTAATTACTGGAGAATACCAACCAGATAAAGGAAGCATCCGAAAAAGCAATGAATGTACGATTGGTTTTTTAAACCAAGACCTTCTCTCCTATCAAGATGAAGACAGTATTTTATCTGTAGTGATGCAAGCATTTATACGTCAAAATATACTTCAAAAAGAAATTGACAAAACGTTACATGATTTAGAGCATCACTATGAAGAAAAATTAATAGAAAAACTAACTAAACTTCAAGAAGAATTTGGAGCATTGGATGGCTATTCTATTCAAGCACAGGCAGAAGCCGTATTAGAAGGACTAGGATTTCAAACTGAGGATTTGCACCGTCCTATTAAACAGTTTTCAGGCGGATGGCGTATGCGAGTTATGTTAGGTAAGCTATTATTACAAAAGCCATCTCTACTCATGCTTGATGAGCCTACCAATCACTTAGACTTACCTTCTATTGAATGGTTAGAAAACTATCTAAAAGAATATGAAGGTGCTATCATCATCGTCTCTCACGATCGTCAATTTTTAGATAATGTCATTACCTCTACAGTCGAAGTCGCGGGTCAAAAGTTAAATAGTTATGCTGGCAACTATTCATTCTACTTAGAAGAAAAAGCATTGCGTACAGAAATACAAAAAAGTGCTTATGAAAATCAACAACAAAAAATAAGAGAAACAGAACGATTTATTGAACGTTTCAAGGCAAAAGCGAGCAAAGCTAAACAAGCTCAATCACGAATAAAAGCGTTGGAAAAAATGGAGCTAATAGAAAATGTAGATCCTGAACTCGCTCAAGTCCATTTTAGATTTCGTTATAAGCAACAACCTGGTCGATTTATTTTAAGCCTAGAGCATGTTTCAAAATCATTTGGAGACCTACATATCTTAAAGAATACAAATGCTCAAATCGAACGTGGAGATAAAATTGCGCTCATTGGTGCTAATGGAAAAGGAAAATCAACACTGCTCCGCATCATGGCTGGCATTGAGCCTTGTGAAGGAGAACGAAAATTAGGACACAATGTCATCGATTCTCTTTTTGCACAACATCAGCTCGAAGCACTACACATTGAAAATACAATATTGGAGGAACTCAAACAAACTGGTAGTGATAAAACTGAAACAGAGCTACGTACTATTTTAGGTTGCTTTTTATTTTCAAATGATGATGTATTTAAAAAAATAAAAATATTATCTGGAGGAGAAAAGTCACGTGTGGCCTTAGCAAAAACATTAATATCGGACGCTAATTTCCTACTGCTTGATGAACCTACTAACCACTTAGATATTTCTTCTATTAATATTCTTATTCAAGCATTACAACAGTATGAAGGTACCTTTGTAACCATCTCTCATGATCGGCACTTTATAGCACAAGTAGCTACAAAAATTTGGTATATTGAAAATCATGAAATAAAAGAATACCCAGGCACTTTTGAAGAATATGATTATTGGAAAAGCCAACAAAAAGACAGTTCTTCTACATCAAAAACTAAAAAAGAATCTAAAAAAAAACCTGTACAAGAAACACTCCATGTAAAAAATGAAGAAAAAGAATTAACTCAAAAAAAAATTAAAAAGAATAAAGATCAACTTGGAAAAATAGAACAAAAAATCAGTACAGCAGAAAAGCAAAAGATTATACTTGAGCAAGAAATGGCTTCACCCGCTATTCACTCCAATCCAAAAGAATACGAAAAAATTAATCTTCAATACCAACAACTATGTGCTACACTAATTCAACTTCAAACCGAATGGGATCAGCTGGCAACAGAATTGGAAGACTTAGAAAAAAAGATATAAAAAAAATAAAACAGTGTTTTTTTTTAGTATTACTCATTTTAGTTATACCTATTGCTACAGAGGCTCAAATTAGTATTACGACATACCACGATTCTTTACAAACGCATATCAAAGAAAAATACCACGTACTTTCAGAAGATACAACTCAACTTGATGGACCTTATCAAAAATTTTATCCTACTGGAGAATTAGAAATTACTACCTTTTTCAAAAAAGGTAAAAAAGATAGCCTCTATACAGAATATTACCCTAACGGACAAAAAAAGATGACTACTGTATTTAGAGATGGTCTTCAACAAGGTCTATTTTATTCTTACTCAAATAAGGGAACTGTGATTCAATCTGGCACTTATGATAAAGGCGAACTCATAGGAGCCATTATAAGCTATTATGAAAATGGTTCTATCAAAAAAGAAATTCAATTTGAAAATGGTCTTCCACATGGATTAATTAAAGATTATTATCCTACTGGCAGAGTCAAGCAAGAGCTTTATTATGAGCATGGGAAACAACGTGGGTTAGCAAAAACCTATTATGAAAATGGAGGTTTAGAAACAGAAGCTTTTTATGAAAACGGATTTATTAATGGCTTTTTTAAAACATATTATACTACGGGACAGTTAAATACACACTATACTATAGAAAAAGGAAGCAAAAATGGAGTTTTCAAAACATACTTTCTTAATGGTAAATTACAACTAGAGGGCAGCTATAAAAATGGAAAGCCTGATGGTATGAATAAAGAATACGATGAAAATGGAAAGATCAAACATGAGTTTTATTATTCAGAAGGATTTAAAACAGGACTAAATACAACTTACTATCCATCAGGTAAGATCAAAGAAAAAATAAAATACGCTAACCAAGAAAAAGACCGTGATAGTAAACTATATAATGAACATGGTATTCTTCAGAAACAAAGTAGTTATAAAAATGGGGTTCCAGATAATACATGGAGTTATTTTTATGAAAATGGAAACACTTATATTAAAGAATCCTATACAAACGGAAAATTAGATGGGAAAAGATACACCTTCTACCCCACAGGGAAAATCAAAGTGGAAGAAAATTATACAGCAGGAACTAAAACAGGATTAGAAAAAGGATTTTACACAACAGAAAAAATAAACTATGAAGCTATCTATTCAAACAACGCTAAAAATGGGACATATACATCCTATTTTGAGAATGGCACTATAGACTCCACAGGCACTTTTAAAAATAATAAACCTGTTGGAAAATGGATATACTATAATGAAGACGGGAAAATAAGTAAGAGTAAAAATTGGAATAAAAAAAGGTAAGTTTAAAGTTTGCCTTTTTTCAAAAGAATCTAAACAACTATATTTTAGTTGTTTTTTACTTCTTTATACCTAAAACAGGTGACCAAGTGGTCATTGACAAGGCCAGCAGCTTGAAGATGGGCATAAATAACTGTAGAACCTACAAACTTGAACCCTTTCTGCTTTAAGTCTTTGCTAACTGTATCCGAAAGAACTGTTCGTGGAGGAACTTGTTTGATCGATTTCCATTTATTGACAACGGGTTTTCCATTTACAAAATCCCAAAAATAATCTGTAAAACTTCCATACTTCTTTTGAACATCTAAGAACAGTTTTGCATTATGAATAGCCGATTCAATTTTTAATTGATTGCGAATAATCCCAGGATTGTTTAATAACTTAGCTTTTCGAGCTTCAGTATACCGCGCCACTTTTTGTGGATCAAACTGATCAAACGCTTTTCGATAGTTTTCACGCTTCTTCAACACCGTTAACCAACTTAGTCCGGCTTGAGCAGCCTCTAAAACTAAAAACTCAAAATGTTTATGATCATCGTATAAAGGCACACCCCATTCCTCATCATGATACTTAATATGTTCTGCATAGCCTAAGCACCAATCACATCGTTTAATCAATTTATTCATAATAAACTAAAATCAAATAACTACATTATTCTCTCGTAATGCTTCATTCAAAGATGTTTTCAAATCAGTACTTGCACTACGCTTACCAATGATCAATGCACAAGGTACATGGTAATCTCCGGCTCGAAATTTTTTAGTATAAGATCCTGGAATAACCACTGAGCGTTCAGGTATATACCCTTTATATTCCACGGGTTGATCGCCAGTCACATCAATAATCTTCGAACTCCCAGTAACTACTACATTAGCTCCTATCACAGCTTCCTTACCAACCCGTATGCCTTCAACTAATATACAACGCGAACCAATAAATGCACCATCTTCTACAATTACTGGAGAGGCTTGAACAGGCTCCAAAACACCACCAATGCCTACACCCCCACTAAGATGAACATGCTTGCCAATTTGAGCACAGCTGCCTACAGTAGCCCATGTATCTACCATTGTTCCTTCATCGACATAAGCACCAATATTTACGTATGATGGCATAAGAATAACACCTTTACCTAAAAAGGCCCCATATCGAGCAATGGCATGAGGCACCACACGAACACCTAACTTTTTATAGCCTTTCTTCAAAGCCATCTTATCATAAAATTCAAAAGGCCCAACTTCCATCACCTCCATCGTACGAATAGGGAAATAAAGAATAACTGCTTTTTTGATCCATTCATTCACGTGCCATCCTCCTTTGGCAGTAGGCTCTGCAACACGTAATGCACCTTCGTTAAGTTTTTCTATAATACCTTCAATAGATTCTATAACATGCTTATCTTGAAGCAACTGCCGATTTTCCCAAGCTGACTCAATGATATCTTTATTCATAACAAATAATACTGATAAAAGATACGAATACTTTTTAAATAAAACAACCACTTTTTAAAAGTGGTTGTTTTAAGAACTTTATTCTAATTTAAAAACGACAACTATCGAATAATTAAACGTTTCTCCCAAGTTTTACCATCGTGAGTAAGCAATAACATGTAAATACCTGGTTGAAGGTTATACTCTTGTAAGTTAAGTACAACATCTTCAGATGCCGTAGATGTTGAATCCATTGATTGATTGATAACAATCTGTCCATGCATATCGATCAAACGAAGATGTATTGATTTTGATTTCACATCTGCAGGTAATGTGATAGTAATAGAATTATTTCTTGTAGCAGGGTTAGGCGCTATGGACATACCATTAGCATCCAATACTGACAGCATGGTTGTCATAGAGGCCTTATCCAAAGATGTTAGAGTTGGGAATGGATAAGGATCTTTGCCATTATAAAATCTGAAGGTTAGTGAAGAAACTTGCTGAGAGGATGTTGCAGGATTAACATCTGCAAGAGTAGCTATGTAAAAGCTATTATTTAGTTCAGCATAACTCAATGAATAACGTACAACATGCACTAATCCAGCATAACTTGATTTATACTTATATAAAAAGCAAACTTTACCAAAAATAAGAAATTCTTGTCTTCCAATATAGGGTGCTACTCCCACATTAAAACCTTTACTACCAACGCCACTGAGTGCATCCCCATTTAATTGTAATAAACGAAGCTTTTGAATATCTGGATCATCTACTGTCAATGAAAAATGTTTAGCTGATATATTATAAGAACCAGAAGATAATTTACTTTCTGCTGAGATACGCCAATTAGGGCCAGCAATGACATTAACCTGATCTCCTCCATCAATATAGTTACATCTTGCTATTAACATTTTATTACCTGAATACTCGTGATATCCTTTATAGGTTACAGATATATATCCTCCTGATTGAGGAATTGTATTTGCCGCAATGCGTATTAACCGACCTGGATTATCTCTGTCAAGATGCATAGTAACTCCTGAGCATCCACCAAAATCCCGCATAGTTTGAATATCTACAATATAAAAAGGTAAGTCTGAAGCAGCGTAATCATTTAACTCGTCATTAAGTTTCAAAAATTTCTTATCACGTTTAAGATAACGTGTCAATGTGCCATTGAATACACCTCTGCTAATGTTATCAACAGCCATATACCCTGGTTTGCTATCAGATACCCCTGTTTTTAATTCTTGTTTATTCAAATTCATATTTCGAAATAACCGCGTCGTGTCACTCACCATAATGTTTGTTTTTAAAATAGGTCCACTCCAAAAATCATCCAAAGGCTTGAATGGATCAGTATCGATCTGTAACGATGAAAATGTGGTGATAGAGTTACCCGCAATATATTGATAGCGTCCATTAAAGCTAACCCAACTGGAATGTGCTATAAATGTACCATCATTGTAAAACCCAATCGAATCATTTTCAGAACGAGCACCCATAATACGCATCACCGTATGTGTGCTGAGTGTACGATCATCCATCATATCAAATGTCTTATCTTTTCCTATCTTTAAACTTAACACATCAAACGTCCAGCCTTGTGGGGTCAATTGACACATATGAGTGTAAGGAACTACTACAATAGCAGACACAACATCTCTTCCTATAGTCATATGTGGAAATTGCCGGCATCCTGTAAAGCGAAATCGTTGACTTCCAATTGTATACATGCCGCCAAAGTGAACCTCTCCACCACTTACATTGGTTATGTTTGACATTAACTCAAAATCAGTAGGGGTTGTCACACTAGGATCTGTATAGGATGAGGCATTGTGAATAGTAATACGGCCAAAAGACATGTTGAAAGAAGAGGTTTCTGTAAATTTAAGTGTCTCTACAGTAGTTTTTTCAACCCCTACATCCATACTTGAATTCATAACCATATGAAAATTCACTGATGAAGATGGAGTCATGGGATCATTTTTAAATGCCCCAGCTATAAACAAGTTACTTTTATCTTGAAGAGTAATGTCTGCTTGATTTCCTTGATAATATAATCCGTATGGTGTAGGGCCTTTTCCTATTAAACCCGTTGATACGGCTAATGTGCCACCAGCTAATCGAATATTACCACGTAAATAGGTAGTATTATTAATAGGAATAGTCATTTTCCCCTGAAACACTTCTATTGTTACATTTTCTGATATTACCATCGGATCATTTAACGTCATACCTGGTTGATAAATATTATCAAGTTCTTCAACATTGTTATGACGAAAAATACCTCTGTTTAAATCAATAGATGAATGGCCAACTAGCTTAGAACCATCCGTGAGCTCTTTAGATAAAGCAGGATCTTGCATATCTACAAGGATAGCAGGTATGTTCTTATTCATGCGCAGATAAGCTAAATGATACGTTCCGCCAGCAGCTGAAACCACGCTAGGAATACTACCTGTAAAATTCAATCCCACATAATTAGATGCATCAGAACGAAGATTTAGTTGTCCTTTATTAGATAAATTCCCATCTATAAATAGATTGTGGATTAATCCAAGTGTACCTGTGTATTCTATTTTGCCATTTCTTTCAATGGTTAAATCTCCGCCTTGTACATATAGAAAAGATGATACAGCGGTTGAATACGAAATGATTCCATCCACTACATCTACTTTTTTACAAATAATATTTCCTTCTAAGATGATCTTATTTCCTCCGCAAATAACTGCCGTATCTCCTGAAATAGGATACATTCCTGCATTAATTGTACTAGAACAACTGCCTGTCACCCAAGACATTGCATCATTCCAATTCCCTCCCTTTGAATAATAAGTTGTTGAAAAACCTTGCTGAAAAAATGTGAATAAGGTAAGAACTAAGCCTATTCCTCGAATAAGCTTATATTTAGTTTGGATTTTAATCATAGTTTTAATTGTTTTATTTTGAACAAAATTAATAAAAACTAGGACTTTATTTACAATATTTAAGTTGAAATATTTTTATTCTTCAAGTTTTTTTTGTATACTTGCATCCTCAAAAGGATAAACAAATTATGAAAAAAGGCATACATCCTGAGTACCACGAAGTTGTTTTTATGGACACCTCCAGTAACTTTAAGTTCATCACACGCTCTACAATGAATTCTAGCGAAACCATAAAATGGGAAGATGGAAAAACATACCCTTTAATCAAAGTTGAGGTGAGCTCTGCTTCGCATCCATTTTATACAGGACAAAATTTACTGGTAGATACAGCAGGACGAGTAGAAAAATTCAACAAACGATATACTAAGAAAAAATAATAATATACATTCATTTTCTTAAAAGTCTTCTGAAAAACAGAAGACTTTTTTATTTTTGGAACAATATAAATATGCCAAACCTTATACTTATCGATAGCCCATCAACCTGGCAGAACCTCTTGCCCATCACATTCACAAGACCAATTAGTGAACTACGTATTGGTATATTAACTATTTCTGAAAAGTGGAAACGATATCTAAAAATCAATCAAATCTATTACAAGACAGAAGATTATTTACAAGAAAAATTCCCTTGTATCCTATCTGAGGACAATCTGATTATATACAGTCATTTTCTACCAGACAAAAACAGTGTTCAAAAAATTAAAAAGCTAAAACAAAATGAGTGTTTAGTTCAAAAAAAAGAACTTATCGCTATCCGATGCACTAAAGAAGATGCAAAAAATATTTTAAAACACAAGCCTACCTCTACTTTATTCAAAACTATAGATTACGACACGGATCTAATTCAAATTAATCATCCATGGGATTTGTTTATACATAATGGAAAAGAAATCAGAAAAGATTTTGCTCTCATTACGCACCAGAAAAAATCACACCGTATTAAAGATAAGCATACTGTATTATATAATCCTAAACATATTTTTATAGAAGAAGGTGTACAAGTTAAAGCAGCTATCCTAAATGCTGAAGAAGGACCTATATTTATTGGTAAAAATTCATCCATTCAAGAAGGAGCTATCATTAAAGGACCATTCTGCCTTAATGAAGGAGGTGTTATCAATATGGGTGCAAAAATGCGTGAAGATACTACGATTGGACCTTATTCTAAAGTAGGAGGAGAAATCAGTAATTCTATTATACTGGGGTATAGCAATAAAGCACACGATGGATTTCTTGGCAACTCCATCATAGGCGAATGGTGTAATCTAGGAGCTGATACAAATACATCTAACCTAAAAAACAATTATTCGCATATAAAAGCCTGGAGCTATCCTCACGAAGATTTTCAAGATACGCAAAGACAGTTTCTTGGATTAATCATGGGTGACCACTCTAAGTCAGGAATAAATACGATGTTTAATACAGGGACATCCGTTGGTATAGCAGCTAACATTTTTGGAGGCGATTTCCCACCAAAGTTTATACCTTCTTTCTATTGGGGGGGAGTAATGATGCAGGACGTTTTTGAAATAAAGAAAGCTTTTGAAGCTGCTGAAAAAATGATGGGCAGAAGAGGTAAAAATTTAACTCAACAAGATAAAAAAATAATAGCTCATATATTTAATATAACTCAAAAAGATAGAACAAAAAAATAATAAAAACTGATGATATTAACAGATAATCAAATTCTAGAAGAAATAAAAAAGGGGACCATCAAAATTGACCCTTACCAAAAGGAATGCCTAGGAACAAATTCCTATGATGTCCATCTAGGAAAATATCTAGCCACTTATAAAGATGATATACTTGATGCAAAAAAGCATAACCTGATTAATCATTTTGAAATTCCATCAGATGGCTATGTATTACATCCTGGCAAAGTATATCTTGGAGTAACAGTAGAATATACTGAAACACATGCACACGTTCCTTTTTTAGAAGGCAAATCAAGTATAGGAAGACTTGGTATCGATATTCACGCGACAGCTGGAAAAGGAGATGTAGGATTTTGTAACCACTGGACATTAGAAATATCCGTACAACAGCCCGTTCGCATTTATGAAGGAATGCCGATTGGCCAAATTATCTACTTCAAAGTAGATGGACATATTGATAACTATTACCACAAAAAAACATCTGCTAAATACAATGAGATTAGCAAAAGACCTATGGAGTCAATGATGTGGAAAAACAAATGGTAAACTTAAATTAAAAAGAAGGACATGGAAGACGCCGAACATCACGAGGTGGCTTCAATTTTTTCTGATTACGATACCCCAAATGAAAATCATAGATGAAAGAAATTTCATGAGAGCCCCCTGTATAGGCAGCTAGTTTAGAAACTGTTAAATCATAACTATAACATAAGCTAAAATTCATATGTTTTACCCCAAGTAAAAATACAACTGCATCATTATATTGTGTAAGTAGGCCTTTATACCACGTTCCAACAACGATAGGCTCATATGTCAAATAAAATCCAATATCCATCTGCTGAGCTCCTCCTTGATATCTATAGTTAACCACAGGTGAAAAGCTTGTTTCACGTGGTGGAGCATCAGGATTTCTTTTATGCATTTTTTTTCTATAATCTCTAACTCTAGGAAAATGTTCTTTCGCACCAATAGGTATCTTACTACCTACCTGCAATGACCATCTTACAGGAAGATATGATGCAGCACTTTCAATAAAAGATAAACTTGGCCTGGTGATATGATGTGCCCCTAGTCCAATCCACATCTTATGCGAATACAACACGCCACCCATGCCCATATCAAAATATGAAAGTGTAGATGTAACATAATTTTCATCAGGAGAACTTCCAACTATAAATCCATCGTTGGTATATTGATTACCAAACGTTAATCCTGACCCATTAGATAATGTGAAACTCATATAGGATGCCTGGGCTCCTAACCGAAATGTTAACTTATTAGTAAGTGGAAGTTGATAAGCATACATACCACTGATTCCATTCAAACTTATTCCAAATGAAGGAACCTGATTAGACAAAGCAAAAAAACCTACACCACTTTTAGCTTTTTTAAAATAATGGTCAAATGAAGCAGCATAGGCTTGATTTTTACTTGATAAGCTTGGCCATTGATACCTATAATTCAAAATAAATCTAGTCTCTTGAGTAGCACCTGCAAATGCCGGATTAATATTCAAAGGAGAAGCATAAAATTGAGAGAATTGAACATCTTGAGCATACACAGCATGGGTGATTACAAAACTAAAAACTAATACACAATACTTCATCCTTTCAACTTTATTAGTAAATAACGTTTTTACGCGTCTAAAATTACCATATTTTTTTAAGATAACTTAAAAATTAAGTATTTTTGCAGCAAATGCATCCGTAGTTCAATTGGATAGAATATCAGATTTCGGCTCTGAGGGTTGAGGGTTCGAGTCCTTCCGGATGCACAAGTTCAAGTTTAGTGAATCTCTATAAAGTAAACATTATAGAGATTTTTTTATAGAATTATTTCAAACTAACCTTATATTTTTTCCCAGGCATTAATTTTATCAATCCTTCTAATTCCAACTTTAATAAAAAAGAAGAAAGTTTATGAATTGGAATTTGTGATTTCAAACTAATCTCATCAATGTGCATCTCATTTACATTTTGATTCAGTAAAGCTAGAATCGTTCCTTCTTCAGAACAAAGTGAAGAAGGAAGTTGCATGTCCTTTTTAATTATCTCTTTAGTTTCATCCCAATTCATCATCTGTTTTAAATCATCTACGTTAGTCAACAAATGGGCACGATTCGACTTAATTAAATTATTACATCCCTGAGAATAAAGTTGATCTACATTACCAGGTACAGCAAAAACATCTTTGTTATACCCATTCGCTAGATCTGCTGTTATTAAAGCCCCGCCTTTTTCAGAAGCTTCTACAACAACGACAGCATCTGCTAGACCTGCAATTAATCGATTTCTAGCTGGAAAATTTAATCGTTCGGGTTTAACTCCAAACGAATATTCAGTTAAAAGCCCTCCCTGATTGACCATCTTTTTAGAGATCAGATGATGTGAAGAAGGGTACACTATATCTAATCCATGAGCCAAGACACCAATGGTAGGAAGTTGACACTCTAATGCTATTTGGTGAGCATACACATCAATGCCATAAGCTAATCCACTAACAATAATAGGCTGTAAGGGCAACAAATCATAAATAAACTTCTTCAAAAAAGATCTCCCATAATCCGTTGCATTCCTTGTACCAACTATTGCAATCATAGGTGAATAATTTAGATTACTATTTCCCTTCCAGTAAATCAAAGCGGGTGAATCAATAATCTCCTTAAAACGTGACGGATAGCTTTCATCTGTAAAAAACAATACAGATACATCTTCCTTTAAGGCCTTTTCTATTTTTTTTGTTGCCTCATCAAAATAATTTTTTTTCAGAACAGTTCGAGCAAGCTTCTCTCCTATTCCTGAAATCTTTATAAGTTTAGAAAAAGAAGATTCAAAAACACCTTGAGCACTCCCACAATAACTCACCAAGTGCTTAATCAATACATTCCCTATTCCTGGTACTAAAGTTAAAGCGACCTGGTAAATCTTCTCATTCGTCATGTAAGGATACTACAGCTGATTTTTGATTTCTTCCAGAACTTTTTTTATAGAAGTTAATGAATCTATAACCTCTTTTTTATTTTTTAATGCTTTATATTTCTTACTTAAGACCTCCTTAGCACCCTGCAATGTATAACCTTTTACTTTAACTAAATGATATACCATTTTGACATGTTCAATATCTTCTGATGTAAACTGCCTATTGCCCTTACTGCTTTTTTTAGGACGAATGACAGGAAACTCTTTCTCCCAAAAGCGTAATAAAGAAGTGCTAACGCCTATGAGTTTAGCTACTTCTCCAATGGTATAATATTTTTTTAAATAATTCTTCAAGAGAATATAAATATATTAAAAAGCAAAAATAATATTATTTTTCTAATTTGCACTACTAATAGCAGATTTTGCTACATCCGGAGAAATTAATGAGTTTGCAATATAGCTTTTAAACTTATTCCAACTTTGATCTTTATACTTATTTAAAAAATCATTGTAAGCTGGTATCAAAAGAGTAAGAATTCGAGTTGTTTTTCTTTTATGCGTTACAGCTTCAACATATTCTGCAAAAAGTGAAACCAAATCCGCTACTTCTTCAGAAAATTTTTTCTTTGACTTATCAAAGTTGAAATCATAAATAGCATAGTATGTTATACATATATACCTGTTAAGATAATCATATACTGATACAGCCATCATAAAATCAGCACGTAAATGTTTCTTTCTATAAATACGATAGGCTTCTTCCCATGCCTCTTGATCGCTGCTAAAAATAGAGACGCGTTTTTTACCTCCAAAAAGAGAAAATTTATATTCTTTAAAGGAGGCTATTTTTTTAAAAGCAGAATCAGCTATAAAAGTGTTATCTATTCTTCGCCATGACATAAACTGACCTGACAGTTCCAAACAATATGAAACTTTACTTTTAACTAACAGGTGATTAATCGACTTATCAGAGCATACTATCTTCATCAAGAAAAAGTCTCATTTCTTATTATATCAATTATTCAATAGTTGTTCAGCATGATTTTTAGTATTTACCTTATCAATAATTCTAACAATTATACCTTTTTGATCAATAACAAAAGTAGTCCGAGCAGTACCCATATACGTTTTACCATACATGCTTTTTTCTACCCATACCCCATATGCCTTATTAATTTCTTTATCTACATCAGCAATTAATATAAAAGGCAAATTATATTTTTCAATAAATTTTTTATGTGATTTTTCACTATCACTACTTACACCTATCACTACATAACCAGCCTTCTTTAACTCTGAATCAGAATCCCTTAAACTACAAGCCTCTGCTGTACAACCAGGTGTATTATCCTTAGGATAAAAATAAAGTACTACAGATTGACCACGATATGTATCTAGCTTTACAAGCTTTCCATCTTGATCTTTACCCTCAAATAGAGGAGCTTTATCACCCACCTTTAAAATCATATCTGTTTTTAAATCTCTTTACTTTTGTAAATATAAACAACGCCAAAAGTGAAACCAAATTACCAACCTAAAGTTTCATCTCATATACTCTTTTATTTCCTACGCAATCTGTCACCTCAAGTTGAAATATTCCTTTTAAACTATGTTGATTGTTTTTTGCTTGAGAATATAGTAAATTCTTTTTACGATCATAACACATTAATATCCACTTACCATTTAACATAGCCCTAAATGAAGCAATACCAGACAGATCATCTCTAATCTTAAAGCTAATGGTATACAATGTCTTTTTAACGAGCTGAACACCTGGAGCAATTGTATCTGCAAGAACTAAAAAATCACCCAATACGTCTGTCTGAAAAGATAAATTAGTGCCCTGAAAAACACCTCCTTTAAATACTAATACGCCTTTTTTATCAATAACATATACCCCAATTTTGTGAGAAGGTATAGTCTCCCACTTATCCAAGTTAACCTTTAGAGTTATGAATATATCAGAAGCTAATGGTATAGTTCTATTCCCAATAGACCACCTATCTCTATTTTTATTTACGTCTAAAAAAAGTGTATCAAACAACGAAGCAGGAGGAAACAAAATAGATAATGAATCTGTTTGATAGTAATTCTGCCTTCCAGGATATAAGACAGTCTTGATAGAAAAAGTTTTTCTAAATCCACCAACTTCTAATGAATCAGGAATAATCTTTCTACAATCTATCAAATATGTTAACCTATTTTTAGTAATGCACGAAGGCCTTATAACATGCAGTGAATCAGAAACATACAATTTTCCAATACGGTATACTTCTGCATTAGGAAGAGTAATTTTCAAAAAATTCTCGCTCATCTCTTCTCTAAACAAAACAGAATTCATAGAAGAAGTATAATTTAAAAAAAGAGAATCATGTTGATAGCCTTTGATATAAAAAAAAGTCGATGAGATATTATTCCTAGAATCTTTCAACACAACCTTACCAAGATGAACCAATGTATCACTCACATTATACTTCCCCAGCAAGTCATTCATCTTATAAACAGGCAATTCATTCCCATCAGATAAAAATAAACGCTGAAATTTTTTCCCCACTTCAGTAAATACATCAAAATCGCCATGCAGAAAAGAATGTGTATTGCAATAAAATGACATACACGATAGATCAAAGGAGTAAATTTTCTTACCATCAATCCACAACTCCGCAAACTTAACACCCATCTGATGATGAACACCATCCATACGATCATACGCCAATATCTCAAAACCAATAAGGCCTTTGACATAAATTGTATCTCTTAAATAATAAGATTTACCATTATATGAAAGTGGATAGTCAAATCTACCAAACTCCCCAGAAACTCGGGCATTAGCATTTAATGTACGAATAACTATCCGTTGACTCACTGGAGGTAAATGATCTTTAATCTCAGAAAATCCAAAAGCAAGTGGATCTAAAAAATTTTCTAATGAATCTCTAATCTCAAAATGTAAATGTGGACCATACGAATACCCTGTATTACCTGAAAAAGCAATTGTATCGCCACGCTTATATAAAAACTGATTTTTATAAGGAAATAACTCTATTTCAAATGCCTCCTTTGCATATTGATTTGTTAAAACATAGTCAGCGATCTTCCTAGAGAATGATTTCAAATGAGCATATACTGTAGTCAATCCATTGGGATGCGTAACATATAAAACATAGCCATAGCCATCAGCCGAAACCTTAATGCGAGAAACATACCCATCTGCGACTGCTAATACTGGACTACCTATTCCTACTTTAATATCAATGCCTGCATGAAAATGCCCCGTACGCAACTCCCCCATATTACCAGCTAAAAAAGCTTGCCTCTTTGGATAGACCGGAAATAAAAAATGAGCAGAATTGGTAGATTGGCTATACCCAGTCTGTAGTAACGTGCCTAAAACTACTATAAAAACACTCCTACTTAACTTCAAAATCTAACATTTTTTTATCCCCTATAAATGCTTCTAATCTATCTCCTACATGCACAGGCCCTACGCCAGACGGAGTACCTGTAAATACAACATCCCCTTTTTTTAATGTAAAAAAAGTAGATATATAGGATATGATATAATCAAAGTCAAAAATCATCAAGGATGTATCTCCAAATTGCTTCTGCTCTCCATTCACTTTTAAACTAAAGGTCAAGCCTGACAAGTTTGTAAAGGAAGATTTAGGTATAAAATCAGAAATAGGAGCGGACCCATTAAAGCCTTTGGCGATATCCCAAGGCAATCCCTTCAGTTTTAACTTATTCTGAATATCACGTGCTGTAAAATCAATACCAACACCTATCCCTTCGTAATACTTATGAGCAAATCTTTTCTCAATATTTTTCCCTTCTTTATTGATTAGAAGCAAAATCTCCACCTCATAATGGATATCTTGGCTAAAACTAGGATAGTAAAAAGGTGCATTCTGCCGAATGATGGCCGTTTCAGGCTTTAAAAAAACAACTGGTTCATCAGGAAGCTCATTTTTTAACTCCTCTGCATGAGCTTTGTAATTCCGACCTATTGCAAAAATTTTCATAATTAAACTCTCAAATAACGTAAATCTTAGCCATCTGCAAAAATAAATAACCCCAAGCATAAGATTTTTAAAGCTTTCCTATTTGATCTAAATTGAATTAAATTAATAAATTTTATAACTATTTTATTATATTATAATATTTATATAATATTTTTATTTTATAAAAATAATTATATAAATATATACAAATTATTATAAAAATTATATTTATGTAATTATTATTGAATTATTTTTATATAAAATATAATAATATTTTTGTAAATTAATATATAATATAAATCTTAATTTATATTATATATATAAATATTATACTATTATTTTAATTAAAAATTTGAATTAACTACTTGATAAACAATATAATATTAAATAATAAAAAAAATAGTATATTTGTTTTGTAATAAAAAAAAATAATTGTATATTTGATACCTTTTTTAAAACAAGGTGATTAAATAAAAAACATATAATTCATATTTAATTATATATATAAATATATTTTTATATATGATTAAATAGATTAATAAAATTGGATAAAATGAAATTAGAATATAAAAAATATAAAAATATAGATGCCTCTTACACTTTTGAGGGGGCAAAACGGCTTTGGACTACCATAAACAACAAAACAAACAAAACCTACTTTACGGTCCAAACAACCGGAGATGGGATAATCTTAACCTATCCTATCTCCTTTTTATTATTTTTCAATAGAAACAACTTAAGTGGTACATAAAAGTAAGTGTTAATTAAAAAGCGTAAAAACTGAAAAATAGCCATCTTTTAGATGGCTATTTTTTTATCCCTAAATTGATAAAAAATCAACATTTTATTAAACTTTGATTAATACATAGCCTAAATCAATAGGATTTAAAATTTAACTTATTTAATATTAAATTAAATTTTTTTTAGTTTCTTCTCTTGTAGATTATTAAAAAAATAACTAAATTCGCATGCTAAAAAAGATTAATACACTTAACACTTATGAGAAACATATACAAAATAGCAACATTAGTCTTATCAACAATCTTAGTCAGCTCAATTACTTATGCCACTACCTACTATGCTAGGAATACAGGAGATTGGAATAGCGCAATGACCTGGGTAACAGGTGACTGTGCCAGCATGACGAATGCAACTGGAAGCTATCCTAAAGCGGGAGACTTGGCTGTATTATGCAATAATAAAACGGTAACAATCAAAGGCAATGAATCTGTTCAAGATATAAGTATTGACGATGGAACACTTGCTTTTGGAAACGGGGCAAACTATACCTTAACTATTTCTGGAAATCTTACTCTTAATAACAAAGGAATTCTGGAGTATACATTTAATTCTGGAAGACAGCATACGCTTAGTATTGGGGGAAACTTGACTAATGAAGGGAAAGTAGATCTATTAAGTGATTCCAATGATTATGTCAGCATTACATTCAATGGTGCTTCTAACACGGTTGTATCTGGTGGGGGGCAATGGCGGTCTTTAGCCTTCATAACACTGAATAAAAGCACTAAAAACACAGTGTTAGACTTGCAAGACGCTGGTTTTTCTAACGAACTCACTAAAGGGGCTAATACTATTTCAAAAACTTCAGTCGTACTTACAAGAGGTACACTAAAACACAATAATACAGGAACATTAGGGAATGTATATGAAGCAGGGCTTACAAAGGCAGATATATTTCATATACCTTATGATGTGATTTTACAAGTAAGCAAAGGTGTAGTAGATAATCCTTCTACAGAATCAACCTATTTAAATGGAAAAATTATTGTGGATGGGGGAACATTAAATATCACATCTGGTTCTACTTTTCCTACCTATGAAGGATTACTGTATACTAATACCACAAATTACGCAGAATTATACATTACATCAGGAACTCTAAATATAAGTGGTGCATTTACGAATCAAGGTAGTAGCTTAGTTGATTTTAACATGTCTGGCGGAACTATGAATATATCTACCAACGGCGCAACAGGAGAAACGTTTTATTTAGTTTCTGATTGTAATTTTAACATGTCTGGTGGAACTATTATTATTCACAATAAATCAAACTATACTCATCCTCTAATTGGACCTAAAGTCGATTTCAGTGTATGGGAAGCAAGCACCTATAATGTAACCGGTGGCACTATTCAGTTTGGTGGATCTTCTTCTACAACTGCTCAAACATTTCGCCTAGATACAGATACCGAAATATTACCAAATATTGTTCTAGCAGGTCCGATGGGTAAAGGAGCTACTCTTCTTCCTTATGATGGTGGAGATCTTAAAATGATGAGTTTAAAAATTAATACAGGTAATACATTTGATATCCGAGATATTCAATTTTTTTATAATGACTCTAAAAAGTTAACCCTCACGTCTACTAACAATGGAGGTTATGCTTTTTCTAATAGTGGTACATTCACTGCTCGTACGAGTACAGTTATACTCAATGGAGCTGATCAAAGTATTTCAGGAAGTACAGCAACTAATTTTTACAATTTAACAATTAATAATATTACTGCTCTATTACCAGCTGCCACAACCTTCAATACCAATGCTACGGTGACCAATACGCTTACGATGTTGAATGGGCTTATAAGTTTAAATAGCAACACATTGACATTAGGAACTTCTGCTGCAAGTACAGGAACATTAGCATATACTTCAGGTTGGATGGAAGGTGGTACATTTACACGATTCTTTTCTACAACTACCATTGCTGATGGTACCGGAACAACTAAAGGTTTTTTCCCTATGGGAACTAAAACCGATGCACGTTCTTTTTATCTATCAGCCCCTACAACAGCACCTACAACTGGTGGTTCTGTATCAATATCTCATACCTCTACAAAAAAACGTACAGCTGTTTCATTTCCAGATGGTATGGCTATGGTTCTTGCACGTCGAGATGACCCATGGAGTATAACTTCTAATCTAGTTGGTGGAACTTATAACTTAGTAGCAGGTGGTACTGGCTTCCCTGGTATAGGCAATATTGCTAATCTAAGACTTACTTTGAACACTAGCGTAGTAGGAACTGCTGGAACCAATACAGGAACTAATGCAAATCCACAGGTACAACGTACAGGTCTTAGTGCTGGGCAGCTTTCTAATAACTTCTTCATTAGTTCTGTAGACATTATTAACTCACCATTACCTGTAGAGCTTACAGCCTTTTATGCGCACCCTCTATCTGAAACAATCACTATCTTTTGGACTACAGCTAGTGAAAAGAATAATGCTTCTTTCGAAGTATTAAAAAGTACAGATGGCATCACATTTAGTACAATTGCCACTATACAAGGAAAAGGCAATTCCAATACAACAACTAACTATGAAACAACTGATGCGTATCCATTAAATGGAACGAGCTACTACCAGCTCAAACAAATAGATTATGATGGTCACATTAATTATTCTTCTATTATTTCAGGTGAGTGGTCAACAAGTGGATTCCAGATTTATCCTAGCCCAGTAGAAGCTAATCAGTCTTTACATATCTTAATTCCAATAAGCATGAGCGAAACTCATCTTAAATTAACTACATTATACGGAGATATTGTATTTGAAAAAACAATCCAGCCTTCTACTCAAAGTGAATTAGTAGAAATTAACTGTGTTCATTTATCTTCTGGTATCTATATAGTCAATAGTTCAAATGGAACAAACCAGTGGAAAAAGAAAATAATTATAAAATAACAAACTGTATAGTTTTTTAAAAAAAGAGAGGCTGATTTTGGTCTCTCTTTTTTTTATTACACTTATAAAAACCTATATTTGCTACAAGTAAGTATAGGTGTTCGCAAGAACTTAATAGGGAATTTCGTGTAAAACGAAAGCTGTTCCCGCAACTGTAACCTCTACAAAGCTGTTATCAACAAAGTCACTCTTTTTAAAAAAGGGGAAGACCATAACAGTGAGGCAAGCCAGGAGACCTACCTGTACATTAAATTTCTTTTAAGCGCTTTCGGGTAAAAAGCAGAAAGGATGAGTGTCTTATATTATCCAAAGACATGTCTTCGTTTTTAAATTCCTGAATAGCTCTTAAGAAAGTTAAACTTTTACCTCATTAATGAGTTATATATATAAAATTTTTGTTTTATTTTTTCTTCTCCATCTACAACTTTTAGCAGTAGGGCAGCAAGATACTATTCAGCTCAAAGAAATACAGATTACTACTCCAGCACAACGTGGTATATATACCCATGGCTATAAAATCATAAACTTAGATTCTAGTAGCTCCCTATTACAATCCCAATCACTTTCCTATATCCTATCTCTCCAACCATCTTTATTTATTAAATCCTATGGCAATGGGATGCTATCCACACTATCTATTCGAGGATCAAGCTCTACACATACGGCTTTATTATGGAATGGTATTAATATTAATTTACCAACAGTTGGACAAACAGACTTCAGTTTAATAGCGTTGTCAACAGCCGATCATATTTCAATGACGTATGGTGGCTCAAGTGCATTGGTAGGGAGTGATGGAATTGGAGGAAGTATCAATATATCCTCTTCCATTCCTAAAGAGTGGAATAAATCCAATGAATTAAACATAAGTCAATCCATTGGTAGCTTTAAAAATATCTATTCTTCTTTACATTTCTCTTCTATAAGGAAAAAAACAAGCCATTCAATTAAAGCATACCGCTCATATTGTGAAAACCAATTTCCATTTAAGAATATTACTAAACCAGGCTCGCCTATTGAAAAACAACAGAACGCTGATTTTTATCAATATGGGTATACCGAAGATTTTCATGTCAAACTCACTAACCGACAGCTTCTTTCTATACATGCATGGGCAACATATATGAATCGAGCTATACAACCAAGCATGTTCAACAATACAATTACAAATGAAAAACAAGAGGATGCTAATGTAAGAGGATTACTTTCTTACCAATACGAATCATCTATAGGTTATCTTACCTGCAAGATAGCTTATCTATACGACTGGATTGCCTATAGCAATCCACTGCTAGGGCGATTTATTTATCAAACCCACCGCCTAACAGGAACAGCAGAGCAAGATATAAAAAAGTTTAAAAAAACAGCCTTTAAAATTGGCGGCATATTCAATCATGTCAAAGGCATAGCAAATGAATATGAAGAAGAAATCACTGAATTACGCTATGATATTTATCTCTCTACAGAGTATAGACCATCCGAACGCCTCCAATTATCTATGACCTTAAGACAACCTTTTGTTAATAACAGTTCATTACCTCTAATTCCATCCATCGGTGCAGACTACCGCGTATTTCAAAAACACAATTATACCATCCACATCAAATCAACTCTATCTAAATCTTACAGATTACCTACTTTAAATGAACGCTACTGGAAACCAGGTGGAAATCCAGATATCAAACCCGAAGAATCTATCGGTTATGAAACAGGATTTACCATTCAAAAAAGTAGTTCTATGATTGAGCATCAAGTTGAGCTAAGCCATTACAATTACACTGTAAAAAATTGGATTTTATGGCTTCCATATGCGTTTTATTTTAAATCTGAAAATATTGAAAAAGTACAAAATTATGGATTTGAATTTTTATATAATTTATCTTATAATTTAAAAAGCATTAAACTGCAATCAAGCGCCAGCTATAGCTATACAAGAACATTTTACATAGAACAAAATAATGAAAAAAAACAACTCCCTTATATTCCTTTTCACAGTGGAACAATACACCATTCGATTTCATATAAACAGACTAAATTACATATAAATTGCTCATTTTCAGGATATAAAAACATATCTACTAGTTCGAAATCAACCCCTATTCAACTGATTGATTTGGGCGTAGAAAAAAAATTCAACCTTAAAAAAGAATCGTATTTATGCCTATCATTCTATATCAATAATATACTTAATCAGGCTTACCAATTATATGAATATAAATCTATTCCAGGAATTAATTATAATTTATCTATACTTTTTAAAATTAAATAAAAATTAAAAAATAAAAAACATGAAAAAAATAATTTTAAATTTAGCAGCAATCATCGCTTTATGGACAGGATGTAACCCTAAAAAAGAAACCGCCCCTACCCCATCCGGGAAATTCAAAGAGGGTTTTTTTATTTTAAATGAAGGGAACTTTAACAAAGGAAATGCGAGTATTGATTTTTATCCAACTGCAACAAGCGAAATCGATACTGATATTTTTAAAAAAGTGAATCAACGACCACTCGGCGATGTACTTCAAGATTTCTATATCCATGAAGATAAAGGATTTATCATTGTCAACAACAGCCATAAAATGGAAATAGTAGACATAAATACGTTTGAATCCAAAGCCGTGATTGAGAACTTGTCACTCCCACGTTGTATTAGAGTAGCAAATGGCAAAGCCTACATCAGCGAAACAGTAGACTACACAGGATCGAAAGGAAAAGTATCAATAATTAATATTGAAAACAATACAATCATTAAATCTTTAACCGTAGGCATAAACCCTGACAAAATGCTTACCCTAAACAATAAACTTTTTTTAGTTAACTCTGGTGAAAATACAGTTTCAGTTATTAATACAACTACAGATGAATTAGAAAAATCAATTGAAGTTAATCAAAACCCGAATAGCTTAGTTTACGACGGGGAATATCTATGGGTATTATGTGGAGGTAAAAAAGTATACCTCACAGATTGGACTGGAATTAATGAAGCATTAAGCACCGCTGGGTCATTACAAAAGATAAATCCAGCTACTGGCGAATTGGTTAAAACTATTCCATTGGATTCTAAAATCATAACCCCTAACTACCTCAACTACGTAGGAAATAAAAAATTAATTTACGCTTACGGTGAAAAAATCATGGCTTATGATAGTAATACTGACAAAACAATTACACTCATCGAAGAAGCTAAAAATACATATGGTTTAAATACCGATCCTTCTAGTCAACGCTTATACAGAGCAGATCACAATGGGTTCCAAAAAAATAGTACAGTATATTGCTATACACTAGATGGGCAACTAGTTTATTCATTTTCTAGTGGAATTGGAACAAACGAGTTTATTTTCTACAACCAATAACTTGCCTATTTATAAAGCCCCATTAGACTACAAGAGGGGCTTTATTTTTAAATAGAGTCGTATTTGATTTTTAATTAAAATATTCGCTATCTTTCAGTTTTACTATATCATGGAGCATTTGAAAAAATCAATTCCTGATCTAAAAAAGATAGCATCTCAAATTCGAAGAGATATTTTACGGATGGTCCATGGGGCAAAATCAGGCCATCCAGGAGGCTCATTAGGTTGTGTAGAGTTTTTTACCCTACTCTATTTTGATATCATGAAACATCATCCTTCCACTTTCACAATGGATGGAAGAAATGAAGACCTATTTTTTTTATCAAATGGACATATTTCTCCAGTTTGGTACAGTACACTAGCACGATGTGGTTATTTTAACCTGAACGAACTTTCGACTTTCCGAAAAATAAATTCACGTTTACAAGGACATCCGGCTACTAAAGAAAAACTACCTGGTATTCGTGTTGCATCCGGATCATTAGGACAAGGATTATCTGTAGCCATTGGAGCAGCGCAAACAAAAAAATTAAATAATGATCCGCATCTTATATTTGTATTAATGGGCGATGGAGAACAACAAGAAGGCCAGATCTGGGAAGCTGCGATGTATGCTGCACATCATAAAATCGATAATATCATTGCAACAATTGACGTCAATGGACAACAAATAGATGGACCTGTTGATCAAATCTTATCCTTAAAAAATTTAAAAGCCAAATGGGAGGCTTTTGGTTGGGTAGTAATAGAGTCCAATGGCAACAATATAGAAAATCTTTTAGAGATACTTCATAAAGGAATAAATTTATTAGGTCAAGGAAAACCCGTGATCAATTTAATGACAACAGAAATGGGTCATGGGGTGGATTTCATGGCTAATTCACATAAATGGCATGGGGTGGCTCCTACTGATGAGCAACTTACTCGTGCACTAGAACAATTAACTGAGACAATAGGCGATTATTAAGTTTACTAAAAAATAGTATGAATACATCTCAACCTTGGTTTAAAAATTATCCTACAGGAGTACCATTCGAAATTAATCCAGAAAAATATGAAAGTATTCTGGAGTTATTAGAAGAGTGTTTCGAAAAATACGCAGATCTTCCAGCCTTTGTGAATATGGGAAAAGCACTAACCTATCGAGAGGTTGATACACTTTCCAAGCGATTTGCAGGATATCTTCAACATGAAATGAAGTTACAACCTGGAGATCGCATTGCTATACAACTTCCTAATCTATTACAATACCCTATCGTATTATTCGGAGCACTTCGAGCTGGGTGTGTTGTAGTAAATACAAATCCACTTTATACTCCACGCGAAATGGAATACCAATTTAACGATGCTGGGGTAAAAGCTGTCATTATATTAGCTAACTTCGCTACGAACTTAGAAAAAATTATTTCACACACTCTGATTGAAAAAGTTATCATCACTGAAATTGGAGATATGCTGGGTGGTCTAAAAGGCAAGATTGTAAACTTCGTGGTAAAATATATCAAAAAAATGGTTCCTTCATACCATTTACCACACGCCCTATCTCTACGAAAAATTTTAAATGAACACCACGAATCAAACTATAAAAGTAGATCAATCAAAGGCAAAGACTTAGCCTTCCTTCAATACACTGGTGGAACAACCGGCGTATCTAAAGGCGCGATGCTCAGCCATCGAAACATTATAGCTAATGTAGAGCAATGCAGCGCTTGGTGGCTCAACATACTTAAAGAAAAGGAGGAGATCGTTATTACACCTCTTCCACTTTATCATATTTTTTCATTGACCGTCAATGCACTTTGTATGAGTAAAATAGGCGCTAAAAATATATTAATTACCAACCCAAAAGATCTCAAAGGATTTATCAAAGAAATTAAAAAATATCCTTTTACTGTTTTAACCGGTGTAAATACGTTATTTAATGGTATGCTGCATCGACCTGAATTTAAAAGTATAGATTTTTCTCATATCAGAGCCATTATTGCAGGCGGAATGGCTCTCCAGCGACCTGTTGCTGAAAAATGGAAACAGATGACTAACACCACTATTTCTGAAGGCTATGGACTAACAGAAACATCTCCCGTACTTTGCTGCAATCCAGTAAACGGTCAAGACTATCCAGGAACAATTGGTTTTCCATTCCCCAATACCGATCTTAAAGTGATTGATGATGATGGCAATGATCTAGGTATTGAAAAAGTAGGCGAATTATGCGTAAAGGGGCCTCAAGTGATGGCTGGATATTGGAATAAACCTGAGGAAACCACACACGCACTCCAAGATGGTTGGTTTAAAACAGGTGATATAGGTATGATACTAGAAAATGGTACAATCAAAATTGTAGACCGAAAAAAAGACATGATTGTTGTATCTGGGTTTAAAGTATTCCCGAATGAAATTGAGGATATCTTTTCAAAACATCCAGGTGTATTGGAGGTTGCAGCCATTGGTGTACCTGATGAAAAATCAACAGAGGCTGTAAAGGTGTTTATTGTAAAAAAAGACCCTAAACTAACCGAGCAAGACCTTCGACTATTTGCTGAAGAAAACTTCACACACTATAAACTTCCCAAATATTACGAGTTTCGAACGGAACTTCCCAAGACTAATGTAGGTAAAATTTTACGCCGAAAATTAAAAGAAGAAACTACCAAATAATACTAATCGGTAGGCGATTGATGTAAAGCTAAATATTTTATAAAATTACGTTTGACAATTGGAAGAATTGTTTCATGAAAAGGATAATCTATATTAACCTCAATAATATAGCTAGCGGGTACAGGCAAATGTTTATACCGTTTTACTAAACTTATTTTAAGCGCCTCAGGTGTTGAAGTTAACGTTCGCTTTACCGATTCTATATAAGATGTATGAATGCCTCTATACCTTCCTAATGAACTTTCAAAAAATGTAATCTGATATTGATAAATAGATGTCATATCTACGTTTAACTGCTGCAGAAAAAAATAGCCTTCATCTGTATATAAAACATTTATACCAACAGGACCAATTTGAATATGTTCTTGAACAAATTCATAAATATCTTTACCATCATTTACAACCTCCTCCAATTGAGGTATAGCAAAATGAACAATCTCCTCTAACTCTTTCATCATGTCATCATCTTGTACTATCTTTTCATAAATCAATTCAAGATTTCTTAAATCTGCTAGAGTTAATTTTTGAGGAAAAGAATCATAAACAAGTGTTTTATTTTTTTTAAAAGACACTAAATTTTGGTAATGTACAACCAGATCAGATAAATAAGGATACAACCTATATTGATCAAACTCTTTCTTAACTTCTTTTAAGTACGCAAGTAAAGTATATTTTTTATACTCAAAATCGATCAATCCGCTAGTTAACCAATCTTTTTTTAAATTTTTCATATCGTTTAAATAGTATAAATTATAAATAAAATACAATGTTTAATAGGCATAAAAAGAAAAAATGGCATAAACAGTACAGCATAATGCCACAATGCTGTAAATTTGTCCTGCTTTTCATACGATTTTTTAGCCAAAAAGGTTTGGCACAAAAATGGATAGACTAGCAATGAATTGAACTTCTTTTAAATTTTAAAAAAACATACACGAACTATGTCAAAAGTAAAAATTAAGCCCCTATCAGACCGAGTTCTGGTAGAGCCTGAAGCAGCAGAAACAAAAACCGCATCTGGCATCATTATTCCAGATACAGCTAAAGAAAAACCTCAAAAAGGGAAAATAATAGCTGTAGGAAATGGTAAAAAAGATGAGCCTATCACTGTTAAGGTTGGTGATACGGTCCTTTATGGTAAATATTCAGGTACTGAAATTACAGTTGAAGGGAAAGAATATTTAATCATGAGAGAATCTGACATTTTTGCAGTTCTTTAGTTTTAATTTCAAACTAACCACATTTAAAATAAATACTAAAAAAATTAAATAGATACAAATTATATGGCCAAAAAAATTCATTTTGATACCGACGCAAGAGACAGACTTAAAAAAGGAGTCGATACACTTGCTGATGCAGTAAAAGTAACATTAGGACCAAAAGGACGCAATGTTATACTAGATAAAAAATATGGAGCTCCAACCATTACAAAAGATGGTGTTACAGTAGCAAAAGAAATTGAACTAAAAGATCCTATTGAAAACATGGGTGCTCAGCTAGTAAAGGAAGTTGCTTCTAAAACAGCTGATAGCGCTGGTGATGGAACTACAACAGCTACTGTTTTAACTCAGGCTATTTTCTCTATAGGCATTAAAAACGTAGCTGCAGGAGCTAACCCGATGGACCTTAAACGAGGTATTGATAAAGCAGTAGCCGCTGTAGTTGAAAATCTAAAAAATCAGTCAAAAACAATCAGTAAATCATCTGAGATAGCTCAAGTAGCAACCATCTCTGCTAATAATGATATGGAAATCGGGAAAATGATTGCTGACGCCATGGATAAAGTAGGTAAAGATGGTGTTATCACAGTTGAAGAGGCAAAAGGAACAGAAACAGAAGTGAAAATTGTAGAAGGTATGCAATTTGACCGAGGCTACCTTTCTCCTTACTTTGTAACTAATACTGAAAATATGGAGGCTGAATTAGAAAAAGCCTATATCTTGATCTATGACAAGAAAGTGTCTTCTATGAAAGAACTTCTTCCTGTCTTAGAACAAGTTGCTCAAACAGGAAGACCTCTTGTTATCATCGCAGAAGATGTAGATGGAGAAGCTCTAGCTACATTAGTTGTGAATAAAATCAGAGGTGCCCTCCGTGTAGCAGCTGTTAAAGCTCCTGGCTTTGGAGACCGACGAAAAGCGATGCTAGAAGATATTGCAATCCTTACAGGTGGAACAGTGATATCTGAAGAGCAAGGTTATAAACTAGAAAACGCAACACTAGATTATTTAGGAAGCGCTGAAAAAGTTATTGTTGATAAAGATAACACAACTATTGTTAATGGCAAAGGAAAGAAAGCCGATATCACTGGTCGTATCAACCAAATCAAAGCCCAAGTTGAAAATACAACATCGGACTATGATAAAGAAAAACTACAAGAGCGTTTAGCAAAACTATCAGGCGGAGTAGCTATTCTATACATCGGTGCTGCTACTGAAGTAGAGATGAAAGAGAAAAAAGACCGTGTAGATGATGCATTGCACGCTACACGAGCAGCGGTTCAAGAAGGTGTAGTAGCAGGTGGAGGTGTCGCATTCATTCGTGCTGTAGAAGCATTAGAAAAGCTAAAAGTTCAAAATGATGATCAATTAACAGGTATTAATATTATTCGTGTTGCACTAGAAGCTCCACTACGAACTATCGTAGAAAATGCTGGTGGCGAAGGATCTGTGATTGTTCAAAAAGTAAAAGAAGGAAAAGGCGATTTTGGATACAATGCCCGTGAAGATAAGTTTGAGCAATTATTCAAAGCAGGCGTTATCGATCCTACTAAAGTAGCTCGATTAGCTTTAGAAAATGCTGCTTCAATTGCTGCGCTTCTTCTCACTACTGAATGTGTTGTTGCTGACATTCCTGAAGAAAATCCTGCCGCCAATGCTGGTGGTGGTATGCCAGGCGGAATGGGTGGAGGCATGGGTGGAATGATGTAAGAATCAGTTATAATCAACCAATCACATAAAAAAAAAGCGTTAGATTAATCTAACGCTTTTTTTTTATGTGATTTTTTAAGATTAATAATATTTTTGACTAATCAAATAACTTTTCACATAATCCTCTATCCCATCTTCTAGTTTTGTAAATTCTTTTTGATAGCCAATCGTTTTTAATTTATCCATCTTGGCTTCAGTGAAATATTGGTATTTATCGCGAATATCCTCTGGCGTATCGATAAATTCAACTTGAGGCTTCTTATTTAATGAATAAAAAACTACATGTGCTAAATCTAAAAATGTACGGGCTCTCCCACTCCCTAAATTATATATACCTGAATTTTTTCGATGATGCATCAAAAATAGACATACGTCTATAACATCTTTTACATAGACAAAATCACGCTTTTGCTCCCCATCTTTAAAGTCAGAGTTATGCGAGCGAAATAATTTCATTTTACTTGTCTCTTTAATTTGATTGTAGGCATGGAATACCACCGAAGCCATTCTTCCTTTATGGTATTCATTAGGCCCGTATACATTAAAAAATTTTAATCCTGCCCAAAAAAAAGGTTTCTTTTCTTGAGTTAAGACCCATTTGTCGAAGTCATTTTTAGATTCACCATATGGATTTAACGGATGAAGTTGTGGGATGAGTGCCTCATTATCATCATAGCCTAACTCTCCCAATCCATAGGTTGCAGCCGAAGAAGCATAAACTAATGGAATTTGATAAGCAATACACTTTTCCCAAACCTTTTTAGAATAATCCAAGTTAAGATGTGTAAGAATCGTTTTATCAAACTCGGTTGTATCTGTACGTGCACCAATATGAAAGAAAAATTCTACATGCTCATAATTTTTATCTAACCATTCAAAAAAAATTTCTCGGTCCACTTTTTCTTTAATCGTTTTACCTTCTAAATTTTTATGTTTTTCCGGATCACTAAAATCATCTACTGCGATGATATAATTAAATCGATCTGCATTCAATCGACTAATTAAACAACTTCCAATAAACCCAGCGGCACCTGTAACAATAATCATACTTTTATTTTACTATTTTTGTATGCTTAAATTTACAAAATTGAAATCACATGATTTAATATGAAAAAAATAATTATTTACCTAGTAGTCTTAGTTAATTTTGGAATCAATCAAAAGAGCTTTAGTCAAACTGCTGATTCCACCACAACAAACCCACCTGCAGCTGATCCTCCTCCATCTGCAAATTATAGCGAAACAAATAATTTAGCAGAGGTATTTACGGGACCAACAGGAAATAAAGGGTTAAAGTATAAAGTTACAGCGGATGGTATGCTATCTCAAGGTAATGTTGAGCGGACATTAGTAGTATTAAGAACTGATTTTTCATATGCTAATCAAGCTATTGATATTTCAACTCATCCGCGTTTTACTTATGGAAAACAAAATGGAGTCGTAGCCGAGCGTGATTTTTTTGGAGATCTGAATATAAGCTTATATGATCAACATACAGTATATGGATTTGGAATAGGTATTGTAGAAACAAGCAATCTACGTGGCATCGAGCTTCGATCTTTAGGCGGCTTAGGTATTGGTTTTCGAGTTATAAAAAAAGAAAATCACAAATTTTCAATCACCAACGCATTGATGTATGAGAGTACTACATTTATCCCAGACACAACCATTCAAACACTACGAAGCTCTTTACGTTTAAAAGGGGATCATTATTTTTTCAACAAAAAAGCGAAACTCACACACATTAGCTTTTTTCAACCATCTTTACTCAATATCAATAACATTAGAGCAAACACGACCATTACATTAGAAATTCCACTTAGCCGGATGCTGAGTATACGTACATCATTTGAAGATTCTTATGAAAGTATTGTAAGAGGCGAAAGAAAACAAAATGATTCGCGCTGGACATTTGGCATAGCAATTGGTAACTTTTAGAGCACATGCGAACACTGCCTTACATCTTAATGTTATTAACCATTACCCTTTCTTGTCAACGCTATGTTAAAAAAAAAGATACTGTTTATAGCTTTATTTACTACGATGATTTAGGACGAAAAATCAGTCTCACACATACACCGAAGCGAATCCTATCCCTCGCCCCTTCCATGACTGAAATGCTTTTTGCTGTATGCGATACAAGCTATATTATTGGTGTAACAGAACATTGCAACTATCCAGAAGCCGCAGTTCATAAAGAAAAAATACATACTTATCCGCTTGATGTAGAACATATTTTTACGCTAAAGCCTGATATTATTTTTACAAAAGACGGGATGATCTCCTTAGATCATATTCAGAAGATAGAAGAAATGGGTATACCACTATACATTCAGAGCTATAAAACGGTAAATGACATTTTCAATGGATTATTAAAAATTGGCAAGATTATTGGTGAAGAAAAAAAGTCAATAATACTTGTTGATTCATTAAAGAAAGAATTAGAAAAAATTAAAATAAATACCACGTCTAAGAAAAAGATAACTGTATTAGCTATCACCTGGTATGATCCTATTTACGCCTATGGATATTCTTCTTTATTTACAGACAAACTGCATTTACTCGGTGTAGACAATGCGGTAGACTCATCAATCTCTTCTCCTTATCCGGTCTTGAGTCGCGAATATATTTTAAAGATTAATCCAGATATTATTATTGGAAAATCATTTGATACCATGAACTCTTCTTTTTTTATATTATATCCAGAGCTCAAATCGATAAAAGCCTACAAAAACAATCATATATACGCCATTACAGATGACTTACATTCAAGACCAAGTCCCCGTATTATTGAATCCATGATTGAGCTGAAAAATATTATTAACTTTACAATAGCTAATAAAACATTATAAAAGTTATGATAACAAAACGAAGTACTTTGTCTTTTATTTTACTTTTTTATACATTAAGCCTCTATAGCCAAATGAACAACACTTCCAAATGGTTTTTACTTCCCCAAAAAACAGAAACCAAACTTTGCACATTTGTGAATAACAAAATTATGGAAATAACAGTAATAGATGTTCCTCAGAATAGTAAATATGCTATTGATGAAAATGATTTTGTTGTAAACTTAGACTTAGATACAATTTATATTTGCCAGATTAATGAAAAAAAGGAGTCAATTAAATATTATCCTAAATTACCTATTCCACCTACCATAGCTGCTGATTGTATTGCTATAAAAGATGGCATCATCTATATAGGAGGGAAAAAAAATCAAGGGCATGGCGAAATTCTATTATTATACGATATAAAAAAAGAAGAATGGAGAACTATACCTATACCAGCTGAAATTATTACAGGATACACAAAATCTATTGATGACCTACTCATTGAAAAGGATATATTAATTGCTGTTGACGATATTGCATCTCCAAAATATCTTATTGAATACACTATCCAAAATCCTTCTTCACCTGTTTTATCAAAAGTACAAAAACTTGAAAATTCAGGGCCTTATGAACATATTCAAAAAGGATCTTCAAATTCGAATTACATCGCACTACTATCTACTTCATCTGGACTTTATGAAATATCAAACATTATTGCTATTTATTCAAAAAAAAGAAACTATCAAAATCCGTTTATTTGGTTAACAAGTAAAAAACAGGGGGAGACATCCACCAAATCCAATAAAAAAAATAATCCAAATATAGGGTTAGACCCTTTCTATGAATGGAAAGATATTTTACTTATAGAGAACCATCTATTTATCGCTGCTAAGGAAGAAGGCATAGGTCATTTTATATTTTCAGATAGTCTTTTCAAAAGCTCTAGTGATCAATCAAAATTTATTCAAAACTATATAGAAAAATATCATGGCATCATTAATTACATAAAACAAAAAGAAGGTAGTGTAGTAAAATTACAAGCCATCCCAAATAATACCCACTTTTTCATAGCTATTATCCAGTATAATGGGATTTATACTTATAAACTAATCCCTACCTCTCCTAATAATGAAAAAAAATAATCTATTAACTATATTAGCTTTTTTCTTAATTCCGTTATTAGTAAGCTATGAACTCTATTTAGGAAGCATACCTATTAAAACATCCACCATAATCAACTCACTCGTTGATTATGATTCTTCCAACCAGCTTCATTACGTTATTATTTATTTGCGATTACCTCGCATTATATTAGCTTTTTTGGTTGGAAGTGGATTAGCACTAAGTGGCTATTTAATGCAGTCTTTATTAAATAACCCATTAGCTGATCCTTATACTTTAGGCACAGCTGCAGGCGGGGCATTAGGTGCTAGTGTTGCTTTTCTAGGGCTACCTATTTTTTCTTTTCTTCACTTTATTTACTCTCCTTTTATTTTTGCATTCATAGGATCATTAAGCGTGACTATTCTCGTTGTCTCACTCGCTTATCGAAAGAAAAACATAAGCACCAATCATCTTCTCCTCGCAGGTATTTCTATAAGCTCACTGATCGCCTCACTCATTACAGTATTGCATTTTTTATCGGACTCTGCAGAAAAGCTTCGAGCAGTTGTTTTTTGGGCTATGGGAGGATTAGAAAAGGCCAGTTGGAATTTTATTTTTATTCCTTTTTTTATTATTTTGATAGCCTGGATCTTATTTTCACTTCTACATAAAGAATTAAATATCTTATTGCTTGGCGAAGCTAAAGCCATCAATATAGGCATGAAGGTAAAAAAAATAAAGTGGATTATCTTATTAGGAAGTTGCTTTGTAACAGGAAGCTTAGTAGCTATCTGTGGGCCTATTGGATTCGTTGGATTAATCGTTCCACACGTCGTACGAGGCAGGTATGGCACTACCAATAGATGGAATATCTCCTATTGTATTCTTTATGGTGGCATTCTAATGTTAGTAGCAGATAGTGTTTCTCGACTTATTTATCCACCAACTGGTTTACCTGCAGGCATCATTACTTCACTTGTAGGCATTCCATTTCTACTGTATTTGCTTTATAAAAAGAATAATTTAGATTAAACCCATTACCTCTACGCACATATTTACATATATTTGCAAAAAAATAAACTATCAACATGCCGGTATACGTCAGCCGAAAAGAACATTTTAATGCGGCTCACAAGCTTTATAATCCAACATGGAGTAAAGAAAAAAATGAGGAGGTTTTCGGACCTTGTGCTAATGTCAACTGGCACGGTCATAATTTTGAATTAATTGTCACTGTAAAAGGCGAGCCCGATCCTGAAACAGGTTTTGTTATTGATTTAAAAAAACTAAGTACACTTATTAAAAAAGAAATCATCGACAAGCTGGATCATAAAAACATCAACTTAGATGTTGACTTTATGAAAGATAAAATGGCTAGCTGCGAAATGCTTATTATAGAAATATGGAAAATACTTGACCCATCTATTGAAACTATTTCTAAAGCAAAACTGCATTCCCTAAAACTTTATGAGACCCCACGAAATGCAGTTGAATATTTTGGAGAGTAAAAATTAGTACCTTCGAATATACAGTTTATACTGATACGTTATTTCTTTGCTTTCATTTGCTTTTAACTCCACCTCCCAATCAACTTGATTTTTTTTACTCAAATAATAGTCATAATAATAGGGAGCTAGTTTTATAACATCCCATTTATGCGTTGACTTAATCATTTCTCCCCAAACCTCTCTTGTTAAATCAAGCTTCAATGATGTATTCTTATGATTTCTTATTGTTATTGTAGCTTCTACATTAACTAAATCATAATCATAGCCATCTTTCTTCTTTACTCTTTCTTCACGAGAAGTTTCTTTTTCACTAGCCATCACTTCTATATCTGGTGACAACGTCAGCTTTACTTTTGCTCTCCCTCCTATGACCGTATAATTTAATTTATCCTGACTAATGGGTTTTTGAATGCCATTTTCTGCATTCACAACCATTACTGTTCCAGTTGTGAACGGATTCCCTGTTGTATTTTTAAATTGAATCGAATGCCATACTTTTTCAGGCTCATTCGATTTTTTTTGACGGTCTTGATCATAGCTGTATGAATACCCATCATTGGAATTCGTAGCCAATACCACTTCATAAATATGTTCATATTGCAGATCACCACGCAATAATTCATAAATGGCTCGATCTCCTTTCTTTAAATTTATTTTAAATGGGATTTCATAAAAATATAAATCTTCACTTGAGGCCATTTTTATTTCTTCAGAATTGCCATCGCTGCCTGCACCATAAGCTAGGGTATTCATCATCGATTGAGACGTAATATTATCCATTCTTCCTCGGCTATCTATATTTCCATAATTCAATGCTTGTAAAAACTCAATCAACGTTTGCTTTGAAGTCAGTGGTGATTCCAAGAACGAATAAGCAAAATTAGGTACACCTACTACCAAACTTAATTTTCCATCTTGAATATCTTCGGCATCATTTGAAAAATTAGCTGTTAAAATCAGAGAAGCATTTTTTTCATCTTTTAATGTAATTAGATACGAAGGAATCCAACCAATGCCTTTTGACATATACATCATATCTACAGATTGAGAAGTATTTCCTTTCGCAAAATCTAGTCTTACTACACGCTTTGACTGTTCACTTATAAATTCTTCATTGGGCTGATCAAAAAAATCAATCGATCGGATGGAATTATCTGAAATCGTTTTCCAACTGTCTTTTGTTTTTAATAATAAATAAGTATTACTATTACTAACAAGTGGAATATAAGAAGCTTCTATTTTTTCTGATTTAGAATAAGATCCTGTTTTTTCAATTGTACCCTCTACTGATTCTCCTGATTGAAGAACAATTCGAACTTTTTTACCGGTATTGGCTTTTAATAATTCAAAAAGAGTAGATGCTTTTTGCGTTGAGCTTCCTAATTCACTTGTAACTGAACGAATAGAGCCATTTTCAGTAGAAAACCAGATGGTTCCAAATAAAGCCTGAGGAAGATTTTCTATTATACTTACACCATCTTTTATTTTGGGATTTACTTTTTTTATAAAAAAGCCGGTACCGTTTTTAAAAACCGAAATTGTTTGTTTAGATTGTGACATAACGTGTACATTAAGGGTTAAAATGAATACTGAAAAAATTACTATCTGTCTCATATTATTTTATGTTTGCTTTCTTTTTTAAAATTTCTATTTCTTCTTTGGATAATAAATCATACTTTTCATTTTCTTGAGCATTTGTTATAAGTACAAGCATAAATTGAATAACTGTATATGAACTAACTATGCATCCCTGTGTATAGTCTAGCTTCTCAGTATCTTTAACATGTACTTCCAGAATTGTTTTTACTTTTTTTGATTTTAGTTTAACTAATCCCAAAAATGAATAGCAGCGCACCGCCGGATTAGGGTGGTTTGTTAATTCTACTAATTCAGGCTCTGTGGCTATTTGTATCAATTTTTCAAACTGAGTATAATGAGCGCTTTTAGAACCAGCCACACCTATGTATGCATCTTCCAACGAGGACGACATTTCATCAGCTATCTTTATCACTTCTTTATTAGCAATATGATCAGGCTGGTAGTTAAACTTGTTTTTCTTACCCTTACAAAAAGATAAAAAAGAGAGCGCCGATAATATAATGACAATATATACTTTTTTCATGACTTTTTATGACAATGACTGATTCTCTATAGATGCCAATTCAAGTATTTTTTCATACTCTTTGGGATTTAGATCATTAAAGAAAAAGTGAATAGGATTGATCTTCGAATTATTATGAATCACCTCATAATGTAAATGAGGTGCCACCGATGAACCCGTATTACCCACATATCCAATACATTGACCTCGCTTAACACGTTGTCCCATTTTTATATTAAACCCATCCAAATGGGCGTATTTAGTTACATATCCATAACCATGATTAATTTCTATTTCTTTCCCATATCCCCCCACACTTGTTTTAACTAACTTTACAACGCCATCACCTGTAGCATAAACAGGCGTCCCTCGAGGAGCTGCAAAATCAACTCCTGTATGCATTTTTTTCACTTTATAAATCGGATGCATCCGTATACCAAAACCAGAAGCTAATCGTTTTAATTCTTTATTAGAAACAGGTTGAATAGCAGGAATTGAAGCCAGCATTTTTGACTTATCTTTAATCAGTTTAACTAACTCATCATACGATTTAGTTTGCTTATACATGCTATACCTCATGGCGGCCAATTTTTCAAAAGACTGTTCAATCAATTCTTTTTCATGAATGTCTTTATTCAATATATCACGGTATCTGTCAGCAATCATACGCTCCCCTTTTAAAGTATAATCTACAGGCTCAGCTTCAAAAACAACACGATAAATAGTGTTATCACGCTCCTGAAGAGCTCTTATCATCGCATCCATATCTTTTAATTCTTTGTCAACAATCTTATAGTAAAATTGCAGCTCCTCATTTTCTCTTCGAAGTGCTTTTTCAACTGGAGAATCAAAATATTTACTAAAAAGAAATAAAATAGATAAACCTAAAACAATAGATAATGCTAAAAACCCCAAGAAATTGAGTATGATATCCAAAGGTGTTGTACGTATACGCTCATACTTACAATTCTCCGTATCATAATAATATTTTATTTTTGCCATTATAGTGTATAATAATAACGTGTTCCTAAATATAACGATTTTCCTTTTACCCTTTTTGCCATGAAAGCTAACGAGATACGACAAAAGTTTTTAGATTTTTTTAAAGAAAAAAAACACCTTATCGTTTCCTCAGCTCCTTTGGTCATTAAAAATGATCCTACGCTGCTATTCACCAATGCAGGTATGAACCCATTTAAAGATTTTTTCTTAGGTCATAAACCCATTACAGATAAACGAATTGCTAACACACAAAAGTGTCTTCGTGTATCAGGAAAACACAATGATTTAGAAGAAGTAGGAATTGATACCTACCACCATACATTATTTGAAATGTTAGGCAATTGGTCATTTGGGGATTATTTTAAAAAAGAATCTATTGCTTGGGCATGGGAGTTATTAACTGAAGTATATCATCTTCCAAAAGAGCGCTTATATGTCACTGTATTTGAAGGTGATCCCTCTGAAAAGTTAGATTTTGATCAAGAAGCTTATGATCTTTGGAAACAATTCATCTCCGAAGATCGAATCATACGAGGGTCCAAAAAAGATAACTTTTGGGAAATGGGTGAAACAGGTCCATGCGGGCCATGCTCTGAAATTCATATTGACTTACGTTCTGAAGAAAAAATAAAAAAAATACCAGGAAAAAGCTTAGTCAACACAGGCGATCCAGAGGTTATTGAAGTATGGAATTTGGTGTTTATGCAATTTAACCGATTAGCCAATGGAAAACTGGAATCACTTCCAGCAAAACATGTAGATACAGGGATGGGATTTGAACGCTTGGTTCGAGCCATTCAACAAAAATCATCAAACTACGATACCGATGTTTTTCAACCCATTATTCAGTTTATTGAACAACAATCAAAAATTAAATATGGCTCAAACGAAAAAACAGATATCGCCATGCGTGTCCTGGCTGACCATATTCGAGCAGTATCGTTTGCCATTGCAGATGGACAATTACCCTCAAATAATAAAGCAGGCTATGTCATTCGTCGTATTTTGCGAAGAGCCGTTCGATACGCCTATACATTTCTTCATTTTAAAGAACCGTTTTTATATCAACTCGTTCCAATTTTAGCTGCACAATTTAAAGGTGTATTCGATGAACTTTTTTCACAAAAAGAATTTGTCGCTAAGGTGATTCAAGAAGAGGAGAATTCTTTTTTACGAACATTAGAAAATGGAATTAAAAAATTTGAACAAAGTATCGAGAAAAATAAAATTTCTGGAAAAGTAGCATTCGAACTATACGATACATTTGGATTTCCGTTGGATCTTACACAACTTTTAGCTCGGGAAAAAAATATTGACGTTGATGTCAATGAATTTGAAAAAGAAATGCAAATTCAAAAAGATCGTTCTCGACAAGCTGACTCAAAAGAAACAGGCGATTGGATCCAAGTTCATCCCGATGAAAATGTAAAATTTAGTGGATACAATGAATTAGAATCTACTTCAACCATTACCAAATACCGACTGATTAAAACAAAAGACCAATCGTATTATCAAATCGTATTGAATAAAACACCTTTTTATGCCGAAAGTGGTGGTCAAATTGGCGATACAGGCTATTTAGAGGCTGGAAAAGAAAAAATTGAAATCATTGATACAAAAAAAGAAAATGAATTGATTATTCATATTACTAAAAAACTTCCAACTGAATTAAAAGCTTCAGTTAAATCTGTAGTGAATAAAGATAAACGCATTCAAACACAAAATAATCACACCGCTACGCATCTTTTACATGCAGCATTGAAACAAGTATTAGGAACACATGTGAATCAAAAAGGATCGTATGTGAGTGATGAAATTCTTCGATTCGATTTTTCTCATTTTAGCAAAATGACAGAAATGGAAATTGAAAAGGTAGAGCGAATAGTAAATCAAAAAATCCGAGAAAATATTGCAGCTGATATTCAAATCATGCCAATCGAAAAAGCACAACAACTCGGCGCGATGGCTTTATTTGGAGAAAAATATGGGAACGTCGTTCGCGTGGTTACCTTTGATAAAGATTATTCCATTGAATTATGTGGAGGCACACACGTCGCAGCGACAGGCACCATTGGTTTTTTCAAAATCACTTCCGAAAGCTCTGTAGCTGCGGGTGTACGAAGAATTGAAGCCATTACCGGAAAAAAAGCAGACGAATATATTAATAGTAAATTAAAAATAATAGATGAAATAAAAGAGATTTTAAAAAATCCAAAAGATATTAAAAAAGCAGCTGATAAAATAATAGCTGAAAAAGGAGAATTGGCTAAAGCGGTCGAATTTGTAAATCATCGACAAGCACAACAAGTAAAACAATACCTACTTGATAAAGCTAAGAAAGAAGGAGTAATTAATTTCATTGCTGAAAAAGTAGATATACCTTCTGAAGAATCAATGAAACAAATTGCTTTTGAACTAAAATCAAAATTATCTAATTTATTTCTAGTAATCGCAGCTGAAATCAATGGAAAACCACAAATTGCAATTCTAATTTCTGAGGAGTTAGTAAAATCTAAAAATCATCATGCAGGAAATTTAGTGAAAAAATGGGCAAAAGAAATTAATGGCGATGGTGGTGGGCAAGCTTTTTATGCAACAGCAGGGGGAACAGATTTAAAGGGATTAGATAATGTTATTATAAAAGCTAGAGATTTGATCCTAGATAAAAATAAATATGCTAGTGATTTATTAGAAATTGCAAAAAATGATATAGGAGCTTCTAAGCTTTTGTATGAAAACAAGTTTTTTCCTCAATCAGTTTTTTATCTTCAACAAAGTGTTGAAAAAATAGCTAAAAGTTTTGGAGTATACTTTGAAATAATAATTTCAAAAAAAGATTTAATTAAAGAAATAAATCACAGTCCAAGCAAGGTTTTTCATAAGATGTTAGAAATAAGTTTAAACTATACGGATAAAATTCCAGATGAAGAACTTAAAAAAAATATAAATGAAGGAATGAAAGATTCAATAAACATCTCTAAACAATTAAATAATAGAAACTTATTTATAGATTTATCAGATAATGAAATAATTGATTTAATAAATTTAGGAACAACTTATGACAATGAAAAAAATGAAATTATTAAAAAAATAAATGAACTATCTATTGATCAAACTATAACATTTATAAGATCTAAACTTAACATCCCAGACTTAAATGAATATATTAAAAATGTGAATCATAAATTTTTAAAAAAATATTTCATTCATACTATTTTAGCATCATATCTTCCTTTGAGATTAGGAGTATTAGCTAATTTAACACAACATCATGCTATAGATTCAAGATATAATAAAGATTCTTATACAGAAAATCTACCTTTGATTAAAAAATTATACCAATTATTTAATTTACTAGATAATAGTATATTAGACATTGAATATTTAATAAAAGAAACTAATGAATAAATCTTACGAAGCCGTCATCGGATTAGAAGTACATGCGCAATTGCTTACCAAAAGTAAAATGTATTCATCTGATATTTCGGAATATGGAAACTTACCGAATACAAATATTAGTGTCATCACCCTAGCTCATCCAGGTACACTTCCGAAAGTCAATAAAACAGCCATTGAATATGCGATCAAAATGGGAATTGCCTGTGAATCAAAAATTACAGAATACAATATTTTTGCACGAAAAAACTATTTTTATCCTGATCTTCCAAAAGGATATCAAATTACGCAAGACAAAACACCAATTTGTACAGGCGGGAAGATCACAATTAAGTTAAAAGATGGAACAGAAAAAACAATCAACCTCACACGTATTCACATTGAAGAAGATGCGGGAAAATCCATGCACTTAGAGGGCGAAAAAGACACCTTAGTTGATTTCAATCGTGCAGGTGTTCCACTCATTGAAATTGTATCGGAACCTGAGCTTCGTGCAGCAGAGGAAGCCCATGCGTATTTAACAGAAATACGAAAACTCGTTCGTTATTTAGACATATGTGATGGAAATATGGAAGAAGGATCATTACGTTGTGATGCTAATATTTCAGTTCGCAAAAAAGGCGAAACTACTTTTGGGAAAAAAGTAGAAGTAAAAAACATGAACTCGATCACCAATGTGCAACGTGCCATCACACATGAAATCGAACGGCAAATCAATGAACTGGAACAAGGAAATAAAATCGCATCTGAAACACGCATGTTCGATGCTGTCACTGGAAAAACCATCAGCATGCGAAGCAAAGAAGAATCCAATGACTACCGTTATTTTCCAGAACCCGACCTCCCTCCTTTTATCGTTTCACCATCCTGGATCAATGAAATCAAATCATCGATGCCAAGTTTACCGCATGAATTATTTAAAAAATTCACAAAAGAATTAGGTCTACCTGCATACGATGCGTATGTACTTACTGATTCAAAAGAAATTGCCTTGTATTTTGAAGAGCTTTGTAAACATACGACAAACTATAAAGCAGCTTCCAATTGGGTAATGGGTCCGGTGAAATCATACTTAAATGAATTGACATTACATATCAATCAATTTCCAGTTCAACCTATTCAATTAGCTGAATTAATTAAACTTATTGATGAAAATAAAATAAACTACACTTCTGCCTCACAAAAAATATATCCTATTTTATTAGAAGGCTCGACTAAAACGCCTTTGCAAATCGCAGAAGAGCTAAACCTGATTCAAGAAAGCAATACAGATGCACTCGAACTTATCATCGACGAAGTACTAGCTGCTTATCCTGAAAAAGTAACCGAATACAAAGCAGGTAAAAAAGGATTGCTTGGATTATTCATGGGCGAAATCATGAAAAAAACAAAAGGCAAAGCTGATCCAAAACTCACCAATGAATTATTAACTAAAAAACTTTTAAATTAAATTTGAGAAAACTATTTTTAATTATGAAAAAACAACCACTAGTCTTGTCTATTTTTACATTTATTATTTTCTCAATTCATTTATCTAATGCTCAAATAGCCATTCCAACCCAATATGATACTATTCAAGCTATAACTGGACATCCAGAAATGTCATTTAGCATGATTTATCCAAAAGGATGGATCAAAAAAGAAGATAAAAACTATAAAGGGCGTCACACCATTACACATAAAAATTTAAAAGGATCTATTTTTTTTACTGTTTTAAGCACAGATATCTCTTTAAAAGAAAACTATGAAACAACATTAAAAGAAACAGAGGAAGATCCGACACAAAAAATAGCATTAAACATATTGAAATCAGATTGGTTTGTTATTTCCTATAAAAAAGGATCAACTATTAATTACTTAAAAAAACGAATGTTAGTTGATGTGTATGGAGAAAATCGTATTTTTTACTTAGAATTTGAATATCCAGAAAGCGAACGTAAAGTATTTGATAGCGTTATACCAAAAATGATAAAGTACAATCCCACTGAATAATTAAATAATCATTCATATCTATTTTTTTTTTTAAAGTACTATTTTTTATTAAAAAAAACATATTTTTCTTTTTTTAAACTTCCTTTTCTAACATTATATAAAAAAAGTCATTCACTTATTTTATATATTTGACTCCTTTTCAGATTGATGAAAAGGAGTTTTGCTTTTAAATTGGAGTACTCTAAAATAAAAATCGTACATGATTAAAAATTTACGTGTCAAGACAATGAGCTGGGTATTTTGTGGGTTAGTCTCAGCAGCTACATTCACCGCATTAAAAGCCCAAAATCGAACCCTTACTGGAAAAGTAGTATCAAGTGAAGACAGTAGTCCTCTCCCCGGCGTAAGTATTGCGATCAAAGGAACTTCACAAGGAACCACTACAGACTTAGATGGAAATTATCAACTGAATGTGGAAGAGAATCAGAACACACTAGTCTTTAGTTTTGTAGGCTACATCTCTCAAGAGATAGAAATAGGGGTTCAGTCCATTATCAATGTCAAGTTAGACGCAGATGTAAAATCACTGAAAGAAATATTGGTTGTAGGTTATGGCACACAAACAAAAAAAGAATCCATCGGATCTATTGTTAAAATCAACAACGATAAAATCATGGATATGCCTGTGCCCAGCTTTGAAGCAGCACTACAAGGAAAAGCACCTGGCATCCAAGTGATTCAAAGCAGCGGGATTGCAGGATCAGGCTCTGTCATACGCATTCGAGGGATAGGTTCTGTAAGTGCTGGAGGAGATCCATTATATGTGGTGGATGGTATTCCAATTACACAGGATCCTTTTTTAAATGGAGATCGTGGCGGACAAAATAATAATCCACTTTCTACTATTAATCCCAACGATATTGAATCCATTGATGTACTCAAAGATGCCTCAGCAGCAGGTATTTATGGATCAAGAGGGGCTAATGGTGTTATCTTAATTACGACTAAACGTGGAAAAACGGGTAAGCCTTCATTTAACTTTAGCACACGCGCTGGCATTTCTACTCCTTCGCGAAAAATTAAATTTTTAGATAGCAAGCAATGGCTTCAATTGTATCAAGAAGCATGGGATAATGATGGAAAAGTAGGTGTTCCTACTCTACCAGGGGGATTAACATGGGCTCAAGCAGAAAATACAGATACCGATTGGATCAAAGAAACAACGCAGATCGGATTTAAACAAGAATACAATCTTTCAGTAAGCCAAGGAACAAAAAAATTAAAATCCTATCTAGGCGCTTCATACAGTGACAATGGAAGTTTTATTAAAGGAAATCACTTCAAACGATTAAGTGGTCGAGCTAATTTAGATTATAATATATTAAGCAATTTAAAAGTAGGTATTTCTACATCGCTTGCACAAGGAAGAAATTTTAGAGCACCTACTGCTTGGGACGGGGGATTAGGCGCAGCTCAGTCAACTGCTCTTCCTATTTTTCCTGTTTATAATTCAGGTGGAAGTTACTTTACAGGTAGTGGATCAGGCAACAATCCTACATTCGTTCAAGAGTATAAACAATGGCAAACACGAGAACTACGAACCATTAATAACGCCTATGTTGACTTTGAACCTATTAAACACCTAAGCATTCGAATCACGGGAGCAATAGATTACATGGATTTAAGTGATTATATATATGAAGCTCCTGAATATGATTTACAAAATCATATTCCTCGTGCAAAATTATATCCAACATGGATTTTAAATCGCACAGGAACAGCCACTATTTCTTACAACCCTAATTTAGGAGAAAAACAAAATTTAACTTTCCTCGCAGGAACAGAACTACAAAAATCAACAACTACTAAATACGATGAGATTACTTATACCAATGTATCTGATCAGATTTATAAAAATCCAAGTGCCTCTACATCTCCAAAAACAGATACCATTCGAAGGGTAGCACCTACGCAAGTGTGGTCATTCTTAAGTTATTTTGGGCGCGTCAATTATATGCTCAAAGACCGCTACATTATTCAAGCTACTGGTCGTGTGGATGGGTCCTCTCGATTTGGAACCAACAACCGATATGGCTTTTTTCCTACTGTAGCTTTAGGCTATATTTTATCTGAAGAAAATTTCTTAAAAAATAGTAGAGTAATTAACTTTTTAAAACTAAAAGCAAGCTGGGGAATCACAGGAACAGCTGATATTCCTAACTACACTCGTTTTGGAACATTCCAACTGCTTGAAAGCAAAGATCAATACAATAATCAACCTGTAATCATACAAAAACGATTAGATAACCCTGACCTTGCTTGGGAAAAGGTAACAACCATCGATGGAGGTATTGAAATTGGACTATGGAAAGGACGTGTTACATCCGAACTATCCTTCTATAATAAACTTTCTAAAGATGTACTCATTGATGCGCTCACCCCTTCTTCTTCCGGATTTGATCGTTATTTTCAAAATATAGGAACTGTTTTAAATCGAGGAGTTGAATTCAGTATAAGTAGTAAAAATCTCGTAGGTACTTTCAAATGGAGCACAGATTTTAACATAGCTAGAAATCATAACGAAGTTATTTCTACAGGAAATACAGATCCAGACGCTATCTCAGGAAGTGGTGATACGCGAGTTGTCCCAGGACTTCCTGTTGGATCTAATTATCTAGTTCGTTTTTCTCATGTTGATCAAGCTACAGGACGGCCTGTTTACCTGGATAAAGATGGTAATGAGACCTTTACATTCGATTTAAAAAACCGTGTTCCGGTAGGAAGTGTAGTTCCTGACTTTATTGGTGGTATTACCAACACATTTCAATTTAAAGGATTTGATTTGAGCTTTTTAATCGCTTTCACCTATGGTGGAAATATATATGATGATGCAGCTAAGCGGCAACTTGGTGTATTCAAAGATTGGAATATGCGACAAGACTTATTAGACCGCTGGAGGCAACCCGGAGATGATGCAAAATACCCTCGCTTAACAACATCTCCAAGCACCTATGGACTAGGAAATGAATGGAATTATAATAACACTTTATTTTTATACGATGCTTCGTTCATTCGAATGCGAAATATTACATTAGGCTATACCTTCTCTCCTACTTTTGTAAAGCGACTTCATTTAACTCAACTACGCGTGTATGCAACGGCTACCAATGTATTTACACTTAGTAAATACCCTGGCTGGGATCCGGAAATTGTTCGTGATCATAATGGCTCTCAAGGAAGAAATATAAGTCCGAATGTAACGTACTTAACAGCACCTCAAGAGCGCTCTTATTCTATTGGCTTAAATCTTAATTTTTAATTAAATTTAGTAGGAACATCGTATGAAAAAACTGACTTTTATTTTTACACTAATATCTTTAATCAGCTATACAAGTTGCAATAAATTTTTAGATGTAACACCTGAAGGAGAGATTTTAGCCGCAGATGCTATTAAAACACCAGCTGATATGCAATTATTATTAAATGGCTGTTATGACGTGCTTCGCTCTGGAAGTTTTTCAGGAATGCTACGAGGTATTTCTGAACTTATGTCTGACAATATCAATGGTATCAATATTTCTGGAGATTACAATGAGTATTACTTACGCAACTTTACCATCTTCAATGGAACAACTCGGAGTTTTTGGAAAGATGGTTATATTACTATATACCGGACAAATGTTGTACTTCAAAATTTAAATATCATTGAACTAACTGAAACAGAAAAAAATAGAATTAAAGGTGAGGCTCTATTTATTCGAGCTATTTCTCATTTTGAAATTGTCAGATTATTTGCTCATCCATATGGATATACAACAGATAATTCTCATTTAGGTATTCCTCTTCGCTTAAGTCCAAGCAAAGAACCTTTGGCTCGCTCAACTGTGCAAGAAATATATAATCAAGTAATCAAAGATCTAAAAGAAGCTGTAACCTTACTTCCTCCTACAAACGGTATTTATGCTACATCATGGTCTGCAAAGGGATACTTGGCTAAAATATACTTTCAGATGAATAATTTCACTGAAGCCTATAATTATACCAATGATATTATTACAAATGGTGGATTTACATTTGATCCAAACATCATGGGGCGTTTTACTACCAATGGAACTTCTGAAGCTGTTTTTACTTTAATGAGTACAGGAACACAGAATAATTCTGGCGCAAAAATAGCTGAGCTATTCAATTCAGCTACTCGACCTGTATTAATTATGTCAAATGATTTATACACAGCATCAACAACTAACGCTGATGATGAGCGTGGGAAAAAATGGTATAAAAATACAAATGGTGAAGCATGGTCAACACGATACAATGGCCTAGCCTATTTCCGAGTTCCATTAGTTCATCTCACAGAACTCATGCTCATCCGTGCCGAAAGTGCTGCCCAATTAGGTAATACAACCACTGCAATTTCAGACCTTAACAAAATACGCGACCGTGCATATGGTGCAGGTAAAAATACAGTTCCTAATGGCACTAGTGCTGCTCAACTGATTCAAATCGCACGCACAGAGCGACGTTTAGAACTAGCAACAGAAGGCAATCGACTTCATGAGTTAAAACGCATTGCTGTACTAGAGAATAATAATTTACAAATTCGTGGCAAAGTATGGAATTGCAACGATATGATTTTGCAATTTACCGACAGTGAAATTTCAGCAAATCCAGTTTTGGTTCAAAATCCAAAAGGTGGATGTTAAAAAAATAAAATAATCAAGTATATGAAACATAAACAGATATACACACTCATTCTTTTTGTAGGGATGATAGTCGCTTGTAAGCCTCAAGAAAATCTTCAACTAGGCGAGCCTTTTGGAAAAGTAGATGGAATCAAGGGAGCTTGGAAACTGGAAAAAGTAACCCAAGTTGATGAAGATGCAAAAGAAAAAAGTAAAACTTATCAAACGCTTGATCTTACGCCTCGATTTCAAGGATTTACCAACATCCTTATCAGCTTCACAACGGATGAAGCTAATAATCCAGTTGCCTTTCAACTTACTAATCCAGACAACGCGCCCATATTTGGGTTTTCCGGTACACATTGGACATTTGACAATATTAAATTTCCATCCTTAGTTGTATTTACAAATGAGAACGGAGCCATTCAGGATAGCTTGCGCCTCCTCGCTCCTATCCGAATTTTTGATCAAGACCTGAAAGTTAAATTTTCACGCTACTGTAATAAAAAAGCTTTCGTAACTTACGAATATACATTTAAACGCCAATAATATTATCTATAACTGATATGAAAAAGATACTCATATATACCGGCTTATTCCTACTCATTACAAGTTACAAACTCGCTGCACAAGCAATTACAACCACGCCTGATCCTCCTATATCAAATGAGGAATTGAAAATTACAGTCGATGTAAGTAGTGTTCCTATACTTGCTGGGAAACCAGGCCCTATGTATATCTGGACTTGGGGACCAAATGACCCTCCTATAGGCAATGGCACCTGGGACAACTCTAATGAAGCATTAAAAATGACAAAAGAAGGTGATAATGTTTGGAGTTTTACAATGACACCCACGACTTTTTATAATAAACCTGCTAATGATATCAAAGAAATAAGCTTTTTGGTTAAAGAAAAAAATGGCAATGGCGATAAAAAAACAGGAGATTTAAAAATAAAAATTAATCCTCCTGGATATATAGAGCCACCAAAGCCAGAACGCATATTCCCAACACAACCGCTCCTTTCTAAAACTAATAAGAATATGACATTCTTCTCTGAAAATGATATTGTTACCATTTACTATGATCTAAAAATCGCAGAGAAAGAAGAACTGAAAGCACTCACAGAATTATATATCTATACCGCTGTAAAAGTTAAAAAAGCTAATGGAACAGAAGAAGACTGGCAATACCAAGTAGCTCCATGGGATCAGGTAGGCAATACTCCCAAGTTAAAGCTTACCCCTGAGGGAAACAATGTATTTTCACTTACCTTCATCCCTCGTAAATTGTACAACGTCGCCCCTACTGATCACATTACACAACTAAATATCATCTTCAGGAATAAACAAGGGACTGTACAAACAAGCAATATTTATTTTGAAGTATTCTGTAAATAAGAAAACTGGTCATAAATAAAATAGCGTAGAAAATCTACGCTATTTTACCTTACTTTAAAACCAAACTAAATCTTATGAAAAAAATTCTACTTATTTCATCATTCTTTTTAAGCTTGTACGGAAATACCTCTGCTCAAGTTACATCTAATCCTGTATTTCCTACAAGTGAAAATCCAATTACAATCACCTACGATGCCACACAGGGCAATGGAGGATTAATAGGAGCTACCAAAGTCTACATGCACGCTGGAGCTATTCTTACCTCTACTAACGGCACCACCTGGGAATACGTCAAAGGAAACTGGGGAAAAGATGATGGGGTTGGCTTAATGACACAGGATCCCATGAATGCCAATCGATGGAGCATTACCATCACACCCCGAACATATTTCGGTGTACCAGCCGAACAAAAAATCTACCGTATCGGAATGGTATTCCGAAATGCAGATGGAACAAAAGAAGGAAAGAACAGCAAAAATGAAGATATTTTTTTAAATCTATTTGAACCCGGATTACATATAAAATTTACAAATCCAACTACTCCATACGTTTTAATAGAAAACGGAAATGTATCAATCGAAGCCATGTCTTCTCAAAATGCTACACTTACACTATATGACAATAATGTTCAAATCAAACAAGTTATAGGAAGTACAAACCTTACTCATACTATTTCTATTGCTACGCCCGGGAAAAGAATCATTAAAATCGTAGCAGACAATGGTATGCAACAAAAAGAATCTTCTTTTTACATTGTTGCTCGCCCAACTGTAACGATAGAAGATCTTCCATCTGGAATACGTGACGGCATCAACTATATAGATGATAAAACAGTAATCCTATGTCTTACTGCACCCACTAAAAATTATATCTATACCTTCGGTGATTTTAGCAACTGGGAAATAGACCCATCTTATTATCTAAAAAAAACAACTGATGGTAAAAAATGGTGGATAAAACTAACCAATCTAACTCCTCAAAAAGAATACGCATTCCAATACTTAGTTGATGGTAATTTAAGAATAGCGGACCCCTTTTGCGATAAAGTACTTGACCCTTGGAACGATGGCTATATTAACAGCTCAACCTATCCACAACTTATACCCTATCCTAGTGAAAAAACAGAAGGTATTGTATCTGTACTTCAAACTAATCAAACACCTTACCTGTGGAAAAAAACCAACTACACATATCCAGAAAAAACGGATCTAGTCATCTACGAAATATTGATTCGCGATTTCAATACGACGCACAATTATGCTGCTTTAATGGAAAAATTACCTTATCTCCAAGAGTTGGGTGTCAATGCGCTCAAACTCATGCCTATCATGGAATTTGAAGGCAATGAAAGCTGGGGATATAACCCATCTTTTTACCTCGCCCCAGATAAATATTATGGAACAAAAAACGACCTCAAAGCATTAATCGACAAAGCACATGAGATGGGATTTGTTGTTATCTTAGATATGGTTCTTAATCATGCATTCGGACAATGCCCATTGGTTCAATTATATTGGGATAAAACAAATAATAGACCAGCTGCAAATAGTCCGTGGTTTAATTCTATAGCGACTCATCCTTTTAACGTTGGTTATGATTTTAATCACGAAAGCACTTATACAAAAGCGGTTGTCGATCGTATAACAAGCTATTGGTTAACTGACTATAAATTTGATGGATTCAGATTTGATCTTTCAAAAGGATTTACTCAAACGAATACAGGAAACGATGTTGATCTATGGGGAAAATACGATGCATCACGTATTGCAATCTTAAAACGCATGGCCGATGAAATTTGGAAAGTAAATCCTAAGGCATATGTCATACTTGAACATTTTGCAGAGAACAGTGAAGAAAAAGAACTCGCTGATTACGGTATGCTTTTATGGAGCAATCTCAATTCCTCTTATGGATCAGCTGCAAAAGGATTTGCAACGGGGCCTATCGAATACGGATTTTATGCTAAAAAAAATTGGGCATCCCCTCACCTAATCAACTATATGGAAAGCCATGATGAAGAACGTATGATGTACCAAGCGCTGAAGCAAAGCACTCCATACGATGGCTATGATCTCAGCACTACCTCTATAGCACTTGATCGCATGAAGTTATTAGCTGTGTTTTTCTTTACCATACCCGGACCAAAAATGATATGGCAATTCGGAGAGCTAGGCTATGATCTATCCATCAACCAATGTCCGGATGGAAGTATAAATACAAACTGCCGTACAGCTAACAAACCTCCAAAATGGGAATATCTTCAAGATATTGAACGCCTCAAATTGAAAAAAGTATATGAAGCCTTAATAAAATTAAAAACCAATCAACCTGTTTTTAAAAGCAAAGATGTCACATTCACTACCGTTGGAACATTCCAATCGATAACAATCAAAGATCCGTCTATGACTATACATCTTATTGGAAATTTTGGAACAAAAAAAGAAAAAATAACCACTGAATTTCCCATATTGAATACAACGTGGTACAACTACTTTTCGGGTGAAGCAAGAAAAGTTATTTCTGCCAATTCAGATATCGAACTTAATCCGGGTGAGTTTAGACTATATACCAATATACAGCTCCCCATACCTGCTGCCGACATTGTAACTGGCTTAAATGAAGAGATAGAGCTGATCAATAATTCTAATTCAATCATTCCCTTTTATCCCAATCCATCTCAAGAAAAACTATATATCGATAATGCAAAAGAACTGCCAACCGATATACAACTAAAAACCACCATGGGAACATGTTTAATAGAAAAAAAGAAATCATTGAAATCAACCATAGAAATTGACATTTCTTACATTGCATCAGGCATTTATTTTATAGAAATAACCCAACTCGGCAAAAAAACAACCCGCCCATTCATTAAATTATAAAACAACTTCTAAATTTGCGCTTAATCTGATCACAGAGCATTGAACTTATCCGATATACAAAAGCCCATTACACAAGAAATGGCTGAATTCGAAAAAAAATTCAAGCTATTTATGAAAAGTAATGTATTCCTCCTGGACCGGATCATGACGTATATTGTCAACCGAAAAGGAAAGCAAATGCGACCCATGTTTGTGTTCCTGACAGCAGGCATGTGCGGCTCTATTACAGAGGCTACACATCGAGGGGCAGCACTTATCGAACTACTCCATACCGCTACGCTGGTACATGATGATGTCGTAGATGATGCTAATTATAGAAGAGGATTCTTTTCTATCAATGCACTTTGGAAGAATAAAATTGCTGTACTTGTAGGTGATTACTTATTAGCTAAAGGCCTTATGCTTTCTGTCGATAACAAAGACTTCCAACTCCTTCAGATTGTATCCAATGCTGTACGAGAGATGAGCGAAGGCGAATTATTACAGATGAGTAAAGCACGCAGTATGGATATAACTGAAGATATCTACTTTGATATTATCCGCCAAAAAACAGCTTCACTTATTGCTTCATGCTGCGGTGTAGGGGCTGCGTCAACAGGTGCTAATGAAACAACTATTCAACAACTGACACAAGTAGGCCAACACATTGGTATAGCCTTTCAAATCAAAGATGATCTTTTTGACTATAGCAACCATGGCATTGGAAAACCTGTCGGAATTGATATCAAAGAAAAAAAACAAACGCTTCCATTAATCTATGCCCTACAACAAGCTTCTTGGTTAGAAAAGAAAAAAATGATTTACATTATAAAAAACCAAACACATCGAAATAAAAAAGTACGCCAAGTTATAGACTTTGTAAAAGCATCAGGAGGAATAGACTATGCTGAACAAAAAATGAATAAATACCATCAAACAGCTTTACAACTTATACAAGCCTTTCCAGATTCGTCGTATAAGAAATCCCTTGAGCAACTCATTGAATTTACCATCAACCGAGATAAGTAATAGTATTATACCTTCTGACAAGTTTAAACTTAATTGCGAACAAATTTTTATTCCTACCTGCCGCAAGCTTTCAGCTTGTGGCTTTTTATTATTTTCATCTCCTATTTTATAATCTCTACTCATGTTCTTTTCTCTTATTCCAACCTAGCCACAAGTTACGCTTCGCTAAACTTGCGGCAGTAGAGGGATAAAAAGTGTTTCAAATCTTCTTTTGTTTTATCGGGCATATCTTGTGCCTTACCTGAAAAACATTCAAAAATCAGTATTAGTATTAAAATGTATTTTTTCATTCTATCTAAATCGCACTCGGTATCGATCAAATTCTAACTTCCCTTTATTTTCTTTAAACCATTTCTTACAAAATTCAATATCTTCTTTTGTTATTTCATTCACCATTCGTGTATTAGGAAAGCGTTTTTTAAAACTTTCATTATTAATAAGTAGAATATAAGTATCTACAGGATATGTAGCAATACTTACTCTATAATCATCATCAGAAAAAGGCTTTACCATTTCCTTTCGATATAACCATTTACTTAATGCATAGATTGATTCTTGGGTAGCTAAATAGATAAGTACTTCTTCATTATCGCTAAAATCACTAGCTGCGGTCTGATCGTATTTGTATTTTTTAGGAATTGAACTATATTTCTTTAGAATATCACTATAATAAGGCTCTACTCGTAATCTACCTAAAGCTAATTTCACCGGCCAAGTATCATAATGTTTTGAATCATTCAATGCTTCTTTTAAGATAGGAACTGCCTCCTGCATTTCAAGCCAACCGGCAAAAAATATAATAATCGGATCGACTTTCCAATCTAGCATAGATTTTTTAACTATTTCTTTTCGCTGATTTGTTAAGCTATCAAAAGCTTTCTTATAATTCATTTTTCCTTTATCAGCTATTCTTTTCGCTATAGTTTCTCTTTCTATCTGATCAAATCCACTTTGAATATCTTCTTCTGCCCAAGCATTTAATTCCTCTTCGTTCCATTTATTACCTAGTATTTCTAAAAACCGTTTCTTAACTTCCGGATCGTTATATTCTTCCCTTTTATAATCATATAAATTATCTAATTTTAAGTTATGACGATAAATTTCTGGCTTCTTTATATTCGCTAAAAATTCCTTCAAATGTAGTGTATCCTGGCTTTGCCCTAATTGAGCTAGACAACTACTTATTAGCAACAAACTAAATTTTCTAATTGCATTAATCATTCTTTTCACTTTTTTGTTCATATACTTTTACTTTTATCCATTGATATAAGAAGAACATATTTCTTCCTGTACTATAATCCATATAATTTTGTGTTTTCCCTTCAGGTATAATAATAGTTGTTGAACCTTTATTATCACCTTCAAAGGTATGATGTAGGTTTAGTAAATGACCTACTTCATGAGCTAGTTCTTCTAATCCGCCTTTATTAAATAATGCTCCTATTCCTTTTTTTTCATATGCTTTCCCTCCTACTACTTTATCTATATTATCTGCAGGTACATCAATAGTAGTAATAAAGAAAAAACGAATATTATTTTCCTTACCTTTACTTACATCAATACCTGTGCTTTTTTTATAGGAATTTAATAGTGAATTCAACACCCATTCCCTTTTTGTAAATAAACTAGGAGTAGCTTGATATTCCTTGCTAATATTCAAAGTATCTATGATTAATTTTCCATCTACTTCCCCAACCTGCCGCAAGCTTTCAGCTTGTGGCTTTTTATTATTTTCATCTCCTATTTTATAATCTCTACTCATGTTCTTTTCTCTTATTCCAACCTAGCCACAAGTTACGCTTCGCTAAACTTGCGGCAGTAGAGGTAGTTTACAACTACGCCTAGAGGAGGGAGTTATCAATTATAATATCCTTTTATAAAATTCTTCCGAACTAATAGCTGCTGTATAATCTCCATAAATTTTTTTAAAACTCTCCTTCTTTTTTTTATAAGATTTCTCTATTTTATTTTTAGTATTTTCATCATACTTTTTAAATATTTCTTTACTATGTAAGTCCTTTAATTGAGTTTTACTAATTTTAAATAAATAAGAAAAGAGCTTATGAAGAGCTTGTAATATTTCTTCTTCAGGGTTACATAAAGCAATTCTTATTGATAAAGATTTGTTATCTATTTCAATATCTATCCAATATTTATTATTTTCTTTTAAAACATATTTTTTGTTATTAAAAGATTCTACATTAGAATAGTTAGACAAGATATCATTAGATTCCTTATCTACTATTATTTTATAGTTAATTGATTCTAATCCCATTTTTCTTCTATATGATTTTCATATTTAACTTCTAGCCAATTTTTTAAACCAATAGGCCCACCTGTATCTTTTACTATAATTTTAGGAGTTAGTCCCATTTGTTTATATGCAGCAAATCTATGATGGCCATCTTCTATATAAATTTTACCATTTTGTTTATAAGCAATAATAGGCTCAAGCGATTTACCCTGTTTAAGCTCATTTATATATTGATTGACTTTAGAAGGGTTTATCCAATCCTGAGTAGGTAATATTTCATCAAAATTAGTACCAATTATGGATTTTCCATTTGTATATGTGTTTTCAATTACTATCCCTTCAATCTTTGCTAAATTCCCCTCCGCCGCACCCAATGCTTCAAGAGTTTGGATTTCTTTGGAAAAAGTAGCCG
>CAYQLY010000010.1:0-94640 GCA_964418605.1 uncultured Cytophagales bacterium
TACCTCCATTCGTGGGACCTCACCAAGTCTTGAAGAGCCTGTAGTTAAAAACTATATTAATTTATTACCTAATTTAAATTTAGAATACAATCTATCTAAAAATCACCAACTATCTTTATACTATCAACAAACCATACAAAGACCTTCCTATAACTATGTCAATCCTTTTGTGCAAATGATGAACCTCAACCGATACAATCAAGGCAATCCTTCTATCATGCCTCAAATCAATTATATTGGAGACCTTACATATGGATACAAGCAACACATTTTTATTAAACTAACCTATTTGCAAATGACTCCATTTATAGGGTCAATTTTCCGACAGTCCGATTCCACAGAAGCTAGCTTTCTAAAAATGGAGAACTATACAACAGCCAGTGACTACATATTCAATGTATCTATTAATCAATCCATATACAGCTGGTGGCAAATTAATGCCTATGCCGAAATCAATTATTTTAAGGCTAGACACCCAGAAGTAACTTCTAGTAAAATAACTCCAATAGCAGCATTAAATATTTCTTCTACTATAAGCTTACCTGCCTATTGGAACCTTGAATTAGCAGCCTATGGCCAGACCCCACAATATGATGGATTTTATTACCATGGACAATCCTATACTATAAGCGGAGGTATTAAAAAATCATTTTTGCAAAAACGATTAACCGCTTCATTACTTATAGCAATAAGATTACCTCGTTGGTATGAAAACGCAAATTTATATAACATCTATAACTCTCTTATGAACCATGATGAACGGTTTGCTATGCTTTCTATTTCTTACAAATTAGGAAATGCTAAAAATGACATCAGAAACCGTAAGTCAGCAATCGATACAGAAAAAAATAGAACTAAAGAATAAACTTAAAACAACATAAACACATGAAAAAAGTATTCAGCCATCAACCCTTACACACAGATCTTGCTTTACTCCTACTTCGATTCATTCTTGGTGGATTATTAGCATATCACGGCTATACCAAGCTTATTGCCTTCCATGACATTCTTCCTCATTTTAAAGATTTAATTGGGATAGGCCCCAAACTATCATTCATTCTAGTCATAATTGCAGAGTTTGGCTGTGGAATTCTTGTAACAATAGGACTATACACGCGCTTAGCTGTTATTCCTATAAGCATTACCATGTTTGTAGCTTTTTTTATAGCACATGCAAACGATTCATTCTATATGAAGGAATTACCTTTTGTGTTTCTACTGCTATCAATTGTTATTTTTATAACAGGTAGTGGGCGAATTTCCATCGATAAACTCGTTCAAAACAAATAAAAAGAGAATATATTGCCAATTTTTATAATAGTGGTTTTTTTACCACTATTTTTTTATAAAAATTATTGAAATTATTTTTATAATTTAAAATTCATTTTTTAAAACAATGACAACTGAAAACAAAAATAATATATTCAAAATTCTACTTAAAACAATCCAACAATCACTCAATGGCGAAGAGAGAGATTACACACAAGGGAGTATACCAAAAGCTGTATTTTTATTAGCGATACCTATGATTTTAGAGCTAAGCCTAGAAAGTGTATTCGCCGTAGTTGATATGTTTTTTGTAGGTAAATTAGGTGAAAATGCAATTGCTACTGTTGGGTTAACAGAATCTGTAATCACCATCGTTTACTCTATAGCCATTGGATTAAGCACAGCAGCAACAGCCATCGTGGCACGTCGAATCGGCGAAAAAAATCCAGAAGCAGCCGCGCATGCCGGCGCACAATCACTTATTGTAGCCTTAATAGTTACACTTATTCTAAGTCTTATAGGCGTACTATTTGCAAAATCAATTTTATCAGTTATGGGCGCAAGCCAGGATGTTGTCAAAGATGGTGCTATATTTACACGTATTATGTTTGGTGGAAGCTTGGCCATCATTCTACTCTTTCTCATCAATGGTATTTTCCGTGGCGCAGGCAATGCTGCTATGGCGATGAAAAGCTTATGGATTGCAAGTATCATCAATATTATATTATGCCCTATTTTTATTCATTTCTTCGGATTAAAAGGTGCAGCCATAGCCACAGTAATAGGTAGAAGTACAGGCGTACTTTATCAATGCTACCATTTATTCAGAGGGGATAGCTCACTTCGTTTTTATAAAAATCATTTTAAATTAAATACCCCAATTATCAAATCTATTATAGCTATCGCATCGCCAGCAACACTCCAATTCATTATTGCAAGTGGAAGCTGGATTATATTAGCACGACTAGTAGCAGAGACAGGTGGCACAACAGCATCAGCTGGTTATCAAATTGCTATCCGCAATGTTGTTTTCTTTATTTTACCTGCCTGGGGATTAAGTAATGCAGCAGCAACATTGGTAGGGCAAAATTTAGGAGCAAAACAAATTCATCGGGCTGAACAAAGTGTTTTTCTCACTGCAAAATACAATGCTATCTTTATGGGTTTTGTCATGATTTTATTTTTATTTTTTTCTACACCTATTATCAAACTCTTTACCAAAGATTCATCTGTCATCGCATATGGCGCTCAAGCATTACAAATTAGTGGAGCTGGTTATATTTTTTACGGCATAGGAATGGTGATGACACAAGCACTCAATGGAGCAGGTGATACAAAAACACCTACTTTTATTAATTTTATTTGTTTCTGGCTAATTCAAATTCCATTAGCTTATTTTTTTGCCAAAGGGCTAGATCTAAAATCAACAGGTGCATTTATAGCAATACCTATCGGAGAGGCGCTCATCGCATTAGCAGCTTGGTACTATTTCAAAAAAGGAAAATGGAAGAATATAAAACTATAAATAATATATGTATACAGATTTTTTAAAAGCTGAATGGAGGAAACTAGCTTTACTCAACTATGAGATAGATCCCAATGTATTACTTAACTACCTTCCTTCTAAAACAGAACTAGATTTATGGAATAATACCTGCTATATAAGCTTAGTAGGATTTATGTTTCAAAATACAAAAGTAATGGGCATACCGATTCCTTTCCACAGAAACTTTGAAGAAGTCAACTTACGGTTTTATGTAAAATATAAAGAGGAAAATCGTTGGAAAAGAGGAACAGTTTTTATTAAAGAAATAGTGCCAAAACATGCTATTACACTTATCGCAAACACTCTATATAAAGAACACTATGAAACAAAAAAAATGCGTCATCAATGGGAGTTAAAAAACAACAGAATAAATGTACGCTACCAATGGAAACACTATAAAAAATGGCAAGATATTACCATAGAAGCAAAACAAGAAAGATTGCCTATAAAAGAAAATAGCGAAACAGAATTTATTACAGAACACTATTTTGGATACACAAAAAAATCTTCCACTGAAACATACGAATATGAAGTAACCCATCCACGATGGGAATATTATGAAGTAGAAAAATACACCATCGATGTAGATTTTGAATCTGTTTATGGAAAAAAATTTCAATCATTGAGCAAAGAAAAACCCAAATCAGTGATGCTCATAGAAGGCTCAAAGATAACTGTAAGGCATAAGCGAATCATATAAATAAATATCATGCAATACCCTTACCTTTGCATGGCAAAAGGAATCAACACATGCGTAAATTCATCATCATTAGTGGAGGTGGCACAGGTGGACATATTTATCCTGCTATTGCTATTGCTAATGCTTTAAAAGAATCTGACCCAACTATTCAATTACGATTTGTTGGAGCCAAAGGAAAAATGGAAATGGAAAAAATACCACAAGCAGGCTATCCTATTGATGGTATTTGGATTAGTGGTATTCAACGACGCCTGACATGGAAAAATATAGTATTTCCCATTAAAGTCATCAGCAGCATTATTCAATGCGTCAAACTCATTCGCCGCTACAAACCCAATGTCGTTGTAGGCGTTGGTGGCTATGCCAGCGGACCACTTTTACTTGTCGCTTCTTTTTTTAGAATTCCTATCGTCATTCAAGAACAAAATTCATACGCAGGACTTACCAACAAATGGCTAGCTAAAAGGGCCAAAAAAATCTGTGTAGCCTACGAAGGCATGGAAAAATTTTTTGCAAAAAGAAAGTTAGTCTTAACCGGCAATCCCGTTCGACAAGATATTGTAGACTTAAAAAACAAAAGAGAAAAAGCCATTCAATTTTTTCAACTTGATTCAAGCAAACCCATTTTGCTAGCTATAGGCGGAAGCCTAGGCGCACGCACCATCAACGAAAGTATAGCCGAAGGAATAAAAGCATTAGAAGAAAAAAATATTCAACTCATCTGGCAAACAGGAAAAGCCTACCGGGAAAAAACACAATCAATACAATCAAACCTATGCCGCATTCATCCATTTATACAAGAGATGGATTATGCCTATGCAGCTGCCGATATCATCATTGCACGTGCAGGAGCTTTATCAATCTCAGAAATAGCCATTGTAGGCAAACCCGTTATTTTAGTTCCTTCTCCACATGTAACAGCTGATCATCAAACAAAAAATGCATTAGAACTGGTAAAAAAAGAAGCAGCTATACTTATTCATGATGCGGAAGCAAAGAAAAAACTTATCCATACCGCTATCACGTTAATGGATCAAGAAGATGAAAAAAATAAATTATCAGAACATATAAAATTATTTGCGAAGCCATATGCCGCACAAACTATTGCTGAGGAAATTATAAAACTATTATCTTAGTAAATAGCTTTTTTTAACTTTACATCTTAAACTATATTCTTATTGTGAACAACTCATTTTCATTAAAAGATATAAAGCATGTTTACTTCCTTGGCATTGGAGGTATTGGAATGAGTGCGCTGGCACGCTGGTTTAATACACACGGCTATACTGTAAGTGGTTATGATCGTACACGCACCCCACTTACTGATACACTTCAACAAGAGGGCATGGCAATTTCTTTTGATGATTCAATACAATCTATTCCTGAATACATTAAAACAACAAAAGAAAATACACTCATCATTTACACCCCAGCTATCCCTTCTACGCACTCCGGATTTATATTTTTCAAGGAAAATCACTATGCACTCAAAAAAAGATCAGAAGTACTAGGCCTCATTACAGATCAATTTTTTACTATTGCTGTAGCAGGCACACATGGCAAAACCACAACATCCTCGATGGTGGCACACATTTTAAAAGAATCCGGTAAAGACTGTGTAGCATTTCTAGGCGGCATTACCCAAGGCCATGAAACTAATTTTTTCAATAACAAAACAACCGAAGCCATTGCTGTGGTCGAAGCAGATGAATTTGATCGTTCGTTTTTAACACTACATCCTTCCATAGCTATTGTTACATCCATTGATGCGGATCATTTAGATATATATGCTACTAAAGATGAATTTGAAAAATCATTTAATGATTTTGTTAGTCAGATTAACCCTCATGGGAAGTTATTTTTAAAAAAAGGAATACATCTCTCAAAACAACCAAAGTCGACGCATTCATTTGGGTTAGATCAAGCGGATTATTACATTCAAAATTTAGTAATTAACGAAGGTTTATTTCAATTTGATCTGGTTGGACCAACTACTTCAATCAAAAACATTCATCTCCAACTACCTGGATTTCACAATGTGGAAAATGCATTAGCAGCAATAGCAGCCACATTAGAAACAGGTCTTTCTCCTGATAAAATTAAATCTGCAATTGAAACTTTTCGCGGTGTTAAACGCCGGTTTGAATATATTCTTAAAACAAAGCACATCACTTTTATTGATGACTATGCACATCATCCAACAGAAATTGAAGCCTTTCTTACTTCTGTAAAAGCTATTTATCCTTCAAAAAAATTAACCGTTATTTTCCAACCCCACCTCTATAGCCGAACACGGGATTTTGCAGATGGGTTTGCAAAAAGTTTAAGTTTAGCAGATGAGGTTATCTTAACAGATATTTATCCTGCTCGTGAGTTACCTACCTCAGGAATCACATCTGATATTATCTTTACACAAATCACATCGAAAGAAAAAACACTTTGTTTAAAAAAAGATGTCGTCAAACTTGTTCAAGAAAGAAAAAAAAACATAGAATTACTTTGTACTATCGGTGCAGGTGATATTGATCAGTTGATAGACCCTATAAAAAAAATAGTTTCATCTAATTAAAGTACTTAGAGATTCTATACCGAACACTTATCACACGTGCCCTGAACCAAAACATTAACATCAGCCAATACATAACCTAACGGAAGCTGAATAGAAGGCACCTGAACTTGACTCAAACAATTAGTTGCACCACATTGAGTGCACTTAAAGTGAACATGTTCATCATGATGATGGGTGGGACTACACGATGTATCACACAACGCATAACGCACACTCCCCGAATCATCCAATACTTTATGTATAAGACCCTTGTCTACAAAATTCTTCAAGGTTCGATAAAGCGTGACACGATCCACATACAGCTGCATCTTTTTCTCGATATCAGCATGCGATAAAGCTACTTTAGCCTTAAAAAAAAGAACTAAAATACGATGCCGAACATCCGTATGCCTCAAATCATGCTGACGAAGCAATTCACTAACTTTATCCTTCATAATCCAATTGTAAAATTAAGAAATAAAAAGCTAAACTTGCCGAACAATTACAACCCATCAAACGTGTGAATTCTCAAAAAAAAATAACAACAGCATTGATCTCTGTCTACCACAAAGAAAATCTGGAAGAGATTGTTAAACAATTATATGCCTTAAACATAACTATTTACTCTACAGGCGGAACAAAAGAATACATTGAGAAACTAAATATACCTGTAACTTCTGTAGAAGAGATCACACACTATCCTTCTTTTTTAGGAGGACGCGTTAAGACACTACATCCTGCACTATTCGGCGGTATTCTTTTTCGAAGAAAAAATACAACTGATGAAAAAGAGATCAATCAATTACACATTCAACCGATTGACTTGGTCATCGTTGATGTATATCCATTTCAAGAGACGGTCGATGCTAAAAAATCAGAAGATGACATAATCGAAAAAATAGATATCGGAGGGATTAGCCTTATACGGGCAGCAGCTAAAAATTTTGAAGATGTACTCGTTATTAGTTCTAAAACCCAATATCCTTTTTTACTAGATTTATTACACACCAAAAAAGGATATACAGATTTAAATGATAGAAAACAAAGCGCTGGCTTTGCATTTCATGTCAGCTCATCGTATGACACACACATTTATCACTATTTAAATTCCTCTACTCCTATTTTTCATCAAACTAGTGAAGAAGCGCATCCACTTCGCTATGGTGAAAATCCACATCAAAAAGCAATCTTTTATGGCCGCTTAAATGATGTCATTGATCAACTAAACGGAAAGGAATTATCTTACAACAATTTAGTTGATATCGATGCAGGCATACAACTCGTTCAAGAATTTGAAGAGCCCACATTTGTGATTATCAAACACACCAATCCGTGTGGTGTTGCTTCAGCAGCAACTCTAAGCGAAGCTTATCAAAAAGCACTTCAATGTGATCCTATTTCAGCTTTTGGAGGTGTACTTATTGCTAATAGACCTATTGATAACCTAACAGCCACAGCTACCCATTCATTATTCTTCGAAGTTCTTGTCGCACCATCCTTTTCGGCTGAAGCACTTACTCTCCTTGGCGAGAAAAAAAACAGAATACTCATTCAACAAAAGAAAAAAATTGAAAGCAAAAAACAATTCAAAAGTATATTAGGAGGTGTATTAGAACAAGACACAGATACTTCATTGATTAGCAATTATAAGTTTAATATAGTAACCCAAAAAAAACCTTCGGAAGAACAACAAAAAGCATTACTTTATATCAACAAAATCGTTAAGCATACTAAATCAAATGCCATTGTACTAGGCACCTACGGACAATTATTCTCCATCGGCGTTGGACAAACCTCACGAATCGATGCTCTACAACAAGCCATACAAAAAGCAACCCAATTTAAATTTGACTTACACCAAGCCATAATGGCCTCAGACGCTTTTTTCCCATTTCCAGACTGCGTAGAAATAGCATCTGAATCAGGTATTCAAGCTATCATTCAACCTGGGGGATCAATTAAAGATCAAGACTCCATCGATGCTTGCAATCAACACCATATCGCTATGATCTTTACCGGAATCAGGCATTTCAAACACTAAATAAAAAAAATAGACTAAAAAATAGATCGTATTACTCAACAAGTTCGTAAATTTAGGGCCTATTCAAAAAATCTATGGGATTTCTTGATTTCTTTTCGAGTGATATAGCTATCGACTTGGGTACAGCCAATACGCTGATTATCCATAAGGATAAAATTGTAGTAGATGAACCTTCCATCATCGCATTGGATCGGCATACCAATAAAGTATTAGCTATAGGCAAAGCTGCTATGCAGATGCATGAAAAAACACATGAAAACATCAAAACCATACGCCCCTTAAAAGATGGGGTTATTGCAGATTTTTATGCTGCAGAACATATGATCAGAGGAATGATCAAAATGATCGACTCTGGAAAGAAAATGTTTACCCCTTCTTACCGAATGATTATTTGTATTCCATCGGGTATTACAGAAGTAGAAAAAAGAGCTGTAAGAGATTCTGCTGAACATGCCGGCGCACGTGAGGTTTACATGATTCATGAACCTTTAGCTGCTGCTATTGGTATAAATATAGATATTGAGCAACCTGTCGGATCAATGATTGTAGATATTGGAGGTGGAACAACGGAGATAGCCGTCATTGCCCTTTCAGGAATTGTATGCGACCAATCTGTACGGATTGCAGGAGATATATTTAATCGAAGCATTATAGATTATATGCGTAGACAACATAATCTACTCATAGGCGAGCGTACTGCTGAAAAAGCCAAGATGGAAGTTGGTGCTGCATTAGCAGACCTGGATAATCCTCCTACAGAATATGAGGTAAGAGGAAGAGATCTTATGACAGGTGTTCCTAAAGTAATAAAAATAACACATGTCGAAATAGCCATTTCCTTAGACAGCTCGATTGCAAAAATAGAAGAAGCGGTACTCAAAGCATTAGAAACTTCCCCCCCTGAACTATCGGCTGATATCTACGACAATGGAATATACCTCACAGGAGGAGGCGCATTGCTTAGAGGATTAGACAAACGATTGTCTTTGAAAACAAAATTAAAAGTACATATTGCAGAAGATCCTCTCCGAGCTGTAGTACGTGGCACAGGTATGGCACTAAAAAATTTAAATGCATACAAAGCTATTCTAATGACATAAGAATACAGTGAATGCCAAATTTTTTTAAGTTCTTATATACCCACCAATCTTTTCTAACTTTCTGTTTACTAGAAAGTCTTTGTTTATTTTTAATTGTTCAACACAACCGCTATCAACGCAGCTATTTCTTAAATGAAGCAGATGCTGTAACAGGAACTATCCTGAAAAAATCGAGCGAGATCAATGATTACTTTCATTTAAAAAAAAGAAATACTGCCCTATTAGAAGAAAATAAAAAATTAAAAGAACTTATCTTAGAATACAACCAACGACTCATTTTATCTTCCCCAAAAGATTCTATAAAAATTGAACTAGCAAAACAATATACCTTAATTACTGCACGAGTGATTAACAATTCTATTCATGAATTTAACAACTACCTGACCATCAGCAAAGGCTTTGATGAGGGCATACGGCCAGGCATGAGCGTACTAGGGACTAAAGGTATTGTAGGAAAAGTAAAAGCATGCTCTAAACATTTTTCGATCGTAACATCATTACTACATCGAGAAACGATGGTATCATGTGAAATAAAAAGCAATCATGCATTCGGAATCATGAAATGGCCGGGAGATGATACTGAAAAAGCAACCATACTCTATCTTCCTAAACATTTATCGTTTAAAGTAGGTGATACAGTAGTGACATCAGGATATAATGCTGTGTTTCCACCAGCGATGTTAATTGGATTTATTGACAACATCAAGAACTCAAAAAATAAACCTTACTATGATATAAGTATCAAACTGAGCACAGATTTTAGTACACTTCCATATGTTTATGTTGTAAAAAACAACTTAAAAAAAGAATTAACCAACCTATCCAATCAACTTCAGGATGAGTAAAACTATTTTACATACTATTATTAATTTTATTGTTTATCTCACTATACAGGTTATAGCATTAAAGCACTTTGCTTTATTTGATATTGCTTTTTGCTACCTTTACATTTCCTTTATTTTATTTTTTCCTTTATCTGATATCAATCCTGCACTATATATACTTATCGGTTTTTTAACAGGCCTATCTGTTGATTTTTTTTACAATACCGTAGGCATACATGCTGCCTCATGTGTATTAGTCGCTTATAGCCGATTTAGATTAATTTCATTTCTAACCCCGGCAGGAGGATATACTGCTAATACACGTCCTCTATTAAAAGAAATGGGTGTAAGATGGTTTTTAAAATATTCATCTTTACTTGTTTTTATACATCAACTCACACTATTTTATTTACAAGCAGGAACTCATTCCTTATTTTTCACATTATTAAAAGTAATAAGCAGCAGCTTATTGACACTAGTGGTACTTGTTCTTATTCAATTCTTGTTTTACTTTCCTGCTAAACGAAATACATAAAAATGCACGACCGTAGAAAATACATTATTATACTGCTTATCAGCTTGATAGGTCTTGTATTTATTGGTAAGCTTTTTGTTATTCAACTTATCGATGAAAGCTACAAACTTGCATCTCAAAATAACGCTGTACGAAAAATAGTGGAGTACCCTTACCGTGGACTTATCTATGATCGCGATGGGAATCTAATCACCTACAACGATCCTGTTTTTGACATCACAATCGTACCTAGAGAAGTTAAACTAAAAGACACTATTTCATTTTGCAGATTAATAAAATTCTCAAAAAAAGAAATTATAGAAAAAATAACAGAAGCTAAAAAATATTCATGGGTAAAACCATCCCTTTTTATTAAAGAATTATCAGCTATTGAATTTTCAAAAATCAGTGATAGCCTTTCAGAATATCCTGGATTTTATGTCGCGGCACGCTATCTAAGAGGATATCCTCATCAAAGCATGGCCAATACACTTGGCTATATTGGAGAAGTTTCAAAATACCTACTAGAAAATCAGAAAGGCAGCTACTACAAAGCTGGGGATTATATTGGCATCAGTGGACTAGAATCAAATTATGAAAAAGATATACGAGGTAGACGAGGGTCTAAATATATCATGGTAAATGTAAAAGGTGTTCAAAAGGGCTCTTTCAAAAAAGGAAAATTTGATACACTATCTATCGGAGGAAATGATTTTACAATCACTGTAGATCTGGCACTTCAACAATATGGTGAAAAATTAATGACTCGTAAAATAGGAAGTATTGTTGCCATAGAACCTTCTACCGGCGAGATCTTAGCTATTGTTTCTACACCTTCTTATGACCCTAATTTACTAACAGGAAAAAGATTAGCAAAAAATTTTGCATCTCTTCAAGAAGATACTTTACACCCTCTCTTCAATAGAGCGCTGATGGCCATGTATCCACCAGGATCCATTTTTAAAATGGTACAAGGATTAATCGCATTACAAGAAAAATTAATTTCACCTTATACCATTTTTCCTTGTACAAAAAGCTTAGTAAAATGCCATAACCATCCGGAACCAACTAATCTAGATGGGGCATTAGAATACTCCTGCAATCCTTATTTCTATTATGTCTTCCGAAAAATTATACAACAAAATCGCTCTGCCAACCCATTTAAAGATACTGAACTTGGACTTGAAAAATGGAGAGAATATGTAAAAAGTTTTGGATTTGGCGAAAGATTAGGTGTAGACTTACCTAACGAAAAACCAGGGATCATTGCATCCGGAAATTATTACAATAAACTGTATGGCAAAGGCCGATGGAAATTTTCAATGATTTATTCATTAGCTATTGGCCAAGGCGAAATAGGTGTTATACCTATTCAGATGGCTAACCTTGCTGCGATTATTGCAAATAAAGGCTATTACTATACGCCTCATCTGGGCAAAGAAATAGGAGAAAATAAAACAATTGACTCTTCTTACTTACGCAAGCATTATACTAAAATAGATTCCATTTATTTTAATTTCATTATACGATCTATGGAAAAAGCCGTGGAGAGTGGAACTGCTCAAAATGCCTATATCAAAAATATTGCTATTTGTGGAAAAACAGGAACTGTCCAAAACCCACATGGTGAAGACCACTCCTGCTTTATTGCCTTTGCTCCAAAAAAAAATCCTAAGATAGCTATCGCTGTATACGTTGAAAATTCAGGTGCAGGAGCAAGCTGGGCTGCTCCCATTGCCAGTTTAATGATTGAAAAATATCTAACTACCCAAATCACTCGACCAGAATTAGAAAGCTATATTATAAACACCAACTTACTTCTTGAAAGCAAACGTAAACGAAAAATTCAACCTTGATTGGTTGACTATTTTTTTATATATCGCCCTAGTAGGAATCGGATGGATAAATATTTTTGCATCCGGGTATGATGCTGATCATCCTCGTCAAATCATTGACCTTTCTACTAATGCAGGAAAACAATTACTGTGGATAGCTACAAGCCTTGCCATAGCTATCTTAATTTTAGTTTCAGATCATAAATTCTATAATACATTTGCTTATCTTATTTATGGTATTATTTTACTCTTTCTATTCGTTGTTCTCATCTTAGCACGAGATATTAGCGGTGCTAAATCATGGCTTGAGTTTGGATTTGTACGTTTTCAACCTTCTGAATTTGCCAAATTTGCTACTGCATTAGCTGTAGCTAGATTCTTAAGCAACCTTAACCATAAAATAGATAACTATAAAAATCTATTTACTGTATCCGCTCTAATCATCGTACCAGCTGGCCTCATATTCCTACAAAATGACACAGGATCAAGCTTAGTATTTAGTATTTTTTTACTAGTCTTATACCGTGAAGGATTATCATCTTTATTAGTTATTTCTATTGCAGGGAGTATATTTTTATTTATCATAACACTTTTAATTCCAATCTCTTATTTGATTGGATCTACACTAGCTATTACACTTCTTATTATTTTTTTAGGACAAAAAAAAATAAGACGAATTGGTAATTTATCACTTATAGCTGGCATCATCATCGGCTTTATGTTTGGTGTAAAGTATGTAGTAGACCACGTATTAAAAAAACACCAACGTGATCGGATCTATACATTAGTCAATCCCAACCTTGACCCTCTAGGCAAGGGGTGGAATGTCACACAATCCAAAATAGCTATAGGTTCAGGTGGTTTCTGGGGAAAAGGATTTAAAGAAGGCACTCAAACAAAATATGACTTTGTACCGGAACAAAGTACTGATTTTATTTTCTGTACTATTGGTGAAGAACACGGCTTCATAGGCAGTATTATACTTATAGGATTATACCTCACGCTACTCATACGATTAGTTAGTCTTGCCGAACGTCAAAAATCTCGGTTTGCACGGATCTATGGGTATGGTGTATTGTGTATTATTTTATTTCATTTCACCATTAATATCGGAATGACTATAGGATTAGCCCCTGTGATTGGTATTCCTTTGCCTTTTGTAAGTTATGGCGGATCTTCATTATGGGCCTTTACCATTCTGCTCATGGTATTTTTAAAGTTAGATGCCCACCGTGATTACTATATGTTTAGCCTCAAATAAATCTACTCTCCACCAACTGTAGTAAACCTTTATACAACTGACTCTCCATATTCCAATTATACTGAGGCACATATACTGCTTGCAGCAAACCAATAGCTTGATGACTGGATATACAGCGATCTAAATCCGAAAGCATTTTTAAAAAATCAGATTCATTATTTTGAAAAAGACCTTTAATAAAATAGTTTTTTTGATCATCAGTCAAAATGGTTAAAAAATCTTTTACCCTATTTGGAGGCAATTCATAATCTGTTAAAATTTCATTCAAACTATATGAGAGTTGATTAAATGGCGTAGCTATCTCTTCTTTAAGATGCAGCTGATCTTTTGGATTAATCACTTTATAAAAAGACCCATGATGTGGAATTATTTTTTTAAACACTTCCATATATGAATCTGTTTCTTCGGGCTCTTGTTTCATTTCTTCAAACACTTTAGTTAAAGCCTGCACCACATCTTTGCCTAAAAACCTATCGGAATGAGTAGCTCTTACGTGAGTCATCAACTCTTTCATGATGCGTTTATTGATGACAATATATTTCCCTATAACTTTTAATTCATCTAATGTAATTTCTACATCATCCTTAAGATCCATCACTTTCATATAAAAAGTATACGGAGAAAAAAGCAACCACAAGGTATCTTCTACTGCTCTGGCCAAAACAGCCTCTGCATCTTTCCGATGAAAAGTGGCTGTTTTAACCACCATATTAAAAAAGCGAACATTAGATTTAAGTAAATCGGGCGACTGATAATTAAAATACGCACTCTTCCAATGACGCGACTCCCTCTTCCATAATTCATAAAGAATTTTTAGAATAAACAAGTTCACTTGTTTAGATGAAGAAAAAGAAGCAAGTTTGTGATAGGCGACGACTTTTTTTCGCTTAGGAAAAAAACGCTCGCATAATTCATACGCTATAGCCTGGCTATACGCCCTAATTGTTTGTATATCGACATGGATCCTCATACACACTAATGATGACTCATACTACTTAAAATCATGCCTAAGATAACCATTATTAACCTATCTCACCAAGAAATTTCTGTATCTGAAGCCAACCTGCATCAAACTGTTATTACCTATATACATGAATCCCGCATCGATTGGATGCACCATTGTGGAAAAAAAGGAAGATGCACCACCTGTAAGATGATCGTAGTCGAAGGAATAGAAAATCTAAGCCCACTAACCTCCTCTGAAAAAAAATTTCAAGATGAAAGCCGACTCAACAACAACGAGCGTTTAGCTTGCCAAGCCTTACTTAACGGATCTATTTCTATTAAAATCCCTAAAGAATGCCAATTGCCTCATTTAAAGTACGAAGAGTAATATAAAAAAACATCTATCTTTATTTTATTATACAACAAAAACCTTAAAAGAAGATAAAAATTTCATAATCTGAAATAAAAAATCTATATTCAAGGTTTAAAACAATAATTAATGAAAATTATTCATAGCTATTGGTCGAAGCCAAGTATTGAAAAAGGATATGATCGCAGTGCAGGAGGATGGTCAGATAAGAAATATAATTACATGAGTTGGGCTCTTAGCTGCCTACAGTTTAAAAAATATTATAGCGAAGTAGAGTTAATTACGGATAAGTTAGGTAAAGAATTGTTAATTGACAAACTAGAGCTTCCTTATACTTCTGTTAAAGTAGAACTAGATCAATTAAACGACTACCACTCTGATCTTTGGGCATTAGGCAAAATTTATGCTTATAGCATCCAAGACAAACCTTTCATGCATGCTGATGGGGATTTATTTATCTGGAAAAAATTTGATTCTGATTTAGAAAGTGCAAGCCTATTTGCACAGAATCAAGAACTAAATTTTCCTTATCATTTCGATTCAGTTAAGGAAATGGAAGATAATTTACCTTATATTCCTGTATGTATACAAGAAGAAAGAGCTATCAATAAAGATGATATATATGGATGTAATGCGGGGATATTTGGTGGAAACAATATCTCATTCTTTAAAGAATATACAAAAGAGGCTTTTGCATTTGTTGATAAGAATATAAATGATATTCATAAAATTAATATTGGACGTTTTAATATTACTTATGAACAATTTTTGTTTCTCTGCTTAGCCAAATACAAGAATATTAAAATACATTATTTTACTGAAGGTGTGGATCATCACTTTAAAGGAATGACTAATTTCAATAGAGTTCCTAAGAAAACTACTTTTATACATCCTGTTGGATATTATAAAAAATATAAACCAATAGGTGAGCATATAGCTATGCGATTATTAGCTGATTATCCTTCTTATTTTTATAAAATAGAAAAACTGATACGAAATTTTCAATTGTAATTATGCAAAAACTATTATCTAAATGTATTGATACAGGAAATAAATTACTTAAATCAACTATTAATTTAAGTAATAAAACAGAAAGTGAATTTTCTGATCTCATCCTGTATTTGGTGCGGCTTTATGAAACAACAAAAGACAGTAGCTATCTAAATAAAGCTGAAGAAATGGGAATTAGACTATACGGTTTTATAAAACAAAATAATACTCTTAATTATGGTTTTTACGAAGGCAGGATGAAAAGTTACTATACCTTAATTAAAATAAATGAAGTTAGCAGCAATAAATCTGAAATAGAATTACCTTATAAAGAGCTGAAAGAATTTGCTAACTACAATCATTCTTTTAATAATCTTTATAATGGAAAAGCAGGAACGCTAATAAGTTTACTTCATATATACAGCAAAACTCAAGAAGAAGCTTTAGTAGACAACATTAAAGAATATATAGAAAGTATTCTAAACAATGTTTTCTTTAATAAAGAGGGAATCTATTGGGATTATACATATAATATAAGTAAGGGATTATGTGGATTGGGAGAAGGAAATTCTGGCATAGGATTTGTATTTTTTGAACTAGGATATTTTTTTAACATTGATCAATTAAAAGAATTAGGTGAATTAGCCTTTAGCTATGAGGACAAGCATTGGGATGAAATAGAAACAACTTGGCCTGATTTTAAAATAATTACTGAAGATGAAAAAGATCATTTAACCTTAAAAGAAGAATACATAAATAAAGGCTTATTTCCTCAAACTAAACAAAGAAAAAATTTTTCTTTGGTCAAAGGAATAACTGGAATAGGACTTACACGATTAAGAGCATATGAGCTCACTAAAAAGAAAGTATATCTTCAATTCATTGATAAAATATATAATAAGTTATTTTCTAATATTGCTAATTTATCAATTGAGGAAATAATAGATAATATATTTTTCTGTATTCAAGCTAGCCAAGTTATCAACGATTCCAAATACTATAACTTAGCAGAAAAATTAATTGAAAAAATATCAGAAAAGAATAATTTAGATAGCAGTAACATAAAAATTAGTGATGTGTTTTTACAATTCATATATCCGAAATTAGAATCACATCTCTATCCAATTATAAAAAACAGTAATTCATCTAAAGACTTAGATTTTGATAATCATTTTGTTAAAATGAAAATTGTAGAGAAATTTTTTAATATTACTATGCAAGTATTTGAGAAAAAGCATTCTAAACAATTGCAGGACTTATATACTAAAATCAACCTATCCGAGATAAATAGCTCTGCTTCTCTTATTGAAGAAAACATAAATCAATTAGATGATGAGCATCTCAAGGATGTTTTTCAGTTTGAAAAGAAGAGAATGGAACTTATACAAAGTATAGAAAATATTTCAGAGCTATTCATGAAAGAAGTTATTCATAGACAAGAAGTAGAATACTTATTCAATTTAGATAATGATCAATTTAACCAAGAATATTTAATTATAAATCCCAATCTGTTTATTTTAGAAACTAAATGGGATTGGTGGACAGCAGTAGATTTAAAAACAAACAAAAACAATGATCTAGTTCAAAATTTAACTAAAATACCAAAATGCCATAAAGTATTACTAATCCATAAATGGGATAATAATAATCCAATTTATATACGTTCTATAACATCTTTTAGTGCGATTATATTTGATATTTTTAATAAACCTCAAAAAATTAAAGAGGCTATAGGTATATTTTTAGATGCTTTTGAAGTTAAAGCTCAACAACAGAAAAAGATCTGAAAAAGTTGGCAATGGATATCATCGAAGCTTTATTCGAGTCGGGAGTTCTTTTGAGAAGTCATAAAAATTAGCTTCTCCAATCCAATGAAAACTTCTAGTCATTTTTTCACTAGCCTGATCAAATCTACCTAGCTGATCAGAATCTCTAGAAAAATATAAGAAACAAATTGTTTTTGTTTTTGTATTGACATAAAATTCAGAATAATGAAAAATATCATTATTTCTAATTTGATCATACTTGAGCACATAAATAGGATGAGTAGATAGGTTGAATATGGTATCACTTAAAATAGTATAGCTTTGATCTTTAACATATTGTTTTAATTTAACAATCTTATTTTCCAATTTTTTTTCAAGAGGTAAAGCCAAACACAATAGTTGAATTTTTCCAGTGGCAAAATAATACATATAAAAAACTCTTTTTGCTTTCTTAGGAAAGTGACTAAGTGAAATTAAGTCATATTCTGTATAGAGTTTAGCCATTTGGGGTTTATCGGTATAGGATGAATCAAACTCAAAACCACCCCACATGAACATTTCAAAACCTAATGTTTTGTTTTGATACCCATAGATATCTAGCGTATCATACAGCCGTTGTTTCGTAACTATAACCTTTGAAGTTTTGCAAGAAAAAAGAAATAAAAATAATATTACACAAAACACAGATTGACAGAATCTACTCATTTTATTTTAGCTTAATTACCTTTAAAAAAATCATAAAAATATTTTTCACCTAGCCAATGAAAGCTTTTCATCATCATAGAAAAAGCAATATAGGATTCGTATCCTTTTGAATAAAAACCGGGGGTTATTTTAAAAAATACAAATCGAAGTGTATGCTTAGGGGCGTTCACATAAAACTCACAACAATAGAATGTGTCTTTTTTTGTGAATTGATTATAACTTAAAGCATACATCGGATGCTTATCTTGTAAATACATATCTTCAGAAAGAATAGGGTATTTTTTGCCTTTAAGTTGTTTTTTTCTTTTAAGCATTACATTTTTAGGATTATCTACTAAAGGTAATGCAAAAACCAGCATTTGGGTACGAAAGGTAAAATAATAAGCACAAGAAATACGTTTTTGGTTTCGAAAATTAGCAAAAGAAATTAATTTGTATTCTGGATAAAGCTTTGCCAATTGAGGAATTTTAGTAAGACTCGAATCAAATTCAAATCCTTTCCATGTCAAAAAACCATAATTCAAAGTTTTATTTTTATATCCAAAAGATATTAAAGTATCATAGATTTCTTGATGAGTAGCTAATGCTCCTAACTTTGAAGTTGTACAGGAAAGAAAAAACAAAGAAAATATAAACAAAAGAAATCCTATTTTATTTCCAAGTCGCCGTGTAAGGATCATAGGTGCATTTTGAGGGTTTAGAATATATGTTCGATGGTTCATTTATATATGCGCGACAGTCTGTGCATATATAACGAAATTCGCAATCTTTACAAACTTCGATTTGATCTTTATGAATTTTCCAAAATCTTTTAAATTCTTCTTGTTGAATCACCTCATTCAAAGTAACATTGGACATATTACCAAATGATTTTTCAAATGAAGGACAATTTTTAATATTGCCTTTTACATCAATACCAATTTTTCGGTTTAAACACGTATTATATTGTTGTGCTTCTGTGAATACATTAATATTAATAGAGAAATAATCCGATTTAATTTTTCCACAACAATCGCTGGAAACAACAATTTCTGAAGAAAAAACAAGAAACTTATTTGCTTCAATTTCAATAATATTATTCCATGGAGCAGAATGAAGAACCACTAACGAAATTCTTGCTTCTTCCTTATATAGTTCTCTAATACTATCTTCCGTCAAATTTTGCTGAAAAAAAATCATTAACTCAGCTGAGCGAAGTCGAGTATATTTTATATAATGTATTGTGGATTTAATTTGAGAAAATGCAGTAGGAGTATAATAACGAAATTGCACACTTTCACATCCAAGAGCATCGAGTTGTTGAAAGAGCAACAAATAATCATGGTTAGAATTTTCATCTATGTCTATAATGGCATTTGTGATTTTTCTTGGAGATTTCCATTCCAAATTTATATCTGGGAAAAGGTGAGGTTCTTTTGTCCAAAAACCTAATTCTTTTTTGAGTAGCTCGTTAAAATAATCATCGATTATATCATTATATTCATAATCATAAGCACGTTTAATTTCTTCTATAGTATAGTTTTTATAAGTAGTTAAAATCTCATATACCCCATTGGGTATTAGAATATATTCTCCACGTTGAATATCACAAACAATGCTTCTTGAAGCCCCTTTTACGGGGATACAACAAGCAAACAGTTTGAAATAGATCGAAGATGTCATTATATTATTTTTGAAATAGGCTTATAAAAGCCATAACAAATCATTTTTTTGTTGTTATAAAAATTACTTTCCACATAGTCTATTTTTAGGTTAAATTTTTTTTCATCTCCTACCTCACGAGCCACCTGATAAGTAAGGGGAAGATACCGACTTGAATACACAGCGATTTTTTCTCCAAAAACATTATGCTTTGTTTTATTTTTCATTATTATGATTTTTATGGCATTTTATAAGATAATTAGCTACTTTTTCTTCTAAAAAATAATTACAGGGTTTAGAAACCATTCCAAATTGCCCTACAGGATTAACTTCTAAAAAAACATATCGACCATCTTTTGTTTTTACTATATCTAATGATCCTGTGTTCAACTCCATAGTTTTCATAAATTCATGAATATTACTCTCGATTTTTTCAGGAAGTTGAAATGGAACACATCGATTGGGTTTTTCCCAATTATATCTTCTAAAATCTATTTTTGTTTGTTCATCCAATTGAGAAAATATCGCCATGCTATAACATACGCCATCTAAGTAAAATACACGAAGCTCATACTCTTTATCTAAACATTCTTGTACAACAGAGGGAAAGAAAAAATCAGTAAGTGAAGAAAAATTATCTTCATTAATTAGTTCTGTAAACATGGTATACATTTTACCATCAAATCTTATATTTTTGCCTTCACGAATAGGTTTGGTAATCACATCTTTATTCTCCTGAATTAATTTTTTTACAGATTTTTTATCAGTAGTAAGCAATGTACAAGGTATATCTAAGCCTGCTTTCTTAGCCAACAACAAACTCTTAATCTTATTAATCTGTACAGCAGATGGATTGGTTAACCAATCCATATTTTCATAAAAGATAGGTAGGGACTCTAGAAAAGTACGGTATTCAAATAATAAATGAATGATTAAATCATTAGAAAAACAGTCGCCCAGCTCTTCTATGATTTTTGAATTATTAAAAAAACCAAACTTCCGAAACCACCCTACTTTTATCTGATCGGGATATGGTACTTGATCAACGTAAAAATCATCCATTGAAAAATGAATGGTAAATAAATGATTTTCAATCAGATCATTATCGTTGAATCTGTTAAAAGGCAATTGATTGAAATCCAGCCAATCGATCACGTCATCCGTAGTAAGATCGCCATGTGTGCTTAAGATCAATATCATGATATTTAATGCATATCAATATTAAACTCAACAATAGACATATGATGTTTAGTAGAAATACGAATACGGTAATGTCCAATAGGAAGACGTAAAGCATATTTCTCTTTTGTTTCTTCTATATATATCTGATCTATGGGAATAGCCTCTTTATTTTCATCAACAGAAAAGGCCTGTATCAAATATCCTGTAGTTGTATATTTTTTAGGAATTGGATATTCCTTAAAATTGATATAATCAAAATAAACAGGTCGGTGATTTTTATAAACTATCTTTGGCCAAAACACATTTAAATCCATTTTACCACTTGATCCAAAAGAAAAAGGCTCATTGCTGGAATTTAATAATATACTAGGTCTATCAAATAAATATTTTTGTGTAATATAATTATATTCTTTTCCTAAATTAGAATCGACACTTTCCATGAAGTATGTTTGATCAATTGTAAGTGGATCAATTCCAGAAATCACCTTAAAAAATTCTGCCATTTTAATCCAATCTGATGTTGTACTTTCTAAAATATGCCCATATCCTGCATGTACTAAGACTTTTGCATTAGCGTCTTTTTGAAATATTTTATATAAATTAACTGCTTGATTTAAGTCACGATTATTTTTACAATAGTTCGGTTTCTTTCGATCATATAGACATGATGACTCATCATCATATGGAATTAGTTGATATCCAATATGGATGGCATAACGCAATAAGTTTGCGAAGACGGGCTCTCTAATATAAAAACCCTTATCGCTCAATGCCGGATACCCTCTGATTGACAATAAAGAATCTTCAACATGATAAGCTTCTACGGCTAAATAATGAAATCCTTTATCGTAGAGATCTTTTAATATCGAATAAGTTAATACGCGGTGTTGTGGAATATGATGTGCTTCATTAATCATAATAATCCTAGACTCATTTGCTTTTTTTAAGATATACTCTTTGGCAGAAATGACTTTCGAATAAGATGAACACAAAGAATCCATATTCAATGAAACAACAGAAGAACTTTTTCCATACATTTTGTCAAAGGAAAGGCGGGCTTTCAAATCATTTTCCACAAAAGAATAGGCTGTTCCCAGCATTTGATAATAAGTAGATCGCCATTGAGAAGAGGTGTCATAAGCAGCTGATTGACTAACTAAGGTATCTAGTGCATGAAGATATCCTTTTGAATAAAGCATATGAGTGAAAAACTGTACGGGTTCTCGTAATTCCTTTTTTGATTGAGAAAAAGAAGTAAAGACACATAGAGAAAAGACTGAAATAAATATTGTATTTTTCATTCTAATAAAAATTAAAAAACTCCTATATGATGATATAATATAGGAGTTCTAAAATTAGTGATTATCAAGTGATAGTTTTTAATAACCAATAGCATCTGTACCATCATCAGTAGCAGGTTTGCCATCACCATAAACGGTGACTGTATTAGACTGATACTCCTTAGCTTGTAAACCTCCCCATACTTGATTTGATTTTATTGACACTAAACCTGCTTCAGATTTAATATGCCATTTTTCTAATTTGTTCTTTTCCATTGTTTTGAAATTTTTATATGATAAATATACCATTATTTCATAAAAAAACAATAGTTAGCTTTTATCTTTTTATAAAATCAAACAATAAGACTCCTCATTGTTTCATTAATAAACAAAATAAAACTGAAGTTACCATGCCTTATTCCATTTTTCAATTTCAGGAAGTTGCTTTTTATATTCCTCAACGTTCCAGTTAATCTGCCAACTTTTAACATACTCAGCCAATGGCGGAAGCCCTGCTTTGGCACGTTTTTCATCTACATGGTCAGGATCTTCCAAGGGTAGAACATAATACATGTTTGTTTCAGGATTCATACCAATTTGAGAACCATATAGTTGTTTCCTACCTTCTCTTAAAGCTACACGATCTTCTAACAAGGCCAATGATTCTTTTTGTGCATTCCCTTTCTTCACAGCTTTACGCATGATAGGCAAATACCGTTGTTGCGTTTTTAGATCAGCATGTTGAATAACTAAAAACAAAGTTTGGTTAGCTTGCTCGCCTACTTTATCTTTACCAACCCAGCCGTATTGATCCAATACTTTTATCACTTTAATTAAGTTAATACTGTCTTGATAGGCCATAACCTTTGATAAGCTATCCATCGTAGGATTTTTATACCCTAATTTATTGCCCGTTTCAATATAAATATGCCTTATTATTTGGTCTTCACTATAAATGGACAAAAGTTCTTTTTGTAATGGTTTATTATATCCAGACTCTATCTTATCAACCTTTTTCTGCATTTTATAAACAAGCGTTAACCATCTTTTATCAGTATGCAATATCTTAAAATCCGGGTCTTCTTTTAAATGATTAACATGCAACCATCCATGTTGAAAAGCTAAATCAAGCCATTGAAATGCTTGTTCAGTATTTCCACTTAATGCTGCTGAGCAAGCACCATTATACAAATGAAGTTGATCTTTAGCTTCCAATTGAAATGCTTTGGCATACCATTCACTCGATTTTTTAAAATCTTTAGTATTATAGAAATTCTCTGCCTGAGTAATCAACTCTCTGTACGTCTGTGAGAATACATAGGATATAAAGAAGGCAAAATACACGATACCAAGAGTGAGTACTTTTTTCATTGATTCTAGTTCTAGATTTTCTTAAATTCAAATGCTAATTTAAAAAAATTTATTTATAGTAAAAATAAATACCCTAAATTCTTAATTTATTACTCAAAATTTTATTTCTTAAATATTCATTAAGGTGTGGTAAATAACCAGTTATTAACTGCAACTGTTTTATGACAATTCACGCAGTTGGTAAGGTTAACGCCTCTAATATCAGTTTTACTTATATCAGGTAACATGCCATTGGGATGCGCTTTATAATCGACTGCCGAATCATATTTATTATTAATAAATTCCCAATCATTTGTAGCATCATTAAACCCTTCTTCATGCTTGATCATGATAGCTGCATTAATCAACACACCTGAATTTTTATCGTAGGCCCGACGAACGATGATTGTTCCAACACTTACAAATGCGCCCTTATCTCCATTTCTATATAAATCTCTTTTTTTGTTTCCAATAGCTGGATCAGTACTTCCAAATTGAGCTGCATCATTAAACGCCTTAAATGGATCATCGATAATGCCAGATTGATATATAACAGTTGCATTATCCAATGCTTCTTGTGTAAGCACAAAAGGCTGTTTAGGCTCTTCTTCTTTCTTTTCACATGCTACTGCAAGAACACCCAGTATGATGGAATAGCATAAAAAAATAAGCCAAATTTTATTTTTCATCTCATTGAAAATTAGTTTCTTAAATTTAATAAAAAATTATATTTTTTAGATAAAGCTTTGAAGCAATAGAATTGCTTCTTGAATAGACGACACATGAGTGACAGTCAATATCAATTGATGAGAAGCATCATTAAATTTATACCGCTGTGGATACTGTTGTACAATTCTAAGAATACGCTCAAAACAAGCTGATGAATAATCGGTTGTTTTATCAGGAGAGCTAAAATAACATTTTAAATGAGCATTCTTAGCAATAATTTTTGCAAAGCCTATTCTTTCTCCTAGCCAACGCAACCGTACCGTTTGAATCATTTCTTCTACCTCTTTAGGCAATGGTCCAAACCGATCGATTAACTCTAGCTGAAAAACATGAAGGGCTTCTTCATCCTGAATATGATCCAGACGAGTATATAAACTCAAACGCTCAGAAATATTAGTTACATAATAATCCGGCACTACTACTTCAAGATCCGTTTCAATGATACACTCTTTAACAGTTTTTTTAGAAATAGTATCAACAGCCGATTGAAATAAATTTTTAAAATCTGTTTCTTTTAACTCCTGAACAGCCTCATTCAAAATGGAATGATACATCTCAAAGCCTATATCATTAATAAAGCCACTTTGCTCTGCGCCCAATAAATTCCCGGCACCTCGGATATCCAAATCTCTCATCGCTACTTTAAATCCATCACCCAATTCTGAAAATTCCTCCAAGACAGTCAACCGTTTGCGCGCATCATGTGTTAAGCCACCAGCAGAAGGTGCAAGTAAATAGCAAAACGCTTTACGATTCGAACGACCAACACGTCCTCTCATCTGATGAAGATCTGATAATCCAATGAGATGTGCATGATTAATAATAATCGTATTAGCATTTGGTATGTCTAATCCTGATTCAACAATATTCGTAGAAACAAGAACATCATACTGACCATCAATAAAAGCCATCATCGTTTTTTCTAAAACGACTCCATCCATTTGTCCATGAGCAACAGCTATCTTAGCATCAGGTACAAGACGCAAAATAATATTAGCTATCTCTTCAATATCACTGATTCGATTATGAATAAAAAATACTTGTCCGCCTCGCTTCAACTCAAAACTGATCGCATCCCTAATCAGAAGGTCATTAAAATCATGTACCTCAGTAGTAACAGGTTGCCGATTAGGAGGCGGGGTAGCAATAATAGATAAATCCCTCGCTCCCATTAAAGAAAAATGCAAGGTACGTGGAATAGGTGTGGCTGTCAATGTCAATGTATCCACATTCACCCTCATCTCTTTAAGTTTCTCTTTGGTAGTCACGCCAAATTTTTGTTCTTCATCAATGATAAGCAACCCCAAATCAAAAAAGTGTACGTCTTTTCCTACGATACGATGGGTACCTATTAAAATATCCAATTCTCTCTTTTCTAATTTTTTACAAGTTTCTGTAATATCTGAAGTACTTTTAAATCGACTGATATAATCTATACGAACATTAAATTTAGCTAAGCGCTCAGAAAATGTCCGATAATGCTGCATAGCTAATATCGTAGTAGGCACTAAAACAGCCACTTGTTTTTGATCTTGTACCGCTTTGAAAGCTGCACGTATCGCCACTTCTGTTTTTCCAAACCCCACATCACCACAAACCAACCGATCCATCGGATGCGGTTTTTCCATATCAAGTTTAACATCTTGAGTTGCTTTAGCTTGATCAGGTGTATCTTCATACATAAAAGAAGACTCTAATTCGATTTGTAAAAAAGTATCTGAACTAAATGCATACCCGGGAGCAGCTTTACGTTTAGCATAAAGCTCTATGAGTTGCTTAGCAATATCTTTAACTTTTGTTTTAACTTTTTTCTTTTTATTTTCCCATTCAGGCGAACCTAGCTTACTCATGGATGGAGGAGTTCCTTCTTTACCGGAGTACTTGCCTATTTTATGAAGAGAATAAATATTGACATATAAGACATCATCATCGCGATAGATGAGCCGAATCATTTCTTGTACTTTATCATTCGATTTTATTTTTTCTAATCCAGCAAATCGGGCGATGCCATAATCAACATGTGTTACATAATCACCGGGCTGTAATAATTTTAACTCGCGCAATGTAAGTGCTTTAGATTTAGCATAACTTTCTTTGATGCGATAGCGGTGAAACCGTTCAAAAATCTGATGGTCAGTATAACATGCTAATTGCAACCGCTTATCTATAAAGCCTTCTCGAAGCGAAAGCAACAGACCTTGAAAATGAATGGATGAATTAATTTCTTCAAAAATAGATTGAAGTCGCTCGATCTGTTTAGGCATATCTGCCATCACAATCGTTTGAATGCCTTTAAGTTGATTGTCTGATAGATTATCTGCTAGACGCTGAAAATCTTTATAAAAAGACGGTTGTGCATCAGCCTCAAAGAGTATAACCTGATCGGATGAAATATGATTTTTTTTTCCAAATTCAATCAGTTGAAAATGCTTTAATAATTTATCCAAAGATGAAAACGAATTGATTACATCATCCGGATGATAGACAACAGAAGTTTGATTAGTCTTATCTAAAATGGAATTATACTCCGTCATCCATTTATCATAACATTGATCAATAACCTCACGCATCTGCTTCCAATCTTTCACCCATATACAATCATGATCTGAGAAGAAAGCCGTTAAAGGCTCTCTCGCCTCGTGTATAAACTTAGTTTGTGGATTAGGAAGTATGCTGATCTGATTTAAATCATGATCTACAGAAAGCTGTGTAATCGGATCAAAGGTACGAATAGCATCTATCTCATCTCCCATCAACTCTACTCGAAAAGGTAAATCATTGGTATATGAAAAAATATCTACAATGCCACCACGAACAGCAAACTGACCTGCCTCATATACAAAATCTGTTCTATCAAAATCATACGTAACAAGTTTATCTACTAAATCTGCAAGAGATATGGTTTGCTTTTTCTTAATTAAAAAAGTGGTTGAAAGAAGTGACTTACGATTAACAACTTTTTCCACTAAGGCCTCGGGGTAGGTGACTATAATTTCACCAACACCATGCTGACCCAATCGATTGAGCACTTCTGCTCTCATCAAGACATTCGCATTATCTACATCCTGAAATTCATAAGGTTTTTTATACGATGTAGGAAAAAATTGGATCTCGTGATGGGGCAATAATGAACGAAGGTCTGTATAAATATAGGCTGCCTCTTCTTTGTCATGGACGATAAGAATATGATTACGATCATGGGCTAAACTAGCAACAGCGGCAACCACCAATGAGTCCATACTGCCAACCAAGCCTTTAAGCTGTATCGTTTTTTTAGAACTATCTATAAGCTGACATAAAGATTGAACATGTGTATCGTTCTGATACAGCGAAAGCAAGTTACGGATATCCACCTGATGCAATACTAGTGATTCAAAACTACAACGCTACACATATTTAAAATCATGACCCGGTTTAACCTGTACTAAAAATTCATACATCAACCGGATGACATTAGCCACATCTTCAGAGTGAACCGTCTCTACGGTTGTATGCATATACCGAAGAGGGAGTGAAATCAGCGCCGAAGCAACACCTTCATTAGAATACGCAAATGAATCTGTATCGGTACCTGTTGATCGACTTACTGCTGCACGTTGAAAAGGAATTTTCTTTTTTTCAGCAACTTGAATAATCTGATCTAATACTTTATTATGAACAGCAGGACCATAAGTCAAAACAGGACCTCTATTAGCCCGAATATCACCATTCAAAATTTTATTATATGCAGGCGATGAGGTTTCTTGACACACATCCGTGATAATAGCCAAATCAGGTTTAATACGATGAGCAATCATCTCAGCACCACGCAATCCAATTTCTTCTTGTACGGCATTTACAATGTATAATCCATACTGAGGTTTAAATTTAGATTCTTTTATTTTTCGGGCAACCTCTGCAATCATGAATCCTCCGATGCGATTATCAAGCGCTCGTCCAACATAAAACCGATCGTTAAGAATCATAAACTCATCTTCAAAGGTGATGACACAACCTACATGCACACCTAATTTTTCTACTTCTTCTTTAGAGCTGCATCCACAATCCAAAAATAAATTTTTCAGTGAAGGTATTTCTTCTTTACCCGGCTCCCGCACATGGATAGCAGGCCAGCCAAATACCGCTTTGACTATTCCTTTTTTAGTATGAATATTTACGCGTTTAGAAGGTGCAATTTGATGATCAGAACCTCCATTTTTCTTCACATAAATAAATCCATCTTCAGTGATGTAATTCACAAACCACGAAATTTCATCGGCATGTGCCTCGATCACTACTTTATATTTGGCTTTAGGATTAATAACGCCTACGACTGTACCATACGTATCCGAAAAATGATCATCGACATACGGTCGAATATACTCCAGCCACACTTTCTGACCGGATGATTCAAATCCTGTGGGTGATGCGGTGTTTAAATAGTTCTTTAAAAAATCGCTGCTTTTTTTGTTTAATTCTTTAGACATAATATAAAAGGTTAATAAGTTAATTTACAACGGCATATTTCCATGTTTCTTCTTTGGAAGCTGATCCACTTTATTTTCAAGCATCTTGAAGGCTTTTATCAACTTTATGCGGGTTTCTTCAGGCTTAATTACTTCATCCACAAATCCCCGATGAGCGGCTTTATAGGGGTTCGCAAATTTATCCGTATACTCATCTATTTTTTCTTGAAGCTTCGCCTGCGGATCAGCGGCTTCGGTGATTTCTTTTTTAAAAATAATTTCAGCTGCGCCTTTGGCACCCATCACGGCAATTTCAGCAGTAGGCCAAGCATAATTCATATCCGCTCCAATGTGTTTGGAATTCATCACATCATAAGCGCCACCATACGCTTTACGAGTAATCACGGTAACTCGCGGAACAGTGGCTTCACAAAAAGCAAATAACAATTTAGCTCCATTGGTAATAATTCCTTTCCATTCTTGATCCGTACCAGGTAAAAATCCAGGCACATCTTCTAATACTAATAATGGAATATTAAAACAATCACAAAAACGCACAAAGCGTGCAGCCTTCACGCTGGCATTAATATCTAACACGCCTGCAAGCACCGCAGGTTGATTACCAACAATACCAATACTTCTTCCTCCTAAACGCGCAAACCCAACAACCATATTTTCCGCATAATTTTGATGCACTTCGAAAAAAGTTTCATTATCAGCTATTTTCTCAATCACCTCGCGCATATCATACGGTTGATTCGGATTATCAGGAATGATTGTATTTAATTCTTTGCGTAATTCATCATGTTCATCGTAAGCTAGCGCAGGTGGTTCTTCTTCGCAGTTCTGTGGAATATAGCTGATTAGTTTTTTAATTGAATGAATACAATCGACTTCATTTTTACAAGAGAAATGAGTCACGCCACTTTTAGTGCTATGGGTACTTGCTCCACCTAATTCTTCCGAAGTCACATTTTCATGAGTCACCGTTTTTACCACATTCGGACCGGTAACAAACATATACGATGTATTCTCCACCATGAAAATAAAATCCGTGATCGCCGGTGAATAGACTGCGCCTCCTGCACACGGACCCATGATCGCTGAAATTTGTGGAATGACACCGGAAGCTAATGTGTTTCTATAAAATATATCGGCATATCCTCCTAATGATAAAACACCTTCTTGAATACGCGCCCCACCTGAATCGTTCAACCCGATAAGTGGTGCTCCATTTTGCATAGCCAAATCCATGATGCGGCATATTTTTTGAGCATGAGCCTCAGCTAATGATCCGCCAAATACGGTAAAGTCTTGAGAGAATACATAAACTAATCTTCCATCAATCGTACCATATCCTGTAATTACCCCATCACCCAAATAATATTCTTTATCTAAACCAAAATCTTTGGTTCGATGCATAATAAACTTTCCTATCTCTTCAAATGAATTTTCATCCAAAAGTAAATCGATACGTTCCCGTGCAGTCAATTTCCCTTTTTTATGTTGCGCATCAATACGATCTTGGCCACCACCCAACAGTGCTTCTGCATTTTTTTGTTCTAAAATCTTGAATTTTTCTTCTTTATTTGGATTTGTTTTTGCCATAATTGCTCACATGGAACATCAAATATAGGCAGAGATTGGACAACTTGAAATAAAATTAGAATACTATTTATGGCATTAGACTCAAACATTGAGAAAAAAAAATTACTGTTTAAATCAGAGGCTAAAACATCGAGAGGAAGTCTACACGAACGAATAGTGTGGTATATCACTCTATGGAACAAAAAGAATCCAGACGTACGTGGCATAGGCGAATGCGCGCCACTTCCCCAATTAAGCACGGATGATCGCCCTGACTTTGAATCGTATCTAAAAGAGGTTTGTAAAAAAATCGCGAGAAAAGAAATTCCAAAAGACACGAATGATGTGTTTAAACTAGTAACAGAAATGGTAGAGCCAATCTATCCATCCATTCGGCTAGGATTAGAGACGGCATTGCTCGATTTAAATAATGGAGGAAAAAAAATAATCTTTAACACGTCATTTACAGAAGGGCATTCTTCATTACCAATCAATGGATTAATTTGGATGGGAAGTAAAGAGTTCATGCGTGACCAAATTGATCAAAAAATAAAAGAAGGATTTAAATGCATTAAACTCAAAATTGGAGGAATTGATTTTGAAAAAGAATGTGATCTATTAAGCTATATGAGGGAAAATTACGCGAAAGAAAATATTGAAATCCGATTAGATGCCAATGGCGCATTTGCCATTTCTGATGTGCAATATAAATTAGACATATTAGAAAAATACCATATTCATTCTATTGAACAACCCATCGCACCAAAACAAGGATCAGTGATGAAACAATTATGTCAACAAAATAAAAAAAGTATTCCGATTGCCCTAGATGAAGAATTAATTGGTATTCATACCCCAGCAGAAAAATTAGAACTTTTATCCTCTATTCAGCCTTCATACATTATTCTCAAACCTACACTGGTCGGTGGATTTCAATCCTGTAGAGAATGGATTACTATCGCTGAACATTTAAACATGGGTTGGTGGATTACTTCTGCTTTGGAATCCAATATTGGTCTCAACGCGATTGCACAATTTACGTCTACATTCAACAACCCACTTCCACAGGGATTAGGCACGGGCGGCTTATTTATAAACAACTGTGAACCTTATCTAAAGATAGAGAATGGATTTTTATCGGTATAAAAATTTATTATTCAATTCTCAATAATACTCATGCTGATTTGGAAAATCTGATGATTTAACATCTTTCAAATACTGTTTTACAGCATCTGTAATAATTCCATTCAAATCAGCATAGCGTCTTAAAAAACGTGGATTAAATTCATGTGTGATGCCCAACATATCGTGCGATACAAGTACTTGGCCATCTGCAAACGGTCCTGCACCAATTCCAATAACAGGTATTTTTAAAGCAGACGCCACTTGTTCCGTCAGCTTCGCCGGAATTTTTTCTAATACAATAGCAAAGCACCCACATTCTTCCAAAAGCTTAGCATCTTCAAGTAATTTAACAGCTTCAGACTCTTCTCTGGCACGAACGGTATATGTTCCAAATTTATAAATCGATTGTGGTGTTAAGCCTAAGTGCCCCATCACAGGAACGCCTGCACTCAAAATACGTAATACAGATTCTTTAACTTCACTTCCACCTTCGAGCTTAACAGCATGAGCACCAGACTCTTTCATAATACGAATAGCCGAGCGAAGAGCTTCGGATGAATTGCCTTGGTATGATCCAAAAGGCATATCAACTACAACCAACGCACGCGTCACTGCTCGAATCACCGATGAAGCATGATAAATCATTTGATCCAATGTGATAGGAAGAGTGGTTTCATGGCCAGCCATCACATTGGAGGCAGAATCCCCAACCAGAAGAACATCTATGCCAGCATGGTCGAGTACTTTAGCCATTGAAAAATCATAGGCAGTAAGCATCGAAATTTTTTCTTTTCGATGCTTCATTTCTTGCAAGGTATGTGTTGTTACGCGTTTCGTATTCGATAAGTGAATAGACATACTAAAATAAGTTAACGTTTATCGTTTATAATCTTCATCTCAAAAACAGCAGCTAATTTAGAAAGAAGTTTTTGTTCTACATCAGACATTGGAATATCTTTTCCCAATTCTTTTTTCATGGATGTCACTGCTTTATCTTGAATACCACAAGGAATAATATAATTAAAATAATCCAATTCTGTATTCACATTCAATGCAAAGCCATGCATCGTCACCCATCTGCTTGTTCGCACACCCATTGCACATATTTTTCGAGCTTCACGGCCTTGCCCTATCCATACACCCGTCATGCCATCAACCCTGCCTGCCTGAATGCCATAATCAGACAACATCAAAATAACCGCCTCTTCCAAGCATCTTAAATACCTGTGAATATCTGTAAAAAAATTATCTAAATCTAAAATAGGATATCCTACCAATTGACCAGGCCCATGATACGTAATATCTCCACCACGATCAATGTGATAAAATGAAATACCTTTTTCTTTTAAAACCGCTTGATTAACCAGCAGGTGATTTTCAGAGCCTGTTTTCCCTATCGTAAAGACAGGCGTATGTTCACAAAATAAAAGATAATTAGGAGTTAAAAGTTGTTTATCCTGTTTTCTATTAACAAGCTTTACATCAACTATTTTTGAAAAATAGCTTTTCTGAATATCCCAGGCTTGCTGATAATCAATTAATCCCAGATGACTATAGTTAACGTCCGTATTCTTATTCAAAATGTATATAACATTTTAACTGTTTATTGAACGAGTTTTATTTTTTCAGCAACTCTGCTTTCAAAAAATCAATAATTTTTACTGGAAAAGGATCGACTTTGTTATTTTCAGCTAAGAAATAAGACACCCAATCTGTTAAATGAATCAAATAAATATTTTGCTGAATAAACGATGTGCCCTTGGCTTGAATATTTATAACGTTTTTTACTTTTTCCTGAAATAATTTTTTACAGATATCCATTCGCAAACGCACACGCGCGTGATCAAAGTCTGTTTTAAAAAATGCCACTACGGCATGTTTATATATTTCTTGCGAAAGCTCCCAGCCAACCAGTTCATTATGATTCATTTCTGGAAACGCATTCACATGACAGAGTTGTTTGGAATTTTCATTGATCTGTTGTTGAAAACGGACAGCAACAGGAAATAGTTTAGCATCAGAATAAATAATAGGAAATTGATGAGTAAAACAATCTGCTATTGTTTTAGCTTCTTTTAAAATACTTTCTTGCTCTTGCTCGATCAATTGAGCTGCCTGTGCAAGTTCTTTTATAAAGAGATTAGAAATGAGACCATGATAATACAGTGTAAAAAGAATTTGAGTAAATGCATAGCCAATATTAGCCCGCGGAGATTTATCATGACCAGGTATTTCAATAATATCTAAATCATGCTTTTTAGCTATAGACATTATTTCTCCTCCAGAGCATATACAAACAATATGCGCCCTCTGACGAATGGCTGCCTGTAAGGCTTGAACCGTTTCTTCTGTATTACCTGAATAGGAACATGCTAAAAAAAGTGTATGCTCATTGACATAAAAAGGAAGCTCATAGGATTTTGTAATCAAAAGAGGCACAGTTAATTCATTAGCTGTAAAAGCTTCAATTAAATTACCACCAATACCAGACCCCCCCATTCCAGCCACCACTACTTGTAATAAATTAGTATCTGAGTTTCGCAACGCAGCAGACTGACCAAGCTCTAGTGCAGCCATAAGCTGCTGCGGAAATTTTTCAATTAATCGCTTCATTAATGAATACATCTTTATTTATAATAATTCATTGCAAATTTAAATGAATTATTTTTAATAGGTTGATGGTTTTAAACTCTTCTAGGTAAGCTCTCTACTGTTCGTTCTTTTCCATAAAAAATTATACCGGCAAGCTCATTTATGGCTTTTGGAAATGGACCACCTTGATTGCCTGAATCAACATAAGATACCATAGGCTTATTAGTTTGATAGTAAAATTTTAAAGCAAACCAGTGATTCTTAGATCGACAAACAACAAAAGAGATTGAACCGACGCATTCTCTACGAAGTCGAGTAATTTGTTTTTGAACTTTATTATTATCAGAGAATTTCCATGTAAAAGATTCCCCTTCCTGAATATACTCAGCAACATAAATACATTTCTTAATCCAATTTATTGGAATAATTTCTTTAATTTCATGCCCATAAATAAAATTTACAGGACTGGAATAAGGTTCTAGAAGTTTTTCTTTGTCCAATTTAAGACCATAAGTATTCCTGCGCAATTGAAGAATATGTTGCTCCCATTTCCTCAAGTATTTATTAAAATATCTTCTATTTTGTAGCAACGTTTGCAAGCGTCGTGAATCGCCAAACTGATTCATTATCTTGGCAAAGTACAAGGCATAATAACCACAATGCAAACCATGGTCTGATATATCGAATTGGCACAATGCTGATATTCTTTCTACACCCCATTCTTGATCTATCGTTTGATATCCTGGATCAGCCTTAGCTAATGCCACACAGGCTGCAAGATCTCTTACCTGAGATGAATACGGTTTTGTTAGCAACGATTTTGCAATTTGTTTTGGTTCACCCAAAAAATAACGTAAAAAATTAACTGCTCTTTGAAAGATATAGTGAAAACCAACGACATGAGTATTCATAATTGTAAATATTTTAAAGTAGTTGTTAAGTTAATTTCCTAATAGCTACGCATAGGCAGATTTAAAAGTTTCAATAAGGTATAATAAAAAAACACTATGTTCGTTTTAACATGAGAAACAGGAATGAGCTTGGGAGGAGAAGAGGAACTTACCGCGAAACAATACCTGGAGTTTACAATAGATTCTGGATTCTAATTGAAAGCTACACTCCTAGGCAAAAACAGGCATTCTAAAGTTTAACAGAACAATACAATCGTCTAGTGTGCGAAATACTTTACAATGAATAGAATAAATCAACTACTACTATTTGCAATATAGTACATTGGGAGCGCAACTTACAGCTTGTCCTAATTCTAGAACAGATGTAAGTTGCTGCGAAAATTTTTCAATTAATCGCTTCATCAATAAATTCATTACAAATCCAAATAAATTCTTGTGAAATGAAATTATTTTTTTAAAAGATCCTTATACCGAACCAGAACTAAATTGCAGACCCACTATTTTAAAAACCTTTCTAACATGTGGCGTATCGTTGATAACGAAAAATTGATCAGATCCAACACGCCTATACAAATCCACACAGATACTTAAAAATGCGGAAGAAATATACTCCACATGCTTCATATCAAAGGTTATACTTGAAACAGGATCATGTGCTAACATAGCCGTGATTTCATGTTGTATTTTATCAGATTCTGCAGAATTAAGTCTGCCATAAAACTGAAACAAGAGCCGCTCATAATTATGAGTAAAATGATAGGTATACATATATTGATTATATTTTTTTATAAAGCCCTTTGACCACTATTATCTTTTGTTTTATTAATATCATCCATGAGTTTAATATAAGCCTCACTTACGCGACGATTACATATTCTTTGGATGTTCAATAAATGCTTAGCTGTAATATTATCTGTAGTTATATTTTTACCATATGTTCCACATCCCAAGGTAAATGATGTAGAAAGTGAATTATAAATTCCACCCATTGCCCCCTGTGCAGAAGGCATATTAACTAATATACGACCAGCATCCATAACCAATGAAAACTTTTTTATTTTTTCCTCATCTTTAGAAAAAATACTCACAGTATGCCCCATCCCACCGAAATAATTCAAATCCAAGCATATCTTAACAGCTTCGTTAAAATTACGTGCTTCATAATAAGCCAATAGAGGTGCTAATATCTCAGCAGACAATGGATATTTTTCACCTACCCCTTTCAATGGAGCTATTAATATAGGAGTATCTGCTGGAACAACTATTCCTGCCAAATGAGCAATATCAACTGCTGATTTACCAATGATAGAGGTTCTAATAGAAGCATTTTCTTTATCATATACTACACGCTCTATTTGAACAACTTCTTCCGAGGAGAGAAAATAAGCTCCTCTTTTTTTAAGCTCCGCCTTCAATAAAGGTGCTATCTCTTGATCAACAACGAGTGACTGTTCACTCGAACATAATATTCCATTATCAAATGCTTTAGATAGTATTATTTCTGCTGCTGCATGTTCTAGATCAGCTGTTTTTTCTACATAAACTGGTATATTTCCTGCACCTACTCCAAAAGCTGGTGTACCTGAACTGTATGTCGATTTCACTAATGATGGACCTCCGGTAGCTAAAATAAGAGCTAGTTTAGGATGACTCATTAAGGCTTGCGTCATTTCACGAGAATCATGCTCTACCCATTGAATACAAAATTCTGGAGCATCTGCAGCCAACGCTGCTTCATAACATAATCGTGCTGCCTCAATGGATGATTTTGTAGCACGACGATGAGGACTAATAATAATAGGATTTCTGGTTTTCAATGCGATGAGAATTTTAAACAACACGGTTGATGTTGGATTGGTAACAGGTATAATAGCCAAAATAGGTCCTATCGGTTGAGCGATTTCTGTAATACCTGTTTCTTCATTTTCTGAAATAATACCAACTGTCTTAAGATCTTTTATATTTTCGTATACTAACCTGGAAGCGATAGCATTTTTAATTACCTTATCCTCCCATTTACCCATCCCTGTTTCCTCCCAAGCCATCTTAGCCAATTCTACACGATGACTAAAGGCTTTTTCGCAAACAGACTTTACAATGTTGTTAGTCGTTGCTTGATCTAACTCGCTAAAAATAGCCGCTGCGTGAGTGGCTCTTTCAAGAACTTGGCTTAAATAGGTGGATCGATTATTCATATGTTTATACTATTTTCAAAGTAGGTATTCATCGCCAGCACTAATCCATCTGCTAATACTAGATGCATACGAATATTCAACTATAAAGATTCAATAAAAAGAAAAAGTTTACTATATTCGCTTGGCTAGGAATTATGAAAACCACCAAGGAAATTGGGAAAAAAGGAGAGCTCATTGCAGAGCATTATCTTGAGTCAAAAAGATACACCATCATAGCCACCAACTTTCGTCATCAAAAAGCAGAAATCGACATCATTGCAAAAAAAGAAAATGTATTAACATTTATAGAAGTAAAATACCGCACATCTACCACACATGGGTTACCTGAAGAAGCTATAGATGAAAAGAAAAAAAAATTAATTATGAGTGCTGCTGAGCATTACATCATGACAACAAATTGGGAAGGCGCTATTCAGTTTGATGTTATTTCAATTATAGAAGATAGGTCTTTTAACATATTGCACCTAGAAGATGTATTTTATTAAATGCATTTTAGTAAACCATTACTATTAATGATGGCATGATACCGACTGATCAGATGATAATTTAGGACTGATATAAGGAATACCAAGATTCATTCCTCTAAGAATTAACAGAAGAGATGTCGCGATTACAAATACAGGAATAAATCTTCTTATTCTGCTCATACGCTGATGTGTTATCCATTTTTTAAAAAAGGAAACAAAAAACAACCATGGGAATGTAGCCAAACCAAAACACATCATAAAAATAGCTCCTTGCCAAGCATGACCCAGGGCTATAGCGCCTACAAGCGCAACATATACAAGCCCACAAGGTAAAAATCCATTTAAAAAGCCAATCATCATAAAAGAAGAAATATATTTTTTTTTAAAGAAAAATAAAATGGCATGTTTTAACTTAGTATTCATCCAAGAGACTAATTTAAATGAACGACGTTGATGAGAAATAATATATACAAGAATACCGAAAAGTAAAAAACAACCTACTAAGATAGATGCAAACTGTTGATAGGTATGAAAAAAAATAAGTCTGCCAAAAGCCGCTGCTAATGCACCCATCAAGGCATATGCTCCAATTCTACCAAAATGATAGAATAAAATACCAATCCACTGGCTTGAGGGATGTGCAGCAAGTGACGGCAAAATAAAAGCAATGGGACCACACATACCTAAGCAATGCACACCACCTAAAATACCTATCAAAAAAGCCTCTATCAAAACAAGTGTATTCATGGGATTGATAAAATAGTTAAATCTCTTTTTACTTGATACTTTTTGACGCCATCCTCCCATGAAAGAATAATAGTATAATAGCCAGGATAAAAATAGCTTTTATCTATGTGCTGCGTATTCGCTTGATCAAGCTGTAGCACAAATGAACGATCCCAGGTTGCATGAGATGGCCTATAGAATGTCACATTCCCATGGTAAATTGGTTTTAGATTTGGATCAAACTTTATTACAATAGCATCGTCACCTAATAGAACATAAATGAGTGAATCAATTTTTTTTCCATTTATTTCTTTATCTATAACCTCCTGATAAGCGAGTTCTTGAGCATAATAATTTTTTGCAACCAAATCTGATGGATGGGTATAGGACTGAATGATGAGAAAAAAAATTACCCCTATAAAACATACATACACTACTATAATCTTAACTCCCCAATTCATATCATATTTTTTATAAAAACCAAAATACAGTTGTTACTATTTTTACTTTTTTACCTTCTTGATATATAGCCAAGCGCAACGTTGTCTTACGACTACTAATCTCATTTTTATTAAGATATAAAAAAAACATTCCCTCTTCTCTACCTTCCCGGGGAATAAGTGAGAGGGATTTTCCAACCCACTTTACAGAACTATTTGCACGCTCTGATTTTATATTAAAAATCATCTTAGAGGATGTTTTATTAGTTAACTTTATGGTATATAAATTACTTACCGTACCATCAGCATGTTCTTGATAAAGTTGACCAGGCACACGCATAACTGTAACCTCAAGATCAGATCTAGTAAAAACAATATAGCTTACTAGCCCAAGTAACAGAATTAATACGAGAGTATATAATCGACTGCGCCGATTTAATTTAAATTTCAGACGATTAGCAATCGCATTTTCAGAAGTATATCGAATAAGACCTGTAGGTCGGTTGATTTTTTTCATAATAAAATCACATGCATCCATACATGCTGTACAATGAATACATTCCAACTGCGTACCATTTCGGATATCTATTCCAGTAGGACATACATGCACGCATTGACTACAGTCGATACAATGGCCTGATGAATCAGATTTTTTTTTATAAAATTTATCTCTTGGCTCACCTCTCACATGATCATAGGCAACCACCATAGAATCTTTAGTTAGCAAAACACCTTGCAACCTTCCATAAGGACATATAACCGTGCAAACGAGCTCTCTAGCAAAAGCATATACAGAATAAAATACAAGGGTAAAAAAAAGAACCCCTGCCAACCATTTCCAATGCTGATTTAGCGGATGCTGGATCATTTGAAAAAGAAGATCAGTACCTATAATATAAGAAAGAAAAATAGTGCCTATTAAAAAAGATAATACAAAAAAAACAAGATGTTTAAGTGTCTTTCTATAAATCTTATTTAAATTCCAATGCTGCCTCATTAACAATCTCTGTTTGGAAGCATCCCCCTCTATCCAATATTCTATTTTTCGAAATACCATTTCCATAAACACTGTTTGCGGACAAATCCATCCACAAAAAATGCGCCCATAAACCCATGTGAATAATGCAATTGCTACAACGCCTAGCATCATAATCAACCCAAATAAAAAGAAATCTTGTGGCCAAAAAACAGAGCCCATAAGAATAAACTTTCCTTCAGGTATATTTATCTGAAATAATGGATTGCCATTCACTCGAATGAATGGTAAAGCAAAAAATAAAATTAAATAGATCCAACTTACAATGGATCTTCTTTGATAATAAAACCCTGATGGCTTTGATGAATAAATCCAGGCACGTTTGCCTTTTTGATCAATAGTTCCTAATCGATCCCTAAATGATTCCCGTGATTGATCATTATCTAAATTCATCAAAATCCAAAAATGAATTATTTTTCATTCAAATTTTCATTCAACCAGAATTCGTAGTTATTTTTCCTCAATAAATAATTCCCCTTGTTTATCTTTTGGATTAGGAGGATTAGTTCCACGAATAGATTTAATAAAATTAGAAACCTGTGCTATTTGCAGAGGAGAAAGATCATTATTCCATGATTTCATCCCCTTTTCAGGAACCCCATATTTAATAACCTTAAAAATGGATTGTAGTGATCCACCATTAATCCAATACTCATCTGTTAAATTTGGACCTACTAATCCTTCACCAAATTTACCATGACAAATTGAGCATGACTTAGAAAAAATATTCTCTCCTATCTTAATTGCTTCACTATCCATAGACTTTACATTATCTTCATTGATAGATGAAGCGGATGCAGCCAGATAAGCAACTCTTTCACGTTCCGCCTCTTTAACAGAAAGTTGATATTCTTCATCCTGCAAAGGAGCCCATTCAGCTATGTGGTACCTCCATAGATAAACAGCACCAAAAACAATACTTGCTATAAATGCATACTTCCACCATGGTGGAGTACGATTATCCAATTCACGAATACCATCGTAATCATGTTGTAAATCCAACTCATGCTCCTTCTCGATAGCAACAGTTTTATTAACACGTTCAAATAGTGATACTGTAGGAACAGACGATTTTTGCTTCTGATAGCGAGCCCATCCTGAAACATGAGAAAAAACTCTCCATAAAATTGTTATAACAAAAAACTCTAACAAAATAAAGCCAAACAATAAAAGAGTAATTCCATAAGATGAAAATAATTGCTCAGTCATATCTGGCGTTGAAGAAGACGATTGAGAAACAGTTTGCGCATGTGCCGCACCTGTGACCAAACCTATAAAAGCAAGTACAAAAAAGCTTTTAACCGTTTTATTCACTTTTACAGAAGCTATAACGACCATCGCCAATACAATGATGGCAACTAACAATCCTATTGTTATACCCAACAATACCTTATTCAATAATGTAGGATCAAAAGAATTCGTTGTTTGATTGGCAACAGCAACGGATTGAGCTGATGCGCTTATTGCCGTTATAATTAGTAATAACACTAGCGAAAAAATATTTCTTTTACTCATAAAGTGATTCATATATTTAAAAATATTTTAATTTGACTTAAACTGATCAGCACTATCATTAAGTTGTTGGTCTATAGGCAAATGACTCATATCATCAACTAAACCTCGATCCATTTTAATAACCCATATCACCACAGCTATAAAAAATAAAACAAAAATAAGAAGAGAAACGAGGGGATATATTTCTATGTCCGTGATACGTTCCAAATAATGAATAAATTTCATATGTCTTTTTTAAAAAATCAATACTTAATAATCAATTAGTGGTTTCTTCTTTAGATGCGGATTGAATATCTTTTCCTAAACGTTGCAAATAAGCAATAAGAGCTACAACCTCTTTAGTGTTCTTTGTATGAATCTTATCACGACTAAGATCAGCGACAATCCTATCAGCTTGTTTTATAAGATCTTCATTAGCCTTTTGCTCATACCCTTGCTGATAAGGAACACCTAGTTTTCTCATAGCTGAAATTTTACTCTCTGTTGTAGCTGTGTCTAGTTCATTATCTAGTAGCCAAGCATAAGGCGGCATAATAGATCCAGGAGACATTGTGGTCGGATCCATTAAATGGTTATAATGCCAACTGTGAGGATATTTGCCTCCTAACCGCGCCAAATCTGGACCAGTGCGTTTGCTTCCCCACTGAAATGGATGATCATAAACAAACTCACCAGCTTTAGAATATTCACCATATCTTGCCACCTCATCACGGAAAGGACGAACCATTTGTGAATGACAGGTATAACATCCTTCACGAATGTAAATATCTCTACCTTGCAATTCCAAAGGTGTATAAGGTTTCACACTGGAAATAGTAGGCACATTTGATTTAATTAAAAAGGTAGGAACGAGTTCCAAAACACCACCTATACCCACAACAACTAAGCTCAATACTAGCAATTGAATAGGTCTCCTTTCTAACCAACTATGCCAATGCGATTTAGTTGCCGGCTGAAAATCTTTAGCAAGAGCATAAGCCTGTGTTTCTTCATTTTCAAGTAATTTTCCTGATTTTACAGTCATGATTAAATTATAAACCATCACGATAGCACCAATCAAATAAATTATTCCACCTATTCCACGCATTGCATATAAAGGAACCATACGTGTGGTTACTTCTAAAAATTGGTATTTCAACTGCCCCTCTTGCGTAAACTCTTTCCACATTAAGCTTTGAGAAAACCCAGCCCAATACATTGGCACAACATATAATATAATGCCGAGTGTACCAAGCCAAAAATGAATATTAGCTAGTTTTTTAGAATATAAGTTGGTTTGAAAAATTCGAGGTATAAGCCAATATACTATACCAAATGTTAAAAATCCATTCCACCCCAATGCACCCACATGTACGTGAGCTACGATCCAATCTGTAAAATGAGCAATAGCATTCACATTTTTAAGTGAAAGCATAGGCCCTTCAAAAGTAGCCATACCATAACATGTTAATGCTACTACTAAAAACTTCAATACCACATCCTCCCGCACCTTATCCCATGCACCTCGAAGTGTAAATAATCCATTCAACATTCCACCCCATGAAGGAAGAATTAACATAACACTAAATACCACTCCAAGAGATTGAGCCCAATCAGGAAGAGATGTATATAACAAGTGATGAGGGCCTGCCCATATATATATAAATATCAATGCCCAAAAATGAACAATACTCCATCGGTATGAATAAATAGGGCGCTGAGCTGCTTTAGGGACAAAATAATACATGAGCCCTAAGTATGGAGTGGTCAAGAAAAAAGCAACTGCGTTATGACCATACCACCACTGCACCAATGCATCTTGCACACCAGCATACCAACTATAACTTTTAAAAAAAGAAACAGGTAGTTCAAATGAGTTAACAATGTGAAGCATAGCAACAGTAACCCATGTAGCAATATAGAACCAAATAGCAACATACAGATGTCGCTCACGTCTCGTTAGAATGGTTCCAAACATGTTGATACCAAATACAACCCACACCAACGTGATAGCAATATCAATTGGCCATTCTAGCTCTGCATATTCTTTTCCTGTAGTATATCCGGCAAAAAGCGTAAGTGCAGCCGATACAATAATAAGCTGCCATCCCCAAAAATGAACTTTACTTAACATATCATTCCACATGCGCGCTTTACATAAACGCTGCAACGAATAATATATACCCATAAAAATGGCATTACCAACAAATGCAAAGATGATAGCATTGGTATGAATAGGTCTTACACGTCCAAAAGTAGTAGGCGCGAATCCAAAATTCAAAGCCGGAAAGACTAACTGAAAAGCAACCAAAACGCCCACTAACATACCTACAAGCCCCCAGAATATGGAAGCATAAGCAAACCATTTTACAATTTTATTATCATAAGAAAATTTTTGTAACTCTGTCATATCTATACAATTATTTAGTGTTTTTTATTTTTCTTCTTTATTTTTATTCTCTACAGAATGATCTTTAAATAAAATCCGATGTGATGGCGAATAACAATCATCGAACTGACCTTCTTTAAAATTTTTTATAAAAGCAATTAAGAACCCTGCTCCTATTGCTAAACTTACCCCCAACAACAAGACAATAACACTCATGTTTTTCAGCTTTTATTACAATTCCAAAGTTGATATGAAAATCTTATTTAATTTATGATTTACATCAATTTGAAATATGATTTTTATCAGTTTTTACAAATAGTCTTTTTTCAAGAAAAAATATAGCACCAAAAGTATACAAAAAAATAGTAATTGAACTTATCGGCATTAAAATAGCAGCCACCAATGGAGAAAGTTGTGCTGTAATAGCATAAAACAAACCTACTATATTATACACAATAGAAAAAACAAAACTAGATAAAATGATATATTTGCCCCATTTTGCTAACCGAAAAAAAGAAGCTAAATCAGACATACTACTGGATTTGAGCATCGCATCACATGCCGGAGAAAAATGAGCATGGTGATGCGTAATAGCTATAGCTACATCACTCTGTTGAAAAGCTCCAGCATCATTCAAACCATCACCTATCATACAAACAGTACCACCACTTAATTGCAATGAACGAATGTACTCCAACTTATCTTCTGGTTTTTGATCAAAAAATGTATCCACATCCATACCATCTATAAGCTCTTTAATCTGAGACTTAGATTCAGGATGATCTCCTGACAGTATAGATAATCTATACGACTGATATAGTATTTTAAAGATATCTTTCAATTTTTTACGAACCTGTATACGTATGCTAAACTTACCTTTTATAACCCCATCAATGGAAACCCATACATGACTAGCATCATCAACATCACATGAATTAGCTCCCACAAAAGAAGAAGATCCTAATTGATAATGTGAATCATCTATCCAAGCCTCTATACCACACCCTACTGTTTCTTTATAATTTTCAACAGAAAAAAAAGATGTAGAATTAATATAATAAACAATAGCTTTACTTAATGGATGAGTTGATTGCAATGCTAATGATCCTATTTTTAATAATTGATCATGAGCTAACTTTTCGCCTGAGAATGTAACTTCAAATTGATTAGATTCGGTCAATGTTCCCGTTTTATCCCATACAATATGGTTACACTTAGAAAGTTGCTCTATTACCTCTGCATGCTTAACAAAAAAACCTCTTTTTGAAAAAATACTAATTAAATTGCCGTTGGTAAATGTGGCAGATAAAAGCAATGCGCATGGACAAGCTACAATTAAAACTCCTGTAAACGCATTCCATTTATTTACTGGGTCATATACAGACCAATAAGTAAATGCACTAGTAGCTATCGCCAATACTACCCATGTAAAATATTGACTTAACCAATGTATAAAAGAACGTTTCTCGGTTTTTTGTTTTTTAAATATAGTTCTACTCCACAAGCTTGTTAGATAACTTTGTGCTACCTCCTTCACCACAACCAATTCAATAGATTCACCCACTTGCCTGCCTCCTGCATACACTATTTCACCTATTGAAACAGCAACAGGCACACTCTCACCCGTTACAAAACTATAATCAATAACGGCCTTCCCTTTTGAAAGTATACCATCAGCAGGAATTAACTCTTGAGAATAAATCAATAATACATCGCCCACTTTAATGTTTGGCAAAGCAATAGGGATAGAATTTCCATCGACACGCTTGGTAACAGAAATAGGAAAATACGATGTATAATCCCGATCAAATGAAAGAGCTCGATAAGTACGACCCTGCCATACTCTACCTACTAACATTAAAAAAACAATTCCTGACATACTATCCAAGTACCCTGTACCGGATCCACTGACTATCTCGACTATGCTTCTAATAAAAGTAACACTAATCGCAATGGCTATTGGAAAATCAATAGAAACATACCTGTGTTGAATAGCTTTCCAGGCAGAATAAAAAAACTCCGTAGCACTATAAAAGAAAACAGGAATAGACAATGCCAGATTTATATACCGAAACAGGTATGAAAAATTTTTATCAATAGATCCATCTAATGCAAAATAATCCGGAAAGCTTAACATCATGATGTTAGCAAAGCAAAAACCTGCCACACCCAACTTGAGAAGCTGACTCCGATCTGTCTTTGTAACCCTCTTTTTATCTGTATCTTCTAAACTGAGATAGGGCTCATACCCTATGGATGAAAGTGTTTCAACTACTTTGCGTAGAGATGTATTTTTAGTATCAAATACAATAGTTACTTCTTTCTTAGGAAAATGAACCGTAGACTGAATAATACCTGAATTAATACGATAAACATTCTCTATCAACCAAAGGCAAGAACTACAATGAATCTGCGGAATATAAAATGTAACACGTGATTTTTCACTTTGACGAAATTGAATAAGTTTATTCTGAATAGATTCATCATCCAAAAAAGCAAACTTATCAGATCGAATATGTTGCCTTTGAGAAACTCCAGGGTAGTTATTTAGTTGATAATAATCACAAAGACCACCCTCATGAAGTAATTCAAATACTGTCTTACAACCTACGCAACAAAAAGAATGATCATTAGATTGAATAGATTGATCCAGACACCAATCTCCACAATGATAGCATACCGTTTTTTTATCCTCTATCAATTGATTCATAAAATGATATCTTTAGAATACAAATTAAATTCGGAAGACCTAGAAAACAACTTCGGAAACAAAAAATTTTCTTTCACATTAATGATTTCTAAAACCTGCTGATCTAAAAGATATAATTCGGAACAAAACAACTGATAGGCATTAGACCAAGACGGTTGTAAACTATAATAGTTAACCAATGGACGAACCTGATAAAACAAATCAAGAATTTTTTGATGCACTTCTTTAATCCACTCAATAGGTTTTGAATTAATTTTTTTGTCTCCCTTACGTACTTCGTCAAGAAAAGGGAAAAGAATCATCGTCTCCTTTCGTACTAGCTGCCCCCATTCATCTCTAATTTTAAAAAACAATGAAAATAATAAATCTGTATACTCCATCACTTCACCACTTTGAATATAACTTTCCACTGTTTGCAAACAAAGATCCACTTGTCTATAATATTTCTGCTCCATGTACTGACATAGCTCTTCTACACTTAAACGCCCGTAATCTACTCCAACCATAATATTAGACTCAAAATAGGATTTAAAATACGGCATTGATTATTAAAAAAAGTATGATAAAAATCATTCTCTTATATGAATTTTATCATCGAAAATAAATTTTAAATTTTGTGTTTTTTTTAAAAAAAATAGTATTTTTACGGAGTTTACAAAAAAAGACCAGTAAAATAGTCTTTGATTTAGTTCAGCATGAAAAAACACCAGAAAATTCTACTACCCCCAAATAAAAAAATCAATCTACCTCGCCCTGCAAGAGCTGGTGTAAAAATAGCTGCAACTACTTTAATTCAAAAAAGACACAGGCGGACACCGAAAAGCCTTATAAAAGAGTAGGTCTAACTTTTTAAAAAATTAAATACATTATGAAACAGCACAACAAAAATCTAACACTCAACAAACAAACTTTAACTAACCTTCAGAAAAATAATATTAAAGGAGGGTTTGTAACAAGTATTGATCTTCCCTGCTTTACACTAAGAGGAAAATTTGTAAACTCTTGCACATGTGAAGCATAGCTAGAGGCCGGATACCGAAAAGCCTTATAAAAAGAGTAGGTCTAACTTTTTAAAAAAATATATACTATGAAACAACACAACAAAAATCTAACACTCAACAAAGAAACGTTAACCAATATTCAAGAAAACCTTGTTAAAGGAGGTGTTATAAGAAGCTTAGATAGGCCATGTTCTTCTACGTGTATAAGAATATGCCTGGCATAAAACCCATTATTTTTAAACACAGGCGGATACCGAAAAGCCTTACAATAGAGTAGGTCTAATTTTTTAAAAAATTAAATACATTATGAAACAGCATAAAAAAAGTCTAACACTCAACAAAGAAACATTAACTAACCTTCAAGAGAGTACTATTAAAGGAGGGTTTGTAGCAAGCTGGGACTATCCATGCCGTACTACGGCATTCCGATGCACCCTACCTGATGTTAGCAATCATTGCACAGATACTTGCAGAGCTTGCTAATTCTTAATTAAATAAAAAACGGTGAAAAGAAAAAATATTTTCACCGTTTTTTTATTATGAATCAATCTACAATATTAGCTGTACGAGCAAGATGAACCAAGTTGGTAATTTTAATTTTCTTACCTACGAGTTCAATCATTTTATCTTGTTTAAATTCTGAGAGAAGCCGAATGGCTGTCTCTGTAGCTGTACCTACAATATTCGCAAGCTCCTCACGCGAGAGGGTCACATCAAGAGTTTGTTGATCTTTTTCAAAACCGTAGGTCTCCTTTAAAAAAAGTAACGCTTCAGCCATGCGTTCACGCACAGGCTTTTGAGCCAGATGTGTAATCTGCTGCTCTGCTTTCTTCAAATCATCCGAAAGGAGCTTCAACATTTCCATAGAAAGAACAGAATCCTTTTTTAAAATACCAACAAACAAGTCTTTAGGAATAAAACAAACTGCACTTTCCTCCAATGCCACAGCCGAAGCACTGTATTTATCCCCACTCAATAACGACCGATACCCTAATAAATCACCAGGCTTGGCCAACCGAAGAATCTGTTCTTTTCCATCTTCGCCCATTTTAGAAAGCTTGATTTTGCCTTGATTAATACAATAAACCCCAAATGGCCTATTCCCCTCTTTAAAAATAAGCTGACCTTTCTGATAAGGTGTACATACCTTCTCTGTACTGATTTCTTCTAAGCGATCATGGTCTACTTTACAAAAAACAGAGGTAAATCTTTTTTGGCAGTTTTGGCAATTCACATCAGAAAAATTCATAAGAAAGAAAAGAAACTGAGTGGACTCGGAGGGAGTCGAACCCCCAACCTTCTGATCCGTAGTCAGATGCTCTATCCAATTAAGCTACGAGTCCAAAAAGTATTTTTTTTATAATTTAAAAAAGCAAATATAATGTATATTTGTCAACAACTCTATAAAAATTAAGAACATGAAAAAGGGTATTCTTTTTATAATGACATTAGCAAGCATTGTATACACAAGCTCTGCACAAAAATCAAATGTTCCAGGATCATTCGCCATGGATGTAGGATTTAATATGCTCAATGGAGCTCCTGATGATATGAAAACCAGTACATTTAAAAGTCGTTTTTTTAATTTCTATTATTCTTACGATATAGAAATGACTAAAAACTTATTATTCAGTATTGGAGCAGGCCTAGGCACAGAAGGCTATATTTTCAGCAATAACACTACTCTAACTAAGGGCACTAATACTCAAAACCAAAAAGAAATTTTACTAACAGATGCTAGCAAAATTTATAAAAGTGTATCTAAATCAAAACTAGCTCTCACGTATTTAGATATTCCTATAGAAATTCGCTTTAGAGCAGAAGACGATGATGACAAAGGCTTAAAATTTACAGTAGGAGGAAAAGTAGGATTGCTTATTGATTCACATACAAAAATTAATTACAATGACGATGGATCTAAACAAATAAAGTTTAAAGATGATTTTGGACTTTCTAGATTTAGATATGGTGTGCAAGGAAGATTAGGCTACGGAAATTTTAGTCTTTTTGCTTACTATGGATTAAGTGAGCTTTTCCAAAATGATACTTATCTATCTCCAAAAGAAAGCAAGATTACACCTTTACTTATAGGTATAAGTATCACTGCTTTCTAATAAAATTAATCTTTATATCTTAAAGAAAACCTTCTTTTATTATTTTCCTTTAAAAGAAGGTTTTCTTTTTTCTAGAAATGCCTTACCTCCTTCTTTATGATCAGCGGAAGCACCCGCGATATCTTGACAGTAAGCCTCGTACTCCAACATTTCATTTAAAGACGCGTGATAGGATTTATGAAGCATCTTTTTTATTATTCCTATCGCTTTGGTAGGAGCATGAGCGTAATAGTCTGTATATTCTTTAATCGTTTTATCAAGATCTTCAGGACTAACCACTTTATTAATAATACCTATTCGATAAGCCTCTAAAGCACTCAATCGTGTACCCATCGTACTCAACTCAAACGCTTTCGTATAACCAACTAGTCGTGGCAAAAAATACGACGCACCGGAATCCAATGCCAATCCGATATTAACAAATATCTTAATGAGCATCGCTTCCTCTGAAGCTATAATAATATCAGAAGCTAATGCTAATGAAGAACCAGCACCTGCAGCTACACCATTCAAACGACAAATAATAGGCTTGGGCATTGTACGCATCAGGCGAATAATAGGATTATACCGTTTATGTAATGAGTCTGAGAATGACCGATTTTCTACACCCGCTGAAGCTTTTAAATCTTGCCCTGAACAAAATGCCTTACCCTTGCCGGTAATAACTACAACACGCACAAGTTCATTTTTGGCAGCATCTTTTAATGCTTTTTGAAGTTCATAGGTAATGTCATCATTAAGTGCATTATAAACATCAGGCCGATTAAGACTAATCGTAGCAACATTATCACGTTCTTCTACTATTAAAAAATTATACATTCACTAAATTACTAAAAAAGGAAGAATAAAAAAACAGCTTTTAATACTAAAAAAAATAATTAACTTTATAGCATAAAAAACATAATTGTATGGCAAATAACAATTCTTTTCAAGAAGTAACTAATCAATCATGGGGAAGTCGTATAATGGCCTCTATCAAAGGTGTCGCTATAGGTGGACTATTTTTTATCGCCTCTTTTCCTGTTTTATTTTGGAATGAAGGACGAGCTGTTCGAACAGCTAAAAGCCTTAAAGAAGGAGCTTCAAATGTCATAGAAACAAAATCAGACATGCCCTCTGCCGATAACGAAGGTAAACTTGTACATGTCACAGGCAATACTACTGTGAAAAATAAAATCACCGATGCTGAATTCGGAATTTCTATTATGGGTATAAAATTAATTCGAGAAGTAGAAGGCTATCAATGGAAAGAAAAATCAGAATCAAAAACAAGAGACAAAGTTGGCGGAGGACAAGAGACCATAACTACGTACAGCTATGAAAGGGTATGGAGTACAGAGGTTTATGATTCGGATAAATTTAAATCACCGGAAGGACATATTAATCCTAAAGAATTTATATATAACTCAAAAGAGTATATCAATGATAGTGTACAGTTAGGTGGATTCCAACTATCAAGTTCGCTTATTAATGCCATGAATAACGCGGAGCAAATCCCTATTCAACGTTTAGATAGCACATCAAACGAATCAGTAAAAAATAACGCTATTGTTCATGAGAGTATGGTTTATATCGGAAGTAAAAATATTGCCACACCCCAAATAGGTGATTTACGCATTAAGTTTAAAGTAGTAAAACCAGCCACCGTAAGTATTATATCAAAACAAATTGGCAATACATTTGAACCCTACGAAGCCGATGCAGGCGATGCTATTGAACTATTGGAATATGGAAAAATTTCTTCCAAAAATATGTTCACTCATGCACAAGATACAAATCGAATGATGACATGGATATTACGACTTTGTGGATTTGTAGGTATGTTTATCGGTCTTACACTTATATTCAAACCCCTTGTTATGGTGGCCAATGTTCTTCCATTCTTAGGAAGTATACTTAATTTAGGCATTGGACTATTTGCAGGTATTATTGCCTTCACACTTTCAATTTTAACAATTGCCATTGCTTGGCTATTTTATAGACCTGTTTTATCTATTCTGTTACTAGCTGTTGGTGTCGGATTATTTATCTTAATTAAGAGATATTCTAAAAAGAAAAAATCAACACCTGCTCAACCTAAATCATAAATAAATTATTACAAAAACAAAAAAGGCTACAAACTAAAATAAGTTAATAGCCTTTTTTGTTCTATCTATAACAACTAGACGTGTGAAAACAATAAACGAAATCCAAAACGAAATCATAGAAGAGTTTTCACTATTAGAAAACAAAGAAGATAAGTACACCTATATTATTGAGCTAGGTAAAAAACTACCGCCTTTAGATGAAATTTATAAAAAAGATGAAAATCTAATTAAAGGATGCCAGTCCAAAGTATGGTTGATAGCTGAATGGAAAGATGAACACATGATTATCAAAGGAGACAGCGATACAGTTATTGTTAAAGGCTTAGTTAGCTTACTTATCCGTATTGTATCTGGACAAAAAACAGCTTCTATTCTTGATACTGATTTTTATTGGATGACTAAAATTGGAATGGAAGAGCTTATATCTGTTAACCGGTCAAACGGCGTATCTTCTATGATTAAACAATTAAAAATTTATGCTTTAGCTCTTCAAGCTAAACATGAAACAACACGATAATTAAAACAATATGGAGGAAAACAAGCCTGTCATAGAGGACCCTTTAAAACAAAAAATTCTTGATGCTATTAAATCTGTTTACGATCCTGAAATACCTGTAAACATTTACGATTTAGGCCTTATTTATGAAATCAATATATACCCCGTTAATAATGTTTTCATATTAATGACCTTAACATCTCCAGCCTGCCCTTCAGCAGAGCAAATCCCAGGCGAAATAGAAACAAAGGTGCGATCTATCGAAGGCATCAATGATGTAAAAATAGAAATTACGTTTGATCCTCCTTATAATCAAGATATGATGTCTGAGGCAGCTAAGCTAGAACTAGGCTTATTATAAATAACATTATTTTGGACAATTACAGTCTTTATTCTTTTTTTTCTTCTTTCCACGGTAATTGCTTTTCCTCTTTTTCTTTGAAGAAGAATAGGTAGACTGTTTGTAAAATAGATGAGCTACAACCAGCTCAGACATAAAGCAAGTTGTCAAAGTTAAAGACAGAATAAAAATTATTTTTCTACGTATCATCATCAAGAGAGCTTAAGAGCACGTTTCACAATATCTTCTAATGAGCTATCAGGAAACTGTTTTAAAATATAATCTACATTTTTTTCAGCAACAGCTTTAGCTATTCCCAACGTCATTAATGCATGTAACGCTTCAGAACGATTTTTAGTATGCAAAGAAGTGCCTTTTGTTTCTACCAAAAGATCCTCTTTTTTCCATTTATCTTTCAATTCGAGTATAATACGTTGGGCTGTCTTAGGGCCAATCCCTTTAATAGCCTGAATAGATGGTGTATCTTCTTCAATAATAGCTTGATGAAAATCTCTCACCGAAACAGAAGACAGCACCATTAATGCCGTGGAAGGACCAACACCAGATATTCCAATAAGATCTAAAAAGACCTTTCGTTCAGAAAGCTCTTTAAATCCATATAACACATGTGCGTCTTCTTTAATATGAAGATGCGTATGTAATTTACAATGCTCTCCTTCCCCAAGAAGCGTATAGGTATGTAATGATATTCTCAATTGATACCCAACACCACCTACATCAATCACAACATAGGCAGGAGATTTATAAGCAAGCTTACCTTCAATATATGCAATCATGGCAATAATTTACTTAACACATAATACGTTGATGCTGCAAATTTACCAGTAATAATCGTTTTAACAGGTTCCATATATACAGCATGATGTTTATCCATCCAATGATTTAAAAAAGATTCATTCATATTAAAAAATTCCAAACCATGATGAAACTGATACCGATCCCCTCCTCTACTTTTGACTTGATCTGCTAATCCTATAATAGAATACATCTTAATAAAAAGCATTCCTCCATATTTCAACACCCTCCATAGCTCATTTAACATCTTTTCAAGATGTGCCTGATCTTGAGCCAAATGTAATACATCTAAACAATACACCACATCAAAAAATCGACTGGAAAAAGTCATGTTTTCTATATGCTGCATGTGCAATCGATCTTCTATAGTCACGCCCTCTATTTGAAAAGTTTGAGAAAGTTGTTGAATAGCCGACGCATCACCATCTATCGCATAGATATCAAATCCATTTTTCAAAAAATAAAAAAGATGATCACCTGTTCCACATCCTGCATCTAAAAGTATGCTATCTTTTTTTATACTTCCCTTTAATAATTGGTCAAATAATAATATATCCAGATTTCCAATAGTTGAAATAGGCAATACCTCCACAATCTATTATTTAATAACACCCAACTCCAAGCCCACCTCTTTAAATGCACGAATAGCCTTGTCCAGATGCTCTTTTTCATGCACGGCCGAAATCTGAACACGAATACGAGCTTGGCCTTTAGGCACAACCGGATAATAAAACCCGATGACATAAATACCTTTAGCTAACAAGCGTTGTGCAAACTCTTGAGCTAATGTAGCTTCATACAACATAATTGGAACAATCGGATGAATACCAGGTTTAGTTTCAAATCCCACACGTGTAATCTCTTCACGAAAGTAACGTGTATTACTTTCCAACTTATCACGCAAAGCGGTTGTTTCAGTAAGCAAATCCAGTACAGCACTAGACGCACCTGTGATAGCAGGAGCCAGTGTATTAGAAAAAAGATAAGGCCTTGAGCGTTGGCGAAGCATCTCAATAATTTCTTTTCTTCCGGATGTAAAGCCACCAGAAGCCCCACCTAATGCCTTACCAAATGTACCTGTAATAATATCTATTTTACCCATCACACCATGATACTCATGCACACCTCTACCAGTCTTTCCCATAAAGCCTGTCGCATGAGACTCATCAGACATCACAAGCGCTTTGTATTTTTCAGCGAGTTCACAAATTTTGTCCAGCTGAGCAACTGTCCCATCCATCGAAAAAGCCCCATCGGTTACAATCATACGATGTCGACAATGGCTTGTTTGCTTTAAATTTTCTTCGAGATCAGTCATGTTGTTATGTTCATACCTAAACCGTTGTGCTTTACACAACCGAATACCATCAATAATAGATGCATGATTTAACGCATCTGAAATAATCGCATCTTGCTCATCCAATAACGGTTCAAAAACACCACCATTCGCATCAAAAGCAGCAGCGTATAAAATTGTATCTTCTGTACCTAGAAAATCAGCTAATTTTTTTTCCAATTCTTTGTGGATATCCTGCGTTCCACATATAAATCGAACAGATGATAACCCATACCCGTGTGTATCAATGGTTTTTTTAGCGGCTTCAATGACTTTGGGATGAGAAGACAATCCCAAATAATTATTGGCACAAAAATTTAATAAATCACCTTTGATTTGAGTCGTTTGTATAACGGCACCTTGAGGTGTAGTTATAATACGTTCTTGTTTGAACAATCCATTTTTACGGATTTCGTCGAGTTCTTTTTCTAAAACAGGCTTAAGGGTTTGATACATTTTTTTATAGGTTATTTTAATAAAAAATTTCTCCGTATACTATTGATTAAATATAGTTTTTGGCTTGTGAAGCTAATTGGACTCAGCTGATTGAATAATTTTTCCCATTCGTTCCACAGATCAGGCTTGGCCTGCTTAAACGCTTCAGAATCAATTTTTTTAGACTTTAGATAACTCTCAAAATCCATACCATGTATTTGAACAAAGTTAAAAATCTTTTCTTTAACCTCGTTCATTTTATAGTTATGTTAAAGAGGATATAATTGTTTTTTTGATAAAAAATAAAACACTAAATTTAAATCACTTTTATAAAAAACATATATGAAAAAAGCATTCTTTTGTATTATCATCATCGGTTTAGTAGTCTTCCATACAAGCTATGGGCAGGATAAAAATGCTAAAAAAGTAGATGAACTCATCGACAGTGGATTAAGTAAATATAACCTGAAAGACTATAATGGAGCTATCGAAGATTACACTAAAGCTATTCGACTAGATGCCTCACGTGCTGTTGCTTATTATGATCGTGCATTAGCGAGATACTATACAAAAGATTATCAAGGCGCTATTGATGATAGTAACAAAGCTATTGAGCTTGATGCTTCTTATGAAGAAGCTTATTTAAATCGTGGTTTCTTTAAATCAGGAATGAACGATTTACAAGGTGCTCTTAGCGATTATACAAAAGCTATTTCTATAAAATCAGATTACGCTTTAGCTTATTCTAATAGAGCTTCTCTAAAGATAAGCTTAAATGACTACCAAGGTGCTATGAGTGACTACAACATGACTATCGAACTAGAGCCTAATAATGAACGAAATTATTACGATCGTGGCACTTTAAAATATACATTAAAAGATTACCAAGGTGCTTTGGAAGATTATACCAAAGCCACTGAGCTTGATCATTTATTTGAAGGGGCTTATTGTGAACGCGGACTAACAAAGATCAAGTTAAAAGACTATGATGGTGCTTTAACAGACATTAATAAAGCGCTATCACTCAATCCAAGCTGTCATCTAGCTCATAACAACTTAGGGCTTTTATATACCAAACAAGAAAAAAATCAAGAAGGCATTCAAGAGTTCACAAAAGCGATTCAATTAAAACCAGATTATGCTTTAGCTTACTATAACCGTGGAACAACTCAAATGGGGTTAAAAAAATATGATGAAGCCATTGCTGATCTTACTCAATCCGTTGAGCTGGACCCAAGCTATCCAGATGCTTATTATAATAGAGGCATTTGTTACTATGATACTGAAAAAGATCAACAAGCTATTTCTGATTATAGTAGAGCGATTGAACTAGATCCTGCTTTCGGAGATGCGTATTATAACAGAGGATTGGCTAAATACCAAATTCAAGATCTCAAAGGATCTATTGCAGATTATAGTAAATCTATTGAACTAGACCCAAGTTTCTTTAAAGCTTACTACAGAAGAGGCATATCAAAATATGATATAAAAAATTACGAAGGCGCACTACAAGATTATAACAAAGCCATTCAACTTAACGCCAATGATCCTTATGTGTATTATGAACGAGGCCTCACCTACTTCCAACTTTTAAAAGATGATAAAGCTTGTGAGGATTGGCAAAAATCATTAGAGCTAGGATACCAAGGTGCTTATAAAAACATTAAAGATTATTGTGATAAAAAAATGAACCGGATCGCTACAGGAGCCCAAGTAGGTGAATCCTTTAAACTCAATAATATCTTCTTTGAACAAAAAAGCTATAAACTTTTACCCGCTTCATCTTCCGAACTAGATGAACTAGCGACTATTTTAAAAGAAAATCCTAAAATTAAAATCCGAATAGAAGGCCATACGGATAATCAAGGTGATGCAAAAGCAAACTTACTCCTTTCTGAAAAACGTGCAGAAGCTGTTAAAGACTATTTATTGTCTAAAGATATTTCAAGCACACGATTACAGGTAAAAGGATACGGGGGAACAAAACTTATTTCTACTTCACAAAATGAAGAAGGCAGAAAGCTCAATCGACGGGTCGAGATTGTCATTATTGAAAGATAATTGATGTGCCACTTTTTTATTTATACCATAAAAAGGCTTATACTCTTTATAAGCCTTTTTAATTTAGAAAAAACCACGGTATGAAACGAGGTGTTATCTTTAAATCCACCGGATCATGGTATGATGTTAAATTATCATCTGGTGAAACTTATGCCTGCAAATTACGTGGTAAATTTAAACTAACAGAAGGAGGACAAACTAATCCATTAGCGGTAGGCGATGAGGTGATGATTGAGATTGATCAAACTAATACAGGTATTATTATTGAGATTTTACCTCGAAAAAATTACATCATTCGAAAATCAACTCATAAAACAGATCAAAAACACATCATTGCTTCTAACCTTGATCAGTGCTTACTACTTATTACCATTCAAAAACCACGAACATCAACCGGATTCATTGATCGTTTTTTAACAGCAGCTGAAAGCTTTGGCATACCAACTATTCTTGTTTTTAATAAAATAGATAGTATAACAGAAAAAGAAAAAACCAAACAACAAGAGCTAATCACGCTCTATAAACATATAGGCTACCAATGTATACCTTGCTCTGCGACTACAGGAGAGGGCGTTAATTTTATTCAAGTACAACTTAAAGAAAAAAAAACACTTTTAGTTGGGCATTCTGGAGTAGGAAAATCAACACTCATTAACCAACTCGCCCCTCATATTGATCAAAAGGTGCAAGCCATTTCTAACTTTAGTGAAAAAGGCATCCATACAACGACCTTCGCCGAAATGTTTGAAATAGATAAAAATACATTGATCATCGACACACCAGGTATTAAAGAACTAGGTCTCGTTGATATACAAACTGGTGAAATTGCCCATTATTTCCCTGAGCTAAAAACGTTAATCCATCAGTGTAAATTTTATAACTGCACACATACCCATGAACCTAATTGTGCGATTCAACAAGCTATAAAAGAAGGAAAAATTGCCTTATCACGCTATCAAAGTTACCTCAGTATACTAGCCAATGAGTTATAGAATATAGGGATAATTTCATATAAAAAATACTATTTTTTATATGAAAAATTAAATTTATATTTACATACTAAAATTCTACGCGATATGCTCCCCTTAAAATCATCATGTAAATGCTCTGTATTTTTTGCATTGGTGTTAATATCACTTTTACTGCCTACAAAAAAAGCATATAGCCAGCTCCTTATAGAGGATAACTTATCTATGGAAAGCCTCATTCAACAACTTGCTGCAGAAGGAGTATATGTATATAACATTACCTACCATTGTCCTTATCAAGGAAAGCCATCTTTCGGATCTTTTTCAGATCCAAGTGAAACATTTGGTGCTTCGAAGGGAATTATTTTGACAACAGGAGCAGCCAAAAATGCAATAGGCCCCAATACAATGTCAGGCATGAGCCAATCCAATGGATACATCTCAAATGACCCCAATTTGCAATCACTCATTGATCCAGGAAAAGAACTATTCGACCATTGCATTGTAGAATTTGATATTATATCCCATACCGATACACTCCGTTTTAATTACCTATTTGGATCAGAGGAATATCCAGAATATATAATTAACTATCACGATGTATTTGGTTTTTTTATCAGCGGCCCAGGTATTTCAGGCATAAAAAATATTGCCTTAGTGCCTGGAACTAATCTACCTGTTTCTATAAAAAACATTAATCACCTTACTAATAGTACTTATTATATAGAAAATAATTTTCCAAACTCACTCACTCAATATGATGGCTACACCAAATTACTCCAAGCTAAAATAAAGGTCACACCTTGTGAAATATACCATATTAAACTCGCTATCGCAGATGTGCTTGATGACATATACGATACTGGTGTATTCATCAGCAATAAAACCTTACGTGGAAAAAATATAAGTTTAGAACTAAAATTAGACAATCCTGATTTAAAAACGATGATCGAAGGATGTAATCGGGCTAAACTCGTATTCAAACGCACACACGATATTGACAAACCTTTTACAGGACGATATACCATCAGTGGTACAGCCGTAAATGGAGTAGATTATCAAAAAATCCCAACAGAAGTTAACTTTCTTCCAGGTCAATCTGAAGTTATCATAAATTTAATTGGCCTCGAAGATAATATCTTAGAATCTGAAGAAACCATCACTTTTAATCTAGAAAATCTATGCCCTAATATGCCTCTTCTTCCTGCTCAAACAATTAAACTTCGGGATGTATTTGATCATACCATCACACCTCTCGCAACATGTAAAGAAAATACTGTCATACTAAACACAAATACCCCTACTGGCTATTCATTTGTATGGGAAAAAAACCCAGCACTTTCGTGTACAACTTGTACCAGTCCTACTGTACAAACCACTCAAACACAAACATTCAAAACACAGGTAACACATCTGGCCTCAGGCTGTACAACATTTACTTCTGTACAAGTTACTGTTTTTCCTTCACCTGATATTTCTTTCACCTATTCCCGTGATCCTAAATACATGAATGGCGACATTTTATTTAAACTTAACAATGAAGCTACTTTAACAGATGTTGCATGGGATCTAGGAGATGGAACAACATCAACAGAAAAAAATCCTAAGCATACCTATATCACAGAGGATTTAAGTCAAGAAAAAAAAACATATACAGTAAAGGTAAGTGGATATGATATTACTAACCACTGTTTTAAATCAGATTCAGGAATAGTTGAAATCACACCTCTATTTATTCCAAATATCATCACTCCAAATGAAGACGGCATCAACGACCTATTCCGAATCGATGGTATCGAACCAGGTACTTGGAAGCTTGAGGTGTATAACCGATTTGGGCAACTGGTTTATTTCTCTGATTTTTATGATATGAATTGGGATGGAGGAAAGCTCAGTGATGGAATTTACTACTACTCCTTAAGTAATTACTATAGAGATCGGACATTCAAAGGTTGGGTACAAATTCTCCGCGACTATCCAGCTGAAAGTGAAAATGAATAGTATAAATTTCATTAAAAGCTATTTAGATACTGTGGTATCTGAAAGAAGCATCATCTTAGCCATATCTTTTAGATTGTCTGGCACCTTATCCAGATAAGATGGGTTTTTAGAAAACCAAGAAGGTTGAGATACAAACCATTTCTTATAATCTTCCAGCTCCTCTACAACCACTATCATCCTCATTGAAAAATGCCCTTTACCACAAACCTCCGCACAGGCAATTTCATAGTTAAATTGAGGATTACCTAATTCCTCTCTCATTTCCTGAGTCGTTTTTGTAGGAATAAACCAGAATCGCGTAGGCATCCCAGGAACAGCATCCATTTTCAAACGAAAATGAGGCGCAAATACACTGTGTATTACATCCTTAGAACGTATTTTAAAAAGCACAGGTTGACCTTTTGGTATTCTCAATATTTTATCAGAAGGAGTAAAATCATCGAATGAGTTTTGATCACTCAAATCCATACCCCACTCATTCGTTGCATCAATCAATCGAAAATCATACTTACCAAGCATTTTATCTCGGCCTGGATAACGTACTTTCCATGCAAACTGATACCCCATAATTTCAACCTCTTCAGCATTAACCGGTGGCTTAGATGTTATCTTTGACCATGCTCTCCATCCGGATATAACCAATACAGCTAACACAATGGCCGGCACAACCGTCCATATTAACTCCAATTTATTATTATGTGGATAAAAATGTGCTTTATTGCCATCCTTATGTTGATACTTATATGAAAAATAAAACAACAGAATATGGGTAATTACAAAAACAACCATAATGATAGTAATTGTAATCCAAAATAATTGATCTGTTATGACACCATGCTCAGAAGCCGCTTTAGGCAAAAAATAAGCACTTGCCATTTTAGAGTAAATAAATAAAGCTGTAAATCCAACAACTAAAAAAACAACAAACAATACCGCATTAGTCTTATTGGCGCTATCCACACGCTCTTTGCCTTTTGCAACATCTAAAAGAGTAAGGATTCTAAAAATCAGCAAAAGTGCGGCAACTACTAATATACCCCCAGCTAACAATACGATAGTAATCATTGTGTTTACTTTTATTTTTTATACAGGGGCAAATTTAGTCAAAAATCCAAATCATGCCTATTTTAAGGTAAAAAAATGAATATAAAATAGGCCTATGAGACTATCTCAAACAGCTGCTTTAGTGTATTCCAAACCTGTATTTTTTTAGACTTATCGGCTTGAATAGAAGCTAAATCATCTAGAATGACCATTTCCAAATCTTGCTCACGAATAATCTTATACATATCCAACGATACAAGGCCCCCTAGAACAGCTGCACCATTGACAAAAGCAATGATACGTCGAGGCAAAAAATGGTCTCTATAAAAATCAAATGATAAATCGGGATAATGAGTACAATTCACTAAAGCCACATCTTTAAATGTTAAACCAACAGCTCCAAGAATTTTTATCAAAAATTCTTTATTTGCCTCAGATAGGCATTGCTTAGTATGCTCTTCTACCAAAAGTAATATTTTCTTTTTATTCTCTCCGATATACACCAGGGATTCTTCACTACTTTCAAGGCCTTTATTAAAAGATTGACTACTCTGTTGATCTGAAACTTTATAAAGTTCTTGCGGCTGAAAAAGAATATGAATAAACTTAGCCATATACAAATGTAATTTCTAGGTTTTTACGCAAGTGAAATTAATCAATTATAGTTGGATAAACAATAAAAAAGTAAAAAAATATACTAGTTTAAAAAAAACTAGTCGTAACACATAGCGCCACGACTAGTAAACTAATTTCTCTCAAAAAATTAATTTATTTTTTAGTAGGCATGCATATTCTATAAGATATAGGACACCCATCTCCGGAGTTAACTCCAGCTTTGATGTACTGATCTTGTTGGATGCCAACAATAGTAGACTTACCTAATTTCAATTTAGATTGATTTTTCATGATTTAAAGATTTAGTGTTAGTTAATTGCCCTAAATTACAAAAAAAATTACAACCCAAAAATAGATCTCAGCTCAGTAGCTTCTTCAGGCTTCATTCGTCCTGCCAAAACAAGACGAAGTTGACGTCGTCGTAAAGCACCAGCATAAAGCTCTTTTTCTTCATCAGTCTCAGGAACAAGCTCAGGAACGTCTATCGGATTACCAGACTGATCAACAGCCACAAAGGTATAAAAAGCCTTATTAGCCATCTCTTTTACACCATTCATAATATCTTCAGACCACACTTCAATATAAACTTCCATGGATGAGCTAAATGCACGTGTTACCTGAGCATGAAGAGTCACCACATTGCCTAGCTTGATCGGGTGCTTAAACGATACATTATCAACAGAGGCCGTAACCACCACACGGCCGGAATGCTTTTGAGCAGCAATAGCCGACACGATATCCATCCAATGCATCATTTTACCTCCCATCAAATTATTAAGTGTATTGGTATCATTAGGAAACACAAACTCAGTCATAACAACTTTTGAGTCTTTTACAGATTTTGTTTTTTTAGTCATATAGTTTATTTATTTTTTAAAATATTTTATCGTTATACATTTACCACCCATGTTTACCCAGCAAAGGTACAAAAGAAAAAAAATCAAATTCTTCTTTTTTGAAATCATTAATTGCTAACTTAGTCAAGCGAATCATTTTTTGCTTTTCTCTACCTCCTACAGGAATAACGAGTATGCCTCCTATTTTGAGCTGATCCATGAGCTCTTGTGAAATATCAGGCGCACCGGCAGTTACCAAAATTTTATCAAACGGCGCTTGCAACGGCAATCCTTGCGATCCATCGCCACAATATAAATGTGGATGATAATTAATAGTAGGTAAAAATCGCATTGTTTTCTGGTATAAATTTTTATTAAATTCAATACTATAAACATCCACTTTAAGTTCAAGCAATATACAAGCTTGATAGCCTGATCCAGTACCAACTTCAAACACTTTTTCTCCTGGCTTCAATTTTAATAGAGCGGTTTGAAAAGCAACGGTGTATGGCTGCGATATGGTTTGTCCTTCGCCAATTGGAAAAGCCTTATCTTGATAGGCCTGTTCAACAAAAATAGGATCAAAAAAAAAGTGACGAGGTACAGACATCATCGCAGCAAGCACCTGCTCATCTCGAATTCCTTTTTCTTGGAGCTGTTTGATGAGGGCCTTTCGCAAACCTTTATGCCTATAGTTATCTTCCACTTAGTCAAAAATACGGATTAGATCAACGACGTGTGTTATTTTTCTATAAAAAAATAAAAAATCGATATCTAGGCTTATCTTTTCAGCAGGATCAGTTTTTAATTAGATTTGCAGAAATACTAGTTTAAAAACATGGCTATAAAACAAACGACTAAGCTATTCCAAAAAATTGGTGGTGATTTTATACTATCTCCCCAACTCATGGCTAAGCAATTACAATCCATCAAAGCGTTTGTATTTGATTGGGATGGTGTTTTCAACGACAGCATCAAAGGCAAGGAACGCACAGCAGGATTCTCAGAAGCTGATGCGATGGGGCTGCATATTCTGCGTTATGCGTATTGGCGCATGAATCGAGAGATTCCAAAAATAGTCATCATTACAGGACAAAAAAATGAAAGTGCTTGCCATTTTGCAGAACGCGAACATTTTCACCATGTATTTTATAACTTTAAGAATAAAGCTATTCCACTTCAGCAATGCATGGAACGTTACAGTTTACAACGAAATGAAGTTGCAACCATTTTTGATGATATTATTGATTATCCGCTAGCTATGCAATCCGGCATCCGATTTTTAATCCGCCGCTCATCGAATCCGTTATTTATGTCTTATTTTAAAAAAAATGGATTAGCTGATTATATCACCGGGCATTCATCACCACACCACCCAGTAAGAGAAATTTGCGAACTGATCTTAGGGTTGCTTGACGTATACGATGAAACTCTTTCTACGCGTTTTACCGAACCTTTATTGTATAATGAATTTGATCAAGCTAAGCAGAGCATCATAACCAACCTCATTCCTAATGAAGCATAAGACCTGTTGTTTTATACATCAACTCGTAGTTTAGAATAGATTGATAAATCACATCATGAATACGAGTACGAATATTTGCTTTTGTAATCGTATAGTTAGTAGCATCAGGATAAACACGGTTAGATAAAAACACATAAACCAATTCTTTTTCCGGATCTACCCACACACACGTTCCTGTAAATCCTGTATGGCCATATGTCAATGGCGACGCTAATGTGGATGTAGGCCCATCTGACTGAAGAGAAGGCTTGTCCCAACCAAGACCTCTTCTGTTTGTATCCGTTTGCTTAGACGTAAAAGTTGATAAGGTAGATGGTTTTTTAAAATATAGCTCTCCACCATAGCTTCCATTTTGCAAATTCATCTGAAACAATGTAGCCAAATCATAAGCATTACTAAACAACCCAGCATGCCCAGCTATTCCTCCATTAAGTGCAGCACCTTGATCATGAACAGTGCCCTGCAAAATAATATTTCGAAACCGAGTATCATTTTCTGTTGGCGCCATACATTGATCGGGAAACTTACAAAGCGGTTGATAGGTCAACGTGCTTAACCCAAGGGGATCATAAAAATTTTGTTTAAGAAAAATGTCCATAGGCTGATTAACCAATTGCTCTACAATTCGTTTTAAAATATAAAATCCTGCATCGCTATATTTATAATCATATTTACCTTCTTTGTTTTTTGGAAGAAGATCAGACTGAATAGTCCACTTCCAAATAGAATCTTCGATGGATTTTATAGCATATATACCATACGCTACTTCTACACTAAAATTTTCATCTGAGGTTCGTTTATAATAATTTTGATCAAGTTTTTTATCACCATTTAAGGTTTTACTCCAAAAAGGTATAAAAGAAACTAGTCCAGCCTGATGAAGTAATATCTCTCGAATAGTCATATCTTTTTTATTGCTATCTTTCAACTCAGGCAAATAAAAAGAAGCTTTCTGATCTAAATCAAGCAAACCACGTTCCTGTAAGAACATAACTGCTTGCAACGTAGCAGCAACTTTAGTAATGGACGCTATATCATAAAGTGTAGATGGAGCTACGTGATGTACTGTATCATACGTAAGATATCCATAAACTTTATCAAATACAACTTTACCATGGCGTGCAACGAGTACCTGACATCCAGGAAATGCCTTAGATTGTATTCCTTCTTTTACAATGCTATCAATAGCTTGAAGACTATGGGAATCCATACCTACATGTTCAGGCCAAGCATATTGTAATCGATTTAAATATGAAATTTTATTTCCAGCTCCTTGCTGTATAACAGAGCTCGCTGAAACGGGGAGCTTACTTTTTAAACCGATAGCCCCAAAAAGAATTTGTGGTACTATTTTATGAACGATAGATTGATCTTCATAAGCAGAAATCAGATAATCTACATCTTGAAAATAACGAAGAGCATAAGGGTTGCCAAAGAGAACAACAACAACATTAGTCTTGCTACGAAGCTGGTCAATAAATTGTTTAGATGAATAGCTGATATTAAATCCATTGGCAGATGCATTAGATAACCCATGAAGACTCACAACAACAACCTTATAGTTTTGTACTTTTTTCAAAATATCTTGATAGATAGAATCTGATGCATATTTATCCTTAATGGCATAGTGAATGAATGGTGCATAGCATGAAAGCTGTTGTTGAAATGGCGTAGGATCATCTATGCCGATAGTTACAGAAGCAAACTGTAATGTATCCAATAGGCGAAAGGGAATGAGGTTATTTTTATTTTTAACAACTGTTATAGTTTGTTGATATATACTCTGACGGATAGCATGGCTTGCAGGATGATTTAAATCCTCATACAAATGGGCAAGATCAATTGGCTTATACGCGTGCAAACCTGCATCATATTTAGCATGAAGTATTTTCTTTACCTTATAATCAATTATATCTAGGCTTAGCTTTTTATTTTTAATAGCTTCTTTTATTTTTTCAATAACACGAGGTATATCTTGTGGATAAAGCAGGATATCATTCCCAGCCAACAATGCTTTTACTTCTATCTCACCCGGAGAAAAAAAATTAGACACTCCTTTCATATTAAGTGCATCACTAAATATAAGCCCTTTAAAATGCAGACCATTTATTAATACATTGGTGATGACATTTTTAGATAAACTACTTGGAAGACTAGCTGTCGTATCATAAGCAGGAACATGAATATGTGCAACCATGATACTTTGAATGCTATCTTTAATCAACTCATTAAATGGATAAAGTTCAACCTGTTTTAATCGACTACTCGAATGGGTAATAACAGGCATTGTTACGTGCGAATCACTATTTGTATCTCCATGGCCTGGAAAATGTTTAGCACAGGCTATCACACCTTGATCTTGCATGCCCTTCATAAATGCTATGCCTTTTTCAGCAACGTTGTACTTATTTTCACCGAACGATCGATATCCAATAACTGGATTCTCAGGATTAGTATTAATATCTACTACAGGTGCAAAATTGATATGAATACCCAAACGCTTACACTGTTTAGCTATCTCTACACCCATGTGATAGATATAATCATTATCTTCAATAGCGCCCAATGTCATCTGCCGGGGAAAGTGAATCGTGCTATCCAAACGCATACCCAATCCCCACTCTGCATCTATGGCAATAAATAAAGGAAGCTTAGATTTAGATTGATACCGATTAGTGAGTATAGCCTGACGTACTGGACCACCTTGAAAAAAAATCAATCCACCTATTTTATAAGATGTAATAAGTTGTTCAATATATTTATAATGTGACTCATCACGATTGGAGTAAGCGGCTACCATAATAAGCTGACCTATCTTTTCTTCAAATGTGAGCGCATGAAATACACTATCTACCCATCGCTGCTTTTTAGTATACCTCTGTTTGGAAAAGCCTGTGCTACTCAAAAGCAAGCTCATTCCCAAAAAGACAATGAGCACAGGTATACATGGCGCTATTTTTTTAAATATAGTCATACAAAAAGTCCACCAATATACTTGTTTTAGATTTAATTTGTGAATAAGAAAAACCATATTCTCCCTAAAAAAGGGAAGCATTATAAACCTAGCAAATTAAAAAAATTTAATGCCAGACTAAGCATTTAAATAAACTTGCAACATCTATTTTTTGATATGACAAGCCCGCACATGGAACTGAAAAAAATATATTACTCTTTTCTTACAAAAATTGATTCGATTGATTCTATTCAAGAACGAGAGAGTATCACATTCCTAGTGTTAGAAAAAATTTTTAAAATAAAAAAAATAGACCTCTACTCAAACATCCTCATTCATTTGGATTTAGAAAAAGAAAAAACACTAAACACAATAGCCCAGCGCATCAATCAACATGAGCCCATTCAATATATTCTTGGCGAAACTATGTTTTACGATTGCGTTATTCAAGTTACACCAGCCGTACTTATTCCCAGACCAGAAACAGAAGAAATAGTAGACAAGATTATAAAAGACCATAAACATCAATCTGATTTAACCATCATGGATATCGGCACAGGCTCAGGATGTATTGCCATTGCACTGGCTAAAAAATTACATCCCCATAAAATATATGGAATTGATATATCAACAGAAGCATTAAAACTCGCTCGTAATAATGCCGCAGCAAACAATGTTAATATTGATTTTCAACACAGAGACATATTACAAGTACCTCTATGGAAGGAACAAAATATAGATATCATTGTGAGTAATCCTCCATACGTTCGTGAGTCTGAAAAAAAATATATGCAAAAAAATGTATTAAATTATGAACCTTCTTTAGCTCTTTTTGTACCCAATCAAGACCCTTTACTGTTCTATGAAAAGATCGCTGATATAGCTATGTATACGCTTCATCCCAAAGGCGCATTATATATAGAAATAAATGAAGCATTAGGAGAAGAAACAAAAGGATTACTGAAAAATAAATCATTTGCTAAAATAGATTTATTTAAAGACCTCAATGGAAAGGAACGATTTATTCGCGCTACGATGACCTAATTCTTAGGAGGTTTAAGCTCAGAAGCCGAAATAGTTTTATCCCATTTCAACACACCCCACTTATCATAAATAGAAAATTTAATTTTACGATCTTTCAAAGACCCCGTCACTTCGGCTACTGCAAAATTATACTCATTAACTAAAGTACCAGGCACTTGCAGCGTATTCCCCTCTTGTTTAGGCTGATGTGTGCCTGAGGTAAATGGTGAAATCGTAAAGTCATACAACGTATAAAAATCCTGTTGCTGAAGAGCTGATAATTCCGTATGATGCCTATCACCAGATAAAAATATAATACCTGGTATTTTTGCTTCCTTAATCATGGAAAGAAGTTTCTGGTGTTCATCAACATAATTTATATAGTTCTGCTGGATAGGCGCAGTGCTTAATACCTGCCCGCCAATAGCTATAATTTTAAATATAGCCGGACTGGATGATAAAGCCTCTATAAGCCACTCCAATTGAGCATCACCGAGGAATTTTTTTTCTGAAAAAGGATTATGATCGGCTGTTCTAAAATAGCGATCATCTAATAAAAAAAATTGGACATCATTCCAATAAAACGTACTTGTAATTCCTCCATGACCTGTTAGATTAGTATTAGGATTACACCAAAATAAATTGAAAGCCTCTTCGGTTATTTTTTTATTCCAAAATCCTCGATCACTATTATCTGGCCCATACTCATGATCATCCCACATCGCATAATGATGAACAGATCCTAATAAGGGTTGTAAATCAGGCGTGGAACGTGTATGTGTATAGCGATAAAAAATACCCGTTTTGGTATTCCAATCTGCCTCGCGCAAATACACATTATCCCCTAACCACACCATCAGGTCAGGTTTCTTTTGATGAATGCTTTTAAATATCTGATATGCTGTATCACCATATGGTTTTCCAGGCCGATCAAAAGGCTTATCATGAATGTAAGCACAACTTCCCATAGCAAATGAAAAGGCGGGCGGATCTTTTCGCCACACCCATAATTCTTGTGTTTGAAATTCTAATGCATACGGACGTGATACTTTTTTCCCATTGATGAAAAGCTCGTACTGGTATTTTTTGCCCGGCTGTACTTGATCTGCTAGAAGATGAACTGCATAGGCTTTATCTTTTGTGGTTATTAGTTCTTCTGTATTTAATTTTTGAGAAGGATGAGCTTGATCCCAATACACTAACTTCACTCTGGCAGAAGACTTAGTTTGCACCCACAACATCACTTCTTTCATATCGGCATAGCCAACCATTGGACCAGACTGAAGGAGCTCCGACTGTGCTTGCGATGAGCAAACAACCAAGCAAGTAATCATTGATAAAGCTAGAGATTGTACAATTTTCATACCACGAGGAATAAGTGGCAAAGTTAGAAAAATAGAACCTAGATTTCTAACACTACCAAGGCTAAAAAAACATTAGCGACTTGTTTTGTATTGTAAATTTCTGTTATACTTGCACCATTATTAACCAAACTAACTAATTATATGATTAAAAAAACTAAAAAACTATCCTTGAACAAGGAAACTGTTCAATTAATGGATTCACAAATTAAAGGCGGTAGCCCAGCATCATACACGAACATAAAAGGCCCCTGTTGCTGTGGAAGCTATGCATATTCTTTTTGCGACAAATGCTATCCCGGAGAACCTGTAGTTGAAGATTAACAGCCAACATAGTACTTTAAAAAGCACGACATAAAATCGTGCTTTTTTTATAAATTTAACGAGGCTTAGATTTTCCCAGCAAAGCCCCTATCGGCTTTAAAGGATCCACCGCATCACAAATAATTTTAAACATCGCTACCAACGGAATAGCCAACACCATACCGGAAATACCCCAAATGGCATGCCATATAATCAATCCAAGCACAGCAGAAAAAGGATTCAAGTTTACCTTTGATCCAACAATCTTAGGCGTAATCACATTGGCTTCTAATAAATGAACGCCTAAAAAAATCAGCCCTGCGCCAATCGATGGCCATATCGATTCTTTAGTAATCAATGTAAACAACATCGTAACCAACGCACCAATAAGGATGCCGATATAGGGAATAAGATTAAGTATCGATGCTAATACACCAAAAAATATAGCGTATTCTACACCCAGAATAAGCAATCCTAAACTATTAAGCACGCCTACAATCACCACAACAATCAAAACACCCGTCACATAACTCCGCACCATCAATTGTATCTTTGTTAATATACCTTCAACCAACTCCCTTCTTTTATACTGGAATATATCTAATATAAACTGCTTACACTCTCTACGGTAATACAACGTAAAAAAAAGATAAATAGAAAATAAAAAAAATGAAATAAACGATGAGCTGATACTTGTCACAACATAGGAAACAATCGTACCACTTTGATCTAAAAGCTTCACCACCGAATCGTTAAGGTAGTTCATTAACTTATCATTAGTCACATGAAGCTTAGTTTCTAAAAAATGCATCATATTCCCAGAAACCAGGTTAATCTTATCTTGCAACACAGGCAAACTATCTGAAAACGTAGAAAATTGAGACGAGATAAAAAATAATACCGCTCCAATGATACTAGAAGGTATCAACACACAGAAAAGAGCTGACAACGTGCGCGATAATTTCCATCTTTCAAAACGTGTACATAAAGGATGTAAAAGAAGTGCAAAAAATACAGCATATAGTAACGGCCGCAAAATAGCACCCGCTTCAACCAAAAACAAAATAAACAAACTGATGCCCAACAAAACGACAACCAGTTGTACATAAAAAGGTAATTTTAGTTCATTCATAAAATATAGACGTATATAAAAAATTACGATTTAAATTCTCCCTCCCACTTGGCAATCACCACCGAAGCTAAACAATTACCCATGACATTAACAGCTGTTCTTCCCATATCCATCAAGGCATCAATCCCCATAATAATAAAAATAGGTTCAGCCGGTAAATGAAAGGATGCTGCTGTTGCTGATAGAATTACCAACGAAGCCCGTGGAACACCAGCTACCCCTTTGCTTGTCAACATCAACGTGATTACCATTAGAATTTGCTGACCAAGACTCATCTCAACACCCGCTGCTTGTGCTACAAAAACAGAAGCTAATGATAAATACAGCGTTGTTCCATCCAGATTAAAACTATATCCAGTAGGAAGCACAAAAGCAACAATTTTACGTGGAACACCCATCGATTGCATGGCTTCCATGGCACGAGGTAGTGCAGACTCTGAACTAGCAGTAGCAAAGGCAATAGATACAGGTTCCGATACAGCCTTTAAAAATGTTTTGATCGGCAAACGAATAATCCACATAATAGGCAAAAATACAACCAGTATGAAAACAATCAACGCCCCATATAACGTCCCCAGCAATCCTATTAAATTAACAAAAACACCTACCCCATTCTTAGCCACCGTATAGGCGATAGCTCCGCCAACTGCAACAGGTGCAAAATACATTACCACATCTGTAAATTTAAACATCACTTCTGATAAACTCTCTGAAAAAGACAGCATTGGTGTTTTATATTGTTCTTTCACCATAGCCAATCCAATCGCAAACAAGATACTGAATACCACAATCTGAAGAATTTGACCATCGGCGATAGACTTGGCTATATTCTCAGGAAAGATATGAAGAACAATATCCTCCCAATTTTGTTCAACAGGTTTTACTATTTCTCCAGATACTGAAGAAGACAAATCAATACCTATACCTACTTTTGTAATATTAATAGCAAGCAATCCAATAACCAATGCCAGTGTAGTTACAATTTCAAAATAAACTAAAGACTTCCACCCCATTCGTCCCACTTGCTTCAAGTCTGCATGGCCTGCTATACCTACCACCAACGTAGAAAATAAAAGAGGGGCAATAATAGTTTTAATCAACTTAAGAAAAATCTGGCTTACTATTTTTAAATGAATAGCAACAGAAGGAAAAAAATAACCTAGTAGCGCTCCAACGACCATTGCTACCATAATCCATATGGTAATACTTCTTTTTTTCATATTGATACTTAATGCTAAATCTAATTAAAGATAGAGTTTTTATTCAAAAAATAAAAAATATTAGAGAAGCGGCAATTAAAATTCTTAAATAAAATTTAGGAGCGTTAAAACGATAATACAAACCTTACTTCCCAAACCCTATATTATCAAAAAAGCCACCTGATGGTGGCTTTTTTGTGATCCCGCTGGGATTCGAACCCAGGACCCCTACATTAAAAGTGTAATGCTCTACCGGCTGAGCTACGGAATCAGTTTTTTCTTAATTTTGGAGTTGCAAAGGTACAAATCTAATAAGTGAAATGCAAGATTTAAACGGTTTTTTTCTATTAACTAAAAGATTCCTTATAGGAGTTATTTTAGTAGTTGGAAACAGAGCTTATGGACACCCCTTATCTGCTTTAGCACAACAAGCAGATAGCTTATTTCATAAAAATCAATTTAACAAAGCATTAGAACTCTATGAAAATCTTTTTTTTGCTCAATCCAGCTATCCTCTTGATGCATTACCTAAAATGAGTTTTATGTATGGGAAAAAAGGAGACTTGGCCAAGAGCTTGTATTTTCTTTCTATTTACTATAAACAAACCAACGATGATCGTGTAAAAAAAATCATCAAACATAAAGCCGAAGAATATGAACTGAATGGATATAACTCTGATGAGCTCAACGGATTGCTCCGATGGGGCGCAGAAATTAAATTTGGATTGCGTATTTTAGGTTTAGCTCTAACCTGTTTTATCTTCAGCTTATTACTCTATCAAAAATTCAAATTCAAAAAACTACGCTGGAAAAACTATTACATCGCAGGCATACTTTCAGCTATTTTAGTAATAGTAGTTAACGAATATGAATTACCATCTGAAGCCATCGTAATAGATAAACTAACACCATTGATGAGTGATCCTGCTTCCAGTTCAGAATTAGTTGGTCATGCTAAACAAGGAGATAAATTATACCTCTACGCTGATCAAGACATATGGTATAAATTGTATTGGAATAATCAAAAAATGTATGTTCGGCAATCAGCAATATGGAAGTTGCCTTAAGATATTGAGCTCATAGGAGAATCATTCTCTTTTGTAAAATGATTATAAACCTTTTTATCCATCCAGCCAGAAAACCATTTATTAAGAAAAACGGTAAGTCTCCCCATAAATGTAAGAATGAGAATCTTTTTTCTTTTTCGAATAGCTTGTATTATTTTCTCAGCCACCTGCTCAGCCGTCATCATTTTTTTTTCATCCCTCGGCGACTCCGTTTGAGCAGCACCTTTTTTATCAAGAGCTGTATAGCGAATATTCGTGGCTGTAAATCCAGGACAAGCAATCAACACATGAACACCATGAGGCAATAGCTCTGTGCGTAGCGACTCTAAAAAACCCTGCATCGCAAATTTTGATGCAGAATACCCTGTTCGTCCAGGAAGACCCCGAAATCCAGCAATAGAAGAAATACCAACAATCATTCCTTTAGATTTAATAAGATGAGGCAATGCATATTTGGTAGCATATACCGTGCCCCAAAAATTACTATCCATTACTTGTTTCAATACGGCAATATCCACATCTTGAAATAAAGCGCGCATGGATATTCCGGCATTATTAATAAGTATATCAATAGATCCAAACTGTTTAATAGTTTCATCGATCATCCGAACATGATCTGCCTCCACTTGCACATCGGCTTGTATACTCAAACAGTCTATTCCTAGTACCTGAAATTCATTTGCCGTAGCTTGCAATTTTTTAACATCACGTCCTGTAATCACAACTTTGCATCCGTGTTGACCAAGAGCCAACGCACACGCCTTGCCTATACCTGATGTTGCTCCCGTAATGATCGCTATTTTCCCTGTAAGATTTACCATATCGGTTTTTGTTTAGTTAAAAAAGCCTGAATACCTTTTTTACAATCTACGCTTTCGCGCATTTTGGCATTCATTTTAGCAGCATATGAAAGTGCTTCAGATAAATCCATGTCCTGAATTTGCGCGATCATTCCTTTAGTCACAGACATTGATTGGCTGGAGTTATTTTTAATAAGTTGCTGCGCAAACGCTTCAACATGTGCTGCTAATTTTGTCTCATCCATACAGTCATTGATTAGGCCATATTCTTTAGCTTGCTCTGCTTGTATTAAAAGTCCAGAAAGCAATAATTCTTTTGCTCTGCCTTCACCAATTTTACGAATAAGAAAAAACAATACAATAGCTGGAATAAATCCAATACGCACTTCTGTATAACCAAACGTAGCCCGTGTTGAAGCAAATGAAAAATCACATACCGTTGCCAATCCGCAACCGCCAGCTATAGCAGGACCATTAACTTGAGCAATGACTATTTTTTTGAGTGTATATATTTTTAGAAATAAATCCTTTAGTCGCGTCGAATCTTCCAAATTCTCATCGAAACTATAGTTTTGCATTTGCTGTAATGCTTCTAAGTCAGCGCCGGCGCAAAATGCATCACCTTCCCCAGTTAGCACAACAACTTTAACAAGATCATCTTCTTCAGCTAGCGTAAAGGCCTCTTTCAACTCTGCAACAACTTGTTGGTTTAATGCATTTCTTTTATCAGACCTAGCTAGCGTGATGAACGCTATGCGATTTTGAATATGATAACGAACAAAGGAAAATGAACTCATGTCTATAATTAAATGATGTAGTCAAAAATAGAAATTTTATAAAACACGACGAGGAAATGTTATATATATTTGCATCATGCTTCGCCTGGATATTATCACCTGTCTACCTCAGCTGTTAGAAAGTCCATTTAGCCAATCCATTATTCATCGGGCACAAGAAAAAAAATTGGTTGAGATTTATATTCATAATCTCCGAGATTATTCTACCAAAAAACACCGGCAAGTAGATGATTACCCTTTTGGAGGTGATGCAGGAATGGTATTGATGATTGAACCCATTGCCAATTGCATCCGCACGCTTACTGCTCAGCGATCATATGATGATGTTATTTATATGACACCCGATGGAGCCGTATTTGAACAAAAAATAGCCAATCAGCTTTCGTTAAGTGCCAATTTAATTTTACTTTGCGGCCATTACAAAGGTGTGGATGAGCGCATCCGCGAACATTTTATTACCAGAGAGATTAGCATTGGAGATTATGTTTTATCAGGCGGAGAGTTGCCGGCAGCTATCGTAGCTGATGCGGTTATTCGTTTACTACCTGGCGTACTTTCCGATGAAACATCTGCTCTAACAGATTCTTTCCAAGACCATCTTTTAGCCCCTCCAGTATATACACGCCCTGCTGTATTTGAAGGATGGGAGGTTCCACCTATTTTACTTTCAGGCAATGAAAAAGAAATTCAAAAGTGGCAATTAGAACAATCCTTGGAACGAACCAAAGAACGTCGTCCTGATTTACTGAAAGATGAGTAGCTATTATTTTCAGCTCTTCATCTATTTCTACAAAGCATTTGGAAAATCAAAAACAGAATAATACCTTTATGTTCCAAACAAAAACAAAGGTATGCCAAAAAAGACTAGCCGTTTTTCAGTACTGCACTATAAGCCATATTTACTCATAAAGAGAAAAATCATAGTAAGCATAACTGTTTTGATATCCTTTACTGTAGCAAATGCACAATCTTCACTCCCTGTAGAAATTAAAGGAACCATCCTAGATGCACTAACAAAAGAACCTTTGCCTAGCGCTACAGTAATCGCATTTGAAAAAGCTACACAAAAATTAGCCAAAGTAGAAATTTCAAATGCAGAAGGTTATTTTCAGCTCACACAGCTTAAGCCAAATACATATATCCTCCGTGTTCAATACATAGGCTACCAAGATTATGTTATGGATTCACTGGTTTTATCTTCTTCACTTCAACTTAATCCTATTTATATCAATCCGGCACAACATACCTTATCTGAAGTCAATGTTACAGGTGTGAAAACAACCATTGAACAAAAAGCCAACACCACAACAATTCATGTAGCAAAAAGTGCATTAGCTACAGGCGGGAGTGTGTATGATATGTTACAGAAAACACCGGGCGTCAGTGCTAAGGATGATGCCATCAAACTGCGTGGAAAACCCTTATCACTTCTCTTGGATGATCGATTAGTCAACCTCCCTATTGAAGAAGTTATCAACTTACTCAAATCACTACCTGCATCCTCCATTGAAAAAATAGACCTGGTTAATAACCCTACCGGAAAATATGACGGACAAGTACAAGCTCTTTTAAATATTAAAACCTTTAAACCTAAAAATGACTCTTGGGGAGCAACTCTAACAGGAGCGGCAGGCGCTGGACAAAAAACAAGAGGAAATGGTGGCATAAATTTATTTTACAAAAAAAATAAACTATCCACATCCCTAGGATGCGATTATTTAAATAGTTCCCTTTATATACCTGTGAATAGATCATTTAGCTTAATATCCCCTTTAGGCTACAAAAACTTTTATGATGAAAGGCGAACTCAAGATGCAACCATACTTACACAAAGTTTAAAATTAGATATAGACTACAGTATACACCCCTATCATACCATTGGTTTTTCACTACAACCTATTTTAGGCTCGAAAAAAATATTATCAAAAACAACAACTTTTATTCAACATGAAAGCAACAATCTAATTGATTCTATATACAACCTTAACATTGACTCCCGAAGTTTAAACCAAAATTTAGCTGGAAATATTTACTATAAAATATTTTTTGATTCCCTTAAAAATAAAGAGCTTTTAATAAATATTGATTATTATGGCTATAAACAAACACTTGACCTAGATTATATATCTACAACATTAGGGCCTGATTTTACTGAAAAAAGACAACCTTTTCTACAATTTAATTCTAGACCTCTTGATATTACCATTCGATCAGCTACTGCAGACTATACTCATAACACCTTATTAGGAACTTGGCAAGCCGGACTTAAAACCGCTTGGACAACAGTTGACAATCGTTTCATATGGAAAAAATACAACGAAGAAGAATGGATAACAGATCAATCTCTAACCGATCAATTTCTTTATACCGAATACATCCAAGCAGCCTATGTTGGATTCTCTGGTCAATTTGAAAAAATAAATATTAATTTATCTCTTCGGGCAGAGCACACCTTTAGTGAAGGCAACTCTATTGTTCTAAAAGAAACTTATCCAAGAACCTATGCTAATTTATTTCCTACTGCCAACATCGAATATCATCCTTCTACTAATCACGAGTGGATTTTTTCCTATCGAAGATGGATCAAAAGACCTCTTTACAAAAATATAAACCCATTTCCTAACATGATTTCGCCAAGTCTATATCTTCAAGGAAACCCATCACTATTTCCAGAGCTTACCCATACCGAGGAAATAACTTATAGTTATCGTCAAAAATTATTCTGTAAATTACTTTTAAAACAATACACCAACGGCCTCTCAACTATTATGCAAGAGCTACCAATTACCCAACAAGGACTAGTAGAGAAAAATATAAATTTTAAAAACTTCTATGAGCAGGGTGCAAGCATCTATGTAACTCCATCTCTTACCTCTTGGTGGGATATTACCATTTCAAGCGAAATAAATTTTGAGTACGGCAACTACCCAGGAGTTGAAATAAAATCTATCATACCAAAAACATCTTTTAGTTTTTCATCCAACATGCGCTTACCTAAAAACTGGAACATAGAATCATCCGGAAAAGCTATAACAGCATTTGCAGATGGGTTTTATTATTGGGGACCTCGTTATTTTTGCAGTTTAGGTATTAAAAAATCATTTTTAGACAACCGTTTAACAACATCTTTACTATTAAATGGCGATTTCCCATACTGGTATCACGAAAAGGCTTTAAACTTATATTCCGAACTCATGCTAAGCTTTGATAACCGTTTTTTCATGCTATCTATAACCTACAACCTAGGAAATAAAAAAAATAATTCATCCAACAGAAAAACAGGCGTAGAGACAGAGAAAAACAGATTACAAGGAAACTAGTACTAATAAAAAAATTATTTTTATTCTACTGAAAGCTGATCAACCAATTTAATCACCTCCATCGCTTCTTTGACATCATGAGCACGAAGAATAGAAGCTCCTTTCATTAATGAAATAGTATGAAGAACAGTTGTTCCATTTAATGCCTCTTGAGGTGTAGATTGCAACGTTTTATAAATTAAGGATTTGCGAGAAAGCCCAACCATTAGTGGTTGCTCCATGATCTTAAAAAGATCAAGATGATGAAGGAGTTCAAAATTTTGTGTTTTATTTTTTGCAAATCCGAATCCCGGATCAATAGCTATATCATAAATTCCTTTGCCTTGAAGATCATGTACTTTTTTCTGAAAGTAATCTATCACCTCTACAATCAAATCAGAATAAGAGGCGTACTGATTCATCGTTTGAGGTGTTCCTTTCATGTGTGTAAGAATATACGGAACATGATAGCGAGCAGCCATATCTATAATAGAAGGGTCTATCTCTCCTCCGGAAATATCGTTGATGATACAAACACCTTCATTAATAGCCGCTGCTGCAACATTGCCACGAAATGTATCTATAGATAGAATAGCTTCCGGAAATCTTTTGATGATAGATTGAATAGGTTTAATCACACGATTCAATTCTTCCTCTTCAGTGATATGCATAGCACCAGGTCTGGAAGAATAACCACCAACATCAAGTAGAGCAGCTCCTTCATGAAGAAGCTGCTCTACTTTTCGCAAAAGAGCTAATTCCGTTGTATAAGCATTCCCGTCAAAAAAAGAATCAGGTGTATGATTTAAAATGCCCATGACTACAGGCGTTTCGAAGGAAAGAATTTTTCCTTTCAAATGCCATGTTTTTTTCGACTGAAAAATTGTATCTTTAGCCACTTGGCAAGTTTATTAGATAAAAATTGGAAAATCAAACAACAGTACAATATAAACGCGTTATCACAGCATGTAAAACGCTTTTTGAAAAAAAAACAAAAGATTATGGCACGGCCTGGCGGGTATTGCGTATGCCTTCTATAACGGATCAAATTTTTATTAAAGCACAACGTATTCGATCAATACAAGAAAAAGGAGTTCAAAAAATACAAGAAGATATTATAAATGAATTTGTAGGAATAATTAATTACTGCATCATTGCATTGATACAATCACAATTGAAGAATGATTCCAGACTAGCATTAACATTCACTGAATTAGAACCATTATATGATCAGCAAGTGGACGCTACATTTCAATTATTACTTGATAAAAATCATGATTATTCTGAAGCTTGGCGAGATATGCGGGTATCATCGATGACAGATATTATTTTGATGAAATTATTTCGCGTTAAACAAATTGAAGATAATCAAGGCATAACACTTGTTTCAGAAGGTGTAGATTCCAGCTATCAAGATATATTAAATTATGCTGTATTTTGTTTAATACAACTCAAGGCATTCGAATAACATGAAGAGATTATATTGGATCATTCGTATCAGCGTAGCGGTTATTTTTATTTTTTCAGGATTAATTAAATTAAATGATCCTACAGGCACAGCTATCAAGCTAGAAGAATACTTCGAAATTTTTTCAACTGATTTTGCATCCTTTTTTTTGGTCTTAATTCCTTATACTCTTACCCTTTCAGTGGTTATGAGCTTATTGGAGGTTGTACTTGGAGTTGCCTTATTGGTTCGATTCAAATTAGTTTGGACACTTGTTCTTTTAAGTACACTTATCATTTTTTTTACATGCCTTACATTTTATTCAGCTTATTATAATAAAGTCACAGATTGTGGATGCTTTGGTGATGCAATCAAATTAACACCTTGGCAATCCTTTACAAAGGATGTGATCTTGCTTCTAGCCATTTCCTTTTTGTGTTGGAGCTATTCAATTATCAAAAATCATGCACGACGTTCAACATGGCTTCAATATAGTATTGTAGGAGCAACGCTATTTTTTTCTCTTTTCATAGCACTTTATTCATTACGCCATTTGCCTTTTATAGATTTTTTACCTTATCGAGTGGGCGCCAACATTCCTGCATTGATGAAGCCATCCGAGCCTTTTAGATATAAATACATCATGGAAAAAAATGGTGAATTAAAAGAGTTCGAAGAGTATCCTACAGATACGACGTATACCTATAAAGAGGTCATATTGCTTAACCCAGAAGCTGCGCCTAAAATCATGGATTATTATGTTTGGAATGATCAAGGCGATTATACACAAGAAAGTTTAAAAGGAGTAAAGTTACTACTCATTATTCCTGATGCCGAAGAAGCCAATAAAAAAGGGATTGTACGTATTCAATCATTGATAAAAGAACTAGATACAGTAAAAGTAAAATGCATGGCACTGACTTCATCAGATAGCTTTGTATTTGAATTGTTCCGTCATGATGTACAATTAGATGTGTCGTATTATTTTTCAGATTCATCCGTTTTACAAGCTATGATTAGATCAAACCCAGGACTGATTTTGGTACAAAATGGTATAGTAAAAGGCAAATGGCATTACCGAGATATTCCATCAGCTGCAGCTATTTATAAGTTGATTCAGTAAATTTGAATAGAAGATATGAATCACACTCTACAAACTGTCCTATTATCATCCTCTAAAACACGTCGTTTTATTACCCGTCCTATTCCCATTTTTACGTTTATATTAAAAAAAATAGGCTATGGACTATTAGTAATGCTAGGAGTTATAAGCATCGTATTTTTTTTATTTCATGTGCTTCCCGGGAATCCTGCTTCATTAATGGCTGGTCAACGCACAGATGTTTCCACCGTAGATGCCATTGAAAAAGAATTTGGATTAAAAGAACCCTTATATAAACAATTTCTTTTTTATATCAATGATTTATCTTTCGTTTCGCTTCATGAAGATAGCTTTGAAAATGAGATTAAGTATGAATATAAAGCAAGTATAGGCATTACTGAATCAGTAGTTTTAGTCGTGAAAGCCCCCTATTTACGACGATCGTTCCAAACTAATAAAAAAGTATCAGAGATTCTAATGGAAGATATGGAAGGCACATTCTGGCTAGCATTTGCTTCTATGTTTTTTGCTTCCTTAATCGGTATTTGGGGCGGGGTAATAGCAGCCATTCGAAAAGGTACCTGGGTGGACCATGTTATTTTATCTTCTTCTGTAGTTGGTGTTTCTATTCCATCTTACGTAGCAGCAGTTCTGATTTCGTTGATATTTGGATACTACCTAAGCGATTATACGGGATTAAATCTTACAGGACAATTATGGGAAAGTACTCCATTAGCAGGAAGAAAGCTTCATTTAGAAAATTTGATATTGCCAGCCTTAACACTTGGATTAAGACCATTATCTATGATTGTACAATTGACAAGAGGCTCTATGTTAGATGCTCTTTCTCAAGACTATGTCCGAACAGCACACGCAAAAGGATTAAGTTCACGGGTAGTTGTTTTTAAACATGCCTTACGCAATGCATTAAATCCAGTTATCACTGCTATATCTGGTTGGTTAGCAGCTGTATTGACAGGTGCTTTTTTTGTAGAATATATTTATGGATGGAAGGGCATAGGCACAACAACGATTAAGGCCGTAACCAGCCTCGACTTACCTGTAGTCATGGGTGCTACATTATTAATAGCTATTATCTTTGTTATTATTAATAGTATTACAGATATTGTGTATGCTTGGATTGATCCTCGTATTAGACTAAGATAATTTTTAAAGAAAATGTAACCCCGGCATGAAAAAAGAAAATAAAAAAACAACAAATCAAAAAAAACAAAAATACAAGGATAACGACGGTGAATATACCAAAAAAAAGCAACGTGACTCTTCTTCTATTAAAAAAGATAAAGTAAAAAAAGAAGATAAAAAAAAATATATCGAATCTGAATCTATCAGATTGAACAAATTTATAGCAAATGCAGGAATATGTTCGCGTCGTGAAGCAGATGAATTAATACTATCGGGAGCTATTAGAGTCAATGGAAAAGTAGTGACAGAGATGGGTTTTAAAGTAAAACCTGATGATGTGATTAAGTATGAAGACAAGCTATTAAAACGGGAACATCTGGTTTATCTCCTATTAAATAAACCAAAAGACTTCATTACAACAATGGATGATCCTCAAGAACGTAAAACAGTGATGCAGCTAGTTAAGAATGCGTGCAAAGAACGTATCTATCCTGTTGGGCGTCTAGATCGAAATACAACTGGATTACTTCTTCTTACTAATGATGGCGAGTTAGCTAAAAAACTATCTCACCCATCCCATCAAGTAAAGAAAGTATACCAAGTAGATCTGAATAAACCTCTCACAGATGATGATTTTGAAAAAATACTTCAAGGCGTTGAACTAGAAGATGGCAAAGCAACAGTTGATGAGCTGGCCATTCTTTCATCAGATGGTATAACCATAGGTTTATCCATTCATATTGGCAAAAACAGAATTGTAAGACGTATTTTCGAACACTTAGGTTATGACGTCGTCAAATTGGATCGGGTAATGTATGCTGGTTTAACAAAAAAAGATTTACCAAGAGGAAAGTGGCGTTTTTTAACTGAAAAAGAAGTGCTTGGATTGAAATATTTTACTTAATAAAAAACTAAACTTCTAAGATTTTCTTAAAATAAAACCAGCGTAATATAATCCAATACAACGAAAAAGACAGCTTTAGCATACAAAGAATGCTATACCACGCTATACAAACTAGTATCAAATGTGCAAAAAATGCACTTTATTTTTTTAGATATTTCACTACACTCAGCAAAACAATAAAAATAAAGTAGCCTAACAACAAAAAAATTTTATAGCTCATGCCTTCACAAACTATAAAACTTCTTAAAATAACTAAAGATTTTTTACCACCAACTGGCCAGAAGCATTAAGCCAAATGCTAATACAACTAACCAAAAATTATATCCCACCAATGCAGGTACAATAATCATCTGCAAATGCATAGCAACAGCCAATAATACAATAATAATAGCTATTAATTTTAATAATGAACCTGTTCGTCGTTTACTCATATTTTTTTTAATTTGAATCAAAATTGAATAAATTGAACTAATTTTAAAACGATCTGAAATTATTTTTTTTCACAAATGAAGAAATGTGTAATAGGCAAAAGTATAAACAAAGCCAAAAAATTACTTGATGCTGATGAGCTCGTTGCTATTCCAACTGAGACCGTATATGGATTAGCAGCTAATGCCTATCATACAGAAGCAGTATTAAAATTATTTCAAGTCAAAAATCGACCTTCATTTGACCCCCTCATTGTTCATGCATCCGATATTGATAAAATCTACGACTTTACTAGTGCATTTCCAGTGAATGCTCAAAAACTGGCAGAGCATTTCTGGCCAGGGCCACTTACCTTATTACTTCCAAAGAAAAAAAATATTCCTGATCTTGTAACAGCGGGATCTAAACTGGTGGGTGTACGTATACCACATCATCAATTAACATTATCTCTATTAGATAAACTCGACTATCCTTTAGCTGCTCCGAGTGCTAATCCATTTGGCTATATCAGTCCGACGGAACCTCTCCATGTAAGCAACCAACTCGGAAATAGTATCAGTTATATTTTAGATGGTGGACATTGCACCATAGGAATAGAGTCTACTATTGTGGGATTTGACCACAACGAAATTTTTATATATCGTCTAGGAGGAATACCTATTGAAGATATTGAGAATCGATTACAAAAAAAAGTTGTTCTTTTTACAAATGATACCAAAAATCCAAATGCACCAGGCATGCTCGCTTCTCATTATGCTCCTCGAAAAAAATTCACACTTGAGTCTATTGATAAAATAATAGACACCTACCCTACAGCCAAAATTGGCGTATTGAACTTTTGCTCTTATAAAAAAGATATTCCTCCTAGCAATCAACTAATCCTATCTTATAAAAAAGATATAATGGAAGCTGCAAGTAATCTATTCTCCTTTTTACGAAAACTAGACGAAAGTGATATAGACATTATCATCGGAGAACTAGTTCCAGAAGAAGGATTAGGAAGAGCAATCAATGATCGACTGCGACGTGCCGCACATACAACTTAATTTTTCAATTCCATTAATACTACATTTTCAACATGATGGGTATGTGGAAACATATCAACAGGTTGAACAACTTTAATAGTATAACAATCATTCATCAAAGACAAGTCCCTAGCCTGAGTAGCAGGATTACAGCTAACATATACAATGCGGGTTGGCCTTATAGCCAACAATGCTTTCACTACATCTGGATGCATACCTGATCGAGGCGGATCTGTAATAATAATAGCAGGCCTGCCATACTCTTCTATAAACTTTGTGGTTAATAAATCTTTAATATCACCTGCAATAAAAGAAGCATTATCAATCTTATTAAACACAGCATTAGCCTTGGCATCATCAACAGCCATTTCCACATATTCTAAGCCAACTACTCTTTTAGCATGACGAGCTAAAAACAAAGCAATAGTGCCAGTTCCAGTATACAAATCATAGACCACCTCATTCGATTTAATATCAGCCAACTGTCTCACGATACTATAAAGTTGATAAGCTTGATCAGAATTGGTTTGAAAAAACGACTTAGGGCCAATTCTAAATTTCAAATCTTCCATTTGCTCAATGAGATGAGGTTCTCCATAATATAAATGTGTTTCAATATCATGAAACGTCTCATTTCTTTTAGGGTTAATGATATAGTAAAGCGATGTGATTTGTGGAAATTGAGCACGTATTAAATTTAATAGTTTTTCCCGTTGAGGATGATCTTGGAAAAATTGAAGAATCACCATAACTCCACCAGTATTAGATGTTCGAATTAATAAATTTCGCAAAACACCTTCTTGTTTTTTTAAATCAAAAAATGAAATTGATAACTGTTCAGCTTGATCTTTGACAAAAAGCCGAATAGCATTAGAAGGATCTGGTTGAAGATGGCATGTCAACACATCTATGATCTTATCAAAACGTTTGGGAATATGAAAACCCAATGCATTTTTATTTACTATTTGTTCTTTACTCTCTATTTCTTCTATGGTCAGCCAGCGGTGATTAGAGAAGGTAAACTCTAGTTTATTTCTATAAAAAATAGTTTTAGAAGAAGCTAGAATGGGTTGTATATTAGGCAAGGAAATTTTTCCTAATCGCTCTAAACTATCAACCACCTGCTGTTCTTTGTATTTAAGTTGAGCCGGATAATTAAGATGCTGCCACTTACACCCGCCACAAACTCCAAAATGAATACAAAATGGTTTCTCACGCTGAGATGAATACTGATGAAAAAAAACAGGAGTAGCCTCCAAAAAATTTTTTTTCTGTTTCGTAACTAACACATCGACTATATCTCCAGGCGCTACTAAATCGACAAAGACAACCTTGTCTTCATAGCGTGCTACACACTTACCTTCAGCTACCATAGGACCAATCTCCAATTTTTCAATCTTCCCTACCCTCATGAAAGAAAGAAAAAATAATATACATCATGACAACCAACCAACATCTAGACTACAGCCATTTTTTTCTTTTAAACCAAGCAAAAATACCAATAATAATAAATACCATGGAGGCCATTACTATTGGATAAGCATACTTCATTTTTAGCTCAGGCATATAATCAAAATTCATTCCATAAATCCCTACAATAAATGTAAGTGGCATAAAAAAGACAGAAAAAATAGTTAATACACGCATGACTTCATTAGTACGTTGCGATGTAAACGAAAAGTAACAATTCAATAGGTGACTTGTATTCTCACGCATACTATCATACATGGTATCTAACTTCAGAAGACAATCTCGAATATCACGTGAATAAGGTGTATTACGCTGAGTATTATCAACTATTTCTCTTGACAACAATAAAAGCCGTTTAATAACATCGATTTTGCGTTTAATATGATATAAATCCTTCAACATCAATCGAGATGTATCAGCTAAAAAAACAGTTGACTCAAAAAAATCAAGCTGTGTTGTAAGTTGATGTGCAGGAGCCTCATATGTTAACAAAGATGATTTGATCAACTTATTTAATAAATGTTCCATGCTTGTACACTTTCCAGCATCAACTAATTTTTCTTTTACTTCAGTAATCACCGACTGGTCTGTCCGATGAATAGTAATAATAAACCGCTTAGAATAAAAAACAGCAACCTTCCGTGTTAACTCTTGAATCGTATCTGCCTCTTGAGTAGCAAACTGATCATACACACGTATAATCATAAAAGCTACCTCATCCATTAACTCATACTTAGGAAGATGTTCAGGTTGCAGACAATCCTGAACAAACACCGGATGCAAATTATACTGAACGGACAAATGATTAAGCTCATCCGCCGTAGGATTCACCACATCAATCCATTCAAAATCAGACTCCGCTGACTTCGATTTTAAGTTTTTAACCATTGAAAAAGTTGATTAATTTCAGTAAATTTAGAGATTATATATATCAAAAAACACTTATTTTCAGGATTCATGAGAAAAATATTTATTTTGTTTTTTATATTCGTATCTGCTGTATTTTCTCATTCCATTTATGCCACACACCTTGTAGGCGGACAATTCAAACTCACCCACACAAGAGGTATAATCTATACCTTAACTATGGAGCTGTATTTTGATGATATTAATGGAAATCCTGCAGCAGAAGATCAGCAAGTCGTTGCACGAATTTTCAGTAAAAAAGATAATCGATCTATGCAGACGGTTACGTTAGATAAAATATCAAAAAATCCTGTTAACTACACTAATCCCGCTTGTACCATTCCTCAGCTCAAAACAAGTATTATTATTTACGAAAAAACAATGAGTTTACCGCCGGATGAATACAATGAAATTGAAGGATACTATGTGGTATGGGATCGCTGCTGCCGAAATAACATCATCAACAACATTAAAGAGCCTCAATTTACTGGTCAACTTTTTTACTTGGAGTTTCCACCTGTCATCAAAAATGGAAAAGAATTAATTAATTCCTCCCCTCAGCTTTTTCCACCTGTGAGTGATTATGCTTGTGTGAACAGACCATTTTACTATGACTTTGCAGGTAAAGACCCAGATGGAGATATTATCGTTTACTCTATAACAGAACCTCTTCGCGGATTTAGCTCAAAAGACGATCCTGCTCCTCTACCAATAAGTGGGCCCTATCCTACTGTTGTATGGGAAAATGGTATTAACGTCACTAAGACCATACCCGGCAACCCAAGCCTATCCATTGATCCTACTGATGGTATACTTAAAGTAACCCCTTCCAAAACAGGTTTATTTGTATTTGCTGTAAAATGCGAAGAATACCGAGAGGGTATAAAAATAGGCGAAGTACGTCGTGATTTTCAGATACTAGTTATTGATTGTCCTCAACCCAACCAACCTCCAAAGATTACAGTTACACCTCCTGCCGGAAAAATGATGACTGGAAAAAAAGGAGACTTCCAATTTATGCCAGGTGAGAATAGATGTTTTACATTCAGCATATCAGATCCAAATCCCAATTCAAAACTAACAGCCAAACTAAGGGCTGTGAATTTTGTAAATACCAATCAATTTCCAACCTCAACATGGCAAGGAACAGATCCTCTCGAGTTCAATTTCTGCTTTCCTGAATGTCCACTGAAAAATGGGCAACCCTATATCATACAACTTATAGCCGGAGACGATGGATGCGCTGTGCCTTTACAAGACACCATTACGCTTTCTGTCAAAGTAACAGATCCGCCACCTAACCAAGTGCCAAAAATCTCAACTGACCTTAATGCCAAAATAGTTAATAACGAATTCTTAATCAATACAACGATAGGCAAAGAAATTACTTTTGAGGTTACGGGTACTGATATGGATTATGAGCAATTTCTAAATCTCAAAGCACAAGGTAAGAATTTTTCACTACAAGATGTCAACGCATTATTTAATACTACACGTGGGAAAGGATCTATCAAGTCATCATTCAAATGGATACCAAGTTGTGAGTCGTTAGATCTTCGTGCTCAACGTGATTTTAAATTTATTTTTACCGTAACAGATGAAGATCGTTGTGAACGCAATGCGTCTGATTCATTAAAAGTCATCATTCATGTAGACCCACTACCTAACAAATGGCCTATCCTCTCAACATCTCTACCAACTAAAATTATAAATGCTAATGTTGGAAAAACTATATCATTTACTGTACACGGAACAGATCCAGATAATGACCTCATCACACTCACAGGCGAAGGAAAAGATTTTAATTTTCAAGACTATGGAGTAAATTTTAATCCTGTATCAGGCAAAGGGATTGCAAACTCTATATTCTCATGGACACCTACCTGTGAAGCACTAAGTCAGTTAGAAAAAAATGAGTTCAACCTAAAATTTACTCTAACGGATAAAAATTGTTTGGACCCTCATATTGACTCTACAATAATACAAATCCATCTAGATGATATCCCATCTCACGAAACATCATTTTTGCCACCTAATGTTTTTACACCAAACAATGATGGAATAGGCGATGTATTCACACTACCAACACTTCCAATAGACAACTGTACGTATACTTTTTCTTCTATAACCATTGTGAATAGATGGGGCAATACTATTTTTGAATCAGAAGAAAGACAATTTGTGTGGGATGGTGGAAATTTTCCACCGGGAGTTTATTTTTATCGCATTGACTACTCCAACAACAAATCATACCAAGGGATGATTTCAATTATTTATTGAAACAATTTATATAGTACTAAATTCCATAAAAGAGATTTTAATATATTTAAAAAATAAAATCTCTTTTTTATTTTAGCATAGATGACGACCATCCAAACTATTCTAAAAAATTACTGGGAATACACCTCATTTCGACCACTTCAAGAAGATATTATACAATCTGTACTGAATGGCCATGATACACTTGCCTTACTACCAACCGGAGGAGGAAAGTCAATTTGTTTTCAAGTGCCAGCTCTCGCATTGGATGGTTTATGCGTTGTTATTTCTCCTCTTATCGCTTTAATGAAAGATCAGGTAGAGCAATTACGAAAACGAGGTATTGCGGCTTTAGCCATTTACAGCGGCATGCATCCCAAGGAAATAGACATCGCTTTAGACAACTGCATTTACGGACAAATTAAATTTTTATATGTTTCCCCCGAACGACTTCAAACAGAACTTTTCATCGAACGCGCAAAAAAAATGAACATCACACTACTGGCCATCGATGAAGCGCATTGCATCTCTCAATGGGGATATGATTTTCGTCCACCTTACCTGCAGATTGCCTCATTTCGATCGCACCTTCCTCATGCAAAACTCATTGCGCTAACAGCCTCCGCTACAGAACTCGTACAAAAGGATATTCAAGAAAAATTACAATTTAAAAATCCAGCTGTTTTTAAAAAAACATTTGCACGATCAAACCTCTCTTATTCTTGCTTACATGAAGAAAACAAAGAACGACGATTACTTCAGATTTTAGAAAAAATAAAAGGAACCTCTATTATTTATGTTCGAAATCGAAAAAAAACAAAACAAATCGCTGATTTTTTAGTCAAGAATAAAATTTCTGCAACTTATTACCACGCCGGCCTTTCTCACGAAGAACGATCAGAAAAACAAGATGCATGGATTCACGATCAAGTACGTGTAATCGTTGCGACTAATGCTTTTGGCATGGGCATTGACAAGCCTAATGTACGTTCCGTCATCCATCTTGATCTACCTGATAATCTAGAGTCCTATTACCAAGAAGCTGGACGAGCTGGACGAGATGAAAAAAAAGCGTATGCTGTTATTTTATTTAATACCAAAGATATAAATGATTTAGAAAAACGAATCACTCAAGAGTATCCTTCGGTTGATTTTATGAAAAGAATATACCAGTGCCTAGCTAATTATTTTCAAATTGCCGCAGGAAGTTATTCGTTAACTAGTTGTGACTTTGATCTTGATGAATTTCGAAAAAATTTTAATCTCCCCTCCATAGAAACGTTTTACGCTCTAAAAAAATTAGAAGAAGAGGGATTAATTCAACTCAACGAAAGTTTTTACCAACCCTCTCAATTATTTATACCTACTACACAAAAAGAAGTTTACACCTACCAAGTAGCTCATAAAGAGCAAGACCATTTAATTAAAACCATTCTGCGTATGTACGGAGGTGAACTATTTATCAACTTCACACCTATAACTGAAAAAAAAATAGCGCAACAACTTAAGATTTCAACAAAGGATATAAGTAAACAGTTACTACACCTACACCAACAAGGGCTAGTCATCTACCAACAACAAAAAGATAATCCACAACTTATTTTTACAACACCTCGATACGATGTTAAAAGACTACCTATTGATGAGAAAAAGATAAGTGAACGACAAAAAGCCTCATCCCAAAGAATGAAGGCAATAATTAACTATGTACAACATACAACCCAATGTCGCACACTTTTAATACTCCATTATTTTGACGAAAAAAATAATATACCTTGTAAGGTATGTGATATATGTATAACCAAAAATAAAAAAATAAATTTAGTTGCCAATTACACTCTCTATCAAGAAAAAATTAAAAAGGAACTTGAACACGGTCCCTTAGCCCTTGACAAAATTATAGAAAAGATAAAGCCCCATCATGAACAGGATCTACTCGAGTGCATTCGATGGATGATAGGAAATGAAGAAGTTATTTATAATAACAATAAACTAACACTAAAAAAATAGATGATTTTACTCACTATCCATTGACTATGAATTTGGACTTTACGATGGATCTAACGGAATATTTGTTAACTTGGAAGAGGTTTTTTAATTCAAAATAGCTTTATAAAAAAAGAGCCAACTGAACGCTGGCTCTTTTTTTGACACTCATTACTATTAATTAATCACCAATCGATCTACTATCATTTTTTCATCTGGAAGCATTATTTTATACATATACAATCCAGATTCAAGCGATGATATATCAATAACTTGATCATAACTACCTACTCCCATATACTGGCTTATATGCATTCTTTCCTCACCTCCTGCATTGGAAATAGTCACCTTTACCCATCCTTCCTTAACAACTTGAACTGCCAAATGTACCTGACCACGAGTAGGATTAGGATATAATGTTGTCTTTTGTTGCGTAAATTCAGATGAATGTATTTTCATTATACCATCATCTTTACGTAATGGTTTTATAGGTGTTTTTGATTTATAAAACCGAGATTTACCATCAGTAAATCGAGGCGCTGTATAATTAGCTTTAACCCATACTTTCTGTGACGGATTAGAGACGCTATTATTTTTAGTTTTTATGACATAATAGCCTGTATAAGAAGGTGTATGTGTTAACGTCAATCCTCCTTTCCCAATTTTTGAGGCTACACTGGTGGCACCTGTTGAATCATATAGAACTACAGCTAATTCAACTGTATTATCTGACGGATACAAATTAATTGTAATTAACTTTCCAGCTTCCACATAAATTTTTCCTACAGTACGAAGTGCTGTTGAATTTTTAGGCAGCGCTCCACCTTGCTGTAACGATAGTGGATGAGAATCTCCTAAATCATCTGCCATCTCCCACTCTTGTGTAGTGGCATTCTGAGAAGGTGAAAATCCACCTGTAATTCCTGTAGGTCCCCAAACACAATAGCCTCTAACCTTACCTGTTCCATCACATGGTGGAACCCAAACTGTAATCTTTCCACTTGCATCTACGGTAATATCCACTGCATTAGCACCGGAATAATCATGCAAAACAGTTCCAGGAACCCAATCCGTTTGAATAGTTGCTATTTGCCATGTATTCCAATTATCATTAATACCGATAACTGCTTTTTTACTTCGTTCTATAATTAATAAATCCGCGGCTTGCCAGCGCACTTTATACGCACCAGCTTTAAAATCTAATTTCTGATGACACCAAATTAAATTAGCAATTTCAGCACGCACAGGTAAATCAGCTGCGGATGTAGGAAGATGTGAAAATCGTTTTCCATTGCTTACATCAAATAAGTCTTCAAAGAATATTTGAGGACTTCCATCTACAGCTAACGCAACAGCATAAGCAACTGAAAGGCGCGATTCAAATGGATCAATATGACCTAAACATAACTCATCACCTGTTTTCCATCCTATATATTTTCCAATAGAATCTAATTTTGGACGAAATGTATCATGGCTATTAACAAAAGGAACTGTGCGATAGCGTCGATCCTGTTGATAGTTTACAATATCTCCTAAATTATAACTACCTAACGAATATGCCATGGTTCTCAATTGCTCACGGAGACCTGTATCAAATGTACCTGCGAGCTCCTCACTTCCACCATTAGAATATTGAACATCATTTACCCATTTATCTAACTCCGACTTATTACCTATATACTCTCCAACATTAAACATTTCTGGACCACCTCCAGCCCAGCCGGCATTATATTTTACATTCCAACTTAAATCCTGAACAGTATAATGAGGAAAATTTTTAACCGCATCCCATCGTATTCCATCAATACCTGTTTGCTTTTTCATCCAAATCAACCAATCACGAGCTTGCGCCGTATTATAACCAGAATATTGAGCTGGATTATAGATACCAGATGTTGTACTCAACCCATACGAGTCAGCGTGTTCATACACAAAATCAGGACCAAACCAATTCACAGCCCAATTCCCTGTAGTCGTATTTGCTACTGCATTAGGATGAAAATTTTGATAATTTTTAGGCCACCTTCCTTTACGTTGCAAATAATTAGCTTCTGTTTCGTTGATAGCAGGCGTAGCATAACAAGCATATCTGAAATTTTTATATCCATTCTCTGATTTCATAGAATAAGTAGATTCCTTATCCTGCCCACCTTCTCCATCTTTAGCACCAGCATCACCTGCATGATTAATAACAACATCCTCAACAACACCTAATCCATTAGCATGCATAATGGCAATCATACGCAAGATCTCATCTTTATTACCGACACGTGTTCCCGTAAATCCTTTCTGATACTTATCTCCTAAATCATATAAATCAAATGGCGTATATCCAACCTTATCTAAGTTTGCATTCTTAGAAAAAGGAGGAACCCAAACCATATCAATCCCTAACTCACGCAACCTCGGCGCAAGATCGCTTAAATAGTTAGACCAACTGTACGGGTAGTTTGTATTCCAATAATCCCACCAATAGCCCTGTAGCACTATTTTGCCATTCCACGGATTAGAAAAAGAATTAAATGAACTGATAAGGAAAGCAGAAACAATCAAGCGCTTTCCTACATTTTGTAGAAGTGTTTTCATAATGTTAGTTAATAAGTGATTTGCTCTTTTTAAAGGTCGGAATATTTATTCAAAAAATCAAGTATAATACCTAGATTTATTTTGAATTTATATTAAAATATAGATTAAATAATTGTATATTTTTAATATATATCAAGACTCCTTCATAAACGGATAAGAATAATGTGAAGGCGATACAAATGTCTCTTTAATTGTACGTGCTGAAACCCAACGTAATAGATTCAACATAGATCCAGCTTTATCATTAGTGCCGGAACCTCTTGCTCCACCAAAAGGTTGTTGACCTACAACCGCACCAGTTGGTTTATCATTAATGTAAAAATTACCGGCTGCATGTGTAAGCTTGCGTGTCGCTAATTCAATCGCATAGCGGTCTTGAGCAAAAATAGCACCTGTCAGTGCATAAACAGATGTTTTATTAACCAACTCTAAGGTTTCTTCAAATGCATTATCGGGATATACATATATAGTTAAAACAGGACCAAATAACTCCTCGCACATGGTAGTATAGAATGGATCCTTTGCAAGAATAATAGTAGGCTCTATAAAATAACCTTTCGATTTATCATATCCTCCTCCTACAATAATTTCTGCATCCATACTTTGACGAGCTTCTTCGATAAATTTTGCGAGTTTATCAAAAGAACGTTCGTCAATAACCGCATTAACAAAGTTGGAAAAATCTTCTACTCCGCCCATTTTAATGGATTTAACCTGTTTCACCAACTCATCCTTCAATTGCGACCATAAAGAGGTAGGAATATAAACCCGTGAAGCTGCTGAACACTTTTGACCTTGGTATTCAAAAGCACCCCGAATAATAGCTGTTATTAATCCAGATATAGATGCAGACGGATGAGCAAGAATAAAATCTTTTCCTCCTGTTTCACCCACAATGCGCGGATAGGATTTATAGCGGTTTATATTTTCTCCAATCTTCTTCCATATGGATTGAAATACACCTGTACTTCCCGTAAAATGAATGCCGGCAAAATCAGGGTGATCAAATATCACCTCCCCTGCTACAGGCCCATCAACATATATAAGATTAATAACCC
>CAYQLY010000011.1:0-94555 GCA_964418605.1 uncultured Cytophagales bacterium
CCTTTTTAAAAACATTAGAAGAACCTCCACGATACGCGATTTTTATTTTGGCAACTACAGAAAAGCATAAAATCATTCCAACTATTCTTTCCCGTTGTCAAATTTTTGATTTCAACCGCATCCATGTCCAAGATATTGCTAAGCACTTGGAATACATCGCCAAACAAGAAGGTGTTGACTATGAACGCGAGGCATTGCATTTAATTGCTCAAAAAGCGGATGGTGCTTTACGCGATGCACTTTCACTTTTTGACATGATGGTTACATTTTCATTTGGTAAAAAATTAACCTATGCTTTAACGATTGAAAATTTACACATCCTGGATTATGATTACTATTTTAAGATAACAGAATATCTTATGAAGGAACGCATGGCAGATGCGCTACTCCTTTACGATGAGATCCTAAACAAAGGATTTGATGGCCATCATTTTATAACAGGATTAGCTGATCATTTACGAAATCTGCTTGTATGCAAAGACAGCGCCACCATTACACTTCTCAATGTGGGTGATGAAACCAAAAAAAAATATTTAAACCAAGCCACGACTGTTTCTCCTAGTTTTATTATTTCCGCATTAGCTATTCTTAATCAATGTGACCTAAACTATAAAACGAGTAAAAATCAGCGCTTATTAGTTGAACTTACACTAATCAAGCTAGCCTACATCGAACGAGCTTTTCAAACAGAAGATATATTCGTTACAGACTCCGTTGCAGAGTCAAAAAAAAAAGTAGTATAACAGCTGAACAACAAACACAAGCATTAATAGAAGAGGTAAAAAACACAAATGAGTCTCCTCAACAGGAGCTTCAACAACAGCCCACTCCTATAATTAAAAAAACATCCAAACTTCCATCGCTACAGGAGTTAAAAGAAAAAATTATTTCAACAGAAACAACCTCGTCACTAGAAAAGAAGAAAAACACAATACTTAAAACCCCATTTACATTTGATGCATTACAAGAGGTTTGGGTGAGATATCTTTCAGAATTAGAAGCAAAGGATAATAAAGTTATTCATTTAGTACTCAATCAACCAATTGAATTAAATGAAAACACAATCACTATACATCTTGCCAATCCCATTCAAATTGATCAATTAGCTTCTATCAAACAAGATCTATTAGACTATGTTAGATTTCATTTAAAAAACGATCTGATCGATTTAGTTGGGGTAGTTAATCTTATTGATCATAAACGCAAACTCTATACGGCAGAGGAAAAACTAAATTACCTACTCGACAAAAATCCTTCTTTTCGAGAATTGAAAGATCGATTAGGTCTCGAACTAGATTATTGATTTTTACCAATCCACATTATTCCATTTTTCTTTTTCCTTTTGATAAATCATGGTAAATCGTTTAAACTCCGTTGCTGAAGCGATGGTTGACAAATGAACCATACCCTCATCTGCATATTTTTCAATACCTATCACAAAACATTGCAAAATATAAGATTCATAAAGTTTAACATCATAAGGATTAAGACGAATAGCATCCCATATAAACTGATACGCGCGTTCGGCCTGATGCTGGCCATTATAAAAAAGGCGTGCAGACTCGATCACATCTGAATTTAAAGGTGCTTTTTCTAATGCTTTAGTAAATAAGGAGTCAACATTTTGTAATTCATGGCGATTGATATAGCACATCGCTTGCCAATGTTCAATAACTTGATTTGAATTCCATAATGTGTTTTGAATAAAATTTTCTAACTCCTTCCAATCCTGCTTATTAAATAGCCATTGACCATATATGTAGAGAAGTTGTTGCTGAGAAGATGTAGATGGCTCATGTTTACCTGTAGAAGGATTAAGGGAAAGTGAAAGATGACGAATTAGCTTTTCTGTTATTCTATCATCATGATGTATAACATACTCTTTAAAAAACATATTCCAAGCCATAGCTTGAGTTTCAGTAGAAGTGATTGAAGCTATTAGTTTTTCTTTTTCATCAACCGACTTATTACTATATCGCACACAAGCTAATTTTCCTATTAGAGATGTATCTTCTCGAGAATTAAGTATATGCACCATACTGGTAGATAAATTTTTCATAGACAATACCTCATTGGAAATAATTTTCCAACATTCAATAGCATCAGCGGAACGACCAGCTTCAGTCAATGCGATAGCTTGATATATTAACGAACTACTACGCCTCCCCCCTTCAATAGCTTTTTGAAAATAAGCAACAGCAGCTTGAGAAGCCTGCTGCTCTAAAAGCCACAATCCCATTAATTCATCATAAAGCGCATACTTTTCAACAGCACTCACTTGCTGCAAAAGGGACAATGCTTTTCGTTTGTTCTCTATATGGTAATACTGAAGAGCTTCTAGCAATTTTAACTCTTGAAGATAGTCTTGATTATCAGAAGATTGTTTTTCCAGTCGATAAAGAACAGGAATCCAAATTCCTTTTTTTTCAGCATGGTAAAGATTGTTTAACGATGCATTATGTATATATCCAATCAATGAAGAGCTGATAGGTTTATTTTGAATAAGCAACGTATCTTCATGGACTGAAGTGCTACGTCGAAGCATATTATAAAAAGCCACCCGATTTGATGCATAGGGTAAATAATTTTTTAAAGAACTAGCCTGAAGTATAGAGTCTATATTTGGACTAAGTTTAGCAGCATGCTTAGACCAAAAGAAAAGCAAATTTGAATCCATCATGTCTTTAGTAGAACTACAATGCCTAGCCTGTTGCAAATAAATGTACGCCGAATCAAGAATATTGGTTTTATTATACAGTGATGCTAAATTGGTATACAACTCTGGGCTTTGTGGAAATTTTTTTATCCCTTCTTTAAGTGTAAAAAGAGATTCAAAAAAAAGATTATTTTTTGAAAACAAACCAGCCAATTTAATATAAGCTTGAATAGTGGGTTGCTTAATCAATGCTCTTTTTAAATAAAAAATAGCAATATCTTCTTTTTGGGAGCGGCAAAATAGATCAGCTAAGCTGTAATTGGATTTATGATTTTGAAACTCGTACTGTGCTCCTAGCCTATAATACGATTGAGCTAAAGGGAGATTATTCTCTGTCAAATATGTGTCGCCTATATTATTGTAGTAGCCCGCAATAGATTGATAAAATGAAAAATAACTTGATTTAAAAAAGAAAGCAAGCACCACCACAACTCCTCCTACACGTGCCACTTGAAAAGAAAAGCGAGAAGGTTTATAAAAATACAACGCGACTGTTCGATGTATTGAAAATGATTTAGCAAAATTAGAAAATGTATATAGCGCACACATGATACCCATCCCAATGTGACTATATACAATAACATCCTCCAGCGCCTCAATCATTGGATCATTTGCCGTATGCCATAAATAGGCTATTGTGCTTATCGCTACAAGTGCTAAGCTTATATAAAAAAAAGCGCCGGTTGGATAAAAACCCATACCACCCGATTGTGTTTTTTGTTTAAACCCAACAAATCCGATTATAATAGATATACCCAAAAGCAAAAATGGGTCAATGGAGTAAAAATTCCAGTTTACCTGATTCGTATTTTTAAGATACACTAAAAATAAATTTCCAAGATAAACTAAAGATACCACCAAAAAATGAACCGATGCATACCGACTTCCGCTGGCATTAGTAATTGATGCAAATGAATAAACCACTTCGTGTGCAACAAGAAAAATAAAAATAGCCGTAACAATAAATGGAATAATTAATCCATAATTAGCTATATATGAAAATGGATTTTGTTCATGAGAAAAAAATAAAACAACAGCAAGCAATGTAAGAAAAATTCCAAAAAAAGAAATCCATCGGATAAAAAAAGAAATGCGCTGATTAATATTTTGAAAATAAAATGCTGTCAACAAAACAACACCTGTATATACCAGAAAAAAATAATTATTATACCAACCAAAAACACCTAAAATATCCAGCTTTAACAACGCTAAAAAAAGAACAACCAACGTCATTCCAACCAAAAAATAAATACGTTTTAAAAACGTGACAACTGTTGTAAGTACAGAGGCTGCCAAAAAAACAATAACAATAAATAGCGTCGGATAGAGCGCGCTGATGTGTATATCTTTAACGGAAAAAATTTTTTCCGTTAAAAAATTTTCAGCTTTAACCTCGACATTAAAAATAGAAACAGAAAAGACATCAATAACAATAGGAGAAGTTTCAATAGAAGTGATGGTTTCCCACCCTGCTATATTCTGAAATCCATTGAAATACCCCATGGCGGCGTATACCATTACGCCAACGATCAAGGCAAGTAAAAAAATGTACAAAAAACAAATAGTTCTAGGCCAATTTTTCCAAAAAAATAGGTTTTCACCGGTGTTCATGTGTATATTTACAAATTAAATTTATTTTTTTCAAAGAGCAATTATACGCATCTTCAAGCATGAAATTACTATTAAGCTGGCTAAAAGATCACATCGAGTGTAGTGAATCTGTTTCAGAAATCGCTTCTATATTAACCCAAACAGGATTAGAAGTAGAGAATATAGAAAAACAAGAAATAGTAAAAGGAGGACTAAAAGGAGTAGTTATAGGCGAGGTCAAAACCTGCGAACCACATCCTAATGCAGATCGACTCAAACTAACCACCGTTGACATAGGAAATGCCACTTTACTTCCTATTGTATGTGGTGCATCCAATATTGCAAAAGGCCAAAAAGTACTTGTGGCTACTGTTGGAACTACATTATATCCTATTTCAAAAGAACCTATTTCTATTGCAAAAACAAAAATTCGTGGAGAAGTTTCTGAAGGAATGATATGTGCTGAAGATGAACTTGGCATAGGCACATCACATGAAGGCATTATGGTGCTTTCTACTTCTCTTCCTAATGGTACATCTGCAGCTGACTATTTCAACTGGAAAGAAGACTATATACTTGAAATTGGATTAACACCTAATCGAGCTGATGCTGCCTCTCATCGAGGAACTGCCCGTGACCTAAAAGCTTACTTTCAAAAAGAACTTAAGCCATTCGACTACTCTTCACTAGATATTATAAAGCCCATAAAAAGCAATTTAAGTATACACATTGCTATCGAAAATAAAGAAGCCTGCAAACGCTATACAGGAGTTTTATTAACCAATATAACTGTAAAGGCTTCTCCAACATGGTTAAAACAACGTTTAGAATCAATTGGGGTAAAATCAATTAACAACATCGTAGACATCACCAATTATATATTACATGATATCGGCCAACCTCTTCATGCATTTGATGCTGATAAAATAGCAGGTGGAAAAATTACAGTTAAAGCACTTCCTGCTAATACACTTTTTACAACACTCGATGGCGTTGAACGAAAGTTGAATGCATTCGACTGTATGATTTGTGATGAAGAAAAACCACTTTGTATGGCTGGTATTTTAGGAGGCCTATCGTCAGGTGTGAGCAATCAAACTAAAAACATATTTATAGAAAGTGCTTACTTCTCACCGGCATCTATTCGAAAAACAGCCCAAGCACATGGATTAAAAACAGATGCGTCTTTTCGATACGAACGCGGAACAGACCCTCGTATTACATCGGATGCTCTAAAAAAAGCAATTCTATTAATTAAAGAACTTGCAGGAGGCGACATAGCTTCTGAGATGATCGACATCTATCCAAATCCGATTCAAGACACAGAAATTCCTATAACCTATAATTACATTTGGAATTTAATCGGCCATCCCATAGAAAAAAAACAAATCCATGAAATTCTACAACACCTGGATATTAAAATACTATCTCACAATGAAAATGAATTCATTGCATCTGTCCCACCTTATCGTGTAGACATATCCACACGCGCAGATATAACAGAAGAAATTTTACGAATTTATGGGGTTAATCAAATTCCTTTTTATGATAAACTCTCTGCGGCTTTTCTAGCTGAGTTCCCTATCACCGATAAAAACAAGTTAAAAAACAATATAGCTAACTTGCTGACTTCAAGGGGTTTTTATCAAATTGTAACTAATTCATTGACTAAAACACGCCAAAATGATTCATGGATAAGCGAAGATAAATCACTTAATCCAGTAGTCATCTCGAATCCACTAAGTGCAGAGCTGGCTATACTTCGAACCACTATGCTTTTTTCAGGATTAGAAGTTATTCAATACAACATTCACCGCAAACAAAAAAAATTATCTCTTTTTGAATTTGGCAAAGTGTATGCAAAACAAAACCAAAATTATCTAGAAACAGAAAAGCTTGCTTTATTTTCAACAGGACAAAAAACAGAAGAAACATGGCTTGAGGAAAATCGAGAGGTAACATTTTTTGATATAAAGAGCACACTATCTGTTGTTTTTGAAAAAATAGGTTTAAAACCCGATAATTGGAAGCCTATCACCAACTCTATTTTTACTTATGGAGTCGAAATCTGGAAAAACAAAAAAAATATAGGCACTGCAGGCCATCTATCCAAACACATTCTAAAAGAAGCAGATATTAAACAACCCGTCTTCTTTGCGGAATTAAATTGGGAGCTATTAGTTGAGGCTCACACACCTCTCAAGAAAATTAATGAGATCAGCAAATATCCAGAAGTTCGAAGAGATCTTTCATTGGTTATGGATGAACATATCCCATTTGAAGAAGTGCACCGAGTCGCCTTCCAAACAGAGAGAAAAAAATTAAAAACAATCAATGTTTTTAACACTTATCAAGGCGACCATCTGGAAAAAGGGAAGAAATCCTACGCTGTTAGCTTTATTTTGCAAGATTTCGAAAAAACACTCACCGATAATGAAATCGACCAACTCATGAATAACCTCATTGGGGCTTTTGAAAAAGAACTGTATATTATTATTCGAAAATAATGACTGATTCCATGATCAAAAAATTGGATGAACTCGAAGAAAAAATAAAAAATCTGATTTCAGTCAATCAATCCATTTATGAGAGATTAAAGGAAAAAAATGAAGAAAATAAGAAATTAAAAACACAATTAGAGACTAAAAATAATCAATTAAACATCTTCCAAAATAAGATAAAAATGAGTAACATTGCAGAACGTTTAGCAGCTCAGGGAGATGTTTCTGAGTGGAAGAAAGTGTTAGAGGAGATGATTAAAGAAGTTGAACGTTGCATTGCTTATTTAAACGAGGCATGAATTTGTAAGAAATGAATGAGCTTTCCATTAAAATAAAAATAGGAGATCGGGAATACCCGATGAAAGTGGATGCGAATCAGGAGGAGATTTTAAGAAAAGCAGGTAAACTGATAAACGAGCGAATAAAATCTTACAAAGATCAATTGGGGATAGATGATAAACAAGACCTGCTAGCTATGGTTGCATTTGATAGCATTGTTGAGCAAATCAATTTTAAATTAACCCAAACGCATTGGACTGAAGAAGTTAATAAAAAGGTAAAACACCTTGATCAACTTCTAGCCAATCACCTTATATTAAGCAATTCTTCAGCTTCTTAAATAATAGTCACACGTATCTTTTTTCATTTCACAGCGCATTATCTAGGCTGCTAAATAGATACATAAAAAAGAAATTATATCATGGAACAATTAATTTATTTGTTAATAGCCAGCATAGCCGCTTTGGTAGTTGGCATTTTCATAGGAAGAGCACTTGTAAAAAACAGTTTACAAAAACAAGGTAAAGAACTGGAAGAAAAAGCAAAGCTCATTTTAAAAGAAGCTGAACTCTCAGCTGAAAATACAAAGAAAAATAAAATGCTTGAAGCCAAGGAACACTACCTTAAATTAAAAACAGAATTTGAGGAAGAGGTCAATAAGAAAAAAAACCTCATCATATCCAATGAAAATAAACTTAAACAACGTGAGCAAGCATTTGCCAAATCACTCGAAAACACAAAGAAAAGAGAAGCAGAATTGGATGCGATTCGAGATAATTTAAACAATCAATTAGAGATTCTCAATAAACGAAAAGAAGAGGTTGACAAAATACGTCAATCGCAAGTTGTTCAACTTGAAAAAATAGCCAACCTCACTGCTGATGAAGCTAAAGAACAATTAGTAGAAGTCCTAAAACAAGAAGCAAACACGAAAGCCTCTACCTATGTGAAAGAGGTACTTGAAGAGGCTAAACTTACCGCTACAAAACAGGCTAAAAAAGTCGTTATTGAAACGATTCAACGAACAGCCACAGAACATGCGATTGAAAACTGTGTTTCAATATTTAATATTGAAGGCGATGATGTAAAAGGAAAAATTATTGGACGCGAAGGACGGAATATACGAGCACTTGAAGCGGCAACAGGTGTTGAAATTATTGTTGATGATACGCCAGACGCCATCGTGATTTCCGGATTTGATCCTGTACGAAGAGAGATTGCGCGCTTATCCTTGCATCGTCTGGTACAAGATGGGCGTATACATCCGGCACGAATAGAGGAGATTGTTGCAAAAACACAAAAACATATTGAAGAAGAAATTATAGAAATAGGTGAAAAAACCGCACTCGATTTAGGTATTCATGGCCTGCATCCTGAGTTGATTAGATTAGTAGGACGTATGCGCTTCCGGTCATCTTATGGCCAAAATCTACTTCAACATTCACGTGAAGTGGCTAAGCTTTGTGCTACTATGGCGTCTGAATTAGGATTAAATTCAAAACTAGCTAAACGAGCAGGGCTTTTACATGATATTGGCAAAGTATGGCCTGAAGAACCGGAACTTCCTCATGCCTTACTTGGAATGGAGCTAGCCTCCAAGTATAAAGAAAATGCCGAAGTGTGTAATGCCATAGGTGCACATCATGATGAGATTGAAATGACATCGCTTATTTCACCCATCATACAAGTGTGTGATGCCATCTCAGGATCTAGACCAGGTGCACGTCGAGAAGTATTAGATTCTTATCTCAAACGACTAAAAGATTTAGAAAATCTAGCTACCTCCTTTGAAGGTGTCACCAAATGCTATGCTATCCAAGCAGGGCGAGAGCTGCGCGTAGTTGTAGACGCAGAACGCGTAACTGATGAAAAAGCAGGATCACTTTCATTTGATATTTCTCAAAAAATTGAAAAAGAAATGCAATATCCCGGGCAGATTAAAATAACAGTTATTCGTGAAATGCGCGCCGTAAGCTATGCCAAATAAGCTTTATAATGAGCTTGAATCGTCAGACCAAGCATATAGTCATTTTTGCTTCCGGCTCAGGGAGTAATGCTGAAACTATCATTCGGTATTTTAAAACACATCCAACCATTCGGGTTATAGAAGTTATCTCTAACAACCCGAATGCATTGGTTATCAAAAAAGCTGAACAACTACACATCCCTACTCATCTTATCACACGGCATGCTTTTTTTGAATCATCAGAAGTTTTGGATCATCTTCAACAACACACTACCGATTGGATTATACTAGCTGGTTTTCTTTGGCTAGTTCCTTCACCGATCATTCAAGCTTTCCCTCAACGCATTATCAATATTCATCCATCGCTATTACCACACCATGGTGGAAAAGGCATGTATGGCATGCGCGTGCACGAAGCCGTACTACAACACCAAGAAAAAGAAAGTGGTATCACGATTCACTATGTTAATGACGATTTTGATAAAGGTGAAATCATTTTTCAAAAAAGATGTACGATTGATGCAAATGAAACACCCCTCTCTTTAGCTAAAAAAATTCAACAACTGGAACACGCTTATTATCCAAAAGTTATTGAAAAAGTTATTTGCGGATAACTAAGTTCGTTTTTAATTTTTTGCAAGACTTCACAATAAATCAATGAAACGTCATGGCGAGGAGTCCTGTAAGGACGAGGAAGCAATCTAATCGTAAGATTGCTTTGCTCGCAAAGACATAAAAAAATAAAGCGTACTTCTTTGTTTTTTGTGATTTTAATGGTACCTTGTAAAAAAATCGCACCATTTTTATTTTTTACACTTACACTAAAAACGGCATGAATGATCCAAAAACGCATTTTTTTGTTATTTTGATGGATGAATTTATCGTCAAGTGAAATTATTTTTTTGTACTTTATTTTTTTTAGTTATGTTTGGAAAAGGTATATAATACATCGTATATTTATCATGAGAGATTTAAGACATTTTGCTAACTTTAAACATGAAAACCTTATGCATCAACTCTACAAAAGCAATCAAGGGAGGGGTGGATTCAGCACCGTTACCGAATCCTCCATCAGGAAACAAATCTTAAGAAAATTAGGTTTTTGTGTTCTTATTATCATTCTCTTTTTTACTGCAAATTCATGCAAAGATAAAACGCTTGATAATCTTAATAGCAATTTAAGGGGAGATGGAAGCAGTTATGCAGTCAAAGTAGATATTTTTTCTCTCGTCGATTTAGACAGTAAAAGTCGTGAGTATATGCTCAATGGTGATTTTGATAAAGCCCAAGTATATGCCGAAAGACAACTCTATGTCGCCAAAGAATTGGATTATAAACAAGAGATAGCGCTGGCTTATAATCGACTTGGACATATTGAACAATTACAAAAAAAGTATAACAAAGCTTTAGAAAACTACATATGGCAGTTGTACTATGCTGAAAAAAGCAATGAGTTGGCACAGGTAGCTGATGCAAACGACAACATAGGCAAGGTATTTTACCTTGCCGGAGACATGACCAATGCGTATACGTTTTATAGTAAAGCAGCCTCCGTATGGTATGATATACATGCGCAGGCCCGGCTTGCAGAGTCTTTGAGAAGCCAAGGCTTGGCTCTTATGAATCAAAAAGACTATGAGCGGGCCTTGTATAATTTTCGGGATGCGTTGAAGTATGGAGAAACACTAGAGAATAAAGATATGATCGTTGATGCATACAATGATATAGGAACATTATACCATCTTCAAAATAAGTTAGACTCAGCTAAAGTATATTATCAGAAAAGCTTTGTTATTCGTAAAGATAAAAATGACATCAATTTAGCCTATGTGTATTTCAACTTAGGATTAATCGCTGTTAAAGAAGAAAAATGGGAAGAAGCAAATGGGTGCTTTATACAATCGCAGGTTATCAGTAAAGCAGAACATGACAATTATGTAACTGCACGTAATGAGGAGCAACTAGCCAATATATTACTTCATCAACATAATCCTTCCAAAGCATTGGGGTATTTAGAAGAAGGCTTAGCCCTTTCCAAAAAAATCGATAATGCCAAACTACAATCCGGTATAGAAGAGTTGCTTATCACCTGCTACCATCAATTGAAAAAAACAGATGAGGCACAGGTTCATCATCAAGTATATGTGAAGCTGCAAGCCTCTATTTCTAAAACGGATCAACAAGCCGCTCTTGACCAACAGCAAAACTGCCAAGAGTTGCTCAAAACCTATACGTCTACCACCAAAGAGATTCGGGTGTTGTGGTGGAAGTGGCTGTGGGCAAAAGGAGTGGAGGCTACCTCAGGTCTTTTTGTATTGTTATTAGGTTTTGCAGTGGTACGTTGGGTTGTCAAGCTGGTGAAGCATACCAAAGATCATCTGAAAATCATGGATGTGGTCATAGCCATGCTGGATAAATACCTGAGTGATTGGGATGAATGGCCTAAGCTTCGCCGTCGCCTTACTAATCTAGGCAATCATTTAAATCGCCTCACGGCTTGGGTAAGTATTTTCCGTAAACGGAGCAACTAACTTGTGATATCATCTCCTTTGAAAACCCTAGAAACAGTAAACGTTTCTGGGGTTTTTTTATTGTTTAATCAAGTGTGTTAATACTCTAATTTGGTTGAAAAGTATAAAAAACAATATATTTGCACATCGTTCTAGAGAGATGGCGGAGCGGTTGAACGCGCCGGTCTTGAAAACCGGAGACCCTTAACGGGGTTCGGGGGTTCGAATCCCTCTCTCTCTGCGAAAGCCTTCTAATAGAGAAGGCTTTTTTATTATACTTAATATACCCAATGATTACCTACGAACAATTTACATTAGACAACGGGCTACAGGTTTATGTGCATGAAGATCACTCTACACCTATGGCTGTGATGAATATCTTGTATCATGTGGGTTCAAAAGATGAGCATGAATCAAAAACAGGCTTTGCACATCTTTTCGAACATCTTATGTTTGGCGGGTCTAAACATATTCCATCGTATGATGAACCTTTACAACGAGTTGGTGGAGAGAATAATGCGTTTACCTCCCCTGATATCACCAATTATTATATTGTATTGCCTGCATCTAATATTGAAACCGCGTTTTGGCTTGAATCAGATCGTATGCTGAGCTTGTCATTTGATCCAGATGTATTAGATGTACAAAAAAAAGTCGTGATTGAAGAATTTAATCAACGATATCTTAATCAACCGTATGGCGATGTTTGGCTCAAACTTCGTCCGCTAGCCTATCAAACACATCCTTATCGCTGGGCCACTATTGGAAAAGACATGGATCATATTCAGCGTGCAACATTGGAAGATGTTCGCGACTTCTTCTTCACATTTTATGTTCCTTCAAATGCTATTTTAGTTATCGCCGGAAATGTTAAGACAGCTGATATGAAAAAACTTTGCAAAAAATGGTTTGAACCTATACCTTCCGGGAAAAAAACCCACCGAAACCTGCCTCAAGAACCTATGCAATCAGCGCCTCGTTCACTTCGAACAGAAGGACCTGTTCCATTGCAAGCCATTTATAAAGCTTACCATATGGTTAATCGCGCACATCCAGATTATTATGCAGCAGACATGTTAAGCAGTTTGCTTGGAAGAGATAAGTCATCACGATTATACCAGGCATTAGTTAAAGAAAATCAATTATTTAATAGTATTAGTACTCTTGTTACGGAGTCCGTTGATCCTGGCTTATTTGTTATTCAAGGCAAATTAAATCAAGGTGTGGATATGGATGTTGCAGAAAAAGCCATTGAAGCTGTTTTAGAAAAACTAATCACCACTCAGCCTATTGAAGAACAAGAGTTAATAAAGGTTAAAAATAAAGAAGAAACCTCCCTCGAGTTTTCCTATATGGAACTACTGGAACGAGCCATGCATCTGGCTTTCTGTGCACACATTGGAAATCCTGAATTAATCAATCAAGAAAAAAACCACATCCAAGCTGTGACCCGTGATCAAGTCATAAAACAAGCAAATGCTATTTTAAAGAAAACCAATTGTTCTACACTCTATTATTACACCACCTAATCTTACGTATCACCCGATCATCTTTTCTTAGATAAGAAAATATTACTTACTTGAAGCCACACGCTTTTCCGTGAGGTTTTTTATTTTTACAAAAAATTCCATTATGGAAAAAAAGGTACAACTAGGCTTAATACAATTGAGTTGCTCAAAACAACCAAAAGCTAATATTGAAAAAACGATACTCAAGATTCGAGAAGCCGCTCAACAAGGTGCACAAATAATATGTCTGCAAGAACTATTCTCATCGCTTTATTTTTGTGATATCGAAGATCATAAAAATTTTGAGTTAGCCGAATCTATCCCAGGCCCTACCACTGAATTATTTAGCAAGCTAGCCGCTGAACTAAATGTTGTTATCATTGCTTCACTATTTGAAAAAAGAACACATGGAATTTATCATAATACAACAGCAGTGATTGATGCCGATGGATCTTATTTAGGAAAATACCGTAAGATGCATATTCCAGATGATCCTGGATACTATGAAAAATTTTATTTTACGCCAGGCGACTTAGGATACAACGTTTTTTCTACCCGCTATGCTAAAATTGGAGTTTTAATTTGCTGGGATCAATGGTATCCGGAAGCAGCACGAATTACAAGTTTAATGGGTGCTGATATACTTTGTTATCCTACTGCTATTGGATGGGCGTTACATCAAGATGCGGATACTAATCACGATCAATATAATGCTTGGCAAACTATTCAACGTGGACATGCTGTAGCCAATGGTGTTCATGTCATAGCTGTTAACCGTGTGGGCATAGAAAATGGCATGCAGTTTTGGGGTGGATCTTTTATTTCTAATCCTTTCGGAAAAATTATATATCAAGCTCCACATGAAAAAGAAACTGTTCATGTACATGAAATTGATATCAATCAAAGTGATTACTACCGAACACATTGGCCATTTTTACGTGATCGACGAATAGACTCCTACCAACCAATTACGGCACGCTATCTTGATGAAAAAGATGCATAATCCAACACCTAAAGAATTAGGATATCATTTTCCTGCAGAATGGGAAAAACATACTGCCACATGGCTGAGTTGGCCGCATAAAGAAGCCTCATGGCCTGGCAAAATAGAAACTATTTACCCGTTTTACGCTCAGTTTATAAAAGAAATCGCAAAAGGAGAAAAAGTTTGCATTAATATCAATGATGAAAAGATGAAACAACAAGCCATGGGCTGGCTGACCAAAGAAGGGGTGAATATAAGCCAAGTTTTATTTTTCATCCATCCAACCAATGATGCATGGTGCCGAGATCATGGCCCTGCTTTTTTAATCAATTCAAAAGCTAAGGATAAAAAAATAATTGTAGACTGGGATTATAATGCCTGGGGCGGAAAATACCCTCCACATGATCAAGATGATATCATTCCAACACGAATAGCCTCTCATTATGGTATACCTGTCTACAACCCAGGTATTATTATGGAAGGAGGATCAGTTGACTTTAATGGCCATGGAACAGTATTGACCACAACATCTTGTTTATTAAATAAAAATCGAAACCCTCATTTATCTCAAAGAGAAATAGAAAGATATCTTATCAATTATTATGGCGTAGAGCAGATCTGCTGGTTAGAAGATGGCATTGTTGGAGATGATACAGATGGCCATATTGATGATATCACACGATTTGTATCAGAGGACACTGTAATTACTGTAATCGAAAAAAATCGATCAGATGCTAACTATGAGCCACTTCAAAAAAATCTACAACTTCTAAAAAAAATAAGATTACTAAATGGGAAACCGTTAACCATCATAGAGATTCCTATGCCTTCAGCTGTTATATATGATGGTCAACGCCTACCTGCTTCATATGCTAATTTTTATATCTGTAATGAAGCTGTTATTGTTCCAGTATTTCAGGATAACCATGATGAGCAAGCCTTGGAACTTATTCAATCTTGTTTTAAAGATCGGAAGGTCATCGGCATCAACTCAACTGACATCATTTGGGGTCTTGGAAGCTTTCATTGTTTAAGTCAGCAAGAACCACTTGTTTGATTTCTATAGAAATTGTATATTCGTTACAATTAAAAAAATAAAAAACTATGGCTTTAGTCGTTATCGGGTTATTATTGCTACTTGCTAGCATTGTTACTGCTAAAACAGCATCGCGATTTACAAAAATCGCTCGTCCACTTTCTATTTTAATTATAACAGCGGGGATATTTTTCTCTTCCATAAAACAAATTGATGCCGGAAGAGTTGGCGTTAAAACTATTTTTGGCAAAACCAAATTTGAAATACTAGAAAGCGGGTTGCACCTTGTTAATCCCTTACTTACTATTCATCAAATGGATATCCGCACACAAAACTATACCATGAGTGGAGTTCATGACGAAGGAAATTTAGAAGGAGACGATGCTATTCGTGCACTTACAGCAGATGGTCTAGAAATAACATTAGATTTAACCATTCTTTATAAAATCATACCCATAGAAGCACCAAGGCTTTTTAAAGAAACAGGATTAGATTATACAGATAAAATTATTCGTCCAATCACACGAACTAAAATTCGAGACAACACCGTCTATTACGATGCTGTATCATTATATTCCAATAAGCGTGATGAATTTCAGTTACGTATCTTTAAAGATATTGAGGGCGATTTTAAAGAACGAGGCATTGTTCTTGAACAACTTTTAATACGAAACATTACACTACCCTCTTCTGTAAAAAAAGTAATCGAAGATAAAATCAGTGCAGAACAAGAAGCACAAAAGATGCAATTTGTCTTACAAAAAGAAAAACAAGAGGCTGAGCGTAAACGTGTCGAAGCACAAGGTATCGCCGATTACCAACGCATCATTAATCAGGGATTAACCAGCAGTCAGCTTCAATACGAATTAATCAAAGCATATAAAGAATTAGCCACATCACCTAATTCAAAAGTTATTATTATGGGTGGTGGAAAAAATGGATCACCTGTGATATTAGACACAAAAGGTGATTAGATAAGGAAGATTAAAAAAATAATTAAGCACGCTTTGAACGCATAGCTTTGATGTGCTTTAACGCTTTATCTTTTACTAATTTTTTATACTCATTTGACTCCATCGCATAGATAGCAATTTTTCCTTCAGCATCGCTATGTATGCCCCATCCATAACGCTTGGCCAATGGCGATGAACGAAAACAAGGTTGTCCTTTCGAAAAAAATTTTTCTTTTTCAGAAACTAGAGCCTTATTAGCAATTTTATTTTTTTGAACAAAGACACTAAACAAAACCTCATCTGACGTATAGGTGTAGGGGCGGGCGCTAATCATCTCAAATTGAAGAGCAGCGATCGTTTTTTCATTTCCTTTTTGCGGAGGTATTTCCGCTGCTTGCACAGGGCAATCATCAGCCACTTCAATAAATGTATTGTAATAATTAGTTGTCAGCATTTATTTTAATATTTGTTTTTATAGAATAAAAAATAATTATTTTTAATATAAAAAAGAATTAAGGGTGTAGGCAGCCTACATTGTCTATTACACACAATCAAACTATAAACCAATGCATAAATATATTACTATTTTATTTCTTTTTCTTTTTAACACTATTTTAGTATATGCACAAACTCCCCTCCAACATTCTGTAAAAATTGATAGTCAGAAAAGCACCGTTGGGCAGCTATTAAAACAGATCACGGAAAAAACAGGTGTTTCATTCTCTTACAAAAGCACGATTATTTCTCTAGATGAAGCCATCCAAATTAAGGAAGGTGAACAGACGATACAATCTATATTAGATCAAATTTTTGCGGGAAAAAATATAGAATACATCGAATTAAACAATCAAATTATTCTTCGAAAAAAAGAAAAAAAATCAACCAAACGAACAATTAGTGGTTATGTAAAAGAAAAAGGAAGTGGTGAACTTTTATTAGGTGTCAATATTTACTCTCCTGCATTAAAAGTTGGAACATCTACAAATACTTATGGTTTTTATTCACTCACTATTCCTGCTTCACAAGATTCCATCACCATTATCTATTCGTATGTTGGATATCAATCTATAAGCATAAATTTAGCCATAGATGAACCTATTGAAAAAAATATAGACCTTGCCCCGATGGAATTACATGAGGTCATTGTTGAAGACACACGGATAGAAAAAGAAAGCGAAGCCATTCAGATGAGTAAAATAGATATTCCTATCACACAGATAAAATCTATTCCTGCTTTTTTGGGTGAAAAAGATGTGCTCAAAGTATTGCAACTTATGCCCGGTGTACAAAAAGGAAGTGAAGGTAGCAGCGGCATCTATGTACGTGGTGGTGGGCCCGATCAAAATCTATTAATCTTAGATGATGCCGTAGTATACAATGCGATGCATTTATTTGGTTTTTTTTCTGTATTTAATGGCGATGCATTAAAAAGTGTAGAGTTGATCAAAGGCGGCTTCCCCGCGCGGTACGGTGGGCGGCTTTCATCCGTGATTGATATGAATATGAAAGATGGAAATAAAGAGAAAATACATGGTGAGGGAGGAATTGGGTTAATCGCTTCGCGATTAACTTTAGAAGGACCACTACTAAAAAATAAATCTTCTTTTCTTATTTCGGGACGACGAACGTATGCAGATTTATTAATTAAGCCTTTTTTATCTAAAGACGAAAAATTTGGTTATTATTTTTATGATTTGAATACCAAAGTCAATTATGATATTAATGGCAAAAATAAAATTTACTTAAGTAGCTATTTTGGAAGAGATCGATTTTTAGCTGATATGAGAGATCAAGATTCTAGAACAATTACTACCATTGGTTGGGGAAATGCAACAGCTACATTTCGATGGAACCATCAATTCACTAATAAAATTTTTTCCAACACTTCAATTATTTTTAGTGATTATAATTTTCGTATCTCATCCGATGATCGAAATGGAAATAGAGGATATTACTTAGAATACAATTCAGGCATTCGAGATATTGCAGTGAAATATGATATGGATTTTTTACCAAGCACTCAACATACAATTAAAATGGGGGTAATGAGCACGCATCATTTATTTACCCCTTCCGCATCAGTTGCAAAAATAGAAGGTAATTATCAAGACACGCCTTTTACTATACCACCGAATGAAAAATTAGAAGCTATCGAAATAGGTATTTATATGGAAGATCTTTATAAAATTAATTCTCATTTAAAAATAAATCCTGGATTACGATTAAGTAATTTTTTGGTAGATACTAAATCTTATTTTTTATTCGAGCCACGTTTTGGAGCGTCTTATCAGTTTAATAAAGATTGGACCATTAAAGGTTCATATGCTAGCATGAATCAGTATATTCATTTGTTGTCTAATTCGGGTATAGGTCTTCCTACTGATTTATGGGTACCCACAACTAATAAGATAGCCCCTCAACATTCGGAACAAATTGCCTTGGGCTTTGTAAAAGACATAAATCAAATAAGTGCCACGTTATCCGTAGAAGGGTATTATAAACAAATGAATCGTATCATTACCTATAAAGAAGGAGCTAATTTTTTACAAGTATTAGATTTTAATCCAACAACAGAAGTAAAAAGCTGGCAAGATAATATTGTACAAGGAAACGGAGTTTCCTACGGAGCTGAATTTTTACTTCAGAAAAAAGTAGGTCGCTTTTCGGGATGGATTGGCTATACACTTTCATGGACTATTGTTCAATTTGACGAAATTAACTTTGGAAGACCATACTATGCACGCTATGATCGGCGTCATGACATTTCGTTAGTAGGTATTTATGAAATCACTCCGAAAATTACAGTCTCTGCTACGTGGGTATATGGCACAGGAAATGCCATTACGATGCCATTAAGCAACTATGTAATAGAATATCCAAGCAAATCCCTTTATTCTACAGAAAAAAAATATACCTATTATGGAGATGAAAAAAATTCATTTCGAATGGCACCTTATCATCGGTTAGATTTGGGAATTCAGTTTCACAAAAAAATGAAACGACATGAACGTACCTGGGAATTTAGTATATATAATGCGTATTCTAGGCAAAACCCTTACTTCTATTATATTGATGGTAATAAATTAAAACAAGTTTCTATTTTTCCGATTATTCCTTCATTTAGCTATAATTTTAAATTTTAATGAATATGAAATCGTATATAAAATTAGTTTTAGTATTATTTATTTTTCCATTTATTATTTCATGTGAAAAAAATGCAGTAGGGGTAAAATTACCAAGTGAATCAAAGTTAGTGATCAGTTCTTTTATTTCTCCCGATGTAGATATCATTCGTGTATATGTAAGAGAGTCTGAACCTGCTACAGGAAGTACTTCGATCGGTCGATTTGGCTATTATAAAGATGCTAATGTTGTATTATCAGATGGAAATCAATCCGTTCAACTAATTTATATAGAAGAACGTATTGTCAATGTTGGCTTAAAAGGAGTTTATATAGCTCTTAATACTGGCTCATTTAAAATAGATTATGGAAAAACCTATTATTTAGAAGTAACTGATCCAAAAGGAAGAAAAGCGACAGCGAGTTGCACCGTTCCAGCTAAACTAAATTATGTAATAGAACCTCAATTTGAATTACGAGATCGTACAACAGATATCATAGGTACTAATGGATATGATGTCTATGTAAGCTGGAATGATATTCCTGATCAAACGAATTACTTTCGAGTAAAAGACTTAGAAGTAAACTATCAGTTTCCGTATTGTTTCTCTTTTTATGGCACTAAAACATGTGTAGATGAAAAGGGTAATCCATTGGTTGCACAACAAGGACATAATGTAAGTTTTGTTAATGATATTGATTTTACAGATGATACCAAAAATCCTAATTCTGTTTTAACATTAAAAGGAAGTACGTTTAAACTTAACTATAGTTATGAGAAAGTTGATCCTAAAGATGTAACCACTTCATTTAACTATACATTTATCCAACTAGATGAAAACTATTATCAATACATGAAAAGCAATTCTCGGTATATTTCTGCTGATACTCCCTTTGTAGAGCCTACCTTAATGTATTCTAATGTAGAAGGTGGCCTAGGCATATTCGGCAGCTATACCGTGCTAGTAGATAAGAGCAAGTGATTTGTTTTTCTGGAATAATTGAGTATATTTAAAAAAACATCTTAAATTATTTATTATGAAAGACTTGCAAAAATACAACGCCATCGTAGAGAACTGCATCAAAAAAATAGGTGTGGATCCATCAACATGCTACAATAAACAAAACAATGAGTGGAATTTAAAAAAAGGCTCAGCCAATGTAATCATTGGCATTTATTGGATGGATATCAATAATGCAGCTTACATTCGCATCTATTCTCCATTTATGCAGCTTCCTAAATCAAATAAAGAAGCCTTTTACAAAGAACTTTTAGATATGAATCTCTCATTATATGGTGTATACTGTGCAACCAATGGAGACTGGGCTTATGTTGCAAATATACGTGAAGCGGAAGGTATCGACGAAAGCGAAGTTATGAATATACTCCAACGCATTGGTAGTTACGCTGATGATCTAGATGATAAATTAACTGCAAAATATAAATAAGTTTATTTTTTTGACAATAGAATGATTAGAAAATGCCAGGCAAATTCCTGGCATTTTGCATATTATCGAGGTACCGTATAATACATCACCACTCCAATAACTGAAAAAATAATATTAGGAAGCAAAACCGCTATCAGCGGATCCATAGAGCCAGCTTGAGCAATACTTCGACTCATAACGACGAAGATAATGTAAACAAACGCAATTAAAAACCCAAGTGCAATCTGAAATCCAGCACCTCCACGACTTTTTCGTGCAGACACAATGACACCTATCATGGTGAGAATAATAATAGCAAATGGATAAGTAAAAATAGTATACTTCTGAATTAAAAAAATCTCTACCTTTTCTATCCCTCTAGCCCTTGAGTCTGAAATATGTTTATTTAATTCTTGCAATGTCAGCATTTCATGCAACAGATAAGTACTTTGAAAATCAGCAGGAGATAAATTCAATAAGGTATCCAACTCATCACCCTTGTAGATAAGCTCTTGTCTTTCATTTATAAACTTGTGTACCTCATAATAACGCACTTTCCATTTATTTAAATCAGGCTGCCAAGTGATGTATTCCGCCTTTAGTTTTTCTACAAGCTCTGTTCCTTTTATTTTTTCAATTGTGAAGCGGTAGCCAATATTGCTCATATTGTTATAACTTTCCATATACACATATGTGTCATTCGCTACTTTGAAATGTATGTTACGTCCTTCAAAATAAAACGGATTTTTAATATATTTAATATCAAAAGCCACTCTGAATTTTGATGTCTCCGGAATAACCCATCCCACTAATATAAATGTGAGAATTGCCAACATACTGGAACCTATAAAATAAGGCCTCATGATACGTCTAAAACTTACACCACTACTTAGCATAGCTACAATTTCTGTATGCGAGGCCAACTTAGCTGTCACGAATACGGTAGCAATAAATACAATGAGTGGACTAATTAAGTTGGCCATATACGGCGCATAATACACATAGTATTTAAGGATCTCAAATGCCTTTAAATTATGCTTGATAAAATCATCATTAACTTCAGTAAGATTGATAATACAAATAATCGTTACAAACAAAATAACGATAAAGAAAAAAGCAATTAAAAATTTTTTTAAAATATACCAATCTATAATTTTCATTCTGTTGCGTATTATAATAGTGTTTATTTTGATTTAGTATTTGGTAGAATGCCCAAAAATACTAACTTTGAGTAGTTAAACATCTAACCTTTAAAACATAAATTTATGAAAAAACTTATTTTATCGAGTTTATTTTTATACATCACCATGACTATTGTGCATGCACAAGGTGGATTTTTCTCATTTGGACCTCGCGTAGGTGTTAGTCAAGCGACCATGAATGTGAGTAGCACGATTAACAACTTTAAATATGAGAAAGGAAAAGGATCGTACGGATTTCATATTGGTGCTTTTGCACGTATATCTCTGTTTGGACTTTATGTGCAGCCAGAGTTGTTATTCACATCAACAACAGCCCAAATTCAAGTTACAAGTACTAGTAGCACTGTTAATGAAATCCAAAAATATAATTTTAATCGCGTAGATATGCCTATCATGATTGGCTATCGTTTCGTTAAAATTTTACGTTTGAATGTGGGACCTGTGGCTAGCTTTAATGTAAGCACAAAAGGCAAAACAGCCACTGGTTTAGGTAATGAGATTGCGGACAGTTATAAAAAGGCTACTTTTGGTTTTCAAGCCGGTGTGGGTGTTGATTTATGGAAGTTAGTTATAGATCTTAAATATGAAGGAAGCTTGAGTAAATTAAGCAGTGGCGTAACGGTAAATAACCAAAGTTATCCATTTGCTCCGCGCTTAAGTCAAGTTATTTTAAGTGTTGGCTACAAGCTTTATTAATTTCAAACAAATGCTCCAATTGCTTAGAAAAAATAAACTATTTTTTGCTTTATTTTTTCTATATCTACTGATTGGAGCATTTTTTTTGTTCTTTTTTTCAAAAGAAGAATCTTTCTTATATATAAACCATCATCATAATTCTTTCTTCGATCACTTTTTTAAATACGCTACATTTTTAGGCGATGGTCGTTTTTGTATTATAGCATCTATTACTTTTCTTTTTATACGATATGCTTATGCTATTATCGCCGCTACTGCCTATCTACTATCAGGTCTTATAACACAGGTCTTAAAAAGATTCATTTTTATTAATCACGAACGTCCGATTGCTTTCTTCAAAGAAAAATCTATTCATATCATAGATGGTATTAGTATACATAGTGCACATAGCTTTCCTTCTGGACATACCACCTCTGCTTTTTGCATTTTTACACTCTTAGCACTTATTGTTACCAATAGATTTTGGAGCTTTGTATTTTTCTTATTAGCACTAATAGCAGCCTACTCACGGATTTATTTAGCACAGCATTTTTTAGAAGATGTATATATTGGTTCTATGATTGGAAGCGTGACAGCTATTTTCGTTTTTTTATTTTTAATGAGAAAGTTTACGATTTCTAACTCTAAGTGGCAGGAGCTTTCTTTATTGAATAGGTAAGTAATTATTATTTTTCGTCTCAAGCTACTCTAATGCTTTATTTCAAAAACACAATCAATTATTTTATTATTCCTACTTTATACTAAATTTGATCAGTATACAAGCATGTCAGAGAAAACGGGGAATATAGAAATTATTACGACACAATTGGAAACATTACTCCAATGGGCAAGAAGTTCATCACTTTGGCCAATGGGGTTTGGGCTAGCATGCTGTGCCATTGAAATGATGGCTGCCTATGCTTCCAGTTATGATCTGGATCGATTTGGTGTTATCCCTCGTGCCTCACCACGTCAATCAGATGTAATGATTGTGTCTGGAACAGTTACGTTTAAAATGGCTGACCGTGTACGGCGACTATATGAGCAAATGCCCGACCCAAAATATGTTATTTCAATGGGTTCGTGTTCTAATTGTGGTGGACCTTATTGGGAACATGGTTATCACGTCGTCAAGGGTGTTGATCGTATTATTCCTGTTGACATTTATATTCCTGGATGCCCACCCCGGCCGGAAGCATTGATTGAGGGAATATTACAATTACAAAATCTAATTTTGCAAAAGAATAAGCCAATTATTAATTCATAATTGCAATTTAAAAAACACGTATGACTTTTTTAGAAATTAAAGAACAACTACAACATCAGTTCGGACATGATGTGATACAAGCAGTGGAAACAAATCTACAACCATACATTATTATCCCCGTAGATTTATTACACAATTGTTGTACTTTTTTATATAGAGATGAGAACATGTATTTTGATTTTTTATCTTGTATAACTGGAGTAGATAATGGACCCGATATTGGCACCATGGAAGTTATTTATCAATTATATTCTATACCTTATCATCATGGATTAATGTTGAAAGTTATTGTTCAACGTAATCAATCTAATGAACCGCTTCCTGAGGTTCCTACCATTAGCTCACTATGGGCAACGGCTAATTGGCTGGAACGCGAGGTATATGATTTATTTGGAATCGTATTCAAAGAGCATCCTGATTTAAGACGCATTCTATTACCTGCCGATTGGCAAGGTTATCCATTACGTAAAGATTACCAGCAAGCAGAAGAATATCATGGCATAACGGTTTCATTTTGATTAAACCAAATCAAGTTAAAATAAAAAAAGCAGTTTAATGAAACTGCTTTTTTATTCCTACTATTTAATTAGTTATATGTAGCTTTCAATAGGCTCGCATGTACAAATAAGATTACGATCGCCATAGGCATTATCTATTCGGCTCACACTTGGCCAGAATTTATTTTCTTTAACCCAATCAAGTGGATAGGCGGCTTGTTGCCTGGAATAAGGATAATTCCATACATCTCCAGTAATAACAGCTGCTGTATGTGGTGCTTGCTTTAACACATTTTGAACAGAATCGACTTTTCCATCTATAACATCTTGTATTTCCTGCCTTATACTAATCATCGCATCACAAAAACGATCTAGCTCAGCTTTTGATTCACTTTCTGTAGGCTCGATCATCATAGTGCCAGGAACAGGAAAAGAAACTGTTGGGGCATGAAATCCATAATCCATCAACCGCTTAGCTATATCTTCTACTTCTATACCAACTTGTTTAAAAGACCTACAATCAATAATCATCTCATGAGCACACCGTCCTTTTTGCCCAGTATATAATACAGGATAATAATTTTCTAGACGAGATTTAATGTAATTTGCATTAACAATCGCCATTTCCGTAGCTTTCTTCAAACCTATCCCACCCATCATAGCAATATACGCATATGAAATGGGGAGAATACTTGCACTTCCATAAGGCGCAGCCGATACAGCTTGGATCGCATTTTTGTAATGAAGCTGAACAACAGAATGACCAGGTAGAAAAGAGGCTAATTTTTCATTCACACAAATAGGGCCCATGCCGGGTCCACCACCACCATGAGGAATACAAAATGTTTTATGTAAATTAATATGACAGACATCAGCCCCAATGTGTGCAGGATTAGTAAGACCAACTTGTGCATTCATATTTGCACCATCCATATAAACTAAGCCACCTGATTGATGTATAATAGTGCATATTTCTTGTATACTTTCCTCAAAAACACCATGTGTCGATGGATATGTTACCATTAAACAAGATAAATGAGGAGCATGTTCTTTAGCCTTATCACGAAGATCTTGAACATTAATATTGCCACGCTCATCGCAAGCAACAACTACTACTTTCATGCCTGCCATAACAGCACTTGCTGGATTAGTTCCATGAGCTGAAGAAGGAATGAGCGCAACATGTCGATGAGTATCGCCACGACTTAAATGATATGCTCTAATAACCATTAATCCTGCGTATTCTCCTTGTGCTCCTGAGTTTGGCTGAAGCGATGTTGCTGAAAATCCTGTTACTTCACAAAGCCATTTTTCAAGATTTTCAACCAACTCCTGGTATCCTTTCATTTGAGAAGATGGTGCAAAGGGATGTATTCTTCCAAATTCAGCCCAAGAGACAGGAATCATTTCTGTTGTGGCATTTAATTTCATAGTGCAAGAACCTAATGAAATCATGGAATGCACCAATGATAGATCTTTATTTTCTAATTTTTTTAAATACCGAAGCATATCATGTTCCGCATGATAGGAATGAAATATGGGATGTGTTAAATAAGCAGATTTTCTTTTCAATTTTTCTGGAAGAGTAATAGTATTTATTTGTGTTAAACACTCTTCTATAAAACCAGCAGGTACAGTTTGATTTGAAACTCGTGTAAAAATCTCAACTATTTTTTTTACATCTTCTACTGATTTGGTTTCATCCATACTTATACCAATATGATTGGTATCAAAATATCTGAAATTGATTTGATAATCTTCTTCAGCTAATTTGCGTATGGTATCTTTAGAGGTTACTGGCACAGCTATTTTCAATGTATCAAAATGATAGGATTGATTACTAGTAAAACCTATTTTTTCAAGTGCTAGTTTAGTAGTTTCAGTCAGCACATAGATACGCTCAGCTATTGCTTTTAATCCTTGTGGTCCATGATAAACCGCATAAGCTCCTGCCATGACAGCTAATAAAACTTGTGCAGTGCAAATATTTGATGTGGCTTTTTCCCGACGAATGTGTTGTTCACGTGTTTGAAGCGCCATACGATAAGCTTTATTTCCTTGTACATCAACAGATACACCTATGATTCGTCCGGGTATTTGTCGTTTATATTCTTCTTTAGTTGCAAAGTAAGCTGCGTGTGGGCCGCCACATCCCATCGGAATACCAAAACGTTGTGAAGAACCTACGACTACATCAGCACCCATCTCTCCGGGAGGAGTAAGTAATGCTAAACTCAATAAATCAGCAGCAACAACTACAGCTACATTATACTCATGTGCCGAAGCAATCAAACTTGTATAGTCAATCACTCCACCATCCTGACCAGGATATTGTAATAGTATTCCAAACACGGATAGATCTGTAAGATCTACCTTTGAAATATCATCTACCACAAGTTTTATACCCAAAGGAGTTGCACGCGTTTGTAACACATCTATCGTTTGAGGAAAGCACTGATCTGAAACAATAAATTTAGTTGCTTCTTTTTTTGTTTCCTTTTTAGTATGGTAAAACATCGTCATGGCTTCTGCTGCAGCTGTGGCTTCATCAAGCAAGGATGCATTAGCGATTTCCATACCTGTGAGATCACATACCATGGTTTGAAAATTTAACAAAGCCTCCAATCGACCTTGTGCTATTTCAGCTTGATAAGGTGTATAAGCGGTATACCATCCTGGGTTTTCTAAAATATTACGCAAAATAACAGGCGGGGTGATACAATCATAATAACCCATACCAATACAAGATGTATAAACTTTATTTTTTTGAGCAAGCTGCTTAAATGAGTTAATGAAGTGGTATTCTGATTGAGGCTTTGGCAAGTTTAACTCATGCCTAATACGAATAGAAGCAGGTATGGTTTGATCTATCAGCTCATCTACTGATGAAACCTTGATGCTATGTAGCATCTCTTTCAAATCCTCTTCCTGTGGCCCGATATGGCGTGTTTCAAATGAGTCGAATGTTTTATTCATGTATTTAATTTGATGGGTAAAATTAGCTATTTCATAGCTAATGGATTTACTTGAATTATATCCCCGTACAATAAAATAATATATTGATATTAAACTGCTATAATGGTATTATCTATCAAACGCACATCGCCAACATAGGCAGCAATACAAAAAGCAACACGTTTATGATTCTCCAAGTTTATAACTGGCTGCAATGTTTCTGCATCCACAAGTTGAAAATAATCCAGACGTATATCAGATTGATGCCTTAGTTCATCATCAATAAAATGGATAGCCTTAGCAACCGATCGCGTTTGAACTAAAATCTCTTCTCCTTTTTTTAACCATTTGTAAAGACAGGATGCAACCTGCAGTTGCTCAGCGGTGAGTCTTTTATTTCGAGAGGATAAGGCTAGTCCACTTTTGTCTCGTATAGTAGGGATACATCGTAACTGTAGTGGGAAAGATAAATCAGAAACCAACTGCTTAATAATTACAAATTGTTGTAAATCTTTTTGTCCAAAATAAGCTATGTTAGGCTGGACGATGTGAAATAATTTTGATACTACAACAGCTACGCCATGAAAGTGATTTTTTCGATATATCCCTTCCATGGTTTCTTCTAAATATCCAAAATGACATACAAGTTGAGGTGCCACAGGATACATAACCTGATTAGTCGGCGCAAACAATACAGAACAACCTACTCGTTCCAGCATCTGACTATCTAATTCTAATTGGCGTGGATATTTTTCTAAATCGGCAGCATTAGTAAATTGAATAGGATTAACATAAATACTACATACCACACAATCTGTTTCTTTTTGAGCTTCTCGAATAAGCTGTAAATGACCTTCATGAAGAGCGCCCATTGTTGGAACAAAGCCTATAGTTTGATTTTTTTGACGGTACGAATGAAGGATTTTGGATAGATTTTCAATGGTGACAGCCGTTTCCATAAACAAGTCTTTAACGCGCACAAACATACGTTTTTTTCAATGAAAATCAAGTCAGATTAACGAACGCATGGTTGAAAAAGTCCCAAAAAAAGCGTATATTTGTATCCCTAAGATTAAAAAGGTACAAAATTTACTATGGCTAAACTTCGTATTTTGTATGTAGCAAGTGAAATCAACCCTTTTTTACAAACCTCTAAAGTTTCCGATTTTGTTCGCAAGTTGCCTCAAGCGATGCAGGAGAAAGGTATGGAAATCCGGATTTTAGTTCCTCGTTTTGGTTTAATTAATGAACGTAAAAATCGACTACATGAAGTGGTCCGACTTTCAGGTATTAATATACCTGTTGGCGATGAGGATAAACCACTGGTTATTAAAGTAGCTTCTATACCCAACGCAAAGTTGCAGGTTTACTTTATTGACAATGATGACTATTTTCATCGTAAATCGGTATTTGTAGATAAGGAAAATAAGTTTTATGATGATAATGATGAGCGGGCCATCTTTTTTTGCAAAGGTGTACTAGAAACAGTAAAAAAATTGGGATGGGCTCCTGATATCGTCCATTGTAATGATTGGATGACTAGTCTTATCCCTATGTATTTAAAGACAACGTATAAAAAAGATCCTGTATTTAAAAATGCAAAGATCGTTTTCACTATTCATAGCGACGGATTCTTTTCTCATAAGTTTGATAAAAAATTATTAAACAAAGTAAAGATGATAGACATTGAAGATAGCATGCTAGGTCCTCTTCAAACGGCTGATTATGGTGGATTTATTCGAATAGGCGCGGCCTATGCCGATGCTGTTATCACTCCGCAAGAAAATAAAAAAAGTGAAAAAATCAATAAGCTTCTTCAAGATGTCTCTAAATTAAAAAATGCAGAGTTAATTGATAACGATGGGGATATGGCAAACTCTTATTACAATTTGTACAATGCCCTTCTTAATTAAAAGATTAGCTGTTTTCGGAGGTATTCTGTTTTTATTTGCTTCTTGTGATGCGCCGGAAGATAAAGGAATAGAGTTAAGCACTGCCAGCAAGCCCGTAGAGTTATTTTATACCGACACATGTACGATACAATCAAGTATTGTACGCGTTGACTCCATTAACACATCAAATGTAAGTAATGTATTAGTAGGTTCATATAAGGATCCTCTATTTGGCCAAATCTCATCTACAGCTTATATTCCATTTACCATTAATGATACAATTAATAGTATCCCGCCTGATGCTATTTTTGATTCACTGGTTTTTGCCTTAGCCTATGATTATGTATATGGCGATACATTAAAACCCAACATCATACAGGCATGGGAACTAGCTGAAGATATAACCTCAACCTCAAATGTCAATTATTTTAAATTCAATACAACAGCTATTAAACCAGTTGCTTTGAGCGAACCAACCACATTTAAATACAGTTCAATAGCCTCATCCATTGTTTATATCAAGATAAATCAAGCAAGAGGCCTAGAAGTATTTCAGAAAATGAAGGATATCACTTCTCGAAAAGCATTCAGAGATTATTTTAAAGGCATTGCCATAACCGCCGCTAATAATAGCGGGAGCATTGTAGGTGTTAACTTGACTTCAGGACAAACTAACTTAAGAATGTATTATCACCAACCGACAGGTGACAAGAGTTTATTCCTTTTCTCTTCTACTTACAAATACTATTCATCGATTAGCGGTGATCTAACGGGAACTATTTTTTCAACACTACCTAAATACCAAGAGATTTCTACCAACCAGTTTACGAATACATGTTATGTTCAAAACGGAACGGGTCTTTTAACAAAAATCACATTCCCTTTTCTGTCTTCATTTAAAGAACGATTCCCTGGAAAAACCATCATGGTTAATAAAGCAGAATTAGAGCTTCCAGTTATTAAAAGTCCGCCTTTTTCTATTCCTTCTTCATTAACATTAGCTGTTACAAATGAGTCATTAGCTATTCCTTTATCCTTTGATTGCAATCCTAAAATACTTCCAGAAGACAATGCACAAATAGTATATGGATTGGTTAACCCTTGTAGTAAACGATTAGAGATGGAGTATTCTGAGTCTAACAATTACTATCTAGGGCTTATTACATTCTATATTCAATCTTTATTAAATGAAAAAATAAAAGAACAATCCTTTTACATAATGGTATTAGGGCCAAAAAATGGTTCTTTAATAGCCAGTCGAAACATGTCTGTCAGCAGAGTGCTACTAGGCGATCCTAAGCACCCTACCCAGCGAATGAAATTAAAAATTTATTATACAGTTGTTAATTAAAAAATAAATAAATCCATGTGTGGAATAGTAGCATATACAGGCCATAGACAAGCTTATCCTATTATTATAAAGGGATTAAAGCGATTAGAATACAGAGGTTATGATAGTGCAGGTATAGCACTACTCATCAATGAAAATAGACTAAGCGTTTATAAGAAAAAGGGGAAAGTCAATATGCTTGAAGAATCTCTTAAAGGAGAAAATTTAGATAGTACTGTTGGCATGGGTCATACGCGTTGGGCTACTCATGGAGAACCTAATGATTCAAATGCACATCCCCATTACTCATCTAATAAAAACTATGCTATCATTCACAACGGTATAATTGAAAACTATACAACACTTAAACAAGACTTAACCAACAAAGGCCATACATTCTTAAGTGATACAGATTCAGAGGTCTTTATTCATTTCATTGAATATGTTAAAGATAGTACAGGTTGTAGTATTGAAGAAGCAGTTCGATTAGCTTTAGAAAAAGTGATAGGAGCTTATGCTATTGTCATTATGTCAAAGAATGATCCGGGCATGTTGGTAGCTGCAAGAAAAGGAAGTCCATTGTTAATTGGAGTTGGGGAAAAAGAAGATGAATATTTTATTGCATCAGATGCAACGCCTTTTGTAGAATATACAAATAAAGTTGTTTATTTAAATGATTATGAAATAGCAGTCATACGTGACAATAAACTAACCATTAAAAATGTAAAAAATATTCCAACCACTCCTTCTATTCAAATACTTGATATTGAACTAGAAGCTATTGAAAAAGGAGGATGTGAACATTTCATGCTTAAAGAAATTCTTGAGCAACCCAAGTCTATACGCGATAGCATGCGTGGACGAATCAATTCTCAAAACGATCATTTAATGCTCGGTGGATTACGAAAATACATCGATCAATTAGTAAAAGCCGATCGAATCATTATTGTAGGATGTGGCACCTCTTGGCATGCAGGACTAGTAGCAGAATATATTTTTGAAGAATTAGCACGCATACCAGTAGAAGTAGAATATGCGTCGGAGTTTCGTTATCGTAATCCTATTATTCGTGAGGGAGATGTTGTTATTGCTATTTCTCAATCTGGAGAAACAGCTGATACACTAGCGGCTATTGAACTAGCTAAATCAAAGGGAGCTATTATTTTTGGAATTTGCAATGTGGTGGGTTCTTCTATTGCTAGAGCATCGCATGAAGGCGCCTATACACATGCAGGCCCAGAAATCGGAGTAGCTAGCACAAAAGCTTTTACGGCTCAAGTGTCTGTATTAACTATGATGGCTCTTATTGTTGCACGAAAAAAAGGCACTATCGATGCAAGTTTACTCAAAGCACTTTTAATAGAATTAGAAAATATACCTGCCAAAGTAGAAAAAGCTTTACAACTTAATGAGTCTATTAAAAAAATTGCTGCTATTTTTAAAGATGCATCTAATTTTCTTTATTTAGGAAGGGGTTGTAATTTTCCTGTAGCACTAGAAGGCGCATTGAAGCTTAAAGAAATATCATACATTCATGCAGAAGGATACCCTGCCGCAGAGATGAAGCATGGACCTATTGCACTTATTGATGAACAAATGCCTGTCGTATTTATTGCACTTCAAGACAGTTCATATGAAAAAATTGTTTCTAACATTCAAGAGGTAAAAGCGCGAAGAGGACGAGTTATTGCAGTTGTAACTGAGGGAGATAAGCTCGTTTCAACAATGGCAGAATTTGTTATTGAAATTCCAAAAGTGCATGACATGCTCACGCCTCTTATCTCTGTTATTCCCCTTCAGTTATTATCTTATCATATTGCAGTGATGCGGGGATGTAATGTAGATCAGCCTCGTAATCTCGCCAAATCTGTAACAGTAGAATAAATAATCAGTATATATATATTATAAAAAAACAATAGCCTTATGAATAACAAAGGCTATTGTTTTTTTATAATAATCGAAATAGAGTATTTTTAATTATTATATTTTTTTCAAAAAACTATGGAGGAAGTTTATACAGCCTATTATGAGTCCCCTCTAGGCACTATACAAATTAAATCTACTAGCCAAGCTGTTCAATCTATTTTATTTATTAGCCAAACTGGAACAAACGATTTACACTTACCCGCTGTGCTTATTGAATGTATTAATCAATTGGCCGATTATTTTAGAGGGGAGCGACAAAGTTTTAGTTGTGCAATCAAACAACCTATCGGAACTCCATTTCAAGAAACAGTTTGGAAAAAATTAATAGATATTCCATTTGGTAAAACGCTATCTTATTTAGAGTTAGCTAAAAAAATAGGCGATGAAAAAAGTGTACGTGCAGTAGGTAATGCAAATAGTAGAAACCAAATCTCTATTATAGTACCCTGCCATCGTGTAATTGGCTCTAACAAACAATTAGTAGGCTATGCGGGTGAGCTCTGGAGAAAAAAATGGCTACTTGACCATGAACAAAAAGTAGCTAGCCGGCAATTGAGCTTATTTTAAATAATAAACTACATTGTACTTCAATTTTACCCAAACTAAATTACTATTTTTTAAAAAATTTTTTTCTAAGATTCATCATCAATTCACTTCCAAGCCCTGCAGAAGGAATAAAAATAAACAATCCTATTACAACAAACCATGTCGGATGGCCATGATGTAAAATAGTTGAAGAAGCCACTCCAAGCAAAGCTCCAGTTACACCAAATACAGGCCATGCTGCTGAATCTTTTGAAATAAGCCTTGTTATAAATCCTGCCACAAATGAGGTTACAGCATAAGAAAAAATCAAAAAAATAAGTTCACCTGTAGATGGGCCTCTAATTACCTCTTTAGCCATTTCAAGATTTTGAAAATCTATGTCAGATGGCGGTGGATAAACAATATGGCCAAGCATTTCTAATAAGGCCATAAGTGAAAAACCTACAGTTAACCCACAGATCATACCCAAAACAATTCTTACTCTCTCCATTTTATTACCATTCATTTATCTTTAGCTAAATTAAAAAAATAAATTAATTCAGCAAACTATGATTATTCATTTTTTCATATGTCTGCTGAGCTATCTCATAGCCATGCGTTATACGTAGCTGAGTCATGCGGGGCGAAAAGTCTAATGGATCACCCATGTTTTCTTCTGGTTCAATAATAATAGCTTTATATTTTTTGTATGGTTTTCCATTTATTTTTTTTATCTCAAATCCAGAAGGCAGCTGAGATATAATGTAATTGATTTTTAAAAATTCATCAATATCTGATCGAAAGATTTCATTAATGGTGATTTCAGTTAATGAACGTTTAGCAATATTTAAAATATTATCAGCGCCAGAAATATCAGGAGAAAATTTTTCCTGATTGCAATTAATGATAATTATCTCATCTGGATCCTCGCCCAAAATATCGCTTAACGGACTTACATTTCGAACTCCTCCATCAATCAATTGCTCATATGCAACATTGTTTTTTTTCCGAACCCTGTCCACAGGTTCCCAAATAATAGGCATAGCTGTAGAAGCAAGAATAGCTTGTTGGAGCTGAAAAACATCATCAAAATCTGTAATTTTAAAAGAGTGATATTCTCCGGTAACAAGTGAAACCACTCCAAAACGATAATCATATTTATCTAATTTAAAATCGGCCAACTGAATATATTCAGCTAATAGATTTTGAAGGGGTTTGTTGCTCAGAATAGATTTACGTTTAAGTAAAATTTTCCACAAACTACTCCATGTGTTTAATTTGCCATCATAGACTTTATCATTAGTTATAGAGTTCCATAAGATTTCTAATTCTTTTATTTTATCTTGAGCCAACATCGCCCCATTTAAAGAACCGACGGAAACACCTGCTATAATATTAAAATAATAATTAGGGCTAAGTGGCTTAATTTTTTCATAAATAAATTTTATAGCTCCAAATTGGAAGGCACCTTTAGCGCCGCCGCCGCTTAAGACAAGAGCTCTTTTCATATAATTATTTTATATGCAAGTTATAATCAAAATCACAAAAAAACAATACGTGCGTTTAACTATTTTTCTAGAGTATGATGAATGCATCTTCGCATTCGTAAAGAATACAAAGCCAAAAATGTATGAATTTTTAAATTAATCTTGATTAAAAAAGAATTAATTTGATGACAAGGCCTCTGCGCCACCTACTATTTCTAAGATTTCTTTAGTAATAGCGGCTTGACGAGTGCGGTTATAGGTTAAGCGAAGTTCTTTTAATAGCTCACCCGCATTTTCAGTTGCTTTATCCATAGCTGTCATGCGTGCGCCCTGCTCAGAAGCAGCTGAATCTAAAAATGCACGATAAAATGCAATACGAAGGGATTCAGGTATAAGGTCTTTATAAATTTGCTCTTTCGATGGTTCAAAAATATACTCCGTAGTACTATCTTTACTTTCTATTCCTGATGAAGAAGCAATAGGTAAAAATGGCGTATGACGTATAAGCTGAGTAGCCACATTTTTAAATTCATTGTAGATTAGCTCTACACGATCAAATTCACCTTTCAAGAAACCATCCATTACAAAAGTAGCGGCCTTACATACATCAGTATAAGAAGGTTTTAAAAACAAGTTGGTAAAATCTGAGATGACAGTTACATTTTTTTTATTAAAAAAATCAAAGCCTTTTTTGCCGATGGTTAAAATAGACACATGGCCCTCTTTTAACGACTTAGAATACGTACTTTCCAACAAAGCCTGAGTTGTCCTGAGCACATTAGTATTAAATGTTCCACACAACCCACGATCAGATGTAATAACAACGAGCAGGATTTTATCTGATTTTCGATGTACTGCATATGGATTTAAAACATTTTCGTTTTCCGAATAAGTAGATAAGTTTGAAAGAACCTCAGATAATTTATTAGCATAAGGTCTCATTTGTATAATAGCATCTTGAGCCCTCCGTAATTTAGCTGCGGCAACCATTTTCATAGCTTTAGTAATCTGCTGTGTAGAAATAACAGATCCTATTCTATTTCGAACTTCTTTTAAACTTGCCATACACTTATTTTATTTTTCCTCGTATTTTTTACCTATGTCAATAGCTACTGTCTTCAGTACACTAATTACCGAATCATCTATCTTCCCAGATTTGATATCATTAAGTGTATTTTTATGTTGCACTGAAAGCAACAACAAGTACTCCTTCTCAAAGTCTTTAACCTTGTGAACAGGTATTTTATCTAGCAAACCATTTGTAGAAGCATAAATAATAGCTACCTGATGTTCCACAGAAACAGGGGAAAACTGTTGCTGCTTTAATATTTCTTGATTTCGTCTTCCTCTATCAATAGTCAACTTCGTAGAGGCATCTAAATCGGATCCAAACTTTGCAAAAGCCTCAAGCTCTCTAAATTGAGCTTGATCTAATTTCAATGTTCCAGCTACTTTCTTCATAGATTTAATTTGCGCAGCACCACCAACACGTGATACAGATATACCTACGTTGATAGCTGGACGAATTCCTGAGTTAAACAAGTTCGTTTCCAAGAAAATCTGACCATCTGTGATTGAGATAACATTCGTCGGAATATAAGCAGACACATCACCTGCTTGTGTTTCAATAATAGGTAATGCCGTTAAAGAACCTCCTCCTTTCACTTTATTTTTTAATGAAAGAGGAAGATCATTCATCTTTTGAACAATATCATCGGATGCAATAATCTTAGCAGCTCTTTCCAAAAGACGACTATGTAAATAGAAAACATCTCCAGGATAAGCCTCACGTCCAGGTGGTCGTCTCAATAAAAGAGAAACCTCTCGATAAGCCACAGCTTGTTTAGACAAATCATCATATACAACCAATGCAGGCCTTCCTGTATCTCTAAAAAATTCACCAATAGCAGCACCGGTGAATGGCGCATAAAACTGCATCGGAGCAGGATCAGAGGCAGAGGCAGAAACAACTACTGTATAGTCCATAGCCTTATGTTTTTCTAATGTATTAACAATTTGTGCTACAGTACTTGCTTTTTGTCCAATCGCCACATAAATACAAAATACAGGCTCCCCTTTTTCAAAGAATTCACGTTGATTAATAATGGCATCAATTGCCACAGCTGTTTTACCAGTTTGTCGATCACCAATAATTAACTCCCGCTGACCTCTTCCAATAGGTATCATAGCATCAATCGATTTGATACCTGTTTGTAAAGGTTCATTAACAGGCTGTCGGTAGATAACACCAGGAGCTTTACGCTCTAATGGCATGTCATATAACTCTCCTTTAAGCGGCCCTTTTCCATCAATTGGATTTCCAATGGTATCAACCACCCTGCCAAGCATTCCTTCTCCTACTTTTATCGAAGCTACTTGCTTCGTTCTTTTTACGACATCGCCTTCTTTAATACCACTGTAATCACCTAATAGTACAGCTCCTACATTATCTTCCTCCAAATTCAAAACAAGTCCTTTAAGTCCATTTTGAAACTCAATCAATTCTCCAGCTTGAGCTTGCGTGAGGCCATAAATACGTGCCACACCATCCCCAATTTGAAGAACAGTTCCTACTTCTTCTAATTCAGCCTCGGTTTTAAAGTTAGACAACTGCTGTCTTAATATTGCTGAAACTTCGTCTGGTCTTACTTCCATGTGTTTTTAATAGTTAGTTACAATGAATTTATAATTTAAATTAATATTCTTTAATATAAGGATTATGACTAAATGCCAACCTCAAGTCAGCAAGTTTAGACGCAACCGATTCATCAATCTGTCGATCATGAATAGTTAAAACATACCCACCAATAAGATCTTTATTTATCTTCTCTCGAAGCTCTATTTCTTTTCCAAGATAATCTTTAACTACATTCTGAAACTGTTTTCTCAACTCATCAGGCAATGAAAACGGCGTAGCTACCTGTACTTCTATAATATTTTTTAACTGGTTATAAAGTGTATGAAAAGACTGAGCAATAAACGGAAGTATTGCTTCACGATGTTTCCGACTAATAATATCAAAAAAGGATAAAGTCAATTCACTTACTTTATTTTTAAAAACCTCTTTTAATATATCATTTTTTTTGTCATGCTTAATAATAGGATTTTGCAAAGCCAGAACAAAGCCTCTATTTTCTTTACAAACCTTATTAAAAAGATCCATGTCCGATTTTACTTTTTCCAACACATTATGCTCTTGAGCAAGCTCTAAGAGCGACTTGGCATATCGAATAGCTACTCTACTTTCAGACATCGGCTAAGTAAGTTGTAAATCTTTTACAAAATGGTTCACTAATTCTTTCTGCTTAACATCAGAGCTCAGCTCCTGACGTATCAATTTCTCAGCAATATCGATAGATAAACTAGCAACCTGATTTTTCATTTCAGTCAAAGCTGCATTTTTTTCATTTAAGATAGCTTCCTTCGCCTGTTGAATCAATCGATTCCCTTCTTCAGAAGCTTTAGTACGTGCTTCTTCTATTAAATTTTTGGAAACCTCATGTGCTTCTTTGAGTATTTTATCTCTCTCCAATTTGGCCTGATCTATCAACTGCTGATGTTGATCTTTCAGTTGAGCGATCTCTTTCTTAGCATGTTCTGCAGCACGCAGTGCTTTATCGATGGATTCTTCTCGTTGTTTAACTGCTTTTAGAATAGGCTTCCAAGCAAATTTGCTTAGCAAAAAAAGCACTATACTAAATGTGATGAGACTCCAAAAAACTAAACCTAAACTTGGTGTGACTAATTCCATAAAAAAATTAAAAGTTGTTGTTCATAAAAAAGGAAGCGCTTCTTTTATAGAAGAAGCGCTTCACTCTATTTTGCAATAAGGAAACAAACAGCAATACCAAATAGTGCAGCCCCTTCAATAAAAGCTGATACGATAAGCATTCCGGTTTGAATTTTTCCAGCCATTTCAGGTTGACGAGCCATTGATTCCATTGCTCTGGCACCAATACTACCAATTCCTAATCCAGCTCCAATTACTGCTAATCCTGCGCCAATACCGGCACCCAGTGTACCGATACTTCCGCTTAGTTCAAGTAAAATAGTTGACAACATAGTTTATTATATATTAAAAAATTAAAAAAATTCAATGGTGTTCTTCAGCATGCTCTTCTTCGTGATGGCTATCAACAGCCATACCAATAAACAATGCGGAAAGCATAGTAAATATATACGCTTGCAATACAGCCACAAATAACTCTAAGAAAGTCATAGCTACCATAAATGCACCAGCAGGGACAGCGACCATAAAGCTTTTGAATATAAAAATAAAACTCATCAAGCTTAATATAATAATGTGGCCAGCTGTGATGTTGGCAAATAACCGAATAGCTAATGCAAATGGTTTAGTCAATATACCTATTAGCTCTACAGGTATCATGATCGGCAATAACCAAAATGGCACGCCAGGTGTTGCAAAAATATGCTTCCAATAGTGCCTATTTCCTGAAAGGTTAGTAATAAGGGCTGTCACTATAGCCAACACAGCCGTGAAAGCAATATTTCCGGATGCGTTTGCTCCCGTAGGAATAAGTCCTAACAGATTATTAACCCAAACAAAGAAAAACACAGTAAGTAAATACGGGACATATTTAGCATATTTTTCTTTACCAATATTAGGAATAGCTATATCATCTCGGACAAATAAAATAATAGGCTCCATAAACGATTGTATACCCTTAGGTGCTTTTCCTTCATTTTTTCTACACGAACGTGCTACAACTAAAAAAACAAGCAACAAAATAAAAGCCCCCAACATAATAGAAGCTGCATTTTTGGTAATAGAAAAATCATAGATTGTGCGTGTTGAGTCAATGGGAAGAATTTTACCATGCTCATCCAATCTATATCCCTTATAGACACGACTGGCATGATGATCCCCTTCGTGTGCAAATCCCTCCGCACGAAAACAATGTGAAGAAAAAATATCCAGACCGTGATCGGTTGAGTAAATAATGACGGGAAGAGGAATTGTAAAATGGGTATGCCCTATTGTAGCCACATGCCATTCATGCGAATCAGCTATATGATGTAATATAAGCTCACTCGGATTAAATGCATTTGTTTCTTTTTTCTCTTCATGCTCAGAAAAAGAAACATGAAAGGAGAATATAAAACATAAAAAGAAAAATAAAATTCTTTTTCTCAACATTGCTTTCAAATTGGAGCGCAAATTAACAAAAAAAATAGATCAATTGCATTCTTTTTTGTAATATAATTGCTAAAAAACAAGTTTAAAATCGAGGTTATAAATTATATAACATGACTATACTTCATATTCTTTCTCAAAAAGAAGTTACAGGGGCAGAAACCTACGCCACTTCCTTAGCTGATTTTCAAGTGACTGAAGGACATCAGGTATTCATCATATCAGATACATTGCTTACATCGACATCAGCATCATACACGCCGCATCCTATTAGCAATCGCCGCCTAGGACAACGACTTAAAAACATTTTATTTTTGAGAAGATTTATATTAAAACATCACATTGAAGTGGTTCATGCGCATTCACGTGCAGCAAGTTGGGTTGCTTTTTTTGCTATCAAAAGAACAGGAGCCACACTTATTTCAACTATTCATGGCCGACAACATTTACACCGCTCTACAAAACTTTTTCCACATATTTATGGCGATCGTGTTATTACAGTATGTGACAATCTACGCACACATTTGATTGAAGAAGTTGGAATTCCTCCTAAAAAAATCTTTGTTATACCTAATGGATTTGATTTTAAGAAAAAAACAAATTTTATATCATCGGATTCTTTTATTCTCACTTTAGCCGGACGAACAACGGGACCGAAAGGTGAGCGGCTTGTCGGATTAATTACGCGTGTGCTGCCTCATCTCTGTCAAAAATACAAACATCTCCAAGTTAAAATCATAGGTGGCCAATGGAATCAACTTCCGGAAGAAGCTATAAAAACTATTGAAAAAATAAATCAAAATCAACCTGATCAAATTCATTGGGTTGGTTTTACAAAAGACTTAACTACACATCTAAGTGAATCACATCTGGTCATAGCATCTGGACGAATCGCTATTGAAACTCTTGCCATGGATGTTCCATTGATGGCACTTGGCGAATCGTGTTACCATGGACTAATCACAGAAGAAAATCTAACAGAAGGAATGGCTTCTAATTTTGGAGACATTATAGCTCTACTACCATTGCCTATTCTTTCATACGATTTACTACGAGATGATATAGATTCCATTATCAAAAAAAACAACGCCACACTTCTTGATTCAGAAAAAATACGTCAGAATTATACGATCACTCATGTTGTTCAGCGTGTTATGGATAGTTATTATTCAGCGGTATTCAAAAAAAGAAAACCCAAACATATTCCTATTCTAATGTATCACAAGATACCTATAAACCCTATTGACTCGCCCCATCGTATTTTTGTAACACAAGATCAATTTGAAAAACATTTAGTGTTTTTTCAAAGGAAAAAATTTACGCCAATCACGTTTGAAGAATATGATGCGTACAAACATGGCCTACTGCCACTAACTAGCTTTCCATCAAAGCCTATTTTTTTAACCTTCGATGATGCCTATCTGGACAATTATACCAATGCATTCCCTCTCTTAAAAAAGTATGGTTATAAAGCGACTATTTTTTCATTAGGCGATGAAAAACACACCACCAACTTCTGGGATGTTGAACAAGGCGAAGCCGCAGAGCCATTGATGACAACAGCTCAAAAGAAAATAATGCAAGACTATGGTATAGAATTTGGTTCGCACACATTAAACCATAAAGATCTTACACAATTAACAGACGACGTTCTTTCACATGAACTTATTCAATCGAAATCAAATTTAGAACAACAACTCGGAAAAAAAATAATCAGTTTTGCCTATCCTTATGGCAAATGCGATCAACGGGTAAAAAAATACGTTGAAAAAACCGGCTACAAGTATGCAGTCGTGATAGATTCAGGAGGACTTCACTTGGAAGATGATCCTCTTGAACTATTCCGAGCGTATATTTTTCCGGAGGATGGACCTCAACAGCTTCGAAAAAAAACAGCATCCTGGTATAGGCGCTATTTTAAATGGAAAAGAGGAAGGTGAGATGACTGTTTTTTTATTATATTTTTCATTGCTATAATATCTATTTTCTTACTTCTTAAAAAAAATATATATAAGATTTGGTTTTTGTATTTTTTGGATGTATATTTACTTCCAACATGAAAAATGTTGAATTTAATTATTAAAAAAGATGATTAAACTCAATCAAGAAGAGAGCAAAAACGTAAAGGGGGGAGGGGACTACAGAAGATATTAATTTTTTTAACAATTTAATATGCAAATGGGGTGTAATCATTTTATGATAACAAAGCAATATTAAGGAGATTTATAGTTAGTTTAAAATATAATTTTTTTATGATAACAAAGCGATTAAAACCAGTTTTAACCTTACCTTTAGTAATTATCCTATTTTCTTGTAATAAAAAAGAGGCTTTCGATCCGTGTCAGGACTACCAAGAAAATTTTCGTGATGCTATATCAACTCCCCCGCCGTATGACATCATTAAGCTATATGAAATTATCGATCAAAATATTAATACCGACTATGTAAAAACAAAATTTGCTATTGATAATCTTTTTCGTACATCAAAAATTTTGAATTACCAAGAAGGCATTGCTAAGACCTATTATTATACGGGTTATTTGGAAGATGCACATCATACGATGCATTCGGATGCTATCTTAGATAATTATGAAGAAGCATTGGCTCGTTATGAGGAAGTTGGAAGTAGAGAAGGAGTTGCCTTATGCTACATGCGCATAGGTATGGTGTATGCTCGTCATAAGCTCTATGATGCAGCTTTATTAAGCTACAACAAATCCTTAGCTTGGTTTAAAGTGATTGAAAATAAAGAAGAAGCTACTGTTTTAAGACAAATAGGATTATTGTATTGGGATAAAAAAGACTATGACTTAGCTATTGCTAATTTTAATCAATCACTTGAATTCTGTTCGGCAAATAGCGATAAGAGGGGTATAGCAGAATTATATAATCATCTTGGTATAGCTTATGAAGATAAAGGTGATTTGAGCCAAGCAAAAATGTACTATGAGCAATCAATAGCTATAAGTCAAGAAATTAATGCTCAAAAACAATTAGGTAACTCCCTAAATAACATGGGTTTAATTTACAGAAGAGAAAGGAAATATGATTTAGCTATGGAATACTTTGTTAAAGTATTGAATATTGATGAAAAAACAATAAATACTTCAGGACTAGCTCGAACCTATTCAGCTATAGGCTTTACATATTTGGAGTCTGGCAAATACACAGAAGCTATCGAATGGCTGATGAAAGGTAAAAAAATAGCTAAAGACGAATTAGATGATAAAAAGCTAGTGATAGATATTAATATCGATATAGCTACAGCGCATGAAAAGCTGGGTAATGTAAATCAAGCACAATCTTTCAAACAAGAGGCTGAAGAACTGCGCGATGAATTTGAAAGTGATCAAAAACGGCTGATGCGCAGAGAAAATAGAATGCAAAAGCGCATTGAAAAAGAGGCACACGGCTTTATGTATGATGAACAACGCAAATCATCCTGTGATACGATGTTTCAAAAAATCAACAATCTACGTCCATTGTTTAAATTTGCTAACTAAAAATCAGGCTATATTAAGAAAAATGCCTTTTATAAAAGGTTTGAGAAGTCAAGGGGTTAATTAGTCATTTTCTAACGATAAAATAATTATTGAAGATGTTGTTTTTTCTACAAAAAAATAACATCTTCAATAATAGGTACTTCAAAATCCTGATTCACACGCTCTATCATCTTTTCTTTAGACGACACCAAGGTGTGTTTTAATGCAGCAGAAGTTAGTTGAATGTATAATTTTTTCTTCTTAATAAACAACTTGATGGTACGTTCTGCAATGGTTTTTCCCATCCATTTCTCCCAATAAGCCATCAGTTGCGCTTGGTCGAATTTTTCTTTAAGAGAATACGTGCTTAATAGATCATGAATGGCTTCTTTAGCGGTTACAATATCCTGATGACGTTTAGTTGGATTGGTATATTTAGCCATAACTTAATCTACTAAGATACGAAAATTAAAGGTAGGACAACAGGTATTTATTTATAATCATTGGATTAGTATATTTGTTTGCTTCTTTACCAAGATCATTAGAGAAGCCTAGGCAAAAATGATTCGCTATAAAAAACCTCTTATTCTTTTGAGCATAATTAGTGTATTAATTGTTTTAAATATACTGAGCCGAGTTTACTCCTTTAGACTAGATCTTACTGAAGAAAAGAGGTACACTTTGTCTATTCCTACACGTAAGCTGCTTCAACATTTGGAGGATCCAATCACTATTGACGTGTACCTGTATGGCGATTTACCAACCGGATTTAAAAGATTGCAACAATCGATAGAGGAGCATCTGGAGAATTTTCAATCGTATGGAGGAAAAAAAATTCAGTTTATGTTTTTTGATCCCTTATCTATAAAAGATACAAAAGCAAAAAATAACTATATCCGCAATCTATCACGTAAAGGCATACAGCCTACCACTGTCTTCGAAAAACAAAATGGAAAACAAATTGAAAAGTTGATTTTTCCCGGAGCTGTTATCAGTTATAAAAACAGGGAACTTGCGGTGATGTTATTAAAAGGCAACAAAGGAAACTCACCACAAGAAATACTAAATCAATCCATTGAAAATATCGAATATGAACTAGCTTCTGCTATTAAACTCATTAGTCAAGAAAAACGAAAAAAAATAGGATGGATAGAGGGACATGGTGAACTAACAGGAATACGTGTAGCAGATATAGCCAATACAATCAATGAGCGTTATGATTTATTCAGAATAAACCTGCCCAACAAAAAACAGCTTGTATCTTATGACTTACTTATCATTGCCAAGCCTACACAACCATTTTCAGAGGCTGATCAATATAAGTTAGATCAGTATATCATGAATGGCGGCAACGTTATTTTTCTGATTGATGAAATTCGTGTAGACCTAGATAGTGTTGGAACGGAAGGAACTTTCGCTTTCACCTACAACCATGGGTTAGACGACATGTTATTTAGATATGGTGTACGTATCAACCCCAACTTAATTCAAGATCTATATGCTGGAGCACAACCAGTTGTCGTTGGACTGACAGGCAATCAACCTCAAATTCAACTATTGCCTTGGCCTTTTTTTCCTATTATCAATTCATTTGGAAATAACCCGGCTGTTAAGAATTTAGATGCTATTTTACTTAAGTTCGCCAGCTCCATAGACACCGTTAAAGCAAAAGGAATTCGTAAAACACCTCTTTTATTTACTTCTTTATATTCTCGTACATTATCTTCTCCTATTCGGATTAACTTTAACGATATGCGTAAAGAACTCCAACCCACTTATCTCAACAAGGGTCCTTTCGTTGTTGCTTACTTAATAGAAGGAAGCTTTCAATCTGCTTTCAAAAACAGAATCCTACCAACAGGAATTGACACAAGTGGATTTAAAAAACAAGGTATTTTTTCAAAACTGATCATTTGTTCAGATGGAGATATTGTAAGAAACGAACTAGATCCAACATCATACTATCCATTGCCCAATGGATTTGATCCTTACACTAAAAATACATTTGCAAATAAAGATTTTATACTCAATACAGTAGACTATCTTTTGGATAGTGATGGTTTAATTGTCGCAAGAAAAAAAGAAATCAAACTAAGGCCACTTGATAAAGTAAAAATAAGTAATGAAAAATGGAAATGGCAATTACTTAATGTGCTTTTACCTGTTTTGATTATTATTATAGCAGGAGTTGCTCATTACGGGTGGCGAAAAATAAAATTTGAAAAAAATAAAGTTAAATGAATAAAATAATTTATCATAATCAAGACCTATCTTCTCTTTCCTTTTTAGTAACGGGCGGGGCAGGATTTATTGGTTCTAATATCGTTTCCTACCTACTTAAACATGGCGCTGGCCGTGTTCGTGTACTTGATAATTTTTCAAACGGGTTTGAGAAAAATATTAGTGAATTTAAACAGCATAATAGATTCGAATTCATAGAAGGTGATATTCGAGATAGTGCAACGTGTAACGCTGCTTGTTCTAAGATAGATATTGTTCTTCATCAAGCTGCTTTGGGATCTGTTCCACGAAGTATTAAAGATCCTCTAACGACTAATGCAGTAAACATCCAAGGATTTTTAAACATGCTCTTAGCCGCCAAAGATGAACACGTTAAACGCTTCGTTTATGCAGCTTCTTCATCAACGTATGGGGATAGTACTTCATTGCCTAAAAAAGAAGACGTCATCGGTAAGCCACTTTCTCCATATGCTGTTACAAAATACGTGAACGAATTATATGCAGATGTATTTTCAAAAGTATACAACTACCCTTCGATTGGGCTTCGGTATTTTAATGTATTCGGACCAAAACAAGATCCCAATGGTCCTTATGCTGCTGTTATTCCTTTGTTTATAGATGCACTGGTTAACCATGTACAACCAACCATCAATGGTGATGGCGAACAAACTAGAGATTTTACTTTTGTGGAAAATGCTATTCAAGCCAATATAAAAGCAGCACTCGTTCAAGATGACAAAGCACTTAATCAAATTTATAACGTTGCTGTAGGAGAACGCACATCACTCAATCAGCTTTTTGAGGAATTACGTCAGCAAGCCCAAAGCACACTTCAGCCCCTATATGGTCCTGACCGACCTGGTGATATTCGAGATAGCTTAGCCGATATATCTAAGGCTAGAAAATACCTCAACTACCAACCAGCTTTTTCACTAAAAGAAGGATTGAAATTAACGTATGAATGGTTTATTCATAACAAAGATTTTATAAATAACAAATAGATATGAAAAAATGGAAACGAGCTATACTCGTTATAGTAATTATTGTATGCAGTACACACATTTTATTATGGGTTACACATAAGACCTATTTATATAAAGTAGCTATTTACAATTTCGCTGACATTGATGATTATAAACTATTTCATCAACTAAAAATTGAAAAAAGTGACCATCCTGAACCATGGCCATTATCGACGCATTATAATCGTATATCACTATCACCTGATTTTCTAAAAGAATTAGAAACTATACAAACTATTGCATTTCTTATTATAAAAAATGATTCTATTTATTATGAAAAGTATAGCGATGGATATAGTGATCATTCCATTTCTAACTCATTCTCAGTTGCCAAAAGCGTCGTAAGCACATTAATTGGTATAGCCATAGATGATGGTAAAATAAAAAGTGTTGATCAGCCTATAGCCGATTTTTTACCTTCATTCAAAGAAGGAAATAAGTCAAACATTACCATCAAACATCTTCTCACTATGAGTAGTGGTCTGGATTGGAACGAATCCTATATGAATCCTTTTTCTTCCGTAACAGAAGCCTATTATGGAAATAATTTGCAAAAATTAGTATTGCACTTAAAGCCCGAGGAAAAACCTGGGCAACGATTTAGTTATAAAAGTGGCGATACACAATTATTAAGCTTGATCTTAGAAAAAGCGACAGGTGAATCTGTAAGTAGGTACATGCAAAAAAAATTATGGCACCCATTAGGCGCGGAACAAGATGCACAATGGAGCACGGATCATCTTAATGGTAATGAAAAAGCATATTGTTGTTTATTTACAAATGCTCGTGATTTTGCACGCTTAGGTTCACTCTATCTTCATAAAGGAAAATGGCATAACCAACAAATTCTTTCCGAATCGTATATTCAAGAAGCACTTACACCTGCTTCATTAGTTGATGAGTCGAACAAACCCATTTCTTATTATGGTTACCAATGGTGGCTACTTCCTAATTATAAAAAAGATCCTATTTTTTATGCCAGAGGTATTCTAGGGCAATACATTATCGTGATTCCGTCCAAACAAGTTGTGATTGTACGATTAGGGAAAAAGCGAGGTGAAAAAGCAGGAAATCATTACAAGGAAGTTTTTGATATAATTGATGAAATGTATCGTATTTTTTAATCATTTGTTAATTATAATTTTACAAATTAATTAAACCGATGCGGCAGAACATATATTTATTATATAAAGCTATAAAAAACATTTATTTATATGGGATACAGCAGCAATTTCATCTTCATCTCACTAAATCTTAATTTATTAATCCATTGATATCTATTCAACTTGATCAATTATCTATTTCACATGGCACGAAAACTGTTTTTTCGGATCTTTCAATAGAAGTTAATGATCCAACCTTTATCGCTGTTTTAGGGCATAATGGTTCAGGAAAAACATCTTTCTTTAAAGCATTATCCGGTGAGCTAGCATACACAGGAACTATTTATATGAATGGAAAAAAAATAAACCATAATCATGATGCACCTGTTGCTTTTCTCCATCAAAAAAACAATTTACACTTCGATGTAAAGGTTCATGACTTTATGGTCATGGGATTATATCGTCATAAGAAAATAGGTGAACAATACAATACGGAAGACTATCAAAAAGTCAATAAGCTTGCTGAGCGGCTACAAATCACACATCTACTAAATAAAAACATGCAAAAATTATCCGGTGGTGAACAGCAAATCATTTGGCTGGGGCAAGCTTTACTTCAAGATGCAACTATTTATTTATTAGATGAACCAACTCAACATCTGGATATTTATAATAAGAAAAAAGTATTTAATTTTTTAGCTAATTTGGTTGAAGAATACAAAAAAATTATTTTTTGTAGCACACATGATGTTTATTATCTAAAAGACATGAAAGGTTATTTACTAAATCTTTCTTCTACAGATCGTTTTTTAGTTGATTTAAATCCTATATCTATTAAAACATCTATTGAATTATTAGAAGAGTTTAACAAGCAAGCGCCTTAGCAATATCAATAAATTCTCGAGCAACTAGCGAAGCTCCACCAATTAATCCACCATCTATATCAGGGCAAGAAAAAATAGCTTTAGCATTAGATGAGTTACAACTTCCTCCATATAAGATAGACGTCGTCATAGCGGTATCATTCCCATAGTGAGAGGCGAGTGCTTTACGAATAGCAGCATGCATCTCCTGTGCTTGATCTGGAGTGGCATTCAAGCCTGTACCTATAGCCCAAACGGGTTCATAAGCAATAACACTGTTTTTTATTTCTGTGGAAGATAAATGAAAAAGGGATTTCTGAAGTTGATTAATAACAAAATCAATATGGTTGTTTTTTTTTCTTTCTGTTGCATCCTCTCCACAACAAACTATAACACGAAGTTTATGACTAAGTGCGATATTTATTTTTTTTGCAACTATCTCATTTGTTTCCTGAAAAAAAGAACGCCGCTCACTATGTCCTAAAATAACATAACTAACACCAATCTCAGCCAACATAGCAGCTGATACCTCTCCTGTAAATGCACCTTTCTCTTCGTAATGGCAATTTTGAGCAGCCAATTGAATGGGCGAATCCGAAATTAATTTGCGAATAGGGTAAAGATGCGTAAAAGGAGGTGCAATAATTAAATCAGCAATTTCAGAATTAAGCTCATCCGAGGCTATATGGCTTACTTCAGAAGCTAACTTTAACCCAGCCTCTAAGCCCTTATTCATTTTCCAATTTCCTGCTAAAATTTTTTTTCTCATATTTTTTTTGTTCGAACTATCCCTTTTAACATATCTTCCGTCATCTTAGAAAGTGTATAGGTATGTTTCCAACCCCAATCTTTTCGAGCAGCTGAATCATTAATCGTTGAAGGCCACGATTCAGCAATCTTTTGTCTAAAATCCGGTCGGTAAACAATTTTAAAAGAAGGAATATGTTTTTTAACAGCATGAGCAATCTCTTGAGGAGAAAAACTAATGGCTGCAACATTATAACTTGATCTAATTTTTACTTTTTTACTTGGCGCATTCATTAAACGAAGCGTAGCTTGAATAGCATCAGACATATACATCATAGGCAACGTAGTATGCTTTGATAAAAAACATTCAAACGGTTTATTTTCAAGTGCTTTATAAAATATATCAACAGCATAATCAGTTGTTCCTCCACCAGGAAGAGACTTATAACCAATCAATCCGGGATAACGCAAACTTCGAACATCTACTTGGTGTTTATGAAAATAATAATCACAAAGCCGCTCACCTGCCAACTTCGTAATACCATACATCGTTGATGGATCCATAACAGTATGTTGGGGTGTATTTTTTTTGGGTGTAGAAGGACCAAAAACAGCTATTGAACTTGGCCAATAAATTTTATCTATCTTTTTTTCTTTAGCAATATCAAGCACATGAAATAATCCGTCCACATTAAGTTTCCATGCTAATTGCGGATTGCGTTCTCCGGATGCGGAAAGCAGTGCAGCCAAATTATATATTTGTGTAATTTTATACTTATCAACAATAGCTGCTAATCTTGTCGCATCTAATACATCTACTGTTTCAAATGGACCCGATTCCACAATCTCTTGATTATGACGTGATACATCAGCAGCTACAACTTGATTAATACTGTATTCATTTCGCAGTTCATATAAAAGCTCGGAACCTAATTGACCCAAAGCCCCTATTACAAGTATTCGATCTGTTTTCATGTTTATTAGTTAATATAAATGTTTACTAATGTTATTATTTTTTATTCTAAGCCAACCATAATAAAAGCACCCCAATAAAGAGGATCCGGATATTTTGTACGAATTTCCCTTTTAGCTTCCAAAAATGCATATCTTTTTTTTCCAGTCTCCAGCCATTTCTTATAAAAAAGAATCATAAAATCTTTCGTCACGGTATCAGAAATTTTAAACAAACTTATAATAAGACTTTTCGCACCAGCCCCTAAAAAAGCGCGTTGCAACCCATATACTCCTTCGCCTGATTTAATATCTCCAAGAGCACTTTCACATGAGCTTAACACAACGAGCTCCGTATGGTCGCAGTTTAAATTCATAGCTTCATACGCTGTAAGTATACCATCTGCTTTATTAAGATTATATATTGTTTCACTTTGATTCATGAGATCCCCGGCTCCTTTTAGTAATAAGCCTGAGCGAAGCATAGGGTTTTGAAACAAAAGAATATCATTAAACTCATTCTGAATATCCATCTCTTCCATAAATAACCCATGTGTTGCAATATGAATAACAGTTGGGTTCTGAATGGATTTTACATTTTCCTCAGTAGCCTCCTTAAATAAAAATAAGTTTGAATGCCATCCATTTGCTTGCATTATTGTTTTTAATTCATTCGTCTCCAACTCTGTTCCAGGCAACTGCTTGATTGTTTTTTTATCAGGACTCCATGCCGATGTATAAAATTCAGGGTTTCCAAAAATAACAATGTTTTTTTCAGTAGAAGAAACAGTTGACTTGATAACTTTTTTGAGATAGATATCTTTTGTGCTTTTAACAAAGACAATATTTTTTTTATCTATTAAAAAATCACCGGAATGCTCCGATAACGTTTCAGGGTTAATTTGATTATAGATACCATCAGGAGAAAAATAGATGGTAGAAAAATTTTTAAGTGCCTCGTCGAGCGGTTTCCAAAAATAAGTATACGATATAGTATCCACTAAACTGTAAGCTATGCTATTCTTATACCATTTACTGTATTTATGCTCCAACTCCTTGCCATTATAAATAAATATGATTTCTGGTTTTTTTTGATGAGGTTTCACAATATATACACCATAAATAATGGAATCTGTAAATGAGCCATCAAAATAAGGAAATCTGCTTATCTCTACAGCTGCCTCATCTTCTTTCAAAGAAGCTTGTATTTTTTTCCAATCAACCTTTATATTTTCATAACTATTTTTAAATACTTCTGATTTCTCATTCAATTCTTTTTCTAACTTTTCAAGTTGTTGATCTAACTCCTCTAAATTTATATTGTTTGCCTTAATTTCATCTTCTGACAACGACGCTAATGTTCCTATATATTCTTTCTTAGTTAACCATTCGCTGTATTTTGCTTTTAAATTTTGATCACCAGCATGCAAAATATGTTCTTTTACTTTTAACGCTGAATTAAGAAGAAGGGCTTTTTGTAAGACACTATAGTTATAAACATCTTCAGCAAGACCTGAATCATCAACATGATTCTTTAATGCCAATGAACCATAAAATTCAAACTCTTGCTTAAGAACATTCCAAAACTTTGTTTTTTCACGATCACTTAACGATGGGAAATAAATATCTATATAGTTTATATAATTAGCAATGGCTTGTTTAGAGTACGATTGAGCAATATCGTACTTTCCAGATACATAATATAAGTGAGCCAACCTCGTCTGAATAGTAGCTACTTTAGGGTGTTGCACATTAAATAATTTTTCATATATTTTTTTTGATCTCTGATAAGCATGATCTGCTTCTTCTAACCTGCGTTGCTTCATATAAACATCAGCCATGAGTAGAATAACATCTGCAGCTTGCGAACTATACTCCTTGCCAAGTTTTTGCATTAAAATAAATTTTGCTTCCTCAAGTTGTTGTAAAGCCTTGTCAAACTGATTGGTTGCTATATATACTTTTGAAAGACCAACTAATGCATCGGCATAAGGCATATTTTGATTTCCTATACTTGCCTCAATAATTTGTTTAGATTTTTTCAATAACGAATCAGCCAAATTCAAATTTTTAGTTTGATAAATATAATTTGTGGCCAATTGAATAAGCGCATGTGCAACCTCAAGATGACGATCACCTAAGACAGCTGTCTCTGTTTCAACTATATTTTTTAGAAGATGCTCTGCTTTATTATAATTTCCTAAAGCTGTAGCAATATCAGCCATTTGCATCAGGCAAACAGCTGTTCGACGCGAACCTTCACCAAACGCCATTTTACTTATAGCATACGCTCGGTCTGCTGATTTTTCAGCTTCCAGATAATTCCCTTTTATTAATTGAAAATCGGCTAATTTATTAAGCGGATCTATTAAGAACCGATGGTTTTCACCATACATCGATTTAATTTCGAGCGAATAGTTTAAAAATTTTTCGGTCCGATTATATCTTCCAAAAGCAAGCAGAAGTGTTGAAACATCATCCATAACGCTGCTTTTTTCAAAATCTAATTTTTGCTTTTCATAATACCTTATGCATTTATTTAGATTTTTTTCTGCTTCCTCCAGAAAATTCATAGCCAAAAAATACCTAGCTTGTGTAGCAAGTGCTTTATAATAGTTTTTATTATCGACTCCCTTAAGAATATAAAGTGCTCGTTCAATTGTATTCTCTGCTTTCTGATAATTGCCAAGCTCTATTTCAATAGCAGCTATATCAATGAGATAAGTCGCAAAGGTTACACCTGTTGAATTATATTTTTTAATTAAAAAAGATTTTACTTCTTCTATTGTTTTTTCAGCAAAAGGCAACTGATCTGTTAGTTCATAAAAATGCGCTATATGGGAAAGTGTATAAATATAAAATGGATGAAAAGAAGACAATTCATGAGATACAGACCTATAAAAACTTTTTTCATAAATCGTATTTGATTTTCTAAAATCAGATGAGTAATCTACTAAGTAATTAGCATATTCGAGACAGGCTAAATGGTATGCACAAGAACTATCACCATATAATTTTTTAGAAGCAGTAAGTAATTGACTATAATATTTTTCACAAGTAAATAAATCTCCAACGTGCTGAGCTTGTTCAATTACAGCTCGTAATACTTCTATACGATTAGGGTGATAAGCAGGCAAAGATTGCTCTTTCATCAATATGTCCTCATAATCATTTTTACCTATTGAGCTTGGTTGATCAATAAAATCATATTGTAAGGTTAAGCTCTTATACATTGCATAATACATAGATTGTGTACCATAAAATCGCACAACTATATTCTTAAAATCACGAGCTACTTGCTTAAAACGCTTTTCATCAAAAAGATACAAATTGGTTTTTAATAAGTGTTGATATACATGTATAGATAATTGAGATCTACTCAAATGTTTTCTAGAAAGGCGTTTTTTTAATTTAAATAATACATCACGTGCCTCACCATAATTATCTGACTGACTCAAAAAAACAGATCGAGCGAGAAGAAGTTGATGGTATAATTCATCATTTTTTCCAAATGCCTTTCGTATATAAGCTGTGGATACTTTAATAGAAGAGTCAGCTTGAAAAATACTACCCTTGCCAACAAGAATTAACGCATCTATCACACAAAGTTCGGCATACTCTTTTTTAATATTTTTTATAAAATCTTTTTTCTGATTAGAAAAATGAAGCTTACCACTATCGTCAAGATATTTTTTTGTCTTAAGAAAAGTTATAGCTTCTTGAAATTTCGTGCGCGCTTCAGAATAGTTTTGCTGTAAAATAGCAGCCCTGGAAAAAGAAATCAATAATCTTAATCTATATTCTTCACCAACCTTCTCGGAAGAAGAATAAAAAACACGCTCTGTCTGCTCTAAAAGAGCGCGCGCAGAAACAGGATCTCCAAATTTTAAATAGACATCTGCTATATCTAATAAGCCTATAGCATAGGCTATGCTATCATTATAATAAATTTTGGATAAACAATCAAGTGCCTGGGTCAACGATTCTTGACAAACTCTAAAATCTGTTTTTGCTTGTGCACTTAACGCCTGTAATGCATATATCTTTGATAAGGAAAAAAAATCAGTATTTTTTTTTCGCGTCATACTTTGAATAGCCTGAGTAGTGATAGAAATAGATTTTAGATATTCACCTTTCTGGTATTTTTTATACGCTTTGCGCCACGCTCTATCTTGTGCTGTGACTACGCTTGACTGAAAAAATTCTATCAAGCTTATAAGAATTATAAAAAAATATTTTTTCATAATTAAGAGTGTTTATATAAAAACAACATCGCCTTGTTGCAAAATTAGATTTTTTATTTTTATAAGGGTTAATTTTTGAATTTCGAAGGCAACAAATAGGATATTTTGAATATTTTATATAATTTTTAGTTTTAAAAGATACAGGGACATATCTTATTTATTAAATTAAAACTTTCGAATCCATTTAGGCGTTATAAAATGACACATTTATTCTTATCGGTATGAACTTCTTAGCACATGTCCACCTCTCGGGAAATAACGAAGAACTAAAAATTGGAAATTTCATAGGTGATTTTGTTAAAGGGAAAGATATCGAACTATACTCTCCAGCTATACAAAAAGGCATTGTACTTCATCGGATGATTGATCATTTCACTGATCAACATGATATTGTAGGACGAAGCAAAAAAAAATTATATGATAGGTATCATAAATATGCGGCTGTGCTAATTGACGTGTTTTATGATCACTTTTTAGCTAAAAACTGGGAAAACTATTCCGGCATCTCATTAGATTCATTTACCCATGAGTTTTATACAGTGCTTATAAAACATAAAGCAGCTCTTCCGGATAGAGTGCAACAGTTTTTACCACATCTCATGCAGACCAACTGGTTAGGCCAGTACCATCGATTAGAAGGAATTGAACATGCCTTACAACGTTTAGCTAGGCGGGCTCGATTTAATTCCGGCATCGAACATGCCTTGGTTGATTTAAAAAAAAACTATCAATCACTAGAAGAAGACTTTATGGATTATTATCCAAAGCTTTTAGTATATGTTGAGGAGTTACTCTAAAGATCGTTGATTAAATAAAATATATCCTAAATGAAAAAAAACACTCCATCTATTCACATCATCATAGTAATTTAAACTTAATCCAACCGGGCCAATGGGACTATGATACACTGCAATAGCACTTCCAACTAAAAACAGTTTTTCATAATCTACTTTATAATCTGCCACTTGAGGAGATGATTCTATAAGAATATGATATGGTTTAAAAATATATCCCTCTAACCGCAATTCAATATTTTTAGGAAGGTTAAAAATATTTTTAATACCGAAGGCTGCATAATTAAATGAACGGTAATTAGTTAAAACAAGCATTTTACTATCATTCAAGGGTTCAAAAGCAGGAGATTTAAATTGCGTAGATCTAAAATTACTAAACAGTATAGGATTAGATACAACCACATCTATAAAATAACCCCATCGGTACCAACTTCTTTTAAAATAATTTTCATGCGTTAACTTAAATTTCAACCAATTGTATTTGCGTTCTATTTCATTTTTTAAAATAGACGTATTTCCAGGATTAAATTTTTCCAACCCGTTAATATAACTTCCTGTAATTAACCAGGAAATTCCTTCAGAAGGATATAGTTTGCGATTAAGACTATTTCTAATATAACGGATAGAAAAAACTTCTCCGTAAGTATTACTTTGATCGAAGATATCAGATGAAAAAAATGTATTTGTGTTTATAAAAGAATCATTATTAATAAAATAAGCGCCTGATAATACCATTTTACTTTTACTGCCTGTCGCTATACCAAAATTTGCACCAAGTTTTCGATCTATTTGATCTAAGACAATTGAACTAGAGCCATCTCTATCATAAATAAGATCTTTAATGTTTGTAAAATTCCAAACGTTAAATATAGCTTCAGGCTCTAAATAAAAAGGAATACGTGATGGAAAATTAATACGAGCTCTAAATTGAGCTGCTTGATAAAAACGACCTGTATAAAAATCTCCACTCAGCTTAATTAATTTTTTTCTAAAATAACTATACTGTAATCCTATAAAAATTTCACTCGTATTACGAGAAGAGATATTGCCCCCAAACGAAACTTTTAAAGTAGGGTCAGGCTTAATCTGAAGTTCAAGCTGATAATATTTTGTTTTCTTATCAAATAAAATAGTGGGGAAAACGGATTTAAAATAGTTTTCTGATACAAGTTGATAATACCCTCTTTTTATATCATACAAATCCCAATTTTTTTTATTTCCAAACATTTTTTTAATATAGACATCCTGTTTTGATTTAAGACCAACCACTTGTATATCATTAAATTTTAATGGAGGTATATCAAGAAGAAAATCGTTGCGACGCTGATTTAATGTTTCACAACTTATCCTACGCTTAATTTTTGCTTTAATCTCCTCAATATGTGCAATGGTATAGTCATAACCTATCTTAACAAACTCTTTTGCATTATCAAAATCTAAAGGTGTATACCCTTGAAGATTAGGATATAAATAAACTCCATTATTTCCAACACTGCTTGAGTCACTTTTATCTAATAAATAAAAAACGAGCGAGCTCCCTAAAAGAGCATCATCTTTTCCATAAGGATATTTGCTATAAACTTTAGAAGAAACATTAACCCCAATAATAATGTCCGGAGAAAATTCTTTCCGCATCACATCAGTAGGAAAATTATTATAAAGACCACCATCAAACAAATATCGACCATCAATTCTAATCGGTCTATAAAAAAGAGGAACAGACAGTGTTGTTCGGACAGCCTCATTAAGTCTGCCTTTTTTAAGCACAACTTCCTCTTGAGTAAATATTTCAGCAGCTACACACCGAAAAGGAATAAGTAGTTTATCAAAATTATAACCAGACTTAGCAGCAGCTTGTGATAAATTTTCTGCTAATCCGAAATTAAGTGAAAAATCACTCGCAAGACCTGATCTTAAAGATGGTCTCAAAGCAGAATCTATGCCTAGACTAATGGCTATAAACGATGAGTTTATATCTTCTTTCGTAAAAAAGAAATCATAGTTAGTGTTGATTTTTCCATCAATCCATTCTATAAATTCTTTAGAAGTAACCATTTGTTCAATCTGAACAGGGGAATGGCCCGCTGAATAAAGCCCACCAACAACACCACCCATGGAGGTGCCTATAATATAATCAATAGGAATCTCATTTTCCTCTAATGCTTTCAAGACACCAATATGGGTAAGGCCTTTAGCTCCACCCCCACTTAATACCACACCTACGCGCTGTGCTATTACTGAAAATGAGCAAACAAAACTAAGTAGACTACAAAAAAGAATTATTTTTTTTATCATTATATCAAGAACTTTTTTGACTAATCACGCCATCTTTCATTTCAAAAATATGATCCCCCAAAGAAGCTAATGACAAATTGTGTGTGACAATAACAAACGTTTGATTTAGCTCTTGTTTTAAATCAACAAACAACTGATGTAGGTTCGCAGCATTCTCAGAATCCAAATTACCACTAGGTTCATCTGCAAAAACAATTGATGGAGAATTAATCAATGCTCTTGCCACGGCAACGCGCTGTTGCTCGCCACCAGAAAGCTCATTGGGTTTATGATTTTTGCGATGTGTTAGTTTAAGCAGTTCCATTAATTTTTGGGCTTTTTTTTCTGCTTCTTTCTTAGAATTCTTTCCAATATAAGCAGGTATACAAATATTTTCTAAAGCTGTAAACTCAGGCAAAAGATTATGAAATTGAAATATAAACCCCATATATTTATTTCTAAACGCAGCCAGGGTATTCCCTTTTAGGAGAGTGGTATTTACTCCCATCATACGTACCTCTCCACTATCTGGTTTGTCCAGCGTGCCTAATATATGAAGCAGGGTACTTTTACCCGCTCCTGATGAACCGACAATACTCACTAGTTCACCTTTATGAATAGATAACGATACACCTTTTAAAACATGTACAGCTTCGTAGCTTTTGTGTATGTTAACAGCTTCTATAAGCATTTTTTTTAATTTTAGATGTTAAATATATACCCTATTTAGAGATTTTAGTAATAGGAATGTCTTCTATTTTTTAGAAACAACCTTACGAGCCCATTTTTTCAATTCATCAACGAGTTGCTGGGAATACAAAGAGTCAACAAGAAATGTTTCAACCTGCGATGGATCTCTTTTAGACAACCCATGTATATAACCTTTATCATAATAAGTGAGTAACAAAGAAGCAACTTCATTGAAATTACAATCGCGCAATGCCTCCAAAGCTTTTTTTTCATATTGGCCACCCAATCGCTTTTTTATTTTATGTATAGCTTCTGCTAACTGTGCATAACCATAAACAGAATAATCTTGCACGAGTTGATTTATTCTGTTTTCTTTTTTGACTTCTAAGAATGCGACAGGGGCTTGTCTCATCTGTTTCCAAAAACCTTCAGGAATACAAACTGTTCCAATCATACGACTTTCATCTTCTACCCAAATAGGTCGCGATCGATCAAGTGTATATAATTCATGGGCTAAATTATTTTCAAATTGCTCTGTAGAAGGTTGTATTGAATGATCTAATCCACCAAATGCAGAGCCTTTATGCTGAGCCAGGTATTCTAAATCAATAATCTGTTCGCTGTTTTCTTTAAGGCGATGAAGTAAAATAGTTTTCCCGCTTCCTGTTTTGCCACCCAGCAACATTAAACAAAATGATTGCTTAAAAAAATCTAAGACATGGTTTCGAAAAGATTGATATCCTTTTTTCAAAAGATAGACATCAAATCCAGATAGGTTTAATAACCAAGCCATGCTATTGCTTCGCATACCACCTCTCCAACAGTATAGAATTATTTTTTTATTAGGCGCCACACTAGTAAGCTCTCTTACAAAAAAAGCAAGTTTAGGACCTACAAGTTCTAAGCCGCGCTCAACAGCATATGCCTTGCCTTTTTGTTTATAGAGGGTGCCTATTTCAGCTCTTTCTAAATTAGTAAATAAAGGAAAAGAAATAGCTCCAGGAAAATGACCTTTGTTATACTCATGAGGTGATCGCACATCCACAATAGGTAATGATAGGGAATTTTGAATAAACAATTTAATATCTAGAGTATAAATCATTTTTTACTCTAATTGTTTAAGATACAATTGAATTGTATTTTCTAATCCCAAATATAAGGCATCACAAATCAGCGCATGACCAATAGATACTTCTGCCAATTGAGGAAGGTTTTGTTTTAAATACTGAAGATTATGTAAACTCAGATCATGCCCTGCATTTACACCAATGCTCAAACGGTCTGCCAACTCAGCAGCAGTTTTATAGGGCTGAACAGCTTTTTCTTTATTCAAAAAATAATTCGCCGCATAGGGTTCTGTGTATAACTCAATCCGATGAGTTTCTATACGAGAGGCTCCTTCAATATATTTTTCTTCAGGGTTTACAAAAATAGATGTGCGTATACCCCATGTTTTAAGCTGTTGAATGATTTCTTTTAAAAAATCATACTGACTAATTGTATCCCAGCCTGTATTTGATGTAAGGGCATCCGGTGGATCAGGAACAAGAGTAGCTTGAGTAGGACGAACATGTTCTATCAAATCCATATACCGTTTATCTGGATATCCTTCTACATTTAACTCTGTGGTAACTATTTTTTTAAGATCTACGACATCTTGATAGCGAATATGCCTCTCATCAGGACGCGGATGAACAGTAATGCCTTGAGCGCCAAATTGCTCACAATGCATAGCTACTTGAAGCAGATTCGGATTACTACCTCCACGTGAATTACGAAGAGTAGCTATTTTGTTAATATTTACACTGAGCCTAACCATGCTATTAAAAATGTTTTACAAAAATAGAATACAACGTCGTTATTTCTAGCAAAAAAAGAGGATGAACGTTGTTCATCCTCTTTTTAAATTTATATCTATATAAACTCTTATTTTTCTAATACTTTAAACTCTGTTCGTCGGTTAACTTGATGTTCTTCTTCCGCTTGAGCATCTTGAATGATAAGCTTAGTTTCTCCATATCCTTTAGCAACCAATCGATCGGCAGAAACACCTTTGCTAATAATATAATTTACAGCGGACTCTGCTCTTTTTTGAGAAAGCTTCATATTGTATTCATCGCTTCCACGCACATCGGTATGTGAGCTCAACTCGATTTTTACTGTTGGATTATCCTTTAAGAATTTAACCAGATTGTCCAGTTCCTCTGCAGCATCTTTTCGGATATCATATTTATCTAAATCGTAATAAATATTATTTAATACAACAATTTTATTAACAGCAATTTTCTCCATCCACAATACAGTTTGCAGGGTTGTATCCGTTACAGGTTTTACCAAATCCTCTAATGGAATAGAACGCCCAACCATAGAATACTCATCACGCTTAGTAAAATAATCTTTTTTCTCACCTATAATCACATAGTTTCTTCCTGTTTCCACTGGAAGCGATAATTTTCCATCAGGGCCTGTTGATATTTCTTTTAACAACTTTCCTTTACTATCCGATACTCGCACTTTCACGCCATCTAACACGATTTCTTGGTTATTGTCCATCGTTTTGGTAGTGATAGCTAATGTATAATTAACAATCTTGGTATTAGGTGTTACATCAAAGAAATAGTAAATATCATCTTCACCTTTTCCACCTGGTCGATTAGATGTAAAATACCCATCAACTGTATTTTTAAAACATATTCCAAAATCATCATAACTGGAGTTGATTGGCATGCCCATGTTTTCAACTTTAGTTTCTTTTCCTTGTTTGGTTGACACAAAAACATCCAGTCCACCTAATCCAGGATGGCCGCTAGAGGCAAAATATAGTTTTCCTTCATCTGATACATAAGGAAACATTTCATCGCCCGGAGTATTAATCATGCCTCCCAAGTTTGTTACATTTCCCCATTTTCCATTTTTATCTTGTGTTGCTTTGTATAAATCTACACCACCATAACCCCCCTTGCGATCTGAGGCAAAATAAAGTGTATTTCCATCTTTCGAAAAAGCAGGTGAAGAATCCCACGCATCTGGGTCATTTACAGATAATATATCTGGACTAGCCCATCCACCATCCCTATACCGAGAAAAGTACAAATCCACATCTTTCGCACCTCTCGGCTTACCTGTATTGCCACGCGCAAATACCATCATCTTACCATCACGTGAAAAAGTAGCACACCCTTCATTAATATTACTATCATTAACACGCGTACTAATTGGTTTAATTTGATTAGGGTCTTGACTGTCTTTGGTTGTTATTTCCCATTCAAAGATATCACTATAACCACCCCCAGTTGCTCCATACACTTTTCCAGTTCGTGTAGATGAGAAAACGAGTGTATTTTCGCGAATAACAGGAGCATATTCAGAACTTGCTGTATTTAAGAAATCAAAAGGCTTTACTTCATAGTATACTTTCTTAGCACGAATAGCCGGAACATCTTTTAAATTTTTAACCTCTCTTTTAGCGCGCTGTAAAAGATCAGGATTATTGCCCATTTTTATATAGCGCTGCATTTGATTAGCTGCCTCTTCATATTTTTCTTGCGACTTTAAAATGAGTGCATAATAAAACAAGGCTGATGATTCAGTCGTTTTATTATCAATAGCAGCTTTATAATAGGTAAGAGCCTGAGGCAAACGATTAGACAATCGATAACTTTCAGCTATCTTAAGATTAATGATAGGAGAATTGGGTTCTTTTTCCAAAGCCTTCATGTAATACCCAATAGCATAATCGTAATTACCTTGTTGGAAACGTTTGTCTCCCTTTTTAAGATTACTACATTGAGCTAGTATTAATACACAAGCTACTCCAATTACATACGTATACTTCATAGTTTTTATTTTTTACTAATATTCTCTTGCATAAAGATATAAAAAAACAATTTACTTCACATATTTAACCAACCATGATTGATGGAGAGGCATGAGCCATGCATCTTTTAATTCATTTTTCTTAGAAATGGATGGACTAAATACATAAGTGTTTATATCTATTGCTTTTTCTTGAATCTTTTTTTTAAACACCGACATTGAATCAACATAAATATCTTGATTGACTTGATATCCAATTTTCGAATGATCTAACAAGCCAAGCTGATATTTCTCGTCTACTTCTTTAATAAGATGAATGAGCTTATCTGTAGAACATCCGCCCACTGTACAAAATGATTCATCCACTCCTATGACTACAAATTGATCATAAATTATGGAAAAAGCTGCCTTCAATGGTTTTCCATGACTCTCCCATACTGTTATAAAATCCGTGATTTTTTGTGCAATAATTTGTTGTTGATCCAACGTTAAACGCACATAAGATGTGTATATCCACACGCGGGCTTCTGAGGGGAGTTGATCAAACTGAATTAGCATAACTAAAGGATCGATTGTATGATCAGCGTTAAAGTAGATTTCTTATTGTTAAATTTTTCGCAATTTAATACATTCTAGATAAAAAACAAATAGCTGCATTATTTTTTATAGCTTCTGCATAAGAACAGGTATGATCTGTTTTTTCCAGCCATAAAACGCCCCATTTATAATCGCTGTTCTGGCTGTATTAACCAACCATAAATAAAATGTAAGATTATGAATAGATGCAATCTGCGCTGATAATATTTCATTGGCCTGAAAAAGATGGCGAAGGTATGCTTTAGAATGATGTGTACTTACATAACCGCCAAGTTGTTCATCAATCGGTGAAAAATCATTTTCCCACTTTTTATTTTTAATATTAATAATGCCTTGTGTCGTAAACAACATCCCATTGCGAGCATTTCTGGTAGGCATAACACAGTCAAACATATCAATACCCAAAGCAATACATTCCAATATATTAGCAGGAGTACCAACCCCCATTAGATAACGTGGTTTTTCATAAGGAAGTATAGAGCATACTAGTTGGGTTATATCATACATTATCTCTGCTGGCTCGCCAACAGAAAGACCTCCAATAGCATTGCCTTCACGATTAAAAGAGGCAATAGTTTCTGCTGATTGTTTTCGTAAATCAGGAAATGTACTTCCTTGAACAATAGGAAACAATGTTTGCTGATATCCATAAAGGCCGTCTGTACTATCAAATCGATCAATACAACGTTTCAGCCAACGATGTGTCAAGTCCATCGATTTTTTAGCATAACGATACTCACATGGATAAGGTGTACATTCATCAAATGCCATTATAATATCTGCCCCAATAGTACGCTGCGTATCCATAACATTTTCAGGCGTAAATACATGAGATGAGCCATCAATATGTGATTTAAAAACAACTCCTTCTTCTTTAATTTTTCGAACTTTTGAAAGCGAATACACTTGATAGCCCCCGCTATCGGTCAGCATAGGTTTTGACCAGCCATTGAATGCATGCAATCCACCTGCTTGTTGAATGACATCAAGTCCTGGCCTAAGGTAAAGATGGTAGGTATTTCCTAATATAATTTGAGCTTTTATATCCTGTTCTAGTTCACGCATGTGTACCGCTTTCACAGCTCCAGCTGTTCCAACAGGCATAAAAATAGGCGTTTGAATAACACCATGATCTGTAAAAAGCTCACCAGCCCGTGCTTCACAAAACTGATCACGAGACTGAATATGAAAATGCATATATAGATTTAGGCGATTTTAAAAAATAATACGGATTTCATCTTTAACAACCTTGAGTGCAAATGTTGTTGGATCTAACTGTTGATGAATAATTTTTTCAAAAACAACACGCGTTAAATCCAATCCACTATCTGTTTCCTTTAGATTTTCGGCTGATTGATTGATGAGAAGAATAATTTCTTCCATGGCTTGGCGGATAGCTTGCCAAGATACATCACTCATATATATTTGTTGAGAAAGATTATGCGCAAATTCTTCACGCACTTCTTTAACTAAAATATGTCGAAATTCATCAGCTGTATACATAGGTTGATTCACACGTGGAAATAAATTAGCCGGTGATATCCGCTCTAAAAAAATACACATCCGCTCATACGCTTGTAAACGTAGTGGTAACACTATTTCTGTATTTTTTGTCCGCAGATCTATGAGCTTACGTTCAAACTCTTTACGCAAAAAAGAACGTATTGTAAGATACATCGCATACATTATAAGTATAGAAGGGAGTAAAATCTTAGCTAATTCAATAAACTGGTCCATAGCGTATTTCTTAAAAAATATGTTTTATAGTAAAACAACGATGCCAAATTTAATAATTTTACCATGGAAAGAACGAAACGACAAATGACCACACCTCCTATTTCATTATCTGCAAAAGCATCACAAGAGATTAAGCACATCATGGCACACAAAAATATTCCAGCAGGCTATGGTTTGCGTGTAGGTATTCGTTCAGGAGGATGCGGGGGCGCAACATCATTTATACTTGGATTCGATAAACCAAAAGCAACAGATGATTTGTTTTTAATTAACGATATATCTATTTACATCGATAAAAAACATCTGATGTATTTGATTGGATTAGAGATTGACTTTATAGAAAGAAGTGATGAACGGGGATTTACATTTATTAGTAAGTCATAAAAAAATAATACAAATGCTTTATATTTACTCTATAAAGTAAATAATTTATCTTATGAAATTCGGAACTAAAGCCGTTCATGCGGGCGTGGAGCCTGATTTATCAACAGGTGCTATCATGACACCTATCTTTCAAACATCAACCTATGTGCAATCGGCACCGGGTCAACATAAAGGGTATGAATATGCTCGAAGCCAAAATCCAACACGTGCGGCACTAGAAAAAGCAATGGCCGAACTTGAAAATGGGAAATATGGATTAGTATTCAGCAGTGGTGTCGCTGCTACTGATGCTGTTTTAAAATTATTACAACCTGGTGATGAAGTCATCGCCTCTCATGACATGTATGGTGGGACCTATCGTCTTTTTACCAAAATCTATGAAAAATTTGGTATTCGGTTCCATTATGTAAACATGCACGACGCAGCAGCTATTCAACCCTATATTACACCAAAAACTAAACTCATTTGGACAGAAACGCCTACTAATCCATTGATGAGCATTACGGATATCGTGGCCATGTCAACTATTGCAAAGAAAAATAACATTTTACTTTGTGTGGACAATACATTTGCTTCTCCTTACTTACAAAATCCACTGGATTTAGGTGCTGACATTGTGATGCATAGTTCTACTAAATATTTAGGTGGACATAGCGATGTGATTCAAGGTTGTTTGGTTATGAATAGAGAAGACCTTCGAGAAAATTTATACTTCATCCAAAAAAGCTGCGGTGCTGTACCAGGCCCTCAAGATTGTTTTTTGGTGTTACGTGGAATTAAAACATTACATATTCGCATGCAACGACACTGTGAAAATGGAGAAAAAGTAGCTCATTTTCTACGTCGCCATCCCAAGGTAGAAAAAGTGTATTGGTGCGGATTTGATGATCATCCGAATCATGCTGTAGCCAAAAAACAAATGAAAGGTTTTGGTTCGATGATCAGTTTTATATTAAAAGGAAATAGTATTCAAGACACGATGCGTTTACTCACCTCTACCAAATTATTTGCTTTAGCAGAAAGCTTAGGAGGTGTGGAATCATTAATTAATCATCCGGCAAGCATGACGCATGCAAGTATTCCCAAAGAGCAACGCGAAAAAATTGGATTAACCGACACCTTAATTCGTCTGAGTGTGGGCATAGAAGATGCTGACGATTTGATTGCTGACTTAGAACAAGCTATGCGTTAAGCAATCATCTTATTTAAATAAAACTACGATGTATAAAAAATCATTTTATAAATACAAGTATGGTTATATAAATATTGATCAAAACAATATTTATATAACCTCTACAGGCAACTGGTCGGAGACAATACAATTAACTGAAAAAAAATTTGGTAAAACAAAAAAGAGAATGGGGAGAGTTATCTCAATATATTTTTTCTTCACAATTATAATTTTAGCACTACTTGGCTCATTGATATTAAGTTACAAAAATTTACTATTTAAACTACTAAGCCTTTTGACAAGCGTTGCTGGATTTTTTGGAATAAAGCGCTACTTCGATACTGAAACAGGGCAGCGGTTTTTTATCCCCAAAACAAAAATAATTGACATTGCTATAAATGGAGATAGTATTAAATTAAATTTTAGGACTATAGACAACAAAGTAGAAGAGCTAAAAATACATGGATTCAAAGGTGATACAGAAGCCTTTAAAACAGAAATAGAAACAACAACCTAAATAAACTACTGGTATCCATGACAAAACAAGAAACAGCTTACTTAGAAATAGGACGAGGTTTTAAAGATGCAGAAGAAGGTCAGCTTTTTGGTAAACCCTGTTTTAAAATAAAAGGCAAGCCTTTTGTTTGCTTTTTTGAGAATAGTATGGTTTTTAAATTAATAGGGAAGGCACATGCTGAAGCATTAGGATTATCCGGCTCCCATCTATTTGATCCTTCTGGTAAAAAGCGCCCTATGAAAGAATGGGTTCAAGTTTCATTTACGCACCATGCTAAATGGACAAAATTTGCTAAAAGTGCGTTGAACTATGTTTTATCAACTTTATGAGAAATTGTTTTTTTAATTAATAAAAAAAATCTAATTTTTTCTGAATTTTTTACAATAAAAAAGGAAAAACAAGATTACAAACTTATATAAATAAAGTCAGCTGTTAAACAAAAACAGGTTATTTAATTATTATTTTTTCTTCCCAATTCTTAGCAATTATTTAATACCTCTCACTCCGCTTCTATCACGTATTCGGTCTATTTTTGCTGCCAACCATGACACTTAAATCTACCACCGCGATGAAAAAAAACTTACTTACTTTTTTGACGATTATTTTTACGTCTTATTTTGTTAATCAAGCCCATTCCCAAGGAGTTACTACAGCTGCCATTCAAGGAACTATCACCAATACACAGGGTGAGCCTTTACCGGGAGTTAATGTAATAGCTATTCACGAGCCTTCTGGCACCCAATATGGAGCTACCACACGAATTGATGGTGAATATAACTTACCTGCTGTTAAAGTAGGCGGGCCATATACTATCACAGCTTCATTTGTTGGGTATCAAACCCAAAAACTTGACAAGATATACCTCAGCTTAGGTCAAGATATTACATTTGATTTTAAATTAGCCGATGTTACTACAGACTTGGGGACAGTGGAGATCAACGCATCTAAAGATAATGTACTTAACGCTAATCGTACAGGGGCTGTTACCAATGTTACAACTCAACAAATAGAACGTGGCACATCATTAAGTAGAAATATTCAAGACATGACACGACTTACACCACAATCATCCAATGGTGGACTAGGATTTGGTGGAAAAAGTAATTTATTGAATAACTTCTCTGTCGATGGGGCTATGTTTAATAATGCTTACGGACTAAGTGAGCTACCCGGAGGACAGACTAACTCAACACCCATCAGTATGGATGCTATTCAGGAATTTCAAATTTCAATGGCGCCCTACGATGTTCGTCAGAGTGGATTTACAGGAGCTGGCATAAATGCTATAACACGAAGTGGGACAAATTCATTTACAGGATCTGTTTACACGTTTTTTAGAAATCAAAATTTAAACGGCAAAAAAGTAAAAGATCAAGAGTTGACCAATAATGAGTTTACACAAAATCAATATGGAATGCGTTTGGGTGGGCCAATTATTAAAAATAAACTATTCTTTTTTGTCAATGCAGAGATGGACAAACGTACAGATCCTACAGTGTTTTTAGCTAATAGGCCAGGGTTGTCAGGAACCAATATTGCTAATGTACAAGCATCCGATTTGGATCAACTCAAAGATGTATTACTTCTCAAATATGGCTATGATCCTGGAACTTATGAAAACTACAAATACACTACTGAAAGTAAAAAGATATTAACTCGTATAGACTGGAACATTAGTAAAAACCACAAATTTACCATTCGCAACAATTATATGGTTTCCTCGCGGCTTACTAATCCAAGCACAAGTGGTACCAATGGTGGAAGAGGTCCTGATGTTAATAAGCTTCCTTTTTCTAACAGCAACTATGCTATAAACCAAAATATGAATTCGACCATATTTGAATTAAATAGCGTTTTTGGAAATAAATTTTCCAATACCCTTCAAGTAGGCTATAATATGTTCCGTGATTATAGAGAAAGCAATAGTGCGCCTTTCCCTCTTGTTGATATCGAGTCAAATGGTCAAACATTAACGTCATTTGGCTATGAGTCTTTTACGCCAAACAATAAACTCGATCAAGATCATTTTCAATTCTCAGATCACTTTACGTTTTATACTAAAAAACATATTTTATCATTTGGTACAGCTAATGAGTTTTTTATGTTCACCAATGGATTTACACCTAATTTTTACGGCAGGTACCGTTTTGCAAGTCTAAATGACTTTTATACAAATAAACCACCTACATTATACCAACTGCAATATTCAGCTCTAGCAGATGTAGAAGTGCCTATGGCTTCCTATAGTGTATTTCAACTGGGATTATATGCTCAAGACGAATGGACACCGGTGAAAAGATTAAAAATAACAGCTGGTCTGCGTATGGATATGCCTATTTTTACTTCTTCTTTAGATAAGAATCCAAATATAGAATCCTTAGTTTTTGCTAACGATGAAACGATTGATGTTAGTAAATTTCCTAAAACTAATCCACTGTGGTCACCACGCCTAGGCTTTAATTGGGATGTGAAAGGAAATAGAACAACTCAAGTGCGTGGAGGAACGGGTATTTTTACAGGTCGTGTACCTTACACCTGGATTGGTGGCCAAGTTTCTAACAATGGATTATTATTTGGCGAAATTAATGTGACCTCAGCTCCTCAAACAAGTAATTATTTATTCAGCCCAGATATAAAAAAATATGTCCCTGCTAATCCTACAGTTCCTTCAACAGTATTAATTAATGTGACAAGCCCTAATTTTAAGTTTCCACAGGTATTCCGAACAAATTTAGCTATTGACCAAAAATTGCCTTGGGATCTAGTCGCTACCATCGAAGGTATTTACACAAAAGATATTAATACCATTTTCCACCGTAACGCTAACTTGAAAGAACCTATTGGTATAGTTGAAGGAGATGGACGACCACGGTTTGGTATAACAGACAATGATCGCCGTATTAATCCAACTGTTACCAATGCTATCGTTCTTGATAATACCAGCCAAGGTTATCAATGGAGCTTGACAGGTCAAGTACAAAAAATATTTACACCAAATTTTCAAGTAAGTATCGCTTATAATTACGGTGATGCACGTGACATAACCAGTTCACCAAGTGCTGTAGCTGCGACTGCATTCGCAGGAAATCAGATTGTGGGCAACCCTAACGATCCGGTTCTTTCCTACACTAATTTTTTACAACGCCATCGTGTGATTGGGTCGCTGACTTACCGCAAAGAATACGCTAAATATTTTGCAACATCTATCACATTATTCTATGAGGCACGTTCAGGAAGGCATTTTTCATACGCCTATGGCAATGATTTAAATTCAGATGGAATGACAGGAAATGATCTTATCTATATCCCTAAAACACAAAATGAAATTGTGCTAACGACTGCTGATAATAAAGACACACGCAGTATAGATGAGATATGGAATCAACTAGATCAATATATAGAACAAGACCCTTATTTATCAAAACATCGTGGAGAATATGCTGCTCGAAATGCAGCTGTTACGCCTTGGGTGTTTCGATTAGATGCACGATTACTGCAAGATTTTTATCTAACTATGAATGGAAAAAAACATACCCTTCAATTAAGTGTAGATATTCAAAATCTAGGAAACTTCCTTAATTCTAATTGGGGCGTATTAAGAGATGTTAACCGCACACAGCTTTTAAATTTTGTGGGTTATGAAGGACCTAATAATACGGGTCGACCTACATTCAGCTTCCCCTTATTTAATAGCCAACCATTGCTTCAATCATTCCGTGATGAGGTTGGGTTGATATCGCGTTGGCAAGTGCAAATAGGTGTTCGATATATATTTAACTAATAATTATAAAAAACGATCTTATGAAAACGATGAACTATAAAAAATATGTATACCCGATGGCTCTACTTATGGCTTTTTCTTGCCAAGAGCCATCTTATCAAGCTGCTGAACCTTCTACTACGCCCTCAACAGCCACCGGTAAAGTATTAATAACATATGCTGTACCAGATGCACCTGTGGCTGGTTTATATGTAGACAATAAGCGTGTTGAACTACTCACTCCATTTGGATACACAACTAGTACATCTTATTTGACTGTTTCTGCGGGCGGCACAAGACAAGTCCGTTTAAAAACAGATGATACTCCTATTGCAGCAGGTAATTTTTCAGTTACAGTTAATCGTACTTATACTCTATTTATCACCGATCAAATGACCCGCCCGGCAGATAGAGATCCGGCAGGGCCACGCACATTATTGATAACGGATGATGTTACTCCACCTGCAGCCGGCAAAGCTAAAGTACGATTTTTACACATGGCACCAGATGTTCAAGAAAAAGTAGAGCTAACTAATACAACAGGTAACACAAGTTTACTTTCTATAAAGAAAACAGTTAAGAACAAAGCTGGTGAATCGGTAGATATTACTAACTTCCAACGTAGAAGTTATCGTTCGACAAGCAACTCAATCACAATAAAAGATGAAACACTATCTTCAAGCGTGACTGATTTTGAGAGTATTACTGCAGCTACCTATAATTTATCAATCAAAAGCTCAGGAGCTACTGTTAAAGGACTACCTGTTTTATTCACTTATACTTTTCAGGCTGGTAAAATCTATACGGTGTATTTACGCGGACTTTCATCTGGCACAGGCAATCAAGTACTTGGCTATACCGTTATCCAACATAATTAAATAGAACGTCTTCATTAGTAAAAAGAGGTGTGTTAACTAAAACACACCTCTTTTTTATTTTATATTTTAATAATTTTTAATCCTGAAAATAGATTTGGTATACTTTATTAATTTTTTTACATTTGCTATCAAGCGGATGCCGAAAAGCTTTTAGATAGAGTAGGCGTAACCTTTTTAAATATATAGAGATGAAAAAAAACAAAAAATTAAACCTGAACAAAAACATAGTTCAAAACTTGAACTGTGAAAACAACAACCTGGCAAAAGGAGGCAGACTCTTCAGATCACGCGAAATATCTATATGTCTTTGTGAATCGCTGGCTGATTGTTTTACCAGAGAATGGTGCTAGTAAATTTTTATTACATATGTCCGGATAGTATATAATCCGGACATATAATTATTTTTTTTAATTATTCTTTTCTGACAACTTTCGTACGATCGAAGTAGTTAATCGCCGAGGAGTTAAGCGTATGCTAAAGGCCATAATCTTATTAACCAATCCATGAATAGCAACATGTTTTCCTTTCATCATGGCTTTGTACCCATATTCGGCTACTTGTTTAGCCGTAGGAAGTTTTTTATTCTTCACTAATTTAGATTCTTCCATAGCCGCTGCGGATTGAAACCCCGACTGTGTAGGTCCGGGACATAAAGCGGTTACCGTAACCCCTGTTCCCTTAAGTTCATTGGCAATAGCTTCAGATAAAAATAAAACAAATGCTTTAGTAGCATAATATACGGCCATCAACGGTCCAGGCTGAAAGGCTGCTGTAGAAGCAACATTTAAAACTCGACCTTTTTGTCTGGCAGCCATTGGTTTCACAAAAAGTTTAGTGAGATGGGTGAGTGCTATAATATTGAGTTGAATCATCTGTTGTTCTTTTTCCCATTCTGTTTCAGTAAAAAAACCAAAATCACCAAATCCAGCATTATTAACTAAATAATCAATTGCTATATTTTTTTTCTCCAGTTCAGTATAAATATATTGAACTGTTTCTGGCTTGGAAAGATCGACAGAAAAAATAATAGCTTCTACATTATATTCTTTTTTTACCTCCTGGGCCAATTGTTGTAATTGATGTTCACTTCGAGCAACAAGAACAAGATTATAACCGTGGCGTGCAAAAATTTTTGCTAATTCATATCCAATGCCATTAGAGACACCTGTAATTAATGCTGTTTCGGATGTATTCATGGTTTTAACTTTTTTTATAAACAACTTATTCTAAATAGATATTTTGCTACCACCTATTATGCTATTAGAACTATTTTTTCTCCTCCATCCATTCAATACTTCGTTCGATAAATGCAGTGAGTGCTTGTCCCTCAAGCCCATTTTGAGATAAAAGACCTAAATCATAAAGTTGCTGAATGTATTTTTTTTGTTGCTCTTCATTACTTTGTTGCAAAATCTGTCTGATCAATGCATGATTAGCATTGACTGTAATTACAGGTTCAATTGGAAAACTTCCCATGCTCATCGGTCCGTGAGAAGACATATCTTTCATGCGGCGAATAAACTCAGGCAACGTTATTAAAAGAGGGAATTCATTCGGAGAAAGTGACTCAACTTGTATTGTCGTATTTTCTTTTTGAATTGCTTTTTCAATTATTTTTTTAAGTTTTTCTTTCTCTTTGTCTGATAATACACTATCTATTTTTTCTCCTTTATCAATTAATCGATCTATATTATCCGAATCAACACGCTTCAATTGAAATTTTTCTACCTTGCTTTCTAGGAAGCTGATGAAATGATTGTCAATAAGTGTATTCAATAAGAGCACATCATAATTTTTATTTTTTGCAGATACGATATATGTGTTTTGTTTACCTGGATCAGATGTATATAATCCTACAAGCTGGTTATCTTTGGTTGTTTGAAGTGCTTGGATATGTTCTTTATATTCATCAAGTGTGAAATACTTTTGATCTGTATTTTTAACTAAAACATATTCCTTCGCTTTCTCATAAAATTTATCATCACTCAATGCACCATACTTAACAAAGATGCCTATATCTTCCCATTTAGCCTCAAACTCTTTTCGATCTTTTTTAAACATCTCGCTAAGTTTATCAGCCACCTTTTTAGTAATATGGGTATTTATTTTTTTTACATTACTATCAGATTGTAAATAGCTTCGAGATACATTCAAAGGAATGTCAGGCGAATCAATCACACCATGAAGAAGTAACATAAATTCAGGTACAACATCTTTCACTTCATCTGTAATAAAAACTTGTCGTGAATACAACTGTATTTTATTTTTTTGAACTTCAAAATCATTCCGTAGTTTAGGAAAATATAAAACACCGGTTAAATTGAATGGATAGTCCACATTAAGGTGAATCCAGAAAAGAGGATCCGGTGCAAAAGGATGAAGTTCTTTATAAAAGGCAATATAATCCTCATCGGTTAATTCTGCTGGGGATTTCGTCCAAAGCGGTTTAGGATTATTAATGATTTTTTCTTCGAACTCAATAGGTATGGGTAAAAATTTTCCATATTTTTCTAAGATTCCCCGAATTCTATTTTTATCTAAAAACTCTTCTGAATCCGAAGCAATATGTAATACAACATCTGTACCACGTGTTTTTTTAATGGTTGGAGCTAATTCAAACTCTGTGCTTCCCTCACAACTCCATTTTACAGACTCGGCATTATCACGATAAGACTTAGTAATAAGCTCTACCTTTTGAGAAACCATGAAAGCAGAATAGAAACCTAATCCAAAATGCCCGATGATTTCTTTTCCGTCTAATTTATCTTTGTACTTTTCTAAAAACTCTGTAGCGCCCGAAAAGGCAATTTGATTAATATATTTTTTTACCTCGTCAGCTGTCATACCAATACCATTATCACTGATGGTGATGGTTTTTGCTTTTTCATTAATCGTAATGGTAATTTTTAGATCACCTAATTCACCATTAAACTCGGCTAACGATGCCAGCTTGGATAATTTTTGAGAGGCATCAACCGCATTGGATACTAATTCCCGTAAAAATATTTCATGATCAGAATAAAGAAATTTTTTAATAATGGGAAAAATATTATCTGTGTTTACCGAAATAGTGCCTTTTTCTTGTGTCATATAAAATTTACTTTTTGCATGTTAAATATAGCAAAATACGTTCCGGTTTTAAAAAGAAGGCAAAATGGCAGATGTTAGTAAGGAAAAACGTTGTAAATGTCTTTACGATGGACTATTCTTGCAAATATTATTTTTTTATTTTCATAAAAAAAACCGATGCGGTAATCGCCAATGCGTACTCTGTACGCAGACTTATGACCTGCAAGTTTTTTAAGATTTGGCAAACTATTAAGATTATTGCTAGCCTCAACAAGGTGTATCAATTTAATAATTTTTGATTTAACTGATTTTAGACTAATGCAATCAAGATCTTTATAAAATTTACTTAGAAATTCAACTTGCATTAAGACTTCAATTTTTGCATCACACTTTCTTTACTTGTCTTTTTTGTTTTATTAACAGATTTCATCATTTTGGCAAGACATAGATCCTCCAACTCCTCTTCACTTATTTTTGCCCATGAAATATGAAGTTTTTCTAATAAATCAAATAAAAACTTATATTCGGCTTGATTTTTAGTAGTAATAATCATTGCTTTCATAACACCAAAGATAGAAAATAAATAAGAAAAAAATTATTTTAAATTTTATTTATATACATTGTTTTCAAAACCAATACACTTAACTATCTTATTGTTTCTTCAATCGCGCCATCATCGAACGGTAATACTGATGTAAAAAATCATAAATAATCATTTCCTGCATCCGTTGTTTAGATCGTAAGAATCGATTGAGAAACATATGTACATAGCTTCCTGTCAAATCTTCGAGTAGATTTGGTTTTTGTTCGCTATAAGCTCGAATCGCTTTAATACAGGCTTGCGTTTGTATCGAGCGCTCTTCATATAACTTCCAAACCGGAACAAGTTCCGATTTTCCATCAACAGATTCTTGCATAATTTGTTCAATACTTGCTTTATTTTCCCTGTATTTACTGCTGAGTTGTTTTTTTGACTCGGTTGATGTAGCATTAAATTCACGGGCAAACCCTTCGCTTAACCGCTCCATAATACCTTTTTTTTCTTCCAAATTAAAACCTAAATCATTCAATAAATAATCTACTCCACGCATAGCCAGTTGCCAACGCAACATATCCCCTTCATCACCAGCTAATAAAGAAAGTATATCTGCTATAGTAGCGCTATCATGATGAAACAATTCTTCACTTGCTTCGATATTAGTAAAACCGTATCGTTCTAACTCTCGATCATACGTATCCGTCTGGATTTTCCAAATCAGTTTATTTTCAACAAATGGATATAAAAGTGCTTCCAGCTCTTTTAGAATAGGTCCAAAAAACAACTCATCACCAAAAAAACGAAGACGAAGATGATTGTGTGGATCAGCATATCGAATAAAAAACCAGCTCTTAATAGATTTACTTTCTATTAGTTTTTTTGCAAAAGGCCCAACAACTTCTGTCAATACACGGTCAATGGTTTTTACACCACCATATAATTTAATATATAAACATCCGGAACCAGGTATTAATTTACGTTTAATAGATGATTCAGCCAACAAATCATTCATTGATTGATTGTTTTGTTGAGTTACAACTGGTGGTGCTTTTTTTGTGAATGAAAACAAAAACTCATTTGTAAAACTGCCTTGATTATTTGTGATAAAAAGATTAGTAGGATGAAACAAACTTTCTTCAAGGATAAGTACTTTTCTTTTTTTTAATTCATGAATAAAAATTTGTTTACACAGTTTTTTTCCAAGATGTAACAACAATTTATTATCTCCTTCAGCAAGTGTTACCCAAGTCGGTATTCTTTTCTTTTCTATAAGCTTATCGAGCGTACTGATAAGTTCTTCTTCTTTGGTTTTTTTATCCTCCGCCGCTAATTCATGCCAACGAATAATCCAACGCGCAGAAAAAAGAATAGTTTTTCCATACCGAACACGAGGAAGAAAAGGATAATCATTCAATATGCCCCAGTTCCAACCAGCTATATCTTTTTTATCTTGAAACTGTAAATCACATAAAAAATGGTATTGTGGAAGTGCATTCATCGAATAATTATGAGCTGTTGTTAAGCGTGGAATAATTTCTTTACCTAGTTTTTTAGAACGAAGAATAATTCGTCCTCCACGAACAGAAATCAATAAATCATCTAAAAAAATAGTGTGTTCTTTATCTACAGCAACAGGTGAAATAATAGGAATCTCATAATTTCTTAATATTGGACGAAGTAATATATTTCCTGTTCGTGCTTGTGATAAATGAACGACTTCTGCAAAAAGAACATCCGGTTGATGTTTCTCTTCTTCTTGTAATAGATTTTTTACAATACCTTCTAAAGGTGGGCATGCGTGGCAGAATCGACCTAATAAATTACCCGATGATGGGCCAGCTGTTACACTATGATCGATTAGAAAGTTTCCCTTATCTAGTTCATCAGCCGATGGGGACAAGACACTACACATGCTATACATAGAGTTTGACATATTTGTTTCTTCTTTTTTTAGAAACTTAGAAATCTCATTGTCCTTTAACTCTAATTCTAATGCTCCATGTTGAATGATCTCAAGGTATTTTTCATTTAAGAAGCGGTACCAATCAGATACAGGATAGGTTTGTTCTTCAGTACCTTCGCGTGCAGGAAAAAAAATAGTTTGAAGAAGTGGCGTAAAATCAGACTGGCTATTTTCACCTACTGGATAGCCTATACCCATTTCTGCATCTAACACTTCTACTAATGGTATTTCTTGACTTTCATAACGCTCTGCAAAACTTTCTTTGAATTTTTTTAAACTACTATGTTCACGGGTTTTGGCGAGTTTAGCTAAAAACGTAACCGCTTTTTGAAGCTCATCAATAATAAGTGATTGATTGAGTTGATTTTTTTTTGTTGGTTTAACTAAATCGACCTGAAAAAGTTGCCCTAATTCATAGTCTGTTTGTAAAACTTTTAACTCTTCGATAATGGTTTGATAAATCTGGATAGAATTTTGGGCGTTAAACCGTTTCGCTTGTTCTAACTGAGTAACTAACTTTTTTAAACAAGCAACAATAGGCTGCGCCTGTGGAATAGAGCTTAGTTTTCGAATCAACACATAAATAAACTCTTCACCTGTAACAGTAGGCTCAAGCTCGCTTAATAACAGTTGACTATCTACAACTTCGTGCACAAACTGACGAGCTTCTTCAAAGCTTACCTCATCATCTACAATAGATTCGGCCAATTGTTGAATAGTGGCACCTTCTTTGGCAATTTCAACGATTTTTTGAACATATGATGAATTATCGACGTTAACTAAGTGGTGAGCTCGTGCTTTTTTATCTAGGCGGTATTCAACATAGCGCAATTGTTGATCAACCCCATACAATGTATTATTCGGATAATACTTAAGCTGCTCACGAATTTCCGGATTACGTAAGATATTTAACACCAGCGAACAAAGAAAATCCATATCTAATCGCGTATGCTTAGAATAGTTCTCTTGTGCATCAAGTATGATGGTCGATGTTTCTTCAAATGTCCCCAATGAAATGCCGGCAAATAATCCATATGGTGTACAACGGTAGCTCATTCGTGAAAAATATTTGAAAAGCGAGGCGATAAGTTTTTCTTTTTCTTTTGCATCAGCGATTTCGCCTTGAAGCCATTTTACCATCTCATCGTGCAGGGTGGGCGATGCCACAAACAAGGCCTCTTTAAAAACAGGATTTGTTGCTAGGTTTTTAAAAAACACCTCAGGCTCTTCTTTTCCTTCTAAAAAAGCAGCCAGAGGTTGAAAAGGAAATAAAGGTGTACGCAATAAAAATGTTTTTTCTGCTATATACTGCTTAGGATTCATAATGAATAAATAAAAATTTATATATTTTTAAACTATTTTTCCCGGATTCAAAATTCCATTCGGATCAATCACTTTTTTAATTTCACGCATAATATGCAATTGGATAGGAGATAAAGCCAACGACATAAATTGTTTTTTAGCAATACCAATACCATGCTCGCCGGATAATGTTCCACCTAAATTTACAACCAATTTAAAAATTTCTGTAATCCCATCATTGACTTTATCATTCCAATCTAAATCAGAAATAGATTCTTTTAAAATATTAACATGTAGATTTCCATCTCCTAAATGCCCATAACACACAGAGTTAAAATTATATTTATTACCAATACGTTTAATTCCTTTAACCAGCTCCGGTAAATTACCACGCGGAACGACCACATCTTCCGCTTTAGTTAAAGTATAGGCATTCACAGCCGGTGATACATTTCGGCGCAGCCTCCATAATTCTTCTTTTTGAGAAATTGTTTCAGCAAAAAGAATGTCACCTGTATTAAATTTTTCAAGCACACTAACGACTTGTTCTGATTCAGCCTGAAGAATAGATGGATCATTACCATCCAGCTCGATTAATAAATGAGCTTGCACCCAATCTGGTAGATCAATAGATACAGGCTTTGTCAATGTATCACGTAAATAAATAAGTGTATATTCAATGGCTGCTCGCTCTAAGAACTCCATGCCTGAAGGTACAATTCCTTCTTTATAAATAGCGGCGATCGCTCGGCATGCTTCTTCAGACGATGAAAAAGGAACCATCAATGTAACATCATGTCGCGGCAAAGGACGAAGCTTAAAAACAATTTTTGTAACAATGCCCAATGTTCCTTCGCTTCCAACCATTAACTGAGTAAGGTTATAACCTGTAGCATTTTTAAGTACATTCGCTCCTGTCCAACTGATTTCTCCTGTAGGCCAGACGACTTCTAGATTTAAAACATAATCACGCGTTACACCATACTTAACCGCTTTTGGTCCACCTGCATTTTCAGCCACATTGCCTCCGATAAAACAAGATCCTTTACTCGATGGGTCTGGGGGATAAAACAATCCTTTCTCCTTCACTGCTTCTTGAAAAGTCTGTGTGATTACACCAGGCTCAACTGTTGCTTGTAAGTTAAGTTCATCAATTTGAATAATCTCATTAAACCGTTCCATTGATAATACAATTCCTTTATGAATGGGAAGCGCTCCACCGCTAAGCCCTGTACCTGCACCACGCGGAGTGATGGGAATAGAATGTTGATTACACCATTTTACAATCTGACTAATTTCTTCTGGATGACGTGGCTTTATAATTAGTTCTGGTAAAAAAAGATGGTCTTCTGTTTCATCTTGAGCATATTTTTCCAACTGTGTATGATCGGTGAGTACATACTCTGCCCCAATGAGTTGTTGAAGAAAAGAAATAGTCTCTGAGGTAACCGGTTGAAACGCCATAAACAAAGATCGGCGGTGGATGTGTTTTATGCAATGATTTTAGGTTGAATTTAGCTTTATGTGGTATTGTTTTTTAATCATGCTATCATAAAAACTATTCAACCAAAAACTGAAAAACGGCCTATATTTGTATGTATGAAAAAAACACCTCAACGTTATACCATCACCGCTGCATTGCCTTATGCTAATGGGCCTGTTCACATTGGACATATGGCTGGGGTTTATATTCCTGCGGATATCTATGCAAGGTATTTACGTTTATGTGGCAAGGATGCTTTGTTTATTTGTGGATCTGATGAGCATGGTGTACCTATCACCATTCGGGCACAACAAGAAGGTCTTTCACCACAACAAGTGGTGGATAAATATCATCAGATAATTAAACACTCGTTTGAAGATTTTGGCATCAGTTTTGATATTTATTCACGCACATCCTCAAAGATACATCATCAAACCGCTTCTGATTTTTTTAAAAAACTATACACCGATGGTGTCTTTGAAGAAAAGACAACAGAGCAGTATTATGATGAGAAAAGCAAACAGTTTTTAGCTGATCGGTATATTAAAGGCACCTGCCCAAACTGTCAAAATCCGGAAGCATATGGCGACCAATGTGAAAAATGTGGATCAACTTTAAGTCCACAAGAGTTAATTAATCCCTATTCAGCTTTAAGCGGGGCAAAGCCCGTTTTAAAAGAAACGCATCATTGGTATTTACCTCTTAATCAATTTGAGTCTTGGTTAAAAAATTGGATTTTGGAAGAACATACCGATTGGAAAACAAATGTATATGGCCAATGTAAATCCTGGCTTGATCAGGGCCTGAAACCTCGAGCTGTCACTCGTGATCTAGATTGGGGTGTACCTGTTCCATTAACCGATGCTAAAGGAAAAGTACTATATGTTTGGTTTGATGCCCCAATTGGGTATATCTCAGCAACAAAAGAATGGGCAGAAGATAAATCCAAAAATAAAAGAGGAGAAAACTGGGAAACATACTGGAAAGATCCGGAAACCAAACTGGTGCATTTTATTGGAAAAGATAATATCGTATTCCACTGTATTATTTTTCCAACAATGTTAAAAGTACATGGCGAATACATTTTGCCCGACAGTGTACCAGCTAATGAATTTTTAAATTTGGAAGGAAATAAAATTTCCACCTCACGCAACTGGGCGGTATGGTTACATGACTATTTAGTTGATTTTCCAAACCAACAAGACACGCTGCGTTATGTCTTAACGGCTAATGCACCGGAAACAAAAGATAATGATTTTACATGGAAGGATTTTCAAGCACGAAATAATAATGAGCTCGTAGCGATCTTAGGGAATTTTGTGAATCGAACACTTACATTGATTCAAAAATATTACAATGGCGTGATTCCAGAAACGGATGAATCAAAAATTATTGATGGACTAACTACATTAAATGTAGACAACCATTTAAAAAAAATAAGTGATCTGATAGAGCATTATAAATTCAGAGAAGCTATTCAAACCATGATGGATTTAGCACGATCAGGAAATAAGTTCCTGGCCGATGAGGAGCCTTGGAAAAAAATAAAAACAGATCCTGAACTTGTAAAAAATGTATTAACTATATCTGCTCAACTTTGTGCCAACCTTGCATTAGGCATGGCTCCCTTTTTACCGAATGCGTCTGCTGCTTTATATAAAATGCTAAACATCGAACCATTGAAATGGAATGAAGGAGAAGAAAAAATAATACTCAAATCCAATCATCAAGTTAATGAGCCACATTTACTCTTTCAAAAAATAGAAGACGATGCAATTAATCATCAAATTCAAAAATTAGAAAAAAGAAAAATGGAAAATACTATCAAAACAGAGACAATAGCTTCTAATAAGGAAACATCTATTTCATTTGATGATTTCAGCAAATTGGATATTCGAACCGCTACAATTTTAGAAGCGGAAAAAATCCCAGATACTGCCAAGTTATTAAAACTAAAGGTAGATACTGGTTTTGATCAACGTACGATTGTAAGCGGCATAGCTGAATTTTTTGATCCAGAAAAAATCATTGGAAAACAAATTTGTGTGTTAACAAATTTAGCTCCGCGAAAAATAAAAGGAATCGAATCGCAAGGAATGGTATTGATGGCAGAAAATAAAGACGGCAAGCTATATTTTGTACAACCAGAAGAACCTATCTTAAACGGAAGCAAGATTAGTTAATTTAATGAAAGGGTGGAAGACGGGACTCGAACCCGCGACCTTTGGTGCCACAAACCAACGCTCTAACCAACTGAGCTACGTCCACCGTTTTGGGATTACAAAAATAGTGGAAAGCACTACAAAATACAAATGAAAGCTTTATTCAAACAGAAATCTAAAATTTGATGTTTATTCATCTACTAATTTTCCTAATCCATTATCTATACCTGCATGATCTTTAGTAGGAACTAAATCCGGTTATTTTATAATAAGTTATTAATTCTTTTCGAGCCCAAATGAAAAAACCTCTAACTCCTGGAAGTCTTATCATTACATCGATCACATGCTTGCTTTTTATTATTCTTTAGAATATTGATTAAGTAAAACATATTTTGCTAATTCACTTATTTCATGATTAGAGTCTTTGGTTAATTCAACAAGAATAGGAGCAGCTTCATCCATTGCTATGAACTCTAAAGATTGTATCACACGTGTTTTTATTTCTTTATCTCCACTTTCAGCTAACTCTTTCAATACAGGGATTGCTTTCTTACCTACAAACCATACAGCTGATGCATATATATATCTCATGGCTTTAGAAGCATTTTTTATATGTGGTTTAACTGCATCCAATTTGCCAAGCTGTAATAATGCTACAATCGCTATACATCGATAACTAATAATAGGCGATGAAAGCATAGCTATAAGTTCTTTCTCATTTCTTGAGCCTTGATATTTAGTGATTGGATCATCAACGTTTTCTTTTTCTTTTATAATGTTTACTTCTTCAGTCATCGTACTAGGAAAAAGAACTATACGTGCATGATCAGCTCCATCACTACAATCATAACGACCTGTGTTATCATTTCCATAATAAACTCGTGCTTGATATATTCCAACAGGTATACTGATGACTTCAACATAAGACGCATCAGGGCTTTCGATTGCAACTTCTCCAGATGAAATAGTAATGGAAGCTTCTATTACCCCAGAATAATCATCCACATCATTTGTACCTGGGTCCGTATCATATAATTCAATAAAAAGAGGGCAAGATCCATAACTACGAGCAAAACCTGTCAAACCTAAAACACCATCTGCTATACCTACATTATCATCAAAAGCATCATACTTATTTTTAAATTCTCCATTCCAATCAGTTTTTTCATCATCTATTATTTGCATTCCATGTTTATAAATGGGCACATCATGTTCTGTTTGTTGAATTAATTTCGCCACTTTACTATTATCGTTCTTAATAAGTTTGCTTTTTGGATTCTTTAATTCTTCATTCTTTTGTAATAATGATAGATCTATTTCATAACGCAAGGCAAGATTATATCGTCTCGTAGTATTGCTTTGTACAAAATATACAATATCTTCTAAAGGCAATAAAAAAAAGCTTTTTAATTTTACTGCTTCATTGATTACCTCCTGAAAAAAAGCTTCATCATTTATTTTGACAAAACTTAAGGATGAATCTCTGAATTTTAATGATTTTTTATGGTCAATAAAGTCACTACTAAAAGGGATATTGCGTTTTATATCTCCTATAGGCAACTTCTTTAATACTTCCCAATCTTCTTCTGCTTGTTGTTTCGTATACTTCTCATCATAGGCAGCTGCTAACGCATCAATAACAAAATCACATTCAAAATTAATGATTCCTAATTTTTTATCAATATTCTTTGTTTGTATTTTTTTAGCCAAATATTTAAAATACTCGTCCAATGCTTTCACCCAGGCTGATTTTGTTTTTTGTTTTCGTTGATCAAGTTTTTTATCTTCTTCTTTATATTGATCTTCTGGCATGCTCTTGACAATTGGTTTTTCTACTTTTATAAGTATAGTATATAAGTAGTGATGATCGTCATCAAGTGTAAAAGAAAAATAAATAGTAGTCTCGTGTGGAATTTTATCAAAGCTTTTTAATTGGACTACTTCATGAAGAATTTCTTGTAAAAAAGTTTGATCGGATGAGGCACCAAAAAATATACTTTTAAAATCAAACTCTGGTTTTGTTGTTTTATATAGTGTAGAATCTGTTGTATTAGATCGATCTATGGGAATTGATCCTTGAGGAAATTCTCTTGATTCAAATTCCATTCCAGGTTTCTGCTTACTCACTATATCCCAAGCTATTGCAAACTGTAATTTTTCATTTTCACTTATAAATCCTCTTGTTTCAACCGTAACCATTTCAGGAGATCGTACAAAATTATCAGCATCATCCCTGCTAATGGGATGCCAAACCATATTGATTTGTCCTACTCTTCCATATTCAGCTGTTCGTTTTGGCAGGGAATGTGTAAAATACTTGTCAAATCCTTTTACAAGTATTTTTTTAAGTTTTTCCATTTTATACTTATTTATGAACACTATTTATAAATATATTTAAAATTATTATTTAATGTCACTACAAGTTAAAGTACCATTTTACTTTGTTATATCCATCGCAGCGATCCAAGCTGTCGTCCATGCATTTTGAAAATTAAATCCACCTGTTATTCCATCGATATTAAGTACTTCACCTGCAAAATAGAGGTTAGGAACGATTTTACTTTGCATCGTTTTTAAATCAATCTCTTTTAAATTCACTCCACCGCATGTTACAAATTCTTCTTTAAATGTTGTTTTTCCTTTAACAGAATAGCAATCGCTTATTAAAATAGAAATTAATTGATTCATCTTTTTTTTAGAAAGATCTGCCCAACGAAGTTGATCGCTGATTTCTGATTTTTCTAAGAGATACATCCAAAGTCTTTTGGGTAAATTGAATAGATTTGTATTAACAATTAATTTCGCTGGATTCGACTGACGAATGGCTTCAAACTCTGTTCGAATTTTTTCTTCGTTGTATATGAAAATCCAATTGACTTGAATTGTAAAATTATAGTTTAATGTATGCAATAACTTCGCACCCCATGCTGATAATTTTAAAATCACAGGACCACTTAATCCCCAGTGTGTAATAAGTAAAGGACCTTGATATTCTAATTTATGATCAATGATTTTCACTTTTGCTTGTGGAACAGAGATTCCCATTAGTTCTATTAATTTGTTATCAGCAATATTAAAAGTAAATAAAGAAGGCACAGGCTCTTCAATTGAATGTCCTAATTCCCGCAACCAATCGTAATTGTTTTTTTTAGGATTTCCGCCTGTAGCTATTACTACCTTATGGCATGAGATGGATTCACCATTTTCTAGAATTAATGTAAATAGATTAGTTGATTTAGTTGAACTAATTTTTTCTACACCACAATTTGTTCTTATCTCTACTTTATACTTACGTGCTTCTTGCAACAAACAATCAACAATCGTTTCAGACGAATCTGAAATAGGAAACATACGACCATCCGATTCTGTTTTTAATTGAACCCCTCTTTCTTCAAACCATTTGATTGTATCCATTACCGAAAAGATGTTGAAAGAAGTATTTAGTTCTTTTTCGCCTCGAGGATAATTCTTTACGAGTTCACGATTTTCTAAACAATCATGGGTCACATTGCATCGACCTCCACCAGAGATACGAACTTTGGATAAAAGCTTCGATGTTTTTTCAAGCAAAATGACTTTTAAAGTTGGATGAAGACGAGCAATGTTAACAGCGGAAAAAAATCCGGCTGCTCCACCACCAATTATAATTATTGTATTTTTCATTTGATGGATTCCATATTTCTCTAGTATAAAATTGAAACTATTTGAATGAATCAATAGTCGAAATCGAGCTTCTCAACTAGTTAAATTTTCCAAGATTTAATCTTCTATATCTAATATGGTTTTATTTGGAATAAAAATCTGAAAACTACTTCCTTTGCTATCAGAATGTTTAAGCTGTATAGAGCCTCCTAACTTCTCTAAACATTTTTTCACCAAATAAAGACCCAGACCCGACCCTCTTGAATTTTCACTTGCTCGTTCAAACATGTAAAATATTTTCTCCTGCTTATTAGGCGGTATACCCACCCCATTATCTTCAAAAATCATATAAATGCCCTCATGATTTTTATCCGCTGCCAATGTAATACATAGGAATGATTCCCTTTGCTTATTTCTATACTTAACAGCATTGTCAATCATGTTTTCAAGAATACATTTTATAACTTCTTTAGAGCTAAAAAATGTTTCCTTGGCAAACGAGGGAGTTATATTTTGTATGAGCTTTACTGTGTTTATATCTTCATCACCTTTCCAGTTTTCAAATACATCATGGATTACATCCTCCCAATTAACTCGAGCTATTTTTACCTCCAAGCTATTAATTTTACTAAATTCTGAAAATCGATTTAATGTTTTATTTAACTCATTAGCTGTATTTTCTATGGAATCTAAAAATTTTTGTGAAGAAATATCTAGCAAGTCACGATTAATCACCCCGACAAGACCCAATATAGTTGCAATAGGTCCTTTTAAGTTGTGAGCTGAACGATAAAGAAATGTATCCATTTCACGATTTTTGATTCGTAATTGCCTTTCTGTTTCTTTTATTTTAGATATATCCTTAGCAATATATAATACACCAGTTACTTCTTTTTCTCGGTTATAAAGAAAAGATGCAGAACAGGATACAGGGATTTTACGCAGATGACTTGTTACAAATGTCAATTCAATATTATGACTAAAGCCATCCTTTTCTAAATTTTGTCGAACCTCTACTAATGTGCTTAACTTAGGCCTATCTAAAACAATTTCAAAAGATTGGCCAATTAATTCGGATCGTTTATAAACCAGTGTTTTTTCTACATAGGTGTTAATATCTGTAATAACCCCATTAACATCAATAATGATAAGCATATCAACAATACCTTTGTAAATACTTGTTAAATATTCTTTAGATACAGTTGATTGTTTAAGCTCTTGCCCCAGAATAGCAAGCCCTGTCAAAAGAGCATCGAAATCATCATGTTTATCAGATACATCATATTCTACATCAAAATTATGATTAGCTAAAGACAACAACATATCACTGATCTTGTCTAACCGCTCAGGTTGGGTTTTTTCCTTTTTTCTTTTCTTTTTAAAAAACATGATTTTTGGGGCCCAATACAATAAATGGTATAATCATTTCCTCCATAGATATACCACCGTGCTGGAATGTGTCTTTATAATAATTAACGTAATAATTATAATTATTTGGATAAACAAAAAAGTAATCAGAGGATGCAAAAGCATACGTGCTGGAAACATTTAATTTAGGTAAAAATAATTTTTCGGGTTTTTTTGCCCAAAAAACATGATTCTCATTTTCTAAATGAAGGGCTTTCCCTTGTTTATATCTTAAATTCGTATTTACACTTTTATCACCCACAATACGCAAAGGTTTTTTTACGCGTATCGTTCCATGATCTGTTGTTATCACAATACCAATGTTTGGTGTAGCTGCGGCTTTTTTAATTAAGTCAAACAAATGAGAGTGTTGAAACCAGGAGTGTGTTAATGACCTATACCCCGCTTCATTAGGAGTAAGTTCTTTAATCATCGCCATATCCGTACGTGCATGAGACAACATATCCACAAAATTATAAACCAGAACATTAAGAGGGTTCTTTAATAAATTTTTAAAATTATCTGTCACCCATTTAGCTTGTTGGGGGGTTAAAATTTTATTGTAAGAAAACTTACAATCAATATTGTTTTTTACCAACTGTCTTTTTAAAAACTCTTCTTCCTGATTGTTTCTACTTTCACCTTCCTCATCATCATCATTTATCCATAAATCACTATGATGCTTTTCCATATCGCTCGGCATCATACCAGAAAAAATAGCATTGCGTGCGAACGCAGTAGCTGTAGGTAATATAGAATAATAATTATCTTCTTCAAGCGTATTTAAATACGACGAGATCGTTGTCTCTAAAACCCTCCATTGATCATACCGCAAATTGTCCAGCAAAATAAAAAAAAGACAATCGTATTTTTTTAATAGTGGAAAGACTTTCTTTTTAAAGAGCTGATGAGATAAAACAGGCTTGCTGCTTGACGCATTATTGAGCCACGATTCATAGTTTTTTAGTATAAATTTTGAAAAATTAGAATTAGCTTCTTCTTTCTGTTTTTCAAGAATCTCTGACAATTCTTTTTCACCTGTTTGCTCTATTTCCAATTCCCAAAAAACCAACTTCTTATAAATTTCTGACCACTCTTGATGATCCAAAGAATCACTATAAGCCATCATGATATTTCTAAAATCCTGTTGGTAACTCATATTTGTTTTCTCTGTAACCAACCGTTTATTATCTAATATTTTTTTAGCCGTTGATAAAATCTGATTAGGATTAAGTGGCTTGATAAGATAATCTGCGATTTTTGCACCAATAGCTTCTTCCATGATTCGCTCCTCTTCACTTTTTGTAATCATGACAATAGGTAAATTAGGTTTAATGCTCTTGATTTTAGCTAATGCTTCTAAACCACTCATGCCGGGCATATTTTCATCTAGAAAAACCATATCATAATGGTTAGATTGACATTTTTCAATAGCTTCTATACCATTGTTAATAGGCGTAATGTGATAGCCTTTGTCACCCATGAACAAAATATAAGGCTTTAGTAACTCTACCTCATCATCTACCCATAAAATATGATGTTTTTGCATAATCAAGTAAATTTAGTTAGATTTCAGTTAATACAGTCAAAGCTTAGGATATTAGATCAGCAACCTAACGTAAACAAATTAGGCTTATTGTCATGTAAAATGATAAGCAAAGTTGCTCAAAAATAGTGTATTAAAAACATATCTTTGTGTAATAAAAACACACTATGGAGTTTACCATTGAACAAATAGCTACTCTTTTAAAAGGAACAATTAAAGGAGAATCCTCTTTAAAGGTCTCTCGCCTCGAAAAGATTCAAGAAGCAACAAAAGGCAGTATTTCTTTTTTAGCCAACCCTAAATATGAGCCCCATATCTATACAACCCAGGCTACAGCTGTAATCGTCAATAAATCATTTATTCCGCAACAGGCTATCTCAACCACGCTCATACAAGTAGATGATGCTTACCTTGCCTTCACGAATTTATTAGAAGAATATCACAAAATCACAACCTTTAGCAAAAAAGGAGTGGAAGAACCTAGCTACATTAGCGAAGATTCAACTACTGGCGAAAATATATACAGAGGTGCTTTTTCATACATAGGCGCAAATTCTCACCTTGGTCACAACGTAAAAATTTATCCGCATGTATTTATTGGCGATAATGTATCCATTGGAGACAATACCATCATTTATCCAGGAGCTAAAATTTATGCTCATACTAAAATAGGTAATCACTGTACCATTCACGCAGGAGCTGTGATTGGAAGCGATGGTTTTGGCTTTGCCCCCCAACAAGATGGCAGTTATAAAACTATTCCACAAATAGGTAATGTTGTGATTGAGGACCATGTATCTATTGGTGCAAATACAACTATAGATTGTGCTACACTAGGATCTACCCAAATTAAACAAGGTGTTAAACTTGATAATTTAATACAGATTGGTCATAATGTAGAAATAGGAAAACATACTGTTATTGCAGCTCAGTCAGGAATATCAGGATCTAGCACAATAGGAGACTATTGTGTCATAGCTGGTCAAGTGGGTATTGTTGGACATATTCAGATCGGCCATAAAAGTACAATTGCAGCACAATCAGGTATTACAAAATCCTATACGGAAAACAATAATGTTTTATTAGGAAGCCCTGCTTTCGACAGAAAGACCTATCTACGATCCTATACTTTATTTAAAAACCTGCCTGAAATACAAGAAAGGCTGAAAAAACTCGAAGAAAAAATACTAAATTTACACCCCACAAACCAATAGAATGAATACTAAACAACATACGATTAAAAAATCAGTCAGTATATCCGGGGTCGGGTTGCATACAGGAGTTAAAGCAACAATGACATTTATCCCAGCTGCTATTGGGCATGGCATTCGCTTTCAACGAATAGATATTTCTGGACAACCTATCGTAGAAGCGGATGTAGACAATGTAGTAGATATATCAAGAGGAACAACGATTGAAAAAAGTGGTGCTAGAATTAATACAGTAGAACATACATTAGCAGCATTAGTAGGCCTAGAAATTGACAATGTATTAATTCAGTTAGATGGTCCTGAGCCTCCAATCATGGATGGAAGCTCTAAAATGTTTGTAGAGGTTTTGCAAAGTGCTGGAATGGAAGAACAAAATGCTCTTCGTGATTTTTATGAAGTACCAGAAAGTATTTTTTATAAAGACCCTTCCAGAGATGTTGAAATTGCTGCTCTTCCACTCAATGACTATCGCGTTGCTGTGATGATCGATTACAATTCACCTGTTCTTGGAAGTCAGTATGCGACATTAACAGACATTACACAGTTTCCTAAAGAAATAGCCTCTTGTCGCACATTCTGTTTTTTACATGAATTAGAAATGCTTCACCAGAATAACCTTATAAAAGGAGGTGATTTAAATAATGCTATTGTTATTGTTGACCGTGTTATTCAAGAAGAGGAGCTCGATCATTTAGCAAAAATTTTTAATAAATCTAAAGTAGAGGTTAAAAAAGAAGGTATATTAAACAATGTTGAATTGCGTTATAAAAATGAGCCTGCTCGTCATAAACTTTTGGATTTGGTAGGTGATTTAGCTTTGGCAGGACGACCTATCAAAGCTCAAATTTTAGCCGCACGTCCTGGCCATGCAGCTAATGTGGCTTTTGCTAAAAAACTAAAAAAGGCCATGCAAAACAGTAACAAAACAGGTATACCGCTGTATGATCCTAAACAACCACCCGTATTAGATATCAATCAAATCTATAGCGTTCTACCTCATCGTTATCCATTTAAATTAGTAGATAAAATATTTTATTTGGATGATAAGCGTGTAGGAGGTGTTAAAAATGTATCTATTAATGAACCCTTTTTTCAAGGTCATTTTCCAGGAAATCCTGTTATGCCAGGGGTGCTCCAAATAGAAGCTATGGCACAAACAGGAGGAATTTTAGTATTAAATACAGTACCTGACCCTACTAACTATTGGACCTACTTTTTAGCCATCGAAAATTGTCGTTTTAGAAAGATGGTGTTGCCAGGAGATACACTAATATTTAAATGTGAACTAACAACCCCTATTAAACGAGGCATCATTAAAATGCATGGGGAGGCTTTTGTAAATGATCAACTTGTCTGTGAAGCTGACCTAACTGCTAGTATTGTACGAAAAGATAACCAATAAAGATGAATCAACCATTAGCATATATACACCCACAAGCTAAAATCGCATCTAACGTCGTTATTGAACCATTTTCTACTATTAATAAAAATGTGGAAATAGACGAAGGAACTTGGATCGGCCCTAATGTGACCATTATGGAAGGCGCACGAATTGGGAAAAATTGTAAAATATTTCCTGGTGCGGTTATTTCAGCTGTTCCGCAAGATTTAAAATTTAATGGGGAAGACACACTAACCATTATTGGAGATCATACTGTTATAAGAGAATGTGTTACTGTCAATAAAGGAACCATTGATAAACATAAAACTCAAATTGGAAAGAATTGCTTAATTATGGCCTATGTTCATATCGCACATGATTGTATGATTGGAAATCATTGCATATTAGCCAATAGTGTTCAACTGGCAGGACATGTTGTGATAGATGATCATGCCATTGTAGGCGGTATCAGCGCTGTTCATCAGTTTGTACGAATAGGCGCACATGTTATGATTTCAGGTGGATCATTGGTTCGAAAGGATGTCCCTCCTTATACAAAAGCTGCTCGAGAACCATTAAACTATTGTGGCATTAATTCTGTCGGCCTTCGACGAAGGGGGTTTTCTAATGATAAAATCAACGAAATACAAGAAATCTATCGTTATGTCTATTTACGTGGCCTACCGGTTACTAAAGCCCTCGACTTAATAGAACTTGAAATGCCTTCTTCAAAAGAACGTGATGAAATACTTCATTTTGTTCGCAGCTCAGACCGAGGCATTATGAAAGGTTATGCCCAAATGCAATAATTCCCATATTTCAACATTTTCTATTTCTCAAATTATTCTATTAGATTTATACTTATGCGTGTTCATCTTCAAAGCATAGGTAAGAAATTTTTTGAGCGATGGGTCATTCAAAACTTATCTGTCGATTTTACATCAGGCGTTTATGCTGTTACGGGCCTTAATGGAAGCGGTAAATCTACATTAGCCAAACTCATTTCAGGGTATTTGGCACCTACAACAGGAACCATTACGTATTACATATCCAATCAGACTATTCCTATAGATAATCTTTATCGTTATATAGCCTATTGCGCACCTTATATAGATTTGCCTGAAGAATTGACATTAAAAGAGTGTTGGACTTTCCATACCCATTTTAGACCTTTATCAAACCACTATTCTTTTGTTGAATTTTTAGATAAAGCCAAATTAATAGGCCATGAAAACAAGCTAGTTAAATATTTTTCATCCGGCATGAAGCAACGTTTAAAACTAGGGTTAAGCCTTTATACGGATTCACAATTACTTATTTTGGATGAGCCCACAGCCAATTTAGATCGACAAGGAATACAGTGGTATCAAGATGAAATACAGCGTTTAAAAGAAGACCATAAAACCATATTGATTTATTCTAATATTGAAGAAGAATATATGTTTTGCACTAATCATATAGTGAAACTAGACACTAACCCTATATAAAAAATAAAGCGCTTAAACTTATTAAGCGCTTTTCAACTTTAGTAAAACTAATTTTTCTACTTATGCTTTTGGAACAATAGATACAAACGAGCGATCATTTGCTTTTCGTTTAAACTCTACAAATCCATCGACTAATGCAAACAATGTGTGGTCTTTACCTATTCCAACGTTCAACCCTGGATGATGCTTGGTTCCTCGTTGTCTTACGATAATATTCCCTGCCTTTGCAAATTCACCCCCAAATAATTTAACACCTAACCGTTTGCTGTGGGACTCACGTCCATTCTTTACTTTACCTTCACCTTTTTTGTGTGCCATGACTATTTAAAAATTTAATAGTATTTAAAATTTAAGCAGAAATTTTCTCAATTAATACTTTCGTATATTTTTGACGATGACCAATTGTTTTTTTGTAATCTTTTCGTCGTTTCTTTTTGAAAACAATAATCTTATCTCCACGAACATGCTCTACAATTTTTCCATTTACTTTTCCACCATTTAATAGCGGAGTACCAACATTGATCTGCCCATTTTTATCAACAAGTAATACTTTATCAAAAACGACAGAGCTGCCTTCCCCTCCTTCCATGAAAGGAGCATATATGTATTTATTTTCCTCTACTTTGAATTGACTAGAGCCTATTTCTACAATCGCGTACATAATCATTAAAAATGAACAGCAAATATAAGTGATTTTTATTAAAAAACAATTACTTCAAGGTAGAAAAAAAATCTATTCATTTTCGGCTTGATTTTTTGCAACCTTTTTGCATATTTGTAGATCGTCCAAAAAGTAAAAAAGCGCCCCCTTTTTTGCTTCTAAACGAGTAATTTTTTTCCACACAATTTTCATGAAAAACACAACAAACCTCACAACAGAATCATTGTTAGAAGACAGTAAAGGCCGATTTGTACTCTTCCCTATACAATATAGCGATATATGGCAAATGTATAAACAGGCTGAAGCCTCGTTTTGGACAGCTGAAGAAATTGATTTAAGCTCTGATCTAAAAGATTGGGCTAATCTTAATGACGGTGAACGCCATTTCGTATCTCATGTATTAGCATTCTTTGCAGCAAGCGATGGCATTGTGAATGAAAATCTGGTAGTAAACTTCATGAATGAGGTCAAAATACCTGAAGCACGTTGTTTTTATGGATTCCAAGTTATGATGGAAAATATCCACTCAGAAACCTATTCTCTATTGATAGATACTTACATTAAAGATGAACAAGAAAAAAGCAAACTTTTTAATGCATTAGAAACTATCCCTTGTGTTACTAAAAAAGGACAATGGGCTATTCGATGGATTGAAAGTGAAAATTTTGCCGAACGATTAGTGGCTTTTGCTGCCGTTGAAGGAATTTTTTTCTCGGGTAGTTTTTGTTCTATTTTTTGGTTAAAGAAAAGGGGCCTTATGCCTGGATTAAGCTTCTCTAATGAATTGATTTCTAGAGATGAAGGTCTTCATTGTGATTTTGCCTGCTTGCTTTATGATCAACATCTCCAACACAAACTATCAGAACAACGTGTATTGGAAATCATCACAGATGCGGTAAAAATAGAACAGGAATTTGTTATGGATGCTCTTCCCGTTGATTTGATTGGAATGAACGCCAAACTCATGTCTCAATACATTGAATTTGTTGCTGATCGCTTACTTGTAGCTCTTGGCTATTCAAAACACTATAAATCTACCAATCCATTCGATTTTATGGAGATGATTTCATTACAAGGAAAAACAAACTTCTTTGAGAAGCGAGTAGCTGAATATCAGAAGGCTGGAGTAATGAGCAAAGGAAAAGACAAAGAAGCTCATAAGTTTACCATGGATGAGGATTTTTAAATCATTTTTTTTAACAACTTTGTTGTTTGGTATAGGTATTAAATAGTTACATAAAAATAATTCATGTTAGTAGTAAAAAGAGATGGCCGACGCGAATCCGTTCGGTTTGATAAAATCACCGCTCGAGTCGAAAAGCTATGTTATGGACTCGACACACGTTATGTTGAACCTATTGAGGTAGCTAAAAAAGTAATAGCAGGAATCTATGATGGTGTCACCACTGTTGAGCTCGACAACTTAGCAGCAGAAGTATCTGCTTCTATGACTACAAAACATCCTGATTATGCTGTATTAGCTGCACGTATCGCTATTTCAAGCCTTCATAAGGAAACAAGCAAATCCTTTTCGAATACCATGAAAAGGCTTTATACTTATATTGATCCTAAAACGGGCAAAAACGCATCTCTTATTTCTAAAGAAGCGTATGAGGCTGTTCGTAAAAATGCCGCTCTACTTGATTCCGCTATCATTTATGATCGTGATTTCAGCTATGATTATTTTGGATTTAAAACACTTGAGCGTTCATATTTATTGCGAATAGACGGAAAAGTGGTGGAACGTCCACAGCACATGCTTATGCGTGTAGCTCTAGGCATTCATTTAGACGACATGCCAGCAGTGATAGAAACCTATAATTTGCTTTCTGAAAAATGGTATACACACGCTACACCAACTTTATTTAATGCAGGCACACCTAAGCCACAGTTATCATCTTGCTTCTTACTAACCATGAAGGATGAT
>CAYQLY010000012.1:0-70626 GCA_964418605.1 uncultured Cytophagales bacterium
ATAATAAAGAGTCTTATTTACATATATATAATCATCAAAAAAAGCGTCCATATTCTTTTTGATGATTTTCTCAACAGCTTGTTTAAATTCTAAATCTGTAAAACCTCTATTCTCTTTTTTATAATATTCTAAATACAGCAACCTAAACACATCTACCAACGATTTTTTACCATCTGTTGCATATAAAATTTCAAGATTAAGTAAAAGAGCAACAATACCACCTTTTTCATAGTAAGATATAGTGGAATTGGATGAGTTTTTAGTCGGTCGATAATATTTAATCCATGCATCAAAACTAGACTCTGCAAGAGTCTGATTATACTTACCAGGTTTATTTTCATAAACTGAGATATCATCAGCCAATTTGGCTAAATAGGCTTCCTCATCAAAAAGGCCTGCTAAAAATAAAATATAATTTTCGTAGTACTCTGTAAATCCTTCTGAAACATATAACAATTTTGTATAGTTTTCATTAGAATAATCAAAAGGACCAAGTTCAATAGGCCGAATGCGTTTGACATTCCATGCATGAAAATATTCATGAGCAATAGTTGCTAACATTTTTTTATAGTCCGACTCTTTATAAAAGGAAGATCTTAATACAATAATATATGTTGAATTAAGATGTTCAAGCCCACCCCCTTTATCTTGTTTATCAGACGTCGCATGAATAATAAATGTATAATTTTGAAATGGGGTATCTTCGATAATACTCATTGCAGATTCAATAATCGATTTAAAATCTTTCTTTAACTGCTTTTCATTAAAATCATCTACTCCAACAATAGCAATATGATGAGGTATATCTTTCACGACTACTTCAAAAGTATGATGGTTTCCTATTTCAATAGGCGAATCTATAAGCACATCATAGTTTGGGGCTTCAAACTGCCATATATTATTTTTAGTAGACAATAAACCTGTTGATATTTTTCTCCAACTAGAATATGGGTGAACTGTTAACACAATTGGTTGATTTTGCAATGAATCAACCCACATAAATATACTCGCCCCATTAAGCGTTGCATGAGAAGCATCTACAAAACTCGTACGCACGCTATGCTCAAATGCATACACATTATATTTTATTACTATATTACTCTGACCTTCTGCATATACACGCCATGTGTTTTTATTAATTTTTTCGCAGCCTATCTTTTGATCACCTGAGAAAGCCTGAACATGTTCCACATTTTTAGAAAATTCACGCACTAAATAAGAGCCTGGCGTCCAAACAGGCATCTTAAAATCGAGATAATGTTGATGAGTAATACCATCAACTTGAATTTCCACCTCAACATAATGCGTTTGAGGCTCCTTGATAAATAAGTTATAAGACAACATAGGCCTTGCTATAATACAATGAGTAAATACACTATTTAAACAAAAAAATAAAAGTAAACGCATATATATTCGTTTATGCTAAATTATATTATTTATAAAATTAGATAGGAAGTTTTTTATAAAGGCGGTATATATTTTTCGTATTTTCATGGGCAAATTCTATTTTATCCATAATTTTTTTAATCAGAAGAATACCTAGCCCACCTTTTTTCTTATCTTCTATAATAGTCAACAGTTGATTGTCTTGATGATCTAAAATATTAAAAAATGCACTACCATCTACCAACTCAACAACCATATTATCAGATGTATATTTTACATTAACTTGGATATTCTCATTAGGATTAGATTGATGGCCATGTATAATAAGATTAGAGCAAAACTCATCAATAGCAACTATTAATAAGTTAATTTGACTTTCACACTTAAAATGCCCCTGAAAAGCATTGTATAAAAAATACCTTGCTTCTTTTAGATTTTTTTTATCACAAAACAGGTTAAAACTATAGTCCATTGGTTAATACGCTTGCTTCTTCTTTTGTTTTAACAATATGTAATAATTTATCTAAACCAAGAATTTCGAAAACAGACTTCACTTTATCACTTAACCCAAAAATCACATGTTTGATCTTTTTATTTTCAAAGTCACGAATATAAGACATGAAAACGCCTAATCCAGCTGAGGAAATGTAATTGAGTTGAGTACAATCAAAAAGTATTTTTTTTACTTCTTTTTTCTGAAGCGTATCTTTTATTGCCTCATCTAATTGAATAGAAGAACTTGCATCTAAATCACCTTCGATTTGTATGTAATAAGTATGGGATTCCTGAGAAACTGTTATTTTCATCTATGTATAGATTTTGTTTTAACGTTAGAAGTTATAAAAAGGTTTCAACATAAACATAAAGTTTAAAACTTTATTAAAAATATAGTGTAATCATCCTCGATAGAGGCTCCCTGGCAAAAATCAAAAACAGACCCTATTAAAGCATTTACTATTCTTTTTGGTTCTTTAGTATGATTATTTTGCATAAATAATTTTAGACGATCAGATCCGTATTCATCACCTGTTTTATTTCTAGCCTCAGTAATTCCATCTGTATAAAATAGCAGTTGATCATGAGGTTCAAAATTCAACTCAAGTAACTCAATATGAGTAGAAAATGCATCATCCAAAACGATACCCAATCCCATGCCTTTACTACGTAAAAATTCAACCTGTTTTGTACTATCTTTATAATGCAATGCGGGACAATGCCCTCCTCTAACTAACATGATTTTTTTTATTGATGTATCTACTAAAAAAAGTGTCAATGTAATAAAAGAACTTTTTTCAAGACAGTTTCCTAATGCATGATTAGCCTTAGCTAAAAAAGATTTAGGATCCAAATCAAGCTGAGCTAAGGCTTGAAATATACCTTTCATCTGAGCCATATTAAAAGCTGCCGATGTGCCTTTGCCAGAAACATCGCCTATTACAAAGAGTGTTCGATGAGGTGATATTTGATAGAAATCATAATAGTCTCCACCTACTTGATCAGCGGATTGAGTAAATGCAGCAATTTCATAAAATTCATTATTTACAAAATGCTCAGGCAATAATTTTTTCTGTACCCGTTTAGCAATTTCAAGTTCTTCTTTATAACGTTCACGAAGAATTGTTTCAGGAAGAAGTCTAAAATTCGTGATGGATATCTTTGCTTGTTCAACAAGCGCATTGACCATATCAATCATTTCTTTACTAAAGCCATAGCGTACATCTTTTAATAAGACTAGACAAGCTACTTGATTACCGTTAACATAAACAGGAACAATCAAAATTGATTCAAATGGCAAACTATGACTATATCTGCCTATTTTTTCCCGATCAATTCCCTTTTGATGATAAAGCTTGAATGCACTTTTAAAATCACTCTTAAGAATTGTATGTTTAATAAGCTCTACATTTCGTTTTAATACATTCTTCGTAAACAAATTTTCAACATAGCCTTTTGAATCATATACTTCTAACCATGCCGCATCTGCAAAAGCCGCAGATGCAGCACTCTCAAATAAAAAATCATAAACATACTCTCCTACTTGAATAGACTGATTGAGTCTCTGAAAAGCAATCAGTTGATTTATTTTTTGTTCAAATACAGAGGATGTTGGTAAATTAAAAATTAATACAAGTAAAGATAACACTGCATAAAACGAAACAAATGCAAATCCAATCCAAAGGAATAAATTATCGATAATATCTATTGAGATAAGATAATTGTTTTTTTCATTATTAAGAATTGTGAATAAAAAATAAAACAGATCGATAATAATCAAAAAAATAAGGAGAAGAGTATTAAGTTTTTGATCAGTTGGCAAATAAGCAATCCAGCGCACATGAAAAGACAAAAATACAGCAAGACCTATTAAAGTAAGCGCCAAAGTATAATATACCATATGGTATGAAATTGGAATTCTAGCTATATTAACCAGCAGCATAATTAGTAATGAATATTCAAATACTCGCCATGCCCTAACTAAAAAAATAGACTTATGATAAAGAACTAATTTCTTCCAAGCAAAAAAGGTATTGCAAATAAATACAATGCCTAGACCTAAATTGATATGATATGTTAATTCTAAAAAGAGAGCAGCATGATTGCTACCGAATAGAAAATATATTCCATTAATTACTATAATAGTCACTGTGGCGCTTACTCCAATCGATAAAACGGCTTTAAGAACACGCAAATAATTAGTAGCAGGCTTACGATCTAGTGAAAATTTAAAATAAGAAAATACTAAAAAAATAAATAGAGAAAGAAGTGCCTCTCGAATATAAGGATTCAGAACTATCCGTTGCTCTAACCCAAATAGCAGATGATACAAATCAACTGTTAAAAGAGAGAGCCATACAAGAACGCTTCCAATAGCTGCATTAGTTAAAATAAATTTTCTAGTAAGAATTCTCCTTGAGATAAGTCTAACCATATATTTTCTTATATGATATTAATTCTTGTTTCACAAAACTCATAAGCTCAGCTATATACTCTTTAGAGAAATCAAAACGTATACCAGCTGTCTCATAAATAGACGCGATAGACTTCGTATATCCTAATCGAAGAGCATCAACATATTGTGCTATTGCACGTGATTTATTTTCTTTAAAATTTTTCCAGATAGCAATGGCACCCAACTGAGCCATACCATATTCAATATAATAGAATGGGACCTCATATATATGCAGTTGTTTTTGCCATATATAATTTTTATATTTTTCTAATTCTTCCCAATCTGTAACTTGATCTGTAAACTGATTAAATATTTTATTCCACTCATGAATCCGATCTACTTGTGTATGAGCAGGGTTTTCATAAATCCAATGCTGAAATTTATCAATAGTAGCGACCCAAGGTAGTGTTTCGATAATATCTTCTAAATGTTCAATCTTAGCGCGATTAAGATCTTTTTCATTATCAAAAAAAATAGACCAATAGTCCATAGAGATAAGCTCCATAGACATCGATGCTAACTCTGCTACTTCAGAAGGAGTATGCTTGAAATCATTAAGCAAAAGATCTTTCGTCAAAAAAGAATGGATAGCATGCCCCCCTTCATGAAATAATGTAACTACATCACGCAAGGTAGATGTTGCATTCATAAAAATAAATGGAACACCTACCTCAGCCAATGGATAATTATAGCCGCCAGGTGCTTTCCCTTTTCTAGAATCCAAATCTAAATGTTTCATCTCTTTCATAGTAGCTATACAATCACCAAAGTACGTATCTATTTGGTAGAATGCTTGAATAGTTTTATCTATTAGTTCAGATGTTTTTTCAAAAGGTCGCAACGCGGGCATACCACTCACATCTACCTTTGAATCCCAAGGACGAAGTATATCAAGCTTCATTTCATTTTTACGTTCTTGTACTATATCATTAACTAATGGCAAAACATGATATTTGATAGAATCATGAAATTTAAAACAATCATCAGGTGTGTAATCAAAACGACCAAGAGCCACAAACATGTAATCTCTAAAATTTTTAAACCCCGCATTAAAAGACACTTGATTTCTCAAACTAATTAGCTTATCAAATAGTGCATCCAGCTCGTCTTTATCTTTCAATCTACGATCGTTAATTTTTTTATAGACATTTTCTCGGACTTGACGATCAGGATGAAGAAGTAACTCAGCAGCCTGAGGAAGAGTTAACTCTTTACCATCAATATCAACCATCATAGCACCTGTTATAGATCCATATTTCTGAGATTCAACCTGAATATTGGTGATCAAGGGAATATTTTCTTCTCTAAAAATGTCGACTTCTTTTTGAATAGATCTGATTAAAATAGCATACTCACCACCTTTCAACTCTTTTTTATAAGGAGATTGAAGAAACTTCTGATTCAATTTATCATTCATTGGCGCTATATGTGGCTCGATCTCTGATACAAAAAAAGTATATTGATTAACAAAGTCTTTATTATTTGTATCACAGGTCATATGAATATATCTCCAGGCCATATCTTCTGACACAATAGACTCCAGCTCACTGCGATATTTCATCCAACTCATTAAATCCTGAGAAGAACTAATAAGCATATCTACTAATTTTGTATAGTAAGGCTCAAGCTCAGCCCATGTGGTGACTTTAAAATCTTCTGGGAGAAATAAACGTTTATTTTTTTTGATGCTATTTATTACCATACAAGTTTATAAGTTATAATTTCCATTCTTCATTTAAATACGTGATTGCATGATGAGCAGTCATATCAAATTGGCAAGGCACTATCGAAACATAATTATTAGCGATAGCCCACTCATCATTATCATTGCCTTTATCATGATTAACAAAATTTCCTGTCATCCAAAAATAACGTCTCCCATGTGGATCATGACGTTCATCAAACTTTTCTTGCCAAGCAGCTCTTGCTTGCCTACACACTTTTATTCCTTTAATAGACTTACTTGATTTAGGTGGAAAATTAACATTAAGTGCAACTCCTTTAGGGATTCCATTTTTAAGCACTTGTTCTGCTATTTTTTTTACATATTTTTTTATGTGAGAAAAATCTGCTGTAGCACTATAAGCACAAAGCGAAAATCCAATGGCAGGTATTTCTTCTATAGCTGCCTCAATAGCTGCTGACATTGTTCCAGAATACAATACACTAATCGATGAATTACTTCCATGATTAATGCCACTTACGACTAAATCGGGTGATTTATCTTTCAGTATTTGATGTTTAGCCAACTTTACACAATCTGCAGGAGTGCCTGAGCATTCATACGCTAAAACATCTTTCATATCTTTAAATGCAGTAGAAGGATCAAGGCGCAATGTATTACCTATTGTGATAGCATGTCCCATACCAGATTGCGGGCTATCAGGAGCAACGACAATCACCCGGCCCAACTCACGCATGACCTCAACTAACGTACGTATGCCTAACGACGTAATACCATCATCATTAGATACTAAAATAAGGGGCTTCTTCATAGTTATTTACCTGTTTAATGAATTATAATAATTAATAAGTGAAATTAAATCATCTTTAGATGAAAAATCAATTCGTTGCTCTTTAACATAGTTTTTCAAAATCTCAGCTTTATCTTTAAGCAACTGAAATAATTCATTTTTATCTACACAACAGGGCTTAATCTTGCCGCTAACGTAAAAAAAGTAGAAGGTATATTGTAGCCGTGTTCTATTATAAAAAAAAGTTCTGCCAAATAAAAAATCATAATCGGACGTCAACTCTGTTACAATTTTTTCACGACAAAGCAATGATACAGATTTTCCTGCTGTAAGCAACTCAAATAGAGTAGGTATTTCATATGTTGATTTTTTGGGATAAGGCAATGAATAAAATAGGCGTTGCGTAGTATCATCTATATAGATTTCAGTATATACAAAATTAGCAGCTGGATATACTTTGATTGTATTTCCAACATTTAAACGAACAGCATCATTATCAAAATCATATTGAATATTTCCAACCACTTCTCCAAGGCTATCTAAATCGCCAAACGTACTAAAAACTATTTTACCAGGATACCAATTTTCAGAAGGAAAATTTTGAGCACACAGATATAGAGAATGAAAAGAAAATAAGCAAATTAAAATACTTAATTTACCTGCTTTATTTCTTACCATCAAGAATTGTATGCCCCATCTTATCACGCTTCGTATGTAGATATTTTTCATTATGTTTATTTGGAGGAATTTCTACAGCAATGGTTTCTACTATTTCTAAACCATACCCTAACAAACCAACTCTTTTTTTGGGATTATTAGATATAAGTTTAATTTTTGATACCCCCAAACTTCTCAAGATTTGAGCGCCAATACCATAGTCTCGCTCATCCATTTTAAATCCTAATTGAAGATTGGCTTCAACTGTATCTAAGCCTTTTTCCTGTAAGGCATACGCTCTCAACTTATTGATTAAACCAATACCTCTCCCTTCCTGATTCATATATAAAACAACACCTTTACCTACTTTTTCAATCATAGCCATAGCATAATGTAATTGTTCACCACAATCGCAACGACATGAACCAAATATATCGCCTGTCATACAAGATGAATGAACACGAACCAATACAGATTCATCTTTATTCCACTCTCCCTTTACGAGAGCTAGATGAATTTGATCGGTATTAAGTTGTTTATAAGCATGCAATTGAAAATCACCCCAAGCCGTTGGTAAAAAAACATCCGATTCTTTGGTAATTAAACTTTCACTACGCAATCGATGGGTAATTAAATCTTTAATAGATACTAGTTTTAATCCAAACTTTTGAGCTACTTTTTTAAGATCAGGAAGCCTAGCCATCGTACCATCCTCATTCATAATCTCAACCAATACACCAGCCGGATAGAACCCTGCCAGTCTAGCAAAATCCATAGAAGCTTCTGTATGGCCAGTTCGCCTCAAAACACCTTCACGCTTTGCCATCAATGGAAAAATATGCCCAGGTTTACCTAGATCTTCTGGCCGAATAGATTGATCAACTAAGGCTTTAATTGTCTTAGATCGATCACTTGCTGAAATTCCTGTTGTACAGCCATGACCGATTAAATCTATTGAAATAGTAAAAGGCGTTTCAAACGTAGCTGTATTTTTGCCTACCATCAACTCAAGTCCAAGCTCCTTACAACGATCCTCTGTGACTGAGACACAAATGAGACCTCTACCCTCCTTTGCCATAAAGTTGATAATCTCAGGAGTAACGCACTCTGCTGCACAAATAAAGTCACCTTCATTTTCCCGATCCTCATCATCTACCACAATAATGATCTCGCCTTTTTTAATTGCTTCAATAGCTTCTTCTATAGAGTCTAGTTTTATGGAATCATTCATGGCACTATAAATTGGATAGCAAATTTAAAAAAATACGCCAATCCTTTTTAATTAAGAACTAAACTATATATTTTAGACTTAATAAATAAGAATGTATAAAATGTTTACCGGGATCATAGAATCAACAGGAAAGATTATCTCTACTACAAATGAGCTATCTAATAAAGTATTCGAAATAAGCTGTGCCTTTACTGATGAACTAAAAATAGACCAAAGCATTGCCCATAATGGTGTTTGCCTTACTGTAACAGCTATACAGGATAAAAATTACTTTGTAACAGCCATCCAAGAGACATTACTCAAAACTAACCTTGGAAGACTCAAACAAGGAGACAAAGTAAATTTAGAAAGATGTATGCCAGCCAATGGACGATTTGATGGGCATATTGTACAAGGCCATGTTGATCAAACAGGGATTTGCACATCCATAAAAGACCAAAATGGAAGTTGGGTTTTTGAATTTGATTATGATCCTGCTCAAGGAAATATGACGGTTGAAAAAGGATCTATTTGCATCAATGGGGTAAGTTTAACGGTAGTCAACTCATCTATAACTGGTTTTTCAGTAGCCATCATTCCTTACACCTTTGAGCATACCACATTTAATCTTCTGAAACAAGGAGATGTCGTAAATCTTGAATTTGATATTATTGGAAAATATATAAAAAAATTATATAAAAAATAATAAAATTAAAAATATTTATACATTTTATTATATATCCAATTATATAATGTAAAGAAAAAATAAGCAAGTAGAACACCTATTAAAGCCCCTCCGATAATATCTCCGGGATAGTGTACGCCGACATAAATTCGGCTATAGGATACAATAGTCGCCCAAAACAAAAATAAGGCAATCCACTTGAAGCGTTTGAAAAGCAGTAAAAACAAGAAAAAAGCTAGAGCAAATGTATTAGCCGCATGTGAGGACGCAAAGCCATACATTCCCCCACACCCCTTTACAACATGTACCATGGCTGCTATTTCAGGTTCATGGCAAGGGCGTAATCGTTTAAATAGAGGTTTACACAACCGTGATGTAATCACATCTGATGAAACAACGGCACCTACAAGCATGATTATAACAAGCCACGACTTTTTACGAAACAATACCACCAAAAAAACAACAAGAAGTACGTACAATGGAATCCAAAAGAAGCGATCCGTAATTTGATTCATTACGCGATCAAAAAAAGAATTATGAAATTGATTCAAAAAAAGAAATAATTTGCGATCGTATTGATCTAATATATCCAGCATGAGTTCTATCGTGTTACAATTTCAATAATAAATTACAATAAAAAATGCGCATATTTGTATAATCTAATGCATGTCTTATCTTTCTCACCTATACCGTATCGTCGTCTACCTTGGATGTACAGTTGCCTTCAGCCAACTCTTTAATTTAGGCTTAGCACATTCCCAAAATAAAGAATTTTCTCTACAAGATTCTACACTTATCTCATTTATTGATACTAGCCGGTATTTAAAAATAGGAAGTATACGTGTTCAAGGTAACAAAATTACTAAATCACGAATTATCCAACGAGAGTTAGAATTTAAAGAAAACGATTCTATTTTATTTGATAATTTAAAAATTAGTCTTGAAAAAACAAAAAATAGGATTTTTAATACTCAATTATTTATATCGGTCAATACCACCCTCATTCCAGATACTGCTAATACTATGCATCTTATCATCCATGTTCTGGAACGATGGTATATTTTTCCCGCTCCCATTTTTGAATTAGCGGATCGGAATTTTAATGAATGGTGGTATGAGCGAGGGCGTGATTTACGTCGGACTGAATACGGATTACGGCTAGACTATTATAATTTCAGAGGACGAAATGAAACATTAAAACTCGTAGCCCAATTTGGGTTTACACAAAAGTTCGAATTTGATTATGAAATTCCCTACCTTACTCGATCTCAAAAAATAGGACTAGACATAAAAGCATCGTATGCCACAACTAAAAATCTAGCTTATAAAACGAAAGACCATAAACTAGAATACATCAGAGATGAAGATAAAATATTACGCACACAACTTGAAGTAGGCATAGGTTTATCTTTCCGAAATAAATTTTATGATTTTCACTTTATAGAATTTCAATTTAGAACTTATCATATTCATGATACAATTGCATTCCTAAATCCATCTTATTTTTTAGAAGGTAAAAGAACTCAACACTATGATCGTATAGCCTATAGTTATAAAAAAGATATAAGAAATAGTGTGGCTTATCCACTTACAGGATATTATTACGAATGTTATATTGAAAAATTAGGATTATTGTGGACTGATGATATCAACCAACTAACCATTGAAAATACATTTTCAAAATTTATTCCTTTATCACAACGGTTTTATTTTGCTACACGCGCTAAACTAAAAGTATCACTTCCAACAACACAGGCCTATATTAACTTTCGAGGACTAGGATACAGTGAAGATTTTGTCAGGGGTTATGAACGCTACACCATTGAAGGACAACATTACTTTTTAAATCGAAATACCATGCGGTTTAAAGTTACGGGAGGGCAATTGAACTTTAAATCACTTATCCCTATCAAGCAATTTAGTACCATTCCTTTTGCTATTTATATAAAAACCTACTTTGATTGGGGCTATGTTCAAAATAATATGATCTATCCGGAAAATACACTTCTTTCTAATCATTTTCTTAGAGGAGGAGGAGCAGGAATAGACATTGTTACATTTTATGATCTTGTATTCAGAATGGAATATTCTATCAACCATTTGTTAGAAAAGGGATTTTTCTTGAGTCTAAAAAAAGATATCTAAGACATGACAATCTGTCATTAATTTCTTTATTTTAAATATATTTGTAATAAAAGCCAGTGTGTTCATTAAAAAGATGAAGGATATCATCATAAACGAATTAAATTTTATTAATCAAGAAGAAACTTTAAATTGTGAAGTTGTTTCTATATCTGCTGAACAGCATACGGGAAATCTACGAAAGCTTTATATCGAATCTTATGGCTGTCAAATGAACTTTTCAGATAGTGAAATTATAGCCTCGATCTTACATAAAGAAGGATTTGATACAACTTCTCAAATTGAAAAAGCGGATCTCATTTTTTTAAATACATGCTCCATACGAGATAATGCAGAACAAAAAGTCCGTCATAGGCTTTCTCAAATGCAACACTTTAAAAAGAAAAAGCCAGATCTTCTAATTGGCGTTTTGGGATGTATGGCTGAACGATTAAAAACAAAGTTACTAGAAGAAGAAAAAATAGTTGACTTGGTCATAGGACCAGATGCATACAGAGACTTACCAAAACTCATTGAAAAAGCAGATGATGGGCATAAGGCTATTAATGTATTTTTATCTAAAGAAGAAACCTACGCTGACATTACACCAATCAAATTAAATTCAAACGGTGTAACTGCTTTCATCTCTATTATGCGAGGCTGCGATAATATGTGTTCATTCTGTGTAGTTCCTTTTACTCGTGGTCGGGAACGTAGTCGAGATACTGAATCTATTGTTCAAGAAGCAACAAACTTATTTACACATGGATTTAGAGAAGTCACTTTATTAGGTCAGAATGTGGATTCATACAAATGGCATGACGAGAAAGAAAAAAAAGAAATACATTTTGCAGACCTCCTAGAAAAAGTGGCTCTCATTCACCCTGATCTACGTATTCGTTTTTCTACATCACATCCAAAAGATATGACAGATGATGTACTTTATGTGATGAAAAAATATGATAATATCTGTAAATACATTCACCTTCCTGCTCAAAGTGGAAACAATCGCATATTAGAACTAATGAGTCGATCCTACACACGAGAGTGGTATATGGATCGAATCAAAGCTATTCGTTCTATTTTAGGTGAAGATTGTGGCATCTCTACAGATATAATTACTGGTTTTTGTACAGAAACAGAAGAAGAACACAACGAAACATTATCCTTAATGCGTTGGGTAAGCTATGATTTTGCGTATACATTCGCTTACTCTGAAAGACCGGGAACACCAGCTGCAAAAAAATTAAAAGATGATGTTGAAGAAGACATTAAGAAAAGAAGGTTACAGGAAATTGTTAAACTCCAGCGCGAACTTTCATATGAGCGCAATAAAAAAGATATAAATAAAAAACACCGTATACTTATTGAAGGATTTTCTAAAAAATCAGAAGATTACCTTATTGGACGAACCAGCGAAAATAAAGTTATTGTAGTCCCTAAAGAAAACTTAAAAAAAGGCGACTACGTAGATGTATGGGCGTACGAGTGTAACTCAGCAACACTATTAGGAAAGGTGATAAACTAAAAACAAGATGAAAGTATTTTTGTTTATTTTTTTTACACTTACTTTTTATTTAGGATTTACACAAGAGAAAAAAATATTCCCATCCATTTCAGGGGTTACACTGACAGGTAAAAATATATCTATACCTGAAACTACAAAAGGGAAATATACACTTGTCGGCTTGGCTTATTCACAAAAAACAGAAGCTGATCTCCAAACTTGGGTAGAACCCATTTATACTGTATTTATAGATCAATCAGGGCTATTTACCTATGATATTCATCTTTATTTTATCACACTCATCACTGGGTTCGACAAGACAGCATCAGGAAATATTGAAAAAAGATTAAAGAAAGAACTAGACTCTAACTTACTTGAGCATATTATATTTTATAAAGGTGAGTCAAAAAAATACAAAACAGAACTCTTATTAAAAGATAAAGAGGTACCTTATTTTTTCATATTAAACAAAGAAGGCGTTATTGTCTACTCCACATCAGGTCAATACGCCGATCAAAAAATGGAAGAAATAGAAAGTCATTTAGAAGAAGCATTGACTGTAACAGAGAATTAGTTTAAGAAATCATGCTATTTAACTCGTTTACTTTCATCCTATTTTTCATAACTACAACCTTTCTTTATTTCGCTCTACCCCAGCGTTATAGATGGCTATTGCTCTTAGCCAGCAGCTGTTATTTTTATATGGCCTTTATCCCTATCTATATACTTATATTATTTTTTACCATTCTCATCGACTATGTCGCTGGAATCTTAATTGAAAAATCAACAACACACAAAAAACTTCTTTTGATTTGCAGTTTAGTTTCAAACATAGGTGTTTTAGCTGTCTTTAAATATTATAACTTCTTTACTGAGAATATCAACTGGCTATTAACATCATGGGAAAACTCTAAACCATTGCCTTACTTAACTATTATCTTGCCTATTGGGTTATCCTTTCACACCTTTCAAGCTATGAGCTACACCATTGAGATCTACCGTGGAAATCAGAAGGCAGAAAGGCATCTTGGAATCTATGCGTTGTACGTCATGTTTTATCCACAACTCGTTGCCGGACCTATTGAAAGACCTCAAAATCTTATTCATCAATTCAGAGAAAAACATCGGTTTGACTATGACAGAGTAACTAGTGGATTAAAACTCATGGCATGGGGTTTTTTTAAAAAAATAGTAATTGCTGATCGACTAGACATACTCGTCAATACATTTTATAGTGATCCACTGTCTCATCAAGACTTAACACTATTTGCCATTCTATTTTTCTCTATTCAAATCTATTGCGACTTTTCAGGCTATTCTGATATTGCTATAGGATGTGCCAGAGTATTAGGAATACAGCTGATGAAGAATTTTAATAGACCTAATTTTTCCAAATCCATAGCTGAATTCTGGAGAAGATGGCACATTTCATTAAGTACCTGGTTTAAAGATTATGTATATATTCCATTAAAAGGAAACAAAAAAAATAGACTTCACTGGGCTTTTAGCATACTAATTGTATTTTTACTAAGCGGATTATGGCATGGAGCCAATTGGACCTTTATTATATGGGGAGGGCTGCATGGCCTTTTTATAATTTTAGAGTTTTTAATAAAAAAATATATAAAAATAAAGCTCCCAGATGTCTTAAGTTTATTTATAACATTTAGCATTGTATGCCTAACTAGAATATTTTTTAGAGCACCTACTCTAAAAGATGCTATAAACGTTGTTAATCAACTAAAAGATATTGTGATTTTAAAAACTCAAATTAGATCTCTAAATTATGATCAAACTTATTTATTAATTGATATACTTCTTATTCTATTCTTGTTTCTAGTTGAATATATCCAAGGTTATAAAAGTATACCAACATGGATTAGTAAGCAACCTATTGTAGTTAGATTTACCATCTATACGTTAGGCATAGTCAGTATTTTTTTATTAGGCAACTTTAATTCACAAAGGCAGTTTATTTATTTTCAATTCTAATGAAACCATTTTTTTTAAAAATAGCTATTCTGACTCTTATTTCAATAACAGCCCTTATAAGCTCTGAGAAACTATTTAAATGGTTTTTGTCAAGTACATCAGGAGGAATGCTAAGCACTGAAGAACAAATTAACAAAAGCTTTCACTTAGCACTAAAAAATAATTATAAAACCCTTGTTGTAGGTAGTTCAAGAATATATAGAGGGGTCAACCCCGATAAATTAACTTTTTCAGAAGCCTTTAACTTTGGCCATGATAACGATTCCTATAATCAAATTTTCTATAAGCTAATTTTCCTAGAAAAGAAAAAAAAACAGTTTAACTACCTCATATTAGGCACAGACTATTTTCAATTCAGTATTTTTTCAGATACTAGAAACTATGTCTATAGAAAATATTTAGACAAAAAATACCTTAAGGACTACAAGAACTATCATTGGAAAGACACAGACAATAAGGTTAATCGTTGGATCACCATACATTTCAGCAATATCTTTAAGTTTTTCACAACTAGGCTAAAAAATATTATTATAAAAAAAGAAACCTACTCTTATTTAACAAAAAAAGGACAATTTGTAACCCAGTTAAAATCTGATCCTCGAGCTATAAATCAAGATAATGAAAACGATGCCATCCAGTTGCAAAAAAAATATTTTAATAAAATTTTCCAATTTTGTAAAAGAAAAAAGATAACTGTATTTATGGTAATGCCTCCTACTCGTGCAGAGGAACTAAAAAATATCAGCCCAAATACTCAAAACTTATATGATTTTTTTTTAGAAAAAGTAATAAAAGAAAAAAAGGGCTATTACTTAAACTATTCAGCTGATGAAAGATTCACAGGAGAAGACTTTGCAGATATAGCTCACTTAGGAAAAGAAGGGGCTGACAAATTTAGCAATATACTGAATCAGGATATTACAACTATATTAGAAAAAATAAAAAATACTAAAAAATAAGTGATTACGGAAACAGAGCTTCAACAGGTTAAACAACGGTTTGGTGTGATTGGGAATTCACTTGCACTCAACCACGCACTTCAGGTAGCTATACAAGTTGCATCTACTGATATGACTGTTCTCATCACAGGAGAAAGTGGAAGTGGAAAAGAATCTTTTTCAAAAATCATACATCATCTCAGCAGCCGAAAACACGGACAGTTTATTGCTATTAATTGTGGAGCTATTCCTGAAGGGACCATTGATTCTGAATTATTCGGGCACGAAAAAGGCTCTTTCACAGGTGCCTCAGAAGCGCGAAAAGGTTATTTTGAGGTAACTAATGGTGGAACTATCTTTTTAGATGAAATCGGAGAAATGCCTCTTGGAACACAGGCACGGCTATTACGTATATTAGAAAATGGCGAATTTATACGTGTAGGATCATCTAAAGTTCAAAGAACAGATGTACGTGTTGTAGCAGCCACAAACATCAATCTTCTTCAAGCAGTTGAAAAAGGAAAATTTAGAGAAGACCTCTACTACCGCCTCAATACGGTGCCTATTTATGTACCGCCCCTTCGTGAACGAGGTAATGATATTGAACTTCTCTTCAGAAAATTTGCATCAGACTTTTCTGATAAATACCGCGTCAAGCCTGTTATACTAACCAACGAAGCTAAAGAGTTGCTTATCAAGTTTCGGTTCCCTGGAAATATAAGACAGCTTCGTAACATTGTTGAACAACTTTCGGTCTTAGAAGAAAAAAGAGAAATTTCAAGTGAAACACTTCTTAAATACCTTCCTTCTGAGCAAATGAGTAAAAAACCTGTTCTCTATCAAGAACGTCAAGATACAGACAATCCATTCTTTGAAAGAGAACTCCTCTACAAAGTATTGTTCGATATGAAGAATGATATGAATGAGTTAAAAAAATTAATTTTAGAATTACTCAAGACTAACCACAACAGTGGACATTTATTGCAGCAATATGGATCTTTGCTTTCATCTATTGATAGTGATAACAATATATCATCAACAAAGCCTATTTTAGTAGAAAAAAAAATAGATACAGCTCCTGATAGTGAATTAGAAAAAGTGGAAGATATCTCCCACGAAGAGGAAAATGAATCACTTTCATTAAATGATAAAGAAAAAGAAATGATACTTAAAGCTTTAAAGAAAAATAACAATAAACGTAAATATGCCGCCAAAGATTTAGGCATTTCAGAACGCACACTATATAGAAAAATTAAACAATACAATATTGATAATGTTTAAAAGAAGATTTTATGGCGCATTCCTATTATTAGGATGCTTATCTACATCATGTGGTATATACTCATTCACAGGATCAAGTTTACATCCAGATGTTAAAACTATTGAAGTGAAAAATTTATATAATAATTCAGGAGGTGGCCCACCTTATTTAGATCAAAGTTTAACACAAAATATCAAAGATTATTTTCAACAAAACTCAAAACTTATATTAGTAAACAGTAATGGAGACATACAGTTAGAGGGCAATATAACATCTTATAGTACATCTCCTGAAGCATCTACAAATTCAAGTAATGGAGGTGCGCCAACGGCAAACTCTATACGCTTGACACTCATTGTTAAAATAAAAATGACAAATAAAAAAGATGAAACAGCCAACTTTGACAAAGATTTTACAGCATTTAAATTTTTCTCATCTGATAAATCTTTACAGGATGTAGAAAGAGAACTCATCCGTGAAATGAATAAAAAAATAGCTCAAGATATTTTTACTGAAACTGTTGCTAACTGGTAAAACGATGTTTGAAATTACAACCTCCTCAAAAAAAATAAATATAGAATATAGAGAAGATCAATTTTATATAAACAAAACATTAGCTGATTTTAAAATAGTTAAAATAAAGCCAAACCACTTTCATATTATAACAAACCATAAATCCTACCTAGCTGAAACTATTACTATCGATCAAGATAAGAAAAAGATAACTGTAAAAATCAACAACCAGCTATTCATACTTGACATTAAAACAAAATTAGATCTTCTCATTGATAAGCTAGGTATGAGTAATAGCTCATCAGCACAGCTCACTCAATTAAAAGCACCAATGCCAGGATTGATTTTAGATATTAAAGTTTATGAAAAAACAGAAGTCAAAAAAGGAGATCCTATTCTGATACTGGAAGCTATGAAAATGGAAAACATGATCAAATCTCCAATTGACGGAATCATTAAACGTATCCACATAAAAAAAGGGCAAAGTGTAGAAAAAAACCAACTGCTCATAGAATTTTAAAAAATTAAAACATATATTTGTTTCTAAATTTCTTCCTTTATATATAAGTATATGAAAAAATACAAACGCGTTTTACTCAAACTAAGTGGGGAAGCACTGATGGGAGATAAACATTTTGGAATCGACCCTCATCGCCTTGATCAATATACAGATGAAATCCAACGCGTAGTAAAAAAAGATATTCAATTAGCCATTGTCATTGGTGGAGGAAATATATTTCGAGGTGTAGAAGCAGAAGGAGCAGGAATAGACCGAGTTCAAGGCGATTACATGGGAATGCTCGCTACAGTTATTAACTCTATGGCTGTACAAAGCTCATTAGAAAAAAAAGGAGTTAACACACGTTTGATGTCAGGCATTAAAATGGAGCAAGTATGTGAGCCATTTATACGACGAAGAGCTGTAAGACACTTAGAAAAAGGACGCGTTGTTATATTTGGAGCAGGTACAGGCAACCCTTATTTTACAACAGACTCTGCTGCAAGTCTTCGTGCAATAGAAATTGAAGCAGAAGTTGTACTCAAAGGAACACGGGTAGACGGAGTATACACAGCAGACCCAGAAAAAGATCCAGAAGCAACACGTTTCTCAAATATTACATTCCAAGAAGTATATGAAAAAGGATTAAATGTCATGGATATGACTGCATTTACCTTATGTCAAGAAAACAATTTACCTATCATTGTATTTGATATGAATAAGCCAGGCAATCTACTGCGATTAATAGAAGGGGAAAAAGTAGGAACTCTAATCGCATAACAAACATAATATTATATAAAAACTTATGGATATACAGTCAGTATTAAATCAAACAAAAGAAACAATGGAAAAAGCTGTTAAACACACAGCTGGTGAACTTGCAAAAGTACGCGCAGGAAAAGCATCTCCAAGTATGTTAGATGGGATTCATGTTAACTATTATGGTACATCAACACCTTTAAGTCAGGTAGCCTCTATCAACACCCCAGATGCACGAACGATCACAATTAAACCCTGGGAAAAAAACCTATTGTCAGAAATAGAAAAAGCCATTAAAGATAGCGATCTTAATCTCAATCCTCAAAATGACGGTGATATGATTCGAATCAACCTTCCTTCTTTAACAGAAGAACGAAGAAAAGATTTAGTCAAACAAGCTAAAAATGAAACAGAATCAGGAAAAGTGCGAATACGAACAATACGTAAAGAATCTAATGAAGAGCTAAAAGGATTACTCAAAAAAGGAGTATCCGAAGATGATGTAAAAAATGGAGAAGAAAAAATTCAACAACTAACTGATTCTTATACAAAAAAAATAGAAGAATTATTTGCTGTAAAGGAAAAAGAAATTATGACTGTGTAATATCTTTTTAGATTCAACCTAATAAAAAACCACATAATTATGTGGTTTTTTATTAGCCTTAAACCAGCTAATCAACAAAAAAAAATTTAGTCTGTATATACTCTAATACATTGTCAGGCACAAGATAACGAATAGACTTGCCTTCTTTAACAGCACGTCGAATGCCCGTAGCCGAAATATCAATAAGGGGAGCTTCTACATGTATGATCCGCGGGTCATTTTTTAAAGAAGAATGTACTACACGTGGACGAGGATAAACATAAATAGGATAATATTCTAAAATCTTTTCAGCATTTTTCCATTTTGGAAAATTCTCAAGATTATCTTCACCTATAATAAGACTAAATTTATATAATGAATGTTCTGCGCTTAAATACGTAAGTGTATCAATCGTATAACTTGGACGAGGCATTCGAAATTCAATATCACTTACTGCAAATGCAGGATTATCATCAATAGCCATACGAACCATTTCTAACCGATCAAACTCATGAAGCAACGTATGGCTTTTCTTAAATGGATTCTGTGGAGAAACCACAAACCATATACGATCAAGATCAGTATACTCTGCCATATAATTAGCAATGATCAAATGCCCCAAATGGATGGGATTAAAAGAACCAAAAAATAATCCTATTTTCAACAAAAGTTCTTATATTTTCGTTTTATTACTGTAATAATGGCGAAAAAATATACATTTTAAAAAAAATTTACTGCATGATTAATATAAAAAAACAACTTATATATATAGCTATAACGGTTATAAGCCATCAACTCGTACAAGCTCAATTTACAGCCAATACACGTCGAGGATGCGCTCCTCTCACCGTTACATTAACTGAAAATACAGGTGGTGGCATCAATATCATTTATAATTTTTTAGGCAATTCAGATCAAGCAGCCGCAACACCTGCTTCCACATTCACATACGTGCAACCTGGAAAATATACTATTTATCAACATTATAGTTTTATGGGATCAGGAAAAACAGTTGTTGAAACAAACTACATTGAGGTACTTCCAAGCCCTCCTCCTTTATTCACCATAGAAGCTTGTGAAAATAATGAAGCTACTATTACAATCACAGACAATCAATATGAACAATACTTTATTGATTTTGAAAATAATGGAACATACGACTTAACTGTGCTGAAAGGAGCAGCACCCACTAAACACATCTACCCTGCTTCTCAAATCTACTCCGTACGAGTCAAAGGAGATTACGTGCCAGGTAGTTGTGGGGGAAACGCTGTTAAAACAGTACAAACCTATCAAAACTTAGTAAAGCCAACTATCACACAACTTAAGTCTATTGATAACAACACACTAGTATTATCATTTAGCACACCTCTACCCTATCAAAAATACAAGCTTGTTCAAAAAATAAATAATGGCTCCTATACAACGATAGGTCCGATAAACACACCTACGTATACTATTCAAAACATAAATACAGCCACTAATTCTTATTATTATAAACTTGTAGCTTACAATGAATGTGGTGCTGAATTAGCCTCTGATGAGGTAAGCTCCATCGTACTCGATGCTACAGCTACAGACAATAAAAATATAATAAGTTGGATTAATACGACTTTACCTAATTTTCAAAAATATGAAATCTATAAAAACGAGAATCTTATTTACACCACTACAATTGCAACTAAAAATATGATCGAAGATGCGGATATATTTTGTAACAAAAATTATTGCTACAAACTAATTACCTATTTTACCAACTCAACAAGTATATCCAATACTGACTGCGTAAAAGGAATTATAAAAAATACTCCTCCTGCTATAGAAGATATTACCATCTACCCTGTAAATGAAAACAAACTAGCTATCCAATTTGATTTATTGCCTCAACATAAAGCTATCCAAGATTATGAATTAGTATATTCATCAGGAAGTTCTATTACGCATTTCCAACAACCCAATCAAGAACTTAATATAAGCTATAAAAATGGATCATGCTATACCATTCGATATACAGACTCTTGCTCTAACGTATCTATAACAAGCAGTGAAGTATGCCCCATTGAAATTAAAGGTGAACAAGTAAATGCCTACCAAAATAACATCTCTTGGACAAACTATACAGGCTGGAAAAATGGAGTAAAGGAATACATAGTTGAAAAAATAGATGACAATCAAACTATTTATTCAGAAGAAAATATCAAAAAGAACACCTCTTTTTCTGATCAACTCACCACAGATCAACCTCAGGTGCTCCGTTATCGAATTAAAGCATTATCTACACATGCTATTCCAAAAATAGCTTACTCGCTTACATTAGAACTACGACGTGAAATGGAAATTTATTTGCCGGATGCTTTCTCACCTAACAATGATGGTAAAAACGATGCCCTCATTATAAAAGGAAAATTTATTAAAAAAATCAAACTAACTGTATTTAATAATTGGGGAGAAGCTATATTTGAAAGCACAAGCCTTACGGATTCATGGGATGGCAAAATAGCCAACTCACCTGCTCCTATTGGTGCTTATACATACCTTATAGAAGCTGAAGACTTTACAAAAAAGAAAATAATAAAAAATGGAACAATATTAATTATAAGGTAATGTTTTTGATTAAAATTAACTAATATTGAAAATAATTATAAATTTAAGATAATGCCCCGGCTACTATTACTTTCTGTCATACTATTGCTAACAAGCTGTAGTTCCAAAGATTATATTATTTCATTTTCTACTCCATATGGAAAAATGGACGCTATTTTATATGACAAAACACCTGAACATAAAGCACTATTCATAGAAGAAATAAAAAAAGGCACATTTGAAAATACATCATGCACAAAACTTAATCCTCAATTCATACTCACTATAGGAAAAACACCACAACCATTATCCAGTTTTACCAAAATAGCCCCTACATGCAAAGATGAAATCTTACCAGAATACGATAGCACATTTTTTCATCACAAAGGCAGCCTAGGTGCATTTACGCTACACTCTGGAAAATCAGCTATAGGTTGTGAATTTTATATTACAGAAGGAAGAAAATTTAGCAAAGAAGAATTAGATCTTATTGAAACCAAAACACATAAAAAAATACCTGCGCACTATCGAGATGAGTACCAAACAAATGGCGGAATACCTTACCTCGATCAAGAAAATACACTATTTGGTGAAATTATAAAAGGCATATCCATTATTGATCAATTACAGCATGAACCTTCCAACGAGTTTGGTAAACCTAACCGTAATCTACCTATAAAAATTAGTATCAAAAAAATAACAAAGAAAAAAATAACAAAAGAATACGGCTATATATTTATTAACTGATATATGAAAAAAAAAATACTTCTGACAGGTTCTAACGGTTTATTAGGGCAAAAATTAATTACACTCCTTACTACCAAAAAAGAAACTATTGAACTTATAGCTACCGCACAAGGAGAAGATCGACTATCGGCATATTTCCCTGCTCATACTTATACCTATTACACTTTAGATGTAACCAACCACTATGAAGTAGACAAATTAATTAATGCTATCAAACCCCATATCGTCATACATACTGCCGCTATGACTAATGTAGATCAATGTGAAATAGAACAAGACAAATGTTGGCTTCTTAATGTCAAAGCGGTTGAATATATCACAAAAGCATGTCAATACAATCATGCTTTTCTCATTCATCTATCTACTGATTTTATATTTGATGGGAAAGATGGGCCATACGATGAAACAGCATCAGCAAATCCCTTAAGCCATTACGGCAAAAGTAAATTAGAAGCTGAAAAAATAATCACACAAATAAATTCTCTTCGATGGGCTATTGCACGAACCATGCTCGTCTACGGTGTAGCAAAAGACATGAGTAGAAACAATATCGTATTATGGATAAAAAAAAACTTAGAAGAAGGAAAACCAATTCAAGTCATCAATGATCAATGGCGCACACCAACCTTAGCTGAAGATTTAGCTATGGGATGTTATCAAATTGCTGAAAAAGAAGCGACGGGAATTTTTAATATTTCCGGTAAAGATATGCTTACACCGTATCAAATGGCCATTGAAGTAGCTGACTTTTTTAATCTCAACAAGCAGCTCATTACTGAAACAAATTCTAAACACTTTACACAACCTGCAAAACGTCCATCAAAAACAGGATTCATTATTACTAAAGCGACAGAACAACTCAACTATCAACCTCACTCCTTTAAAGAGGGGTTACAACTCATCCAAACTCAACTCTTAAGCTAAACTAAACATTAGAGCATCCCACAATCAGCTTCTATATGAAAGACTTGAAGAATTTTATAATATCTATTTTTGGATTTTCAAACAAAGAAATAAGTGGATTTATAGTATTAAATAGTTTTTTAATACTATTATTTTTAATTTCTATAACTATAAGATATTGGCAACCTGGAATATCCAATTTCCATGCAAAAGACCAACATGTACTAGATAGCCTAATGAGTATATTAAATTACAACTCTCACCTTACCTATAAGAACAGCATAACAAAAACTCAAAAACAACTTCACCCATTTAATCCAAATACAGATACACCTGAAAAACTTATGGCCCTGGGCATTGATAAACAACTTGCCTATCGCATTATAAAATACCGCGATAAAGTAAAAAAATTTACAACCAAAAAAGATATACAAAAAGTGTATGGTGTAAATGATTCTATATATTCTGTTTTATCCCCTTTTATACAACTTCCAGAATATATTTCCATAGAAAAAAAATATAGAACACTACATACTACTACGCCTGAAAAAAAACACTCTACTGTTTTATTAATTGACATTAATACAGCAGATACAACCTTGCTAAAAACAATATATGGAATTGGGAGCAAACGAGCACAGCGTATTATTTCTTACCGAGACAAACTAGGAGGATTCATACATAAAATCCAATACCATGAAATAGTTGGATTAGATTCTACCACTCTATTAAAACTAGAAGCATCAACAGAAATCAGAGAGAATTTTAAACCCCATTATATCTTTATTAATCAAGATAATTTTGAAAAATTAAAATCACATCCATACATCAACTATAAAATAGCTAAACTCATTATAAACTACAGAAATCAACATGGGAAATTTTCATCTATTGATGATATTAAGAATATAAAAATAATAAGCGACTCAACTATAAAAAAAATGATTCCTTATCTCAGGTTAGATTAATAAAAATAAAGAGGAGGCAAATACATACCTCCTCTTTATTTTTATTTTAAAAAAACAAAAAAACATTACCAGCTTACTACCAATTTACTAGTCAAATTAGGTACAACAATAGTTTGAACATGAACAGCATTAGGATCTCCCGCTTTACCAATGGGATCAAACTGTGAAAGAGGTTGTACAAAATTAACATATGATGACTGAATAGAAGCCTGCTTCTCATTCACTTTTATATTTGCTATAGAATCAAACCCATGTAAAACAAGTTTAACATATGAAAAAATTGTTTTCCAATTGCCTTCTGCCTTTTCAAAAACTATCTTTTTTGCGGAAGGATCATATGATAGCAAACGTTTATAATAAGAGCCATTTTGATACTGATAGGTATTTCCATCATCTTCATAATAAATAAAAGAAGTAGGGCTACTTCCTTTATAAATGTGAACATACAACGTATCAGATGGTTTTTCATTCAAGTGCTGTACAACTGATTGCATTGGAATAATACTTCCTCCTTTGATGAAAAGAGGCAGTCGATCTATACTCGACTCAACAATAAGCTCCTCATTTCCTTTATAGGATTTATCTGTATATAAATCATACCAATCGTTGGTTGGCAAGTAAACTTTACAAAAATCCTTGTAACTTTCTACTGGAGCAACCATAATTCCAGAACCAAAGAAATACTGATGTTGATATGTATAATTATAAATCAACGGATCATGTGTATAATGGATAGCTAAACTTCGTGATACTGGCATACCCGTTTGAGAAGACTCATAAAAAGTAGAATAAATATAAGGCATCAATTGATAGCGAAGTTGGATATAATTTTTATTGATTTCTTCTACACGCTCGCCAAATGACCAAGGCTCTTGCTCTTTCGTATCAATAGCAGCATGGATACGGAAAAAAGGAGAAAAAGCACCAATCGATATCCATCGTGCAAATAATTCTTTAGAAGGGCCACCCGTAAATCCACCCACATCCATACCTACAAAAGGAATACCTGTTAATCCCATACTATTCAATAACCTTACCCCACTCATCATATGATCATCTGATGAAACATTATCACCTGTCCATACCGCAGAGTAACGTTGCACGCCTGAAAATCCAGCACGTGTTAAAACAAACGGCCGTTTTCCATTCATTATTTTTTTTGTTCCTTCAAAAGTAGACTGCGCCATCTTCAGACCATAAATGTTATGCCCTCGACGATGGGTCCCCTTTTTTCCTTCAAAATTAAATTCGACCAAATCAGGAAATCGCTGCCCCCATGTAGCAGGCTCATTCATATCATTCCAAAACCCTTCTATACCATCATCAACATAGCCTTTAAATGAGTTGCCCCACCATGTTCTTGTTTTAGGATTAGTAAAATCTGGAAAATGACACCAACCAGGCCAGACCATACCCGTATAAAATGTTTTATCAGGATATTTTAAAAATAAACTATCCTTTATACCTTGCTCATAAGAGGCATATCCCTTTTCCACTTTAATACCCGGATCAACAATAACCACCGTATGAAAGCCTATAGCTTTTAAATCACTCAGCATTTTTTTAGGATTCGAAAAACGAAATGGATGCCATGTAAAAATTTTGTACGCATCCATATAATGAATATCTAAATAAATCACATCTGCAGGAATAGATTTATCTCGAAATGTACGTGCTATACTCAACACTTCTTTATCAGGATAATAACTATACCGACATTGCTGCAAACCCAAACTCCAACGAGGAGGAAGTTCCATTCTTCCAGTAAGCCACGTATACGACTGAATAATTCCTGCTACCGATTGATGGTATATAAAATAATAATTCATTTCGCCATCTTCAGCTGTAAAAGATGAAAAACGATTGTTTGATGCTCCAAAGTTAAAATGAGATTTATAAGTATTATCTAAAAAAATACCATATTGAAGATGATGATGTAATCCCATATAAAAAGGAGTAGACAAGTAAATAGGATCAGCTCCAGAAGGATATCCAAAATAGTCCGTATTCCAATTCGTATACCCTTCACCACGTCGATTTAAACTACCCGTTTTTTCACCTAATCCAATAAACCGTTCATCTGATTGCATTTTTTTATAAGTCGTAGCTTCCTCACCAATCCATGACGTACCAAATGCAGGCTCATCCTCATTGATCACTTTTCCATCTTTCGTTAAAAATTGAAGTCGAACAGGCTTTTTCTTAATTAATAACGTAACAGAATCCGTACTTAGAACAACTTGGTCAGACTCTTCTTTAACCGAATAATTCACTGACGAAATAGGATTTGCAACAACAGCATACGACAGATCATCAAATTGACCATCTTGGCTCATTCGTACACGAATCACATGAGGCGAATAAACACTAATTTTCATTTCGCCATAATCTGTTTTGACTTGTAAGCCATTCGTAATAGCAGTATGAGTTAAATAGTTTCCCATGCTTTGATTCAGTTTGGGCGACGAATATAAATAGTGACTGCTTAAACTAAGAAAAGAATAAAATGCTAAGTGAATTACAAATTTTGGTTTCATTTATAAGAAGATTTAAAGTTAAACACTACTTTACCTATCAATAATAAAAAAAATAAACAACTTTATACTGAAGACGTATTAAATAAAAATCATTTATTTCATTAAAAAACCTTATTAAATAATTAAGTACATTTGTATATATAACAGGTCAAATTGATATGATCAAAAGACGCATGCTGTATCTTAGTATATTCTTTTTCTTATTCTCTTGCCAAAAGAATAAATACACTACAATTCATGGGAAGTTAACTTACAAAAAATCAAATCATGCTCATTTAAAAAAAATAAAAACGAATGAAAATGATGGCGAAATTTATATTGCAATAGACTCTACAGTTATTCATACAAATGGATCATTTACATTTAAAAACCTAAAATTAGATTCTGGCCTATATGAAATTCACGTAGGCTATTCTGATCCTATTTTTTTTATAGTGGAAGACTACAGCCCTCATATTACTATAACTACAACAGGGCAAGGCCTACCAATAGATGTTCAGCTTACTGGTTCTCAGTCAGCAGAAGAGCTAACTAAAGAACTTAAGCTCCTACAATGTCTAAAAGAAAACTCAATAAAAATTTTAAATAAGTTTTACCTATTTACTGACTCTATAAATAAAATACAAAAACTATCTGACAAAGACGAAGAAAAAATAATAGAAAAAATACAAAAAGAAATAGACAGTTTAAAAGAGCATATTGATGAGCAAATGAAACAAGCCATCAAAGAAACAAAAGCGGGGCCATTAACCATGCTTTACGGCTCTCGCCTTTTATCAAACCAAGATAAAAATTTTCCTTTTCTAGATAGCTTATCTTACATTTTACAAAAAAACCCTTATCAATCTGAATACATTAAAAGCTATTTACAGTATATAGATAAATTACGGGCTATATCTATTGGTGGCCAAATACATGACATCGTATTGCGAGACTCTTCAAATCAAGAAATAAAACTTTCTTCTTTACGAGGAAACTATATTTTAATTGATTTTTGGGCATCTTGGTGCCCGGATTGCAGAAAAGAAAATCCTAGTTTAGTAAATCTATACGAAAAATATAAACATAAAAAATTTGATATTTTGGCAATATCATTAGATAAAGAAAAAAAAGAATGGATAAAGGCGATTAAAAAAGATAGATTAAAATGGAAACATGTTTCAGAATTACGAGGCTGGGACTCTCCTATTGTGAAAGAATATCAGATTACGAGCATTCCTTCTAACCTACTCATTAGTCCTGAAGGAAAAATCATTGCTAAAAACGTAAGTATCAACGAACTTGAAAAAAAATTAAATGAATTAACTAATCATTAAAGCTATATACTTAAAAATGATAAATACATCTTCGGTTTCAGAGAAAATTGAACAACTGAAAAAAAAATACGAATCATCTGGGCAAGATATTCTTGCTTATCTAGAAGGACTACTACACACTGATTATTTAAACTACTGGGATTATATCAATCTAGACACCTTACTCACCTTACAAAAACCACTGACTACTATTCCTGATGAAAAAATATTCATACTCTATCATCAAATCACGGAGCTTTATTTTCAGCTCGTGCTGCATGAGATGGAGCAATTAAAAAAAATGACTGAAATATCTGAGAAACTCTTTCTTGAAAAAATACGACGAATGAACCGTTACTTTGAACAGCTTATCGGTTCATTTGATATTATGGTCGATGGAATGAGTTTAGAACAATTTCGTGAATTTCGAATGGCTTTACTTCCAGCAAGTGGATTTCAATCTGTGCAATACCGACTGATTGAAATACATGCAACCGAACTAAAAAACTTAATTGATCAAGAACATAGAAACACATTGTCATCCACTTCTCTTGAAGAGATGTATGAACATATTTATTGGAAAAGAGGAGCAACCGAATTAGCAACAGGAAAAAAAACATTGACACTCACCCGATTTGAAGAAAAATACAATACCTTATTACTACAAACTACTCAACATTGTCAAACTAAAAATTTATGGTATTTGTTTAAAAATATCAAAACAAATGAATTAAAAGATCAACTTATTACAGCATTAAAACAATTTGATAAAGTAGTCAATGTCAAATGGCCAACTATGCATCTTAAATCAGCTGTGCGCTATCTACAAAAAAATCCGGACACCATTGCTGCAACTGGAGGGACTAATTGGCAAAAATACCTTCCACCACGCTATCAAAAACGTATATTTTATCCCGATCTTTGGACTGATGCAGAAAAAGAAAACTGGGGGAAAATGGAAGCAGAAGAAATGCTTTCTAATTCCTAAGCCATCACGTTTAATTAAGTTAAGCCTACTTGGTTTTTATTTTTACTCCTCTCCTTCCTTTTCTCAATCAAAAACAATAAAAATATATTTTGATAAAGAAGAAAAAAAAATAAAAGAAATATACCAAATAAACGATAATAAGGAATTAAATGGAAAATATATATCTTACTTCGAAAAGGGAGGGATAAAATCAAAAGGCAGCTACCTTAATAATCAACCCGATGGGTATTGGGAATATTTTTATGAAAATGGAAAACTCAAAACAGCAGGTAACCTAATCCAAAACCAACCTGTTGGAAAATGGAATTATTATTATGAAAATGGAAAGCCAAGTAGCGAAGGTGAATTGGAAAATAATTTAAAAAATGGTATATGGCTTTATTATTATGAAAATGAAAAACTAAAAGCTAAAGGCAATTGGAAAAACGATAAAAAAAATGGGCCATGGTTTTACTATTATGAAGACCAGCGACTAAAAGCCAAAGGCATTTTTGAAAACGGGATTGGTTCTTACACCGAATTCTATCCATCTGGAAAAATAAAATGTGAAGGAACCATTGCTTTTGAAAAAAGTGATAGCATCTGGATTTACTATTATGAAAATGGAGCTATAGAAAGTAAAGGAAAAGAAAAAGAAGGACTCAAAGAAGGATACTGGGAGTTTTTTTATTCAAATGGCAAGTTGGCAAGCAAAGGTTTTTTTATAAAAGGAAAAGAGGAGGGTCAATGGGATTACTTCTATCCATCCGGTCAACTGTACACAAAAGGTATAAATAAAAATGGACTCCAAGACAGCACATGGAAGGCCTACTATGACACTGGGATTTTATTAAGTGAAAGCGATTTAAATAAAGGAAGTGGAAACTATAAAGAATACCATCTAAATGGAAAAATAAAAATAGAAGGGTATTTAAAAAATGGGAAACATGAAGGCCAGTGGAATTACTATAATGAAAAAGGTATACTAGAAGGACAGGCTCATTTTTCAAATGGAGAGGGCACCTATATTGGGTTCTATGAAAATGGAAAAATAAAAATGGAGGGGCCAATGAAAAATGGAAAACGAACAGGAAGCTGGAAACTTTATAAACCATCAGGTGAGTTGGCTGGTTTTTATAAAAACTACTATACCGAGAGTGATCAACCATACCATACCTATTACATACCACAACAAAAAGATTCATCCACACTTAATATAGAAAAAAATCAATATACTACATCCAAAAAGAAAAATAACATCATTTTAATTTCTAAGCGTACAACATACCATGGCATCATTGTATCTACCAGCCCCATCAGCCTGCTAGCCTATAGCTTACCTATAAGCATTGAAAAATTCAATTACCGATCAAAAACAGGGATAGAGGTGACTTATTTCCTACACCGGAAATCATTTTTTCAATCAACAGAAGCCATAGAGCCTTATACCTTGTATGAACGAGGGGGGAGCTTAAGTGCTAAGTTAAAATTTTATCAAGAAGAAAAAAATATAGGTATGCTGTATTGGGCAAATGAAATTCGTGGAAAATATATTAGATATCTAACAAAAATAACCAATCCTAACGCCACCACTATATACATGGAAGAAAAATCAATTGAATATGCGACAATGATTGGCTACCGCCTAATGCAAAGCTATAAAAAAAGAGGCTTTACCATAGACACATATGTGGGAGCAGGAGTTGGCTACCGCTGGCTAACAAAAAAATTCCCTGAAAAACCAGAATATGACAACATATTTAAAAGCATTTCTACTAACAAAATAGCTCTCTCTTTTCGAATAGGGCTGCAATTAGGCTATGTTTTTTAATCCATAGTATTATTTTAGTATTTTTACATCTCACCAAGAGCAGAAGCTATGAATGAGTTTTTGACTTACCTTAAAATTGGCATTGACCATATTCTAAACATAAAAGAATATGACCATGCTTTACTTATTATCACACTCGCCCTTACTCATGCATCACAAGAGTGGAAAAAAATGATTATTCTATTATCTGCTTTTACAATTGGCCACTGCAGCACACTCATTTTATCTACACTTGATGTATTTCATGTGGACTCCCCTATTGTTGAAACGACTATTGCAACCACTATCCTTGCAACATGTTTTTTGAATTTTTTTTATAAAGAAAAAAGAGACGAACGAGAGCGAAACAAAGATACATTTCGTTATATCATGGGCCTAGCTTTTGGCTTAATACATGGATTAGGGTTTTCAAACTACTTGACTAGTTTAGTCAATACAACTGAAAGTATGGGTCTCCCACTCATCGCATTTACCCTCGGTATTGAGGTTGGACAATTGACAATAAGTATCGTTTTAATAATAATTTCTTTCTTTCTTGTTAATTTATTTAGAATTAAAAGAAGAGATTTTGTTCTTATCGCCTCCGGGGCCATAAGTGCTATTGCTTTTCTATTACTCAATGAACGCATCAATGAACTATTTTAAAAATAAGTTCTTTAAGAATAGCCCCATCCTTCAGGTTACTTTCAACCCCTTTAGTTTGAAGATCGGCTTCCTTTAAACAATGAATAATATCCATTACTTTTCTCAATGGATAATGTTTAGAAGCTTTTATATACTCTTTCACAAAAAAAGGATGAACCTTTAATACAGAAACTACATGCTTGTCAGACTTGTCTGTCAACTGATGCAATAATAATAGCTTTGTAAAATAAGTAAATAGAAAAGCAACGACAACAACAGCAGGGTTGTCTTTAGGATTTTGACCAAAATAGTCAACGATACGATTAACCCTTAATACATCTTTTACAGCGAGTGCTTTTTGTAATTCAAAAATATTATACTCTCTGTTGATACCAACAAGCTGATATACGATATCAGATGTAATTACCAAATTCCTATCAGGAAAATGCAAAAATATTTTAGAAACCTCATTATCTAACCGTTGCAAATCGTTACCAACAAGATCTGCCAATAACGTTGCCGTCTGAATATCAATACTTCCACCCTTCGAAACAACCAATTGAAAAACCCAATGAGGAATCTTATCATCATACATCTTTTTAGATTCCATACAAACAGCTTTATATTTTAAAAAAATATCAATTGTTTTTTTTGAAGGCTTTTTATGTTTAAATGCAAAAACAAGCACAGTAGACAAAAGCGGATTCTTTAAATAAGAATCCAACCATTTTTCAGCATCTGACTTTGTCCAATCCGGTAGATCTTGTGCTTCTTTAACTATAACTACTTGCCTTTCTGCCAACATAGGAAACTGCCTTGCTCGAAGCAATACGGCTTGCATAGTTGTATCCTTACCATATAATACAGCTTGGTTAAAACCACGTTCAGATTCATTTACTATATTTTTTTCTAAATAGTGAACAAGTGTATCTATATAATAAGACTCATCACCATAGAAAAGATAAACAGGATGACAACGACCTTTCTTTAGTTCTTCTAAAATATCCTGTGGCGTAGCCATAAAATATAAAATTTAGTTTTTAGAATTTTTATAATTAAAAAAAATAACTATCTTTAAGCTATTAAACAATGTAATTTTAATAACTTTAGATCATTAACAGCAATTATCTAACATAAAAATACGAATATGATAGAAAAATATATTTACGACTTACTGGCAGAATATAGCAAAGTATATATTCCAAAGATTGGATCATTCTTGAGAAAAGTCGAAGACGAAACAAGTGAAAGCCATACCTATGCACAACCAAAACTTGTTATTAAAGTTGAAAGCGACTATTCAGATGATCGCCTTCTAGTCAATGCTATTGCTAATGGAGAGCATATTTCACTAGAAGAGGCTGAAGCCCTTATCCATGAGAAAGTAGATAGTATACTTGATCATATTCGTACATATGATTACTATGAATTTGACAAACTTGGTAAGTTATCTAAAGACAATTATGGAAACTTCCAATTTGAAACTAATCCAAGTCTTCAAGAAGAAAACTTTGGACTACCAAATGAGATAAAGGCCAATCCACTTGAAGAAAATGAATACGAAGGGGGTAAAAAATACGACTACACAGCTCTATGGATTGTATCAATCGTATTAATCATCTCAGCTATTGTTGTCTATTTTGTTTTTTTTAAGGAACCTAAAAAAGAAGAGAGCGACCTAATTACAACACCTACTCCTACTCAAGTAGACACCACTCAAACAGCACCTTCTACAGCACCAACTAGCTCCTCAATCATTCTTACTGAAAAAACAGGAAGATATTATGTTATTGTTGGAAGCTTTGTAGTAGAAAACAATGCAACCCAATACCGTGCTAAACTAGCTTCACAAGGGTTTGATGCTAAGATACTTCAACCTTCTTATAAAAAAGTATACCGTGTAACGATAGCTGATTTTGCTGACTTTAAGTCTGCCTCTGCAAAAGCAGCTGAGTTGACCAGTGAATATGAACATTGGGTGTTGCAGTTCTAAAGTTGACAAATTTTTTAGTTAACTTTGCAACAGACTGAGTACGACCAGCTCCTGTCAATCCCCCAGGTCCGGAAGGAAGCAAGGGTACATAGTTGTAGCGGTGCGATACTCAGTTTTTTATTTTACACACTTTGGAAAAACAATGTTTTTTAAAGTAGATTTGTAAAACCTTTCACACTATATCCATATGAAATTTTTCATAGATACTGCTAATCTACAGGAAATTAAAGAAGCACAACAGCTTGGCATATTAGATGGAGTCACAACAAACCCTTCATTGATGGCTAAAGAAGGTATTCGTGGAAAAAAGAATATACTTTCCCATTATGAAGCCATTTGTAAGATTGTAGAAGGAGATGTGAGTGCAGAAGTACTTGCAACCAGCTATACTGAAATGATTAAAGAAGGCGAAGAATATGCTGGAATTGATAAAAAAATTACTATTAAAGTGCCCATGATTAAAGAAGGTTTAAAAGCAATCAGCTATTTTCACCAAAAAGGAATTAAAACCAACTGCACTCTTATTTTTACATCTGGTCAAGCACTTTTAGCTGCTAAGGCTGGCGCTACATATGTATCTCCTTTTATCGGAAGACTTGACGATATTTCATCAGATGGCATAAGCCTCATTGCACAGATGAGACTTATTTTTGATAACTATGGCATTGAAACTAATATTTTAGCTGCATCCATACGGCACACCATGCATCTCATTCAGTGTGCAGAATTAGGAGCCGATGTAGCCACATGTCCACTCAAAGTTATCATGGGACTTTTTGAACACCCTTTAACTGATAAAGGGCTTCAACAATTTATCGCTGATTCCAAAAAAATGGAATAATGTATATTATTAAAATAAAAGGCAAAGCGAAAATACCCGACTATATTCAATTACGCGACGATGCGTATGTACTCATTGCCTATTTCCGCGCTGACAAAGATCCTAAAAACTTAGAAAAATATGGATTAGCTGGGAAAGAAGAAGAATTAAAAAAAATAATTGAATCTATGCCTTTCGGTAAAATTCAAAAACTTAACTTGTAGTAAAGACTATGACTAACTTTTCAACACATCCACTCGTAAGCGCTCGAGATGTAAGTATTTTTCAAGAAAATAATACTATTTTACAAGATGTGAATTTTGAAATTAAAAAAGGAGAGTTTGTATACCTTATTGGAAGGACAGGAAGTGGAAAAAGTTCTCTACTCCGTACAATCTATGCCGACTTACCTCTCCGATTAGGCGATATGTATGTGGCAAGCACTTCTTTACGAAATATAAAAGCCACTAGAATTCCATTCTTACGACGAAAATTAGGAATTATTTTTCAAGACTTTCAATTATTTAACGATCGTACCATTGCGGATAATCTTTTTTTTGTGATGCGTGCCACAGGATGGAAAGATCGTTCCAAAATGAAACAAAAACTAACAGAAGTACTTATGCGCGTAGGTCTAGGCTCTATACAAAACAAAATGCCACATCAACTATCTGGTGGTGAGCAGCAACGTATAGTCATTGCCAGAGCACTAATCAACGACCCTCCTATACTTCTAGCCGATGAGCCTACCGGTAATCTAGATCCAGAGGTAGCACAAGGTATTATGAAAATATTTTTAGAAATTAATAAAAGTGGAACAACTATTCTGATGGCTACACATAACCATGGATTTCTTACCTCTTACCCTGCTCGGGTATTAAAATGTGAGAAAGGAAAGATAATAGAAGGTTAAAACTTTATAAACCTGCTATCTAATCCTAAAGCTGTCTGATAATATGTAGTAATGACACTGTTTACAGAATTAGAAAAAATGATGTTCTGCTTCAAAGCAATCATTTTAATATACTCAATAATAAAATAACGCAAACAGGTTGGCACATTATGAGAAAAAATAGTATGATTCTCTAAAAAATCCATTATACTTTCCAAATCACAATAAGACATCATAGCTATTAATTGTAAGGTATTATGTAAATCAGATGTGCGATCATCAATGTTATCAGAAGAAAGAATAAAACTCATTTCCTTACATAACACATCAACATACGTCGATTCAGTTACTGGGATAGTATCATTTTTTCTTATGATCTGATATATAATACTATTAATATAATAATGACATGTTGCTAGCCATTCATCATCATTCTGATATATGGTTTTGCTGCTTACAGAATGAAAAGACAATTGATGGCCTAGTAGATAACGTATTAAATCTTTAGCTACTGAAACAGCCTGATCTATTTTTTTTTCTGCATGCAGTACTTTAAATAGGTTAAGTGTCTGTTCTAATTTCATCCGTATTGCCTGATCAAACCCACATACATATAATTGATCAATAGAATCAAACGCCTTATTTAAATAACCAATAGCATCAGAATAATTTTTACATACATACGCATAATAGGCCATCATAGGATAATACAACCCATCCATCCCATACTGAGCGGCTGGAGTAGATACGCGTAAACAACGTTCATCCATACACGTAATCATATAAGCTGCCATTTTTATTTGACCGGATCGTGCATGGCTCAGTATTTTTTCATAGTTAGAAAAACTAAAAAGCATCACCTCGCGCTCACCTACTGAACTATTTTTTAATGCAAATTCCAAAATAGAAAAAAAGATATGATTTCTATCAAATACAGGAAGCTGCTTCGTATCTGTACTTAAATGCGTTTTTAAATACGAACTAATTCTATCATCTATCGTCGCCATATTCCTTCAGATTAGACAATGACTCGGCATTATGTTTAAGTATATATTGCAATGCCATTCGATCTTCCATATTAAATTTAAAGGAAGGGCAACCCGGTTCGCCCTGATACCACTTTTTAGGACAACCTCCTTCACAAACAGGTAAAAAGTTACACTCTTTACACCATGATTTACCAGCTTCTAGATCATCAAACCAATCTCTTGTAATAGCATGCTTATTATATGTTTCTGCACTTAACTTAATATTTCCAATTTTATATTCATCTTTTTCATACATGGGTGTATATGAAAATTCATAACACGGGTAAATATTTCCATAGGCATCATATACCTCAGAATCTTGCATTACTACCATACACGGCTGATAGGATCTATCAGGCAGAATATCCTCTACAGAAAATCCTTTATTCATAGCATAAATAAGCCACTCGATTTCTAACTCAGCATAATGTTCTTTCGTTAAGCCAATCTCATCCCCTGATTTAACCTGACCCCAATTAACTACAGCGGCAAAAGACAAGGAAACCTTATTGTGAAGTTGTTTCTCTGCTAACAAATCAATAAAAAAAGGTATGCTTTCATAATTAGTTTGGTCAATATTCATACGTATAAACAATGGTTTATTTATACGTGCTGTATATTCTGGTAATTGTGTAATAGAAACAATATTGTTTAAAATGATATCAAATGTTGAAGCACCCGTTTTAGTTACACGTCGTTTATCATGATGTTCAGGCGTACCATCAATCGTTATCTGAAATGAATGAACATGATACAATAAATAAAGCTCTTTAAAAATATCAGGCTTTAGACTAAGCCCATTTGTAATCATATGCGCACTGTAATGAATACCATATTTCTTAGATATATCATCCAATTGTATACTCATATGAGTTAATTGAGAATACCCCATCAGAGGTTCACCTCCATACCATGTTATATTCAATGATTTATATTTTCCAGTTTGCAATTTCGTTTCAATACGCTGAAGTACTTTTTCACTAATTATATTATTCATTGTATGTTTAGTATGAACTTGTCCACAATAATGACAGCCTAGCTGACAATTAGATGTAGGCTGAATAGTGATCCCCAACGATGCCGACTCATCAATACCTATTCTATTTTGTGTCATCATTGTTTGAAACTCATTCTCATGCTCTGGAACAATAATTTCATAATTAAATAACTTTAATAACATATCAGTAGGAATAACTTCATACGCTCCATTCATTAACTGATTATACAACTCATAGTTCATCAATAAAGACTTTCCTGTACGTGTCGAAAAAATGATATGTTTTGAATATATCTCTTGCTCATGAGGCAACTTAGTTGCCCCTATATATCTAGATAGTTTAAATTTCATAATTTTTTATTATAAATATTTTTTATTAAACTAAAGTAACTTTATTTGTATAAATAATATTTTTTTAAAATAATTAAATATAAATAAAGCCAAGTCTTAAAAAGACTTGGCTTTATCATACTAGGAATAGCTACCTTTACATTTAACCTTAAAATCATTACAGGTTTGTTGCCCTTGATTTGTACCACCAGCCACATAGCGTGCATCATCCGGATTAAGCACTTCTAATTCAAACGGCATTGAACGATGCTCTTGGATTATATCCATTTTTCCCAGAGCTGCTTTTAAACTTTTACTTTTCATGTTGTTAAATAATTAAATTAATTAAACAAATCGGCTTAAGTTTTACGTTATTAGGCCTTTATTGAACGGAGTATCGTATGCGCACTACTCATCGCCTTACGTCTGTCTTCTATCTGTGTTTCTCATGCTACTGATGAAGAAGACGCGTTTCCCGGGAAGTTCTTTATTATCATCAATTGCTACGTTGGCGCTCATCGCTATTGCTTGATTTTCGTTGATTCGACTTAAAATCTTTTCCAAAACGGTATTGAACCGAGACACGCAACATACGTACATCATAATAGTTATTAACCTGACTTTCAATCCCATTCACCATAGCAGAAAAAAGCGGCCAATACGTTTTAAATATATCATCTCCTTGAATTGCCAATTGCAAGCGCTCATGGTAGCACATCCATCTAACACCCGCATCTATCCTGTAGATCGGGCGAAGTAGGCGGCTGTTAGAATATACATTAGAAGGCATCACATTGATAGAAAGTTCTGCCATCAAATTTTTGTTCTTAGTCAATACCACTTGATTGGTGATAGTGAAATATGTTGTCCATCCTTCAACCAATGGCCTAATACCCGGTACAGAGGAAGTAACTCGATTATAATAGACACCCACATTTGCAATGGTTTCCAACCACGACCGCGGATGAAGCGATATATCAGCATACCAACCATACGACCAAATGGTAAACAAATTTAATTGCTTAAATACTTGAGCCAAGCTATTCGTCTCCGGCCAAAGTACCTGATCATACCCATTCGTTTCAAGGTTTACATCTATACAAGAAGTAAGTAAACTCTTATAGGTATAGCACAACTCCATATTATCAGAAAACGAAGGCTGTAAAAATGGATTCCCTTCTCCATAAGAATACAATGTAGAATAAGAGCGAAATGGATTCAATCGGTAATATGCCGGCCGATCAATACGTCGTCCATAGTTAATCGATAAAACATGATTCGGATTTAACCGATAAGTCATATACGCTGTAGGAAACAAGCGCATATACCGATTAGGCACTAGTTGATTCAGCGTATGTGAAACCCCCCTTGTTTGAGTGTATTCAACCCGCAACCCCATTTGCCAATCCCACTTCTTCCACGTGCGGCTGGCACTAAGATAAAGTGCTTGAGTATGTTCTCGATAGGTAAAAAAGTTAGATTGCATCGTATCACGCTGATACAACGCATTTATATTTCTATAAAAATTAAAATCATACGCATTATCAATTAAACTCCATTTACCTCCACATGAAATCGTTCCCCAAGAATAAGGCAAATCCACATCCACACTTGATGTATAAATACGTATCTGATCATATCCACGAGACAAAAAACGGTTATTAGTAGGTAGTTTTTCACCCCACCTGCCATAGGTTTGCATATCCAACCCATCCTCGCTTCTACCTTCTGTCACATATATATCGCTGCTCCAAGTTATCATTTTACCAGTTGTATCAAATCGATGTTTCAAATACACACTACCTCCATGTCTATATCCAGGCGATAAATCATACGAATGACCTTCTATTAACGAGTCACTCATCTGGGTAAGCGGGCGAAAAAAATAAATACGATCTACCGTAGGGTGCGCGGAACGATATACTCCACCTTGATAAGATAGAGATAAAAGCATCCGCGGTGTCGCTTGAAAATCGACATTCGACTCCCAAGCAATTTGTTTATAAAAATCACGTCGCATAGACGTATCGCGCCATTCCCAATCCGAATAAATAACACGCCGTCGTTCAGTTGCTCCGGTAGAGCCATCCGAGGCATTTAACCCTGTATGTAACAGCCATTTGCCTTTGGTATAGTTAAATGTGCCATTCCCAAATACCCACTCATAGGTCGTTTGCTTATAGCCGGTACGTACAGTTGCATTATATCCTTTTGTTTTATTTTTTTTCTTCACGATATTAATTAAACCACCATTCCCTCCAGCATCGTATTTAGCAGGTGGATTCGTAATTACTTCAATCCGTTCAATATCATCAGCGGACATTGATCTCAGTAAATTCATTAACTCATCACCGGATAGTTGCACCAAACGGTCATCTATTAACACATTGACAGATGATTTTCCTGCCAATGAAAGGCTTTTTTGATCAACCTGAATGCCAGGTGTTTTCTTCAGCGCATCCAACGCATCACCACCAGTAGCACCAATACTGTTTTGAATGTTAAATACTAATCGATCGGGCTTACGCTCAATTACTGGTTTTTGATCTGTAACTACCACTTCATTCAACTCACTAACTAAACTCTTCAGTTGAGCATTAATAAGTGTATCTTGTTTGAGCGTAAACGTTATTTTCTTCGTTTCACAATTGATATATGATAAAATAAGCCTATACGACCCAACTGCCAACGATTTCATTTCATAGTTGCCAAGGCTATCTGAAAAAACAGTCTTTATAATGACTGAGTCTTTTTGTAAAACAACAGTAGCAAATTCTAACGGTTGCTTATCTTTATCCATCACTTTACCGCGCAGCAGGTATTGAGCACAAGCTTTTTTCTCATTCAATAATAATAATAGATATATTATAAATATTATTTTATTATTTATATTAAATCGCATGGCACAATACTATTGATAATTTTCTTTATAAACAATAAAAAATAAAATTATTTTTTTTAACAAACCTATTAATCGACCATGTGTATATTTGTAAGAAAAGAATAGTATGACATCAAACCAAGTGCCTTTGATGGAATCATTTTATACCATTCAGGGAGAAGGATTTCATCAAGGTAAGGCAGCTTACTTTATTCGTCTAGGAGGATGCGATGTAGGATGCCATTGGTGCGATGTAAAAGAATCATGGAATGCTGATGCATTCCCATTAATTGATACAAAAAAAATTGCCGAACAAAGTGCTCAATTTCCATCTCGCATAGCAATTGTAACAGGAGGCGAGCCTTTGATGCATGACCTATCTTCTCTTTGTGAAGAATTAAAAAAAGAAAAATTTAAAACACATATTGAAACTTCAGGCGCCTATCCACTATCAGGCACATGGGACTGGATTTGCCTAAGTCCAAAAAAATTTAAACCTCCTTTAGACTCTATATGTTCACAAGCTCATGAACTTAAACTAATTATCTATAATAAATCCGATTTTGAATGGGCTGAATCATTTCAAAAAAAGGTCAAGGCAGATTGCAAACTCTACTTGCAACCGGAATGGGGAAAATCTAAAGAAGTACTTCCACTAATTATAGATTATATTAAAAAAAATCCCGCATGGGAAATATCTTTACAAATTCATAAGTTTATGGAAATTCCATAAAAAAACGAATGAACCCCATACTACAAAGTTTGTTTATAGTAATTGCTCTACTTACCCATTATACAGTAAGCACCGCACAAGAAAAAAAAGAAAACTATACCTCTAGCTCAAAAAAAGCTATCAGCTATTATAAAAAAGCCCAGACTTACATAAAAAAACGTGATTTTGAAAATGGAATTAAAAATTTACTTAGCGCCATCGACAAAGATCCAAACTTTGCTGAAGCTCACCAAGCACTGGTGGCTTGCTACATTATTAAAAATGATGTAGAAAAAGTAAAATACCATTTAAAAAATATATATGTACTACAACCCACCAATCCTTCTTTTCAAGGAAGCCACCTAGCCTTTGCTGAACTTTTATTTAATGAAGGAAATTACACAGAAGCATATGAGGTGTCCAAAAAAACACTCACACTACCTAACCTATCTAAACTAAATCAAGATCGAGCAGAAAAGATAAAATCAAATTGCTTATTTTCAATTCAAGCGATTGAACACCCTAGCGATTTTCATCCATCTCCCTTACCAGAAACCGTGAATCATTTTACACTTCAATATTTTCCTGTATTAACAGCTGATCAGCAATTCATTATTTTCACAGGAAGAAATGGATTTAAAGGCAACGATGATGAAAATATTTTTATTAGTGAAAAAAAGAATGGATCATGGCAGCCTTGTCATTCCATTTCAAAAAATATCAATACACCACTAAATAATGAAGGAACCTGTACTATTTCCGCTGATGGAAAAATAATAATTTTCACATCCTGTCAAGGAAGAGAAAGTATAGGCAACTGCGATCTATATGTTAGCTATAAAACAGGTGCAGACTGGTCAGAACCAAAAAATTTAGGTTCAACTGTCAATAGCATAGCTTGGGATTCACAACCCAGCCTATCTGCCGATGGAAGACAGCTCTATTTCGTCTCAGAACGAAAGGGAGGTTATGGGAAAAGAGATATTTGGTATACAAAACAAGATGCTAATGGAAATTGGAGCATCCCAACAAACCTAGGTCCAACTATCAATACAAAAGAAAATGAAATATCTCCATTCATTCATACTAATGGTACAACTTTATTTTTTGCATCCAATGGCTATCCCGAACTAGGCGGTTTAGATTTATTTTATTCAACTCAACATCATGGCAAATGGAATATCCCAACAAATCTAGGATATCCTATAAATAACCATAAAGATCAATCGTCTTTATTTGTAACAGCTGATGGAAAAAAAGGCTATTATACAAATCAAATTACAGATACACTCACACAAAAAACAAAAGGACTTATTTATGAATTTAATTTTCCACCTACTATTATCAGCACTAAAAGTAATTATGTAAAAGGCATAATAAGAGATAAAAAAACAAAAAAAGAATTAAAGTCAAAGATTGATTTATTCGATTTAAAAACAAATCAAATACAATCTATTGTTTATTCAGATTCTATAGATGGAAATTATTTAATCACACTCACACAAGGATCTGAATATGCCTTATATATAAGAAAAAAAGGGTATTTATTCAAAAGTATATTTTTTAACTACGTTGAAAATCGAGATCTGAACCCTATTACACTTGATATTGAATTAGACCCTATTCAAGCAGGATCATCAACTGTATTAAATAATATTTTTTTTGATTTTGGGAAATACAATTTAAAAGAAAAATCAACAATAGAATTAGAAAATATTATTGAGTTCATTAAACAGAATCCAGAGTTAAAATTTGAAATTGGAGGACATACAGATGATATTGGATCTGAGAAAGACAACCAAACTCTTTCGATTGAACGAGCAAAAGCTGTGTATACTTATTTAATTGAAAAAGGAATTTCCAAAAACAAACTTATTTACAAGGGATATGGAAAATCAAAACCGATTATTTCTAATATTACTGAGGAAAATCGGCAATTAAACAGGCGAATTGAATTTAGAATCCTAAAATAATTTTTTTATTATATACTAGTTTCAAACAAAAGATAATGAGAAGAAACCATCCCTAATTTTTCATATGTTTTCTGAGCACCTACATTATCCTTCTCTACATATAAACGAATTAGTTTTATGTTCTCTTTTTTAGCTAACTCTATAGTATAATAATATAATTTCTTAAAAACACCCTCTCTTCTATACGCTTCTCTTACATACACACTCTGAATCCACCATATAGTTGTATTTCGCCAATCGCTCCACTCATAGGTGATCATTAAATTTCCAATCACCTTATTATCCTCTTTTTCAGCCACAAGGTAAAATCCTTTTGATGAATCTGCTATAACTGCTTTAACTGCTTGCTGAACGGTATACTCATCCAACTTCTTAGATTCTGTTTCCAAAGCCATAAGAAGATTATGATTAACAATATATGGAATGTCTTGTGAAATAGCTTTTCGAATAAGCATAGAATTTATATATTGTTTAGAAAAATTTAAATCCCCAATAAATTACCCAAAGCATTTTCATACAATTGAACAGGACTTTGATCCTTAAAAAACAAATCTTCATCTATTTTATAATCATGTTTTATAACCTGCCCCAAATAAAAAAACGGCACAGAAAGAGATCGAACTGTTTTTTTAAAATCATTCTCTAATTCTTTAGTAACCGATACCACTACTCTACTCTGGCTTTCCCCAAAAAGAAATGCATCTTTTCGAATAGATACATCTGTTTGAATAGAAAATCCAAGCCCCCCAACCATAGCTGACTCCATCAAGGCTATAAACAATCCGCCATCTGACACATCATGGGCTGAAGCGATTACTTTTTTCTGAATCAATTGCTTCACCGCATGATGAATCTGATACTCTTCTTCTAAATCAAATGCAGGAGCTGGAGAAGATTTTACATGATGGTAACTATACAAATACTCTGAACTATTAATACAATTTTTTGATTGACCTATCAAAAAAATGGAATCGCCTGGATTTTTAAAATTTAACGTCATCTGAAACGATTTATCTTCTAATAATCCTAACATACCAATAGTTGGCGTAGGGAAAACCGGACCTTCATCTGAAGATTGATTATAAAAACTGACATTTCCTCCTGTAACAGGGGTTTCAAATTTTTCACAAGCCATTTTCATGCCCTCAATAGCTTGTACAAACTGCCAATATACTTCAGGCACATAAGGATTTCCAAAGTTCAGACAATTGGTAATAGCAATAGGTTCTGCACCTGAACAAACCACATTACGTGCAGACTCAGCTACTGCAATAGCACAACCTATTTTAGGATCTGCTTGAACATAGCGTGAGTTACAATCAATCTTTAAGGCCAAAGCCTTAGTTGTATTTTTTATATCTACAATAGCTGCATCTGAAGGAGAAGCAATACTTCTATTCACCGTACCTACCATCGAATCATACTGCTCATACACCCACCGCTTAGATGCAATATTGGGATGTGTTAAAAGAAAACGTGCGATAGAAATATACTCTGAAGAAGAAGGAAGTGAGACTTTATCAATAGAAAATTTTTTCGAATCTTTATAGTATGATGGCTCTTTATACTCACGATAATAAACCGGGGCTCCTCCACCAAGCACTAATGATTCAGCTGGAACATCAGCAATTAATTGACCATTTGTATAAAAACGCAACCGTTTTGTATCTGTTACAACGCCAATCTGCGCACAACTCAAATCCCACTTATCCATAATCGCTTGAACTTTTTCTTCATGTCCTTTTTGAACAATCAACAGCATACGCTCTTGAGATTCAGAAAGTAAAATTTCCCAAGGCATCATTCCAGACTGCCGTGTTGGAACACGATCCAACCAGATCTCCATTCCATGATTTCCTTTTGCACTCATCTCAGAAGTAGAGCAAATAATACCAGCTGCCCCCATATCCTGAACACCAATAAGAAAACCAGTGGCAATAGCTTCTAACGTTGCTTCTAACAGTAACTTTTCTTGAAATGGATCACCTACTTGAACAGCTGGCAACTTCTCTGCCGACGCTGCTGTAATATCTTCTGAAGCAAATGTAGCACCATGAATCCCATCCTTACCCGTTGCTGACCCTACAATAAAAACACTATTCCCTACACCATATGAAATAGCACGTGCAATTTTATCTTTATGAACAATTCCCACTGAAAGTGCATTTACCAATGGATTAACGTTAAAAGAGTCATCAAAAAAAATTTCACCGCCTACGGTAGGTACACCAAATGCATTTCCATAATCACCAATACCTTTAACTACTCTTTTTAAAAGCCACCTCGTCCGATCCAATTTTAAATTACCAAAACGCAAGGAGTTTAACTGCGCAATAGGTCGAGCACCCATTGTAAAAATATCACGATTAATTCCACCTACTCCAGTCGCTGCACCTTGATAAGGCTCGATAGCAGATGGGTGGTTATGAGATTCAATTTTAAAACTTACAGCTAATCCATCCCCTATATCTACCAAGCCTGCATTTTCCTCACCCGCTTTAGCTAACATGCGTGAAGAATCTTTAGGTAATTTTTTCAACCATACAATGGAGTTCTTATAAGAACAATGCTCTGACCACATCACTGAATAAATACTCAATTCTGTAAAATTAGGAGCTCGGCCTAGAATTTTTTTGATTTGATCAAACTCTTCCAGAAGCAAACCCAACTTCTTAGCAGTCTCGAATGTAGGTATAGGCAAATGATCCATGCGTTGAATTATAAAATAAAAAGTAAAAATACAGATTCTACAGTTGATAAAAAGAATAGTTTTGATTAAAATAGAACATCCCAATAACAAGTGGAAAATCAAACCTATCAATTCAACTACAAAAAATCCACTATTCACTATGCTTTATTTGGCAAAGGAGAAAAAAAGCTTATTGCTTTTCATGGATTTGGTCAGAATCATTATACATTTAAGCCTTTTGAAGCTATTTTAACAGATTATACAATATATAGTTTTGATCTTTTTTTTCATGGAAGAAGCGAGTGGGGACATGGTGAGTCCACCTTAGAAAAAGAGGATTGGAAGGAAATGATGACTCGTTTCATCACAGAACATCATATCGATCGATTTTCTTTACTTGGGTTCAGTATGGGCGGAAAGTTTGCTTTAGTCACAGCAGAATTTTTTGCTAACCAAGTAGATGAACTCTTTTTAATTGCACCAGATGGTATAAAAAGAAAATTTTGGTATATCCTAGCTACTCATTTTTTTTTCAAGCGGTATTTTAAACTATTGACCATTAAGCCACACATTTTTCATAATCTGGCTCTAATGCTAGAAAAATTAAAAATTGTAAAAAAGTGGGTAGTTCGATTTGCTGCAAGCCAAATGAATAGTGCAACAAAGAGAAGAAAGATATATAACTCATGGATAGTGTTTAAAAAAATAAAAACCAAAAGAAAAAAGATAATATATATTATAAATAAAAATAAAATAAAATTAATAATATTTATAGGCAAATACGATAAAATAATAAAATACAGGTCGATTCAAAAATTTAGCTCAAAAATACAATCATCAAAATTACATGTACTTGAATGTGGGCATCACCACATGATTGAACAAACCATCAATTATTTAAAAAAGGGAAACTATTTATATTAAATTTCGTAAATGCCTTTTATAGTAACAAAACCGCAAGAAACATGAGATCCTCATCAACGAAACACGCCAAAACATTGATTTATCTTTCTGTACTTTTTATAGCATTATTAAGCACCACATGCGATCCATCTAAAGAATATATTTCACCAAACTCAACATCAACTATTGAACAACTTGGTAGCATAAATGGAGACTTTATAAATGTTTGTAATTCACAAACATTTACATTGCTAGCTGGGCAAACCATAAATGCAGGAACAGTAAAGGTCTCTAACGATAATAGCAACCTATATGTAACCTACTCAGCCACATCTCCAGCATGCTTTGGAACTCTACATCTTTGGGTAGGATCAGCAGACCCTACTTCTATTAACTCTACCTTACCACGGACCCCAAATGGAGTGCCTATTCCTGGACAATTTCCATATACTTACGATACTCAAAGTGGAAGTATTTATACCTTCACAATTCCATTGATTGATATTTTTGAATTAAACGGTATTTGTAATTCAACCGTGTATGTAGTTGCTCACGCAGAAATGGATATGGATTGCAACTCTTCTACCAATGATGGTCAAACAGCTTTTGGAGGAAATAACAGCGGAACAGGACCTCGTTGGTGGTATTATGCAAACTATCCTGTAATATGTTGTGAAAATCCTCTTCCTCCAGCTAGAAAAATAGGAACTGCTTACGCGTACGGAGATTACATATGGACTACCGATCCAAAATCAAATCCAGAAGGATTACCAAGCCTTAAACTTACTAAGAACCGTTGGGGATGGGCTATTAATATAAAAAATACTGGAACAAGTTATCATAACTTATACGTAGGAGCTGGTTTAAATAACATATCAAAAGCTTTGTTGGTCGGGGTAGTAAAAATAGATTATGACGGCTCACAAGTAACTGTGACATACAATTACAATAGTGGATATTCTATGGAAGAAGTTCACATCTATGCTGGCGACCTTTCTCCAACAGTCATAGCTCCTGGTCAATATGGACACAACATGTATTTTAGCCCCTTTGTTTCAACTTACACGACAACATTTTCTGTAAATGATACCAATGGAGATGGCATCTGGATCATTGCCCATGCAGGAGCAGCTTACGGTTTATAAAACACACTCAATACAAACTTATACTAATTCTCTAAAAGCTCATTAAGAATTTCTTTAGAGAATTAGTATATTTAAATACTTCAATAAACTTAAATAGAACAATAACTTATTTAATAAACTTTCGTAACTTTAAACACTAAAAAAAAGCAAAACACATGAAAACAATCCGAACATGGAGTATGGCTATCGCAACGAGCGCCCTACTCACTTATGGTTTACTAAGCTGTACAAAAAGTAAAAATGAAGTCAATCCTGAAGACACTGAAACAACTCAATCCAATGAAGTGATCCAAGATGATCAATCAGCTCAAAATGAAAACGATGAGCTCGATAATATGTCTGAAGATCTATTCGATGAAAATGGACTAAACCAACGCCTATACACTGAGCCCTGTGTCAAAATCACAAAAGAGGCTAATAAAATTACATTTGACTTTGGAACAGATGGATGTAAAGTAAAAGGCAGAACAAGAAAGGGAAAAATGATTATCGAGTATACAGGCAAATACAGAATAGCTGGAAGTATATTTACCTTTACATTTGATAATTATACCGTTGACGGACGAAAAATAGAAGGCACACGCGTAGTCACTAACAAAGGAAATAATACCTACGAAATAAAAGCAACCAACATGAAAATCACTTTCCCAGATGGAAGTTTTTCTACATGGTCCTCCACACGTACACGGATATGGGATACCAAAGGCACTCCACTTAACTTCAATGATGATGAACTCAAAATCTATGGAACAGCAGATGGTGTAGGAAGAAATAAAAAAGCATATACCGCTGTAGTGGATGCAGCAAAACCATTAATCATAAAATTATCGTGTGCAGCTACTGATCGTATATTCTTACCTGTCAGTGGTGAATTAGTCGTCACGATGGAAAAAAAGAAACGAACCATCAATTATGGAAATGGGGAATGTGATAAAGTAGTAACTGTAACACTTGAAGGAGGAGCAGCGATTTCATTAGAGTTAAAACAATAATTAATTGCATTTTTTATTACTAAACTAAAAAAAGGGATATTAATATCCCTTTTTTTAGTTTTTAATCTCGCCGATGCTTTTTTTTCTTTTTCTGTTCAGCAAAATAGTCTTTAGCTGCTTTATACGTACGATGATCCCGATCAGCATACTTCATAATTTGCCGGTAATAAAGAGCTGCTGAATCATGATCATTCTGAGCAACAGCTATAATGGCCAATCGATATAACGCATATAAAAAATAACCACTATCAAACTCTTGTAAATGCTGTGTAAACTCAAGTGCGCGATTATAATACTGTTTAGCTTTTGAGTAATCCTTATAAAATTCATAAATCTGTCCTAAAAAAAAGCTCGCATATTTGCCACTGGTTGCCTCATAACCTACATAAGAACTATCAATTTTTTGCAAAATAGAAAGAGACGTTTTTTCTGCTTCATCATAATAACCAGCATAATATAACGTACGGGCATAAAAACGTTGAAAATAAGAATTATCCGGAAAAGTCTGTGCTAAATATTTAGCATAAGGCAAAGCCGCCACTTGATTACTTTCCAAACTTCCATAAATGATCATCAAAAAACATTGTGCTTCTGTCCGCGTATAAAATGCATTATTACCTACTTCTTTTAATTGCTCAAGACCTAGCTTCTTATCTCCATCTGGGAAAAGCCAAAGAATCGATTTAAAAAATCTATAATTTTCTGGAATCCACTCTGCAAAATAATTATACAACCCATCACCAAATAAAAATTCCGGACTTAATTCATTCTGCCCCTTACTTACCTCCAAATAATCTAATGCATGTTTACCAGCTACTGTGGATTTACGCCACCATCCACGCTCTGAATAGAGACGACCTTTAAATCCATACCCTGCTGCAAGAAAAAAGGCTGCTTCAATATTTTTATCATTAGCATCATACAACTCTTCAGCAAAATAAATAGCCGAATCCATATATGCTAAAAATCGGTCATCATAGTGATCATTATCTACATTAGGCATGATTCTCCACCACTGGCTTAGTCCTAATAAAAAATAAGGCAACGGATGTTTAGGAAAACGTTCTTTTAATTTATAAAACTGCTTTTCTGCTTTTTCAAATTTAAAATTATACATATCATTGACAGCATCCGTAGATTCCATCTGCACATTCATATCCAATAGCAGCATCTTAAGAGAGTCTGATTGTGTATAACCTCTTCCTGAGAAAAAAACCACAATTAGTATTAAAATAAATACAAAAACATTATATTTCTTAACCATCTTTATTATATACTACTAGTATAATACTTTTTTTATTTAACAATACAAATTTGTGAATTATAATTAAAATTGAAAAATAGAAACTTTACTAATGAATATCGAACTGCTGCACCAACTCTGCCAACTTCACGGCCCTTCGGGAAATGAAAAAGCGGTAAGAGACTTTATTTTAGACTATATACATAAACACAAGTCGACATGGCGTACAGAACCAACCATTATAACGGAACACTTACAAGACTCTATTCTAGTCGTATTTGGCAATCCTCGCACAGCTGTTTTCGCGCATATGGACTCTATTGGATTTACCACAAGATACAATAATGAGCTTGTAGAAATCGGACATCCTTCAATAGAAAATGGCTATCAACTTATCGGAGCAGACAGTCAAGGCCCTATTCATGGCACTTTAAAAATAGAAGAAGAAACTGAAAAATTACGCATTGACTTTCCACGAGAAATTGACCGAGGCACAGAGTTGACATTTGAATGTATTTTCAAAGAAACGGACGACTATGTTCAATCCTGTTATTTAGATAATCGACTCGGTATATATGTGGCACTTCAGTTAATGGAAACACTACAACATGGAATCATTGCTTTTTCGTGTTGGGAAGAACATGGAGGAGGTTCTGTTCCTTATCTTGCCAAAGTACTATACGAACAATTTCAGATTACCCAAACACTGATATGCGATATTACATGGGTAACGTCAGGCGTCCATCATGGTGTTGCTGTATCAATGCGCGATCGACTGGTTCCACGAAAAGCCTACATTGAAAAAATTATATCTATTCTTCGCTCATCCTCTGTTCCATTTCAGTTAGAAGTCGAAGGACAAGGTTCAAGTGATGCACGAGAACTACAAACCTCTCCCTACCCGTTCGATTGGTGCTTTATAGGAGCACCTGAATCAGGTGTACATTCTCCTGAAGAAAAAGTACACAAAAAAGATATTGAGAGCATGATAGAGGTTTATAAATTACTGTTAGATAAACTATAAACCTATTCTATTCTTTACTTTACAATAAAGGGCATTGGTGTAAAGCAAAGTATAAATATAATAAGACTAATCCAACCTATTAGTTTACGTTTTCTATCCAATGGATAATCGTATAAAACAGGTGGATGATAAATACCCACCACTCTACCCAAGAAAAATGCAAACACTAACCATCCATGATAGCCCTGTACACCAGGAAATGCATAAGACAACAAAAACTGAGTGGTAAAAATAACAACCGCCGCTAACAACGCATTTCGAATACCGTGAAATACTCTAGAAAAGAGGAGATATAAAAACCCAACATATAAAAGTCCATTCCACCATAAACTTTCCATTGCCTGAAAAGGTGTAATAACTCCCAATCCAGCATAACTTACAAAGAGAACAAATAATACCGATGAAATAATACGATGATTTTTCTCTCCTAGTAATCCATATAAAATATGTCCACCATCCAACTGGCCAATTGGCATTAAGTTAAGCGCTGTAAAAAACAAAGCCAGGTATCCTGCAAATAACCAAGGATAGTGCATCATTTCATAAGAATTAGGGACTAGCGAAGGGTCTTTAACAACTACTTTTTCAAAAAATATAAAAATTAAATTTTTTCCTAATGCAAATGAGTTTTCTACATTCTCATAAACATACTTTGCATAATCTAATCCAAACACTTTATATTCTGGATGAATAGTAAAAATATACTCTGGTGCAGGTAAATGTGTAAAACCATAATATAAAACACCCATAGCTACAATAAATCCAGCCAATGGTCCAGCTACACCAATATCAAAATACTCTTTACGCGTGGTTACAGCTCCTTTGATACGAATAAAGGCACCCATTGTACCAATACTTGGAACTAAACTAAAAAACCAAAAGGGGATATAATAAGGCAATGTAACCTGAATACGATACCATTTAGCTGTAAAATAATGACCAAACTCATGAACAGTTAAAATAACTAAGAAAGGAACTGAAAAATATAACCCATAAAAAATTTCAGACCATGTTAATGGATGATCAGAAAAAAATACAGACCTTGCAAATATCCACTCCGCCCCAGCCAATGTTGTTGTGATAAATGTAACAACAAAAAGAAATAGATTAAATAACTTGCTCATCCAAATCATATTGTCAATTAATAAGCAATGCAAATGTAAATGATTTTAGAACAAGAGAAAAATGATTGCGCAGATTATAGAGAATTTTCTCAGCATACTTATAAACTACGGACATTTTTCAAAAAATTACAGTTTTCCTACTATCACACACTCTTTCTTTTTTTATATTAAAACGTTGATATCCTGTTTGAATCGCTCCGCTTTTTTCTTCTAATTTTACTAATAAATTTTGGGGAATACAATTATTCGAAATGTCCAATAATTCTAAATGTTCAAAGTTATTCCAATTAGCTAGAATAAACTCAGCGCCCTCGTCGTTTAAATTGCTGTCAGAAATATCAATAATTTTAATTTGCTTTAGAATTAAACTATCCTTTAATTTTAACATTATATCATTAGCAAAGTCACATTTACAAGTAAAATGTTCAAGGGAGTTAAAATTTTTATTGTTAAATAAATTTTCAAATATATTAGCTGACTCCCCCCAAGAATAAAAATAGTTGCCAAGTGTAATTTCCAAATGTCTTAAATTAGGCAAACATGCTTTTCCAAATACATGAAAAAATTTGGGTTCAGTGGAATCAATTCTGAATGTCAAACTTTTCAAATTACTGTGATTTAAATGATCCGAATCATCGGAATAATTATTGCCCGTACTAAGTTTATTAGCTTGAATGACTAATTGCTCTAATTTGGGTAGCGAATGTATTAAGGCAAATAGATTTGGAATTGATAGTTGCCAACTTGAACCGTCCATTTCAAAATCATCTGAAATATAAGACCCTTTTTCATAATCAGGATAAATCGCAGCCCCAATGCCAAGTTTATGTAAGTTGAGTTTGTTTTTAATTATAGTCTCAATTATTTTATCGAAACATCCGTGATGCTCGACAAGTGTAACAACGAAAAGCGTCATTAATTTTTTTCGTAAATCCTCATCTGTTAATAATTCTCTCAATTGAGTGTTACATTTATCCCCATAAAAATCGGATGGATAAGGAGATTCAAAATCTAAAGCTAGTCCTCTGCCAGAATCATTAAAAATAATATAATTTTTATTCTGTTGCATTACCCGTTTCTGCTATAATGAATTTTAAATGGTTCCAATATTAGTACTAACTTTTTACAGATCTACTATAGACAAGTATTTTACAACAAATATTGATACATGGCACAAACCCGAACCTCTTGCAAATACGCTGTTAGATGTAGCACATTTTATTTTTTTTTAATTTAATAGAACTATTATTTCTCTATTGATATCCCTTCCACATAGCCCAGATGCTTTGATATATAAACTATTATTAATAAGTTTTATACTTTCTATATAAGAATTCACTTTCTCTTTTAAATGCATTATTGGGAAATAAGAATTTTTTATATAAATCAGGCTATAATAATCTTGACATTCACATACATTGTCAGGAGGAAAACAAGCATTCTCATATTGATAAATGATTACATTATTAAATTCATACTTCTTTATAAATACAGGACCTCCTATAAACCCTTCTTGCCCAACCGATAATACAGAGCAAAGAAATAATACAACTACTAAAACAATTACTATTCCTGAAAATAAAATAGATTTTAACCAAAATTTAAATTTTAGATTTTTATTATTGCGATAATTATTCGCTAAATATTTAATGAAATAAAACAATCCAAGCAATGCACTTATAGCAAAAATAATTATAACAGAAATCCTTTGTACATTTTCATAGTTCGGGATAAAATTAATTTGGCTGATAAGTGTTTTTATTAACAGTAAAATAAAAAAAAGTAAAAATATCTTTTTCATATTAATTTGTTCGTTCTACTTGTATTACACGTAACTTGCGATTATAGCAAATATACTAAAAATCATGCGTATATCTTTTCTCAACGTAGTTTAAAGTTAGTAGTTATTAATAAATTTATTTTTTATAACCCGTCGTGCATTTAGGAAAACCAGATATTATAATGATAAATTATAACTGTTTTAATGGTCAGAAATAGACAAATAAAATAAGTATAAAACCTATTTAACCCTAAAATACTGTAAAGGGGCGCGGGTGGGATGTCCACAAAAGTGCGAACTGAAGGGTTCGTCGGCCTATGCGGCGTTGGGTTGCGGGTAAGAGAACCCTTCAGTTGGATTTTGTGGTGTCCTTTTACTCATGGTTAAAAGATTATTCTCTAAAGGTATTCGTGAATGCTTCGCATTTCTTTGTCCCTTTCTTTTAGACAAGCAAAAGAAAGGGAAAGAAAACAAAGCAATCTATTAAATAGAAAAACCTTATAGCCTAAATGCACAACGGGTTTTATATATTAATTCTATTGTTATAATTTAAAAATAAACATATAGTGAAAAAAATAAAAAACAGCTTTTCAGAAAAAGAATAAATAGTAGCTTACAATCCCATTTGTGAAACCCAGTTAAAATATGTAAAATTGCAATCCTTTTCGGGGCCCGTAGCTCAGACGGTTAGAGCACCTGACTCATAATCAGGGGGTCCTTGGTTCGATCCCAAGCGGGCCCACAATCACTCTCTTCCATTTTTTTGGCTGAAAGTGTTTTTACTAAGACAACTAACTACTTATATGAAATACTTATTTCTCATCATCTGCATTATTTTTAATTTCGTTTCTTATGCACAAATAACAGAGGTAACACCTGAATTACAAAAAAAAATCAAACAAGATATAGAAAAAGAAATACCCAAATTAAAGCAGAGACTAAAAAACGAAAAAGAAAGTGATAGCATTATAGAGTTTAAGATAGATACGTTTCGCGTAGAGCAATTTATGTCAAAATGGATAGATATAGACTATAGCGATTTTGGGATGAAACAAGCATGCTATGAAACAGCTAATCTTTACGATGTGCTCCTAAACAAATACTATAAAAAATTATTAGCTCTTCTACAAGGCGATGATAAGAAGATTTTAATACAAACTCAAAAAGCATGGCTTATTTTCCGAGATAACGAAAACAAATTAGTCCAAACTATAAGTACAGAGCAATATTCAGGTGGAGGAACAATGCAACAACTCAGAGAAGCTTCAATATATTTAGACCTTATTAAAAAAAGAACCATTGATTTATTTAGTCACTATTTGCGAATTACAGAAGGTATTTAAACATTATCTTCGTAAAAAAAACAGCATTGTAAAATGCAAAAGAGAACTAAATATAAATTAATACTTCTTATAACATTTTTACTTCTTGCAATTGCTAGCAGCACTGCATATTTAGCTTGCTCAATTTCTGATACAAAACTTGATACATCCATACACATCGATAAAATAGTTGTGGAAAAATCCAAAAGAAAAATGTATCTGTACGCCAATAACCAATTAATCAAAACATACAAAATAGCTCTTGGTAAACATCCTAGAGGAGGTAAAAAATATGAGGGTGATAAAAAAACACCAGAAGGACTATATATCATCAATAGTAAAAATCCAAAAAGTGAGTACTATAAAAATTTAGGCATTTCATATCCTAATAAAAAAGACAAAGAAGAAGCAGAAAAGGATGGAAAAAATCCGGGCGGAGACATAAAAATCCATGGCCTTAAAAATGGATGGGGCTGGATAGGTCAAATGCACCTACTAACAGATTGGACAGCAGGCTGTATCGCTATCACAAATAAAAACATGGATGAATTATACGCTATTATTGAAATTGGAACACCTATAGAAATTAAACCATAAATAATACGATATATTTATTTTTTAAATTAATATATATTTCTATTAGCTAAAAAATCTTAATCCATTTCTATTCAACTTGAAACTCATCATTTAATTGACTAACTTTTCAACATTAAACTAATATACTTTTATGGCAACTGATTTTCTTCCTATCAATGGCACCGATCATATTGAATTCTATGTAGGCAATGCCAAACAAGCTGCGCATTATTATCAATCTGCTTTTGGCTATGAGCTCGTTGCTTATGCCGGACCTGAAACAGGGGTTCGTGATCACTGCTCGTATGTACTGAAACAAGAAAAAATACGACTTGTGTTAACTACAGCTCTTCAACCTGATTCACCTATTTCAGAACATGTCAAAAAACACGGTGATGGAGTAAAAATACTTGCACTATGGGTAGATGATGCTGAAAAATCCTATACTGAAACAATCAAACGTGGAGCTAAATCAGCTGCACCTCCTACCACGCTTAAAGACAAGGATGGGGAAGTGAAAATAGCATCCATTCATACTTATGGTGAAACTATTCACACATTTGTGGAGCGCAAAAATTATAAAGGTGTTTTTCTACCAGGATATAATGAGAGGAAAAGTGAATATACTGTTACACCTATAGGGTTAAAATACGTCGATCATTGTGTAGGAAATGTAGAGCTAGGCCAGATGAATACATGGGTTGATTTTTACAAAAATGTAATGGGATTTAATTTGCTTCTGACATTTGATGACAAAGATATCTCCACGGAATATTCTGCTTTAATGTCAAAAGTTGTTTCCAATGGAAATGGATATATCAAGTTTCCTATCAATGAACCTGCTGAAGGAAAAAAGAAATCTCAAATTCAAGAATACCTTGATTTTTATAAAGGTGCCGGTGTTCAACATATTGCTGTAGCTACGGATGATATTATTTTTACTGTATCTGAACTACGCAAACGAGGCGTAGAGTTTTTACACGTACCGGAAGTTTACTACGATGATTTAGCACAGCGTGTAGGAAAAATTAATGAAGATATTCAAACATTAAAAAAATTAAATATTTTAGTAGATCGAGATGAAGAAGGCTACCTCCTTCAAATTTTTACCAAACCTGTTGAAGACCGCCCTACTCTATTCTACGAAATCATTCAACGCAGAGGAGCTAAATCATTTGGTAAAGGCAACTTCAAGGCATTATTTGAGTCAATCGAAAGAGAACAGGCTTTACGTGGGAATCTATAAAAAAAATGTGGAAAGATTTAAAAACAAAGCGATTATCTATTCAACAGCTTACAGAAAATGATTTTGAGGCCTTTCATGCTATCAATAGTAACCCGGAAGTAATGAAATTTATAAAAAATGGAAAGCCTAAAACAGAGAAAGAAAATCAAGATGAATTTAAAAAAATCAGAGAAAACTATAAAAAATGCCACGAATTAGGTTATTGGGGAATTGTAGAATCAATTTCTAAAAAAATAATAGGCATCGCCTCACTAAAAGCTGGAAAACATAGTAAAAATCTAGAATTAGGCTATAAGTTTAATTCTAATTCGTGGGGAAAAGGGTTCGCAACAGAAGCCACTATAGCTCTATTAAACTATGGTTTTTTTAAACTAAACCAAGAAGAACTAGCTGCTTTAACCTATATTGATAATAAAAAATCAATTCATGTATTGGAAAAAGTAGGAATGCTATTTAAAACATATGTCATTCATAACGATAAGAAATGCAATTTTTATACCATTGCAAAAAAAGATTTTATTATTTTAAAAGAAAAAAGTGAAAACATTAGATAGTACAACATCCCTTCATATCAAAACATGGTTAGAGGGGGGCTATGACGATAAGAGTAAAAAAGAAATAGAAGACCTTCTTCAAGCTAATAAGATAGATGAACTGACAGATGCTTTTTATAAAAAATTAGAATTTGGAACAGGTGGTATCAGAGGTATCATGGGAACAGGCACTAATCGTATCAATCAATATACCATTGGATTAGCCACACAAGGATTAGCCAACTACTTACATAAAAAATTTCCTCATCAAAAAATTAGTGTTGCAATAGGTTACGATACTCGAAACAATAGCCGCTTTCTAGCTGAAACTACTGCTAATGTTTTTTCTGCAAACAACATCTACGTTTTTCTATTTAAGGATATAAGACCAACACCAGAGCTATCATTTGCTATTCGAAAGCTAGGCTGTAATGCCGGTGTAGTGATTACAGCTTCACATAATCCTAAAGAATACAATGGATACAAAGCCTACTGGAATGATGGGGCTCAACTTACTCATCCCCATGATGAAGAGGTATTAGAGGAAATAAATAAAATTCAATCCATTGAAAAAGTAAACTTTACTCCAAATCCAGAAGCCATTGAAATTATAGGAAATGATATTGATGAAGCTTATTTAGCCGAAATCAAAAAAATAACCTTATCTCCTGAAGCGATTAAAAAACATAAAGATTTAAAAATAGTCTACTCTCCTCTTCACGGCACAGGAATAACACTTGTGCCACGTGCGTTAGAAAAAATTGGATTTACAACTGTCACTATTGTTGAAGAGCAACGCACTCCAAATGGAAATTTTCCTACAGTCATTTATCCTAATCCGGAAGAAAAAGAAGCCATGAGTTTATCTCTACAAAAAGCAAAAGAGATAGATGCAGACTTGGTACTAGCTACAGATCCGGATGCAGACCGTGTAGGCATTGCCGTAAAAAATTTAGAAGGTAATTTTATACTTTTAAATGGCAATCAAACAGGAACACTTCTATTTTATTATTTAATTCAAAGATGGAAGCAACTTAACAAACTAACTGGAAATGAATACATTGCCAAAACCATTGTTACCACTGATTTAATTGATAAAATAGCTCAAGCTTATGGCGTAAAATGTTATAATACGCTTACCGGATTTAAATATATTGCTGAAATTATTCATCAATTAGAAAAAAAGGAATCATTTATAGCAGGTGCTGAGGAAAGCTATGGTTATATGATTGGTGATTTCGTACGTGATAAAGATGCGATCACCAGTTGCGCGATCATCTGTGAAATGGCTGCTTATGCTCGAGAACAAGGGCTCAGTGTATTTGAATTTCTGATTCACATTTATCAGCAGTACGGCCTCTATAAAGAAGATCTTCTTTCTATAACAAAAAAAGGAAAAGAAGGAGCGGAAGCAATCCAAGCAATGATGAATACATTCAGAAAAAATCCACCGCAAGAAATAAATGGGTCACGCGTTATAAAGCTATTAGATTATACTAACTCTACAGAAAAAGATATATTATCCGGAGAAGAAAAATCTATTCCCCTGCCAACATCCAATGTATTGCAATTTATTTTAGAAGATGGAAGTAAACTATCAGCACGACCTTCAGGCACAGAACCCAAAATTAAATTTTATTTCAGCGTACATGCTAAATTATCTAAAGAGGAAGATTATTTAAAAATAGAAGAAAAACTAGAAAATAAAATCAATCAACTCAAAGAAAAGCTCTCATCTATCATTACATAATATACATCCTGTCCAAGATAGCAACACTCCATGCTCTGGACAAATTGGGAATCCAACAAGAATACCACATAGAGGATCATTTCTCCAATTTTCTCGTTCATCATAAGTTTCTTGACTGACAAGATTAATAGTAAAAGCATTTATAAGTTGATAAAATTTTTCTAGGGAATAAAAAATACGATCTGTATCAGGGCTATAGCTAAGTTTATCCCAACCAATTTTATCTTGAGCACCTTTAATTACATTTAAAATAAAAAGCTTCTCTTCTTCAAAATAATTTTTATTCCAAGGCATTCTATCTATATCAAATCCAACTGTACCTATTCCTATTTTATCTTGATCATGTTCAGCTAGCCAAATTATTAATTCTTTTTCTCGATCTATTTTTGCTGAAGACGAACCACTAAGCACTAAAACAGAAATAAATACAGAAGTCAATCCATTGGACATACTCAACCATTCATCAATATTTTCATGATTTTTATGAAGCCTAATAATGTTTCCCATTTTTATAACATAAAAAAGATTTTACGCTAATTGAGTGCCCCTCATAAGTATAATGATTTTTATTTACTTTTGCATACGCATTCATGAAAGCCAGAAAATATCTATTATTATACAGCTTTATATTCTTAAATTTATCCTGGTATTCTCTAATAGCCGATTGTGAAAAAATTGCAGGACACATCTATGATAGCGAAACAAAAAAGCCGCTTGAATTTGCAACTCTATTTATTAAAGAATTAAATATAAGCACTATCGCAAATGCCTATGGACACTATGAAATCAACAACTTATGCGATGGAACATACACGTTTATAATATCCCACCTCAACTGCGAACGTATTGATTCAACTATAACTATAACTATAACAAATACTAGGTCACTTGATTTTTATCTCCCCCACTCTATTAGCCATCTGGAAGAAATCGCAGTTACTGCGGTTGCATTAGAAAAAAAAGAAAATCAACTCAAAGAAACACTTAGTGCTAGAGTTCTTGAGCAAACAAAGGGATTATCATTAGGAGAATCATTAACAGGTATAACAGGTGTTTACACTATACAAACAGGGAATTCAATTTCGAAACCAGTCATTCATGGTTTACATAGCAACCGTATTCTGATTTTAAATAATGGTGTGCGACAAGAAGGTCAACAATGGGGAAATGAGCATGCTCCAGAAATTGATCCGTTGAGTGCTGGCAAGCTAAGTATAATCAAAGGAGCAAATTCTGTACGTTATGGTTCTGATGCCATAGGAGGCGTCATTCTTGTTGAGGCAAATCCGCTTCCTAGTACTGGCAAAGCAAATGCAGAGTTTAATCTGATTGCTGCATCTGCTAATCGAATGGGTGTCGTATCAGGAATGATTGAACAAAATCTAAAAAAAATAAATGCGCTGAGTTGGCGAATTCAAGGAACATTAAAAAAAAGTGGAAACGTGAAAACACCACACTATTATTTAGACAATACCGGATTAAGTGAATATAATTTTTCTTATACGCTAACATATGCTAAAAAAAGATATGGGCTAGATTTTTTTTATAGCCAGTTCAACACAACAGTAGGCATTTTCTCTGGATCACATATTGGCAATTTAACAGATCTTTATAAAGCGTTTAATAATTCGACTCCTTTGACAAAATCAGAATTTTCTTACGAGATAAATAGACCTTACCAACATATTGAACACGAGTTATTCAAACTCAAATCATACTTTATATTACCTAAAGACAAAGGAAAAATAAACTTAATCTATGCAAGACAATATAATCTACGTAGTGAATATGATACACATGCTTCACTCAATGATTCACTAGCCAATCTGAATAGACCTCAGCTTTTACTTCATATTACTACCCACACTGGAGAGCTCACATGGGAAAGCAAACTACTTAATCCATTCATAAGTACCATAGGTATAAGTAGTATGACACAAGAAAATACATCGGAAGGTAGATATTTTATACCTAATTATAATAACTATACTAATGGTATTTTTTGGATAGGGCAATTAAAAAAAGAAAAAATAGAATTAGAGTTTGGAGTAAGATACGATTATAAATTTTTAAAAGTATATAAATGGGAAAACAACATCCTTATTACACCAAACTATGAATTCAAAAACATATCTGGCACCATTGGAAGTCTTTACAACTTTAGCCCTCATTTATCACTTGCCATACATACCGGTACTGCTTGGAGATCTCCTGGCGTTAACGAACTATATAGCAATGGATTACATCACGGCACAGCCTCTATTGAAATAGGAGATAAAATCTTAACTACGGAAAAGGCATGGAACACGATTACTTCTTTATCGTATGACAACCACAAAAACAGCAAATTCGAAATAGGAGCTTATTACAATCACATCTTTAATTTTATATATCTACAGCCCACTTTATCCCCAACACTTACAATTCAAGGCGCTTTTCCTACATTTTATTATAAACAAACTACAGCTGGTATTCATGGTGTGGATATGAAAATCAGCTATAGTATCAACAAAAAACTATCCGCAGAGTATAAGCTATCTCTTGTTCGTGGATGGAATTACACAGACAATACGTATTTGATTTACATGCCTGCTGATCGCCATGAGCTATATATGACCTATGAATCAAATCGGTCTACTAAAATTATAAATCCTTATATCACTATTTCAAGCATATATACTGTACACCAATCAAGAGTGCCTGCAAACAGCGACTTTATTTCACCACCTGAGGCCTATATACTTTTTAACATAGTTGCAGGATGTACTATAAAAATTAGTCATCAAATACTAAAAATCAACATCACTGGAAGTAATTTATTAAATACAGTCTATCGAGATTATTTAAATCGATTTCGTTATTATGCTGATGAGGTAGGAAGAAATATAATCTTCCGATTGGCCGTACCAATAGCACTCCTAAAAAGCAAATAGATACTATTATTTAAGAGGACTATCTATAAACTTTTTATATCTCGGAGGAAACAGTTTAATAAGCAATCTTTCAAACGAATATCTTCGACTTGGTATTTTTATATAAATAGGGATTTTAGAAAAATCCATTATTCTTACCTCCTCAATTCTATCTTGCAAGGATTTATTCAACAAAGAAGATCTTATGAAAAAATCAGCAATATAGTTATTCCATTCTGGCTTATTTCCCCAATAATGTCCTATATACTTGTCAGCGGGAAGAATCTTATGCGTTTCAGTTAATGCAACTGAAAACGCAAACTGCTCAACCAAACGCCTTACCACATTTTCTTTTAACATCGCATCACAAATAGAAAGCGTTTGATTTAATACCTGATCACAATCATATCCAGAAATAGCAACTACCCCAGCATTCCACATACAATGCTGTTGAGATATCTGAACAGAACCCATCTTTTTATTTTTTAATTGTCGCCACATCTTCTTCTCTGTTTTAGATTTTAAGCGAAAAAGATTTCCCTCATTAAGATGCATAAAATGATACCCCTTATCAAGACCATTGACTAGAGAAGCAAGATTTCCATACAAAAAAGTATCACTATCCACATACAATACATGCTCCCCCTTACACATTTTTGAAACTGATTCAATAGCTTTAATTTTAATCCTCCAAAAAAAATCATACTCTCCTTTCCATTTATTTAAATCTTGGGCACTAACTTCTACCACTTTAATCGCTTCTGATAGATTGCGATAATAACGTGGAGCATCTGTGACAATATAAATACAGCCTATATATTCTTTTTGTACAAGAAAAGAAAGTATAGAAAAATGAGCTTGGATATGATTCCTTAACTCTTCACCAAAAACCAAATACACTACATTTACTTTTTTCATTACGCAATTTGAATTTCTAATTTTTTTTCAAAAAATCACCGTCAATGATAAGAAGTTTGACACCATTGACAGAAGCTGACCGATGAGAACTAAGTTCGTCGGAGACAACATACGTCTCGCCTTTTGTTAATTTAATTTTTTCACCGGTTTTTAGTTCACTAATAAATTCTCCATCTAAGCAATGTACGATGTGTCCTTTTTGACACCAATGATCTGCTAAATATCCATCTGAATATTCGACTAACCGTATTCTAAGTCCACCAAACTGAATAGTCTGCCATAACGCTACTCCTTTTTCTCCTTTATATTCAACTTTTTCAATTGAAGTCCAATCTATTTTCTGAAATGGTATATTACTCATTTTATATTTTCTATTAATGGGAGGCGGCTTGGGGCAGGCGGGGTATTTTGAGCGCTACTGCCGATAAAAGTACAAAAGTTTAATTAAAGTATCAAAGTTTAATTTGAAAACTTCAGCAGCCATATTGCTAAATCAATTTTATAGGCTGTGCTTTGTGTTCGTACTTTTTACTGTTGAATATTTTAGCTTCAGTTTTAAAAATCTTTTTTCATAGAATTTGTATGATAAGTATGCTGTCAGAATTGTTGTTACCGTTATTAGCGTATAAACCAAAAAATAGTTTGTCAAATTATCAGAATTGAATTGTCCAAGTAATTTAGAAAAATAAAATATTATAAGAGGATGAATGACATAAATGCCATAAGAAATTTTTCCAATGAAGTCACAAACTGAATTTTCTAAATTTATTATATTGTTCCTTTTTGTAATTTGCCCCAATATTAAGAATACAGTTATAACAGAAACTATTTCACCATCAATTACAGAAGCAATATGAAATTTATTAAGAGTTAATAACAACACAATTATCCACGAAACAATCTGTGTTATTTTATGTGTACTTATTGAAAAAAATCTTGCATTTCTGTTGTAGTAAAATATAGCGCCAACCACACCAATAAGCATAGTATGAAAACGAGTTACGTCTATTACTCTATACGGAATATGAATGCCATACTTTCTGTCTAATACCCAAAAAATGAATTTTAGAAAAATAAAAATAAAAATTACTGCTATTGAAATATTTAAAAGACGTTTGTTAGAAAATTTTGCTATTTGAGGAAAAAATAAATAAAACTGTTCTTCTACCCCTAATGACCAATAGTGTGCAAGGAAAGGCAATGTGCCTCCAAGTATGAATGGAACATTAGCTGCAAGAAAAATATAAAAAGGAATAGAAAAAATATTAACAGTAAGCCCATAACACAACATTGCTATTAAACAAATGGCAAAATATAAATAGTAAAGTGGCCAAATTCTAAGTATTCGTCTGATATAAAACTCTTTTATTTTAAGTTTAGCTTCTTCCTTTTCTTTTAACAACAAAAAAGTTATGAGAAAGCCACTTAACGTAAAAAAGATAGTTACTCCATAGCCTGCTAAATTTAAACCACTTGCATTGCCTTCAAGATCTGTCCCAAATAGTTTATTGTTAAGACCAAACTCGCCAAGTCCCAATGTAATGTGTGAGATAACCACAGCCAAAGCTGCAATTGCTCTTAGTCCGTTAAGTCCAGGCAAGTAAACTGTCTTTGATATAATATTAGTGTTTGTCAAATTCATATTTTGATTGTTGTTGTCTTCATGGTCTATTGTAGAATAGTCCATCATATTTAATTATGCACCGTGCGGCTAGTTAAGTATTAACGACCATTGCACTTATACGATCTTTCGATTTGTTTCTTAATTTTCTCCATTTTGGTAAATCATATGTATTGTTGTAGAATTTTTCATAATTCACCTTAGCTTTAGTATAATTTTTCATAAAATAATGACACTCTGCTTCATAAAATATACATTCTAAATATTTAGGTACAATTTTTAATATCTGCCTGCATGTGAACAATGCTTTATTTAAATCACCTTCATGTATACTTTCATAATATCGTAAGATACTTTGTACAAAATTCAATAACCTATCAGGATCATTTGGATATTGTCTTATTTGAACCACAGCTTCACTTAATTCATTATTTAAGCTTCGTTTAGTTCTATTAGCTTTTCTACATCTTAAACATCTAATTGCAGTTGAATGATTTATAAAATGAAGAGTTTCATACCAATACTTCTGTTCTTTAGCAGTAAAAGTAAACTGGTCACCACATTGAATACACTTTTTCTCTTTATCTATATAGAAGTATTGCGGTACATTACAAAAGCTACAGTAGTTCTGCTTTCGTATATCACCTCTAACTGCACCAACTGGCATAGGTGGTGAATAATTGGGATCAAAATCCCAATAAGTTTTTCCTGTAATAGGATGGAGCATTTGGATAATTGGAACATTTCCAAATAAAGTGTGTTTTTTAAAGCGTTTTGTTTCTTGTGTAGATTTCTTTTTATTTTTCATTTTCTTTTAAATCTAGCGTGCACATCGTTGTAATAAGGGACTAAATTATACCTATCCACTTAAGGATAAATGTTTTGGGTAAATTTAAAATCAATGATAAAACAAAAAAACTTGAGGCAACTAACTTTATGTTATACTTTTTGCTATAATTTTCTTTTAACCTCAAATTCCCTAACAATGAAATAAAAATAGGTGTGGAAAATGGAGCTAGTATTCTATAACCAAAAGCATCAAATGGAGATAGTTTTCTAAGAACTATGATAAAAACAAGGTAAAACAATCCTGCAAAAATGATAAACTGGTTATTTATACCCTTAAGAGATTCAAGATTTAATTGCTTCCTTTTCGTTATAATATAAAAACAAACAAGGATTTGCACAGCAAGAGCCACAACAAATATCCAATCCCATGTCCAATAAAAATTTCTGGCAATAAACAATTCGTTAATTACACCATTAAAAAGTAGGTTGAGAAAAAAATATCCAAGATTCGTTTTCAGGAAAAATTCTTGGTTCTTTTCCAAAAAAGCCACCAGACTGAAAATAATTTATTAGGAAAAAACAAGATAAAAGTATTCCAGATACTGAAATAACAATGAAAAGAAGTTTCGCTATATCATATTTGTTACTTGCAACAAGAATTATTAGTACAATAGCTAAATAAAAAAAAATATTAACCCCGCATATCTTAATAATACAAGTGATACTAAAGCAATAATTAATAAAAATGAATTAGTAAGTGTACTTTTTGATAATAGTATCTTTTCAACAGAAAAAAGTATTAAAAGTAGAAAAAATAAAAAGACTCCTTCTGACCATGTATATGAAAATAGTTCTAGCTTACTAAAGGAGCAAAAATAACATGCAGGTAAAAAGCTATTTGGTCCATACCAATAATATAATAGGATAAAAATGAGCCCTAAAAAACAACATTAACTATTTTAGATGAAATAAAGACGTTAAATCCTGATAGGTAGGAGAATGTGGCAATTAAAAATGGATACCCGGGGGGCCAAATTGCTGTATATGATTCTGGGGTATTTTCATCAAATGGGTAATAGTTAGGTGTGACTAAACCATTACCTTCAATAAAATTAGTTGCCGTTTTAATGTAAAATTGTGAATCTGGACTCATATATGAGGTAGATTCCACTTTTATTCTTAAAGCAAGGGTGCAACAAACTAAAATATATAAGATTAAAAGTTGTACTCTTGTAGTCATTTGAGTCATCAACATCAAATAAATCTCTTTTTTATGCCCGAGTAAGTTGACTATTAAGTGTTTGTTTAAAGGTCTTCTCTTATTCTTCAGCTATTTTTTCTTAAAATTACGGCCAACAAATGCGCTTTGCTGGCTGACAACACCAAATCCTGGCAAAGCGCATCGTTGTAACGCAATTTAGTAAAATATTGGAAGTGTTTGCGCAGCTTACACGAAAATATTTTACTACTACCATAGGCAGCATTGCGTTACAACATATTTAATCATTTTTTATATAGTATATTTTTCAGTTTATTAAATAAATATTTATCTACCAAACAGTTTGTTGCCTTTATACTAACATCAAATTTAATTTTTACTTTATTTACTAAAACTGAAAAACTGTCTATAAAATAAAATATTCTTTATATATACCTTTTTTTTCAGCATTATTCGAAAAAATAGCTAACTACATATTGTAGATGATTTCCATTCCTTAAGTGCCATAACACTCGTTTATATCGAAATCACCAACATACAAAAATCACATATCATAAGCCCCATTGATATTCTACTATAAGTTCAACTCTTCTTCTTTTTCTATTATCTTTGTATACTAATTTTTTTCAACTCACTAATGGCCATTCAACATCATCTTTCTCATCTTATCGCCGAAGGGATAAAGACTACTTTTTCAAAATCAATCGATGCCAATTCTATCGATCTCCAACCTACTAAAAAAGAATTTGAAGGCCATTATACATTTGTTACGTTTTCACTCGCTAAAGAATTAAAACAATCACCAGAACAAATCGGTGATGCCATTGGAAAATATATTCAAGCTAATAGTTCTCTTATCACGCGATTTAATGTAGTCAAAGGATTTCTTAATTTGGTTGTTGAGGATAAAGTCTGGATAGACATCTTTTCAACCATCCTTCAAGAAAAAGAATATGGAAGATACCCTTCTAACAATCAATCCGTCATGGTTGAATATTCATCACCAAACACCAATAAACCTCTTCATCTCGGACATCTTCGAACTAATTTTTTAGGTTATTCTGTAGCTGAAATTCTAAAATACTATGGGTATCATGTTATCAAAGTTAACTTAGTCAATGACAGAGGTATTCACATTTGCAAATCGATGATTGCTTATCAAAAGTTTGGAAATAATGAAACACCTGAAAGTTTACAAATGAAAGGCGATCATTTCGTAGGAAAGTATTACGTAAAATTTGATCAAGAATACCAAAAAGAAATTAAAGAATTACAAGCTCAAGGAAAAGATCTTGAAACAGCTAAAAAAGAAGCTCCTCTCTTCTTACAAGCTCAACAGATGCTTCAACAATGGGAAAAAGGAGACCAAGGTATTATGGCGCTTTGGAAAAAAATGAACAATTGGGTATATAGTGGATTTGAAAAAACATATAAAAAAATAGGCGTCGACTTTGACAAATACTACTATGAATCTAACACCTACTTACTTGGAAAAGATACCGTGGAGGAGGGGTTAAAAAAAAATGTTTTTTTAAAAAAAGAGGATGGATCTGTTTGGATTGATCTCACCGCAGACGGTTTAGATCAAAAGTTAGTTCAACGTGCGGATGGCACTTCAGTTTATATCACGCAAGACTTAGGGACAGCTGATTTAAAATACAAGGACTTTCACATGGATAAATCAATCTATGTTGTAGGCAATGAGCAAGATTATCATTTTCATGTATTATTTTTAATTCTAAAAAAACTAGGAAGGCCCTATGCTGATGGATTGTACCACCTCTCCTATGGTATGATCGACTTGCCTTCTGGAAAAATGAAATCCCGTGAAGGCACTGTCGTAGATGCAGATGAACTAGTAGACGAAATGATTCAGACGGCTGAGCAACAAACAAAAGAGTTAGGAAAAATTGAAGAATTAACAGAAGAAGAAGCCCATCAACTCTACTATACATTAGGCCTTGGCGCACTAAAATATTTTATACTTAAAGTAGATCCTAAAAAAAGAATGCTGTTTAATCCTCAAGAATCCATTCAATTTCAAGGGGATACAGGTCCATTCATACAATATACTCATGCGCGAATTTGCGCCATTCTACGACGCGCTGCTGAAATGGACATTGATTATCAAAAAGAAAAATTTTCTTCAATTCAATCTCTACATACGATTGAAACAAGCATTATACAACTCATCAGTAATTTTCCAGAAAAAATAAAAGAAGCAGCTACAACCTATTCACCTGCTGTAATTAGCCAATATATCTTTGAACTGGCTAAAGAATACAATCGATTCTATGCAGAGCTGTCTATTTTTGGAGAAAAGGATCAAGCACTTATTCATTTTCGTGTAGCGCTTTCAGCAACAATAGCACATGTAATTAAAACAGGAATGAAGTTATTAGGAATACACGTTCCGGAGCGGATGTAAAAAAACGCAGGAGCTACCTTAGTAAAAAGGTCGAATTTTAGAAAAGCATATATTGGTAGCTAGCGTTCTCCAGCTTGCCGCCGGTTGAACACCTCTAATTTATGAAATAAATTGACTCGTGAGAGTGGCGGCAAGGTGGTGTTAGTGGATGTTGCTTGGTTGGTTTCGCCATTCAATATGGTGGCAAAATTGAGTAAGTTTTTGTAAAAGTTGAGGATCCGTTGAAAAACCAAAATATTTTTCAGATTCATCAAGAATTAGATATATTATAATATTAATTTCAAAATAGTCTGGTTGGTCGATCAATGTCCTTAAATTGTTTTCGATTAAAGTTAACTTTTCAATAAGATGTTCAGCATGTTCATTAAATCTTGTGCTTTCTACTAAGCCTTTAGTTTCGTACGCATACATTGTCCAAGGCTTACTTCTTTCGATTGTTTCTATTTGTTTAGTTTCAAGATTAAGCTGTTTACCAATGTATCTTTGGTCCTTTGACCAGCCTCTTGTCGGATTTAATTTAAGAAATTCTGAGAGGGAAGGTAGATCTAATTGTTTTGTCTTTATACTAAATGAAATTTCAATATCAGTATACTCGTAAAAAGAAAATGTTTGTAAAACTTCGTTTTCCATATTAATATAGCAATTGCCACTAACGATGCGCTTTGCCAGAATTTGGCGCTGCCTGGCAGCACAGCGTACAACATCTGCTTTGCGCAAATTCTGGTTCCCACTTTTCGGGCTTTACTGTTTACAAGTAAACTTGTAAACATCGCCCTTCAAGTGGGGAACTTCGCAA
>CAYQLY010000013.1:0-63570 GCA_964418605.1 uncultured Cytophagales bacterium
ATCAAAGCATTCTTCTCTATGGAAATATTTTCTTTATCACTGATTATTTCCAACTGCTTGATAACATCTTCAAATTGAATAGCTTTAAAATCATAGATCTGACAGCGGGAAAGAATAGTTGGAATAATCTTATGTTTTTCGGTTGTAGCCAGAATAAAAATGGCATGTGCGGGTGGTTCTTCCAACGTTTTTAAAAAGGCATTGAAAGCGGCATTAGACAACATGTGAACCTCATCAATGATATAGATTTTATAATTTCCAACTTGTGGAGCATACCGAATTTGATCAACAAGACTTCGAATATCTTCCACCGAATTATTTGATGCGGCATCTAATTCATGAATGGTAAATGAGGTGTTTTGATTAAAGCTCACACATGATGTACAGGTATTGCATGGCTCGCAGTCTGTAGAAATATTCTGACAATTGATGGTTTTAGCGAGAATACGCGCACAGGTTGTTTTTCCTACACCACGTGGACCACAAAATAAGAAAGATTGAGCCAGATGATTGTTTTGAATAGCATTTTTTAGTGTTGTTGTAATATGCGACTGTCCTACCACGCTTGCAAACGTAGCTGGTCTGTATTTTCTGGCTGAAACAACAAATGCATCCATAAACTAAGCTGCAAATTAACGAAAGAAAATTAATATATTTGATACCACTCGATTTTATTTATTTTATGTTTATAGAGCCCAGCTTACACAAACACGATTCACAAAAAACAGGCTGGATAGAAGTTATTTGTGGGTCGATGTTTTCAGGTAAAACAGAAGAGCTTATTCGTCGCCTCAATCGAGCACGTATCGCACAGCAAAAAGTAGAAATCTTCAAACCTAAAATAGATAACCGCTACCATGATGAAAATGTGGTTTCTCATAATCAAAATTCAATTCGATCTACACCGATTGACTTTGCACAAGATATCCTACTTCGCTATGATGGCTGTGAAGTGGTTGGCATTGATGAGGCACAGTTTTTTGATGATGAGATTGTAAATGTCTGTTTAATATTAGCGAATAAAGGCATTCGTATTATTATAGCAGGCTTGGATATGGATTATCAAGGAAAACCATTTGGCTGTATGCCGGCATTAATGGCCGTTGCTGAATTTGTTACAAAAGTGCATGCCATTTGCATGCAGTGTGGAGGTATTGCATCTTACTCATACAGGCTGAATGCATCACAAGAAAAAGTATTAGTTGGGGAGAGAGATCATTATGAAGCACGTTGTAGAACTTGTTTTAATAAGGGTTTGTCTAAATAATATTGAAATTTCTTCGGAAAACTAAAGTAATAGGCTAGTTTCATTAAATTTGTAAGTATACTTTAATACTTTATCTATATGATGAAAAAAGTAAATTTAATAAGCATAGGTCTTGTGATTTTAAGCTCACATGCTCTATTTGCGCAAGAAGATGCAGAAAATCATCTTAAAGAAGCAAAAACGTATATCAAGGCAAAAAACTTTAAAGAAGCTCGACTGGCTATGCAAGACGCGCTAGCTTCCTTGAAGTCTCTTACAGGAAAAGAGATATTAAAAGTACTTCCAAACGAAATTAATGGCATGAAGCTTTTAAATAAAGAGGACGAGCATGTCAACTTATCCGACTATTCTTATGGAGATGGAGGATTTAATATCAGTAGAACATATAAGAAAGATAAAGACACGGTTAGCTACATTACGGTTACAATATATGTTACAAGTATAGGAGCCAACGGTATAAAGAATAATCTTATGACGCCTAGTTTATTAGATCCGTTGAAAGAAAAAATCATTAAACTTCATAATGGAAAAAGAGTATTAATGAGACGTTATACTAGTTATGTTGACGATCAAAAGTCCAGCGAGTTGACTCTGAATATTCCGTATAATGAATTTTATGTTGCCATCACTGGCTATGGTCAAGAGGCTATGGAAGAGTCTTTAATTAAATATATAGCTCAAATTAATTTTGATGCTCTGAAACAATTAACGAATGATAAATAAATTAATTCTATGACAACCATGATAAAAAAAACAATCGTATTAACTCTAATAGCTTTTGGTTATAACTCTATTTTTGCCCAACAAGATGCAGAAAATTATGTCAAAGAAGCTCAGGATTATATCAAAGCAAAAAATTTTAAAGAAGCGCGACTGGCTATACAGCAAACGATCGCTGCTATTAATGCAGTTGTAGGAGAAGAAATTTTAAACGTTTTGCCAACCGAAATAAATGGATTTAAATCACTCAATAATGACTATGATGACTACATTACATTATATGATGGTCGTAACGATGGCGGAATGTATGTAACTAGGACGTATAGAAAAAGTAAGGAAAACTATGACAATAGTTTTACATTGGCTGTTTATGTGACTACAGTAGGAACTAATGATATTAAAAATATACTGAATGATCCTGCTCAATTAAATTCTAAAACAGATAGAATAGTTAAAGTTGTCAATGGAAGAAAAGGTTTAGTAAGGTCTTATTCTGAAGGCGAAGCGTCTAATTATAAAAGCGCAACGTTAGATATTCCATATAACGATTTTTATGTTAATATTTATGGTTATGGTGAATTTAGCAAGGATGATGCACTAATCAAAATCGCATCAAAAATTGATTTTGAAAAATTACGTAAAATAACAGGAGATGAATAAATTCTAATTCTTGTCATTAATCCAAAAAAAATGCCTGATAACAAGTCAGGTATTTTTTTTATTTACTTAAATAAAAAATAAGATAAAAATTATGGATTTATTTTTTCTCTTTCCACATCTGCTGAAAACTCTTCGGAGCAAGTTTGATCATCGTTCGACGTTTGCCCCAGCTTTTGCTGAATAAATAGCTAAACAGCTTGTTTTTTAAGCTGCCACCTGCTACGTCCATTAAAAATCTACTCTTCATTACCCATTTCCATATGGTAAATCCTAACCGCTCCATTTTAGGCGCATAGCCTTCTTCTACACTTTGTTTTCTATTTAAAAGTAATAAGTTATGAATGTCAATTTTTACAGGACAAACAGATGTGCATGCGCCACATAATGAGCTGGCATAACTCAAATGTTTAAACTGTTTCATTCCATCATAATGTGGCGTGATAACAGAGCCAATCGGTCCGCTGTAGGTGGATTGATACGTATGTCCTCCAATATTTTTATACACAGGGCATATATTTAGACAAGCGCCACATCGAATGCAGTTTAATGCTTGTTTTTGAGCATCTTCTGCTAGTAATTTTGTTCGTCCATTATCCAGTAGAATGACAATCATTTCATCAGGGCCATCTTTTTCATCCGATTGCCGTGGACCAGATAAAATCGTATTATAAACAGTTACATATTGCCCTGTTCCACTAGTAGCTAGTAAAGGCCAAAAAAGATCTAAATCCTCCATCCGAGGAATAATTTTTTCAATACCTACAATTACAATATGTGTTTTAGGGAACGTGGTTGAAAGACGTGCATTGCCTTCATTTTCAGTGATAGCAATCGCTCCGGTGTCTGCAATTAAAAAATTAGCACCTGTCACTCCAATATCAGCCGAGGTATATTTGTTACGCAATAATTTTCTGGCCGTTAATGTAAGTTCTTGAGCATCATCCGTAGGTGTGATATGTAATTTTTTAACAAACAGATCAGCTACATCTTTTTTAGACATATGCATCGCCGGTGTGACAATGTGGTAGGGTTTTTGACCCGCCAATTGGACAATATATTCGCCTAAATCTGTTTCTACAACTTCAATTCCATTATCTTCGAGGAAATCATTCAGATGAACTTCTTCTGTGGTCATCGATTTCGATTTAACGACCAGTCGAGGTTGTTTTTTTTGAAATAGCTTAAGTAGCTCATGAATAACGTCTTTGGCGTCAGAGGCCCAAATGACTTTACCTCCTCTTTTTTTGAAATTAGACTCAAACTCTAATAAATACTGATCTAGCTTTTCAAGTGTGCGCGTTTTAATAAATGCAGCACGTTCTCTAGCTAACTCATGATCGGTATATTGATCTAATCCTTTTTTTACAGCGGCATTATACTTGCCAATGTTAAAGTTGATTTTTCGACGATGTTCGAGGTCAAATGCTTTCTTGTCAGCATCTTTTAAAAAAAGCTCCGAATAATCCATATAATACCGGTATAGCTGGAATAGCCTATGCAAGTATACTTATTTTTAACTCAAACTGTGTTTCAGAAAAGATGGATATTGGCATGCTAGCAGCGCAAAATTTTATTGTAAAATAAATCCTATTTTTAGTATATTTGCACCCTAAAGTTTAATATCATGTTGTTTATACACGTTGAAGCAGGCGAATCTGTAGAAAAGGCGATTAAGCGATTCAAGAAAAAATTTGAAAAAACAGGCGTATTAAAAAAACTACGCAGAGGGAGCTATTTCGAAAAAAAATCAGTTACACGCCGCAATGAGATTCTTCGAGCATCTTACAGACAATCAATCAAAGCAAAAGAAATGAATTAATCATTTCTTTTTTATTTTCATGTTGACATCCCTTTAACTTATACTATGATAAAGAATGTCAACATTGCTGTTATAGACTCTTTTACCTCCTTCTTAACATATCAAAAAAGATCAAGTGAGCATACTGTTCGCTCTTATCTTTGTGATATTTTTCAATTCTATGATTTTTTATTAACCTACGATACGGGTTTTAAAAACATAGAAGAGGCTTCTTATACAGCTGTACGAGCTTGGATCGTTTCTTTAGTTGAGCTAAAATTACAACCTCGATCCATTAATCGAAAGCTTGCTTCCTTGCGTTCGTTCTATAAGTTTTTATGCCGTGAAGGAAAAATTAAAATTAGTCCCATCGCTAAGGTTCAGCCTCTGAAAACAAAGAAAACTATTCCCTATTTTATCGAAGAAGATAAAATGGATGCTTTGGTATCGGAGATAGAATTTTCAGATACGTTTGTAGGATTAAGGGATCGATTAATAATAGAATTGCTTTATAGTACAGGTATCCGTTTAGCAGAATTGCTTGGATTACAGCATAAAGACATTAACTTAGCAGACAAAACGATTAAGGTGCTTGGGAAAAGAAACAAAGAACGCATTGTGCCTATACCAGTTCGCTTGCAGAAGCTTATTCAAAGCTATATAACATTAAAACAAAAGGAAATACCTCAATTTGGCGATGAACGGCTTATAGTAACAAATACAGGAAAACCAGCGTATCCAAAATTAGTGTATAGAGTAGTAAAAGCCTATTTGCAACTTGTAACTACAATTGATAAAAAAAGTCCACATGTACTAAGACATACATTTGCCACTCATTTATTAAACCATGGAGCTGATTTAAATGCAATTAAAGAACTACTAGGGCATGCCAATTTGGCTGCTACACAGATTTATACACATAATTCATTAGAAAAATTAAAAAATATTTTTGATCAAGCTCATCCAAAAGCGTAATTTTGATTATTAAATTAGATATAATTAACCTATGGAACTACAGATTCAATCCATCCATTTTGATGCAGACCAAAAACTGGTCGACTTTATTGAAAAAAAGTTGGGAAAACTGGATGTCTTTTATGATCGTATAGAAGGCGCCACGGTTTACTTAAAACTGGACAAAGATGAAAACAAAGAAAATAAAGTAGTGGAAGTAAAACTTCTTATACCAGGTCAAGATATTTTTGTAAAACAAAAGTCAAAAACGTTTGAAGCTGCCGTAGACGATATATTAGATGTATTGAAGGTGCAATTAAAAAAGGTAAAAGAAAAAAAGATATCTCATTAAGAGATATCTTTTTAACTAGCAGTTGTTTGCTAGTTAATAGTATTAAAAGTTATATATAGGGATAATTAATCTTTATTTTAGCTGATCTTATTTTCTCTCTTTGCTTATAATCTTAAAATCATACATAAAGTATGTTCTTTTTTAGAGTAAATTGTACTAAAAAATAATGCAGCCTCATACAAATAACTTTTTAAAAAGTCAATAGCTTCTTTCCTTTTTTGTTATTTTTTTTTTTTTCATCTTTGGCACCCCCGTTTGAATATACGAGGGGAAACGCCACAACTTACTTTAGTTAAAACCCACAAATGGTTGAAAAAGATTATATACAAGCCTGGAATGGTTGCTTATCTTTCATAAAAAAGAATGTTGAAGAACAAGCCTTCAAAACATGGTTTGAGCCTATTGTTCCTATAAGGCTTCAAGGGGATGTTCTTACTATTCAAGTTCCAAGCCAGTTTTTTTACGAATGGCTCGAAGAGCACCATATTTTAATACTTCGTGAAGGTATACAGCATGAGTTGGGTTCTCATGCCAGATTAGAATATTCTATTATTGTAGATAAAGGAAATGAGACTAATCAGCCATATGTGGTAAATATGGCTTCTTCTAAAACAGCAACAGCAAATGTGGCTGAAAAAATACTTAGAAACCCATTTGAGCTAAAAGCAATTAACAAAACTGGTTTTGATGCACATCTTAATAAAAACTACACATTTGATAATTTTATAGAAGGGGATTGTAATAGGCTTGGCCGCTCAGCAGGTATGGCAGTTGCTACAAAGCCTGGTATTACGTCATTTAATCCTTTGATGATTTATGGTGGCGTAGGCTTAGGCAAAACGCATTTAATACAGGCTATTGGCAATCACGTACAGCAAATTTTTCCTGATAAATACGTTTTGTATGTAACCTCAGAAAATTTTGTCAATCAATTTATTGAAGCACTTAAAAATAACCGAATTGAAGATTTTAGAAATTATTATCTACAAATTGATGTCCTCATGATCGATGATATTCAGTTTTTGGCAGGTAAAGAAAAAACACAAGAAATATTTTTTCATATATTCAATCATTTGCATCAATCTGGAAAACAAATTATTATGACTAGTGATTGCCCTCCTCGTGATTTGAAAGGATTGCAAGAAAGACTTATTTCTCGATTCAAATGGGGGCTCACAGCTGATTTACAGCAACCTGATTTTGAAACACGTATAGCCATTATACATCGTAAGATGCAGGCAGATGGTATATTTATTCCTAATGATGTCATTGATTATTTAGCGTATAGTGTTGATACAAATGTGCGTGAGCTGGAAGGTGTGATGATATCGTTAATTGCTCATGCCTCATTGACTAAGAAAGAAGTTGATCTAGAGTTAGCTAAGCAAACATTGAACAATATTATTCATAATGTTGAAACAGATGTAAGTATTGATTTTATACAAAAATTCATTGCTGATTATTTTGATTTACCATTAGATTCGCTTAAAGCAAAAACACGAAAAAAAGAAATTGTATTGGCTCGACAACTTGCTATCTATTTTGCAAAGAAATACACTTCCTTTTCTCTCAAATCTATTGGGTATCATTTTGGCGGACGAGACCATAGCACTGTTATTCATGCCGTGCAATGTGTCAATGATCTGATGGACACAGATCGGAAGTTTAAAAATTTGGTAGATGAGTTGGAAAAAAAATTAAAGATAAAACCTGTTTAGGCATAATTCAATACATACTTTGCCATTTTTTCGTATCTTAGCATCTGAACGTAGGTTTTTAGGTCGGATGGATAATATAAAAAAAATACTCACTTTATTCTCTTTTTTAGCATTTTTTATTTCTGCAAGAGGCCAAAATGCACCATTTGCTATCAATAATGGTGTTATGTATACCAAAGATAAAAATGTTACACTTTCTTTTACCGTTCCAAGGGCAAAAGAAATGCTCATAAGTAATACGGATGATTTTAAACAGGCTAAATGGGAACCCTATAATACTAAAAAAACAGGATGGCTTCTAGAAGAAGAAGATGGAGAGAAGACCGTATATGCCAAGTTTAAAGATGCGGCAGGTAATGAATCAAGTTCCATTAGTACAAAAATTATTCTTGATCGAACAAAGCCTTCCATAACATCAATGACGGTAAATGAAAATAGATCTGTTGTTAATTTTAAAACCGTTTTACTTAAAGTCTCTGCGGAAGGATCTTCTTATATCTCGATAAGCAATAAAGCTACTTTTCAAGGAGCTGGATGGTATAAATATACAGATACTTTGCGTTGGGTTTTGGATGAGCCAGATGGGGAAAAAATAATTTATCTGAAATGCAAAGATGATGCTGGAAATACTTCTGACGTTGTTTCAACTAAAATTGTATTGGATCGAATAGCACCAACGCCAGTAGGTATTAAAATTAATAATGGAAGTAAATACACAACAACCAAATCTATTGAATTGGCTCTTTCAGCTCCTGGTGCTACAGAAATGATGATTAAACAAAAAAAATCCATATGGGAGCCCTATGTAGCTAAAAAAGAATTTACGCTAGAAGGAGAAGATGGTGTAAAAACAATTTATCTCCGATTTAAAGATGCAGCAGGAAATACATCCGAAACAGCCTCTGCGTCAATTATGCTCGACCAGCAAGCACCACAAAATACAAGTATATTGATCAATAAGGGAAATGAGTGGACAGCTAACAAAGAACGAAAAGTCGCATTGATTCTTAATGCCGAAGGAGCTACAGAAATGATGTTGTCCAATGATGTGGATTTTAAAAATGCAGCTTGGGAAAAGTATGCTAAAGATAAAATTTGGATTATTTCATCCGAAGAAGGTAAAAAAATAGTATATGCCAAGTTTAAAGATGCAGCAGGCAATGTATCAGAAACCATACATGACGATATACAACTTGATCTCACTCCTCCTAAAGAAGGAAAGCTGTACATCAATGATGGTGCTTCCGTAACAAACAAGCGAGGTGTGACTCTAAAAATAGAAGCACAAGATGCTTCTAATATGATTATAAGTAATTCAGCTTCTTTTACAGGTGCTAAATGGGAAAGCTATGTTACTCAGAAAGCAGATTGGCTATTAACTCCAGGAAATGGGATGCGAACAGTTTACGTCCGTTTTAAAGATATAGCTGGAAATATATCCGATTTATCTTATGCGACTATTGCATTAGATACTATTCCCCCATCTGAAACAAGTATAAAAATAGATGGGGGTAAGGAATGGACTACCAGTGCTGATCGTAAAGTAAACCTTACGCTTAATGCCAAAGATGCGATAGAAATGATAGTCAGTGATCATCCTGAATTCTCTAAAGCTAAGTGGGAACCGTATGCTTCTGCTAAAATATTTACGGTGACATCTGGTGATGGGGTAAAAACCATCGGTGTCAAATTTAAAGATCAAGCTGGGAATATATCATTGCCTATTATTGCTAAAATTAAATTAAAGCAGAAAGGTCCTTCATTATATCGCTTATCTATTAATCAAGATTCAGTATATACAAAGACGGCATTAGTTAATTTGTATCTTAGTGTAGATTATGCAAGTGAAATGCTTATTTCTTCCACAGCTGATTTTATAAATGCGAAATGGGAGTCGTATACTTCTAAGAAACTATGGAAACTTGATGGTCCAGATGGGCTAAAAACAGTATATGTAAAATTGCGCGACCCTGCAGGCAATACCACAGATGCCATAACTGATGATATACAGCTTGATCGAATAGGTCCTAAAAACTGTAAACTGCTTATCGATAAAGATAGTGCAGCTACCAATAATCCAAAGAAAAAAGTACAGCTAACGATTGCGGCTGAAGAAGCAGACCAGATGGTTATTAGCAATACCGAAAAATTTTCTGATGCCAAATGGGAGCCATTTAAAACAACTAAAGATTGGACGCTCGATGGGAATGATGGTATGAAAACAGTATATGCTCAGTTTAAAGATAAAGCTGGTAATTTATCACCTATTGTTAAAGATCAAATACTGCTTGATTTTCAACCACCTGCTGATATCACTATTAAAATTAATAACGATGCAGCAGTAACTAACCGTAGAGAAGTTACGCTGTTGATTAATGCACCTGATGCTAAATATATTTCTATTAGTAATTCTTCTAAGTTTTCTTCTAAATCTTCTTGGGAGAAATTTAATGTTAAACAATTTAAGAAATGGACACTTGATGCTAATGATGGGGAAAAAACCGTGTATGTTCAAGTTAAAGATGCAGCAGGAAATACATCTGCAGTTGTTGGTGCTAAAATCACATTAGATACTAAACCTCCTGTTGGTGGGTCTTTTAAAATTAATAATGATTCAACATGTACTAATCGAAAAGATAAAAAAGTGAATTTATCTATCGATGCCAAAGATGCTATTTATATGTTGATTAGTACGAATCGTCTATTTAAAGGCGTTGAGTGGGAAAATGCAAAAAAAACAAGACCTTTTATTGTTGATGGTGAAGATGGTACAAAAACGATTTATATGCTTTTTAAAGATGAGGCCGGAAATATATCTACGGATACTCTTTCGCAACAGATTGTAGTGGACCGTATGCCTCCTAAAGTAATAAACATCAAACCATCCATTACAGAAAAAACATCTTCCGGTAAAAAAGTAACATTAACGCTTCAAGCTAATGATGCAGCTTGGATGATGTTGAGCAATACAACGGATTTTAAAAATGCAACCTGGGATGCTTATATAGATACTAAGGAATGGGTAGCATCTGGTGAGACGATATATCTAAAATTAAAAGACGGATGTGGAAATAGTACTACAGCCATATCTATTTCACTAGTTAATCAAAAAAAATAAAAAAGCCGTTTTTTTAAACGGCTCTAGCTTTAATCTTTAAAAATTAAATTATTTTTATTGCACCTAAAATATATATTTATTAAATAATAATTATTGAGCATTAAAATCATAAATTGTTCATTTTTTGTCTTATTCATAGAAGTGGTTATTTAAAAAATATAGGCTAAATTTGTGTAAGGTATGCCTTCCTCTAGCATTAAAATACTGGTAATAGATGATGACCATGATATTTTGGAGCTTCTGCGGTATAATTTAGATAAAGAAGGGTATGATGTAAAAACCGCCGACTCTGGTAAAAAAGGCATTGCTTTAGCTAAAGATTTTTCTCCCAAAGTAATCTTATTGGATATCATGATGCCAGGGTTAGATGGGGTAGAGACCTGTCGGCTATTGAGAGAAATTCCCTCTATTCATCAATCTTTTATTTTGTTTTTGACTGCGCGCTCGGAGGAGTATTCAGAGGTAGCGGCATTTGAAGCCGGTGCGGATGATTATCTCCATAAACCCATCAAACCACGTGCGTTGATGAGTCGAATTGCTGCCTTGCTTCGACGGGAATCTAAAAATGTGAAATCAGCCAAGGTTGCAATCGGAGATTTGGTGATTGATAAAGGAAGCTATGCCATATGGTTGAAAGAAAAACGAATCCTCCTTCCTAAAAAAGAGTTTGAGTTGTTGTATTTCTTAGCTCAACATCCTAATAAAGTATTTAGTCGTGATGATTTACTTCTTCATATTTGGGGTGCTCAAGTGCATGTCATTGCCCGAACGGTAGATGTTCATGTACGAAAAGTACGTGAAAAGATAGGAGAAAATTATATTACAACAGTGAAGGGAGTAGGTTATAAATTTGAATTGAGCTAGTATGTTTTTGTATTCTAAAGGTCTTCCTCTTTTTTTAGGTGTAATTATAAGCAGTATTATAGCACTTTCTCTTTATATTATAAAAACGGTCTCTTCTCAAGATATCTGGTTGGTATTTGGTATTTCATTTGCAAGTACAACGATTTCAAGTTACCTTGTTATAAGATTATTTTTTTTGAGAAAAATAGATCAGATTAATATAGTATTAGAACGTATTAAGAAAAAAGATTTTTCTTTTTCAAAAAAAAATACACGTCTTCCTTTTAGTCCTTTCCGAACAATACATGAGGAAATTTTCACTTATGCTTATTTGAAACAAACCGAAATAGATGAATTAAAAAAAATAGAATATTTTCGGAGGCAGTTTTTTGCTGATGTTTCTCATGAATTAAAAACGCCCATTTTTGCTGCACAGGGCTTTGTGCATACGTTATTAGATGGCGCCATAGATGATACAAAAGTACGAATTAAGTTTTTAAGAAAAGCAGCTAAAAGTTTAGATGGGTTAGATGTTTTAGTTCAAGATATGTTAATCTTATCTCAAATTGAAGCAGGCGAGGTGACGATGCATCCTGAGAAATTTGATATTCGCCAATCGGTGAAAGAAATTTTTGATCAATTTGAGCAAAAAGCAGCTAAAAAAAATATTAGACTTAAAATTTCTAATGACACCAAGGAGCCTGTATATGTACATGGTGATCCTCGACGTATCAACCAAGTGATGGTTAACCTTATCTCAAATGCTGTTAAATATGGCAAAGAAGAAGGCTTTGTTAAAGTATCGTTTACTTCTTCTGAGGAGGATGAGCGTCGAATTTGTATCGCTGTTAGAGATGATGGGATAGGAATTCCATCTAAAGATCTTCAACGTATTTTTGATCGTTTCTATCGTGTAGAAAAAAGCAGATCTAAAGAAAAAGGAGGAACAGGTTTGGGGCTTTCTATTGTGAAACGTATTTTAGAGGCACATCAATCGCAGATAAAAGTAACCAGTCATAAGGATGAAGGGAGTATGTTTAGTTTTGAATTAGAAAAAGCGTAATAAGCACAGAGATGAAGAAGGAGTCTTTTCAGGATTTGATTTTGCTAGAAAATGATGATTATATTTTTATCAATAAACCACCTTTTTTTAGTACGCTAAAAGATCGGCATGAGGATGCAGATGTATTGTCTTTAGCTAAAGTATACTGGCCGCAAGCACAAGTTTGTCACAGGCTGGATAAAGAAACATCAGGTGTCTTAGCTATCGCTAAGCATGCTGAAGCGTATAGGTATCTATCTATTCAATTTGAGGAACGAAAGGTAAAAAAAATATACCATGCTGTGGTTGAAGGTAGGCATCAATTCGAACGAACAAAAGTAGATCTTCCTATTTTTATACCCACTAAAGGTCTTGTTCGAATTGATTATAATGGAAAGTCAGCTGAAAGTTATTTCACCACTCTAAAAGAATTTCACCATTATACGCTTGTTTTATGTGAGCCTATTACAGGACGTACACACCAATTACGTATTCATCTTGCGACTTTGCGTGCCTCCATTGCTGGTGATACATCTTATGGTGGAAGACTTGTTTATCTGTCGTCTATTAAGCGTAATTTTAATTTAAAAAAAAATACAGAGGAGGAGCCTTTAATTAAACGCATAGCTTTACATGCTTTTTCTTTACAATTTCCAATGCCTAATGGTGAAACAATTAGTATAGAGTCACCTTATCCAAAAGATTTTCAAGCATTGATTCATCAATTGGAAAAGAATAATAAAAAATAAGCTATTCTTTTATTTAAAACTGATGATATAACTATGGACAAGTTGTAATAGAGTTAGGGCATAATAAATAACCTTCCACCCATCCTTCTTGTTTTGTTTTGGGCACGTATACATAAGCCCATCGCCCTGAACAATTTATAATTTGTACAAGTGGTTCTGATTCTTTAACAATAGACTGAATACCTTTTTCTCGGTTTGGTTCTTTGTATAACGTAACAGGATTGCCATCATAATTTCGCAAGGAAGCAGCTATTTTCTTATAGTGTATCCAGCCCCATGTTCCATTGGGTGTTTCAATATAAAACCATTTATTCTCTGCTTTACAAACCATTAAAATAGGCTCGATTTCATCTTCATCAGGTATGAGTTTTTGAATAATTTTGCCATTCGGCTTATCACGTAAATTGGTAAATGAATCGGTATCGTAACGAAATCCTTCTACTTCTTCACACATGCATTTTTTATCTTGTGCGTGGCTATAGTTTATTAGTTTTAAAAATAAATAGGCTGTTAGTAAACTGTATTTGTACATTCTGCGTTATTAAGTATATAAAGTTATATAATGCAACACTAAATATATAAAATAAATGGTTTAACTTATAGTTTCAATTTTATCCCGTATTCATGCCTAATTCATTTATTTTTGTTGTATGACTAAAAAAGTAGTACTTATTATTCTAGATGGCTGGGGTATTGGTTTAAACCCTGCTTATTCTGCTATTGATCAGGCGCGTACACCTTTCATAGATTCCTTATATAAAAAATATCCAAACAGTCAACTACAAGCTTCAGGTATAGCAGTAGGTTTGCCAGAAGGACAAATGGGAAATTCAGAAGTGGGCCATATGAATATTGGTGCTGGCCGAGTAGTATACCAAGATCTGGTACGCATCAATAAAGCAGTTCAAGATCATGAATTAGCTCGTAATTCGACATTACTTGAAGCTATCGCCTATGCAAAAGTGCATAACAAAAAACTACATCTCATTGGCTTAGTTTCGGATGGAGGCGTTCATTCTCATGGTGATCATTTGAAGGCATTGTGTACGATTATAAAAGATCATGGATTAGACCATTTTTATATACATGCGTTTACTGATGGAAGAGATACGGATCCCAAAAGCGGTTATGTTTATCTCAAAGATTTACAAAACCATTTAGATACTATAAAAGCTGGAGAAGTTTGTTCTGTTATTGGAAGGTATTATGCGATGGATCGTGATAATAGGTGGGAGCGTGTAAAACAAGCTTATGATTTAATCGTTCATGGAAAGGGAAAGTCTGTTACTACTATATTAAAAGCCGTTGAAGAGTCTTATTCTTTAAATATAACGGATGAATTTATTTTACCCATTGTTAAGGTTGATAATAATAATAAACCAATTGCCTGTATCGAAGAGGAAGATGTTGTAATCTGTTTTAATTTTCGAACAGATCGTGCCCGTGAAATTACACAAGCATTAACACAACGTGATATTCCGGATTATGGTATGAAGAAAATGAATTTACATTATATTACAATGACAACTTATGATGAGGGTTTTCAAAATGTAGACTCATTATTTAAAAAGGATAATCTATTGAACACGCTTGGTGAGGTATTATCAAAAGCAGGTAAAAAACAAATTCGTATCGCTGAGACAGAAAAATACCCGCATGTGACATTCTTTTTTTCAGGAGGAAGAGAAGAAGAATTTCCAGGCGAAAAACGTATTTTATGCCCTTCTCCTAAAGTAGCAACATATGATTTGCAACCTGAAATGAGCGCCTATGCTATTCGTGATGCAATCATGGATGAACTTGAGGAACAGAGTGCTGATTTTATATGCATTAACTTTGCTAACCCAGATATGGTTGGACATACGGGTGTATTTGAAGCAGCTGTAAAAGCATGTGAAACAGTAGATCTTTGTACAAAAGATGTTATACATGCTGCTTTAGAAAATGGATACACTGTGTTGGTATTGGCTGATCATGGGAATGCAGATATGATGATTAATGAAGATGGGACACCTAATACGGCACATACGACTAATTTAGTGCCTTGTATTTTGGTTGATCCTAACTATAAGGGGAAAATTAAAAATGGAAAATTGGGTGATGTGGCGCCTACCATTTTGAGTTTGATGGGCATATCTATTCCATCAGAGATGACGGGAGAAAACCTTTTAAGTAGTTTGTAAAATTAAATTATCAAAAAAAATATCGCTTATCTTTCTTCACGTATTATCACAAATCGAAAATCAAGCGGATCGAGAAGCCTTATAAGCTCTTGTATAAAAGAAGGATTGTTGATATAAAAATTTAAAACATTGTCATAGCGTTCTTGTAAATGGCCTTCAGGAAAAAGTTTATCTTTTAAATTAAAAAGTTGCTGAATTGTTTTTTCTTCTTTTTGCTCTATGGCTTTTTTTATTTTTTTTTCAATATATTCAATGCTTTTCTTTATGCTTTGGTATTCAGCTTGGACCATCCCTTCAAGACTAGTGTCTACGATCGTTGCCTTGCGTGCGAGTTCATTTATAACTTCTTGTATTTGATTTTTTTCAAGGGTGCTATCAAATATGTATTGAGCTTGAGAAGCCATATATTTATTTTTTAAATCATCTTTAGATAAAAAAAGGTCTGCAATGGTTAGTTCTAATTTTTTTAGTTTATCGTTTTGTGCAGGAGAAATATAAAGTGCTGACTGTCGCGGAATGAGTAATGGATGCCTTAAGCCATAGGCTTTAAATACATCTTTAAGTTGGAGCCAATAGGCTATTTCAGCAGGACCAGCAACATAGGCTATATTAGGCAATAGTGTTTCTTGATAAATGGGACGCAACGCTGCGTTTGGGCTAAATCGCTCCGGATAGTTGTTTAACTCCTCACGTATTTCAGACGGTGTGAAAATAAGCGGAGTATCAATTATTTTAAATGTATTATTTTCTTTAGCGATGCGTTGACGTCCATAAGATGATATATAAAAAAGATTAATTTCACGAGGATGAAGTTGTAACTTATATCCTTTTTTTTCTAATGCTGATGATGTATGCTGTATAAGGTTGAATGAACTTGACTGGGTTAGCTCTTGCTCTAAAATGGGTAGTGCTATTTTTTTTAGGTTCGAATCATCCGGATTAATTACTACTAATCCTTGATCTCCAAAAAGATGGTGTACTAATGCATGTGTGGCATGACTTAAAGAAGGTGATTCTGTATATATTTTTTTTATAAATAAAGGAAAGTCGCGTATGTTTTCTAATACTTTTTCCATCCCCTGTAAATGAAATCGACCAACAGGGCCTTCCTGGTCTGTTTCCCAAGTGTATTTTTTTCCAAAAAGATTGAAATGATTAATTTCTTCTTTATCGTGATCTTCGGAGGCCATCCAATAGATAGGTACAAAATTATAGAATGGAAATTTTTCTTTGAGCTTAGTACATAAATTGAGTGTAGTAATGAGTTTATAAATAAAAAACACAGGTCCCGTACATAAATTTAATTGATGGCCTGTTGTTATTGTAAATGTATTTTCTTGCCCTAGTAGTTTTATATTTTTTTCTACATTTAACTTTGGTATATGGTTTTTATATTGATCAGATAGAATGCTAACTAGTTGTTTTCGAGTAGTTGAAGAAATTACTTTTTGACTACTATTTTTTTTTATATTTTCTAATGTTGGATATATATCTTGGTGCCAATCTTGAAGTTCAGAATATTGATTGATATAATCTAAAAATAATTTAGAAAATACATGTGTTTGTTCAAATGGGATATGTTCTAAAATCATTTTTTATATTTTGCTTATTCTTTATAGTAAACGCGTTTCACACGATCATTTAATTGTGTAAGTAACTCGTATGGAATCGTATGAATCCAGTCGGCTACTTTTGTTATTGAGAGCTCTTTCCCAAAAATAACAACCTCATCGCCTTCTTTAGCATCGATGGTTGTAATGTCAATCATTGTCATATCCATGCATACATTGCCCACAACTGATGCTTTTTTCCCGTTAACCCACACACTGCCAACGCCGTTGCTAAAGGCTCTGCTAAATCCATCAGCATAGCCAATAGCAATGGTGGCGATGCGTAAGGGTTGAGTGGCTATTTTTTTTCTTCCATATCCAACAGAATCTCCAATTGGGATCTCTTTGATTTGGGAAATGGTTGTTTTAAGTCTGCTTACTGGCATTAGATTTTCTTCCCCTACTATACTGATTCCATATAGACCGATACCTAGTCTTACCATATCCATGTGTGCTTCTGGAAAGCGAATGATTCCGGCTGAATTAAGAATATGTTTGATGCAGGGGTATCCAATTGTATATTCAATGTGTTTTGCAAGCTTTTGAAATTGATTAATTTGTTTTTTAGAAAACGAATCTTGGTTTGAATCCTCCGATGCAGCTAAATGACTAAATATACTTTTGATGCGAATAGAAGGGTTATTTTTTAAAATTATACATAGTTTATCAATATCTTTTTCTTCTATACCTAAGCGATGCATACCCGTCTCTATTTCTAAATGAATAGAGCAGTTTTTTTTAGTTAAAGTAAGATACGATTGAAGGGATTCGAGTAAGCGAATGCTATAAATCTCAGGTTCTAGATGATAATTGACTATTTTTTCAAATGCGTCTTCTGATGGATTCATAACCATGATGGGTAATGAAATACCATGTTCTCTTAAATAGATTCCCTCATCGGCATAAGCAACAGCTAAGTAATCTACACGATGAAATTGTAAAAGATGAGCTACTTCGTAACTTCCGCTACCATATGCTAATGCTTTCACCATCACCATAAGTTTAGTATTCGGCGTTAATTTATTTCGGTAAAAATTCAGATTATGTGTAAGTGCATCTAGATTTACCTCTAATATTGTACCATGTATTTTTTGTTGTAGCAGTTCTGCTATTTTTTCGAATTCAAATTTTCTTGCTCCTTTTATTAATATGATTTCATCTTGAAAAATGGTGCGATTAGTATTTTTTATTAATTCAGATGTAGTCTTGTAAAATTCTTTTTTTCCATTAAAATAGGCATCAATCATTGAAATATGATCTCCAATTCCAATGAGTCGTTCCACATGTCTACTTGTAAGTAATAGGCCGATTTGTTTATAAAGTTCCTCATCAGTCATACTAGATTCTAATACATCTGAGAGGATTACTGTTTTAGTTTTTTGAATGGGCTGTTGTGCTAGAAAATCTAGGGCCATTTCAATTCCAGCCAGGTCATTATTATAGGTGTCATCTATAAGGTAGCAATCATTAATCCCCTGTTTCAACTCTAAACGCATAGAAACAGATTTGAGTAATGAAACACGTTGTTGTATTTCTTCTACTGGAATAGCTAAGTAAAATAATAGTGTTATGCAGTGAAGGCTATTTTCAATAGATGCATCATCTAAGAAAGGAATTGTTAATGAATATGATTTTTTTTCATAGTGAATTAAAACAGTACAACTCTCTGTTGTTTTAATCAATTCGGCAACATAAAGATCTGCCGTATGGTCTTTTAAACTCCAAGTTAATTTTTTCGATTTTGGTATAAGCTTATCAATTAATGCATAATCTTTTCGATAAATAATCAGCTTAGAATGTTTAAATAATTTTAATTTTTCTTCAATTTTTTGTTCGGTAGATAAAAATCCTTCATCATGAGCTGTTCCAATAGTGGTGAATATACCCCATTCAGGACAAATTATTTTTTCTAATTTTTCCATTTCTCCAGGCTCTGATATACCTGCTTCAAAAATACCAAGATGGTGTGATGCATTGATTTGCCAGACAGATAATGGTACGCCAATTTGAGAGTTATAGCTCTTTGGGTTTTTTATAATACAATAATCTTTTGCAAGTAGTTGGGCAAGCCATTCTTTAACGATCGTTTTTCCATTACTTCCAGTGATGCCTATGACGGGTAATTGAAAATGAGAACGATGTGCACTTGCTAGTTTTTGTAATGCATTAATTGAATTGTCAACAGCGATAATATTAGCATGTGTTGGTATAGCAAGTTGAGCGTTATGGAATGCATCTTTTTCAACTATAAATTGGCGGATTCCTTTTTTATAAAGATCGTGAATAAATAGATGGCCATCATGACGTTTGCCTTTGATAGCGATAAATAAACTTCCAAAAGTAATAGAGTTTGAACGGCTATCAGTTATTAAATGAGTAATGACTTGATCTTCATGTAAGGATAAGATCGTCCCATGGGTGATAGCCGCTAGTTCACTAAAACGAAAAGACATGGTGTAAATTTAGGTCTTTCATGTCAAAAGTATAAAAAATATAAAGTTCTTTTATTGTGTAACTATCACTTTTTGTGTAAGTACACGATCAGAAGAAGCGAATTGAATAATATAGATTCCGGGTGATAAACGTGCTGTAGAGATAGATCGTGAAAATAAAGGAGCTACAACATGAAAAGAGGTTATTAACTCTCCCCAGATGCTTATAATACGTATATCTCCTGTGCAATTTGTACGTATAAAAAATCGGTCTGCTGCAGGGTTTGGAAAACATGCTAACTCGCAATTTTTTGTTGCATCTGGTTGTTTTTTTTCAGTTTGATTAGTGAGATACCAAATACCGCCCATTGATGTTCCGATGACTAACTCAGGCAATCCATCTTGATTTAAATCACCACAGGTTGGAAAAAGTTCAGTAATAGATGGAAGTGTGCTGTTTCTTTTTTTACTTGAGTCGTACAAAATACTGTCTTGGTATACACCTGTATTTGTTCGAAAATCCGAATAGATACGTATACGGCCTGTGCGATCACCAAGTATAAGTTCATCTAATCCATCCCCATTAATGTCACTAATAGAAGGGTATTTATTTTTAGTAAAGAAATTATTTTTTAGTTCTAAATACGAATTAGTTAGTAGTTGAAATGAAGGATTGGTAGGTGTTCCTTTGTTTTCATAATACCATAAGGCACCAGTTGCTTTTCCAACTAAAGCATCTACATCTCCATCATAATCGATATCGCTAAAACAAGGTGCATCTCCATTTTCCAAAGGCAGTGGAATAGAAATCCATTGAGCATCTTCTATGGTTGATTTTTCATCAAGTGATGTGTTTAAAAGAGCTTTACACGATGTAATCCCAGATTGAGTAGATGTTACAATTATATCTTTCTGGTTATTTCCATCGATATCTATCCATTGCGGTTTGATGTAGGTTGATTTCCATATGCTACTATGTAATGCATCGTTAGTTATCAATTGAAAATAAGGATGAGTAGTAGTCCCTTTATTTTCAAACAGATATATTGTTGCGTAGGATAAGTTATCTGCTTGAGGTTGCTCCCCATTACCTATCCATAAGTCTAAATCACCATCAGCATCATGATCAATCAATGCAGGATAAGCATTGTTGCCTACATCAATCATATCATGTTGTAAAAAATCAGGCTGAACCAATTCAAACTCATTCATATGATGTTTGTAATACCATACAGATTGACTAAAATTAAAATCATGAATTTCATCAGAGGATACATTGGGGCTAATGATTAAATCTTTTTGACCATCGTGATCAATGTCTTCGTAGAAAGCGCCTGAAAAAATAGCAGGTTGAAGAGTTGTGGCGATGGGTAGTTTTCCTACCGCATTAAAAACGGGGTTTTGTTTTGTTCCTTTATTTTCAAGATAGATAAGCTGTTTACAATGTACCGAGCCTATGATTAAATCTTTATCGCCATCGCCATCGATATCTTGTGCTAACAATGTAGAGCCGGTATGTTCTATCTTTTTTCCCGAACCACCGGATGAGCCGCCTTGACAATCTGTTCCGAATTCGTATTCTTGACAACCGTGCGACTTTATAAATTCTCCCCAGCAGTAGCCTGTTCGTTCAAATTCCAAACTATCGGCATTTCCATACTTTTCCTGGCTTATATTTTTATACCATTCGATGTAAGTGCCTGAAGAAAAATTAAATGTGAGTATGTCTACATCGCCGTCATCTTCTATATCCACAAAGGCAGGAATGTCTGTACTTGAAATAGAAAGGTTGATCATGCCAGAAAATCCTTTCACTCTAATTGGATCTTTAATGAGTTTAAATTGGATTGTCTCATTCGGTTTAGTTTCATTTTTAAATACGCGTACGTCTGAACCAGAAGCAGTAAATAAATCTTTTCGGCCATCCTGATCATAATCTATACATAAGAGCCATGAATTCACTGGTGGAAAAAGGGATTCATAAAATGAATCATAGCTGTAGTTGTATTTTCCATCTTTTTTATTTATGATAAAAGGTATTACCCGATGAGCATCTCGATCGAAAATAATAATGTCTTCTAGAAGGTCGTTGTTGATGTCAAGCATGGAAATTTGTGCACTATTAATTCCGCCAGTCCATGGGTTAAGCATTGTTTTATTTTTTACTTCAACAGTGGCTTTTTTCTCCCATTCAAACTGAAAAGATTGAGATAGTACAACATAAGTGCATGCCGTCATTAAAAAAAGAGTCTGGATAAACTTTAACATGCTGAAGTCTTTGCAATGGTTATATCTTTTCTGAAACGTATGACTAATTTACAATTTATTCAGCAGAAATTTGTAAATACACTAATTAATCTAAACAGCATCTCTATTTTATATGTAATTTTACTTATTTAATTTAATGCTATCCCATTTTTCAACAGCATAAACGCCTATGAAAAATAATATAGAAGATCTATATCGCCTATTTTTAACTTGTTCATCCGTTTCTACTGACTCACGGTATATTCCTGCTCAATCTTTATTTTTTGCGTTAAAAGGTCCCAACTTTAATGGTAATCTTTTTGCAAAAGAGGCTCTTGAAAAAGGTGCTTTATATGTTGTAGTAGATGATGCTTCTGTAAGACGAGATGATCGATATATTGTAGTAGATGATGTACTCAAAACACTTCAAGCACTTGCTGCATACCATCGCCAGCAATTCACCATTCCAGTTATTGGTATCACAGGGTCGAATGGAAAAACAACCACTAAGGAGTTAGTTAACACTGTCTTGCAGACGCATTATAAAACGTATTTCACACAAGGTAATTTGAATAACCATATTGGTGTGCCATTAACTTTATTAAGCATTCGAAAGGAATCATTGATAGATGTAGCTATTATCGAGATGGGCGCTAATAAACAAGGTGATATTCATGAGTTATGTATGATTGCTCAGCCTACACATGGTATTATTACTAATATTGGTAAAGCTCATTTGGAGGGATTTAAAGGAATAGAAGGTGTAAAAAAAGGGAAGGGAGAATTGTATGCTTATATCTATTCGCATCAAGGTAGTATTTTTGTAAATGCTTGCGATAGTACGTTGATGACTATGAGTGAGTATATTAAAGACCGTATTTTGTATGGCAAGCCGAATACATTTTATACTGCACGGTTACTTAAAACAGATCCTTTTGTTTCATATGAAACTGAGTCTGGACAAATCATCTTCACCCATCTTATTGGCGCGCATAATTTTAATAATATCCTTGCTGCACTTTGTGTAGCCAGTTATTTTAAAGTACCATTAGAAAAAGCACATGAAGCCATTGCTCATTATATCCCCTCTTCTAATAGATCTCAACTTATAAAACAAGGAAACAATACTATTATTTTAGATGCCTATAATGCTAATCCAACATCGATGCAGGCAGCTATTGAAAGTTTTAAAGAATTACAAGCTGAGCATAAATGTATTATTTTGGGTGATATGCTGGAGTTAGGAGAGGAGAGTGAAAAAGAACACATGCGTCTTGGGGAGTTAGTTGCCAATAGTGCTTTTGATATTGTTTTATTTGCAGGAAAAGAAATGCAGGCAGCTGTGAACAAATGTCAGCGTGCTTATTATTTTCCTGACTCATTTTCACTCCGAAATTGGCTTATGGATAAAAGATTATCTAATTACCACATCTTGATTAAGGGATCAAGAGGAATGAAATTAGAGGAACTCGTTCCGTTTATTTCGTAGAAAATTTCTGCATAGCAGATAATTTAGAATACACACCATCTCGGGCTATGAGCTCGTCATGAGTTCCCCGCTCGACGATTTCGCCTTTTTGGACAACTATAATTTCATCTGCATTTTGAATCGTAGAAAGTCGATGAGCGATAACGATAGATGTTCGACTTTTCATCAAACGATTTAATGCGTCTTGAACCAGTCGTTCAGATTCTGAATCTAAGGCAGATGTAGCCTCGTCTAAAATGAGTATAGGCGGATTCTTTAAAACAGCTCGTGCAATACTTAGTCTTTGTTTTTGTCCTCCTGAAAGCTTTATACCTCGATCACCAATAAATGTATCATATCCATTTTCCATCTCTATAATAAAGTCATGTGCATTGGCAATCTTTGCAGCCTGAATAACATCTTCTAATGATGCGTTTTGAATACCGAAAGCAATGTTATTGAAGATGCTGTCATTAAATAAAATAGATTCCTGTGTCACTATACCCATATGTTGGCGTATCGAATCCAATTTGTATTCTTTTAATGATAGGCCATCTAATAGAATTTCTCCTTCTTGAGGATCGTAAAAACGGGGAATCAAATCAACTAATGTCGACTTGCCACCACCCGAGTGTCCAACTAAAGCAATAGTTTTTCCTTTTGAAACAGTTAGATTAATATTTTTTAAAACCAATTCTTTTTCATATGAAAAAGATACATTTTTAAATTCAATAGATCTGTTAAATTCAATAGATTGTTTTGCATTTGGCTCATCTACAATTTCAGGGAATGTATCAATCAACCGAAGTACACGATCGCCTGAGGCAATACCACGTTGAATATTGGTAAAAGCTGATGAAATGGCTTTAGCAGGGCTTAAAACTTGAGAGAATATGCCAATATAGGTAATGAACTCACTGGCGGTAAGATCTGAATTTTTATTCAATACTAAGATGCCGCCATAAAGCAACATACCTGTCACCACTAAAACACCTAAAAATTCAGAGATCGGACTGGCTAACTCTTGACGATTAGTCATCTTAATATTAACTCGTGAATAACGCTCATTTTGGTCTACGAATTTATCGACTACATACTTGCGTGCGTTGAATGCATTGATAATACGTATCCCGGAAAGAGTTTCTTCAATAGTGGCAAGCATGCTTCCTAATACATTCTGACTTTCTACAGCATGCTTTCTAAGTTTTTTAACAATACTTGCTATAATAAATGCAGAAATGGGTAAAAAGATTAATGTAAAAACAGTGAGTTTAACAGAAATAACAAATAGTAAAATAAAAAAACCTAATAAGGTGATTGGTTCTTTGAAAACAACACGCAATGAGTTAACGACTGTGCCTTCTATCTCTTGAACATCATTCATGATGCGAGACATTAAGTCTCCTTTTTTCTCATTGGAAAAAAATCCAATATGCAATTTTGTGACACGTTTGAATACAGCTATTCGGATATTACTAACAAGTCCGGCACGAATCACACCAATCATCTGCGCAGATAAGTAGCGGAATAAATTATTAAGTAGATTGGCACAAGCTACAATAATACAGACATAAACTAAAGCACCAACCCGCCCATGATCATGAATGGTTGTATAAAAGAAATAATTAAACAAGTCAACTAGATACGATTGACTAAAGCTGAACCCTGGAAAGGCACGAGGCTTTGTGAACTGTATAGAGGAAGTCCCAAATAAAACATTTAATAAGGGTGTTAGTAATGAGAATGTAATCAGGCCGAATAAAACAGAAAGTGTAACATATATAATATATGGGAAAGCATATTTTATGTAGGGCTTGGCAAAGGAAAGAATTCGTAAATATGTTTTCACGTTCTTGTTGTTTTAAGGGTATTTAAGTTAGCAAAAATGATAAATTTTATGAGAAAAGTTTAAAATTCGAATAAACGCTGTCCTATATTACATCGTAGTGCTAGGACAAAAATAGATGTACGTTGGCTATATAAAGAAGAATCGCTATCTTGTTTTCTATATATTAATTTAAAATCCACAAATAGATTGTGTTTCATCATGTAAGTCATCGTTGCATCAACATAGTTTGTAGTCACTTTTAGTCCCTGTCCAATATGATTGCCATAGTCTTGAACATGGCTCCGGTAATCCAATAAAATATTTCCACCCCAATTTAGTCCCGCTTCATCCAAACCTTGGGTGATGTAAACATATTTTCCTGTAAAAGATAATGTAGGGCAAATCTGATAACGAAGTATAAAAATAAACTCATTCAAATTAGCACCCAACGGATGCGCTAATGGCTGTCGATAATGACTCATATTGGTATAGCCTGATTCATGTGCATAGGTATAAGGCCTGATGAGATTTAGTTCAGCTTGCATATCCAATTGAGGGACATGAAATGCATCGATGTATTTTACCCCCAGTTGCATCGCATATTTATTGCTCCACCAGCCATTACCAGCTCGTACCTCTTTAAGTAAAAACTCATCCAATACAAATTGACCGTATACGGAGAAATGTTTCCATAGGATGCCGCGGAAATTCATACCAATAACAGCATTATCAGGGCTGCCAAGTTGTTGCTCTACTGATCGATAGAAAATAATAGGGTTGAGGTAGTTGATATCAAAATAGTTATTTACAGTATCTCTATTAAAAATAATTGTTTCAAAAAGACCAAGGTTTAGGCGTGGTGTGATACGCATGCTTAGTTGATGAAAAGCCATATATTTTTTTGGAAAAGCCTTGCCACCAAAAGTACCTCCTTGATTACCAAAAATATCTGCTTGCATTTGAGCAAATACATTGGTATATTGAATTTTCCAAATTTGGGTATGAATTTTTAAAAACAAGTAGTTAGGTGCAAAATCAGATAATATTAATGATCGATATCCATTGCCCACAAAAAATCGATCATAACCAGTCTGTATATTAATGCTTGGTAGAGGATTATAGCTTAAATAGCCTTTAGCTGTAAAAAAATCTACGCCACGTGTGCCAAAGCTTTTCCAAAATCCTTCGTATGGAACTACACCTACTTGTTGGATCCAATTATCTGAAACATAGGAAGGAAGTACAGCTTGATTTTCAGTAAAAAATGTATAGAACCCAAGTTTGTGATGTAACATCCCTCGGATATCAATACCTCGGCTATTAATGTACAATGTCTGGCCTTGCTCTCTTCCTAATCCTAAATATAAAACCGGATTAATATGCAAATCAAATACACTGTCTTTAACATAAAAAAAATCTGATTTTTTTTGATAAAGATTCCCTGCAAAAATATGCTTGCTCTTTCCAATTGAATCATGAACCCACTCCCATTGATCAGACTGAAGATAGGATAAATTGAATAAATCGCGTCGGGTACGCGTAAGAGAGGAGTCGGCAAGGCAGTGTGCTGCAAATGCTGCTACAGATCGACGCGTAAAGGGTTTAACAACAGCGCCTAAATCGCTGGATAATTTTCCAGAACGTATTTCGTAGTGCTCAATTAAGGCATAATAATCTTGATTGAACGGTGCATTAACAGATTGCGCTCTGCTTGTTGAATAGAATACAACTCCTTGAATGATTAGTATAATAATGTATCGATAGGATAAATACATACTTTTATTTAGTTTTTACAAATGGAATCCGGTATAAAAGATGATAGGTGAAGCTTATACTTTTTTTATCATTCAGCCCATAACCCGGTGTATAATAAGCTTCCAAACGGTCTGATTGATCGACTTGCAATCTGATTTTGTATTGTATACCATAGCCCAAATAGATGTTTTTCCAAATATACACACGAACTCCCGCCGCCAATTCTGCCCATCGGTGGTGGACACGCTCTCGTTGGATTTCTTCATCATGGCTTCCCCATTGTTTACTCTGAATAGTAAAATGTGTCTTGTCGCCAAAATCGGCCCAACAACCACGTACACCTACGAAAATAACATTCTTGGCTGTACGTTCTTTAATCAGATTATAAGCCACACCTATTCGAGTATAAGATCCTTTGCTTTCGTATTCGTAATTATCTCCTTTGATCGATGATGTATTATATCCATAGTTGACTTCCAGAAAGAATCGCTTGATGCCTAAGTCTGCTGTTAAATCATATTGAGGAAATGTATTTTGGTAAAAAGCTTTTCCGAGTGAAAATAAATCCACACCTATACGAACACCGTTAAGCCAAGGTCTTTTCTGAACAGTTAAAAGAGAGTCTTGTGCTGCTGCTGAAGAGACTATTCCTAAAATAAGGCAACTACTTTTTAAAAAGCTTAATATGGATCTGTGGACTGGTAGCATTTATATCTAGGAGTACATTTTTTGAAGTAATTTCTGTTTTAGGAAAAGTGGCTTTGGTCACGCTCAAATTAGTCACTTTCATATCATAACCACAATCGGGGCTCACGATGTAAAACACCCGTTGAAAATGTATTAACACCGTATCTTTTTTAGCCACATTTTTTGTCTTTAGAAATAGAAAAACCGAATCTTTATCATACGGCATCGGAATATGTAAAATACTGGATGAGTCTTTATAAATAATAAGATGAGAAGGATTGTCTAAATAAACAGAATCATACGCTACAGAGATTGCTGCTTTGGTATCAAGTTTAAAAAGGCCTATAGATACAACATTGTTTTTAACCGGATTGCAACCTTGTTCACTGCAATGGGAAAAAAGAAGAACAACAACAAGATAATAAACAACGCTTTGTATCTTCATGAATAAGTGTAATCTTAATCAAATTTAAAAAAATATACCCTCGCCATAGCGCTTAGCTCATATAACAAGGGGAAAAGAAAGTACCCGGGGCGGGACTTGAACCCGCACGACTGATTAAGGTCACAGGATTTTAAGTCCTGCGTGTCTACCAATTCCACCACCCAGGCAATCCAAAAAAAGGATGAAGAGCGGGAAACGAGACTCGAACTCGCGACCCCGACCTTGGCAAGGTCGTGCTCTACCAACTGAGCTATTCCCGCAAGTGGACGGCAAATTTAATCATAAAGCGATTAGTTGCAATATCTTTTATGATTTTTTTTGCTCTTAACGTAATAGAAAAACCTATAAATCTTCTGTTAGTTATAGTATTAAAGTTCAGGGTCAACTTATCCAGGTTTTGCTATTTTTCAAATTCCTGAAACTAGAAATCTATTTTAATTTGCGTAGAAATTTCTGTTTGTGTATTCCCGTCTATTTCTTCCGACCCAGACCCGATATGGTCTAGTTTGGTATACCACGTACGACCAACTCTAAACCAGCATTGAATAGAGGAGGTTATTTTCCAATTGAAAATGAAATACATACGAGCTCCTCTATCCATAAAAGAGGGGAAAGAAAAAGAATATAACACATCTTGCTCATACACATATTGTCGAACCATATCATTTGATGCATCAAATAAAGAAAAGCGAAAAGCCCAACCGGTTTGTCGTCTACGCCATTCTATATCTTGCATCATCATAAAACCTGTTGCATAAAGATGGGCATTCTTAAAATAATGACTGTATTGTAATCGCCAAGTACTTGTCCATGTGCGATCAGGTGTATATACCATTTGTCCTGTATAATCTTCTCGTTGGGTCGATGATCCAAATTGATAAGCTGATCGATAGTGTAAAAAGAATTCCCATCGTTTGGAAAATTGATATGATCCTTTGCAAAACAAATCATAACCTCCATCAGGCGCAGATTGTCCATACCTTATCCAAGGAAAATGAAAAACATCAGCATAGGCTGTTATAACCATTTTTTTAGTAAAGGTGATTTTGCTTCCCATATAAATTCCTTTTTCATTTTGAGTGCCTGACTTCTCTCCAAAACCATTTCCATAGAAGCTATGAAATGCGCTTTGATAGAAGCGGTATAGTAGTGAAAAATCTATTTTAGGGCCAAGGCTTGCTATAACACCTGCCACACTTCCATGGCCTTTGCTTTGTGATTGTGCCAGCTCTCCAAAAAAGCGCGCACTCTTCCAAGAAAAAGAATAGTAAAAAGAATAGATCTGATTGGATAGGCCTTGAAAATCAAACTGATTATAAACAGTTTGATTTTTTTGTAAAGGCATTGTAAATACAGTTTTTAAAAAATTAAAGCCTATTTGAATAGATGGTTTTTTGCTTTCATAATTAATTGTTACGCCGAAGCTTCGATCATAGAAACGATGTTTAGCTGATAGCTCCGCGGATGTTCGATGTAAGCCAGAATAATAAATAGATGAAATGGGGGTGTCATTATATGTTGTACTATCGGCTGTAACCGATCCATCTTGTGAAACAATCGAAAAGAAAGGATGTATTGTAAGATTTTTCCAGTAAAATGAAAATGTTGCTCCTCTGAAAAATCCAGACTCCATCATAGATGTATTAGCACGGCTAAATTCATTTCTTTTTTGAATAGATGTAATCACCTCGCTTCCTTTTCTTAATCCAAAACCCATCCCTAAAACTAGTCCTTGCCCTGTTTGCATGCGGTAGTCACCGATAATTATTTTTTTAATTCTATTTTGTTTATACCTATTAATAGAAATATAATATGAATAAAAATCTGCACCATATTGATGAATAGATGGATGTATAGCTAATTTTTCTCCAGCATCTTTTTCAAAACAAAATCCAGTCGCTATTTTTTGTGTATTTCCAACACGAAGGCGTCCTGCTAATCTGTCCGGAGAACCAATGTATTTATTTTCTATAAATCCTCTTTTGTATTCTAAAAGTCTTTCATGCTTGATCAATACATAATTCTGGCTTTGATGGCTTGTGTGATTATTCTTTGAGAAAAAGTCATCTTGCACAGTGCAGAAAGAAGTCAATTGATGAATGATGTCGAGATCAAATCCATCGACAACTTGTAATTCATATACAGATATAAAAGAACCATAGTGTTCGCGGTATTTAAAGAATTTAACGAGTTGATCTTCTGATAGAATACATAAAGAAGCTAATTCGTCATAGGTTACTTTATTTAAATCTAATGGGTTATAATATCGCTCTATCATCAGTTCATAAAAATCAGCATATGCTATATCGGATGTGTTCTGGCCTGAAAAAATAGTTTGTATTGATTTTTCTATAGCTTTATCTCGTTCGACTTGCGCTATGATATTCAATGGTAAAGTAAAAAGGAAAATAAAGACACTAAAAAAAATATATACATTTATTTTTTCCATTGATAGATCAGAGATAGTTGATGCACAAATCCAAGAGAAGATGAAAAATGATAAATAGAAGATATGTCTATGGCAAGGTGTTTACCATGTATGCCACAACCTCCGGAAAAATAAAATGGCGATTGACACATACCTAATCGGATAAAAAAATAAGATATAGGATTGTATTCTGTAGCGACTCTGAAAGTAGAAGGATGTTGGATCTGTTTTTCTAGTTCTGTTAGAACTAAAATAGATGCATAGGGTTTATAGGCTATGCCTAATACCATTGAAGTTGTATAGTCTCCTTGATTGTGTTTAGTAAAAAGAGATGGACTTAATTGGGAAATGTATGCACTACATGATACATGAGGATGAATCTGAGTAATGCCACCTACATTTAAAAAAATGGTATAAAATGGATGTTGATCAATAGCTTGCGATTGAAAAATATCTGCACGAAGGCCTATTCCTGTTTTATCAATTTCATGGCCGAATGAAAAACTCATCAACTGCTCGTGATATAAATCTCCTCCAAAACGAAGAAAACCTATTCCAGCTGCCATGTGCTTTTTCAAAGGCAAGATAGTCCCTATAGAGGTGGTATAAAGCTCGGGTATAAAGAACCGATTTTCATAAGAACTTACCAGGATGGTTTGATGTTGATGGGTTATCTCCGCCGGATTAAAAAAAAGACTATATCCATCGTTTAGATTAGTGGTGATTCCCCCTAGACCACCTACACGTGCACCTGTTTTTTTAGGAGATTTGCCAGCAGCATAAAAAGAGGATAAAAATAATAGTATAAAATAAATTAATTTCATTATTTTAAATAAAAAATATATATAAAAAATCAATATTAATTAATTTTTTATTAAAATAAAAAAAACTACTTTTTAGATGTAATCATTTTATTTTTTAGCCAATGGCATCATTTTATTGATTTGATTTTATATTTTTGAATTGTCAAAAGAAAGGTTAAGTTATGGAGACAGGTCAGGATAGTAAGAAAAAACTCCTCTTTATAGTAGTTGGTATTCTCGTATTCACACTCGGTATAATGATCTATATGAATGTGCAACTCCGGAAGGAAGTTCAAACACAATCTCGAATTATAGGATCAAGAGATTTAGAGATGGCAACTAAGACTAAGCAATTGGATCAACTTCGTTTGGATTATGAACGTATCCGTGAAGAGCGACAAGCACTTGGCTTAAGTAATGACTCATTAAATATTCAAATTAAAAAACTTGATTCGTTTATTTCAAAACTAAAAAAATCGAGTCGATTAAATGAAAAGAAGCGAAAGGAGTTGGAGGATCTAATTGTGCAACTTCAAAACGATTTAGCTAAAAAAGATTTAGAAATACTTCGTTTGGTGGAGGATAATGATTCCTTAGCTGTTATTTTGGCTAATGTGCAAAGTGAAAAAATGTTTTTAGGAGATAGTTTGCAAAAACTATATCACTTAAATGTGAAGTTAGCAGATAAAATCGCATTAGCTTCAATTTTAAAAGCAGAAAAAATCACACTTTACGCGGTAAATTCTAAAGGAAAGGAAAGAAAAGGAAATCAACACCGCTCCAGACATATTGATAAATTAAAAATTGTATTCTCATTAGGTGAAAATAATATTACTGAACTAGGTCCTAAAGAGATAACGATTTGTATTATTGATCCTAATGGTGCAACCATTTACGATTTAGCAAATGGAGGGGGCATATTTGATGGTGAAGGTAAAAAGATGTATTATACAGCTAAACAAACCATCGATTTTGATAATAGCCGACAACAAGTTGTGTTTCTATATCACAATGATATTCCATATATATCAGGTGATCATTTTATTTTTATTTATGCTAATGGCTATAAGATAGGAGAAGCTAAGCTTACCGTTCGTTAATCAATATGCTTTATTGAAAAAAGAATGGCACTTGTGTTTTACAATAGGTGCCATTCTTTTTTAGGCTTATTTCTTGTCTACTAATGTAATATAACCCCCAAATACACCTATTGCATTTTCCATAGCAAATGGATAGATGATAGGCTCAGCTACAGGATCTATAGAGGAGAAATCACGGTAGCTGAGATAAGATTGAAGGTTTTTATCTAGTAGTAGTAGTTTATATTTTAATGGCTTTACTACAATATCTTCTGGCAAAGCATAAATACTAGTTGAATCCATAAAGCTTTCAATGAATGAAAGGCGTTCACCATCTCTGTTTTTATCATCAACTAAAATACCTAGTCCTGAAAATGTTGAAATAATGATTTCCCTCTTTTCTATAAGAGGATTTCCTAAGGCATCCTTTTTTAAATTTCCATTTGCATCACGTATCATGTAAGTGTAAGGCAAGACCACGTCTTGTAAAAGGTATGAATTTGTTTGACTGACTATATCCATCCAACTTAAGGTCACAGTATACAGTGTTTTTGAAATACGCTGAAGTTGTGCTTGAGCATCCCAATCATGATTAATCAAAATGGGAAGTGTGCATCTGGCATCGGCAGTGAGGTTGTTTATTGTTTTAACTACAAGATGGTAGGTTTTACCTGGTTGAACAAATGTGTAAGGGTTTACAAATATCTCGTATATATTGCGTTTAGAATTAAAAATCAAATTTAATAGAGTATCACCATCAGATAAAGAAACGATAGCATTGTCGACATAGTCGTGTTGAGGAGAAGTGTAGAAAATGGGCTTGGTAAACCCTACATATGCTGTAATGATTGAATCTTCAGGTCTAAGTATGCAACTTATGGTAAGAGTAGGGGATTGGGGTGAAATTGAAATTTTTTTTACTTCTTGTTGTTGGCAACTAACTTCGATAATGCTTAAAAAAATAAATAAGATAAGATAGAAATTATTTTTTTTCATGAGTTTAAAATTTAAATTGATAGCTAAGTGAAGGAAAAAAAGCAATTAAGCTGGTTTTAATAAGTTTGCCATCACTTATATAATAATAATAAGGATTATGTCGGTTGTATAAATTATATATTGTAATTTCCCAAGTTCTTTCCCCCCATTTTTTCTTTTTATGAAATTGAATACTCAGATCTAGTCTGTGATAAGGAGCCGTTCGAAAACCATTCCGTTCATCTCCATAGTAGGTATATGTAGCTGGTTCTGTTAAGAGCTTGCCATTGTTTGTATAAATAGGAAGAGTATAGCTTGCCAAAGGAAGTGTTATAGCATTGCCTGTTCCATATACCCAGTTAGATGATAAATTAATCTTGGAAGAAAGTTGGAAAAATAATACAAGAGAAATATCGTGTCGACGATCATACCGTGCATAAAATGGCTGCCCTTTATTGAGTTGATCGAATTGAGATATAGTCCATGAAAGAGTGTAGCCTATCCAACCTGAAAATCTTCCCATTTTTTTTTGTATAAACCATTCCAGTCCATAGGACCATCCTTGGCCTTGTATCATATAGTCTTGCCAACGTGTATAAGATTGCCGATAGGCACTAGCGGTAGCTAAATAACTAGAGCTGCCTTGATACATTACTATTCCATGCATTTTTTTATGATACATCTCCATAGTCAACTCTACATTGATGCGTGGGATATCAATGGCTAGACCTGCAGTAAGCTGGTCTGAGTAACCAGGTTTTACTATATCTGTAGCAGGAATCCATGAATCAGTGACAAAGCCTATGCCTGTATTGGTTAACATGTGAACATATTGACTCATTCGCGTATAAGAAATTTTTCCACTCCAGTTCTTTTTCCATCGATAGGCAAGTGCTAGACGAGGTTCTATAAAGAAATAAGATTTTGCAGATGTATAAAAAGAGGTAACTCGGAGGCCTATCATCGATTTTAGTCCAGATGTTATTTGATAGGTGTCTTCTATATATAAAGCTGATTCTAAAGCAGGTATGGTATAGGTTGTATTTTTATAATCTAGATCAGCTGTGACAATACCTTTGCTTATAGTAGCTCCGGGTATAAATTGATGATAGGCAATGAAAGAACCTGTTTTAATAGCATGTTTTACATCAGGAATAAAATCGATATCATATTTAATTGAGTATGTCGTGATTCCGGAGTAAAAGTTCAAATAAAAATCTTCATGTTTTGAATCAGAAAATGTAGAAAAACGATATCTACTTGCTACAAATGAGGTATTTGAAAAAAGGCGGCCATTAAATTGATGATTCCATCGCAATGTTCCGGTGATATTACCCCAATACATGCCTACTGTTTCTTCTCCTCGTTCCTTAACATCACCTGAGAGGCGTAACCTATCTTGGCCGATATAAGCGCTGAGGTATAATTTATTTTTTTCGTTTAATGTGTAGTTAAGTTTTGTACTTAAATCATAAAACAAATAGGTAAAAAAATCTTCTGCTTTAATCAATGGTTTAATGAGTAAATCCAAATATGTTCGACGTCCTGAGAACAGAAAAGAAGATTTATTTTTTATAATAGGTCCTTCTAACGTCAATCGGGATGCAACAAGTCCAATACCACCCTCTCCATGAATTTTTTCTTTATTGCCATCTTTCATTGTGACATCTATTACAGATGATAATCTTCCGCCATATCTGGCTGGAAATCCACCTTTTATAATCTCCACACTTTTCAAAGCATCTGGGTTAAATACTGAAAAAAGACCAAATAGATGTGTGGCGTTATATAATACCGCATCATCAAGAATGAGCAGATTTTGATCAGTGGCGCCACCACGCATATATAGTCCGGCTGTAATGTCGTTGCCTTTTTGCACTCCAGGCATAAGTTTAATTGTTTTTAAAACATCTTTTTCTCCAAATAACATAGGAGTTGTTTTGATTTGCCATACTGGAAGATCTATCTTGCTTAGTTGTGCTTCTTCACTTATTTTTTCAGCCTGATCTTTAGAAGCCTCTACAGTTATTTCTTTCAATTGAATAATAGAAGAAAGATTAATGTCTTTTTTTATATCACCAGATCCTGGAAATTTAATGTGAATAGCCTCATAACCAAGAAAAGAGTATACTAGATATATAGAATCGGAAGAAATAGGAATAGTAAGCGAATAAAATCCATACGCATTACTAGAGACTCCCATTTTTAGCGAGGGGATATATATGTTAATACCAGGCAACAACTCACCACTTCCTTTTTCTTTAACATAACCACTGATTGTATGCTTGGTTGGTTTTGATTTTTTTCTAATAATAATCTGCTGCTTAAACTCTATATACTCTACCTCTTGATGTACAAAAAGCCGTTCGAGAATAGATTGAACTGTAAACTCTCCTGATGAAATGAAAATAACATCAGTAACTTTAATTGAATTACTATAAGAAAATGTAATACCTGTTTTGGTGGTTATTTTTTTAAGTATGTTTTTGGCGGTGTCTTTAGTTGAATCGATAGAAATAATATGATTAAGGTTTTGTTGTGAAAAACCAAATTTGGTGCCTAAAAATAATAGGCTAATTATTAAATATATAGTACGCATTTTCTATTTCAATACTTGCTTATGACAATTTATTTCAACACATCCCTTAGCTTTATTTGGACACATTAATTTTAACAAAAATGTGTATTTTTGATCTGCTCATCTGTTATGAAAAAAGAAGCTTCATCCACTAAAAATAAAATAAAAAAAGAGATCCTACAGGATTATCAATTGGCTGTAGAAAGTCGGCAGGCTAGTTTGCTAGGTAGAAAAGAAGTATTCAGTGGCAAAGCTAAGTTTGGTATTTTTGGTGATGGCAAAGAACTTGCTCAGTTGGCCATGGCAAAAGTATTCCGAAAAGGGGATTTTCGGTCAGGATATTATCGCGATCAAACGTTTATGTTTGCGATCGGCGAACTTACCTTTCAAGAGTATTTTGCGCAACTCTATGCTACTCCAGATATACAAAAAGAACCTGCCTCAGGTGGCAGATTAATGAATAGTCATTTTGCAACCAGGTTGCTTCATGCAGATGGATCTTGGAAGATATTAACAGAACTAAAAAACTCAAGCTCTGACATCTCACCTACAGGATCACAGATGCCGCGATTGGTAGGACTTGCATATGCGTCTAAACTTTATCGACAAAATCCAGCGCTTAAAAATTTTCATCAGTTTTCTATTAATGGAAATGAGATTGCTTTTGGAACAATTGGGAATGCATCTACTTCAGAAGGTATGTTTTTTGAAGCCATTAATGCGGCAGGTGTGCTTCAAATACCTATGCTCATCTCTATTTGGGATGATAATTATGGTATATCTGTATCTAGTCAATACCAAACAACTAAAGGTGATATTTCTAAAATTTTATCAGGTTTCCAACGCACATCGGAAGAAAAAGGATTTGAAATTTTTAAAGTCAATGGATGGGATTATGCTGAACTATGTAAGACATATGCCAAAGCAGAAAAAATTTGCAGAGAAGAACATGTGCCTGTGTTGGTTCATGTGACTGAAATGACTCAACCACAAGGCCATTCTACGTCTGGTTCACATGAACGGTATAAGTCAAAAGAACGATTGCTTTGGGAACAAGACTATGACTGTATTAAAAAAATGCGTGAATGGATTATCGAATATGAGATAGCAACGAAGCGTGAGTTGGAGTTAATAGAAAAAGAGGCTGAAGAAACAATAAAAGAAGCCAGGGCTCAAGCATGGAAAGATTTTGTAGAGCCTTTACAAGAAGAAGTAAAAAGCCTGATTACTATAATAACACCACTGGCTGTTACAAGTGGTAATGATGAAATAAATATACTAAAGGAAAATCTATCTAAAATAATTAACCCCATACGCACGGATATTATAAAAATTGCTAAAAAAATACTGCGTCTAATTCGTCATGAAAATTATGAAGAAAAACAACAGTTAATTAATTGGATTAAACAATATGAGTTGGTCGTTAAAGATTATTATAATTCTTACGTCTATAGTCAATCTTCCGAATCTGCTTTAACTGTAACAGAAGTAAAGCCAATTTATGGTAATGATAGTACTTTAGTTGATGGACGAGAAATAGTAAGAGCATGTTTTGATTCTATACTCACCAGAGATCCACGGGTCTTTGCAATAGGTGAGGATGTAGGAAGAATTGGTGATGTTAATCAAGGGTTTGCTGGTCTTCAGGAAAAACATGGAGAAATACGCATTACAGATACCGGAATTCGAGAATGTACCATCATCGGGCAAGGCATCGGCGCAAGCTTAAGAGGTCTCAGGCCTATTGTTGAAATTCAATATTTGGATTACTTGTTGTATGCCATACAAATTCTTTCAGATGATTTGGCTACACTTCAATACCGAACAAAAGGAGGGCAAAAAGCCCCATTACTTATTCGTACGCGCGGGCATCGACTGGAAGGTGTTTGGCATTCAGGCTCTCCAATGGGAATGATTCTCAACAGTTTGCGAGGAATTTATATTTTGGTGCCACGTGACATGACTCAAGCTGCAGGATTCTATAATACCATGTTACAATCTGATGAGCCCGCACTCATTATTGAATGCTTGAATGGGTATAGGCTTAAAGAACGTATGCCATCTAATATTGATTCATTTACTGTGCCGTTAGGAATACCTGAGGTCTTGAGAGAAGGAACAGATATTACTATCGTGACATATGGCTCTATGTGTAAAGTTGTATTGGAAGCTGTAGATGAATTAGAAAAACTAAATATATCGTGTGAGGTTATTGATGTTCAAAGTCTTATTCCTTTTGATATCCCTGGAATCATTATTCAGTCTCTTCAGAAAACCAATAAAATAATTTTTACAGATGAAGATGTTCCTGGTGGAGCGACAGCTTATATGTTACAACAAGTTATTGAAGTGAAAGATGGATACCGTTATTTAGATGCTAAACCCATAACGATTACAGCAGAGGAGCATAGGCCTGCCTACTCATCTGATGGGGATTATTTTTCTAAACCAAATCCTGAGAAATTAATAGAGGCAGCTTATTCACTTATGCATGAGGTTTCTCCTGATCTGTTTCCCCCACTTTATAAATAAAGACTATAGATCATGAAGTTTCTGCATAAGCAGTTCCACATCTTGTTTTCTTCCTTTTATAATGGCCAAGTTGCTATCTTTTTTAATGGCAATTTTAATTTTACTGTCAATAAAAGAAAACCAAAGGAACGCTTTGTATTTTAAAAATTTATTTTTAGTTGAACTCGCTTCAAAACCTAATTCACTTAATTCAGTGTATACTCTTTTTAAGAAGGCATCTTTTTTGTCGTATGGAATAATATATTCAATCCGTCTTAATGTATAAGTTAGAAACAAGGCCACATTAACAGCTATAAATAAGGATACTATAAAAGCTTCTTTTAGCCATTTTCCAGAGTGAAGGCTAAAAACAAATGAAATCCCAAAATAAAGCCACATGCAAATGCAATAAGTTAGCAGTGTCGTTAATAAAAAATTGATAATTAGCTTAGTTTTCATTAGCTAAACGTTTTTATAATACTTAAAAACTAAATATACTTAACTCTATACTAGTAAACAAGAAAAAAATCATCGTTAGCTAATGAAATAATGGTTTATTTTAAAAACCTTATTTTTAAATTATAATTTGATTAACTTAAATATGAATACCTATTATCTTTTATATAAACCTTTCGGTGTACTTTCTCAATTCACGGATGAAACCGGAAAGAAAAAAACGTTGGGTTTGTTTTATCCTTTTCCTAAAGATGTATATTCTGTGGGACGCCTTGATGAAGATAGTGAAGGATTATTATTGCTAACTAATGATAATAAATTGAAAACTATGCTTATGGAAGATAAGATAGAAAAAGAGTATTGGGTTCAAGTTGAGGGTATTCCTGAAGAGTCGGACTTGGAAAAATTAAGAAACGGCATTACCATACGCGTAAAGAAAAAAACACATCAAACTCAACCTGCTAAGGTATATAAAATAGAACAACAACCTCATCTTCCAGAGCGAATTCCGGCTATTCGATATCGTAAGCATATTCCTACTTCTTGGTTATCTATTATACTTACCGAAGGAAAATTCCGACAGGTTCGCAAAATGACAGCTGCTATTGGATTTCCTACATTGCGATTAGTGCGTGTTCGAATTGGAAAAATAAAATTAGATAAAATGTTTCCTGGAGAAGTGAAGAAGATAGAATCAAAAGATATTATTTAATCTTCTATTTTTTGATTTGCTCTTGATCTTTTTACAACCCATACTAATCCGAATACAAGCATACATACAATACCAGTTAAGAAAAATAGAAAAGAAAAAATAGTATAATCAAAATGAAAAAATTCGCCTAACATCCAAATGGAGTTAGCGCCAATCCAAAAACAAACAGCTAAATTAGGCAGAAATGCAGTGAGCAATTTTCTTGAGCGCCAAGCAATCCAGCAAGCCAATGTGATCGTAGGAATAATTAATGCCGTTCCTACTTCCCGCCAATGCATCATCCAAGATGCATCTTTTAGTAACCAAAGAGGAATGTGAGCGTTTTCTAAATGTCTTAAGCGCATGTTTTTTATCATACAGAAAAATAGATAAAAAATTTAGAAATCAATTAATTAAAAATGATAACTTGTTAAGTGTATTAAAAAATATAACTAATTTGGTAACTTGTTAAATCCGTATTAAATTCGTAGACGTTTTATAGTAGAGGTTTGGAGAAATGTATAATCTGTGTATGCGAAAAACAATATACCTGTGTGTAGCCAGCTTACTTTTATTGTCCTGTAAAAAAGAACCTGTTCGCACTATTAAAATCCCGGATTATGCCATAACGGTCACGTCGTATAATCAGCTCTCGCCCAACCTTCAACTCCTCGCTCAACAGGTGGATCAACTCATGGTTTCTGATAAATATGAAGCACTCAGATACGCAGCTAAGATTACCTCATTTTCCCAGCAGCTTAGCTATGAAAGAGGTCAGGCATTAGGTCATTATCAACAAGCCTATATTCATGCGACTTATTTTCAGAAATACGATAGTGCCTTATGGCATTATAAAGAGGCACTAGATCTATATAAAGATGTAGCTATTCCACAGGCTATATCGGATTGCTATTTTGCCATCACCAATACCTATATGCAGCTTGAAATGCCTATTCAAGCATTAGACTATTGTTATGAATGGTTAGATTATGCTCAGAATAAAGAAGATCAAATCACAGAAGCAAAAACGTATCGATCAATAGCATCAGTATATGTTTTTTTGAGAAATGAAGATAAAGCGCTTATGTATTTAGATAAAGCATTAGCCATTTATAAAACGATGCATCGTGATACGGCTGTCGCTACCTTATATATGACCATGGGCGATGTCTATATGAAAGCAACTAATGATTTGGAAGCTAAAGATTATTATAATGATGCCATTTCTTTATTTAAACTGTATAATAAAAATAAACAATGGGCCGAGGCCTACTTTAAGTTAGGGGTGGTCCATAAAAATCTTAATGAATTCCCTCTTGCACTATCTTTTTTTAATCAGTCGATGGCTATAGCAAAAGAAGACGATTTGAATATAAAAGCAAAAAATTTATTTGAGATCGGATCTGTTTACTATCTTACTAAAGAATATAAAAAAGCATCTACTGCATTATATTCAAGTCGAGAGCTAGGACTTAAAGTGAACGATGAAGATATTTTATCTAAAGTTAATAATCTACTCTGTTCAGTTTTATTGTTTAATAAAAATTCGGCTGACACCTTGGAAGCCATTCATAGCTGTTCGTACTACTCTGACTTAAATAGTAAACTTAATGATGACCAAATAAGACGTAGGATACGATTATACGACCAGAGCCAGGCTGTTTATGACTGGGATGTCTCGATAGAGCGAATCAACCGCTTCGGTAAATACGGATTGTTTTATCAAATCATACCGGATATATTGACAGGTATCGCTTTGATTGTTTCGGTTATTATATCACTTGTCACTCAACATACCAAACTTGATAAAAAACTTCGAGATGAATACCATAGCTTGCTGGGCGATGATTATTTGTCTATGGAAGGATATACGTCTAACCAACTTCTACTTGAATATTTAAAACGCTCTATAGAAACTTTTGAAGAGTATTTGGATGAAATTGATGAAATGACTCCGCAAGAGTTACTTGGTAAAGATGAAGGTGAGAAAACAACTGCACAAGCTGAAGAGATAAGAAAAGAAGTAGAGGCTATTCATACGCACTTAATATATATGGTTGAATCGAGTGCTGTAGGTCCTAAAAATATTAAGAAGCTAGCAACGCTGCTTCAGCAATCGCAATGGCTGCAAATGCTAAAGCAAGGAAAGCATTAAGTTCAATGACAAGAAAAAATCCATGCCTCCATCACGCACGAGCCACCCTTTTACTCGCTTGCGTGTCGCGAGTGAGTAAGAGGGCAATCGGCAAAGTCAACTGATTGATGAATTCTGAAATTAGTATTTTTTCTATTTCTGATAGAATTATTCTAATCTCTCCTTATGTATAGAAAAACAGGGTTTTAAAACTAAAATATACGCTCCAAACGCTTTTTTTATCAAAAAATAGAATTATTTAAATATAAAATAAAATAATTTTAATAGACCTTAATGTATATTTTTTGTATTGTAAAAGTGAGTTGTAAGAAATTTTTTTATAAAAAATTTGATAAAACTTGAAAAAGCGGTTATCTTAGCTGAATTAATATCGCTTGGTATGACTATTTAAAAACCCTAGCTTTTATAACAATGAAAAAAATGAAGACCGATTGGATGATGCTAGTTTTAATTTAGATTATAGTTTAGATATGTTAATCCGCCTCTCTCGTATTTTTACTTTTTTCTTTGTAACTGGTATATTAGGTTTTATAGGGTTTAGAATCTATTCGGAGAAATTCGCTTCAGATGAAATACCCAACAACGTGAAGATCTATCTGATCACCGACTCGGTCAGATATAAAGCGGATGATGTCTATTGGAATGCCCGTGAAAGTATAGAAAAAGGAAATTGGCGTAATGTCTATTTAGCTATACACCATCTGGATAAACTCATTGCATCAACTGGATATGATGACGCTAAAATTTACAGAACGGCCTTGCAAGGCTCTGTACTGTTGATGAAAGGAAATTACATTAAAGCCTTGAACTGCCATCTGGAAGCACTGGATTTTGTGAAGGATAAAAACTATTTTGCACATATGCTTTATGGCTACCGGGAGCTAATTAAAATCTATAAAGAACTGAACCTACCTGAAGAAACCAAGAAATATGAACACGACTACAAAGTCTTAGCCAAGCAAATGGAGTTTCATCCCTTTGAAACAATCGAGCTGAAAGACTCTGTTGAAAGATGCAAAACCACTAATCCTTACATCGCAGCAATAGCTGCTAAAGAACTTTTCTACACCTCCAGAAACAGAGGTGATCTACAGGGTATGGGATTAGCACAATATACGTTAGGGGATGTGTTGACTAAACACAAGAAAGACTATGTAAATGGATTGATGAGTTATCAGCAAGCCTTATCTATTTATGAGCGTCTAGATGATAGAGAAGGTATAGCAAAGTGTTACAAGAATATCGGACGGGTTTACTATAGAAATGAGTTTTATGATATAGCGGAGGATTACTACCGACTGGCCCTGCATGACTATGAATTCTGTCTGGACCTCACGGCAGTATCTGATATAAAAGAAACCATAGCTAATCTTTATATAGATCAGCAACAATACATCACGGCTGCATTTCACGTGAACATCGCCTTAGACATGGCCCAAAGAGCAAGGGATCAAAAACAAATCGCCAAATGCCATAACACCAAAGGTGTTATTAATCAATTAAAAGAAAAACTGGATGACGCTATCGTGGAGCATGAGAAAGCGGTATACTATGCTCATGAAGCAGGCGATGCTGCCTTTGAAGCTGAAATGTATAATAACTTGGGCAATGATTACCGGCTAAAAGGGGATTTTGTTCAAGCGTTAAGCTCTTATCAAGAATGTATTAAGTATAAGTCATTTTTGGGTAATGACGCGAGATATGTTCTTCTTAATGCGGCAATCCTACTCACCCAATCTAATCGCTTCAAAGAAGCAGAAGAGTACTTATTTGAAGCCGTATTTTTAGCAGATCAAAATCAGTCGTATGCTGATCTGCGGGATATCAAAAAAGAGCTGGGCAGGATGTATAAGCGAAAAGGAGATGATGAAAAATCAGAGTATTACTATCTTCAAAGCGATGAGCTGGATGAAAAAGTACAAGCACAAATCAAAGAGGTAGGAAAATTTTTAACCCATGCTAAAACAGAGATTCTCACCTATACTCAACACATCCGAGAGAAAAGCAAGTTAGAGGCTGAGCGGCGGATATACAAACGGTGGTTGATAACACTATCACTACTCGGTATAGTCTTGGGTATTATTCTAAATAAATACGGATCAAAGATACGTCAATCCTACAACCAACATAAACAAGAAGAGCGTCTCAAAAATAAAGTCATTAGTGAAGTGAGCCGCATGGTGCAGGAGCAAGAGCAGAAAAATGACACCAATGCTACTTAGAAAGCCAATGGCTTAAGAGTGTAGTTGAGTAAAATAAAAAGTATTAAAGAAAAAGGAGGAAGCCGAAAATCCTTAGAAGAGAGTAAGCAAGTTTGTTTAACCTTTAAAATTTAAAAATTATGAAAAAAGAATTGCAAAAAAAACAATTAACACTGAACAAAGAAACAGTGAGTGAGTTAAATCATGTGAAAGGAGGCCAAGGAGCACCTGGTGATGCAAACTCATGGTGGACAACAATTACAACGACAACTATTATTCTTACTGGTGATAATCATACAGCAGGTGATTGTGGTGATAAGCCCACAATGTGTTCCGGCAGAAGGAATACTTGTATTAATTGTTAATTTATTATCAGACAAAAAAAGAGGTGGTCTAACGACTGCCTATTTTTTCTAAATAAGAGTTTAGCTCAACAAGATAAAAAGTATTAAAGAAAAAGGAGGAAGCCGAAAATCCTTAGAAGAGAGTAAGCAAGTTTGTTTAACCTTTAAAATTTAAAAATTATGAAAAAAGAATTGCAAAAAAAACAATTAACACTGAACAAAGAAACAGTGAGTGAGTTAAATCATGTGAAAGGAGGCCAAGGAGCACCTGGTGATGCAAACTCATGGTGGACAATAATTACAACGACAGTTATTATTTTTACTGGCGATAGGAAGACGGGAGGGGCTTGTTAATTTATTATCAAACAAAAAAAGAGGTGGTCATTAAACCACCTCTTTTAATTTATATAAAGCAATGAAAAATAATTTACGTTAATCAATATGTATCAAATACCATGCCAAATCATTTAATAAATTGATAATCAAATAGTTATACTATATAAAGCCTTGTTTTTTCATCCACTCATCATTATAAACTTTATTCAAATACCGCGTGCCATGGTCTGGCAGTAATATGACCATCGTGTCCCCGTCTTGCAAATGTGCTTTGGCATATTCCATAGCGCCAAAAGCGGCAGATCCGCTAGACCAGCCTACAAATAAGCCTTCTTTTTTAGCTAGTTGCCTGGTCATCAGAGCGGCATCTTTATCACTTACCTTGATGAATTGATCAATCAAATCAAAGTTCACATTTTTAGGTAGAATATCTTCGCCAATGCCTTCAGTCAGATAAGGATAAATCTCTTTTTCGTCAAACACGCCTGTTTCTTTGTATTTTTTAAATACAGACCCATAGGTATCTATACCTATCGTTTTTAGACTTGGTTTTTTTTCTTTTAAGAATTTGGCAATACCACACATAGAGCCACCTGTGCCTACGCCTGCTACAAAGTGTGTAATCTTTCCTTCTGTTTGTTTCCAGATTTCAGGGCCTGTTGTTTCATAATGGGCTGCAGTATTCGATAAGTTATCGTATTGATTAGGATAAAATGAATTAGGAATATCTTGATTTAGCTTTTTAGCTACAGAATAGTAGGAGCGCGGGTCTTCCGGCGTAACGTTCGTAGGGCATACAACAACTTCTGCTCCTAAGGCTTTTAGAATATTGACCTTTTCAGGAGATTGTTTATCAGACATGGTAAAAATACATTTGTATCCTTTTGCAATAGCAGCTAAGGCTAAACCCATTCCTGTATTACCTGAAGTACCTTCAATGATAGTTCCTCCTGGTTTTAATAAACCTGCTTTTTCAGCGTCTTCGATCATCTTGAGTGCCATGCGATCTTTCATCGAATGCCCAGGATTAAAATATTCTACTTTGGCCAATACAGTTCCTTTAATGCCTTTGTTGATATCGTGTAGTTGAATCAGTGGGGTATTCCCAATAGCTTCAATGATGGATTTGTAATACATGAGTTATTTTTTTACAAAAATACAATTCTTCTGCTTTACTAAAAATGCTATTTTTGATTTAAAAAAAGTATAGAATTGTTGATAGAACTTATTAAAACAAGTATCTTTAACACATGGAAACTACTAAACAACTTGTCAAAGGCGGCGAATTTCTTATTAAAGAAACAGAAGCAAGCCATGTCTTTATTCCTGAAGAGTGGACAGAGGAACAGCAATTGATTGCACAAACCTGTCGTGATTTTTTAAAACAAGAAATACTTCCACGATTGGATGAGATTGATTCTCAGAAAGACCCTAAGTTGGTTCCATCGTTGCTTGATAAAGCAGCACAACTTGGTTTGTTGGGAACATCTATTCCACAGCAATATGGGGGCTTTGGCATGGATTTTAACACGGGTTTATTAGTTACAGAAGTATTAGGTGCAGGACATTCATTTACAGTTTCTATTGCTGCACATACAGGTATAGGCACACTACCTATTTTATATTATGGTAATGAAAAACAAAAAGCAACCTATTTGCCTAAGTTAGCTACAGGCGAATATAAGGCCTGCTATTGTTTGACCGAACCCGACTCTGGTTCTGATGCCAATTCAGGTAAGACAAAGGCTGTATTATCTTCCGATGGCAAGTATTATACTATTAATGGGCAAAAGATGTGGATTACCAACGGTGGCTTTGCTGATATTTTTATTGTATTTGCTAAGATCGCGGATGATAAAAATTTATCAGCATTTATTGTTGAAAAATCATTTGGAGGAATTACGATGAATGAAGAAGAAAAAAAGATGGGTATTAAAGGTTCTTCCACTCGTCAGGTGTTTTTTAATGATTGTAAAGTTCCAGTTGAAAATTTATTATCCGAAAGAGGTAATGGATTTAAAATCGCAGTTAATATTTTAAATATAGGTCGTATTAAGTTAGCGTCAGCAGCTATTGGTGGTGCCAAAGCTACAGCAACACATGCTATTAAGTACGCAAATGAACGTAAGCAGTTTGGTCAGTCAATAGGAAATTTTGGTGCGATTCAACATAAATTAGCTGAACAAGCTGTTCGCATTTATGCTTCCGAGTCGTCCTGTTATCGAGCAGGTCAATATATTGAAAATTCAATCGAAGCGTATAAGGCGAATGGATTGGATGAAATTCAAGCTAAATTGAAAGGGGTAGAGCAATTTGCAATTGAGTGTGCTATTATGAAAGTGCATGCTTCTGAAACACTTGACTTTGTTGTTGATGAAGGGTTGCAGATTTTTGGAGGAATGGGTTTTTCAGCAGAAGCGCCGATGGAGCGGGGTTATCGTGATTCTCGTATCAACCGCATATTTGAAGGTACCAATGAAATTAACCGCTTATTGTCAGTCGATATGATATTGCGAAGAGCACTCAAGGGAGAGCTTGATTTAATGGGGCCTGCACAAGCAGTTGTAAAAGAGCTAACAGCAGTGCCTGATTTAAATAGCGAATCGGATGAGACACCTTTTTCTAAAGAGAAAAAATTAATTAAAAACTTAAAGAAGGCATTGTTGATGACGGCTGGTGCAGCGGTTCAGAAATTTATGACTGCTTTGGAAAAAGAACAGGAGCTGTTGATGGATGTAGCTGATATGTTAATTGAGATTTATGTTTGTGAATCGACATTGCTTCGAACCGAAAAGCTTATTCAGCAAAGAGGAAAAGAAAAATCTAGTGTGTATATAGATATGGCAATGGTTTATTTAGTAGAAGCTGTCGATCGTATATCTATAGCTGCAAAGGAAGCTATTAATAGTTTTTCAGTAGGGGATGAGCAAAAAATGTTGTTGATGGGATTAAAGCGATTTACAAAAATGGATCCTTATAACACAAAAGAAGCTCGACGTCGAATTGCGCAATATGTGATTCAAAAAAATGAGTACCCATTCTAATTCTAAAGTAGGTAAAGTTAAAATGATAAAACGTATTACGTTCATATGTTTGATGATTGTCCTATTGATTGTGGGGTTAAAAGGCTATTCCCAATCCGATAGTTCGTATGTTGAACATGATCAAAATAGGGAACAGATTAGAACTCCTGGTATTTGGGATAGAATCTATTTTGGAGGCAATGTTGGATTTCAGTTAGGAACATCTATGTTTATTGATCTTTCACCTTTAGTAGGCTATCATGTTACTGATCGGTTTTCAACAGGGCTAGGTATTACTTACCGCTATGTTAAATTTGGCACGTATCAAGCTAGTACATATGGCGCACGTGTATTTGCGCGTTATTTATTCACAAGTCATTTATTTGCACATGCGGAGTATGAAAATTTAAATACGCCTGTTTATGTACGAGCAACGAATGATTATCAAAAAGAATGGGTGCCAGGTATTTTTGTAGGTGGTGGATTTACACAACAAATAGGTCAACGCTCTTTCTTTAATTTATTACTATTATATAATCTTGCATATGATCAAGCCAAGTCGCCTTATAGTAGTCCTTTGGTTATTCGACTAGGTTTCTTTTTTTAGACGAGGTAGAGGTTATTTGTAATTTTAATGAAGTTGCATTCTTTTTTTCGGAAAAAATCCATCGATCAAATAGCAAGAGAGTCTCAATCTGAACATGCAGAAAGCTCTCTTCGCAGAGTTTTAGGGGTTAAAGATCTGACCGCTTTAGGCATAGCAGCTATTATTGGTGCAGGTATTTTTAGTTCTGTTGGAAGGGCTTGTTTTGATGGAGGTCCTGCTGTTTCACTGCTTTTTGTTTTCACAGCCATCACATGCATGTTTTCAGCATTGTGTTATGCTGAATTTGCCTCTAGAATACCTATTTCAGGAAGTGCATATACTTATGCTTATATTTCATTTGGTGAGCTTATAGCTTGGATTATAGGTTGGGATCTTATTATGGAATATTCTATTGGTAATATTACCGTTGCTGCAGCTTGGTCTGGAAATTTCAAAAGTTTTTTAGAAGGGCTAGGTATTCATCTTCCCGGATTTCTTTCTACAAGTTATATGGAGGTGTATAAAGCTCATATAAAGTATATGGAATTAGCAGCTCAACATGTATTTATTTCTGATAATATAAATGCTCTTGAGCAAATATGGATAAAAGCACCTCGATTGGCTACGTATCCTATCATTCTTAATTTACCAGCTTTCTTAAGTGTTTTAGGTGTTACGATGTTGGTTTACGTTGGTATAAAAGAATCTAAACGTTCTACTAACATCATGGTTATTTTTAAAGTATTAGTTGTACTTACTGTTATTGTAGTCGGATTATTTTATGTTCAACCTGTTCATTGGTCTCCATTTGCACCTAATGGATTTGGAGGCGTGATGAAAGGCGTATCAGCTGTTTTCTTTGCTTATGTAGGATTTGATGCTATATCTACAACTGCCGAGGAATGTCGTAATCCTCAGAGAGATTTACCTCGTGCCATGATTTATTCACTAATTATATGCACAGTTTTATATGTGGCTATTGCACTTGTTTTAACAGGTATGGTTTCTTATACACAATTAGACCAAAGCGATTTTTTGGCACATTCTTTTTCGCAAATAGGATTAAATTGGTTTTCAGGCATATTGGCTTTGAGTGCAGTTGTCGCAACCACAGGGGTGATGTTGGTTTTTCAATTGGGTCAACCTCGAATTTGGTTATCTATGAGCCGAGATGGATTGCTACCCAAGCGTTTCTCAACTATTCATCCTAGATTTAAAACCCCTTCTTTTGCTACATGGATTGCTTTTTTATTAGTTGGTTTACCCTCCTTGGTTATAGATGCAGAATTAGCAACGGATATGAGTAGTATAGGAACCCTATTTGCTTTTTTCTTAGTGTGTGCAGGAGTGTTAATAGTGCAAAATAAAAATCAAACTATTGTAGGTCAAGGTAAATTTAGAGTTCCTTATATTAATGGGCGTTATGTACTTCCCCCTATTTTATTGATAATTGGTTTAATTATTTTTTTATATGATAACCAATTTTATCAAATGATTTTTAGTTTAGAAACATACTCTAAACTATATTCAGGATCTATTTGGCAGGCACTTCCGTATATTGTTTTTGCATTTGCTTCATTATCTATAGTATATTTTACAATAAAGAAAAAACTTTCTCTAATACCTGTTCTTGGTGTGTGGAGTTGTTTTTATTTAATTACAGAGATGGGTTTTTATAATTGGGTTCGTTTTTTAGTCTGGCTTATTATCGGACTTATTATATATTTTATTTATAGTTTTAGAAAAAGTAAGTTGAATAATACTAATAACTATAAGTAAATTCTACCATTTTCCACTTGCTCCACCACCACCAAAGCTGCCACCACCAAAACCGCCAAAGCCACCTCCGCTAGACTCAGAACCGCTGTTGCTTCCTCCAAAAAAGTATCCCCCTCCGCCATATGTGATAGGCCCTCTACCCGAATTGAATTTATTGCGCGATGAAAAGAAAATAAAAAATAAGATTATACATACTATCAGAATAATTAACTTGATTTTACTTTTACTATTATTAGTATTTAAATCTTCTGGTTTGAACTTTCCAGATAGCAGACCAATAATTGTATCTGTTGTGTTGTCTAGACCTTCGTAATAATTAGCATTTTTAAATTTTGGGATAAGATCTCGTTCAATGATGCGCTTAGCAGTGATATCTGGTATAAACTCTTCTAAGCCATAACCTACTTCTATTCTTGCTTCTTTTTCTTGTAATGCGATAAGAACTAGTATCCCATTGTCTTTTCCTTTTCTACCAATTCCCCATTTTCCAGCTAATTCTATAGAATAGCTCGCTATATCGTAGCCTTCTAAAGAAGCAATTGTTACGACCGCAATTTGTGTGCTGGTAGAATCATTAAAACTCGACAGTTTTTTTTCTAAAAGATTATTTTCATTCGATGAGAGAATTTTTGCAAAATCATTTACAATTTTTGGAGGATATGGTTTTTGAGGAATATTCTGCGCATGAGTAAATTGATATGGTAATATTAATAAAACACCAAGAATATATTTTTTTATAAGTGTTAGCATAAACTAAGAAATACTAAAAGATAAATCATCACTTAACTCATTTTTATCATCTGTAAGTTTTGGAAAAAATAAACTAAGTTGAGTACCTACCAAGTTGATAGCTTCGCATATTCCTTCTTTAAATTTATTTTCTTTAAATCTATTTTCCATTATCTTTTTTGCTTCTTCCCAGAAGTTAGAAGGTACTAGATCATTAATTCCCTTGTCTCCAATAATGGCAAATGCTCGATCTTTGACGGCTATGTAAAATAAAACACCATTCTGAAGTTTTGTTTGATGAATATTAAGTTTTTTAAAAACCTCAACAGTACGAGCTATAAGATTTTTTTTACATCTTGTCTCGATATGTACTCGTATCTCTCCTGATGTCTTTTTTTCTGCCTCTTTGATGGAGGCTACAATAGCTAATTTTTCTTCTTCGTTAAAAAAATGTTTCATCCGATGGTGAAATCAAAATTTTACCTCTGGTGCATTTTCAGAACCTGGCTTTGATTCAAAATAACCTTTTCGATCAAACCCATACATGCCTGCTATCATATTTTGTGGGAATATGCGTATGTATCGATTATAAACTTGAACCACTTCATTAAACTTCTTTCTTTCTTGTGTAATTCTGTTTTCAGTCCCTTCAAGTTGTGTTTGTAAGTCTAAGAAGTTTTGATTTGCCTTTAATTCTGGATAATTTTCAGATATGACCATTAGTCGTGCTAATGCTGACCCGAGTTGCCCTTGGGCTTGTTCAAAATTTTTCAATGATTGGGCATCTAATTTGCTTGGATCCAATCGCATGCTTGTTGCTTTTGCTCGCGCTTCAATAACTTGTGTTAATGTTGATTTTTCAAAATCAGCATATCCTTTGACAGTGTTGACTAAATTAGGTATTAAATCTAGTCGTCGTTGGTACACGTTTTCTACTTGAGCCCATTGAGCCGAGACTGATTCCTCTTTTTCTACCATTTTGTTGTAAGGCCTGATGAATGTATAGTAGCCTATTATAAGTAGTAATACTATTAAACCTATGCCAATAATCCATTTTTTCATATTGTGTTGTATTTTTATACTTTATTTAAATTCTGTTGCAGTTATCAAATTTACTACTTATCAGTCAAATTTAGAAATAACTAGTTGGATTGTTCTTTTAGTCGTTCGGCATAATCAGCTAAACGAAGTTGTTCAATAAAATCATCAATATTTCCATCTATAACAGAAGGCAAGTTATAAACTGTATAACCAATTCGATGGTCAGTTACACGTCCTTGTGGGTAGTTGTATGTTCGTATCTTGTCTGATCGATCACCACTTCCTACCATTAGTTTACGTTGAGCACCAATTTGTTGGTTTTGCTTTTCTATTTCTAATTCATATAATCTAGAACGTAAAACTTTTAGTGCTTTTTCATAGTTTTTGATTTGTGATTTTTCATCTTGACAAGAAACAACAATTCCTGTTGGAATATGCGTTAGTCGAATAGCTGAGTAGGTTGTATTAACAGATTGTCCTCCAGGACCTGATGAGCAAAATGTATCTTTGCGAATATCATTCATGTTTAGTTCCACTTCCACATCTTCCATTTCAGGCAATACAACCACGCTTGCAGCAGAAGTATGTATTCGGCCTTGTGTCTCTGTCGCAGGTACACGTTGTACACGGTGAACGCCGGATTCATATTTTAAGATGGCATAAACATCTTCTCCCGATATAAGTGTGATGATTTCTTTATACCCTCCTGAGCTTCCTACTGTAGAATCAAGTACTTCAAATTTCCAACCTTTTTTTTCTGAAAAACGCTGATACATGCGGTGTAAATCACCAGCAAATATGGAGGCTTCATCTCCACCAGCGCCTGCTCGTATTTCTAGAATGCTGTTCTTGCCATCATTTGGATCTTTTGGAATTAACAGTTGCTTTAGTTCTTCTTCTAATTTTTCTTTTTTTAGTGGTAATTCCTCTAATTCTTGTTTAATAATGCTTCTAAAATCTTCATCTTTTTCAAGATCTAAAAGCTTTTTAGCATTTTCAATATTGTGCAGCGTTTCAGCATATTCTTTATACCGTATAACTATCTTTTCAAGTTCTTTATATTCTTTATTAAGTTGAGCAAATTTTTTCATGTCAGCCATAGCATCTGGCTGAATAATAATGTGACTTATTTCCTCAAAGCGCTTTTTAATGGATTCCAGCTTGTCGATCATAAAAAATAAAAGATAGAATTACAAATATTGTAAAAAAAAGCAGAGCCGGTAATCTACCGGCTCTGCTTTTATATGATTTGAGTAAAAGAAGAAGTTATTTTTTCATTAAATTAGAAATAGATTCTAATACTTGAAAGAAAGATTTTTTAAGTGTAACAGGTACTTTGTAATTATTCTGTTTCACTTTTTTCATCATATCATCAAATTTTTCTGAATCAATTTGTGTTTCATTTAATAAGAACTGTTGAAATCCTTTTTTTAGATCTTTGTTTTCTTTTTCCTCCATCAAAACAACCATTTTGTTAAGCATTTTGATTTCGTTGTTTTTGGCGATCAACTCTTCTTCGATTTTAGGATCTAACTTTTGACCTGTATTTAATCCATCATTTTTTCCTAATATCGTATCCTCTGTAAAGGTGAGAATATCATATACCTCTATGTTAAGTTCTTTAGCTATATCCTCAATCTTTTGATGTGTAAGTTGGATAGCGCCTGTTTCGTATTTAGCCAGAGTAGATGTGTCAACACCTAATCGTGAAGCGAGTTGAGCTTGTGATAAGCCTCTCATGTTGCGGAAGATTCTAAGCACTCTTGGAATCTCTGATGCTGGTATGATCTTTTTATTCATAATTCAAAAAAGTTTAATGCGTCTCTTTAAAAGTAGAATTTTATGCCACAAAAATAACAAACTAAAGTGTATTTATCAAATAAATAAAATGGAATATTTAAGGATTATTGAGAAATTTATCGAATTTTAAAGAATTATGCATGTGTTTTTAAATTATCATCGCCTTTTTAACTAAAAAAAGCTTTATTAAATAGGTATGTAATTTTATTTAAAATAAACTTGCGGCTATGTCTTCTATTTTTGTAACTAAATGAATCTTAATTTTCCAATCAGAAACATGTATATTTTTTTTATTGTATTTAGATACATAAATTTCTTTGAAACCTAGTTTTTCTGCTTCTGCAATTCTATTTTCAATACGATTGATTGCTCGAATTTCGCCGCCTAATCCTACTTCGCCCGCAAAGCATGAAAGAAAAGGAATAGGTTTGTTTTTATAAGATGAAATGATAGACATACATACAGCTGCATCAATAGCTGGGTCTTCAATTCGAAGTCCACCGGTAATATTTAGGAAAACATCTTTACTGTGAAGTGCATAATCGCCTCTTTTCTCTAATACAGCCAGCAACATATTCAATCGTTTAGGATCAAAGCCTGTTGTACTCCGTTGTGGTGTACCGTAGCTCGCTGGGCTTACTAATGATTGAACCTCAATTAAGAGTGGTCGTGTTCCTTCTAGGCTAGCTCCAATTGAAATACCACTCATTGGTTCGTCGCGCTGGGATAATAATATTTGGGATGGGTTTTTTATTTCTTTTAACCCTTGAATGGTCATTTCGTAAATTCCTAATTCAGATGTAGAGCCGAATCTATTTTTTAAAGTACGTAAAATACGATAGGATAAATGTCTATCCCCTTCAAATTGGAGTACAGTATCCACCATATGTTCTAATACTTTTGGCCCTGCCAACGTACCCTCTTTAGTAATATGCCCTACTAAGAAAACAGGTGTATTTGCCTCTTTAGCATATCTAATTAATTCAGCAGCGCATTCTCTCACTTGAGAAACACTTCCCGCAGCTGACTCGATAAATGCTGAATGTAATGTTTGAATAGAATCTATAATTACAAGAGAAGGTTCTAGTTCTTCAATATGTTTAAAAATATGTTGGGTATTTACTTCTGTTAGAATAAAGCAGTTGCTTGATGTAATACCTAAGCGCTCGGCTCTAATTTTGATTTGTTGTTCACTTTCCTCCCCTGAAACGTATAAGACTTTTTGATCTTTTAGTTCTAAAGCGAGCTGTAGCATGAGTGTTGACTTTCCAATACCAGGCTCGCCACCAATCAGTATTACTGCTCCTGGAACAATTCCTCCACCAAGCACCCGATTTAATTCGTCATGCTGAGTTGCGATTCTTTTTTCTTGAATGAGTGAAATGCCTTCTAGTAAAACAGGCTTGTGGTTTTTACTGGAAGGAATGTCAGTTTTGGTTTTGGAAGATATTATTTCTTCTACAAATGTGTTCCAGTTGTTGCAATTAGGGCATTTTCCTAACCATTTTGGTGAAGAATGGCCACAGCTTTGGCAGAAAAAGGAACTTTTTAATTTACCCATGAACAATTCGGCTAGCTTAAAAAATGGTACATTGAAGATAAAAAATAGTAATTTTTCACGACAATAATTTTGTTATTTTTTAGTACATTTGTATATATATTTAGCATATTATGAAACTATACTGTAACATAACCGTTAAATATAATGCTAAATTATGTTAAAAAATTAACCTCGGTATTCATATGATTATTAAAAACTACGTATTTGGAATTCTTATAGCCGTGTTGAGTATAGGAACAGCTTATCCACAGATAACTATTGGTAATGGCGCTACTGTAACTATTTCCAGTGGAACGACAGTTACTCTTCAGCAAGCATTAGTTAATCAAATGGGTGGTAGTTTAGCTCATTCAGGTACAATTAACATTGCTGGTAATCTTACCAATGATGGAACGATTACAGCCAATTCGGGCTCTTTGGTTAATTTTAATGGGGGTGCTGCACAGTTTGTTAATGGTGCTTCTACGTTTGCATTGTATAATGCAGATGTCAATCAATATGTGACCTTAAACAATCCTGTTACAATTAACAATACATTAACATTGAATAATATTTTAAATACAGAAACTCAACCTGTTTATTTTGAAACGACTGCTGGTAATCCCACAGAAGTATCAGGTAAATATATTTTGGGTACGGCTCGAATGAATACACGAGCCATTGGAGCAGGTGCTTTAGACTTTCTAGGTTTAGAGTTTCCAATGGGTGGAGATTTAGGAAATGTTTCATTAGAGCGTAGATCTGGACCAACAGGTCGCGTAACTGTTGGAGCTAATTCAGGTATAGATATGAGTTGGAAGCTTACAGCCTCTAATACTGGTGTAACGAAATCAACCCTTAAGTTAAAATTTTTATCTGCGTTTGATAATGCAAAAAATTTAATGGCTATACATCTTTATAGAGGAAATGCTACTTATACCACATGGTATCAAGTAAGTTCTATGACTCAAGATATATCAGCAACTGATCCACGAGTGTATACTTATACAAATTATTTATATCAGACTACAAAGCCGGCTCTGACTTTATCAGATGTTGCTAATTTGTTACCTGTTAATTTCAAGACAATATCTGCTCTGCCTAAGGGTGGAAATGTAGAGGTAAAATGGGCTGTTGAATCTGCTAAAAAAGGATTTTATATCATAGAGCGAGGCATTGATGGCATGTCATTCGAACCGATTGGTCAGATGGTTTCTACTGGTGATTTACAGTATAGCTTTATGGATCTCAACACATCCAATATCATGGCATCGGTTGTTTACTACCGTGTGAAATTTGTAGAAGACGCTGGTTATAATTACAGCGCAGTTGCATCTCTTTATATGGAGGGTGGTCAATTGTTGTTAGGTGTTTATCCTGTTCCTTTCAGTGATCAAGGTATCAATGTAACACTTTCAAATCCTTCTAAAGAGATGGTTACCCTTCGCTTACTTAACCAGATGGGTATAGAAATAGCTAAATACGAAGATAATTCTGCGGTAGTTAGTTCTGTATTCTTGGGTAAGGGTTTATCAACTGGCCTCTACTTTGTGGAAGTTAATTCTAGTTTCTTAAATAAGATAGTGAAGGCGACTAAAGAATAGAATAAATACTAATTTTTTTTTGAAAAGAATGCTGTATTTTAACAATACAGCATTCTTTTTTTATCTTTACTGGTATGTCATTTTTTTACAAACTTTCGAATTTTCAAAAACGGGTTATTACGGGTGTAGTAGGAATAGCTCTTATACTTAATGCTGTTTATTGGAATGAATGGTTGTATTTTTTTGTATTCTTATTTATTATGTTTTTTTCTTTACATGAATTTTATACTTTGCTTACTAAATCCGGTGTGCAAATTTCTATTCTTGCTTTAGTGCAGGGAATAGCTATTTATACTGTCTTTTTTTTAATACAGAAAAAATACCTTCCAGTTGAAGCCTATGTGCTTATCCTTATACTGCCATTTATTTTATTACCTATTCAGCTTTATCGTTTACCTTCTTCTTCTCTTGCATCTCTTGCATGGGCATGGATGGGGTTGATGTATGTTGTCTTGCCTTTTTCGATGTTACATCTCATTGCTTTTCAAAATTATGGTTATAGCTTTCAAATGGTGATGGGTATTCTTTTTTTGATATGGGCTAATGATACAGGTGCGTATTTAGTAGGGAAAAAATGGGGGAAACATAAATTATTTGAGCGCATATCTCCTGGCAAAACCTGGGAGGGGTTTGTTGGAGGATTTATATTAGCGCTCTTGGTTTCTCTTTTAATTTCTTTTTATTTTAAAGATATCTCACAATGGAAATGGTTTGTTATAGCTATTATTATTACGGTAGTTGGTACCTATGGGGATTTGGTTGAATCTATGTTTAAGAGGAATTTACAGGTTAAAGATTCTGGAACATTGATACCTGGTCATGGAGGTTTTTTAGATCGTTTTGATGCTTTTTTGTTAGCTGTACCTTTTGTTCTTGCTTTTCTACTTTTCTTTCGCTAAAAAAAACTAATTTTGGTTTTATAAATAACGGTTATAAAATTAGCGTTATGGCATATATAGAACCTGCTCCTATTCAGGATAAAGAAAACCCATTTGAATCAATGATCTCTCGCTTTAATTTAGCGGCAAAGATATTAGGCTTAGATGAGGAAACTTACCATGTATTAATTAATCCAGATAAGCAAATTGTTGTTTCTTTACCCATTATTATGGATAATGGGAAAGTGAAAGTTTTCGAGGGATATCGTGTTATTCACTCTAAAATATTGGGCCCTGGAAAAGGAGGTATACGATTTGACATGGGTGTTCATCTGGATGAGGTAAAAGCACTTGCAGCATGGATGACTTGGAAATGTGCTGTAGTAGATATCCCATATGGTGGAGCTAAAGGTGGCGTTAAGTGTGATCCTAGAACCATGTCTTTAGGTGAGATTGAGCGCTTAGTAAGAGCGTACACGGTGGCTATGTTAGATGTTTTTGGTCCTGATCGTGATATTCCAGCTCCAGATATGGGAACTAGTCAACGTGAAATGGCTTGGTTAATGGATGAATTTTCCAGGGCAAATGGTATGACTATTAATGCTGTGGTAACAGGTAAACCATTAGTATTGGGTGGTTCATTAGGAAGAGTTGAGGCGACAGGAAGGGGTGTAATGGTTAATGCTTTGGCGGCAATGAATAAATTGGGGATTGCTCCTCATTCTGCTACATGTGCTGTGCAAGGGTTTGGAAATGTTGGATCTTATGCTGCTCTTTTATTGAAGCAAAATGGAATAAAGATATTAGGTATTAGTGATGTGTCGGGTGCGTATTGGAATGATAAGGGTATAGATGTGGAAGATGCCATTAAATATAGAGATGCTCATAAGGGTTCATTGGAAGGATATAAAAATGCTGAACATATATCCAATGATGATGTACTTACATCAAAAGTAGATATACTGGTGCCTGCGGCTAAGGAAGACGTAATTACAGCTGATAATGCAGCTAAGATTCAAGCTAAACTTATAGTAGAAGGAGCTAATGGTCCTACCTCTGCTAATGCAGATGCTATTCTTCAACAAAAAGGAATTATTGCGGTACCTGATATTTTAGCTAATGCAGGTGGTGTGACTGTTTCTTATTTTGAATGGGTTCAAAATAGAATGGGTTATAAATGGACTGAGCAAGAAGTGAATCACCGTTGTGAAGTTATTCTTAAAGAGGCTTTTGAAAAAGTATACAATGCATCTATTCAATATAAAGTATCCTTGCGAATAGCTGCGTATATTGTTGCTATTGACAAAGTAGCTAAAACATATAAATATAGAGGTGGATTTTAAAATCCGCATTTTAAATTTTTTTTCATTGTTTTTAAAATAAGTAACTATGGCCATACATCGTGAAGGTAAAATACCTTTAAGGTACGCATTATTATCTTTTATTTTTCTTACTGGAATTTCATTCCTTCTTTTTTCTCTCGCTTTTTCTTTATTTCTAACTATAGGAAGTGGGGTGCTCTGTTTATTCTTATTGCAATTTTTTAGAAATCCTACTAGAGTTGTAGTTCCAAATGATCGATTAGTTATATCTCCTGCAGATGGAAAAGTTGTTGTTATTGAAGAGGTTGTTGAGTCGGAGTATTTTCAAGGTAAGCGAAGGCAGCTTTCTATTTTTATGTCTCCTTTTAATGTACATGTCAATCGGTTTCCTATTTCCGGAAAGGTGGTTTATTTTAATTATCATCCTGGTAAATATTTAGTTGCGTGGCACCCTAAATCTAGTACAGAAAATGAACGCACCACAATGGTTGTGCAACATCATTCAAATGGTGCATCTGTTTTAGTAAGGCAAATTGCTGGTTTGGTAGCTAGGCGTATACGATGGTATGTGCATGAAGGCTCTATTGCTGAGCAGGGTTCTGAATTTGGTTTTATTAAATTTGGCTCACGAGTGGATGTTTTTCTGCCATTAGACGCAGTTATTAAAGTTCAGTTAAATCAAAAAGTAAAAGGAGGCGAAACTATTTTGGCAGAATTTTAATCTTTCTTATCGGATGACCCGTACTTTTTCCAAAGTGCTCTAAACTGATAAAATACGCGTTGGATTAATCGTAAATCCTCTGTAATAATTTCAGTATTTCCATGCATTTGTTGTTTAAATTCCAATTCCTTTTTATAAGATGTCTTTAATCCATGAGGAAGAGAGATATCTATAATGTATAGGTTATTGCTTGGTATTTCAGATATGTTTTTAATGCGTCCTTCTAGCATTCCAAACTGATCATAAGGATAATTATCTAATCGAATATTTACCCGTTGTCCTTTTTTTATTTTTCCTGATCCTATTAAAGGGACTTCTACTTTTCCTATCAAATTGGTAGAATATGGAATAACAGAAAGTACTTCTTCGCCTGTATTTACGAATTGGTTATTACTCCAAAATTTTAGAAAAGTTACTCTTCCATTTAATGATGATTCAAATAAGTAGGTTTCTTTCCAGCGTTTTAAATTGCTTTGAAGGTTTTTTACTGCATTTTCTAGAGTTAGTATTAATTGATTTTCTTGTCTCGTATTATCTGATTCTAGCTCATGTATTTTTGCTTGTAAACTTGCTATTTGAATAGTATTATTTATAATAGATATATCCGCATTTTCTAATTCCCTTTTCTTTTGCAAGAATATAATTTCTGATTGATCTAGCTCTATCGAGGAAATAGCTTTTTTGTTTAATAGTGTAGAGTCAATATGGAATTTTTTTTGAATGATAGCAACTTCTCTAGTAGTAAATTTTTTTTGAGTAGTTAACTTAGAATTAAGTTTCTCATACTCATTAATTTGTTTGTAGAGTTCTGCTATTTGTTTTTTTTGAAATCCTAGGCTATAAAACAATAATAAGTCATGCATGGATTTATTGAATGTTGCATAGTCATTTTGCAAATCGCCTACTTGGAGTAAAAAATTTATATGCTCGGCGTATTTTTTTAAACTATCTTCTTGTACTATAGTTTCAGAAAATTTTTGAACTATTTTTTCTACAAGAAGTATATCTGACAATTGTGCAGCAGATCGAATGTAAGCGAGTGGTGTGTTTTTTGCTACAGTATCTCCATTCTTAATTAAAAATTGTATATTTCCAGCAATGCGTGCAACACATTTTTCTGGAGGTGGTTCTGTAGTAATGATGACAGATGCTTTGATTGTATCAGGATATTGGATAAACCAACTCATGATGAGGACAGCAGCGAATATACCGAAGATTAAGCTAATGCCTGATCGCACCAACCAATGTGGAATGTGGCTGATGATTTCTTGTACATCATCACTTCTTATGTTAATTTCATCCTCAGGTTGGACGTCTTTTTTTTCTTCTTGATCTTCAGCCATAAAAAGGTGTAAATATATTCATTTTTAATAGTTTATTTTTATAAAAGTAATAAAATAGTTGATTTTTAATATATATGAATTTTGAGTTAATATCTAATTATATTCCTACTGGTGATCAACCTCAGGCTATTCAGCAATTAGTTAAAGGAATTAATCACAATGATGTTGCGCAGACTCTTTTGGGAGTTACAGGTTCTGGTAAAACATTTACTATAGCCAATGTCATCGCTCAGACCAATCGGCCCACATTAGTCCTGAGTCATAATAAAACATTAGCAGCTCAGCTCTATGGAGAGTTTAAGCAATTTTTTCCTACTAATGCCGTAGAGTATTTTATTTCTTACTATGATTATTATCAGCCTGAAGCGTATCTTCCCACTACCGGTACATATATTGAAAAAGATCTTTCTATTAATGAGGAGATTGAAAAATTGCGGTTAAGTGCGACATCTTCGTTAATGACGGGCAGAAGAGATGTTATTGTTGTTGCTTCTGTTTCTTGTATTTATGGTATTGGCAATCCTGAAGAATTTGAAAAAAGTGTCATTCATATCATGCAAGGAGATTCTATCAATAGGAATGCTTTTCTTTTTTCATTAGTTTCTATTTTATATAGCCGTACAGAAGTTGAATTTGAGAGAGGGACATTTCGTGTAAAAGGTGACACGGTGGATATATTTTTAGCGTATGCTGATTATGCTGTTCGAATTTATTTTTTTGGAGATCAGATTGAGGCTATACAACGGATTGATCCATTATCCGGAAAAAAAATAAGTGATGAAAAAGCTGTTTCTATTTTTCCTGCTAATTTATTTGTTACTGGTAAAGATTTATTGCATCAAGCTATTCATGCTATTCAGGCTGACTTGGTCAAGCAAATTTTGTTTTTTGAAAGAGAAAATAGAGTAGAAGAGGCTAAACGTATTAAAGAACGAACAGAGCTTGATTTAGAAATGATGCGTGAATTAGGATATTGCTCTGGAATTGAAAATTATTCGCGTTATTTTGATAAACGTGCTGCTGGAGCTAGACCATTTTGTTTATTGGATTATTTTCCCGATGATTATTTATTGGTTATTGATGAAAGTCATGTGACCATTCCTCAAGTTCGTGCGATGTGGGGTGGAGATCGTTCTCGCAAAGCAAACTTGGTAGAATATGGATTTCGATTGCCTTCCGCATTAGATAACCGACCACTTACCTTTGATGAGTTTGAATCTTTGTTTCATCAGGTTGTATTCGTGAGTGCCACACCTTCTGACTATGAATTAGTAAAATCAGATGGTGTCGTTATAGAGCAAATTATTCGTCCGACAGGACTTCTTGATCCGCTTATTGAAGTAAAACCTACATTAAATCAAATTGATGATTTGATGCATCAGATTAATCAGCGTGTGGTTAATGAAGAGCGTGTGATTGTAACCACATTAACAAAGCGAATGGCTGAAGAGCTTTCTCATTTTTTAGATAAAAATGGAGTCAAGTGTAGGTATATTCATTCCGAGGTAAAGCCCTTAGATCGGGTTGAAATTTTGCGTGAATTGCGATTGGGTGTATTTGATGTTTTAGTTGGAGTTAATCTTTTACGTGAAGGGTTGGATTTACCGGAGGTATCTTTGGTGGCGATTATGGATGCAGATAAGGAAGGGTTTTTGCGTGATGCTCGTTCGATGATCCAGATTATTGGACGTGCTGCTCGAAATGAGAATGGAACAGTAATTATGTATGCTGATAAAATGACCCGCTCTATGAAACAGGCTATTGATGAAACTAATCGACGACGGATGATTCAGCAGGAGTATAATGAAAAACATGGCATTAAACCTACATCAATTAGTAAATCGAAGAAATCTATTTTGGAACAAACTAAAGTAGCTGACTCAAAGAAAACGACAAAGTCTTACTATATTGAATCGGAAGCTACTGTGGCTGCTGATCCTATTGTAGCTTATATGAGTAAGCCTCAGTTGGAAAAACTCATTCGTGAAACACAGCAGAAAATGGAAAAAGCAGCTAAAGATTTAGATTTTATAGAAGCCGCTCGCCTGCGTGATGAATGGTTGGCTCTTAAAGAATTAGTAAAAAAATAAACTTTTGTCCCCCTGTTGAGTGTAGCGAAACATCTACCTTTTAGAAACAGCAAAATGCTCGTTCGTGAGACACGGGCCAGAGAATGGGTATTTCTTAAATTTATTAAACTATTCTTATATTTATGAGTAAGGGTAATATGGCAATTATTGGAACTATTTTAGTTTTTATTGCGGCTGTGATTTTGCTCATTTGGCAAGCTAAAATCACAACCAGTATAACAAAGGAAGTTGAAGAACAGCTTATTGGGCCTTATATTCAAATGCTTAATGATAAAAAGTTCGAAGAGGCTTATACTAACTTCACCTCTGATAAATATAAAGAACGATATAGTTTGAATGTATACAAAATGTTTTATGAAAAACGATTCATGGAGTATGGCAAGATTATAAGTTGTCAATATAGGCCGGGTAAAGCAAATGGCAGGTCTATGTTTTCTAAAAAAAATAAAACATGGGGAACATGGGTTTTGCAATTTGAAAAAGAAACTGTGATTATTTGTTATACTTATCAACGTAATAAAGAAGGTGTTTTTAAGATTGATAACTCAGTAGAATATAGAGCAAATCAGAATAATGTAGATTTTATGCCGTATTAGTCTAGTTCTCTTACTCGCTTGCGTGTCGCAAGTGAGTAAAATTACACTCAGCAAAGCCGAGCGACTGAATCTCACTGTGAGATTG
>CAYQLY010000014.1:0-54103 GCA_964418605.1 uncultured Cytophagales bacterium
GGATAGAGTAAAGCTAATCTCTTTTTTCTCATTTTTTCCTACAGTTTCTTTTGCTGCGTATGTATGAAAATAAAGATCAGCTAAATTTATTTTTCCTTCTTTTGTGAGTATCCATTCATTGAATTTATTTTCTTTACCCAATATATAAAGAGGCTGTTGAGCATAGGTTTTATATTTTTTGAGTAGTACTGATTTTATAAGACCACCTTTTCTAGAAAATAGAATTTTTACATCTTCATTTTCCAAGCTCACCTCCGTTTGATTATCCTCAGCGGCTGTTGGTGCAAAAACACCTAATGTTGTTTTTTGCTTTTGTGTGACTAAAGAATCAGGTTGCGTTCTAGTTGGAGATGATGCAGCAGTTTCTTTTTCAGTGTTTACTTTTTTGGCAGTTTTGGGAGCCAAAAATTCAATATAAACAAGCAGTAATCCTGCTATTAATAACAATCCAATGATTTGATTACGATCCATGCGCTCTATAATTAGTTAACCTCGCTACAATATTGCTGCAAAAATAGGAAAGATTTTTAACTTCAATGCGGATGAGAGAAATTAAGAACTTCGTCCTGCTTTTTTAGAGTATTGTAGACAAGCATGTACAAAGCTTACGAATAAAGGATGAGGTTTAGCCACTGTACTTTTGAGCTCAGGATGGAATTGGGTACCTATAAACCAGTCATTCGATTTGAATTCAACCATTTCAACCAAATTATTTTTTGGATTGGTACCGCTTGCAATCATCCCAGCCGCTTCAAATTGTTTTAAATACTTATTGTTGAATTCGTAGCGGTGGCGATGACGTTCACTTATTTTTTGTTTACCATAAATAGAGGCGGCTTTACTTCCTTTTTTAAGTATACACTCGTAAGCACCTAGTCGCATCGTCCCACCTTTAAGAGTTATTTTTTTTTGTGACTCCATCATGTCTATCACCGGGTGAGTTGTATGCGTATTCATTTCGGTTGAATTGGCATCTTTTAAATGCAATACGTTTCGAGCAAATTCTATTACAGCACATTGCATACCTAAACAAATTCCAAAAAATGGTATATTTTCTGTTCGTGCATATTTTACTGCATGAATTTTTCCTTCAATTCCACGTTCTCCAAAACCTGGTGCAACTAATATGCCATCTAGCCCTTTTAAAACTGATCTACAATTTTCAGCATTGATAGATTCTGATTGAATCCATCGAAGGTTAACTTTGCATTCAGTTGCAGCAGCAGCATGTGTAAACGACTCAGCAATGGATTTATAAGCATCTTGCAGCTCGACATATTTTCCAATTAATCCTATATTTACTTCGCCCGTTGGATTTTTTAGTTTACCCAAAAAATCTTTCCATTGTTCAATATTAGGTTCATGACGTAAAGGAAGTTTTAATTTTTTTAATGCTTTCTCATCTAACTTTTCTTTGCGCATCAAAAGAGGAACATCGTAAATGGTCTCTGCATCTACCGCTTCGATAACATCATTAAATTTAACATTACAAAAAAGAGCTAATTTTTTTCGCATGTCCATTGGAACAGGATATTCTGCGCGACAGACTAATATATCGGGTTGAATACCTGCTTCTAATAACGTTTTTACCGAATGTTGAGTAGGTTTTGTTTTTAACTCACCAGCTGATTTTAAATAAGGAATTAACGTGAGATGAATCACAATAGCATTATTTTCTCCTAACTCCCAGATGGCTTGACGTACTGCTTCTACAAATGGCAACGACTCAATATCGCCCACGCATCCGCCAATTTCAGTAATGACAATATCGTATTTTCCTGTTTCACCTAAGTAAAAAAAATTCTTTTTAATCTCATCAGTGATATGTGGAACAACTTGAACCGTCTTCCCTAAATACACTCCTTTACGTTCATTCGTAATAACCGTATTATAAATTTTTCCAGTAGTTACATTATTAGCTTGTGAAGTAGGAAGATTTAAAAAACGTTCATAATGTCCTAAGTCTAAATCTGTTTCTGCACCATCATCGGTTACAAAACATTCGCCATGTTCATATGGGTTTAATGTGCCTGGATCAATATTTAAATAAGGATCGAATTTTTGTATCGTCACCGCAAATCCTCGTGCTTGTAGAAGCTTACCCAACGAAGCAGAAATAATCCCTTTTCCCAAAGAAGAGGTGACACCTCCGGTTACAAAAATATATTTGGTCACAGACATAAAATAGGATATAAAAACTTCAAATTTAAGAACTTATTTTGGATAATTATGAAACCCTTTTTAGAATCAAAAAGTATAGAGTAGTTTTTTATTGGTATAACTCCCAAAAACGATTAGTTTTGTAGAAACTTAAGTATACATCCATGAGTGTTTTAGTTAATAAGAATTCAAAAGTTATTGTACAAGGATTTACCGGATCAGAGGGTACCTTTCATGCTCAGCAAATGATTGAATATGGAACGAATGTTGTAGGAGGGGTTACACCAGGAAAAGGAGGTACCGCACATCTAGATCGCCCTGTGTTCAATACCGTAGCCGAAGCGGTTCAAAAAACAGGAGCGGATGTATCTATCATTTTTGTGCCTCCTGCTTTTGCGGCTGATGCCATTATGGAAGCAGCGGATGGCGGTATTAAAGTGATTATTACCATCACCGAAGGAATACCTATTAAGGATATGATGATGGTGAAAAACTATATTAAAGATAAAAAGTTAACCTTAATCGGACCGAATTGTCCTGGAGTAATTACTCCCGATGAAGCAAAAGTAGGCATCATGCCTGGCTTTGTTTTCAAAAAAGGAAAGGTAGGCATTGTATCTAAATCAGGTACATTGACTTATGAAGCCGCTGATCAATTGGTAAAAGCAGGATTAGGCATTTCGACAGCAATTGGGATAGGAGGTGATCCTATTATTGGAACTCCTACAAAAGAAGCTATTGAACTATTAATGAATGATCCTGAAACAGAAGCTATTGTGATGATTGGAGAAATTGGAGGAAATTATGAACCTGTTGCTGCACGTTGGATTAAAGAACAAGGCAATAAGAAACCTGTCGTAGGCTTTATTGCTGGCCAAACAGCTCCTGCGGGACGACGTATGGGCCATGCGGGTGCGATTGTTGGTGGGTCGGACGATACAGCTGCCGCTAAAATGAAAATTATGCGCGAGTGCGGCATTCATGTGGTTGAATCACCAGCGTTGATTGGAGAGACCATGGCCAATGTGTTGAAAAAAATCAAAGTATAACCATTTACTTAGTTTCCACTACGATTTCGTTCTTCTTCGTTTCCAAATTTTCTGTTACGAAATGATTTGACTGTGTTTTTTTATATCCTAAAAAAGAAATTTGAATAATATAGGTGTTTGGCAAGAGATTAATAAATATAAAACCTCCATCTGTCGCTGAGCTAGTCGATTGAATAAATGAAGAATCTCTATCTAATAAAAAAATGGTGGCCAATTCAATGGCTTTGTGTTGATTATCTATAATTTGCCCTTTGATGGAGGATGTAACGTTTGATTGAGTATAACCCTCAATAGAAAAAAAGAGAGATGATAGTAAAAGTAAAATAGAGTGTTTATTCATTTATTCAACAATCTTTTAATGTTGAATATACTAAAAATACACTAAAATAAGTTTTATTAATAAATGGGGTATTTATTTTTGAAGAGATAATTTTTTACTTAAACATGTTATCTAACTGAGGCATGCCCCCTTTATTCATTTTTTTGATCATTTTACGCATTTGATCAAACTGGTTCATTAAGTTATTGACTTGTTGGATGGAAGTACCACTTCCTTTGGCTATTCTAGCTTTTCGTGTACCATTAATGATATCTGGATTTTCGCGCTCTTTTTGTGTCATGGAATAAATAATAGCTTCAATAGAACCAATCATTTTATCATCCATTTGATTAGCCGCATTACCCATTTTTTTCATACCAGGGATCATATTTAAGATATCTTTCATGTTTCCCATTTTTTTGATTTGCTGAATTTGAGATAGGAAATCGTTGAAATCAAATTGATTTTTTCGTAATTTTTTCTGAAGCCGTTTGGCTTCTTCTTCATTAAATGTTTCTTGGGCTTTTTCTACCAGACTAACAATATCCCCCATACCCAAAATTCGATTAGCCATACGATCAGGATAAAACAGATCTAGCATATCCATTTTCTCGCCTGTACTAATGAACTTAATAGGCTTATTAACTACAGCTTTAATTGAAAGCGCAGCTCCACCGCGTGTATCACCATCTAATTTAGTTAGAACAACGCCATCAAAATTAATCCGCTCATGGAAAGCCTGAGCAGTATTCACAGCATCTTGTCCAGTCATGGCATCTACCACAAATAAGGTTTCAGAAGGTTGAATACTTTGCTTAATCTTTGCAATTTCCTCCATCATCGCTTCATCTACAGCTAACCGGCCAGCTGTATCCACAATAACAATTTTATGATTGTTTTTCTTGGCATAGCTGATCGCATGCTGAGCAATCTCAATCGGATTTTTATTTTCTTTCTCTAGATAAATAGGTACATCGATCTGTTGAGCGAGTACCTCCAACTGATTCATTGCTGCGGGGCGATACACATCACAGCCCACTAAAAGAACTTGCCGGCCTTGTTTTTTTAAATACGCAGCAAGCTTTCCTGAAAAGGTCGTTTTTCCAGATCCTTGCAACCCTGAAAGCAATATAACAGCAGGATCTCCTTTTAGTACAATATCTGATTTTTCCCCACCCATCAGGAGGGTCAATTCTTCATATACAATTTTAGTTAACAGTTGACCAGGTGATACGGCAATAAGGACTTGACGACCCAGTGCTTTTTCTTTTATAGAATCAGTGACCTCTTTAGCAATTTTATAGTTTACATCGGCTTCAAGAAGCGCTTTACGAATTTCTTTGATCGTGCTGGCTATATTAATTTCTGTAATCCGTCCTTGGCCTTTCAGCGTTTTAAAGGCTTTTTCCAGCTTATTACTGAGATTTTCAAACATGCTTATATAAAAAATAGATGCCAAAATTAGGCATTTTTTAGCTACAACTATTGCTTCTTTGCTTATTTATAGGATAGAATTAATATTTCGACAAATGAAAGTGCTGCAAAATAATCGTTTATTTTTTTAAGCTAAAACATTGCAAATGTTTTTCAATTTATGCTTATTTGCACCCTAGTTGAGATACAGGGGTGAACCGTACTAAAGAAATACGATTATGTTTACTTATTTTATGGCTTATAGGCTGGGGCTTTTTATATAGTCATGCGTCTTATTCGTTCTATTCAACAAAATCTGTTTCACATACTACAACTCAGAAAAAATCTAAAACAGAAAATCATTCTTCCCAACAAAAATACGTTCGACTAGATCTTTGTCAACCTCAAAAACCGCAATTTTTTTCCTCTTCATTTCAAATTAATGCTGTAACAGATACATCCTCTGCAAATTATACGTTTATAAAAGACCCATTCATTGGTTTTAATATAAGTCAATCTTTTGTTCCATTAATTCATCTAAGTCACTACGATGTAGTATTATCTAGTAAAGCTCCATGATAATAGGTGAACCTATTTTTATCCTTTTACAGTTATTAAAATATCATTTTTTTAGTCAAATAAAAATAAGTCATTATGAAGAATAAAGGTTTTATCATATTTTTTACAATACTCGTTAGCGTGCTTTGTCTATTTTATTTATCTTTTACCTATTTAACACAGCGTAAAGAAAGGCAAGCTGTTGCTTATGCAACAGATGCAAATGGCGTATTTCATTCTGCACAAAAACAAAAATTTTTAGATTCTATCTGGAAAGAGCCTGTTTATAATTTTTTGGGGATAAAGTATACGTATCAAGAAATTAAAGAATCTGCTCTTCACTTAGGTCTTGATTTACAAGGGGGGATGCATATTACCTTAGAAATAGCTCCTGCTGAGATTGTTAAAGTATTAGCTGGAGGCAATTCAAGCAAGCCTGCTTTTGTTACATCTTTACAAAAAGCAACAGAAGCCCAGCAAAAAGGAGAAACAGATTTTGTGAAGATATTCTATGCTTCCTATAAGCAATTAGAGCCTAATATTACCTTAGCACGCTTATTTAGCAATAGCATGACACGGGGTAAAATTAAATTTAATACATCAGATGAAGAGGTATTGCAATTTTTACGTACAGAAATAGATAATGCGATTGATCGTTCATTCAATATATTAAGAAACCGTATTGATAAGTTTGGTGTCGTACAACCAAATATTCAACGACTTCAAGCGACTAGTCGTATTCAAATTGAGCTGCCCGGTGTAGATGATCCAGAGAGAGTTAGAAATCTATTAAAAGGCGTGGCTAAATTAGAGTTCTATGAAGTATGGGATCCTAAAGAAATAGGTCCTATATTGCAGTCTGTTAATGATATAGCTTTTGAAAAAGAAAAATTGACATTGGCTACTGAAAAAAGTAAGCTAAACGTTTCTGCAGATACTCTAAAATCTACTAACTCTTCTACAGAAAATGCATTAGAGAAGCAGCTGACACAGAAAAAAATTAATAAAGACTCTACTGCTGTTGATTCAACTAATGCAAAAGCATCTTCATTGCTAACGCTTATTCGATCACCATATGGCTTGATTTATGAATTAAAAGATACAGCTAAGATTCAACGCCTATTCCGATTAGAAGAAGTTAAACGCATTCTTCCACCAGACTTAAAGTTGGCTTGGTCTGTTAAACCAATCAAATCGGACGGTAAGGAGGAAGGGTTAATGGAATTACATTTCTTGAAACAAGGACGAGAAGGGCAACCTGCTTTAGCAGGAGATGTTGTCAATGATGCGAGTCAACAAATCGACACAAGAGGAAAAGGGTTTGCTGTACTCATGCAAATGAATACAGCAGGAGCTAAGCAATGGAAGAGAATCACAGCAGATAATATTGGACGGCGTATAGCTATTGTTTTAGATGATTATGTTTATTCTGCTCCAGTTGTTCAAAGTGAAATTCCTGATGGTATTTCTACTATTACAGGCAACTTCAGTATTGAAGAGTCTAAAGACTTAGTTAATGTATTAAAAACAGGAAAATTACCAGCACCAGTTCATATTGTAGAGGAAGCTATCGTTGGCCCTTCTTTAGGAAAAGAAGCTGTTCAACAAGGACTTGTTTCTATAGTGATAGGATTTATTATGGTTATTCTTTTTATGTTTATCATTTACAGTTCTGCGGGCGCAGTTGCTAATATCGCTGTTATATTTAACGTGTTCTTTTTGTTAGGAATATTAGCATCATTGGGGGCCGCATTAACCCTTCCTGGAATAGCTGGTATTTTACTAACGATTGGAATGGCTGTAGATGCGAACGTACTTATTAATGAGCGTGTCAAAGAAGAATTAGCAGAAGGTAAAAGTTTGCGAACAGCTATCGGCAGTGGGTATAAAAATGCCTTTTCAGCTATTATGGATTCTAACATTACTACCATCATAGCAGGTGTTGTGCTACTTATTTTTGGTACAGGACTTATTTATGGGTTTGCTGTTACATTAATCATAGGTATTTTATGCTCCCTTTTTACAGCCATTCTTATCACTCGAATTATTTTTGAATTTTTCTTGAAAAAAGAAAAAAATATAAGCTTCTCTAATAAAAGGACAAAGAATCTGCTCCGAAAAACAAATATTGATTTTATTGGAAAACGAAAATACTATTATATAGGATCTTCACTTATCATTATAGCAGGGTTGATCTCTATAGCTATTAAAGGATTTAACTTAGGCGTTGATTTTAAAGGAGGTCGAACGTATATTGTTCAATTTGATCATCCTGTGTCATCATCAGAGGTGCGTCAAAGTTTAGCACATTCATTTGGATCAGCACCTGAGGTGAAAACATTTGGAACAGCTGATAAACTAAAAGTTACAACCAGTTATCTCATAGATCAAGATTCTGATGATGCTGTTAAGCAAGCTGAATCAAAACTTAAAGAGGGGTTATCTCAAACTAAGAGTAATTTTAAAGTTTTAAGTTCTTCTAAAGTAGGACCTACAATTGCTAACGATACTAAAACATCTGCTGTTTGGTCTATCATTATAGCTCTCATTGGAATGTTTATATATATTTTAATTCGATTTAAAAAATGGCAATTTGCATTAGGCGGTATTATCAGTCTTATTCATGATGTATTGATTGTTATTGCATTTTTTACATTATTACAAGATGTTGTTCCATTTGCATTGGAAGTAGATCAAGCATTTGTAGCTGCTATTTTAACAGTCATTGGTTACTCCATTAATGACTCGGTGGTTGTATTTGACCGTATTCGTGAATTTTTGCAATCACACTCTACGGAAAAAGATACAGGTAAAGTCATCAATCATGCTTTGAATGATACGTTAAGTAGAACATTAATTACAGGTATGACTACCATATTTGTAATCGCTATTTTATTCTTATTTGGAGGTGAAACTATTAAAGGGTTTTCCTTTGCCATGTTAATAGGTGTTTTAATAGGAACCTATTCTTCAATTTGCATAGGATCGCCAATTGTTTTGGATTTTAAAAAGAAGCAAAAAAATGGCTAAATACTACTAAAAATAGGAAAAATGATTTTATCTTTGTGTTATATAATTTTCTGCAAATACATATATTTGCAGAAGAGTATTTGTTAGCAAGGTGTGTATACAAATGATTCATTGTTAAAATACCAAAAAAATAAAATTTTGTTAAACTTTTTAATTAATATTTTAAATACTTAAAAACTCATGAAAAAGAACAGTTTACTAGATAGTTTAAAGTCAACATTTGCAGCCATTGTTATACCATTGGAAGTTCTGCTGTCTTTTGTTATTTACAAAGCAGTACTTGGTAATCCTAATAACTTTCAAGGTGGAGATCCTAATAATCATCCGCTACCTGGTAATTATTTAGGGATTGTATATAAAGGAGGAATTATTGTACCTCTTTTAATATCTCTATTATTAATGGTTTTAACTTTTGGGATTGAGCGATTACTCATTATTGCAAAAGCTAAAGGGAAAGGAAATATCAAAAATTTTATTCGTACAATCCGCTATCTTTTATCTCAACAAAATATAGATAAAGCTGTTCAAGAATGCGATGGTCAACGTGGATCTATTGCTAACGTAGTTAAAGCCGGATTATTAAAATATAAAGAGATGGAGAAAAATCAGTCTCTTGATCATGACAATAAAATAGTAGCTATCCAAAAAGATATCGAAGAAACCACACAGTTAGAGATGCCTATGCTAGAAAAAAATCTAGTGATCATTGCAACTATCGCTTCTATTGCTACACTAATGGGATTGTTGGGAACGGTTTTGGGTATGATCAAAGCGTTTGCTGCACTTGCTACAGCAGGAGCACCTGATGCCGTCGCTCTAGCCAATGGTATTTCTGAAGCGCTTATTAATACAGCCTTGGGTATTGGTACCTCTGCATTAGCTATTATTCTATACAACTATTTTACAAACCGTATAGATAGCCTTACATATAATATCGATGAGGCTGGCTATAGCATTGTACAAACTTTTGCTGCTACTAAAGACTAAGCTTTTTCAATAAAGTTTATTATGGCAAAAAAAGTAAAAGTACATCGTGTACCACCTTCATTGGATATGACACCAATGGTGGATTTGGCTTTCTTATTGGTAACATTTTTTATGCTAACCACTAAGTTTGCGCCAGAAGAGCCCGTAGTTGTAGATATGCCTTCTTCTATCTCTGAAATTAAACTTCCAGAAATAGATATATTAACGATCTCTGTTGACAAGAATAATACCATATTCTTTAACCTAGATGGAAAATATGCTCGTGAACGGCTTATTAATGAAATGGGCAAAAAATATAATGTTTCCTTTACTCCAGATGAAATCCATTCATTTTCAGTACTATCTAGTATAGGTGTTCCTATGGGAAGCTTAAAGCAATATTTAAGCATGGATTCAGAAAGTCGAAAAACAGTGAAACAACCTGGTATACCTGCTGATTCTCTTCATAATGAGTTGGCCGATTGGATTGTATTTGCTAGGCTTTCTAATCCTAAAGTTCGAATTGCTATTAAAGGCGATCGAAAAGCAACTTATCCTGTTGTGAAGAAGATCATTAATACACTACAAGCAAATCGAATTAGTCGATTTAATTTAATTACAGACTTAGAAAAAGGATCATAATATTATGGGAGAAATAAGTGCACAGGGTGGTGGTGGAAATAAAGGGGGGAAAGTCCGGAGTAAAAAGGCGTCTACTCGAATAGATATGACACCAATGGTAGACTTGGCTTTTTTATTGTTGACGTTTTTTATGTTAACCACTACATTTAATAAGCCTCAGACCATGGAAATTACCATGCCTGAAAAACCTAAAAAAGAAGATAAGCCTCCGTTAGTTAATGAAAAAAAGGTACTCAATTTAGTCTTAGGAAAAAATGATAAGATATTTTGGTATATCGGAATCACCAATCCTAAAGTAGAGATTACTAATTTTTCGAAAGATGGTGTGCGTAAGATATTGCTTCAGAAAAATGCAGAAATCAGAGATATGATTGTGTTAATTAAGCCAGATGAAACGTCTACTTATAAAAACATGGTTGATATTTTAGATGAAATGAATATAAGTAATATTGCTCGTTATGCATTGGTAGATATTGCACCTTCAGATAAAGAGTTAATTAAAAATTTAAACTAATAGCCTATGAAAGACGTCACGTTAGAGTACGATAAATGGGAAGATATTGTATTTGAAAGTAGGAATAAACGATATGGTGCTTACATCATTCGAAAGATCTATAGCTCTTATGTTCTTATCGCTTCGGTTATTGCTATAAGTGCAACATTATTATTTATGGCGCTTCCTATGATTCTTAGCTTCTTTGAAGGCAAAGGAGAGGAAAATAAGCCAGTAGCTCGATCAATTAAATATAATGACTTAGCTCAACCGCCTCCAATTGATCAGAATACACCACCACCACCTAAGTTGGATTTACCTCCTCCTGTTCAAAAGGTCATTAAGTTCTTACCACCTAAGGTAACAGAACAAGAAGTTCAAGAGGAAGAAACTATTCCTACTCAAGAAGAAATTAAGGATAACACTACAGGTTCTAATGATGTAGAAGGAACACCTGATTTTGGAGATACAGGAGATGCTGCAGGAGATGGAGGGGGAGAGCAAATTTATACATTCGTGGAACAATCACCTGAGTTTCCGGGAGGATCAGAAGCTTTGATGAAATATATTGCTAAAAATATTAAATATCCTGAGTCTGCTCGACGTATGGGTATAGAAGGAACGGTATATATAAGTTTTGTAATCAATAAAGAAGGAAAGGTAAGTGATATTGCTGTTATGAAGGGAATTAGCAAGGATTGTGATGAAGAAGCAGTTCGTGTTATCGGTACTCTTCCAGATTGGAAGCCAGGTAAGCAAAATGGAATGCCAGTATTAGTTCGCTTTAGTTTGCCTATACGCTTTAAATTACAATAAAAACTTAGTTAAAACGTATGAAAAATCCCACATACATTCATCTTATAGGTAATAAGCACTTTTGCTTATCAACTCAATGGATGTATGTTTATGAAACAATCTGTATTAGAGTACAACACCTGGGATGATGTTGTATTTCAAAATAGAAACAAATATTATGGGGCATATGTATTGCGTCAATCCTATGCGCGCTATATTTTAATCGCTGCTTGTTGTACAATAGTATTTTTTATGAGCGCTCTCTATTTTTCTTTCTTCAAAACTTCAGATGAAATCAATTATGGTTCTTCATCTAAACCATTGGGGGGGCATATATTAAAATCACCTCCATCTATTAAAAAAGAAATCATTATTATTCCTCCTGCATCTAAGCTCAAATTACCTGCTCAAAAGATGCTCAAATTTGTAGCACCTACGGTCACTTCGAAAGTTATAGATGATAAAGATCCACTTCCTTCTATTCAAAATATAGAACAAAATAATACAGGGTCTGAAAATACAAATGGAGAAACAAATAAAAGTACATATTCAGAAAATCCACAGATAGGAGAGATTGTTAGCTCCGAGCCAGTTACTTTTGCTGAACAAATGCCTCAGTTTCCAGGAGGACAAGAAGCCTTGATGGCCTATATTGCTAGATGTATTAACTATCCTGCAGAGGCTATCCGTATGGGAATAGAAGGTACGGTATTTATTAGCTTTATCATTAGTAAAGAAGGAAAAGTTTCAGATATTAGCATTATGAAAGGATTGAGTAAAGAATGTGATGCAGAGGCTATTCGTGTTATTCAAATGCTCCCCACATGGAAGCCTGGAAAGCAGAACGGGGATCCAGTTGTAGTTCGCTTTAGTTTGCCTATTCGATTTAAACTTAACCAATAAAAAGAAAAAATTAACCAGCACCATTATGAAGTTTAATATATTTCTGAAATACACAAGTTTTATAATGGTGCTATTATATTGGATTGTTGGTATATATATTTTAACTTTGCCTTCTGTTTCTAGTTTTTCTATCACTCAAAAAAACTTACTAGGGTTGCTTCTTATTTTATATGGAATTTATAGAAGTATTCGAATTTATAAAATGTACATTAAGAAAAATGAAAATAGCTAAAAGAAGATTTTTTATTTTACTAACAGTAAGTACGTGCTTCTATTTTTTATTAACATGCACTAAAAAGAAAAGCGAAAAGTCAAACGATGATACTCCAACATCAGGCTCTATTTCTATAGCAGTGGATGAATCCTTAAGACTTCTTTTTGAATCTGAAGTTCATACTTTTGAACATATTTATACTAATGCTAAAATCAATGTATTTTATGTATCAGAACAAGAAGCTATTGACCTTCTTATTAAAGATAGTGTTCGATTAGCGATTGTAACTAGAACGCTTTCACATGAAGAACAAGCTTTATTAGAAAAGCAGAAAATAGCCCCACATCAAGTTAAGGTTGCAGTAGATGCTATTGGCATGATTGTTCATAAAGCTAATAAGGATACGTGTTTATCTTATCAAACATTAACCGATCTTCTAAAAGGGCATATTCCATCATGGAAAAACATTAATTCTAAATCCAAACTTGGAAATATTACCATTGTGTTTGATCACGCTTCTTCTGGTACATTTCGCTTCGTGAAAGATAGTATTTTAAAAGGAGATACTATTCCTTCAAATTTCTTTGCGCTTAAAACTAATCTTGATGTACTTAAACATGTTGAAGAAAATAAAAATGCTGTAGGTATAATAGGAGTCAGCTGGATCAGTGATAAGGATGATAGTACATCGTTGCATTTTTCTAAAAAGATAAATGTGCTTGGTTTTGAAAAAGAGAATGAATGTTATCAACCCTATCAAGCGTATATAGCTGAAAAAAAATATCCTTTACTGCGTCATATCTATATGATTAGTAGAGAGGCACGTACGGGTCTAGGGAGTGGATTTATAGCTTTTGTATCAAGTGATAAGGGACAGCGTATTGTATTAAAACTCGGATTATTACCAGCTACTATGCCTATTCGAGTAGTTAATTTAAATCAAGAAGAATTATAAAAACAACTTATAAACTATAATTGAAAATAATTAAAATACCAATATGAAAAAGATAGCCAGTATAGCCGCCATTTTAATAGCTGTTTCATTGAATGGGTTTACACAATCTATTGAACAAGGACTTCGATTTTTAGACAATGAGCAATATGATAAAGCTTTAAAAACATTTGAAAAAATAACACCTGCTGTACCACAGGATATAAAAAGCACTTTCTATAGAGGATATACTTATTCTAAAATGCAGAAGTATGATTCTGCTTTGCTAATGTTTGATAAATGTATACAGGTTAATGTAAATGACCCACTAGGTTATGCAGGCAAAGGATATGTACAAGTCGTAAAAGGTATAGAGACAGAGGCGTTAAGCAGTTTTGAAAAAGCTTTTGCATTAGGAAAAGGGAGAAATGCACAAATCTTTATTATAGCAGCAGAGTCTTATTTAGATGCAGATAAAAAAAATCCAGATAAAGCTATTGAGCTACTTAACAAAGCGTTGTTATTAGATCGAGCAAATACAGATGCTTACATACTTTTAGGAGATGCTCATTTGCTTAAAAATAACGGTGGTCTGGCAGTAACTAACTACGAAAAAGCATCTGAGCTAAATAAAAATTTAGCTAAAGCCTATCATCGTGTGGGAAAGGTTTATACTCGTTCTAAAAACTATACAGTAGCATTGAACTCTATGCTTCAAGCTATTAAAGTAGATGAAGCGTATATTCCAGTATATCAAGATTTAGGGGAACTGTACTATCAACTTAAGAAATTAGATAAAGCAAAAGAAGCTTATAAAAAATATTTAGACCTTTCAAATATCAAAAATAAAAGCAGGGCACGATATGCCTCTTTTCTTTATTTATCTAAAGACTATGCAAATGCAGTCAATGAGTTAACAGAAAGTATAAAAATAGACTCATCTAATTATATCTTATTGCGTTTATTAGGATATTGTTTATATGAAACAGGAAAATATCCGGAAGGTTTAAGTTATATGACTAAGTTTTTCCGTAAAGTAGATTCTATTAAAATTTTATCATTAGACTATGAGTATTATGGTAGGCTTCAATCTAAAAACAATCAAGATTCATTAGCGGTTTTTAGTATTCGAAAAGCTTTAACAAAAGATACTACCAAAATGGTAGAACTTCATCAACTTTTAGCGGACTGTCATTATAAAGCAAAACAATATTCTGATGCGGTTCGAGAATATGAATTTGTGATGGGGCGAAAATCTAAAATTGTTTCTCAAGACTATTACAATTGGGGCAAAGCAACCTATTTTAATAAAGAATATGCTAAATCTGATTCAGCATTTGCAAAGGTTATTTCATTGCAACCAGATATGCCAGTAGGCTATTTATGGCAGGGTAGAAGTCGTGCTAGTTTAGATCCTGAAACGACAAAAGGTCTTGCTAAAGGTTCTTATGAAAAAGTAATTGAAAAAGCAATTAGCGATCCAGTAAAATATAAGAATGAGTTAATAGAAGCATATTCCTATTTTGGGTATTATTTTTATGTAAAAAAAGATGCCACCTCATCAATCAGCTATTGGCAAAAAGTAAAAGACTTAGACCCAACAAATCAAAAAGCTATTCAAGCATTGAAAAATATAAAGGTTAAACAACCTTCATCAAACCCTCAGTAAAGTAAGTTCAGATAAACTAATATTTAAAAAAGCAAAAAATGAAAAATCAACTATTTGCAAAAAAACCAATATCATTATTTGAAAGTGATATGCAAAAGAGTGGCCTAAATCGTGTTTTAGGTAAATGGTCACTGGCTGCACTCGGTGTTGGTGCCATTATTGGTGCAGGTATTTTTGTAATGACAGGTTTAGCTGCTAAAGAGTATGCAGGTCCTGCATTATCTCTTTCATTTGTTATAGCAGGTCTTGGCTGTATTTTTGCAGCTCTTTGTTATGCTGAGTTTGCATCACTTATTCCAGTTGAAGGTTCCGCCTATGCTTATTCTTACGCGACAGTAGGAGAATTATTTGCATGGATTATAGGATGGGACTTAATATTAGAATATGCCATGGGAGCAGCTACCGTAGCTGTAGGATGGTCTGGATATTTAGCAAAATTACTTGGATTAGTGAACATACACTTCCCATTATGGTTAATGAATGATCCAACGACAGCTCATTATACAATTAAAGATGCTACAGCATCTGGTAATCTAGAAACCTTACATACACATTATTCTAGTTTGAATATTCCAAATATACTGGGATTTAATTTTGCAATTAATTTGCCCGCTTTTCTTATTGTTTTGGCTATAACAGTTATTCTAGTTATTGGCATTAGAGAAGCGTCGAGTATGAATAAAGTAATGGTATTTATTAAATTAGCAGCTGTTTTATTTGTCATTATTGTTGGTTTTTTCTATGTAGATGTAGCTAATTGGCATCCATTTATTCCTGTCCGGGCACCTAATAGTGCAGGTGTGATGTCTTACGGGTGGATAGGAATTATTTCAGGAGCAGCCTATGTATTTTTTGCTTATATAGGATTTGATGCTGTATCTACCCAAGCAGGTGAATCTATCAATCCACGTAAAGATGTACCTTTTGGTATTATTATTTCTCTATTAGTCTGTACAACACTCTATATTTTAGTTTCATTAGTGCTAACTGGAATGGTCAAGTATACTTCTATTGATATTACTGCACCAGTGGCTGCAGCCTTCGGAGCCAAAGGAATGAATTTTGCGGTGTGGATTATTTCAATAGCAGCTGTAGCTGGACTTACATCTGTTTTATTAGTTATGATGTTAGGGCAATCGCGTGTTTTGTTTGCTATGGCTAAAGATGGTTTATTACCAAAGTCTATTTTTGCAAGTGTTCATAGTAAGTTTAAAACCCCTTATAAAAGCACCATTATAACTGGATTCGTTGTAGCTATAGTTGCATCGTTTACACCAATTGATATGATTGCTAAACTTGTTAATATAGGTACATTACTTGCTTTTGTGATGGTATGTATTGCTGTATGGCGAATGCGCTATACAAATCCACAAATGCATCGTTCGTTTAAAGTTCCATTTTTACCTGTTGTAGCTTTATTAGGGATTATTTTTAATTTGGGTATGATGCTAAGCTTAGAAATAGAGAATTGGATGCGCTTATTCATTTGGTTAGGAGCTGGCTTGTTGATTTACTTTTTTTATGGTCGTAAGAATAGTGTGATGGCTAATCGCTAATAATTAAAAATAAAAGAGGCAATAGTAAGTTGCCTCTTTTGTTTTTAAAGTCAATAAATATTTAATTATTTCTTATACCTCGATTTGGCTTTTTCTATTTTTACTTTTTTTCCTTTAATGACACCTGTCCCCATTGATTCGAGTACATCATCTACACAGTCACTAGATATATCTACATAAGAAAAATCTTCTTGTAATTCGATACGGCCTATTTTACTTCCAGGTATTCCTGCTTCTCCAGCAATAGCCCCTAATATATCTCCTGCACCGATACGATGCTTTTTACCTATATTAATAAAAAGTTTGACCATACTCGAAGACCCATTTTCATGGTCTCTGTCTCTGTATTCTCGTTCACGGCTTCCTTTGCTTTTTTCTTTATTATTAAGTACAGAGTCTTCAGTAGGCTTTCCTAAGTGAATTTGCAACAAATGAGCAATAAGCATATCTGCAGAATAGCCACTTTGTTGTAGATCACCAGCTGCTTCTAAAAACAGATCTGATAAGCTAACATTAGAATCTAAAAGATGTTTCACATTTTCTTTAAACTTTTCTATTTTAAGTTTAAATGCATCTTTTGAAGAAGGAAGTGTGCCTTTAGTAATCTTTACTTTGGTATAATTTTGCAATTGCTTTAATCCTTCATAATCATTTCGTCCAGATACAAATGTAAAAGCTTTGCCTGATTTCCCAGCGCGGCCTGTTCTTCCAATGCGATGAACGTAGTATTCATTATCTTGAGGTATATCTAAATTAAAAACAGCTTCTACATTATCGACGTCAATACCACGTGCAGCTACATCGGTAGCTACTAAAATATTCACAGTGCCTCCTCGAAATTTAGCCATTACACTGTTGCGTTGCATTTGACGCATATCTCCATGCAACCCCTCTACGCTATAGCCTCTAAACGATAATTGTTCTACAACCTCATCAACACGCCTTTTGGTATTGCAAAATACAAGCATCAACTTTAATTGATAGACATCAATCAGTCGACACATAGCTTCTATCTTAGATTGATTAGGAACTTCAAAATAATATTGCTCAATGGTAGAGACAGTAAGTTCAGTTTTAGTTACTTTTACTAACTCAGGATGAGTTTGATATTTTTTAGTGAGCTCCATGATTGTTTTGGACATTGTAGCAGAAAAAAGAATAGTTTGCCTTTTCTCCGGTACTTTTTCTAAAATCAATTCAATATCTTCACGAAATCCCATATTAAGCATTTCATCAGCCTCATCTAAGACGACCATATTAACTTGATCTAATTTCAGCGTTCGTCTGTCTAAGTGATCAATAACACGTCCTGGTGTACCTATAATAACATGAACACCTCTTTTTAAAGCACGGATTTGTTTATCGATCGACTCTCCGCCATAAACAGCTAAAAAATGAATATCTTTTTTATGTTTAGCTAGTTTTTTACATTCACCCATCACTTGCAGAGCAAGCTCTCGTGTAGGGCAAAGTACAATAGCTTGAGTATATTTTTGTGTTGAGTCAACAAGATCTATAATAGGAATTCCAAAAGCAGCTGTTTTTCCGGTTCCCGTCTGGGCTAAACCAATGACATCTTTTCCTTTGAGGATCAGAGGTATCGCTTGGGCTTGAATAGGAGAAGGGGTTGTAAATCCCATTTCTGAAACAGCCTGTTTAACAGGTTCAGAAATAGGTAATTCGTCAAAAGTCATGGTTGTATTTATTTATGAATAAACTGCAAATTTACGCTATTTTAATGACATGAGATAGAATATATTCATTTGTTTTTATAAATTTGTATCTTAATTGACTAAACTCTTAAGCAAAAAACTATATGATGCCATCTTTCCATGTACTAAAAAACAAGTGGTTAATAATAGGGATTCTATTTTTGACCACTCTATCAAACCTATCAGCTAAAACATATTACGCAGCTAAAAAAACAGGATTAGCTCTTTGGGATAATTCATCGTCCTGGGTAACAGACAACTGTACAAGTACTACCAACTCAGGCACTTTTCCCGGAACAGGCGATACAGCTATTATTTGTGGAGGTAATAAAATACAAGTAGAAAATTTTGTCACATGTGCTCAACTGAATATACTGGATGGCTCACTGATTTATTCAGATGCTTTTGTTTCTTCATTGTATGTACAAGGTGGAGACTTAGTATTAAAAAAAGCCGGTCTTATTGAATACAGCGGGAACAAGTCTTTAAAACATAATCTGTTTATAGATGGTGATCTTCTCAATGAAGGTCAGTTGGACTTACGTAATGATGGAGATGACTATGTACTCTTGTCATTCACAGGAAGCACTAATAGTAAGGTAATGCAGCTAGGGGGAAGTTATGAGTTAGGGTATATGAGTATGAATAAAAACAAGTCTGATTTTCTTGTAGATATTCAAGATACAGCATTTTCTAAAGCATTGACAGAAGGCTCTGTGCTTGTGAACCATTCATCATTAGACTTAAATAGAGGAGTATTCAGACATAGCGCATCAGAAAAATTAAGCAATGTCTACCAAGCAGGTCAAACAGTGAATGATCCCTATGTGATATCACCTAAGGTGTCATTTCAAGTATATCATGGACAAGTAAGCATTATATCTAATAATACTACCTATTTGGAAGGGAGTATTATTGTCAATGGAGGGATACTAAATATTTCGACAGGTTTATTAAAAAATGACACTACTTCGCATGGTTTATTTTACCGTGGAACAAAAGCGGTTATACTTGTTCAAAATAAGGGCGTATTATCTATTCCTGGTGCATTTAAAAATAGTGAATCAACTTCTGTTGTTAACTTTGCAATAAATGATGGTATTGTTGATGTGGCTATTGTGAAGCCCACTGTTGAAACATTTAAAATAACACGTGATTCTCAATTCAGTCCCATGAATGGTAAAATTACTATTAATCAAAGTTCAACATTTACACATTCCTCTGTTGAAGAAATGGCTGATTATAATGTGGCCACAACTTTAGATTATGGCTTAGTACCAGATATCGAGTTGATATTTGGTAATGAGCGTAATGCTATTCCAAACGAATTCCGCTTTAAACCATATCCATCATATTTACGATCTCTACCTCATGTTGTAGTAGAAAAGCTATCTACCCTACGGCCATATTCATCAACGTTTGACAATAATATATTTTTATTAAGTCTGACTATTAAATCAAATGCTACTTTTGATACCAGAGATTTTAAAACAGGTAGCGATCATAATCATCTTCATGTTATGTTAGCCAATGATAGAGGCTATGGCTTCTATAATCTTGGTAAGTTTGAAGCTCGTCAAAGCTGGATTGTTTTTCATGGTGCTTTTCCTATTAATTCGAGCCTGACGGCTTTTCGACGTGCAACACAACGTATAGGTGGCTATGTAGCATTGGGCACTCCTACTAATACGATATTTTCTTCATTAGAAGTAAGTACACTCTTTAATAAATCAGTATCTCAACATGTCATCCTTGAAATACCCGTTTTAGTTCAAGATACGGTGCTATTATCTCGTAATTTGAATCTAAATAAGCAGGAGCTCAAAATAGGAGTATCAGATAAACGTTCAGGATTTATGTATGCTGAGCCAAATACGGGTGTTTATGACGGGAAATTAACCAGATATGTTAGATCAGAGATTCAACCTTTGTTCTTTCAAGACTTTGAGAAAGAATCACTTGCAAGCTATATGGGTAAAATAACAGATGTACCATTTTATTTTGTATCTATTGACACATTCAACACTGTGAATATAGGACGTATAAGAGTACCTACTAAATCCCTTGATCATACAGACTGTACGTTGCGCATTGGAATTACACAACGTCCTCAGAAAGGAGGCTATATTTCTGTTGTATATAGTGAAGAGCTTACAGAAATTTTAGATGGTGATATACATAAAACCTATGGTACATATCCGCTAAATGTCACGCTTAAGGAAATATTTGCCACAGGAGGAAGTGATGACATCACAGGAGCCTCTGTATTTAATTGGACTATATCTGCTGAGCCAGGACTTGATGGAGGTACTTACTCACTTGCTCTGCGCAATAGCAGCATAGCTGTTCCAAAATATGGATTTATAAATACATATGTTGTGCTAAAAGATCGGCTGGTAGGAGAAGTAGATTGGGGTAAATTTGCTCGCGGGCCTATCTATCCTTACATTGCTAATGAGAATAAGCCTGATCAAATTTGGTACTATGGCAAGTTTTATGCAGCAAGAAAAGGACTTTCTTTTGCAGACCTTAATCAACGGTTTCATTTGGGATTCTCAGATGTTTATAAAAAAGCATTTGACCCTCCATGTGGTCTTTGTGGATTTGGAACACTAATAATTCCGCATTATGTTACAGTATCTAGACAAAATCTTCTTTTGTCTCCCAAATTTTTAACGGCTAGTGGAACAAGTTCAAGCCATATGCTAAAAAAGGAAGGAGAGTCAGAATTAACTATATCTCCTAATCCATCTATGGGAGATGATGTGAAAATTTCTATTCCTGCTATAGCGTCTAGAAGTACTACCACATACTATCGTATTATAGATATTTATGGTAATACATTATCTGAAAATTATATTTATCCTGAATATGATAAAACAGAGAATAAACATACTGAAATAATTAATGTATCTTCGCTTAAAAAAGGCATATATACACTTTTTGTTTTGAGTGGTGATAAAACCTATTTAAAGCAATTAATTATAAACTAATTTTAATAAAAAAATCAAAAAACGTATAAACAAATAGGAGCGATTAATTATCGCTCCTATTTTTATATTAGGCCTATAAGTTTCTAATTTATCAAATAAATAAAAAATGTACGCTATTTTAGTTATACTTTGATTTGTTTTTTGTAAATTTGCATCTTAATTAACTAAACTATTAATCAGAAGTTATATGATATCATCTTTACATGTACTAAAGAACAAGTGGTTAATAATAGGAGTTCTATTTTTGTCCACATTATCAAACGTATCAGCTGCAACATATTATGCTAAAAAAGGCACCGGTAACTGGAATGATCCTAATGCTTGGGTGACAGGCACCTGTGGAAGTACCATTAATAATGGCCCCGCTCCAAAATATCCAACAGCTAATGATATAGCCATTATTTGTGATGGCGCTACAATAACGGTTGTAAGGGCTAATGAAAGCTGTAAGAATCTTACCGTTGGTGATGGTGTTTCTGGAATTCTTAATTTTGGAAATAGTCTTAGCTCTACATTATCAGTAACAGAAGATATTGAAGTTAACTCAAGAGCACGCATAGAATATACTGGAAATTTTGTCAGACAACATACTCTTGCCATTGGAAGAAACTTTTATAATAAATCGTATTGCCAATTCAAAAAGGATAATAATGATTATGTGAGAATTTTATTTAATGGGCCATCTTCTAGTAAAATAGTTAATTCAGGAGGGAAGTGGGATTTGGCCTATATTACTTTAGCTAAAGATAAAAAAGAAGCTATCGTCGAAATAGAAGATCCAGCTTTTTCGAAAGCTTTAACAGAAGGTTCAGTAATAGTTGGTCATACATCTGTTGAATTAATAAAAGGAACGCTTACACATACTAGTTGGGAAGAGTTAGGAAATATTTATGATCCAGGGAAAACACTGAATGATCCTATGACTATACCAGCTGATGTCGTTATTGAGGCTATTCATGGGACAGTGAAGATACCAGTAAATAATATTACCTATTTAAGAGGAACACTTCGAGTGAATGGAGGAACGATAAGTGTTTCACATGGCTTGATGAGAAATGTATCTACAGGGTATGGATTATTTTACCAAGGCAGTACATCAGAAATTACTATTACAGATGGGGTGTTGTTTACACCTGGCGTATTTAAAAATAGTGATCTGTCTTCTACTACAAAATTTACTATGGATGGAGGTATAATGGTAGTTGGAATGATTAAACCTTCTACTGAAACATTTAAGATAAATTTAGAGTCTGTCTTTAAAATGACAAGTGGTAATATTTGTATTCATAATGCTTCTACCATCATGAGTGATTTTGAAGTTAAAGCTGCTGTTCGCAGCATTACAGGAGGTACAGTCTCATTTGGAGGATTGTTTACTAAAGGCCCACAAACATTTTATTTTACTCCTCATGGTATGGCATTACCTCATATGGTTGTTGGTCTTCCTACTACTTCTGTAACATTGCGTCCCAATGGAGTAGTAATTGGCAATACTATAAATCTATTAAGTCTTCGCATTAATAAAGGAAATACATTTGATGTAAAAGATACGAAAACGGGAAGTAGCTATAAGTTTCTTCGTCTTTTTTCAGCAGATGAGTATGGCTATGGTTTTTATAATGATGGTAACTTTGAGGCTGGTAAAAGTTGGGTTGTGTTTCTAGGAAAAAACCAGAAGATAGGAGGGAATGCTTATACTACATTTGCGTCATTACAGGTAGCAAGTAGCAAAGATTGTGGTTTTAGTATTCAAGAAGGACCAATACTTACAGATAATATTTTGGTGAAAGATACAGTATTCTTATTTCGTAATCTTGATTTAGGTAGTCATGAGTTAAAGATAGGGGTATCTAATAGCAATTCAGGGTTTATGTATGCTGAGCAAACTACAGGAGTACATAATGGAAATTTGACTAGATATATTAAAGCAGAGCCTCGGCCATTATTTTTAGAGGACCTTTCTGAGGATTTATCAACCTATATAAGTAAAATAACAGATATTCCCTTTTACTTTGTTATAGCTGATTCTGTTCGAAGGGGGAGTACAACAATTCGATATCACTATTCTTTGCAACACGCAGACCGGACTTTGCGTGTGACTGTTCGTACACCACCTCAACAGGGTGGCTATATATCTGTTGTATATAAAGATATATTTTTTGAAGATGGAAAAACATATGATTATTTTCCTATTCCTGTTGATTTTGAAGATGATGGAGGTGAAAAAATTAATGCATTATCTGTATTTAACTGGACAATATCAGCTTCACCTCAACTAGAAGGAGGAAGTTATGATATAGCTTTACGAAATAGAGGTATTGTTATTCCTAAATATCCAGATGTAAATCTGATTTATGCGACTATCAGAAGCCAAACAGTAGGACAACGTGTTCCTAATGTAGGGAGCCTTCCATATACTTATTATATTAATAAAGATTCAAAAGATCTAGATCAGAAATGGTATTACGGAAATTTTTATGTATTGCGAGAAAACATTTCATTTACAGATATGAATAATATCTTTTTTATGGGATTTTCGAATACACTTTATAATTTGTATTCAAGACCTTGTGGTGGTTTAGCCTGTAAATCAGCCACAGTACCTAGCTACTATTACCTTTTCAGAGAACGATTAGAAGATCCTTTATTATTTCCTCTTGCATTTTCTTCAGAGGGCATTATAGAGTCTGAAAAGATAGCGGAGTTTACTATATTTCCTAATCCAATGAGTGGAGGTATTATCAAATTACAAATACCTCAAGAGTATAAATCTAATATACGCTATCGATTAGTGAATAGCTATGGAGAAATTATTTTGGAAAATGATCTAGCAAATCAATCCAGTAGTAATGAAATTAATGTTTCTTCTTGTCAATCGGGAGTGTATACATTGTTTGTTTCTAATGGAGATAAAACCTATCAGAAACGAATTGTTATAAATAATTAATTAAAACAATAGACGAGCACTATTATAATAGGAGTGATTGACGAATCGCTCCTATTTATTTTTTTCATATAAATAGTGAATCATGCCATCTTTTAATCCAGCATCTGGGATAATCATTTGAGAGGCCTTCGCCCATTTCATAACAGAAAGGTATATTTCAGTAGCAGGCAAAATAACATCTGCTCGGTCTTCATTCAATTTTAAAATATTCACACGCTCATCAAAAGAATAGTCGAGTAGTTTTTTATAAATAGAGCTAAGATCATTTACTGTAATAGCAGATTCATTCTTGCGTTTAGCCAGTTCTTTAACTTTACTGATATTGCCCCCAGTTGCAATAAAAATGATATCTCCTTTATATACTTGAGTATATGTTTTCACCCACTCTTGCATCTCATCCCAAACTTCAGGAGAGTCTTTTTTCTCAAGCCGGCGAACAGCACCTAATTTAAATGAACATGTTTTTATTTTTTTTCTTTTATAATAAATATTTAACTCAGTACTACCACCGCCTACATCAATATGTAAGTATGTGCGCTGGTCAACTAAGTGATAAATGGATCGGCTAATGAGGTCGGCTTCACGATCGCCATCTATAATTTCAATAGAAAGACCTAATTCTTTTTTTATTTTTTTAGCTAATATTTTTCCATTGTTGGCTTCACGCATAGCAGAAGTTGCACAAATCATAACGTGATCTGCTTCGTACAATTGAATCAGAAGCTTAAATGCTTTCAATAGTTTTAAAAACTTCTTTTCATTTTTTTTACTGATGCGTTGTTTTTGGAATACATCATGTCCTAAACGTAACGGAAAACGAATATACTCTACTTTTTTAACCACAACTGCTTTTTTATACGTCGAAGCAGTAGAGAATTGGAACCGAATGGCGTTGGAGCCGATATCAATAGCTACTAAGTTCATGGTGCTTATTCTGGGAGTAGTATACCTGTGAATTTATTCTTTTCATCAAAAATAAGGCGAGCCACATCTTGAATATCTTTTACAGTTAATGCATCAACTCGTTTTTCATAATCTAAAAACTGTTTTGTAGTTAAATCGCCCCAATAGATACTATTCAACCTAGATAGCCAAAATCCATTTTCTTTTAAATTTATTTTTTGTTGCTCCTTCCATAATTGCTTAACTTTATTTAAATCTTTTTTACTGCAGCCATTTTCTTTTAAATTCTGAATAAGCTGATGAGAGGCGCTAAGAAGCGTATCTACTTTTTCGGGGCCACAAGGGATATAAAGCTGTGCAAGAAATCCTTCAAATGGTTCTTTTTGAACTACAATGGCTATGCCACTACCATAGACGCCACTTATTTCTTCTCTTAACTTTTCTGTAAGTTTAATATCCATTACTTCTTGTAATGCTTTTGCTTTCAATACGAGATTAGAACTATAAGTAATAGATCCATGAAATAGTTCTAATATAAGACTTTTCTTTTCTATGCCTTTTTTATAAACAAATGTAGTTTGACCATTAATTCTACGTAATCCCCGGTCTTTCCAACTAGGTGTTTTACCTGTTGATGGTAAACTGGCTATATACGTTTCAATCAAAGGCTTTAATGAATCTAGATTAATATTACCAACAATGGTAAAATGATATCCATCGATATTGCCAAAGTGCTCTTTATATATCTTCAACACATGATCTATATTAATATTTTTTATTTTACCTGCATTGGGAATAGTAATAGGCGTAAGTGGTGAATGAGCATATAATGTTGAATACAATGTATCCATAAAGGCGGTTTGTGGGTCATCCTTGATATGATCAAGTGTGCCTATTTCTTGTTCTTTAAATACATTAAATAGTTTTTCATCTCTACGAGGCTGAGTAACATATAAGTAAAGAAGCTGGAACATAGCTTCCATATCTTTAACACATGAACTACCAGATATGCTTTCTGCTGTTTCACCTAGTGCAAAAGAAACAGAAGCTAATTTTCCAGCCATCATTTTTTTAAGATCAGTAGGCGTAAAATCACCTACACCCATTTGATCCATAATGCTTTTTAAATACAAAACAACATATTTATCATCTACAGATGTAAGGCTAGCACCTCCTTTACGTGTAGCGATAAATTTAATTTCATCATTTTTAAAATTTGTTTTCTTTAATGTAAGCGTAACATGATTGCTTAAAGTCAAATCTATTGTTTCTAGTATTTTATTTTTGGTTTCATGTATAATTTTTCCAGCTACAGGTTTTTCTTTTAATAGGTTTTTAGAGATTTCTTTTTCATCAGAGGCTGTGATTTTTTGAGTTTTAGCTTGCTCTAAGATAGCTATCACCTCTTGATCCGTTGGAAATACAACTTCTTTTTTATCAGGGCCAACAAGCATCACTAACGGATGATTATGTGCTGTGATTTTGGAAATAAAATGATTGATATCATCAAGTGTAATGGTAGGGGATAACTCCTTATAGTAGCTGTACTCATTTTCTATGCCAGGAATCATTTCTTGATGTAAAAAATGGTTTATATACTCTTCAGCATAGTGAGCTGATTCCGTCTTCATACGCTCATTATAGATTTTTTCGTAAGCACTCAGATGTATCTTTTTAGCTACTTCTAATTCAGAGGATGTAAACCCTATTTTTTTTATCTTTTCTATTTCTTGAATTAATGCGGTTAAGGCTTTATCTATTTTATCATGAATAGGTACTGCCTCTACTTGAAAGCATTCATAATTTCCTACAATCGAGCTTGCATTTCCACTCGCATAAGCAAACGGAGCATTTTCTTGTTGGCGTATCTCATCAAACCGATTAGTTAGTAGAGTTGATAATAAATTTTTTATTATAAACTGTTTATAGTCACCCACCGTTTTTTCAGGCTCTACAGCATAGAAAGGATAAAATAATGTTATGAATGAAGAAGGAGCTTCTTTCTCTCGTATAGTTAATACCTCTGTTTTAGAGCGTTGAGCAATTTGTTCTATTTTTCTTGGTCTGAAGTTTTCTGGATTTTTTAAGTTTAAAAAATGCTTTTTAACTAATCCTTCAATCTGATTAACATCAATATCTCCAACTACAACCACAGCCATGAGATTAGGTCGATACCAATCTCGATAGAATCTCTTAATCGTTTCATAACTAAAACTTTTCAAAATACTATCTTGACCTATTGGAAGCCTTTGAGCATATAAAGAGCCTGCTAATAGGTGAGAAAGTAATTTTTTTCTCACCCTTTCTTCAAAGCCTTTCTGCAATCTCGATTCTTCTAAAACTACACCTCGTTCTTTATCAATTTCTACATTATCATACGTGCAATTATGAGCCCAATCTTCTAATACCTGAAATCCTTTTTCTAAGTTATTGGATTTATCAAGAGGTATAGGTAGAATATAAACTGTCTCATCAAAATAAGTATATGCATTAAGATCACCACCAAATTCTACACCAATGGATTGAAGAAATGAAACCAATTCATTTTTTTTAAAATGTTTACTTCCATTAAAGGCCATGTGCTCACAAAAGTGTGCTAATCCTTGTTGATCGTCATCCTCTAAAATAGAGCCTGCATTAAGAACAAGACGTAGCTCTACTTTTTTTTCTGGTTTAGTATTTTTTCGAATGTAATAAGTTAGTCCATTTGGTAGTTTTCCAATTTTTACATCTTTATCAATAGGAAGTTGCTCATTAAGATCAAGTCTGTTTTGGGCCTGAAGAAAATGAAAATGAAAAACAATAGTTACAGCAATAACAATAGTCTTCTTTAGGCAGCTTTTATAGTGTCTCATATGTATGTTAAAAAAATGTTTATTTGGATTAGATACATGTAATTATATACATGCAATTATAGAAAGAAAATAAGATATGGTAAGTAGCGAGGACGGGATTTGAACCCGTGACCTCAGGGTTATGAATCCTGTGCTCTAACCAACTGAGCTACCTCGCCCTATGGACTGCAATTATACGAATTTAATCTCTAATTTTGTAGCATTGAATTCGCTATTTTTCAGTAAAAGTTCTATATTAGCCTTTTCTTTTCAAAAAATAAAAAATCAGAAGCGATACATGGGAAAATATAAGTTTGACATAGAGTTTGAAATTAAAGCTTCGCCACGGGTTTTATATCCGTATATTTCAACAGCCAGTGGACTATCAGGATGGTTTGCTGAAAAAGTAAATATTAATAATATCACTAAAGAGTTTCATTTTGTATGGGATAATGAAGATCATTATGCTAAAATGACGGCACATAAAGTTAATCATCATGTTAAATTCGAATTTATTCCTGAAACCAAAGAAGATGAAGAAGATCCTTCTTATATTGAAATTCATATTGAAACCAATGATCTGACACAGACAACGTATTTGCGAATTACGGATTATTCGGATATTGATGATGAAGAAGAAGTTCAAGAACTTTGGGTCAACCAAGTCAATACACTTAAAGAAACAGTTGGCGGATAGAACTCCACTATGCTATCACGATTACCATTCATAAAAAAAGTAGATAAGCTTATTCTCAAGGCTTTTGTAGGGCCATTCTTAATCACCTTTTTGGTAGTAGTCTTCATTTTATTAGTTCAAATGATGCTCAGGTATTTTGAAGACTTTTTTGGGAAAGGGTTGAGCTTATGGGTTTTTCTAAAAATGTTTTTTTACTTCAGCTTAAACACAACTCCAATTGCGCTTCCGTTAGCTATCTTACTTTCAAGTTTGATCACGTTCGGAAACTTAGGAGAACACTTTGAACTTACGGCAGTAAAAAGTGCAGGCATATCACTCATCCGAACACTTCGTCCTATTTTTTTGTTGGCTACTGCTCTATCTTTTATTTCTTTTTTTATTAATGACACCATTGTTCCTTTAGCTAATCTAAAGGCTTATAGCTTGTTGTATGATATTCGTCAGAAAAAACCAACTGTTGATTTTAAAGAAGGTACATTTTATAATGGATTAGATGGATATAGTGTCCGGATGGGAGAGAAATTTTCTGATGGTAAAACATTTAAAAATATTATGATTTACGATCATACCAAAGGAAACGGAAATGTTACTGTGATTTTAGCTGACTCAGGACAGATGTACAGTATTTTTGATGATCGTTATTTAAAAATGGATCTTTTTAATGGAGGCATTTTTACAGAAGATATTGAGCAAAATACCTATAATCCATCCTCCAAAAAATTTATACGAAGTGAGTTTAAAAGAAACGAACTCTTATTTAGCTTAGAATCATTCGATCTCAAACGTACAAGAGAAGAGCTCTTCCTTGGAAACAGAATCATGAAGAATACAAGAGAACTTACACATGATATTGACTCTATTACAAAAGAAGAAAAAAACACATTTATTGATTTTGATAAAACGATTAAATTATATTATATCTACCATTACAATAAAAAAACAGATAGTATTGCTTCAATATATTCACCTTTAACACCTACATCCAGACTAACTCAATTTTCATCTCAATCAAAACTGAATATATTAGACTATGCTTTAACTAACGCACGAAATATAAAAAGCCTTACCGATTCTTATACAGAACGTCATGGCACTATTTTTAGAGATTTAAAAGAATTTCAAATTGAAAAATATAAAAAGATCACACAGGCTATAACTTGTTTACTTATGTTTTTAATAGGAGCTCCTTTAGGTTCCATTATTAAACGAGGAGGAGTGGGCATACCAGTACTTATTTCAATAGGTTTTTTTATTCTTTCATATGTCATCACCATTATGAGTGAAAAATGGACTAAGGAAGGACTTGTGATGGTTGAATATTCCAGTTGGGCAGCTACAGCTGTTTTATTGCCAATAGGGCTACTTTTTCTGATGCAAGCTAGAAATGATGTCCGTTTATTTGATAGGGACTTTTACCTTGTTTGGTTAGGAAAGGTCAAAAATTGGGTATTCCTAAAATTTAAAAAAGGCGCTCAAAACGATTGAAATATCATTGAATTTCTTGTATTAAATCAATAAAATGAGTATTTTTGCACATAATTAAAGGAAAAAATGCATTTAACAAAAGAGGTTAGACAGCAAGTCGTTGATAAGTACGGAAAATCTAAAAATGATTCAGGTTCAACTGAAGTTCAAATTGCTTTATTTACTCATCAAATTAGCTATATCACTCAGCATTTGGGTGATCATCCTAAAGATCATTCATCTCGCGCAGGGTTAATTAAGTTGGTAGGGAAAAGAAGAAGATTGTTAGACTACTTGCACCGCTCTAGCGTAGAACGCTATCGAAAAATATTAACAGAGTTAGACATACGAAAATAAATCAAGTGTAACTTAAAAATTGGGAATCTCCAAAAGGTTCCCAATTTTTGTTTTTTATCAAAATCTACATTATACATTATTTTTAAACCTATTAAGATTATTCATTTATACATATGATGCCTACGAGTATTCGAAAAACCATTTCATTAAGCGATGGACGAGAGATTAGTATTGAAACAGGTAAACTAGCAAAGCAAGCAGATGGATCTGTGGTTGTACGTTGCGGTAATACCATGTTATTGGCTACTGTTGTTTCAAGCACAGAAGCCAAAGAAGGGGTTGACTTTTTACCACTTTCCGTAGATTACCAAGAAAAATTCGCTTCAGCAGGAAAAATCCCAGGTGGATTTCTACGAAGAGAAGGTAAATTGAGTGATTATGAGGTACTTATCAGCCGTTTAGTTGATCGAGCTATCCGACCATTATTTCCTGATGATTACCATGCAGATACACAAGTGATGATTTATCTCATCTCATCTGATAAAGATGTAATGCCTGATTCATTGGCTGCACTAGCGGCCTCATCAGCATTGAGTATATCAGATATTCCCTTTAATGGGCCAATTTCTGAAGTACGTGTGGCTAAAATAGATGGACAGCTAGTACTCAACCCATCCTATGAACAACTTGAACGTGCAGATATTGATTTGATGGTTGCTGCTTCAGCTGATGAAATACTCATGGTAGAAGGTGAGATGAATGAGGTATCAGAAGAGGATATGATCGAAGCTTTAAAGTTTGCTCATGAAACCATTAAAGCTCATTGTACCATACAAAAAGAGTTTGCTAAAGAAATAGGTAAAACAAAACGGACCTATTCTCATGAGGTAAATGATGAAAAGCTAAAAGAAGATATGCATCGCTTACTTTATGATAAAGTATATCATGTTGCTCAATCACTTATCAAAAACAAAAAAGAGAGATCTGATGCCTTTAATCAAGTTAAAGAAGAATATATAAAGTCTCTCACAGAGCCAACAGAAGAAATGCTCAATTTGATAGATAGGTATTTTCATAAAATTCACAAAAAAGCATCACGGGATTTAGTATTAAATAAAAAAGTAAGACTAGATGGAAGAAAACAAGATGAAATAAGATCTATCTGGTGTGAAGTTGATTACCTACCATCAGCACATGGTTCATCCATATTTACACGCGGCGAAACGCAATCGCTTACGACTGTTACATTGGGCACAAAGTTGGATGAACAGCTTATTGATGGAGCTACCATAAGTGGATCTAATAAATTGATGCTACATTATAACTTTCCAGGTTTCTCCACGGGAGAAGTTAAACCAAATAGAGGACCTGGTAGACGTGAGGTGGGGCATGGAAATCTAGCTCTCCGCGCATTGAAAAAAGTATTACCTAAGCCTGAAGATAATGCATACACCATTCGAATTGTGTCAGATATATTAGAATCAAATGGCTCCTCTTCAATGGCTACTGTTTGTGCTGGAACGCTTGCTTTGATGGATGCAGGGGTAACTATTAAGGGACCTGTATCAGGTATTGCAATGGGACTGATATCAGAGGGTGGAAAATTTGCAATTCTATCTGATATATTAGGTGATGAGGATCATTTAGGAGATATGGACTTTAAAGTTACAGGAACAGCAAAAGGCATCACCGCTTGTCAAATGGATATGAAAGTAGAAGGCCTTTCCTATGAGGTATTAGCACAAGCTCTACAACAGGCTAAAGCAGGTAGACTGCACATTCTAAATGAGATGCTAAAAACAATCGCAGAACCAAGACCGGATTATAAACCTCATGTTCCACGACTTGTTAACTTACGCATCCCTGGAGACATGATCGGTGCAGTAATTGGGCCAGGTGGAAAAGTGATACAAGAAATGCAACGCGAAACAGGAGCAACAATCATTATTGAAGAAGTAAATAACGAAGGTGTTGTTAATATCTTTGCAGTCGATAAAGAAGCCATGGAGAAAGCTGTAGCAAAAGTGAAAGCTATCGTAACTTTACCAACTGTGGGAGAAATATATAATGGAAAAGTAAAATCTATTATGCCTTTTGGTGCATTTGTCGAGTTTTTACCAGGTAAAGAAGGGTTGTTGCATATTTCAGAAATTAAATGGGAGCGTATAGAAACTATGGATGGCGTTTTAGAAGTTGGGGAGAACGTTCAGGTTAAACTAATTGAAGTAGATAAAAAAACAGGGAAATACCGTTTATCCAGAAAAATCTTAATACCTAAACCTGAAAAAATAGTTAATAGTTAGAGAGTTTTAGTGTTTATATTTTTAAAGTGTAAAAGGGTAATTTGTTTAGCCTTTTACACTTTTTTTGTGCACTTTTATTAACAGTAAAACTAAAATAGTTTTATATTTGTATAGAGCCCTTTAGATAACATTTACTCAGAGATAACTATGAAGCAAGTCAAAATTAGTAAGCAAATTACCAATCGAGATACTCAATCTGTGGATAAGTACCTTGTTGAAGTTTCAAAGCTTCCATTAATTACATCCGAGCAAGAAACTCAATTAGCTAAACGTATTAAAAAAGGTGATCATCAAGCACTTGAACAATTGACCAAAGCTAATCTAAGGTTTGTTATTTCTGTAGCCAAACAATATCAAAATCAAGGTCTACCACTCTGTGATTTAATTAATGAGGGGAACCTAGGTCTTATCAAAGCAGCACAACGATTTGACGAAACAAGAGGATTTAAATTTATTTCCTACGCGGTATGGTGGATTCGTCAATCTATTTTGCAAGCATTAGCTGAACAATCTAGAATTGTACGTCTTCCACTTAATAGAGTGGGTGCTTTAACTAAAATAAGTAAAGCATTCGCAGAATTAGAGCAAAAATTTGAACGTGAACCATTGCCAGAAGAGCTAGCCGATGTACTTGATCTCACTACAGATGAAGTGCTTGAAGCAATTAAAATTGGGGGGCGCCATGTATCTGTCGATGCACCTTATGGTCAAGAGGAGGAAGGTACATTGTTAGATGTTCTTGAAGATGATAATGAAAAAATGCCTGATTCAATACTGATGAATGAATCCTTACGACGAGAACTTAAAATGGTTATTTCTACATTACCTCAGCGTGAAGCAGATATCCTCTGTTTTTCATTTGGTATTAATGGGAAGCCACTTTTAAGCTTAGAAGAAATAGGCTACAAGTTTATGTTAACCAAAGAAAGAGTTCGTCAAATCAAAGAAAAGGCACTAAGGCGATTGCGTACAACATCTAAAAACGTTACATTAAAAGCCTATGTAAAATAATTAGTAGACTTCTTTCATACATGCTAAGCTATTTTTTTAATAAAAATAGCTCCCAAAAAATAAATGCCCCGGAAGGAAAAATAATCTTTTATTTGGCGTTTTTACTTTATAAAGTATGCCCAATTTTTGGCATAATTTGCGTAAATTGCTACCTAATTTTCACATACTATAATGGCAGAAGGAGAAAATATAATACCTATTAATATAGAAGATGAGATGCGAACAGCATACATTGATTATTCAATGTCTGTTATCGTTTCAAGAGCACTTCCAGATGTAAGAGATGGCTTAAAACCAGTTCATCGACGAGTTTTATATGCCATGTCAGAGCTCAGCTTAACACATAATCGTCCTTATAAAAAATCAGCTACGGTCGTAGGGGAAGTACTAGGTAAATACCACCCACATGGAGATGCAGCTGTCTATAATACGATGGTAAGAATGGCACAAGAATGGTCATTGCGCTATCTATTAGTAGACGGTCAAGGAAACTTTGGTTCTATCGATGGTGATCCTCCTGCAGCGATGCGTTATACAGAGGTTCGATTGAAACGAATAGGTGAAGAGTTATTAGAGGATCTGAATAAAGAAACGGTTGACTTTCAATCTAATTTTGATGATTCATTACAGGAGCCTCAAGTTTTACCTGCTAAAATACCAAATCTCCTTGTTAATGGAGCATCTGGTATTGCTGTAGGAATGGCCACTAATATGCCTCCTCATAACCTAGGGGAAGTGGTAGATGGTATTACTGCCTATATAGATTCAAATGGATCCATCACTGTACAAGAGTTAACAAAACACATAAAAGCTCCTGACTTTCCAACAGGTGGTACAATATATGGCTATAAAGGGGTCAAAGAAGCCTACGAAACTGGTAGAGGACGTATTGTTATCCGAGGAAATGCAACCATTGAAAAAACAAAAGGCAACAGAGAGCAAATCATAGTTACAGAGATCCCTTTTATGATCAATAAAGCAACGATGATTGAAAAAACAGCACAACTGGTCAATGAACGACGCTTAGAAGGTATTTCTGATATACGAGATGAATCTGATCGAGATGGATTACGTATTGTATATGAACTTAAAAAAGATGCTAATGCTAATGTTGTATTAAATAATCTCTATAAACAAACTACACTACAGTCTGCCTTTAGTGTCAATAACGTGACGCTAGTTAATGGAAGACCAATGACGCTTCATTTAAAAGATCTTATTAAGTATTTTGTAGATCATCGCCATGAAGTAGTTGTTCGACGAACAGAATTTGATTTACGTGAAGCAGAAAAAAGAGCTCATATATTAGAAGGCTATCTTATTGCACTTGATCATCTTGATGAAGTCATTAAACTTATTCGAAACTCACGTGATCCTGATACAGCTAAAGACGGGTTAATGAAAAACTTTGATCTTTCCGAAATTCAAGCTAAAGCTATCTTGGATATGCGCTTACAACGTTTGACAGGCTTAGAAAGAGAAAAAATTATACAAGAACATAAAGAAGTAAAAAAACTAATCAAGGAATTAAAAGAAATATTAGCTGATGTCAATCTTCGAATGCAAATTATTAAAAAAGAACTTATCGAAATCAAAGAACGGTATGGCGATGCTCGAAGAACACAAATTGTACAAGAAGAAGGAGCTCTTGTAGAAGAAGATATTATACCTGATGAAGAAATGGTTATTACTATTTCACATCAAGGTTATATTAAACGAACACAGTTAAAAGACTATAAAATTCAAGGTAGAGGAGGGATTGGTTCAAAAGGAGCTGCTAGCAAAGAAGATGACTTTACAGAACATTTATTTATTGCCTCCAACCATAACTATCTACTTATTTTTACAGAAAATGGGAAAGTCTATTGGTTGAAAGTATATGGTATTCCTGAAGGAGCTAAAACAGCTAAAGGCCGTGCTCTTCAAAATCTAATCGCTATTGAAAAAGACGACAAGGTAAGAGCTGTTATTAATGTAAAAACACTTGATGATGAAAAGTACATTACAACAAACTATGTTATCATGTGTACAGAAAAGGGAATCATTAAAAAAACCTCATTAGAGGCTTACTCAAGACCTAGACAAACAGGTATTAATGCCATTACTGTTCATGATGGTGATCGTTTAATTAATGTTTCCTTAACTAATGGAAAAAATGAGGTTGTTATGGCGCTTAAATATGGTCGAGCTATTCGGTTCAATGAAGAACAAGTTCGCTCAATGGGACGCACAGCGGCTGGTGTAAAAGGAGCTACATTAGCTGATGAAAATGATAAAGTTGTAGGAATGGTTTGCATTAACAATAAAAACTCTCAGTTATTAGTGGTATCAGAGAAGGGTTATGGAAAACGTTCTGAACTAGATGATTATCGAATTACAAGTCGTGGTGGAAAAGGAGTAAAGACCATTAATGTTACCGAAAAAACAGGATTCTTAGTAGGAATCTTAGAAGTAACAGATAATGATGACTTAATGATTATTAATAAATCTGGTATTACCATAAGAACACCTATTTCTGAATTACGTGTTATGGGTAGAGCAGCACAAGGTGTAAGACTAATTAAGCTGAATGAAGATGATGCAATATCTTCTATTGCAAAAATAGAAAAATTAGAAAACGAAGAGTAGAAAAATAGATAAATGAAAAAAAATAGTTTATTATTTATATTGCTTATATTATCTATATCTACTGTTTACGCAAAAAGAAAAAAAGACAAGAGTATTCCACAAAAGGATTCTTTAACTAAGAAAAAATCTTCTGTTGAGGAATTCACTAAACGATGCAAAAAATATGATGGCTTGTTTGTATTATATCAAGACACACTTAATGGCTCTTTATATCTATTAATTACAAAAAACCAATTCAATAAAGAATATATTTACTTTTCAAATACAGTTGATGCTATTTCAGGTATAGGATTTCGAGGAAGCTATCGTGCAAACGATATTATTGTTTTTCGAAAAAATTTCGATCGCATTGATCTTGTTAAACTCAACACCTCATTTTATTACAATCCTACGAGCCCTTTAAGCAAATCTTCTAATGCCAATGTGAGTCATTCTATTGTAGTAAGCGAACGAATAGAAAGCCAAGATGAAAGCAAAGGCTTTTATCTTATTAAAGCTGACAATATTTATTTGACAGAATCCTTAGATCGAATTAAATATAATCCATCATCTTCAGCTAAACTAGGATTGGGTTCTTTAAATAAAGAAAAAACACGGTATACTAAACTTAAAAATTTTACATCCAATACAGATGTTGAAGTAGAATATGTCTATGATAATTATGCCCCTAGTATTACGGAACAAAATGATGTCGCAGATGTACGGTATGTAAGTATTAAATTATATCATAGTTTCATAGAAGTACCCAATTCTAATTTCAAACCACGTCGCTATGATGAACGTGTTGCTCACAATCACGTTACAGTAAAAGACTTAACAAGCTTAGACGAAAACTACAGTTACAATGATTTTATTCATAAATGGCATTTAGTTAAAAAAGATTCTTTAGCTCAACTTTCTGAACCAGTTGAGCCTATTACTTTTTGGATTGAAAATACAACGCCTTATGAGTTTAGGGAAACAATTAAAGAAGCTGTTTTAAAATGGAATAATGTATTTGAAAAAATTGGATTTAAAAATGCAGTTCAAGTATTTATTCAGCCTGATACTGCTGCATGGGAAGCAGAAGATATTCGCTATAATGTTATTCGATGGGTACCAAGCCCTCATCCTGCTGTAGGTGGATTAGGGCCACAGTTGGTTGATCCACGAACAGGCCAAATTATTGCAAGCGATATTTTACTAGAATATTTATCCATCAAATATAAAATCCATTCTTCATCTTTAGTGACTAATGAATTTATAGAAGATGTAAACAGGTGTCAAGCTGCAGCCTTTTTAAGTTATGATGAAAATGCTCTTTTACTCGCAATAGATGCTGAAAAAGAATCCAGTGTAAAAGAAAAACTCATGAAGCAATTTATATCCTATCTGGTTATTCATGAAACAGGACATGCCTTAGGGCTTGCCCATAATTTTATGGGCGGTATGTTGTATTCTATTGATGATTTAAAAAATAATCAAAAAGAAATTTATCAAAACGGACTAGCAGGTTCAATTATGGATTATTTTACCGCCAATTATCTGTTTTTTGATCAATCTAAAGATGACTATATTCTTCTCCCGGATAAACCAGGAATCTGTGATTATTGGTCTATTGAATGTGCTTACGCTGATGAATTAGCCAATGATCAAAAACGTTTGCAAAAAATAGCTTCTCAACTTACAAACCCTATCTTTCAAGTTGGTTATGGAGAAGAAGCAATGAATCAGCTAGACCGGGGTATAGATCCACGCGTAATGTTATTTGATTGGAGTAATGATCCTATTAGTTATGAAATTGAAAAGATTCAATTCTTAAATAAAAAAATAGATCAACTTAAATCCAATTATTTAAATAAAAACTCTAATCAACCATTTACCAAATTAGCCTATACATATGCTAATCTGATATATGAGAAAGATCTTTCCTCTATGATTATTTCTAGATATATAGGAGGGGTTTTTGTAAATAAAAACTGGGGAGAAACAAATTTTTATAAGCCATTTACTCCTGTTTCTTACAAAGAACAAAAAAAAGCCATGCAGGCATTAAGTACTTACTTTTTTTCCGTAGAAAATAAAGACCTTTCAATTGATTTATTTCCCTATCTTAAACGAGCAAAAAGAGGAAGTGATCTTTCTTATTATGAAGATACTAAAATACATGATGCTATTTTAATAGGACAGCGTATAGCGTTAGTTCATTTACTTTCAACAACAACACTTAAGCGGATAATTAATACAGCTCTTTATGGAAACACGTATACCATTGACGAAATGATGGCTGATTTAACAACGGCTATATTTCAAAAAGATCTGTCCAAAAACATATCTACACTTCGTCAAAACCTTCAATTGGAATATGTAGCTCAACTCATTGCTCATATGGAATCAAGTTATGATAAAATCATACAACGAGTTGCTTTTCAAGAAATAAAAAAAATTGAAAAAATGATAACAAGTACATTAAATAAATCTGACCTAAATAGTTCCACCAATTCACATAAACTTTTTATATTGCAAAAAATTAAACGCGCATTATCTAATAATTAAAAACACATGAACATGAAAAAGTACTACTATACACTTATTGCTCTAGCAGTCTGCATGACTGTAAAGCTGTATGCTCAAAACTCTGCTGTCACAAAAGCAGAAACATACATGACAGAAGGTAAACTTGATCTTGCTAAAGAGCAAATTGACCTGGCTGTTGCACATGAAAAAACAATGAATAAGGGAAGAACTTATTATGTGAAAGGCAATATCTATCAAAGTATATTCCTATCGAAAGAAGATAAATATAAAAATTTAGCACAAAGTCCTGAGCTTATTGCATTTGAAGCTTATAAAAAAGTTTACGAATTAGAAGGAAAAAATTCAATCATCCGTGCCAATACCGAAATAGAAATGGAAAACTTCTATCGCAATGTTCTTAACAAAGGAGCAGAATCATATCAAAGCAATGATTATAAACAATCACAATCCTACTTTAATACATCAACATTGATTAACCCAAAAGACACAACAGGTTTTTTATATTTAAATGTAGTTGCGTTGCAAAACCAAGATTATCCTGTAGCTAAAAATGCATGTATCAAATTATTGGAATTAAAATATGACAAAGTAGATATTTATAAAAATCTTATCTACATTGCAAGAGCTATCGATCGTGATGAAGCTAAGGCATTAGAATTAGTTCAAACAGCGAAACAAAAATTCCCTGGTGATAAAAGTATAGCTCAAGAAGAAATCAATATACTGATTTCAACTAATAGGACAGATGAGGCGAAAAATAAACTTACAGAGTCTATTACAAAAGATCCGTCTAATCCGAGCCTTTATTATACATTAGCATATATGAATGAGCAAACTAAAAGTCTAGATGATGCTATTGTCAACTATAAAAAAGCAATTGAATTAAAACCAGATTATTTTGAGGCATGTTACAACTTAGGAGTTCTTTATTATAATAAAGCCGCAGATATTTTAAAAGAAGTTAATAGCATGAACATGGAGCGCTATAAAAAAGAAGGTAAAAAAATGGAAGCAGAGGGAGCAAAACAACTTGAGGCCTCATTACCTTATTTTGAGAAAGCATACGAGCTCAATAATGCAGATGCTGCAATTATAGAAACATTATATACGGTTTATACCCGTTTAAATAAAACAGCAGAAGCAGCTAAAATGAAAAAAGTACTGGATGTAAAAAAATAATAGCATCTAGCTATTAGCTTATAAAAGAATCCTGCTCAAATAGGATTCTTTTATTTTTAGATAGACACAAGATACATCTCATTAAATAATTATGTATATTTATTTTTTTAAATAAACTTAGCTTAGTTTATAGTGCTAAAACACGATCAGAAAAAATTACGCGAAAATGTTCAAACCGAAGTAGACGCATCGTATCTCTATAAACTCGTTTCTGAGCTAGAAAAAGATGAAGAAATAGCATCTTACTATTCTCAAATGTCGAACATAGAAAAAGGACATGCTCTTAAATCAATTGAAAAGGCAGCCGCACTTCATCTACCTTTGGACAAATTACTAAAACCTTCTTGGCGTGCTAAAATAATTGGGAAGTTGGGACGTTTATTAGGCTCTAACTTAATTCTAAGTATTTTACTACATACTGAAAAAAGTATTTCACAGGCTACTTTAAAAACAAAATCGTCTAAGGGTGAAAAAATACTTGGCAATGAAAATAGACATGTTGAAATACTAAAATCCATTCAACAACTTAATATTGGAAAACTTTCAAAAATCGAAAAAAGACATCGGAATATTGGAGGGAATGCTTTACGAGCAGCAGTACTAGGAGCAAATGATGGACTTGTTTCAAATATGTGCTTGGTAATGGGTGTTGCTGGAGCATCAATAGGTACAAAAGAAATAGTAATAGCAGGATTAGCAGGCTTATTAGCTGGTGCTTTTTCAATGGCTTTAGGAGAATGGATATCTGTTAAAAGTTCGCAAGAGCTTTATGAAAAACAAATTCAGCTAGAAATGGAGGAAATTGAAAATAGTCCTGAAGAAGAAAAACAAGAACTTATTCTTTTATACAAAGCAAAAGGTTTTTCAGAAGAAGAGGCTAGTTCATTAGCTGAAAAAGCATTTGCAGATACCAAAAATACTCATGCTATTCTTTTAAAAGAAGAACTAGGTGTTAATGCTGATGAATTGCAAGGTTCTCCTTGGGAAGCAGCCATTGCTTCATTTATATTTTTTGTAATAGGAGCAATCATACCTGTTATATCTTTCTTATTTTTATCAGGAAATATATCTATTGTAATAAGTTTATGTTGCAGTATTGTAGGACTTTTTTTAATGGGGGCATCTATCACATTATTTACCGGTCGAAGTGTTTGGATGGCTGGCCTAAGACAAGTTTTATTTGGTCTGCTAGCAGCAGCTATTACATTCAGCATAGGGAAACTTATTGGTGTATCTATTCAATAAAAAGTAATTCTATGCTTTTGTTTTAAGAATAAGATAATGTAGATTTACGTTTTTAAATAACCTTTAAACAACTATCAAAAAAATAGAGATGTTATTTTAGAGGAAGGACTAAAGTTACTAAACTAGTATTTATGGTATTATCTATTTCTTTCGATGAGATAAAAAAAGCATCTGATCGAATTCATTCCTACATTCATCAAACCCCTGTTCTTACATCACAGCATATAGACCAATTAGTATCTGCGAATTTCTATTTTAAGTGTGAAAATTTCCAAAAAGTTGGAGCTTTTAAAATGCGTGGTGCTTCCAATGCTGTACTTCAACTTACAGAAGAAGATAGAAAAAATGGAATAGCAACACATTCATCTGGTAATCACGCCCAAGCTATTGCATTAATTGCTTCTCAATTGAAAATCCCATCTTACATTGTTATGCCTTCTAACACTCCAAAAACAAAAAAAGAGGCTGTAGCCGGATATGGAGGTAAGATTATAGAATGTGAGCCTACTTTACAAAGTAGAGAACATACACTAAACTCCATTATTGAAAAAACAGGAGCGATTTTTATTCATCCTTATAATGATGATCAAATCATAGCAGGTCAAGCTACAGCAGCTTTGGAATTATTAAATAAAATAAAAGATTTAGACTATGTTATTGCGCCTGTTGGTGGTGGAGGTTTGCTGAGTGGAACAGCTCTAGCTGCTCATTATCTATCACCAACTACTCAAGTGATAGGTGTAGAGCCTGAACTAGCTAATGATGCTTACAGATCTTTGCAAACAGGTATTCTACAACCTGCTGTTCCAACGCAAACTATAGCTGATGGATTACGAGGGGCGTTAGGAACAAAAACATTTCCTATTATTCAACACTTGGTAGAAAAAATAATTTGTGTGAGTGAAGAAGAGATCACACAAACAATGAAACTTATTATGGAACGAATGAAAATAGTAATAGAGCCATCTGCTGCTGTTCCATTAGCTGGGATTTTAAAAGAAAAAAAGAATTTTGAAGACAAGAGAATAGGTATTATTATTTCTGGAGGCAATATAGATTTAAATTATTTAATTTAATATTAACCCTTAGCATGATGATGTTATTCTTAATTTTAATTTATTATTAATAGTGTTTTTCTAAAAAAAATATTTATATTTATTTAAATATTTTTAAATAACCTTTAAACAACAAATATTATGAAAAGTTCAAAAAAAACATTAACACTTAAAAAAGAAACTGTAATCCAAATGAGTCCATTTTCTTTAATGAAAAAAAATGGAGGGCTTATAAAATTCGATCCGTATGGCGGCAAATCAGATTTTATTACTAATTGCGGATGCCCTAAATCTTATCCTCAAAATTGTTGCGATAACGTTTAATTTAATCTAATTTAAAAAAGCAATTCTATAATTTTATAGAATTGCTTTTTTTATTTCTATTATATGGTAACACATAGATCTACTTCTAATAAATATTATTTAAAACGAATTTTATCTTGTTTTTTATTAGATGGCATTATATATATTGGCATTTCTGATACTAAACGTGATTTCTTACAGCTAAAAAAGACATCAAAAAGTATTTCTTTGCTTTCATCTATTATACAAAATGGTATTTTAGAAGATGATATAAAAAAAAACAAGCTAGCTACTCTTTTGTTGAATTCAAAGTATTTATCTCCCTATAAAATAGATCGGGATACAAACCGAAATTATCTTTTTATAGAATATTTAAATACGATTGATGAAAACAACAGATCTATTTATCTTGAAAAAGAAATATTATCTAAGCCTATTATAATTATTGGCTGTGGAGCAATAGGAAGCCTCGTATTATATCAGTTAATTCAATTTGGGTTTACAAATATCACTTTATTTGAAGGTGATAAAGTAAGTATTACAGATATGCAACGTATTCCGATCTGGAGGAAAAGTGATGTAGGTAAAAACAAAGCAACGGCTATTAAAAATATAATAAAAGACAATTTTGATGTATCTATTAAAATAAAAAAAGAGTATGCCAGTAAAGAAAATATATATAATCATCTTACTAGACATTCTGCTGTTTTAATAATAAAAACAGCCGATCCGGAAATAGGCTTTAATCTTATCTTGGATAAAATTTCAAAAAAATTTAATGTACCTTATGTAGCAATGGCTTATGCATACGATATTGTAAAAATAGGTCCTTTTGTTATTCCTGGAAAGACAGTTGATTATCAATTGATAGACTTAGCTTCGAAAAAAATAATGGGGGATAAGAAAACACCTTTCAAAAGTAAAAAACTCTTCGCTGATTATTTTGTTCATCCTTCTGTATGTTTCAATATCAATATTGGGGCTGGACTTGGTTTTATAGAGGTATTATTTTTTTTACTTGAAAGACATGAATGGGTATACACGCTAGGGAAAGAAATTCAATTTTCTACACTAGAAAAACAGTTGTTTATTAATGATTATAAACATTTATTAAAATTTTTAAAAAAATAATTTTTTTATTTTTTTACCTTCTCTATTGTTAAATTGTGATTCGTATAAATACAAATATCAGCTGCGATATGAAGCGCTTCTTTTACCATCTCTTCAGCTGATAAATGAGGTGCATGTTTTTTCAATGCAATAGCAGCAGCTTGAGCATACATACTTCCTGAACCGATAGAAGCAATGCCATTATCCGGTTCGATCACATCACCTGTCCCTGAAAGAATAAGAATTTCATTGATTGATGCCGTAATCATCATCGACTCTAACCGACGCAAGTAACGATCCGTACGCCAGTCTTTAGCCAGTTCAATGGCTGCGCGTTTCATATTACCAGGATAAACACCAAGTTTATCTTCAAAACGTTCTAATAATGTAAATGCATCTGCTGTAGAGCCAGCAAAACCTACAACTAACTTACCATCTTGTAATACACGAATTTTTTTGACATTACTTTTAGCAACTGTATGACCCATTGTAGCTTGGCCATCTGCCCCAATAACGACCTCACCTTGATGTTGAATAGCCAAAACTGTAGTAGCATGAATAGATACCATAGTGATATATAATTTAAATAATAATTTAAAAACAAATCTTAAGAAGTACAAACATACAGGTATTCAAACTAAGTACTATAATAAATAAACGAAATGTAGGAAAAGGTATGATTTCTTTAAAAAAAAGATCCATCTGTATAGTCTGCTCTTGAGTAAGCGTAGCTGATGATGCACCAACAGGTATGTATTGAAATAATCTTTCTAGCTTTTTACTATTCTTTTTTCGTAGTATAAACTTACCAATTAATCTGATCGCCAACCGTTGCTTTTTTAGCCTACTAGATAAATCAGATGAAATACCTGAAACAACCTTATTCCATTTTTTTTGTTCAAAAGCATCCCGAATAGGTCCTTGTGAGCCTATAGATAATGTTATCGTTTGTAAAGTCCAATCAATTAACCATTCTTTATGTTTAAATAGGGTTTTAAAAAGAATTAAACGAGTGACATAGCGCTTGCCAACCCATCCATACAACAATGGCATGATCAATAGAAAAAAACCAACTATACAACTTCCAATAATTAAAAAAAGAGCATGATATAATACATTCGAGTTTTCATCAGATATATATATGATCGCACGAATAGATGGCACTAGATAGTAGATAAAAATACTGTTAAGAATAATTCCGATCAAAATAAATAATATAAGTCGACTTATGATCAAAAAAGAAAATTTAAAAAAAGAGGGTTCTTGAGTATGCATAATCCAATTATAACGATAAATAATTTTATTTTTTAAAACTTCTGATGTAACTTTAACCTTAAATTCATTAAATTAAAATAAACCCATTTTATGCTATCTACTCGTATTGAAACCATGTATAAAGAAATTATTGCTAAGTCTATACAAGCACTTCATAAACGTGAATTTTTTTCACATTTTCCTGAACACCCATCACCTCAAGTTTATGGAGAAACTGCAGATAAAGAAGGGCAGGAAAAATTTCAACAACATCTCAATAAACAGTTTACAGAATTACTTCAACCAGATCCAAAAGAATGGATTGGTAATGAAATATCTCCTTATCTTCAATCTTCATTAGATATCAAATATCCTGCTTTTGCAACGTCAACACTTATAGATCGTGCACAACATGCTTTTCATACATGGCGAAAAGTACCTGTTGAAAAAAGAGCTGAATTATTAGTAAAATCTCTTGAGCGTGTTAAAACACGTTTTTTTGAAATAGCTTATGCTACCATGCATACCACTGGACAAGGCTACATGATGGCTTTTCAAGCATCTGGACCACATGCTGCTGATCGTGCATTGGAAGCCATTGCATCTGGCTATGATGAATTAAGACGGGTACCTTCTTCTGTAGAATGGGATAAACCAATGGGAAAGTTTAATGTTAAGTTAACGAAAACTTGGAAATCTGTTCCAAAAGGAATAGGATTAGTCATTGGATGTTCTACATTCCCTACATGGAATACAGTGCCTGGATTGTATGCCAACTTAATCACAGGAAATGCAACGATTGTAAAACCACATCCCGGTGCTATTTTACCCATTGCTATTTTTATAGCAGAGATACAAAACGTATTGAAAGAAAATAATTTAGACCCTATGATTTGCCAGTTGGCTGTGGACTCTCCAACTCATTTGATTACAAAAGAATTAGCTGAACATTCACAAGTCCAGCTGATTGACTTCACAGGCAATTCAGCATTTGGGTCTTATTTAGAAGGATTAAAACACAAAACTGTATTTACTGAGAAAACAGGTGTTAATTCTGTTATCATAGATTCATGCACAGATGTAGATCAAGTTGTTCAAAACTTAGCCTTCTCAGTCTGTTTGTATTCAGGACAAATGTGTACAGCTCCTCAGAATTTTTATATTCCTACGTCGGGTATAAAAACATCATCAGGAACAGTAAGCTATGATGATTTTTGTCAAAAATTTATTACAGCAGTTAATACTTTAGTAGAAAATCCTAAAGCAGCTCCATTTGTATTAGGTGCTATTCAAAATCCAGCAACATGTGAGCGCGTGATAGAAACTAAAAAATTAGGAAAAATTATACTGGACTCCAAGTCTATCACTCATCCTGTATTTCCTAAAGCAAGAACAGCTACACCTCTTGTTATTCAAACTAACTCTTCCCAAAAAGAACTATTTAGTAAAGAACTTTTTGGACCTATTGTATTGATGATTCAAACCAAAGATACAAATGAGTCTTTAAGCATTGCCAAACAAACAGCTATGGAGCATGGAGCTATCTCATGTGCCGCATATACAACAGATGATACTATCAAAGAAAAAATTATGGATGAAATGGGAATGGCTTATACACCTGTTTCCTTTAATTTAGTAGGCAATATTTATGTTAACCAAAATGCTTCGTTTTCAGATTTCCATGTAACAGGAGGAAACCCAGCAGGCAATGCGTCTTTTACAAATGCTGAATTTATTGTCAAACGATTTACATGGGTAGGATTTAGAGAGCCATCCAACTAATTTATTAAAAATAGATTTCATGATAAAAACAAAAAATAAAATCCAAAAAAGCATACTTTCATTAAGTATGCTTTTCTTTTTTGTCTACAGCTATGGACAAACTCTATCTACTCAGAAATTAGAAAAGTTAAGCACCAGTATCAATTCACCTTATCATGATATAGCTCCAGTAGTAAGTCCTGATGGGAAAACACTCTATTTCAGTAGATCAGGGGATCCATCTAGTAAAGGAGGACATGATATATGGTACTCATCTCAAGATTCATCCGGGCATTGGAGGCCTGCTCAACCTGTAGGCTCACCTCTTAATACAACAAGCGATAATACATTGTCGAGTATTAGTCCTGATGGTAATATGCTACTTATTCCTGCTGTCTATAATCCAGATGGTAGTCTATCTTCAGATAAAGGATTTTCTATTTCGAAAAATAAAAATGGAAAATGGAGCATGCCTGAAAAATTACCTATTCGTTATTTTATCAATCAATCGAACCAACAAACAGGTTGCTTATCAAATAATGGGAAGGTATTAGTGATGTCCATTCAGACAAACTCAGGTTACGGCGCTGAAGATATCTATGTCTGTTTTTTACAAGAAGATAATACATGGTCTGAGCCTAAAAATGTAGGTAATACTATTAATACACCATTTGAAGAGCTTTCCCCATTTCTAGCTTCAGATGGTCTAACAATGTATTTCTCAAGCAATGGGCACAAAGGTTATGGAAGTAAAGATATTTTTAAATCAACACGACTAGATGATTCTTGGAGAAAATGGTCAACACCAGAAAATTTGGGCCCTTCTGTGAATACATCTGGCATGGAGCTAAACTTTGTTATTCCTGCATCAGGAGATTATGCTTATTTAGTTTCTATACAAAATAGTAATGAGCACAGTGATATATACCGCGTAGAACTCGAAAAAAAAAATCAACCTGAACGCTCTATTCTTTTAAAAGGAACTGTGTACAATGCTAAAACAAAACAACCTATCACAGCATCTATTTCATATCAGATACCTCTTTCCAAAGAGTTATCAACCGTATATTCTCAAGCTGAAACAGGACAATATACCCTTGTTCTCCCATATCAAAAAAACTATACGTTAACTATTCAAAATGATCAATTCTTAAAAACAACAGAAGAACTCCATCTGTCAGATAGCCTATCTTCTGTTGAAATGCAAAAAGATTTTTATATCATTCCAATGGAAAAAGGACAATCTATTGAAATGAAAAACATTTTTTTCGAGCGAAGTAAAGCAACTCTTCTTTCAGAATCTTATAAAGATTTAGATGTCATGGTTCAAATCTTAAAAGATAATCCAACAATTAAAATTGAAATAGGAGGCCATACAGATAATGTAGCTAAAGAAGAATTAAATCTTAAACTTTCCAAAGAACGAGTAGAAGCAGTAAAATCCTATTTAGTTTCAAAAGGAATTGATGGAAATCGAATGAAAGGAGTAGGGTATGGAGGCAGTAAACCTATTGCAAGTAATAGCTCAGAAGAAACCCGAAAACTAAATCGACGAGTAGAGTTTAAAATCATAGACCTCTAACAATGAAACGAACACTTTATATTATACGCCATGCTGAAGCTGAAGATCAGCAATCAGGGCAGAATGATTTCTCCCGAATGCTTACACCAAAAGGAATAAACCAATGTTTGCATACAACAGATAAACTAAATGCTAAACTCATCTCTATAGATAAATTAATTTCTAGTGATGCGATGCGAACATCTCAAACAGCTAAACTCTTGGCTCGATTTCTTTATATTGATGAAGCAAAGCTTTCTTTTGATAATAATATCTACCAGGCATCTGCCAATATGTTATTAAATCTTATTAGCAATTTATCAAATGAATGGAATTCTGTTATGATCGTAGGACATAATCCTGGAGTAAGCGCACTGGTACAGCATCTTACCAATTGTTCTAATTCATTTTCTACTTGTTCAGTAGCTTGTATTGAGTTTGATAGTTTGTCATGGAGTAGGATTTCTACTACAAAAGGAAAATTGACATTCTTTATATCCCCAGAGGAGGCAGAGGAAGAAGAGGAGTAAACTAACATTGAGAATAAAAAAATATTATTATTTTTACATATTTAATTAATATATTGTTATTTTAATAAAATATTAATTTTTTTTATAAATTCAAGCCTATTTTTATATATTTTTTTTATAATATGTAATATAATAATAAGTTTTAAATATTAAATAAATACTATTTTTTTTAATAATAAAATTAAAAGATAAATGGGCATAAAAAAACATAATAAAAAATCTTACTTTTAAAAAATTAAGCCACACCTAAAATGACTCTTCACCTTATTGACTGGACCATTCTTATTGTTTTTCTTCTTTTATCTTTTTTTATTGGACTAAAATTTAAAACTAAAGGGGGAAAAAGTATTACTGATTTTTTTCTAGGTGGGCGTAATCTACCTTGGTGGATTGCAGGTACATCTATGGTAGCAACTACCTTTGCTGCTGATACACCATTGGCTGTAACTGAACTCGTAGCCACTAAAGGTATTGCCGGTAATTGGCTATGGTGGAATATGCTTGCAGGTGGAATGCTTACTACCTTTTTTTTTGCAAAGTATTGGCGACGGGCTAATATCTTAACAGATGTGGAATTAATAGAATTACGTTATTCAGGAAAAGCATCAAAATTTTTACGATTTTTTAGAGCAATCTATCTGGGTGTTTTCATGAACTGTATTATCATCGGGTGGGTGAATATCGCATTGGTAACTATCTTGAAAGTCTTTTTTAATGTGAGTGAAGAGTATGCTTTAATTACTGTATTTCTCATCATGTTGTTTGTAGCCATTTATTCAAGTTTATCAGGTTTATTGGGTGTAGCTTATACAGATGTTGTTCAATTTGTCATAGCAATGGGTGGATGTATTGTGCTTGCTATTTTAGTTTTACATAGTAAAGAAATTGGTGGTATTAATGGATTGAAACAAAAATTACCTGCACAAGCACTTCATTTTTTTCCATCGATCAGCTCACTTTCTCATACACAAACATTGACATTAAGCATAAGTTCTTTTTTAGCTTTTGTAGGCATGCAATGGTGGGCCAGCTGGTATCCGGGTAATGAGCCAGGTGGGGGAGGATATGTAGCACAACGTATCATGAGTACTAAAAATGAAAAGCATGCTATTCTATCTACTTTATTTTTTCAAATTGCACATTATGCTTTGCGTCCATGGCCTTGGATTATTGTAGGTTTATGTAGTTTGGTACTTTATCCTGATTTAGGTGTAGCTGATAAAAAGCTAGGCTATGTATTAGTCATGAAAGATTATCTGCCAGTTGGGTTAAAGGGATTATTATTAGTTGCTTTTTTTGCAGCATACATGAGTACAATATCTACACAGCTCAATTGGGGAGCCAGTTATTTAGTCAATGATGTGTATAAACAAGTAACAGCTAAATCAATCACTGAAAAAAAATTAGTAACAGCATCACGCTTAGCAACTATGGGTATTATGCTCCTATCGTTGATTGCTACTGCTCAAATCACATCTATATCAAAAACGTGGGAGTTTATTATGGAATGCGGTGCTGGTCTTGGATTGGTCTTAATTTTACGCTGGTATTGGTGGCGTGTTAATGCATGGAGTGAAATTGCAGCCACCATTATTCCATTTATCATTTTTGGTTTTTCCAAATTAATACTACACTGGGAGTTCCCATACAGTTTCTTTTTAACTATTGCTTGCACTACAGTAGGTTGGATTAGTATTACATTGTTAACCCCTGCGACGTCTAATGAAAAGCTTCAGCAATTTTATTTGCGGATTAAACCTGAAGGGTATTGGAAACCTGTACAAGATCAACTTGGTATTAGCCCTTCAAAAACAAAAATAGTATTCTTATTAATTTGCTGGCTGGCAAGTATTGGACTTATCTATTCTTTTTTATTTTTAATAGGTCATATTATTTTTAAACAATGGGTAGAGTTAGGATTAAATTTTGGATGCGTATTATTGTTTTATATTATACTTAACTTTTTTTCTAAGAAAATAAAACTATTTGAATAATGAAGAGAAAGTGTATTTTCTTAGATCGTGACGGTGTACTCAATAAAGAGATAGGAGAATATGTCTACACATTAGAAAAATTTGAAATATGCACAGGAATCATTGATCTATTAAAAAAATACCAATCCACATACCTACGTATTGTTATCACCAATCAGGGTGGCATTGCTAAAGGTCAATATACTCATGAGGATGTAAAAAAATGCCATGCTTACTTTCAAGATCAATCAAATTATATCATCGATTATTTTTATTATAGTCCATACCATTCCTCAGTTACTTCTTCTTTAAGTAGTAAACCCGGATCTCTTTTATTCGAAAAAGCCATAGCGAAATATAACATAGATCCTGTTCAATCATGGATGATCGGAGATAAAGAACGAGATATTTTACCTGCAAAAAAATTAGGCATTCAAACCATTAAGTTGGATCTCGGTGAAAATGAATTAACAACAGCTGACTACACTATCAAAAATTTGGAAGATATCAGTCATCTTATTCAGTAACTTTTTATAATTTCGAAACTTAAAAAAACAAGCTCATATGAAAACAATTGCAGTCATTGGATCTGGAACGATGGGAAATGGAATAGCCCATGTATTTGCCCAATATGGACTCCATGTCAATTTAATTGATATTTCTGAGGAGGCACTTCAAAAAGCAATGCACACTATTACTAAAAATGTAGAAAGACAATTGTCTAAAGGGAGCATTGATGAGAAAATAAAAAAATCAATTCTAGAAAACATAAATCCATTAACTAATCTTCAAGCAGGCGTATCTCAAGCCGACTTAGTAGTAGAAGCAGCAAGTGAAAAAGTAGATGTTAAATTAAATTTATTTCGAGATATAGATAAGTATGCACCTAGCCATGCTATACTTGCTACTAATACGTCTTCTATTTCTATTACTAAAATTGCTTCTGCCACTCAACGACCTGCTCAAGTTATAGGCATGCATTTTATGAATCCTGTTCCTATCATGAAGTTAGTAGAAATTATCAATGGCTTTAATACCTCTCGTGAAGTAACTGAAAAGATCACTGCTTTATCTAAACAAATTCAGAAGATCCCTGTTGAGGTGAATGACTATCCTGGATTTGTATCCAATCGTATTCTAATGCCTATGATCAATGAATCTATTTATACTTTATATGAAGGTGTGGCCGGTGTAGAAGAAATTGATACAGTTATGAAACTAGGCATGGCTCATCCAATGGGTCCTCTTCAATTAGCAGACTTTATTGGACTTGATGTTTGCCTTTATATACTTAATGTTTTATATCAAGGATTTGGGAACCCTAAATATGCACCTTGCCCATTGTTAATTAATATGGTACAAGCAGGACACTATGGGGTAAAATCAGGCCAAGGTTTTTATTCTTGGCTAACAAAAGAGAAGGAGTTAATTGTAGCACCTCAATTTAAAAAATAAGACTTTTTTTGGATATATTAGTTATATCATTAGTTTTGTAAACTTAATTAGATAATTAAAAATGAAAAAAACGATACTTATTAGCATCTTAGTTATACTCGGAGGGTTAGTTCGATCCAATGCCCAAATGCTGGGTATTGCAAATAGTAACTATGCTGGCACAAATGGACTCTACATGAATCCATCTAACATTGCTGACTCACGTTATAGATTTTATCTCAATTTAACAGCGCTAGATTTTAACGTTACAAATAGTTACATGCGCTATAATGCACCTTTCTCATTAGGCAACTACTTGTTAAATAGAGTTCCTGATCAATATCGAGATCCCGTAACTAAAACTGTTATTTTCAAAGATGAATATTTAAAACCATCATTAGATGGAAGTCCTAAAACATTTAGTTTAGGCTTAGAACTACGTGGTCCTTCTTTTATGATTGGATTAGGACCTAGAAGTAGTCTAGCTCTATCAACACGATTACGGACATTTATACAAGGCAGTAATATATCACAGAATTTAGCTGAAATTGTTCGAAACTATATATATGATCAGGATTTGGCAAAATCAGCAAATGTACTTACAACAGATAATAGTTTTGCTATAAATCTTAATGGTTTTTCGGAGATAGGTCTTTCTTTTGGACAAATTTTACTTAATCAGGATGAACACTTTATAAAAGTAGGAGCTACTGTAAAACGTTTAGCAGGATTGTATAGTGGGTATGTTGTAAATAATGGTATCAATCTTCAAGTTATACCTAATATTGTTCCAGGGCAGGCTCCAACTATACAAGTTCCATTTGCTGCTAATGTATCTATTGGCTACTTAAATCAAGACTTTACTTATTTAAACAACCTCACTGCATCAAAGTTATTCAATGTTTTAACTGGAAAAGATTCTCCAGGCTCAGGTATGGGGTTTGATATTGGTATGACGTATGAGTTTAGACCAAAATATGATAAGTTTATCTACATGATGGATGGGGTTGAACGTTACGATGAATCAAAAAATAAATATAAATTAAAAGTAGGTTTAGCAGTCGTTGATATTGGAAGAATACAATATGATGGACCTGATGTGTATGTCTATAATCTTAATAATAAATCAAATTCAACAATAGCCGTAAAAGATTTAGAAAATATTAATAGTGAGAATACAAGTAAATACTTTGAATTAGCTGCTAAAACTTTCGGCGTTAATCTTAATGATAAGATAACCACATTAAATATGGCATTGCCTACATCGATCAATACAACCATTGATTATAATGTTATTTGGAAATTATACGTTAATGCCACATGGGTTCAAAGTCTTAGACCACGCAATGTCATTGGAATGAGACAAAACTCATACGTTTCATTAACTCCTCGTTTGGAAATGAAATGGTTTGAGCTAGCTTTTCCACTTTCTCTTTTTAATGATTACAAAAATTTCAATGTAGGGACCATGTTGCGTATGGGCAATTTCTTTGTTGGATCAGATAATATTGGGGGGGTATTTAATATTGGTAATCTTAATGGATTAAATGCTTACGCTGGATTAAATATTCCAATATTCAAAGGAAAAATTAAAGATCGAGATAAAGATGGTGTATCCAATAAGCGAGATGAATGTCGAGATGTGCCAGGGTTATGGGAGTTTAGAGGATGCCCAGATACAGATGGGGATGGTA
>CAYQLY010000015.1:0-48886 GCA_964418605.1 uncultured Cytophagales bacterium
AACTAAGCCTCTTGATTATAACAAATACTTTAGCTATATTGGATTATGCTTATCAAATAAGAATAAGGTATCTTATCACCCTTCATTAGGTGTAGAGCTTATGTCGATTGATGGTAAAGTGATTATAAAAAGTGTTCGTAAGGGTGGTTCAGCATATCGTGAGGGATTAAATGAAAAAGATGAGCTGGTAGCATTTAATGGATATCGTCTCTATCGTGAGTCAGATATTGATGACTGGTTAAGTTATTTTAAAGTTGGTGATAAAATAGCTGTTACTATTGCTCGGGATGGTAAATTAATGGATATATATTTGGTGTTAAGCAAAGATGATACGGTAGATTATGTGTTAATGCCTATTAAAAAGAGTGTTGATAAAGAACGATTATATAAGAAATGGCTTTTGATAAATTAATAGGATTAAAATAGTTTTTACTTTTTATTTTTGTAAATAGATATTACGTTCATGAAGCAATACCATGCCCTAATGCAGCATATTTTAGAAAAAGGGATAAAAAAGGAAGATCGAACAGGGACAGGAACCGTTAGTGTTTTTGGCTATCAAATGAGGTTTGACTTAAAAGAGGGATTTCCATTGGTTACAACAAAAAAAGTTCATTTAAAATCCATTATATATGAACTATTATGGTTTTTAAATGGGGATACGAATATTAAATATTTAAATGACAACGGTGTTACAATATGGAATGAATGGGCTGATGAAGATGGAAATCTCGGTCCTGTTTATGGCTATCAGTGGAGAAATTGGCCTACTCGAGAAGGAAAAAAAGTAGATCAAATCGCAGACTTGATTCAGCAAATTAAAAAAAATCCTGATTCACGAAGACTTATGGTGAGTGCATGGAATGTGGCGGATATTGCTCAGATGAAGCTTCCACCTTGTCATGCATTGTTTCAGTTTTATGTGGCAGATGGTCAACTATCTTGTCAGTTGTATCAACGAAGTGCAGACGTTTTTTTGGGTGTTCCCTTTAACATTGCATCTTATGCACTATTGACAATGATGATTGCTCAAGTGTGTGATCTTCAATTGGGAGATTTTATACATACATTTGGTGATGCACATTTGTATCTTAATCATCTTGAACAGGTACAGTTGCAATTAACGCGTGATGTGCGTCCATTGCCTGTCATGAAATTAAATCCGGCAGTCAAAGATATTTTTTCATTTTCTTATGAGGATTTTAGCTTGGAAAATTATAATCCTCATCCGAGTATCAAAGCACCTGTAGCTGTATAAGTTATCATTTAAACTATTGTGATTAGTCAAGATATTGTTACACAAGTTAAAGAATTAACGGACCTTGTAGAGGTAGTAAGTGATTTTGTTACACTCAAGCGGAAAGGTCAAAACTTAGTTTCACCTTGCCCATTTCATCAAGAAAAAACACCATCTTTTGTTGTTTCTCCTGCAAAGGGAATTTATAAGTGCTTTGGTTGTGGAAAATCAGGTGATGCAATCCAGTTTATTATGGATATCGAAGGCTTGACGTATATGGATACTATTCGTTATTTAGCCCGAAAGTATGGTATCGAACTTAAAGAAGAGACCGTTGATTATTCTACAGATCAGCAACGTGAAAAAGAATCTATTCTTATTGCTCTTCATTTTGCAGCATCTTATTTTCAGGATATACTTTGGAAAAATCCGCATGGAAGTTCTATTGGACTTAGTTATTTCAAAGAGCGAGGTCTTTCTGAGCCCATTATTAAAAAATTTCAATTAGGATATAGTTTAGATGAGTGGGATGCTTTTCTTCGGTATGCTGTTAAAAATAATTACCAGATAGATATTCTTCAAAAAGCAGATCTTATTAATCAGCAAGGCGATAAAAAGTATGATCGGTTTCGTGGGCGAATTATTTTTCCTATTCATCAGGTTAATGGTCGTGTGGTAGGTTTTGGAGCAAGGATATTAAAAAATGAAAAAAACCAAGCGAAATATATTAACTCTTCAGAGTCAGAAGTTTATCATAAGAGTAAAATTTTATATGGTCTTTTTCAAGCTAAACAAGCTATCCGTCAAGAAGACTTGTGCTATTTGGTAGAAGGATATATGGATGTGTTGATGTTGAACCAAGGAGGGGTAGAGAATGTGGTTGCTTCATCAGGTACATCACTGACTAAAGATCAAATTAAGCTAATAGGAAGACATACATCTAATATCACGATTTTGTATGATGGCGATCAGGCCGGATTGCAGGCGTCATCGCGTGGCGTAGATATGATCTTAGAAGAGGGTTTAAATGTACGTATTGTCTTATTCCCTGATGGGGAAGATCCTGATAGCTTTTTACGCAAAGTAGGAGCAGTTGAATTTAAAAAATATATTATTTCTAATGTTCAGGATTTTGTAACCTTTAAGACACAGATTTCCATTTCTAATACTAAGAATGACCCGATTCAAAAAGCAGAAATTATTAGAAGCATTGTAGAAAGTATTGTTAAAATTCCTGATTCTATTAAAAGAAGTTTGTATTATAAACAGTGTAGTCAATTACTAGGTATAGATGAATTGATATTGATAGCCGAAGGGAATAAAATATCTTTAGCTGCTAGTAAAACTAATAAAACAACAATTTCTGATGCTGATGATGTAAAGATTAATGAAGCTTCTGTAACTCAAGCTATAGAGAAAAGCACAGATGATCAGTTGTATATTCATGAGCGGGAAGTTATAAAGTTAGTTATCAGGTATGGAGATCACTTGATTAATGATACTACCTCATTGACGTTATACATGCTTAATGAATTAGTAGATATCGAATTTGAAAGTCCAATGTATCAATCTATGTTAGAGATACTTCGTCAAACATCAACACATCAGTCATTATTGCAAACTCATGATGAATTTATAAAAAAAGAGATAGCTGGTATATTGTCTGAAAAGTATGAGTTAAGTGAAAATTGGATTAAAAAATATTTAATTAATACTCCTACAGAAGAAAATATATTGCTCCATGCAGCCTATACAGCGGTTCTTCGCCTGAAGTTAAAACAAATTCGAAAATTAATTAAAGAAAATAGTTTGCATATAGCACAAGCAGTAAGTATAGAAGAACAAAACCAACAGCTTAAAATTAAAATGGAACTTAAACAATTTGAAAAACAGATTGCTGATGAGCTTGGTATTATTGTTGGGTAGAATTATATGAAAACTATATTGGATCTACATCTATTTTATATGTAATGCTTTTGTAAGAAGCATATTTTAGCAAGCTGTCTAATTTTTTCCGTATTTCTATTTTTATTTTATCTATATCTTTTGTATTTTTTATTTTAATAAAAATTTCTTTCAAATAAATATTATTTATTTTTTCAATAATTGGAGTGCTCGGGCCAAGTATATCAATTTTATCATTTAATTTTTCAAGTATATCATTTTTTAGTGTATGAGCAGCTTGGTTAACCAGGGTTTGAGTTTTATGTTTAAATGTAAGTTGAATGAGGCGTGTAAATGGGGGGTACTTGAATTTTTTTCTTTCAATGAGTTCATTTTTTAAAAATATAAGATAGTCTTTTTCTGAAATGTAATTCAAAAGTGGATTCTTTATATTTCTTGTTTGGATAATAACTGTTCCTTTTTTATTTCGCCTGCCTGCTCGTCCGCTGACTTGAATCACTGCTTGTAGTGCACGTTCATGTGCTCTATAATTAGAAAAATACATTAAGCCATCTATATCTAAAATGCCTACAATGCTGACTTGGTTAAAATCAAGTCCTTTGCTTATCATTTGAGTTCCTATTAAAATATCGATTTCTCCCAATTCAAATTGATTAATGATAGTTTGATAGGTATTTTTTTTTCGAGTCGTATCCAGATCCATGCGTTGTACACGAGCTTGTGGGAAGAGTAGTTCTATATCTTCTTCTATTTTCTCCGTTCCCATACCATGTAAATGGAGTGAGGGATTTTGACAATGAGGGCATAATGTGGGCAGTTTTTCGTGATAGCCACAGTAGTGGCATTCTAAATGGTGGTGATGTAAATGATAGGTTAGGCTTACGGCACAGTTTTTACATGTGCTGATCCATTCACAATGAGAACATGAAAGATGTGTGGAGTATCCTCTTCTATTTTGAAATAATAAAACCTGCTCGTTCTTATTTAGTGCTTTTTCAATGTTGTAAGATAGGGTATGTGAAAGTTTGGATTGATTTTTTTTTGTTTTTCTATCCTTAGTGATATCGATTAACTCTATTTGTGGCAAAGGTATATCACTGTATCTTTTATCTAGGGTAACTAGAGTATATTTTTGATTGAGTGTATTCATGAACGATTCTGTAGATGGGGTAGCTGAACCTAATAGTATCGATGCATGGTTAAGGTGAGCAAGCATGATAGCACTATCTCTAGCATGGTAACGTGGTGCCGGATCCTGTTGTTTGTAAGAAGGATCATGTTCTTCATCTATAATAATTAACCCTAGATTTTGAAAAGGTAAGAATAAGGCAGATCGTGTGCCTATTACAAAACTGATTTGCTCTTTTTGGATACCCTCCCAACAACGTATCTTTTCTGTAGTAGATACTTTAGAATGGTATACGGGTACTTTGCCTCCAATAGCTTTTTCTATTCGTTGAACAATTTGTGTTGTAATAGCAATTTCTGGTAATAGAAGTAGGACTTGTTTTTTTTTCAATATCGTATCTTTAATAAGACTTAAGTATACTTCCGTCTTTCCACTTCCAGTGACACCATGTAGAAGTACAGGTTTATTGGCATTAAAGGAGACTATGATTTCTTTTTTTGCTTTTTGCTGTGCTTCAGATAGTATGAGAGGTGAATGAGTTTCATTAGTAGAAAAATTATAATAATAGTCGGATAGTGGTTTTTCAAACTCAGTAAGTAGATGGTGTTCTTTTAGCGCCTGGATTAGTTTTTCCGTTAATCCTTTTGCTTTTAAGTCTTTTTTTGAAAAATAGATTATGCTTTCATTGAGTATAGCGGTAATGCTATTGATTATTTTCGATTGTGTTTTTTTAGTTGTTTTTAACTTTAAGCTAATTTCTTGAGGTGTAAAGTGATTGAAATCGAACTTGTAAAGTAGTTTCTTTTGTGATTCTTTGTTTTTTCTTAACAATGTTTCATATCTAATAATACCTTTAGTAAGTAGTGAGTTTAATAAGTTGTATTTATTTTTAAAAGGAATCTGTTCTATTATTTTTTTGTAATTTTTTTGATTTGAGTTCTCTATTATCTTCAAAATTTCTAACTCATGCTCATTTAAATAAGCCGTTTTCTTAACATTGGTATCAATGATTTGAATAGATGTTTTACTAGTTAGTATAAGATGTGGAGGTAGGGCCGTTTTTATAACTTCGCCTTTAGAACACATATAATAATCTGCTATCCATTTAAGAAAGTTGAGGTGTTGCGTTGGAATGGTTGGCTTTAGGTCAAGAACATATAAAATATCTTTTATGTTATATATTGTATCTTTTTTATCAAAAATATTCTCAATTATACCAGTAAAATTACTTTTGTTCCCAAAAGGGACAATAACTCTACTGCCGATTTTAATGATTTTTGTAAACTCATCAGGGATATTATACGTAAAAATAGTAGGGATAGGGAGCGAAATGATAATAATATCAGCAAACATAGCTAAGTTTTCTATAAAAGTTTTTTGCTACAAGAGATTTTAGATAATTTTGTTCCCCCTTTTTGCAAACTTACTATTAAGCCATGTAAAATAATAAAAAGCGAACGAGCTATTTCAGAGATTTTAGGGAATGATTTTAAATAGGAATATAAGCAGCAATGGGAAGAAATAGATCTACTATGCGAACAATCACACAAGCTATCCTGTTTAGGGGTGCCCACCCTGCTTTGCTTTATGAAACGTATCTTAATGCAGGCAAGCACGCAGAGTCGATAGGAGGGGCTAAGGTGACTATTTCTGATGAAATAGGTGCTGATTTTAGTATTTATGGCCATTACATCAAAGGTAAGAATATTGATCTAATAAAAAATAAGCTTATTGTTCAAAGATGGAGAGCTGCTGATTGGGATGAAGATGAGTTAGATTCTATTGTTTCAATTCAGCTTAAAGGACAAGAGGACGGGACATTACTTGTATTAGTTCATGCCAATATTCCAATTAAAAATTTATTAGATATAAAAAGACATTGGGAGGATTTTTATTGGAAAAAATGGAAAAAATATTTTGGAATATCTGTTCATACAATAGAAGAAGGTGTTGATTAATTGACGTTTTATTTTTGTATTCTTTTTTGTTCTTCTTCTATAGATGTTTTGTTTTTTAATGAGTTTGTAAGTTTTTTATTCCCAAATGTATAGCTTAGGGATAACATTATAAACCGATCATCATAGTTGGTTTTGAAAAAATTCTTATTAAATAGCTGTTTGCTATCATACCAATAAGGCATTATAAGGCTATTGATTGATAAGTTTACTGTTATTTTTTGTTGAATAAATGATTTTTTAATACCTGCATGTAGATTATACCATAAGCCATGTCCGTAAAATCCATCTAAGAACGGTGTAGACAGATAGCCTGAAAGCTCTATTTTATAATCATAAGGCAATAATAAAACAGTTGTTGCTGTAGGTACCAATCGAGGTGTTGCGTTCAAAGAGGTTACTTCTGGATGCACAGTATTGAAGAATTCAAATTTTAGCCCCCCATTGACATTGAACCAATTGGTAATGTTTTTATTGATTGATAGATTGATGGAGTAGGTATAGGCATATGTATAATTTTCAAATTGCCTGGTAAAAACTTTAGTTGCTGTGTCTGTTCTGGTTAAAGAACCTATAAAGTGGTTCATATGTGTGTAGCTTATAGACGAAGTGAAGGTTTGATTATAGGAGTGTGTGATTTCAACTGAATGATTAATTTGTGGAATGATATATTGATTTCCTTTAAAAGAGAAATTTTGAGATCCAAATGTTGAGAAAGGGTTGATCCATTCATATTGGGGGCGGTTGATGCTTTTTTTGTAAGATATAAACCACTCATGGTTTTTGGAAGGTTTGTATGTAAAATTAGCACTTGGAAAAAATTGAAAATAGTCTCGCGTAAAGGAATCGTTAGAAGTGGAAGAAACGCCTTGTGTCTTTGTGTATTCTGTTCGTACGATAAGTTGAATATCTGTTTTATTATAATTTTTTGAGAGCCCTGCATAAGCAGCTTGAATATATTCTTTATATATAAAATGATTTGTTTTCTCTTTGCATATTTTCCATTCATTTTCTTTAAAATCTTCCCATATAAACTGATTAGTAGTTGTGGTAGATGTGTTTTTTAATCCCATTTCTAATAATCCCAAAGAAGTAGAATGAGAATAGTCTGCCGAAGCTGATAGGATGGTAATTCGTATAGGATTATAATTAGCTGATAGGGTAGATGGTCTACTTGATGTATAGTCGGCTCTTAAAAACTCAGAAAGATATTCATCTTTCCAATTTTCATAATAAGTGTATGCATCTAGATGCGCTAATAAGGACTTATTTTTAAGTGTATCAAATGTGGTTTTATAATAGATGCTACCTGATGAAATTTGGAATCTTGCATCTGTTGACGTGCTTACCTTGAATAATGAATCAATCGTTGAAGGATTTAACTCGGTCTTGATTTCTGTTAGATTATTTTTAATATAACTGGAAAAATTCAAAGAAGGGCGAATGTTTATTCCAATAGAGTGTATAGGATTAATTTTGTAGTCTATATCAGCTTTAAATGTACTGTTGTATTTTTTTACATTGGATCGATTTGTATGCTCTTCAAAATATAAGGTATTGGCAGGCCTATCTATAAACAGATGTAAACTATTTATATCATTTTGAGGATTAGATAGATGATCTATTCCTGTCATAAAACTTATTTTATTTTTTTGATAATATAAATTAATGCCAGCATTTTCTCTAAATAGTTTACCTGTACCAATTCCCATCATAATATTTCCACCCCATGAGTCATTTTTAGATTTTAGAGTTTGAATATGTAGAATCGCTTTTGCACGGCCATCGTATTTGGAACTTGGATTACTAATTAGCTCTATTTTTTCTATGGAAGAGGCGGGCATAGTTTGAAGAATAGTAGTTAGCTCATCTCCTGATATATTCACTAGTTTGTCGTCTATAACTAACGTAAGTTCTTTGCCTCGTAAGTTAGTTCCGTTGATTCCTGGTGCACGTTGAATCACTTCATAAATTGTATTTCCGTATGTTATTGCACTTTCAGCTACATTTATTATTATCTTATCGGGTTTTAATTCAACCAACGGTTTAGATCCCATAATTTGGATAACGTTTAAATCTTTATCTATTTGATCAAGCTCAATATTTCCTAGATCTATATTTTGGGTTAAGTAGACTGAGTCAATAGAGTAGCTGTTGTAACCCAGATAATCTATTTTGATGGTATAACTATCTTCGTTTATATGCTCTATTAAAAATGTACCATCTAATTCTGATGTTTGAGAAGTTACTATTTTTTGATTGTTTTTTTTAATTAAAGCGATTGTAGCCTGTGGTAATGAGCCTTGTGTAAATTTATCAATAACTTTCCCTTTTATAACATAATCTTTGGAGAAGCTACTAGAGCTACTTAAAACAAGATGGAAAATCAATACCAAGAGAAGCCTATAAATCACAGTGTTACTACTAATTTTATTTCACGAGTTAGCAAAAAAATATAAAAAAACAAAATGATTTCTGTTTTTTTTATATTTTTTGAAATGGCATTGGGAGAAAAGTGATATGGAGTTTTTTGATTTTTTGTAGCCCGTAGGAGAATCGAACTCCTGTTTCCAGGATGAAAACCTGGCGTCCTAACCCCTAGACGAACGGGCCAAAAAAGAGATGCAAATTTATAAACTCTAGTTCAATTATCAAATAGGAAATTAAAAAAATATTTATTATTTTGCTATTTGTTAATGAATCTAAAATAGATGAGTATGAAAAAGTACCTTATTTTCCTCTTTTGTCAGTTTTTATTTGGATGTTTTGTTGAATCTCACGCTAAAGAGGATAAAAAATCCAAAGAAAAGGACTTTATACAGACATTCAAACAATTTAAATATAGTTTATATCCTGAATTAGCGAAATTAACCAAAGGAGATATTAGGGGGTATAATTATCCTAAAGAGATTATAACTAAAATTGATCTTTTTTTTGAAGATAATACAGTTTTAATTTCTCAAACTCAGAAATCGATGTTGAAGGAGTGCGAGGATGTAGAGATGGATTACACCACTTTTAAAGAAGATTCATTATATAGTGATTTAAAGAATAAAGATATTTTAGGTATACTATTAGGATTAGATGATGGTAATGGAAAAGGGTATTCTATTTTGACTATTTTTAAACTTATGTTAAATCCTATAGAGAAGATGAATACGGTACTCAATGTTATTTCAGTTCAAAAACTAGGTACTCTTTCCATGGATAGTTATGCAGATAGGGTAATGATAAATTACATAGGTGGAATTTTGATTAAAACAAAACCACTTCAAAATGATTCTTGGTTGTTGGTTTATAACAATTATTTCAATATCTTCGAATTTAACTTTAATCTCAAAACACAGCAAATTATTTTTTTAAATGGGTATAAACGAATTAATTAAAGGAATAAATTTTTTCTTTTTGTCCCTTTTATATTTCTTTTAAATTTGTCAAGAAATTAGAACATATGGATAGCCTACAACGTGTACATTTTATAGCGATAGGTGGTGCAGTTATGCATAATTTGGCTATTGCTTTAAAGAATAAAGGATATAGTATATCCGGATCAGATGATGAAATTACGAGTCCTTCATTTGAAAGATTAAAACAAAATCAACTCTTGCCTGAAAAAATGGGCTGGTTCCCTGACAAAATCACACAGCAATTGGATGCTGTTATTTTAGGCATGCATGCTAAGGCTGATAATCCGGAGTTAAAGAAAGCGCAGGAGCTTGGCTTAAAAATATATTCATACCCTGAATATGTTTATCATCAATGTGAGGATAAACAACGTGTTGTTATTGCTGGAAGTCATGGAAAAACAACTATTGCTGCAATGGTATTGCATGTGCTACACTATCATCACAGAAAGGTAGATTATCTTGTTGGTGCACAAGTAGAGGGGTTTGACGCTATGGTTCAATTGACAGAAGATGCTCCTCTTGTAATTATTGAAGGAGATGAATACCCTGCTTCAATTTTAGATAAAAATCCTAAATTTATGCTTTATAAACATCATATAGGATTGATTAGTGGAATAGCGTGGGATCATATTAATGTTTACCATACATTTGATGAATATGTTAAACAGTTTGAGTTATTTGCTGATGCTACGCCAAAAGGGGGGGCATTGGTGTATATAGAAAATGATGATTTAGTTACTATTATAGGAAGAAAAGAGCGTCCTGATGTGGCCCGTTTACCTTATAAAATTCATAAACATACGGTGCGTGATGGTAAAACGTATCTTATTACAGAATCTTCCGAGGAAGTGCTTGTTCATGTATTTGGCGATCATAACATGGAAAATATTAATGCTGCACGTTTAGTTTGTAGTAAGATAGGTATATCTCGTGATAAGTTTTATGAAGCCATCTCAGCATTTAAAGGCGCCGCCAATAGACTACAATTAGTTGGGCAAAAAAATACGACGCGTATATTTAAAGATTTTGCACATTCTCCTTCTAAACTTAAAGCCTCTACTCATGCTGTTAAAAAACAGTTTTCACAGCAAAAGTTGGTAGCGTGCATGGAGCTGCATACGTATAGTAGCTTGACTAAAGAATTTTTAAAACAATATGCTGATACGTTGAAAAGTGCAGATGAGGCTATTGTTTATTACAATCCTCATACCGTTACTATGAAAAATTTAACACCTTTCCAAGAAGAGGATATTAAAAAAGGGTTTAATATAAATAATGTAATCATTTTTACAGATAGTCTTAAACTATATGACTATTTACTATCTCGTCAATGGAATAATGCTACTCTTCTATTGATGAGCTCTGGTAATTTTAATGGTATGGATATTTCTCAACTAAGTAAAAAAATAATAGAATCTGTTTAAACTTGTATCATGGTATTAAATCTTAGAAACCCCCTTGTATTTTTCGATTTGGAAACGACCGGTAAGAATGTAACCATCGATCGTATTGTAGAAATATCGTTAGTCAAGCTAACACCTAAAGGTGATCGTACCATTAAAACAAAACGTATTAACCCTACTGTGCCTATTCCGAGAGAATCGAGTTTGATCCATGGCATTTATGATGAAGATGTAAAAAATGCGCCTACGTTTAAGGAGCTAGCTAGTGAATTAGCTCAGTTTTTAGAAGGCTGTGATCTGTCAGGTTTTAATGTTGTGCGATTTGATATTCCTATATTAATGGAAGAATTTTTGCGATCTGGAATAGATTTTGATATTAAAAATCAAAAAATAGTTGATGTTCAGCGAATTTATCATTTAATGGAGCCACGTACATTGGAGGCGGCATATCAATTTTATTGTGGAAAAAAATTAGAAAATGCACACAGCGCAGAAGCGGATGTGTTAGCTACAGTTGAAGTATTGCAATCTCAGATTGAGCGGTATGAATCAAAAGTGATTACTCAAAATGGAAAAGAAGTTAACCCAATTAAAAATGATATGCAGGTGCTTCATGAGTTGAGTAATTCCAATTTAGTAGATTTTGCAGGACGAATGCTTTATAATGATAAAGGTCAGGAGATATTTAACTTTGGAAAACATAAAGATAAATTAGTTTCTGAGGTTCTTCGCACAGAACCAACCTATTATGATTGGATGATGAATGGCGATTTTTCATTAGATACTAAAAGAAAGTTGACACAAATCAAATTAAGAGAGTTGAAAAAATAATAACTGATATGAGCATAAAACTAGTTATTATCATTTAAATAATCTTATCTTGTATAAACTCTATTGATCTCTTTATATCAATATGAAGTATGCGGTCTTTGGTAAGCGCAGGTACTTGCTTTCTGAATGCTGTTATTATATTTTCTAAAAGAGGAGATGAACGTAATGGTCTTCTAAATTCCATGGCCTGACAGGCAGTAAGTAGTTCAATAGCTAATATTTTTTCCACATTTTCTATTATTTGGTATGCTTTAGTGGCAGAATTAGCCCCCATGCTTACATGGTCTTCTTGTCCATTAGAAGATACAATGGAATCAATAGAGGCGGGTGTGCAGAGTTGCTTGTTTTGACTTACAATAGATGCTGCTGTATATTGTGGAATCATCAATCCAGAATCAAGTCCTGGGTTTTTGATTAAAAACTCCGGAAGCTCTCGTGCTCCAGATATGAGTTGATATATTCTTCGCTCAGATATGTTGCCTAGTTCGGCAACAGCAATAGCTAAAAAATCTAATACAAGTGCCAGAGGTTGCCCATGAAAATTGCCTCCAGAGATAATTACATCATCATCTGGAAATGCGACCGGGTTATCTGTTACTGAATTGATTTCAGTAGTCACCACTTTTTCAACATAGTCTATTGTATCCCAACTTGCACCATGAACTTGTGGAATACAGCGGAATGAGTAAGGATCTTGTACATGTTTTTTAGGACGCTGAATAATTTCACTTCCTTGAAGTTTCTTCCTTATTTCTTCTGCTGTTTGTTGTTGGCCTTTGTGAGGACGTGTTTGATGTAGTCTATTATCGAATGCTTCAATTCGTCCGTCAAATGCATCAATTGAAATAGCAGCTATTGTATTAGCTAAATTAATTATTTTTTTGGCTTTTATAACACAAAAAACAGCATAAGAAGACATAAATTGAGTTCCATTTAAAAGAGCTAATCCTTCTTTTGCTTTGAGCGAGATAGGCTTCCAATCGTATTTTTTATAAACAACAGAGGAAGGTATCTTTACATTATCTTGATAGACTTCACCCATATCAATAAGTGGAAGACATAGATGAGCAAGTGGTGCCAAATCACCAGATGCACCTAACGAACCTTGTTCATAAACGACGGGTGTGATTTTATGGTTAAAAAAATCAATTAATCGTTGTACTGTTTCAACTTGTACACCAGAGTTTCCATAACATAGAGACTGAACTTTTAATAAAAGCATGAGGTGTACGATATCTATAGGTACTTCCTTGCCTATTCCACAGGCATGAGAAATCATTAGATTGACTTGCAGTTTTTCTAAATCACTAGTAGAAATATTTTTTTTGTAGAGTGATCCAAATCCAGTATTGATTCCATAAATAGGAGTATTTGTATTTTGAATTTTAGTATCTAAATATGCTCTACACTTATTTATTTTTTTTTTGGTCGCGGGAGCTAATTGTATGGATTTTTTTTGAGCTATAAGCTCTTCTATAACAGCAAGAGATAACCAGTTATCAGAGACACTATGCATAGTTGGCAAAATAGTAAAATTATCTGCAAAATAACTTTTTTTAAAATAGGATTGTATATTTTTTGGTAGATTATTTAATATTTATATCTTTGGTTCTTTAAAATTTATAGCTTTTTAGATATTTTATGAATGTAACCAAGTCAAAGCACCCGTCATCTCTTTACATGTTATTTTTGGTAACCATGTGGGAACGTTTTTCTTTTTATGGAATGCGGGCCTTATTGGTTCTATATTTAGTATCAGAAAAAAGTAGGGGCGGATTAAGTTGGACATCTGAACAAGCTGGAAGTTTATATGGAACATACAATGCTTTAACCTATGTAGCTACGTTTTTAGGCGGGTATTTGGCTGATAAATACATTGGGTTTCGTCGTTCAGTATTGGTAGGTGGTATTTTGATTGCCTTAGGTCATATTTCATTATCGATTGATTCCCTTTTTAATTTTTATTTGGGTCTTATCTTAATCATTATTGGTACGGGTTCTTTTAAACCCAGTGCATCTTCTATGGTTGGAGAGTTATATGAAGATGGGAGTCCACTAAAGGATTCTGCTTATTCTATATTTTACATAGGAATTAATTTAGGAGCATTTTTAGGAGCATTGGTATGTGGTTATTTAGGTGAGAATGTAGGCTGGCATTATGGATTTGGAGCTGCTGCTGTAGGTATGGTTGCAGGTCTTATTTTGTTTCTTTTCCGTCAACATACATTAGGCCAAATAGGGCTTAAACCTATCAAAAAGTCAGCGGAAGAGAAGCTTGCTCAAGTACCATTCACTAAGGTAGAAAAGCAGCGTATTTACGTCATTTGCTTCTTATCCTTTTTTTCAATATTATTTTGGTTAGCATTTGAACAGGCAGGTGCATCCATGAATATTTATGCATTGAAGTACACTGATCGGTTTGTGGGAAAGACATTGAATATTGATGAGTATAGGATTAAAGCAGATAAGCATTCAGTGAACGATTCTGTTATATTAGGTGAAGCATCCTTATGGTTGAATCAGTATAATGGAAAAGTACCTACTGATACGATTCAAGCACGTTTTTCTAAACATCCTGTTTTATTTTGGGTAAAAGAAGGAGTTTACTATTCAGGAACAAAAGAGAATTATGAGCTATTGCAGAAACGTTATCATTCAGTCGATTCATTAAAATTATATCTTTCTGATTATATAGATATAAATTCGATTAAAAAAAATAAAAAAGAACTAATAGATAAAGAATTGGCTTCTTTAAAAATTTCTTACAAACCAATTAAGGTGTCTGATCAGGATGAGTTTAAAGTTGTTGCATTGAATAAACAGCAGAGTGCTTTAATTGTTCCTGCTTCATGGTTTCAATCGGTTAATGCTTTTTTTATATTCGCGTTAGCTCCTTTGTTTTCCATGTTATGGCTATGGTTATCTAAGCGTCATAGAAATCCTAATGCACCTATTAAATTTGTTTTAGGCTTAGTATTGCTTGCAGTCGGTTTTGTGGCACTAGTGATAGGAAGTGCGTCGATTAAGAAGGGTAGTTTAGTAGGATCTTCTCATATGATATGGTTGGTAATGGCCTACTTTTTTCATACTCTTGGCGAACTTTGTTTATCGCCTGTAGGTATGTCTTTTGTTAATAAACTATCTCCTAAAAGAGTTTTAGGTTTAATGTTTGGCATTTGGTTTTTATCTTCTGGAATAGCGCATTATGCAGGGGGTATATTATCTGGAATGATTGATCAGTTTGCAGAGAAATCGTCTATGGCATCATTTTTCCTATTGTTTGTGATTATTGGAGGTATATCGGCTATTTTATTAGCATTGATTTCTCCATTATTAAAGAGATGGATGAATGGTGTCTCTTAAGCTAATAATATGATAGATTTAAATGGATAGTTTTTATTTAAAATCGACTTCTAAGACACCTTATGTTCATTTTGAGGCAAAGACTGGAGAGTTGGAATTGACAGGTAGGTCTATTCCTGAGAACTCAATGGATTTTTATAAGCCTATATTAGAATGGCTAGATACTTATTTAGCGCAGAATGTTTTGCCATCAACACGTCTTCATATTCGATTAGAATATTTTAATACAAGTTCATCTAAGTGTTTATTAGAATTGTTTAAGCGCATAGAAATTCTTTCGCGAAAGAAAGTTGATGTTAAGATTTTATGGTATTATGAGCTGGCGGATGAGGATATGAAAGAACTAGGAGAAGATTTTATGGAAATTATAGAAGTTCCAGTTGAATTAATAGCTGTTGAGTAATAATTTTTAGTAGTCTTTCTTTATTTTAGTCTAAAATAATTATTAAAATATTCTTAGAGACTTCTTTAGATAGTGTTGCATTTTTTTTGTCATCTAGTTGAATTTCTAGCGTTCCATCATATTCTATTTTGTCAATTATTTTTATCTTGGTTTTAGGGTATAAGCCTATTTTATTAAGGTATTGTAAAAAGGCAGGGGAGTGGTCTTGAATAGAACTGACGATTCCTGTTTGGTTAACTTGTAATTCAGAAAGAAGGAGTTTGCTTTGTATTTCCATTTTTCCATCTTCACTAGGTATAAAGTTGCCCTGTGGATCTGTTGAAGGAAATCCTAAAAATTCATCAAGTCTTTTGGTTAAGAGTGGGTGTTGAATATGTTCAAATTCGTCTGATAATTCTTCCACTTCATCCCAATTTAATCGAAGCTTTTCTACCAAGAAAATTTTCCAAAGTCTATTTCGGCGAATCAATTGAGCGGCTATTTTCGCACCTGTATCAGTCATCGATACACCTTGATATTTGATGTAAGTGATCAATTTTTTGTCGCTTAATTTTTGCATCATATCTGTCACGGATGCAGGCTTGGTTTGCATGGCTTCTGCTAGCTCATTTGTGGAGACCGTTTCTTTGCTGTATTTCGATAGGGTATAGATGTTTTTTAAGTAGTCTTCCTCTGTTGATGTAAGAATTACTGTGTTCATGTGAATTTATTATTTAGACAAATCTAAAAAATAAATTAGATTAATCTAAAAATATAGAAACAAAAATTTATATTAATAAATCTAATTTAGGTACAACTAAATTATTTTTTAGGTAAGGCTAAAAAATAATTTTAATAATTTTAATTCCTCATTATTCCATAAAATTTCTTTATAATCTATTTTATTACCATAAAAGATAGTGTTTTTAATTTTATGAATAAGGGAATCAGGATTTAAGTGGTAAAAATCGATGGTAAATCCAGCGCCATAGGCTTCAATAAGGTTATTCCAGAGTGGATTATGGTCAGGGATTAAAATAGGAATTTGGTGGTAAATATATTCATAGAATTTAGTAGGTATGCAGTTTTGAAAGCTTTTATTTAGTTGATAGGGGGTTATAGCTATGTTACAGTGCTTAATATAATCTAATATGGCTTTGTGGGGAACAGGAGAGGCTCCACCGATTAACTGGATGTGGGGTTTTCCTTGAAGTAAAACTTTAATATTGTTAAGTATTTGATTATTAGGTGAATAACCAACTATATATAAAGTAATTTTATAATTTTTTATAAGTTCATCGGCAAGGTGAATAGCTTCTATAATTCCGTATTCTTTAGCAATGGTACCCGAATAGATGATGTTGAAAGGTTCTTTTATTTTGATGCCTCTATGAACAGGTAAGACTGTCTCATCGGGTTGGTACTTATTTTCTATAATAGTTGATTTTTTTGCTGTAAAGTGCATTTCTTTTAGGTATCCTCTTTCAGCTAGTAAATAATGGTTGATAAAAGGATGGCATATGTATTCCTTAAAACGCGTATAACAAGCTAATAACTGGCGTAGAGGGGGTGGATAGTTTTCTTGAAACCATATATTTCGGAAATAGTTTTCTCGTATGTCGTATATAAGTCGGCCGCCAAATAAAATTTTGTATAGAGTACTAACTATCAGATTTTCATGAGTATTAGATATTACAATTTCAGGTTTTACTTTAAGTAAAAAACGTCCTATACGCCAGCTACTTGTTAATCTCGAAAGACTTAGTCGTCGAAATGAAAATAAGGGGTAAAATCGGATGGGTAGGTTTGTTATTGGAATAGCTGATTGGTATCCTACAATATGTACTTCAAATTGATTAGTTGAAGCTAATGATTTACCTATTTTTTCATACATCCGTGGATCGTTGATAGGTTTAAGAACAGATAGTATGGCAACTTTCTTCATTAATAGGTTTAAAGTGTTGATGTTTTTTAGAGAAAATGATTATGAGGTGTAGGTATCATAGTCATTCAAAAATACGAATAAATAGGTGAGAATACTCAGGGTTGTTAGCCCAATTATTTACCATCCAGAAGCTAAGATCTCAGCGATATGTATCGTTTGTATAGGAGATTCTTTTTTGGATAGAAAAGCATCTAAATGCATCAAACAAGAATAGTCTGTTGATGTAATATAATCTGCCTCTGTTTTTGTAGCATGGGTTATTTTTTGGTCAGCCATGGCTGTAGAAATAGATTCAAATTTTACAGAGAAAGTTCCTCCAAATCCACAGCATGTTTCATTTTCTGTAAGTTCGATTAGTTCAAGCCCACGCACATTTTTTAGAAGCTTTCGTGGAGCATCATAGATACCGCATTCTCGAAGCCCGCTACAGGAGTCGTGGTAAGTAACCTTTTTTTCAAATATGGCATTTTCTATTTTATCGATTCTGAGAACATCTACTAAAAATTCCGTTAACTCATATATTTTTTTTTGGTGGGTATGGCATTTTTCTAGAATTTCCTTGTTATCTTCAAATAGCTGGTAATAGCTATTTCGGATCATGCCTACACATGAGGCGGATGGACTTACAATATAATCGTAATTGCTAGTAAAGTCATTGAGAAATTTTTTGGCTACTGATTTTGCTTCTGGGAAGTAGCCTGCGTTAAATGCAGGTTGCCCACAACAAGTTTGTTGAGGGTTGTAATGTACATCACATCCTACTTTTTCCAATATTTTGACCATACTCCATGCAATTTCTGGTCGGATTTGGTCAACAAAACAGGGTATAAATAGCGAAACGGATGTCATTTGATGAAGAAAATTTTAGTGTTTAGGAAATACATGAGGTATCATAGCAAGTGCTTCATGAAGCTTATTCATATGAATGGGTAAATTTACTTTTTTTTCATTGAAGTAGTCAATAAGTTTCTCTGTAGCAATATTTCCTACGAGTTCGTCTTTGGCCATTGGACAACCACCTAATCCTTTTAATGCCCCATCGAATCGTCGGCATCCGGCTTGATAGGCTGCGTCTATTTTTTCATAGACTGTGGATGGATGTGAGTGTAGATGAGCACCTAATTCAATAGTTGGGAATTTTTTACTTAAATGATTGAAAAGATAGGTTATATTTTCTTTTGTAGATACGCCTATGGTATCAGCTAGTGAGATGATTGTAATATTGAACTGAATAAGTTTGTCTATAAATTCTTCTACGAGCTCAATGTGAAAAGGGTCTCCGTATGGATTACCAAATCCCATGGATAAATAAACGACTACTGTTTTTTTGTGATTTAAGCTTAGGGATTGGATTTTTTCTAATTCTAGTATACTTTCATGTATCGTTTTATTGGTATTTCGCTTTTGAAATGTTTCAGATATAGATAAAGGAAAGCCAATGTAGCGTATTTCTGGAATTATGCAAGCCTGTTCTGCTCCACGAAGATTGGCAATGATAGCTAATAAATTAGTTTGAGTGTGGCTAAGGTTAAGTTTAGAGAATACCTCTGCTGTATCATGCAACTGTGGGATACTTTTAGGAGATACAAAACTTCCTGCGTCTATGGTATCAAATCCTACTTCCAATAACTTATTGATGTAAGCTATTTTCTTTTCAGTTGGTATAAATTCTTGTATGCCCTGCATAGCATCACGTGGGCATTCGATGATTTTTATCATATCTTTTTATATTACCAGTTAATTTCTTTTTTACCTTTTGAGTGCAGATACGTATTCGTTTTACTGAAGTGCTTACATCCAAAAAATCCTTTGTCTGCTGAGAAAGGAGAAGGATGAGCAGCTTTTAAGACCAAATTCTTTGTTGTATCAATTAATGCTCCTTTTTTTTGAGCATAGGCGCCCCACAGTAAAAATACAACTTCTTCTTTCTGAGTGGATATGAGATGAATAATGGCATCTGTGAATTCTTCCCATCCTTTGTGTTGATGTGAGCCTGGTTGGTTGGCACGAACAGTAAGTGTAGCATTAAGTAACAATATACCTTGTTCTGCCCAGCGCTCTAAGTTACCTGATGTAGGGATAGGTTTCCCTAGGTCGTTTTTTATTTCTTTAAATATGTTATTTAAGGATGGTGGAAAAGCTACTCCATCATTTACAGAAAAGCAAAGTCCATGAGCTTGATTTTCCCCGTGGTAGGGGTCTTGACCTAGTATAACAACTTTAAGGTTTTGAAAAGGGCATTTTTCAAATGCGTTAAATATGAGTTTTCCAGAAGGATAGATTTTGGTTGTTTTATATTCTTCTTTGATGAAGGAGACTAATTTTTGAAAGTAGGGTTTATTAAACTCCTGCTGCAGGTGAGCTTTCCAAGAATCTGCAATAGCGACATTCATGATGTGTAAATCTAAAGATATTTTTTTTATTTGAAAACTTGGTCTTGTAGGATACTTATTAGTACATTTGGATAGTATAGATCAGTATAGGTGTATATGGTCATAGCAACTACGAAAGGGGTAAAGGTAAGTGTGGAGTCTTCATATAATTCAGATTATGTGAATGACAAGTCAGTCTATTCATTATACTATTTGTTTAATTATTTTGTGACGATTCACAATGAAAGTCAGCATGTTATTCAACTTGTTAGAAGACGTTGGGAAGTCTATGATGGAGATGGTTCGTTTACAAAAGTTGAAGGGGAAGGTGTTGTAGGGCAACAGCCTATTTTAGAGCCCGGGACAACTTATCAGTATAGTTCAGGTTGTAAGTTAAAAGCGCCTATAGGTAAGATGGTTGGAATTTATATTATGCAAAGGTTAGTTGATGGTGAAGAGTTTGAGGTAACTATTCCTGAGTTTACATTAATAGCCCCATATGTATTAAACTAGTCTCTAATTAATTAGTTTAGTATGAAGAGATTAGGCGCAAGAGTTTACTTTATTTGTTCATATCTGCGGTATACTTATTTAGCTAAAGGTCTTTATCGTATTCACTCCCCTTTTGTTTTTCATTTTTATAAGCACATTTTACTTGGGAAAGTTCATATATCAGTTAGTTCAAAGATTGAATCGATACGTAAGCGAATGCGCATGGATAACTCTGTTTTTTCTTGTGAGGAATATGGTGTTGGCTCATTGTATAGTCGTTCTTCTGTAAGGAAAATAAAAAATATAGCAAAGAGATCATTAAAGAGTAGTAAACTTGCTCAGCTTCTTTATCGTCTTGTTTATTATCAACAGCCTACTTATATATTGGATTTAGGGACATCTTTAGGGATAACAACAGCCTACCAAGCATCTGCTGTATCCAATTCATTTTTTTATACTTTTGAAGGATGCTCTTCTGTATTGACATACGCTAATCAGATTTTTCAAGAATTAAAATTAAATCACATTAAATCGGTTCAAGGGAATTTAGATCATACATTGAAAAGTTTAATCACTCAAATCCCTCAAGTTGATTATGTTTTTTTTGATGCCAATCATCAATTTTATTCTACGATGTCCTATTTTTTAATTTGCTTAGAAAAGGCACATGAGCATACTATTTTTGTTTTTGATGATATTCACTATTCTCCAGAAATGTCAAGAGCTTGGAGAAAAATTAAAGAACATGATAGAGTTAGTATTACGATTGACCTTTTCTTTATAGGTATTGTTTTTTTTAAGACAACACAAGTAAAGCAGCACTTCGTACTGAGACGTTGAGCATAGTAAATTGTAATTGGAATTTGGAACAACATCAAAGTGATTCTATTTTGGTAAATTTGTATTAAGCTATGTTGTAATGTCTAGAAGAGCACTTGTATTAAATCAAGATATGCGTCCTGTCGCAGTTTGCAGTGTTTATAGGGCTTTTTTACTCGTTTTTTTGGAAAAGGCAGAGTTGATATCTGTAGTACAGGATAAGCAATTGAGGACAGTGAATCGTGCTTTTCCTATGCCTTCTATCATTCAGTTGGTTCGATATGTGCGTATTCCTTACAAAGGAATGGTATTGACACGTCAAAATATTTTTAAACGCGATGGTTATAGATGTCAATATTGTGGAGCTATAGATAATCTGACACTGGATCATGTTATTCCTAAATCAAGAGGTGGGAGCTCCACGTGGGATAATTTGGTTACAGCTTGTAAAACATGTAATTCTAAAAAAGGGGACTATACTCCTGATGAGTTGTCGATGACTCTCCTCCAAAAACCATTTAAGCCTTCGTTTAGTATGTTTTTACAGAATTTTTCAGATGAACTATATCAGGATTGGCTACCATTTTTGCAATCAAAATCGAAGATTTAGCTTTGTTTATTATTGAATAATTTCCTACCTTTGCAGTTCTATTTTTAAGTTAACAATAAAAGCATGAGTAAATTTGACGAAGAAATCAATTGGGATTTAGTAGATACCAAAGGCTATACGAGCTATTCTAAAGAAGAACGAGCTAAGTTAGAAAAAATGTATGAGAAAACATTGGTTTCTATTCCTGAGGAGGAGGTAACCAAGGGTACAATTGTTGGAATTACGGACAGGGATGTCATCGTCAATATTGGTTTTAAATCAGATGGTTTAATTCCTCTATCGGAATTTCGTGATATGGGTGAGCTTAAGATAGGCGATGATGTAGAAGTGTTTATTGAAAAACGTGAAGATGTAAATGGGCAACTTATCCTGTCTGTTAAGAAAGCTAAATTAGCTAAAGCCTGGGAGCTTATACATCAAGCGATGGAAACTGATCTGGTTGTTGAAGGGATGGTTAAGCGAAGAACGAAAGGCGGACTAATTATTGATATTTATGGTGTTGAAGCATTTCTTCCGGGATCTCAGATTGATGTCAAACCCATACGTGATTTTGATATTTATGTGAATAAGAAAATGGAGGTTAAGATAATCAAAATCAACCATTTAAATGATAATGTTGTTGTTTCACATAAAGTCTTAATTGAAAAAGATATTGAACAGCAGAAATCAGTTATTCTTAATAATTTAGAAAAAGGACAGGTCTTAGAGGGTGAGGTAAAAAATATAACCAACTTTGGTGTATTTATAGATTTAGGAGGATTAGATGGATTGATGTATATTACCGATATTTCATGGAATCGTGTTTCACATCCAGATGAAGTACTTCAGGTAGGTCAAAAGATAAATGTTGTTGTTTTAGACTTTGATGATGATAAGAAGAAAATATCATTGGGTATGAAACAATTAACTCCTCATCCATGGGATTCTCTTCCTGCTGATATTCAAGCGGGATCAAAAGTTAAAGGAAAAATATCAAATATTTTAGAGTATGGTGCCTTTTTGGAAATTATGCCAGGCGTAGAAGGACTTATACATGTGGCTGAAACGTCATGGTCACAACATTCTAAAAATTCTAATGACTTCTTTAAAGTTGGTGATGAGATTGAGGCAGTTGTATTGAGTATTGATCGTGAAGAACGAAAAATGTCTCTTGGTATTAAACAGCTTAGTGAGGATCCATGGATTCGTCAAGATACCCTTACCAAGTACGCAGTAGGCACTAGACATACTGGTATTGTTCGTACAACCACACCGACTTTTATGTACCTTGAATTGGAAGAAGGCATAGAAGGAAGAGTTAAGATATCAGACCTTTCTTGGACTAAAAAGGTTAAACATCCTAATGAGTTTGCTAAGTTAGGGGAGAAGTTGGAAGTGATTGTTTTGGAAATAGATGTTGAAAATAAAAAATTGACATTAGGCCATAAACAGTTAGAGGAGAACCCTTGGAATACGTTTGAAACAATATTCACAGTTGGTTCTACTCACGCTTGTACTATTCTTAGTGAAAATGAAAAAGGGGCTGTTGTAGAGCTTTCTTATGGTATTGAGGGTTTTGTGCCTTTGAGACATCTTAAAAAACAGGATGGTAAAAAAGCTCAAATAGGTGAGAAAATAGATTGTGTAGTTGTTGAATTTTCGAAAGAAGATAGAAAAATTATCTTATCTCATACGAAGACATATTCTATTGAAAAAGAGGAAGTAGAAGAGAAGAAAGAGAAAAAAGTTAAAAAACAAACTGAGAAATCAACCTTGGGTGATATTGAAGCTCTTTCATCTTTGAAAAAGAAGATGTCTGGTGATGATCAGGAAGATGGTGAAAAAAAGAAAACAAAATCTAGAAAGACTAAATCTAAACCTGACGATGGGGAAGATGACGAGTAAGTCATACTCATGATTTCTTTATTATAGATGGCGACTATATTAATAAATGGTCGCCATTTTTTTCTTCTCTATATTGTTGCTATCATCTTGATAAATTAATAAGTTTGCGCGAGAGTTTGGTCGCGTGGCCGAGCGGTTAGGCAGAGGTCTGCAAAACCTTCTACAGCGGTTCAAATCCGCTCGCGACCTCTTAACTAAAGAATGATTTGAATATATTAGAAATCATTTTCTAGTGTTATTTTTGTGGTAGTAATTGTTTTAAACTAGTGATGATCAGCAAAATAAAGAAAATACTAATAGCAGGTTCCTTAGCTACGTGTTATCTGCTTGTTATAGCCTTGCATGATGTAAATGCTCAATCTGATTCTACTAAGAATATAAAAGGAGCGCCAGGAATTTCTACTGATGCCGCTATTATTGGTCAAGGAGAAACCCTTTTTACTAATAACTGTACATCTTGTCATCAGGTAAGCAATGAGGTTGTTGTAGGGCCTGGCCTAAAAGGAGTACATGAGCGAAGACCATTAGCATGGCTTATTTCATTTATTAAAAACTCACAAAAGGTTATTCAATCAGGAGATAAATATGCAGTGGAGTTGTATAAGAAATACAACCAAACAATGATGCCTACTCATGATTTTACAGATGCTCAAATTGGCTCTATCATTGCTTATATTCAATCTGAAAGTACGAAGCAACCAGTAGCTAAAACGGGTGATACTACTACGTCTACAGGGATTAGCTCTAATAATACACAAAGTGATGATGGGTATGTTTCTATTGTGCTTATATCTTTTGTAGTTATTCTAGCTCTTATTATTGTTATTTTATTGCTTATCATTTCTGTTTTAACAAAGTATTTGAATCAGCGGACTGATTTAGATGAAGAAGACAGAAAATTTTTAAATATTAAATTCGATCTTAGCCAACTTCTTCGAAGTAAACCATTTATTGGTATTGTTTTATTTATTTTCATAGCCATTGTAGCAAAGGCATCATTAGATGGATTGTATAGTGTTGGAGTGACTCAAGGGTATGCACCAAAACAACCTATTGCTTTCTCGCATAAGTTGCATGTTGGCCAGTATAAAGTTGATTGTAATTATTGTCATACAGGCGTTCGTAAAAGTAAATCAGCTACTATACCATCGATTAATGTTTGTATGAATTGCCATAATACGATCAAAACAGAATCACCTGAAATTAAAAAACTATATACGGCTATTGAAAATAATAAGCCTATTGAATGGGTAAGGGTACATAACTTGCCTGACTTAGCTTATTTTAATCATTCACAGCATGTTACAGTAGGAGGGGTGGAGTGTCAAACATGCCATGGACCAATTGAAAAAATGGAGCTTGTACAACAATATGCTCCACTTACTATGGGCTGGTGTATTAATTGTCATAGGGAAACAGATGTAAATGGCCAGGGTAATTCTTATTATACTCGATTATTAGAAAATCATGCGCAGTTTCATAAAAAGGGCAATATGAAAGTAGTAGATATTGGAGGACTTGAGTGTGCACGATGTCATTATTAATAATATATAATTTTTGCATTTTAATTTAATTAATTGATATGTCTAAAAAATATTGGAAGGGTCTTGAAGAATTAACAAATGATCCAGAGTTTGTTAAACATGCCAACAAGGAGTTTTATGATTTTGATAAATCGATTGAGGAGGAAAGCTCACCCAATCGAAGAGATTTTTTAAAACTAATGGGATTCAGCCTTGCTGCTGTTTCACTAGCCTCTTGTGAAGCACCTGTTAAAAAAGCTATCCCTTTTTTAAATAAGCCAGAAGAAATAGATCCCAGTGTTGCTAACTATTATGCATCAACGTATGTAGATGGGGGTGATTATTGCAGTATATTGGTTAAAACAAGAGAAGGGAGGCCTATAAAAATAGAAGGTAATACATTATCTTCTGTTACTCAGGGTGGAACAAGTGCGCGTGTTCAAGCATCTGTTCTTTCTTTATATGATAAGCAAAGATTAAAAGGGCCTATGATAAATGGGAAGCCTACATCTTGGGAAGAGTTAGATAAACAAATAACTGCTAGGTTAGAAGGATATAAACATGATGGTGCTAGCATTTACATTATCTCTAATACTCTAATGAGTCCTTCAACACAATCAGTGATTGCTGACTTTGTAAAAAAATATTCTGGGGCGGAGCATATCACTTATGACCCCTATTCGTATTATGCTATTACGAAAGCCAATAAAGAATCATTTGGTCGTCCTGTCATTCCTTCTTATGACTTTAGTAAGGCTCATGTGATTGTTAGTTTTAGTGCTGATTTTTTAGGCACATGGTTGTCGCCTATTGAGTTTTCCAAGCAATATGCAAAGACTAGAAAAGTGGGATCTTCCAAGAAAACGATGTCTCGACATTTTCAGTTTGAATCTACTCTGACTCTTACTGGAGCTAATGCAGATTATCGGGTGGCCATTAAGCCTTCACAAGAAGGACTTGTTATTAGTAAATTATATAATTTGATTGCAGCAAAAGCAGGTAAAGCCCTATTATCTACTCCAGATATTAAAGTCAACCATCTTGATTTGGCAGCAACTAATTTGTGGGACAATAAAGGGGCATCACTTGTTGTAAGTAGTTCACAAGATCCTCATGTACAGCAAATAGTTAATGCGATTAACCATTTATTACAAAATTATACATCAACTATTGATATCACAACACCTACATATCAAAAACAAGGGAATGATGAGGCAATGGCTCGTTTTGTAGATCATGCAGAAGGAGTAGGTGTGATTATATTTTATAATGCTAATCCTGTTTATGATCATCCATTAGGAGAGAAACTGGCTGTTGCATTGAAAAGTAAAGATGCTGGGGGTCCACTTACTATTTCTTTTTCTGATCGAGTAGATGAAACGACAGCATTGTGTCAGTTTGTAGCACCAACTCATCATTATCTTGAATCATGGGATGATATTGAGGTAAAAAAAGGATATTTTAGTTTAATGCAACCGACTATATCGCCTTTATTTCAAACTCGTCAGGCTCAAGAAACATTTTTAAAATGGTCAGGTTCTTCAATATCATATTATGATTATATACGTGCTTATTGGAAAACAAATTTGTTTAAACAACAGAATCGTTTTTCAACATTTGACGCATTTTGGGATAAAAGCTTGCATGATGGAGTATTTGAACTGAAAAAAAACAACATAGCTAACTCACCTTCTCTTTTAGGTGATGTAACGTCGTTAGCTCAAGTAATAGCATCATCCTATTATGTCTCAAATACAAAGCCAGAATTAATGCTATATGAAAAAATAGGCATAGGCAGCGGTAAGCAATCTAATAATCCATGGTTGCAAGAACTACCAGATCCTATTACCAAAGTTTGTTGGGATAATTATTTAGCTGTTTCAAAAAAACTAGCTGTAAAGTTTGATCTTAAGCAAGGTGATATAGTACAGTTAGAATTATCTCCTACATACAAACTAAATCTCCCCATCCTTATTCAACCAGGCCAAGAGGAGTACACACTTGCTGTTGCAATAGGTTACGGCCGAACACATGCTGGAAAAGTTGGGAATGTGGTAGGAGCTAATGTTTATCCTTTAGCAAATGTATCTACAGGTACGACTCGTTTTTCGGTATTCAATGCGGATATTATAGTAAAGAAAACAGGAGAAAAAAGAGAGCTGGCTCAAACCCAAACGCATCATACGTTTATGGGGAGGGAAACAATCATACAAGAGACTATTCTTAAGGAGTATCAAAAAGATCCTCAAGCAGGAAGATTTAAACCTATTGTTTCAACATCAGAAGGTGAAAAGTCACCGCAAGAGTTAACATTGTGGAATACGCATACTTACCCTAATCACCATTGGGTTATGTCTATTGACTTAAACTCATGTACAGGTTGTGGCGCATGTACGATTGCATGTCAAGCTGAAAATAATGTACCTGTAGTAGGTAGGGATGAAGTATTGCGTCGACGAGAGATGCATTGGATTCGTATTGATCGGTATTATAGCAGTGATGCTCAACCGGAAGATTTAAAAGGGTTAGAAGAAGCATCTGAAAATCCACAAGTAGTATTTCAGCCGATGATGTGCCAACATTGCAATAATGCACCTTGTGAAACAGTTTGTCCTGTTGCAGCTACTACACATAGCACAGAAGGTCTTAATCAAATGGCTTATAACAGATGTATTGGCACGCGATATTGTGCTAATAACTGCCCTTATAAAGTTCGTCGTTTCAATTGGTTTAAATACCATGATAATAAACAGTTTGCTGATGTTAATGTGACTATGAATGATGATCTGGGTAAGATGGTCCTTAATCCAGATGTAACTGTTCGTTCGAGAGGGGTAATGGAAAAATGCAGTATGTGTGTACAGCGTATTCAAGAAGGAAAGTTGAATGCTAAAAAAGAAAAAAGAACAGTTAAAGATGGTGAAGTAATTACAGCATGTGCTTCATCTTGTCCATCAGATGCAATTGTATTTGGAGATTTAAATGATTCGGAAAGTAGAATAGCTCAACTTTTACAGGATGAAGTTAGTGGAAGGGCTTACCATGTGCTGGAAGAAATTAATGTCAATCCAAATATTTATTATTTGAGTAAGGTTAGAAATAGTGAAAAGTAAAAAAATTAGTAAATAGTAGTTATGCAAATTACCTCATCGATTCGAGAACCATTAGTAACTGGCGGAAAAACAACGAGTGATGTTACCAAAGATGTTTGTCGACAAGTAGAAGGCAAGCCAACAAAATTATGGTTTATCGCGCTTGCTATTTCAGTCTCTGTTTTGCTTTTTGGGGCTTATTGTTTATTTATGACATGGTGGGAGGGGCTAGGTGTGTGGGGTCTTAATAAAACCGTTGGATGGGCTTGGGATATTACAAACTTTGTATGGTGGGTTGGTATTGGACATGCGGGCACCTTGATTTCTGCTATTCTATTGTTGTTTAGGCAAAAATGGCGAACATCTATTAATAGAGCTGCTGAAGCGATGACCATCTTTGCTGTATTGTGTGCGGCTACATTTATTTTGGCTCATATGGGGCGTCCTTGGTTGGCTCATTGGGCATTGCCACTTCCTAATACATATGGATCATTATGGGTCAATTTTAACTCACCTCTTGTATGGGATGTTTTTGCTATTAGTACATATCTAACTGTGTCGTTGGTATTTTGGTATATTGGATTGATTCCTGATTTTGCTACCATACGCGATAGAGCAAAAAGTAAAATGCCTAAGAAGATATACGGTGCATTGAGTTTTTCTTGGACAGGTGGCGCTAAAACATGGTCTCGGTATGAGGCAGTTTGTTTAGTATTAGCAGGTTTAGCTACTCCACTCGTTCTTTCGGTACATACGATAGTTAGTTTTGACTTTGCAACTTCTGTTATTCCAGGATGGCATACCACCATTTTCCCTCCTTATTTTGTGGCTGGGGCTATTTTTTCTGGTTTTGCTATGGTATTGACATTGATGATCATTACCCGTAAGGTATTTAAATTAGAAGACTACATTACGTTAGAGCATATTGAATCCATGAATATCATCATCATTGTAACTGGATCCATTGTAGGAATTGCTTACATCACGGAACTCTTTATTGCTTGGTATTCTGGTGTGGAGTACGAAATGTATGCCTTTACTAATCGGATCACAGGGCCGTATTGGTGGGCGTATTGGACAATGATGACGTGTAATGTTATCTCTCCGCAATTATTTTGGTTTAGAAAAATTCGCCGAAGTATTGCTGCTACTTTTGCATTATCTATTGTGGTTAATATTGGCATGTGGTTTGAGCGCTTTGTGATTATAGTCACTTCTCTTCACCGGGATTATATTCCATCGAGCTGGGCGATGTTTTACCCTACAATGTATGATATAGGAGATTATCTGTTTTCGTTTGGATTTTTCTTCACGTGCTTTTTATTATTTGCAAAATATTTTCCGGTTATTAATATGGCAGAAGTAAAAGGCATCATTAAATCTTCTTCAGGAAAAAATAAAAATTAATAGAACCATGGAAGTTCATAACGATAAAGAAAAAAAATTTATTCTTGGCATCTTCGAAGATGAAGATGTTCTTGTAGAGGCAGTAAAAAAGATTCGAGCTGGAGGTGTAAAGATATATGAAGTATTCAGCCCATTTCCTGTTCATGGGTTGGATGATGCCCTTGGATATAAACATTCCAAACTCCCAATAGTTGCCTTTTTATTTGGTTTTTTGGGCTGTTCTTTGGCTCTATTTATGCAATTCTGGATGCTAGGGTTTAATTGGCCTATGATTATAGGCGGAAAACCATATACAGGGTTGCCATTTTTTATCCCTGTTACATTTGAGTCTACTGTGTTGCTGGCCTCATTAGGAATGGTTACTGTATTTTTTATAGTATCAGATTTGAAACCGTATGGGAAGCCTAAAATATTCGATACTCGTAGTACGGATGATAAACATGTGGTGGCTATTGATATAGATGATAATACCATGAGTGTAGATCAAATTAAGCAAATTGTACAACATAGTGGCGCTAGTGAAGTTAATCAAAAAGAGTTTGAATAAATTTTTTATGAATCGGATATATCGTATTTTTTGTATTGGAGTAATAGGAAGCATCGTTTTATTGGCTTCTTGCCGGAAAAAGAATAGCCCTGGAGTAGAGTTTGCTCCTAATATGTACCACTCTGTGGCTTATGAACCTCTTTCGCAGATTACAGATACAGATGCCGGATGGTGGATGCGCTCTAATGATAAAGATACAGGAGAATTTTTTAACTCGAATATTCATAATCCTCATCATATGAATATGCGTGATCCTGTAAAAGGAACCATTCCTCGGAGGAGCTTTACGTCTGGTTCTGATAGTGTATCAACTACGTATTTTATGTCCAAACATATTCATCCGGATAGCCTAGCTATTGCTGCGAAGATGCTTAAAAATCCATTACAACCAACAGATTTAAATTTAGAAAGTGGCAAATTGTTATACACTAGCTTTTGTTCTCACTGTCATGGTGAAAATGGTAAAGGTGATGGTGAGGTTGGAAAAATATATAAAGGGGTACCTTCGTATAGTGCAGGGCAAACAGCCAAACTACCAGCAGGGCATATTTATCATGTGATCACGCATGGAATTAGGCGTATGTGGCCGCATGGTTCACAAATCAGCCCAGAAGATCGATGGAAAATTGTTTTATATGTACAGACTTTACAAAAACAGCAGTAAGACATTATGCATGAACATCATTATAATTTAGAAGAAAAATTTGACTTTACATCTAAGCTCAAAAAAAAGATTGGAGTAGTAGCGTTAGTTGGAGTTGTATTATTTGGATTGGGAGTTTTCCTATCCAGCTTGAGTGAGCATAAAAAAGAGCACCATATAAGCGAACAATCATCATCGTCTCATCATGAGGCATCTACTGTATTCCCTAATCAAGCCACTCCTCACTCCAAAGGAGAAGCATTACTTTATGAAAAAGCATATGCGAAAACTATCCAAGAAGGAGAGAAGAATTCTGAACATCATCCTACAGAACATCATACCCCCAACTGGATTAAAAGAATATTTGCAGATCTATGGATCAATAATGTATTTTTTGCAGGTATAGGGCTTATTGGCGTATTTTTTTATGCCATTCAGTATGTTGTTCGTGCAGGTTGGTCAGCAAGCATTATTCGCGTGCCTATGGCATTAGGAAATTGGTTACCTATTGCAGGTATTCTGATGTTAGGTATTTTTTTAGTAGGTCATCATGATCTTTTTCATTGGACACATATGTATCTGTACGATAAAAACGATCCTCGGTATGATGCTATTATTGATGGAAAAAAAACGTATTTAAATTTGCCTTTTTATCTTATTCGAATGGTTCTTTGTTTTGGATTATGGTTTTTACTCTATCGTTTTTTGAGAAAACAATCGCTACAAGAAGATTTGAACCCTGATTTGAAGTTTCATAAAAAAAGTATACGATTGGCTGCTGTATTCTTAATTATTTTTGCCATCACATCAGCTGTTTCAGCATGGGACTGGATTTTATCTATTGATACACATTGGTTTAGTACGATGTTTGGATGGTATGTATTTGCAAGTTGGTTTGTATCAGGCATTGCCATTATTACATTGCTGATTCTATTTTTAAAAGAAAGAGGATATCTTCAAATGGTTAACCATAACCATTTGCATGATTTGGGTAAGTTCTTATTTGCGTTTAGTATTTTTTGGACTTATGTTTGGTTTGCACAGTTCATGTTGATCTATTATGCCAATATTCCTGAGGAAGGTGTTTATTTTTTCCAACGGTTGATGAGTGATCGGTATGCTCCTATATTCTTTATTAACCTTATCCTAAACTTTTTCCTTCCATTTTTAGTCTTGATGACACGTGATGCGAAGCGTCAGGCGATCTTCTTAAAGATAGTTTGTACGATCATATTAGTTGGTCATTGGCTTGATTTTTATTTGATGGTAACACCTGGTGTTATGCAACAGTCTGGCGGATTCGGATTCATGGAGATTGGCTCCGCGATTGTATTTGGATGTGCTTTCTTATGGATGGCTTTGAGCTCATTAGCTAAAGTTCCATTACTAGCTAAAAATCATCCGATGATGGAGGAAAGCTTACATCATCATATTTAAAAAAATATAAAGTACTTATTAGTGATATATAAAAATAAAAGGCAGAAAATTTTCCGCCTTTTATTTTTATTAATTTATGTTTCTTCTAAATAGAGTAACTATAATGCAGTGTTATAAGTTATGCTTATATTGATTACATAAACTTAATTATTTCGCCCTTGTTGGTCTTATGACCAACAAGGGCGAAATAATTACTTTTCCAGTATATGCGGTTACGGAAAAATTAAAATGTGATATAGAAAATAATAATTTATTAGGCATACCCGCTAGCGCGCATTTATAACGCGTGCGGCATGGGAAATTAAAATTTAATTACCATAAATAAAGATGATTTAAAAAAATAGCAATACCAATTTCAGTTATTACGTCGTGTGCAAGACAGACATTTAGAGTTATAAGAAGATAGTAGAGTAGTAGATTGTATTTTTATATTCTTAGAAAATATTATATTTATATGATCTGTGATACTGGTATTAAGAAACTGGATGTGAAAACAACAACACTATTTATAGTTTTTCAATTTATAGGATTAGCACTATCCGCTCAGACTTTATTTGATATGTATTTAATGCTCCCGGAGAAAGTTGGTCCCGTGGATAAGTTAACTAGAGAGTTAATGATTAATAACTATAAAATAGGGAATAAAAATATAGATACCACTACTTCTTATCGTTTTGATAAAGTAGATGAAGATAATGGATTTTTAGGTATTACTAAGGGCGATATAAATAATGAAGACGAAGCAGCATGGAGCGACATGTGCTATTGGAATCTTAAAAAGAAAAAACTTATTGCTATTTCCTTTGTCGAATGTGATCCTGCTTGCGATATGATTCAATTTAAATTTTTTATTCTAAAAAACAATAAACTGTATGAGCAGAGTATCGATGATATTATTCCGGGGTATAATACAATTTATGACGATTTTATAAAAGATGAAAAAACTAGAGATAGGATTAGTAAAATGGATATTAGTAATGCAGGTATTCTATTCGATCTGCCTCGAGAAGGGAAAGATATTATTGTTAGTTATTATAGTGATGCGGATACCCCTGAATTTATCAAAGGCAATAGAATGTTATTGAAATGGCAAAATGGAAAGTTTATTAAGGATAAGATATTTTGGGGTGAATGAGTTTGGAAGTTTTGTATCTCTATGAATAGGTAATAAATTTTGTAAAGACTATAAAATTATTCGTGATAAAATACTTGTTCCTAGCGTTACCTCATCGGGATATTCTAACTCCCCTCCAATTGGAATGCCTCTTGCAATAGTAGAAGTGTGTATGTTCATCTCCACGCTAGCACATGTTTATAACGCATGCAGCATTGGAAATGGAAATTTGAAATATAAATAAATATGATTAAAAAAAACAGCAATACTAATTTCAGTTATTACCTCGTGTGCAAGACAGACATTCAAAAACTGGTACGCGTTGCAAACGCGTACCAGCAGGGGGACAACCCCAACTTTTTATTTTCATTATTGCTGACCTATCTTTCCTCTTTTTCCTAATTCAATTAATTTCATTGCAGTTATTTTTTTATTTGTAATCTCTAGTGTGATGATTGTTTTTATGTTGTGAAATCCCTCATTTCCGGCAGCACCTGGGTTGATGTAGATGAGATTATTATTTTTTGTATCTGTAACTACACGAGGAATATGAGAGTGGCCACATACGAGTAGGTGAGGATATTCTTCTTTCAGTAATAGTTTAACTTTTTTAGTATAATAAGGAGGCTTGCCTGCGATATGAATCAAAAGTATTTTAAGTCCCTCGCATCTGAATAAATAATTTTCTGGAAATGATCGTTGAATAATTTGATCATCAATATTGCCATGCACAACCCTAACTATACTGCAAACTTTTTGAAGCTGATCAATAATTTCGATTTTCCCGATATCTCCTGCATGCCATATCTCATCACAATCTTGAAAATACTCTAGGCAAGATTTGTCTAAACTACCATGAGTGTCAGCTAATATACCTATTTTCATTTTTTAATATAAAAAATAAACGAGAGAATAAGTTTTATATTCTCTCGTTATTATACTAGGTATAAAATTAAAAAGATTAATCTAGCTTTTCAAAATCCATTTCGATTTGATTATTACGGTTTCGTCGATCACTTATAGAAAGAATTATCTTTTTATCACTTATTTCTTTGATTCGTGCGCTATCTGTAAGCGTGTCTAGAGTACTGATAATCCATTCATCTTTTAATGTATAAGTTCCTTTTACTACACTGTCAGAGTTTTGTGTTGAATTAATCATTTGCCCATCAGGTAAAAACTCAATAGTCATCCATTTCAAATCCTCTTTTGTTATTTTTAAATTGTTTGTTCGTATTTCAACACCTTGCCATTTGCCAAGGAGTATTTTCTTTTTTGATCTTTTGCAGCCACTACTAATAATTAGCAGTACAAAAAATAAAGCTAATAATGTATGCGTTTTTTTCATATAATTTCCAGTATGTTTAAATATAGTCTTAAAGATAATTAAATTACATAAAGAATTGTTTGAGATAGATAATAAGTTTTAAATTTGATGAATAATATAGTGTTTAAATAAAAATGCAAAAAAATCAACTTAAACAGATTTTAACGCATAAATTATCTCCTCAACAGATTCAGTTTATTAAGTTATTGCAAGTATCTACAGCTGAACTTGAATCACGAATTGAAGAAGAACTTGAGTTGAATCCGGCGCTAGAAGAAGGAGTAAATGATTCTTCTGAAGATGGACTTACACAAGAAGATTCTCGTGAGGATAATGATGATTATGAAGATAAAGATAAAGATAAATCAGATGATTATTCGTATGATGATGTAACCGGATATAAAATGCAAGGTGATGGACCTGGTTATTATGAAGATAAATCAGAAATGCCTATTGCTTCTCAATTGACATTACATGATTCGCTTTTACTTCAATTAGGATTATTAAAATTAAATTATAGACAGCAGCAGATTGGTAAGCAGGTTATTGGAAGCATTGATGCAGATGGTTATTTGAGAAGAGACATGAGTTCTATTGTTAATGACTTAGCATTTTCTCAAAATTTGGATGTAGCAGTAGAAGAGGTGGAAGAAATTGTATTGAGAATTCAAGAATTTGATCCCCCTGGTATTGCCGCACGGGACTTGCAAGAGTGCTTATTGATTCAATTAAAAAAAAAGAATTATAAAGATAACAGTGGTAAACTTGCTAGCCGAATAGTAGCTTCTTATTTTGATGATTTTACTAAAAAACATTATGAAAAACTAACTCAAAAACTTCATGTTAAAGACGAAGTGTTGAAAGAAGCTATAGCGATTATTACGAAGTTAGATCCAAGACCTGGTTTGTATTCCTATCTAGATAGTAAAACACTCTATATTATACCAGATTTTCGTGTTTTGAAAAATGGACAAACTATTGAAGTTCTTCTTAATTCGAAAAATGCACCTGAGCTTAGGGTGAGTTCATCTTATACTGAGATGTTGAATGAGTATTCAAAGAAAATAGCTAAAAATAAAAGTACACAAGAGGCTATTGCATTTGTGAAACAAAAAATGGAGTCAGCAAAATGGTTTATTGATGCTATCAAACAGCGACAGCATACCTTACTCATCGTTATGAATACGATTGTTCAATTACAGTATGATTTTTTTTTAGAAGAAGATGAGTCTAAGCTTAAACCTATGATCTTAAAAGATATAGCCTCTAAAGTTGAAATGGATATTTCAACTGTTTCTCGTATTGTAAATAGTAAATATGTTCAAACAGATTCGAAGGTTTATCCTTTAAAATATTTTTTCTCCGAAGGAATGGTCACAGAATCTGGTGATGATGTAAGTACAAAAGAAGTTAAAAAAACGCTCAAGGAGTTTATAGATCAGGAAGATAAAAAAAAGCCTTTGTCTGACGAAAAGTTAGAAAAAATGCTTCATGAAAAGGGATATATTATTGCTCGGCGAACGGTAGCTAAGTATAGAGAGCAGCTTGGTATTCCTGTAGCTCGTCTTCGAAAAAATATGTAAAACAATTAATTGTATATCTTTTTTGCTTATATATAGAGTGTAAGCTTAACCATTTATGATATTGCGTTTATCAGGAAGATATCAGCACTTGCGAAATGACTTGTTTTCATAGTTTAAAAGAATACCATTCTTGGAAGTGTTAAAAATAAAAAATTTAATACAAAGCCACATGTATAGGCAATATAGATTGATCGCGGTGACGATCTATGAAGGTAAAGATAGATAGATAAAAGTAATCCACTTACTATAATACATTGAATTGTTGGATAAAGAAAAGTAGCATCTGTACGCTCATAGCTTAATGCCAGCCAAAAGCCTAATGTGCCTCCCCAAATCAGAGAGGGGGCATATAGATTAGCCATGATTGCTTTTATAATGACATAAATGATAAGAACAATTGGTATATCGATTAATAGTGTATATAGAAAATAAGAAGATTTAAATTTATGCATTAAGAAAAAAAATAGTAAACTGTAGAAAATAATAAGTCCGGTAAAAAGCATGGACTGATAGCGTGCTGTATTTTTAGTGATGTGTTTCCATTTTCGTATGAGGAGTGTTAGCGCAGCTGGAAATAATAATGTAACTATACCTATAAAGTAGATAATGAAAGAAGTAAACGGAAAAACAACAATTGGATCATAATAATAAGCAGTACTTAAAATGAGTGTTGGCAGGACAAATGGATTAAATACCCATTCTATAGTGTATGCGGTTGATTGTATAGACTTGCTCATACTTACTCCAAATATAATAAACAAAAGGGTATCTATTTTTTTAAAGACACCCTTTGTGTTGCTTATTTAAGTGGTACTTATTTATCTATCGATATGCTCTGCCAAACTAAGGCTGCTTGGTTTAGGTAAAATGGTACCTTGAATAGCTATTTTTTCTTGTACATTTTTAGCATTAGATAAAACAGTTATTGTTTTATATTGCTTACCTATTTTTCCTTTTGTATTAAAACTGGCTGTTATGATTCCTGTTTTACCGGGAAGTATAGGTTCTTTTGACCATTCCGCTATGGTGCATCCACAGCTTGTTAATACATTAGTTATAAGGAGCGTTTTTCTACCATTATTTTGGAACTTAAATGTATAAGTTGTTACTTCCCCCTCGATGATATCTCCAAAGTCATATTCTGATTGCACAAAACTAATTTCTGCTTCTTTCTTCTTACCTTGTGCTAGCGTAACTTCCTTACCCCATAAAATTGAAATAATAACCATGACTATAAAACCTAGTTTTTTCATAACCTTATTACATTTAAGTTCCTTGAGCATTTACGATGGGATAATAAAAAAGTTTCATATATAGTAAAAAAATTAGTTTTTGTAGTTAATAGAAAAAATCATCACTGAATTGCCTCCACCTTGGCGAGGTTTACCTTGTGCTGTTACAATCAGGTGATTCCCAGACTCATCGATAGCCATTCCTACGGGGAATGAATCAACATCAATAGATGATATAACTTTCATATCTTTTGTACGAATAACAACGACCTTGCTATCGTTGTTAACAGCAGCGAAGATATAGGTCCCATTCGTTGTACTACATATAGTTCTGCATCCTTTTCCTGTGTTTACGTTTTCCCATTTGGTATAAGGTTTTTTTCCTTCAGTTGAGCTATAGAAATCAATAAGAGCTTTATATGAGGTTCTTTGTACATAGCCTTCTTTATTTATACTTAGATACACATAGTTATCTTTGATAATAATATGGCGAATGTTGTTTTTCATACCTTGAATTGTACCTGTATAGTTTTGCTTCTTTAGATCAATTACTGCTATTCCATCTCCTCCCATTTTTCCGATAAATAAGTAGGAGGAGTCAGGTGTAAAAACAGTTCCTCTCAGACAAAATCCACAGTTTTCATCTCGATTTATTTTTTCATTAGTTTTGTAATCTAGTTTTTTTCTATATCCAATCACAATATTTTTTATGTAATGGAATGATTTATAATCATCCCCTGTAATGTCGATAAGTCCTACTGTATTATCTCCCCAGTGGGTAATGGCTACATATTTACCATCTGGTGAAGCAGCAATCATTTTAGGTAAAGGTCCTGTTGGCATGATGCGTACAATTTTATCTTCATCTGTATCTATAATAGCTAAAGCGGATGGGTCTATTGCATTTTTATCGTAATCTCTTCGATAATAGGTTACCCATAAATATTTTCCATTATGTGTGAGACAACTTTCTACTGGTTTACCACTAAATATGTTTATATTTTCTTTTTTGGTTCGGAATGTATATGTAAAATAGTTTTTAGCCCCCAAAAAAAGAGTAGTGTCTTTTTTTGTGAAGGTATGTGAAATGACTTTCAGTTTTTGAAAGGAGTTCAAATCATATACAGATGTGGTATGGCCCTCTAATGAATGAACATAGAATTTTTTCTTTGCATCTAAAATAAGTACAGACTTAGGTGAATTAATACTAGCATCATATTGGTCATGGCTATTCCCTGTTTTTGTTCGGAGGCTTTGTATACGATGAATGAATGTAAGCTTTACTTCAGATGAAGCAGGACTAGATGATGCATCTATTTTTATATGTTTAATTTTTTCTTCTTGTGCTTGGCTATAAAAATAAAAGCCTAAGCAAAACGTAATAATAAATAGTTTAGAATTCATTGGTAAATAGATGATAAAAGTATCTAATATTAAAATTTTTTGCTCTAATTTAGGTTATTTATGTCCAATGTAGATTCATTTATTACTGAAAAGTTTGGCCATAGGCTGCGTATAAGAGTTTGTGGAATTTGTATTAAAGAAGATAAATTATTGCTAGTCAATCACCGTATGATGGGAGGGCTTTCCCATTTTTGGTCGCCTCCTGGAGGTGGAGTTCGTTTTGGAGAATCTGTTGAAGATGCTTTGCGACGAGAATTTAAAGAAGAAACAGGTTTAGATATTCATGTTGGCCTTTTTTTGTTTGTGCATGAGTTTTTATCTCACCCATTACATGCGATTGAGCTTTTTTTTGAAGTAAATTCGATTTCTGGAGTGATCAGGAATGGGATAGATCCTGAACTTCCTATGGATAAGCAAATTATTCAGGATGTGCGATACCAGGATGATTATTTTTTAAAATATAATCAGGGACCTTCTGTTCATGGCATTTTGAATAAAACAAACAGGATAAAAGATATTTTGACTATGAGGGGATATTATAGAACATAATTTTTTGTATTTTTTTTTTATCTTTGTTTAAATATGGCATCAAGCTCTTTATATACATCACTATTTCAAGCAAAAGATGACTCTTTTCAGATAGACCATATAAATACCTATGATCTTTGCTTGGAAATAGGGATGTCATTGATGCGGATAGGTATTATAGAGGCTAAAAGTAATCGGTATTTGTTTATTGAAGATTACGAATTTGCTCCATCCTATACGTGGGATGGTGTAAAAGCTGTTTTAGAAACTAAAGAATGGTTAAAAAGTAAAAAGTGGAATCAAGTTAAAGTTAGTTTTTTGACTGAAAAATATTCTTTAATGCCCACTTCTTTAGTTGATGAAAATCAATTAGAATCGTATTTAAAGCCGCTAGTTGATATTAATTATGAAAAAGAGAAGATTTTATTATATAAGTTAAAAAAAGACCTTACACTTGTTTTTTTAGTTCCAAGATTACTAGAGGATATTATTGAAGATATCTATCCGTTGGATAGAGTTTATTGGGCTCCCCATATAGCATCTTTGCTTCAACTATCTTTTCATTTTACAAAGGAGTATGAAAGTAAAAGTTTTTTTCTATATGTAGAAAAAGACGTTGTAAGTATGGTAGTTGTAGAAGGGGAGAAAATTTTATTGACGAATGTTTTTTATTATACTACTGCTCATGAGTTGCTTTTTTATATTATGTTTATATGTGCAGAATTGAAAATAAGTTCTGTTCAAGACTATGTATATTTATCTGGCGATTTATCTATGCAGGTGATATCTAAGTTAAAAACTTATTTTGAAAAAGTGGAGGTAATGAATAGGTCTTCTGTTATTTCATATAGCCATTTTTTCGATAGAGCGCCTCATCATCAGTATATTACATTGGCTGGTATCTCATTTTGTTAAATAATAATTATGAAGAAGGTTGCACTTTTTCCTGGCTCATTTGATCCTTTTACAAAAGGCCATCATGATTTAGTTATCAGAGGACTTCAGCTTTTCGATGAAATTATTATTGCAGTAGGCTATAATACATCTAAGCAACGGTACTTTAGTATGGAAAATACGGTTGCTTCTATTACAACACTTTTTTCCTCTAATCGATCAGTACAAGTTATATCTTATAATTCTTTAACAGTCGATTTAGCTAAAAAGCATAATATTCATTATTTGTTGAGAGGGTTACGAAATACCATTGATTTTGAATTTGAAAAAGCGATTGCTCGTATGAATCAAAAGTTGTATTCAGAAATGGAAACAGTCTTTCTTCTTACATCATCTGAGTATGAATCGATTAGCTCTACTATTGTTCGTGAGATACATAAGAGTGGTGGAGATATAAGTCAATTTATTCCTTAGTAGTGAGGAGTTATTCTGAAAAATATTTGTCTAGTACACAGCGTATAGAACCGTAAGAAGCGGCAACTGCTTTTTTTGCTGCTTTTTTTGACATCCATTTGACAGCTTCAATATTTTCTTTACGTTGAGGGCTCATTTCCGAATCATCAACGCATTTCATAGCAAACCAGGTTGTTTTTTTAAGCATTGGTTTACCGCCTGCACTGGTGTAGGCATGCCAGGTGGATCCTATTTTTTTACCTAATCTGACTTTAACATTGCATTCTTCTTCAACTTCACGTAGAGCACCTTGTGTTACAGCCTCGTTTTTTTCCAGTTTTCCTTTTGGTAAATCCCACTTACGTAGCCTGTTAATTAAGAGAACTTTCTCGCCTTTTGTAACAATTCCACCGGCAGCTTTTACTATTTTGAATAGTTTTTTTACTTGCTCAATTGATTCTTTATAATCTTTGATAGTGAATGTTATTTTTTTTATTTTTTTATAAGAAGTGGTTCGTAATTCTTTTATTGTATTAACGAGGATATCAGTTGTTGCATTTTTAATTATTATTTTTCCTGATAGTTTTTTTAGATCAATTTTTTTTTCTTTTTGAAAGGGAATAACCTCCTGATAATTTTCCAGATTAATTTTTTTATCAATGGGTGCTATTTTTATTGGGGTGTCTTGTATGAAAATTTTCATTTCAATAAGGAGGCTTTATTTAGTGAGATTCTATGTAGTCTAGGTCTTTACCGAATGTTTCATCTAGAAGATAAAGAGAAATAAGTGCGATAATTATAGTTGCTATTCCAACAGAAAGTGCAGCGTAAATAGTGCCCATATTTATTTTTGCAAAGTTAAAAAGAATAGATATGATAACTAAACTTCCTCTTACAAAGTTTGGTACGGTTGTAGCCACAGTAGCTCTTAAATTAGTCCCGAATTGTTCTGCGGCAATTGTTACAAAAATAGCCCAATAGCCAACTGAGAATCCTAAACAACTGCAAATAAAATAGAAAAATACTTCATTTTTTGAAGGGTTAAATAAATAGAGTAGAACAAATAATAATGTTAACGTTAAGAATAAGAATACTGCTTTTTTTCTACTCTTAAGCTTTTGACTTACAATGCCACTTGTGAGATCACCTGCGGATAATCCAATATAAGCGAACATGATTGATTTTCCTGCTGTTATGGTTGCTGCTATTCCTAGTTCTTTGCTAAACATAGGGGAGAAAGTAATTAATATACCTATAATAAACCATAATGGCATACCAATCAAAATACATTTAATGTACTTATAAAACAACGATTTTTTTGTAAATAGTTTTAGGAAATTTCCACGTTGTATGTTTTTTTCTTTTAGAGATGCAAACATAGAAGGTTCTAAGATTTTTACACGCGCAATTAAGAGCATGATTCCAAGTCCGCCTCCAAAAAAATAAGCTGTTCGCCAATCAAAAAAGTCAGATACTAAATAAGCTAATACAGCTCCTAGTACACCAACAGTTGCTATAAGTGTAGTTCCATATCCTCTTATTTCTTTTGGCAACATTTCAGCAGCTAGAGTTATGCCTGCACCAAGTTCACCAGCTAGTCCAACACCTGCAATAAATCGTAGGAGAACATATTGATCTAGAGATGTAATAAACCCATTAGTAATATTTGCAATGGAGTAAAGTAGAATAGATCCGAATAAAACAGATAAGCGTCCTTTTTTATCCCCCCATATTCCCCATAAGATACCACCTATTAACATGCCGATCATTTGTACATTTAATAAGTAAAGTCCCTTTTCATTAGATGCTTTGCCAATGATGCCTAAGGATGCTAAGCTTTCTTCTCGTACAATACCAAAAAGGATAAGATCATAAATATCTACAAAGTAGCCTAGCGCGGCAACGATGACAGGTATAGTTAAAACATATTTAAAGTTTTTAATCATAAATAAGTCGAATTGTTATCTTTTTTATTTTTGATATCATTAACAAATTCTCGGATTCGTTGCTCTTGATCTTTTCGGCAAATTAACAAAACATTATCATATTCTGCCACAATATAATTATCTAATCCTTCTATAACAACGAGTTTTTCTGATGGTGTTTTAATGATGCAGTTTTTTGTATCATAAGCTATAATGTTGCCATCTAGTACGTTATTAGAAGTGTCTTTTTTAGAGATATCGTATACGGATTTCCAAGTTCCTAAATCAGACCAGTCGAAGTTGCTTTCTATAACGTAGACATTTTTTGATTTTTCTAAAATACCATAATCAATGGATATACTCTTACATAAGGTATACGCATTTGTAATGAATGTTTCTTCTTCTGGGGAATAGAATGCTTTTTTACCCTCTTCAAAAATTTCAGCTATTTCCGGCAAATACTCTTCAAATGCTTTTTTTATGCTTTCCGCTTTCCAAATAAATATGCCTGAGTTCCATAGAAAATCTCCACTTTCGATAAATTTTTCTGCTAGTTCGGCATGGGGTTTTTCGGTAAATGTTTTTACCTTTTTAAGATTTTCAATAGGAGAGTCTACATATTGAATGTATCCGTAACCTGTGTCAGGTCGTGTAGGGTAGATTCCTAATGTAATTAAAATTTCTTCTGAATGAGTTTGGCATGACTTTATACCTTGTTGAATTTTTTCAAGGAATAAATCTTCTTTTAGAATGATATGATCAGAAGGAGCTACCACCATTACAGCCTCTGGATTTTTTTGACTGATTTTATAAGAGGCATAAGCAATACATGGGGCTGTATTTCTACCAATGGGCTCTAAAAGAATCTGTTCATCTCTAATGTTAGGTATTTGTTCATGAATTAATTGCTTGTAGAGTTTATTTGTAATAACATAAATATTTTCTTTTAAAAAAGAATTTTTAAAGCGATCATAAGTATGCTGCAAAAGTGTTCTGCCTGTTCCTAGTACATCGTGAAATTGTTTAGGTTTATGAGATCGGCTAAATGGCCAGAATCGACTTCCGATTCCACCTGCCATGATAAGTGCATAACTGTTTTTATTTTTCATTAGACTAAGCCTTCTCGTAATAAATCATGTAAGTGGATAAATCCTACCACTTCGTCTTTTTTTAATACCATTAATTGGGTGATATTATTTCTTTTCATTATATCTAAAGCATCTATTGCTAGTTCATCATATTGAATTGTTTTAGGGTTTTTGGTCATGATTTGATGTGCTTCTATATTTTTCAAATCTAACGAAGAGGATGTTTCTTTGAGCATACGTCGTAGATCACCGTCTGTAATAATCCCAATACTATTCTTTTTCTTATTTACGACGGCTGTTGCACCCAATCGTTTAGAACTTATTTCAATAATAATGGTTTCTAGTTTAGCTTGCTCATCAACTATAGGAAGTTGATTTTGTTTATATAGATCTTCTACCCGTAAATATAATTTTTTCCCCAAAGCACCACCCGGATGTAAACGTGCAAAGTCATTGCTTGTGAAATTTCTAGCTTCCAGTAAACAAATAGCAAGTGCATCTCCCATGGCAAGCATAGCAGTAGTACTTGTTGTAGGAGCTAGATTATGTGGGCATGCTTCTTGTTCAACAGGAACATATATAGTATAGTCTGCATGCTGAGCCAGATAGGAGTTTTTATTACTTACTAATGCAATTAATTTAGAAGATGTTCTTTTTAAGAGCGGGATAAGTACTTTTATTTCAGAGGTATTCCCACTCTTGGATAGACAAATGACAATGTCTGTAGGTTGAATCATGCCTAAATCACCGTGAATAGCATCAGCAGCGTGCATAAATAAAGCAGGAGTTCCTGTTGAATTAAATGTAGCCACAAGTTTGGCAGCTATGATAGCGCTTTTACCAATACCTGTACATACGACACGACCTTTGCATGCTATAATTTCATGTATGCATTTCTCAAATTCATCATCAATAAATGGAAGGAGATCCTGAATAGCTTTTGCTTCTTGTATAAGAACATCTTTTGCTATTTGTAAACTCGTTTTCATGGACTAATTATAGATATCGTATTTACTATGGATTTAGCTTTAGACTCTTTAATGAAAGCTCCCAATTCCATGCATCTTTTAGTGCTTCTGTGATAGTGCGTTTTGCTTTCCACTTTAATATCTTTTTTGCTTTTTCGACAGATGCATATATCATGTCTATATCTCCATCACGTCGAGGCCCTATTACATAAGGCAATTTTTTACCACTTATGTTTTCAAAGTTATGAATAATCTCTAATACGCTGGTCCCTTTCCCTGTTCCAATATTAAACACATCGTAGCTTAGTTTTTGTTTTTTTGTAGTCAGCCAGTTGAGCGTTTCAACATGTGCTTCGGCTAAATCCATGATATGAATATAGTCGCGAATACATGTGCCATCTGGAGTAGTATAATTATCACCAAAAACAGTTAACTTTTTTCGTATTCCAGCTCCTGTTTGGGTAACAAATGGAACTAAATTACTAGGTTTATTTAGTGGAAGTTCACCAATATAACTGGATGGATGAGCTCCTATTGGATTAAAATAACGAAGACTGGCCGCGTGAATAGGGTATGATTTTGACTGAATGCTATAGTCAATCATTTGTTCACCAATTTGTTTGGTATGGCCGTATGGGGATGTAGGATAAAGGAGTGGGGAGTGTTCTGTTACAGGTAATGAATTAGGTTGCCCATAAACAGTGCAAGATGAAGAAAAAATAAAATAAGAAGCATCATGCTTCATGAGCTGAGTAAGAACTGTACTTAGAGAGTTAATATTATTTTTATAATAAATTAAAGGATGTTGAACAGACTCTTCAACAGACTTGTAGGCTGCAAAATGAATAGCACCTGCAATTGTTTTTTCATTTTTAAAAACTTTTTCTAACGCTTTTTCATTGTTGCAGTCTATTGCATAAACTTTAATTTTTTGCCTTACAATTTTTTCAATTCCTTTTATAACAAGACGAGATGATCTCGAAAAATTATCTATAATAATTGGTTCCCATCCTGCTTCTAACAAAGCGACAGCTGTGTGAGAGCCAATATATCCAGCACCTCCTGTGACTAGTATTTTACGGTTTTTCATCAAACTCAATTAATTGACTTAATGTGATGATTACTAACTTTTTAGATTTTGATAGAGCTCCAGGATTAATACCCAAATCACCTTCCGGAATAGGATGATGAAGGTTTTCATAGTACGACATCCATGCGGGGAAAAATGTATGTGTTGAAGGGTCTTTAAACGTCATAGGCTGTAGCTCAAAGAACGGAATATCTTTATTTGCTTTTTTAAAAGCATCATAGATGAGTTCAGAACAGTATAGCTTATCATTCCCATAAAGAAATAAATCGTCGTAAGGCGTTCCAATCATAGTTCGTGCGTTTTGAATGGCCTTTTTTTGAATACTTTTATATTGCTTTTTGACTCGTCCAATACATATTTTTGGATAACCTGCAGAGTCTATGCTACGTGATAAAAAAACAGTAATAGGTGTTAAACGTACACTGCTGCCTATAGCCTCAATCACTTTTAAACTATCCCCATCTCTATAAACTAAGCCGACGTGTGAAAAGTCCATCCCATAAATCCCGTCTGTTACTTGTTCGATGGCATCACAAAGAGGACCACAGTCTAGATTTTGAAAAATAAAATCTCCATTTTCTAAATTATTAGCAATGCGTGTGATTTTTGCTTGGGATGTTCTTCCATAGGCTTGAATATAAGTTATTGTAAGCCCTAAGAATAATAATGTCGATAATCTCATTTTGTTTTCGAAAAAATAAACTCGTCCGGTGTTAAATATTTTTCATAAATTTAGAGCTCAAACATAGGTAAATTAATTAATTACTCAAGCATATGAAAAGAATAATAGCCATTTTTATAGTATTTGCCTTTATTATTACTGGGGCCATGGGTCAAAATAAGGGTAAAAAAACCACAGGAAAGCCAAAGGCAAAAACGACTAAAACACAGTCTAGCTCAAAAGGCAAGAAGTCTTCATCGGGAAAAAAATCTGCATCTAAAACTAAAAAAACAGCCTCAGGCACTAAGAAAAAGCCAGCAGGTAAAAAAGGCTCATCCCAATCCAAAAAGACGACAGAAAGCAAGAAAAAGTCAACCTCAGCTAACAAAAAGTCTAAAACGACAGCCAAAAAGAAAACAGGCGCATCTGCTAAAAAGAAGTCTTCTTCTAAGTAAGTAATCTAATAATATTTAATGTTTTTTCTATAAAAAGGAAGGCGAAAGCCTTCCTTTTTATTTTTAACTAATTGGTATTCAAATGGTTGAAAAATAATATTATTTTTTATTTTTTTTAATTAATATTCTTTAATATAATTGCAAAATATATTATATAACTAATTAAATAAAAAATATGAAAAAAATAATATTATTTGTTTTATTCTTGCTTCTATTTCAATGCATGTGTTTTACAGGGAAATCACAATATCTATTAGGAATCTCAAATAGTAATTATGCAGGAACAAATGCTATCTACATTAATCCATCTACTATTGTTGATAATAGATATGCGTTTTATCTTAATTTAGCTTCGGCAGATGGTCATTTAGCTAATAGTATGGCAAGGTATAATGCGCCCTTTTCTTTGTATAGATTACTTACCAATACAGCACCATCTACATACAAGGATTCAACAGGTCGTGTATCTTTTAAAAAAGATTATCTCGAGTCAACTATTCAAGAAAAAAGTAATTTTTTAGGAAGTGGGGCGGAAATAAGATTTCCTTCTTTAAGTGTGAGTTTAGGCCGTAAATCTGCGTTGGCTATTTCAAGTAGAATAAGATCATCTTTGTACATTAATAATATCTCGAAAAATCTAGCAGAAATGGCACTTAATATTCCATTTGAAATAGACTTAACTGATATATACGGAAAGAAGTATTCTGATCCTACATTTAATATTAATGCTAATATTTTTTCTGAGATAGGTCTTTCCTTTGGTCAAGTTATAGTAGAGGAAGGAATAACGTCTTTAAAGGTTGGAGTTACAGTGAAGCAGGTTTCTGGATGGTATACAGAATATTTTTCTAATCAAGGGGAATATTTTCAGTTAAATTCTCCTATCATTGGATCTGTGAGGCCAACTTTAGAGCTTGGAGGAAATACGAGTACCAGTTATGGGGTAGTTGGAGATCCTGAGTTTTTTCTAAAAGAGCAATTTACTAAAAGACCAATAGAAACTATATTAGGAATAGGAGCTCCTGGAAAGGGGTTGGGTTTTGATTTGGGATTTACGTATGAGTTTAGGCCTCGTTATGAAGAATATATTTATACTATGGATGGTAAAGAACAAATAGATCGAACTAAAAATATATACGCTGTTAAAGTGGGTGTAGCTGTTACTGATATAGGTAGAGTAACATATAAGAATGCAGTTAACTATGTATTAGAAAACAAAAATTCTGTAAAGATAAACTTCGATAATTTTGAAGATGTTAAAAGTGCTAAAGATGCACAAAATAGTATAGCTAAATCTTTTAATGCGAATAATCCCAATCGATCAACTACGCTTTATAGTGTGTTGCCTACATGTCTCAATTTAACTATTGATTATAGAATAGTAAAAAATATGTATCTTAATTTGACATGGATTCAAAGTTTAAGAGGAAAAAATACGATAGGTATGCGCACCTATTCCTTAATCTCTATAACACCTAGATTTGAATTGCCATGGGTCGAAGTCTCTATACCTATTTCATTAATGAATAATTATAGGGATGTTTCCTATGGAGCTATGTTTAGGACAGGCAATTTCTTTGTTGGATCGGATAATGTTGGAGGTTTATTTAATATTGGTAAATTGACTGGATTTAATTTATATACAGGAATTTGTATTCCAATATATAAAACTAAACCAAAAGATCGTGATAAAGATGGTGTATCCAATAAACGGGATGAATGTCGGGATGTGCCAGGGTTATGGGAGTTTAGAGGATGCCCAGATACAGATGGGGATGGTA
>CAYQLY010000016.1:0-31120 GCA_964418605.1 uncultured Cytophagales bacterium
GATTAATAACCCCATCAGGCAAACCAGCTTCTCTAAAAATTTCCATTAACACCTGCGCAGCATAAATTTGAGTATTTGCAGGTTTCCATACAACCGTATTTCCCATCATGGCAACAGACGTAGGAAGATTCCCGGCAATTGCTGTAAAATTAAAAGGAGTTAATGCATATACAAAACCTTCTAATGCTCTGTACTCGGCCCGATTCCATAACCCATGAGCCGAATCCGGTTGTTGTTGATAAATCTGACTCATATAATATACATTAAACCGTAAAAAGTCAATCATTTCACAAGCAGAATCAATTTCTGCTTGAAATACATTTTTAGATTGACCCAACATGGTTGCAGCATTTAACTTAGATCTGTACGGACCTGCTATTAAATCAGCTGCTTTCAAAAAAATACTAGCACGATGTTCCCATGATAAGTTTTCCCATTTTAACTTTGCTTCCAATGCAGCTTTAATCGCCTCCTTCACATGAGATGCATCACCCTGATGATAATACCCTAATATGTGACTATGATCATGAGGAGGTTTAAGAGGTTGTCGCTTACCTGTTTTAACCAACTGGCTTCCAATATACATGGGTATATCCAGCTGTTGTGCCCTTGCTGTTTCTAGTGCTTTTTTTAAAGCTATCTTCTCAAGAGAAGAGGGCAAATAACTTAAGACTGGTTCATTGTAAGGATGTGGTATCTTGAAAATGGCATTTGTCATAGGATCAAAATTAAAAAATAAAATTATCGATTTCTGCCCATTTTTGATGCAATGTTTTAATTGATTTTAAAGCCAAAAACATCATTCTCGTTACCAGAAAGCATATTTTTGATTTTAAAAAAAGAAAAAGCCATGCAATGTTTTTAACATTTTCTATGCTATTAATTTGCAATCTTTAGTAAAAAATCGTATATTAGTGCCAAGGTTAATTAAAAACTTGCATCTATGCAAGTTAATAATAGACCGTAGATAGTTATTTTCAGTATTAATTGATAATAGCATATCTCAAAGTAGGTTTTGTTAAGTTTTGCGTGAATAACCCAGGTTCTGCCTGGGTTTTTCATTTTCATCATGCCTTTCTTTTGATAGATCAAAATAAACATATGTACTAAAAAAATAATCCGTATATTTGATAAATCAAAGGGATGGATGAAAAAAATCATTGTTGCCATTGATGGGTATTCAAGTTGCGGTAAAAGCACCACAGCTAAAGCATTAGCCAGCGAATTAAAATATACCTATATCGATTCGGGAGCTATGTATCGAGCCGTCACTCTCTATTTTTTAAGTCATCATATTTCTCTAGAAGACCCCATTGAGGTCAATAAAGCACTAGAGCATATCTCTATCACATTTAAATTCAATTCTATACACCAAAAAAATGAAGTGTACCTTAATGGTATCAATGTAGAAGATGAAATCAGAAAGATGGAAATTTCTGACCGCGTAAGTGAAGTAAGCGCTATTGCAGAAGTGCGCCATGCTATGGTTGCACTTCAAAAAAAGATGGGAAAGACAAAAGGTATTGTAATGGATGGAAGAGACATAGGTACAACTGTTTTTCCAGATGCAGAATTAAAAATTTTTATGGTAGCAGACTTAATGATTCGAGCAGAGCGTAGACAAAAAGAACTACTATACATGGGGCATGCTATCAACCTAAATGATGTATTAGAAAATTTAAAGAAAAGAGATCACTTGGATACAACGCGCCATGAAAGTCCACTTATCCAAGCAAAAGATTCCTATATACTAGATAATTCATATATGACCTTCCAGGAGCAACTCGATTATGTAATGCAACTGGCTATCAGCAAAATTGTTGATTCAGATAGCAAAGAAATATTCAGAAGCATGAGTCTTTAAACTATTAATGAATATCATTATTGATAAAAATTCCGGTTATTGCTTTGGTGTAGAGTTCGCTATTCAGATGGCGGAAGACGAACTCAAAGACAGAGATAAGCTTTATTGTTTAGGAGACATCGTCCATAATGCAATGGAAGTTGACAGACTACACAAACTAGGTCTTCATATTATTTCCAGAGAAGACTTAAAAAATTTATACAATTGCAAAGTACTCATCCGCGCACATGGCGAACCACCAGAAACATATGCATTGGCTTTAAAAAATAATATTGAACTCATTGATGCTTCTTGTCCGGTAGTTCTTAAACTACAAAACAGAGTCAAACAAGCCTTCGATCGGGCAAAAAAAATCAATGGTCAAATTGTTATTTATGGTCAAAAAGGACATGCGGAAGTTATAGGTTTGTCTGGACAAACTAATAATGAAGCCATAGTAATTACTCAAGAAAGTGATCTAGAGTTAATTGATTTTAATCGCCCTATCATTTTATTCAGCCAAACTACTAAAAGCACCCAGGGTTTCTATAAAATAAAAAAATTGATCGAAGAAAAAATACAAGAAAAAGATAATCCGATACTTTTAGAAGAGTTTGATGCCAATGACAGTATTTGTAGACAAGTCTCTAATAGAGAGCCTCAACTTCAAAAATTCTCTATCGAACATGATATTATCCTTTTTGTAAGTGGGAAGAAAAGCTCAAACGGCAAAGCATTATACCAAACTTGCCTGCAAGCTAACCCCAAAAGCTTTTTTATAGAAAATGAAATTGAAATTAATCAGACATGGTTTTCACCAATGCCAAAATCTGTAGGAATATGTGGTGCTACATCAACCCCCATGTGGCTCATGGAACAAGTAGCACATTACCTTGATGATACATTCAATCATACACTTTAATACAAATCCGATTTTTTAAACTGAAATAATTTTTAACTTTGCTTTTAAATAACTCTATTATGAACACACCAACTCCATTTTCTACAGGTATTAAGTTTGGACTTATCACTGCATGTATTTTAGTTATCTATAATGCTACTCTCCAAATGTCAGGATTAATTACCAACTCAGCACTTAGTTTTATAGGACTAGCATTATTAATAGCAGGAGTAATCATGAGTATGCGCTCATTTAAAAATCTCAATGGTCAACTTATGAGCTACAAACAAGGTTTATCCATTGGAACAGTTACTGCCAGTTTAGCAGGAATCATTGGCCAGCTATTTAATTATATTTACGTTAATATGATTGATGATTCTAATGCTATTCTATTAATGGAAAAGCAACGAGAAAAATTAGAAAAATCAGGTATTGATGCTCAAACAATTGAGAAAACAATGGAGTTAATGAAAAAAAACACTTATTCGCCTTTGAGTATTTTATGGGGTGCTTTAGCTTCAATCTTAGTTGGATTTATTATATCGCTCGTCATTGCAGCAGTCATGAAAAAAGCTAGTCCAGAAGAAAAAATATAATAACGCATGAATCAGCAATCCACAGCAGTATCAATTATTATTCCATTGTACAATGAAGAAGAGTCTTTAGAGGAACTTCATGATTGGATTGTGCGCGTCGTAGAAAAAAATCAGCTCTCTTATGAGATTATTTTTGTAGATGACGGAAGCAAGGATGAGTCATGGACTATCATTAAAAAACTTAAATCAAAAAATCCATTTGTTAAAGGCATTCAATTTAACCGCAACTATGGCAAATCTGCAGCATTAGATACTGGTTTTAAACACTGTAAAGGCGAAGTAGTCATTATGATGGATGCTGATCTTCAAGACAGCCCTGATGAAATACCAGGGCTAGTAGATATGATCAAGAATCAGAACTATGAATTGATATCAGGATGGAAAAAGAAACGTCATGATCCTCTATCTAAAACCATTCCAACAAAATTATTTAACTGGGCTACCAGACGACTATCAGGCATTTACCTACATGATTTCAACTGTGGACTTAAAGCTTATAAAAAAATAGTTGTAAAAAACATTGAGATATACGGTGAAATGCACCGCTATATTCCGCTCATTGCTAAATGGGGAGGATTTAGCAAAATAGGAGAAAAAGTTGTCCAACATCAGGCTAGAAAATATGGCAAAACAAAATTTGGCCTCGAACGATTTATGTATGGATTTTTAGATTTACTTTCCATTACCTTTGTACATAAGTTTAAAAAAAGACCAATGCATTTCTTTGGAGTATTTGGTGTATTATCTTTTTTTATTGGAACTCTGATGACAAGCTGGATTATAGGTGAAAAAATTTACAGAGCCTATCATCACTTAAAAGTACGTGATGTTACAGATCAACCTTTATTTTTTATATCATTAGCTATTCTAATTATTGGTGTACAATTATTTTTAGCAGGCTTTATCAGTGAAATGATTGTACTCAATCGCCCAAAACACAACGAGTACATTATAGCTGAGGAGGTTTAACTTATCTTTTAGATTTATCTTGAAGAATAGAATGGTATAACGCTATAATACTATCTGAAAAGCTTTCCCATGTAAATCTTTTTTTATACTTCTTAATTGATTCAATAAAGCCATCTTTCAGTTGATTAGAAAAATAATAATTAATTTTTTCAGCCATTACTTGTGGCTGAAAAGATGTTAAAATAAAACCCGTTTTCTGGTCATCAATGACTTCCTTCAGCCCTCCTACATTTGTAGCTATCACAGGCAAATCAAAATGATAGCAAATAGGTATAATCCCACTTTGCGTAGCAGAGCGATAAGGCAAGACACACACATCCGCCGCCGAAAAAAATAAAGATACTTCTTGATTAGGTATATAGCGTGTATAAAGATATACGCGATCGCCCAATTTAAACTTATCAATCAAGACCTGATACTCTCTAAAATTCTCATAAGGCTCTCCGGCAATAACCAATAGTGTATCTTCATGAATATATTGAAATGCCTCTATCAAGAGATCTAATCCCTTATATGCTCTAATAATACCAAAAAACAAAACGATTTTTTTATCCAATGGAAGGTTTAATGTTTTCCTCGCTTCCTCAGAAAGCACCTTTTGTCCAAAATGATCATACAATGGATGAGGCTGTATAGTTATACGAGCATCCGATTTGAGTTTGAGCAGATCACCACGAACTGATTCACTCATCACCACAAATCCATCATGTTGTTTTAAAAAATAATTTGTTAGAAAGCGATCAAACCAACGTTTTTCATGAGGAACAACATTATCAACAATAGCTATTGTGACAACTTTATGTTTTTTAAGTATACGAGCGACTTTGCCTATGCTTAAACCTAAAAAAGGAATCCAAAACCTAGTAAGAAGAAGATGAGGCTTTTTTTTAAGAATAGTTTTTGCTGTTCGACGGTATGAAAAGGGATTAATAGAATCCAATAAACGAGTAGCTGGAATAGGATCTACTGCATCTTGCGCTTGACTATATTGACTTGTTCCGGGAAATAAAAAATGAGGATACTGTCTTGTGAATGTATAAGCAGATATAGTTGTTTTTTTTTCCAACTCTCTATATAAGGATGCACTAAATTGAGCAATTCCTCCTCTGTATGGATAAAAAGTAGATAAATAAGCGATTACCATAACTACATACCAAAATAATTAACTAACAATACGTATAAAGCTTATCACAAATAAAAAAGGATGATTTTCCATTTCCAAAAATAGACATTGTATTTTGATAGCTTGTGGTTGATGATTTTAAAAATGTATTAAACAAAGCTACTATTTTTTGTTCATCTGCATCAGCTAAAACACTACCCTCATGTAAAAGTTCTGTCCATTCTGTTTCTGCGCGAAGAATAATACAAGGCTTTTGTAGAAAAAAGGCTTCTTTCTGAACTCCTCCAGAATCTGTAATAATCATACGAGACATACGTTCAAGGGCTATCATTTCTAAATAGCTAACAGGTGTTATTATCTTCAGGTTTTTATTACCTACTATCTTGGCATAAAACTCAGGGTGAAAGTAATTTTCCATCATTTTTCTAGTTCGAGGATGAATAGGCAATACCACAGGATAATCATATTCTGTCGCCAGTCGAAGAAGTGCTTGAAATATAGACACTAGTCTTTCTTTATCATCTGTATTTTGAGCACGATGAATAGTAGCCAAAACAAAATTATTTTCTTGCAATCCTAGCTTCTTAATCCAATCACGTTTTTGTAAAGCACGATCCGCATAATATAAAACACTATCATACATCACATCTCCACTATGAAAAACAAGTGGATGATTAATATGCGAGATATTTGTATTTATATTTCCCAATCCTTCTTTTTTTAAATTTTCTATAGAAGTAAGTGTAGGACAAAAAAGAAGTGTAGATACATGATCAACTAATATGCGATTAATCTCTTCAGGCATTGCCTTATCAAAAGAGCGTAAACCCGCTTCCACATGAGCAACAGGGATATGCATCTTAGCTGCTACTAAAGCCCCAGCTAATGTGGAGTTAGTATCCCCATAAACCAATACAATAGATGGTTTCTCTTTTTTAAAAATCTTTTCTAACTCTATCATCATAGCGCCTACCTGGGCACCATGTTCCCCTGAGCCAATACCCAAATGATAGGCAGGTGGCTCAATAGCTAATTCATCAAAAAAAATAGCTGACATTTCTTTATCATAATGCTGACCAGTATGCACAAGTATTTCTATCATTTTATTTTGATAGTCCCGCTTGATGACCCGATTAATAGCTGCTGCTTTTATAAATTGTGGTCTAGCACCAACGATTGTTAAAATTTTTTTCATGTTTATGTAGTAGCTTTATTAATTACTATACTTTCCAATAGTTGAGCTAGGTTTTGAGTGAGTGTTTTTCTAGAATATTTTTCTAAGCTACTCGTTTCAACTTTTAATTCTTGTTTTCTATATAAAGTATAAAAATGACGTATCGTATTTTTTAAATTTTCTTTATCCAAAAAATCAACAGTATAGCCAGCCATAGCATCTTTTATAATCCATGCCGCATCACCAGAAGGCGAGCCTATACAAAGAATGGGTCTTCGTGCGGCCAAATATTCAAATAATTTACCTGTTACAATACCTGCATTATCAGGTACGTTTGTAATTGATAAATATAAAACTTGAGCTGTAGATTGAACACGAATAGCTTCACGATGATCTACATAACCTTTATAGTCAACATATTTTTGAAGATTATATTTTTGAATAGAATCATTAACAGATTGATCTATTTTGCCATAAATCTTGATAATAATATCATCTTCAAATAAACTATCTTCTTTAATTAATTCACCTATAGCTTCCCAAAATATATTATGATTTCTATGATAGTTCATTACACCAACATAAACTAGTGAGAATTTTTTATCTAACTGTAAAGGAATAGGCAATATATCTTCTTCATCGAAACCATTTGTGATAACCTCTATAGGCCGGCTATCTATTTTTTGTAATGATTTTTTACAAGACGAACTTACGGTTACAAGTATATCAGCATCGCGAATTACTTTTTTTTCTAAAGCAGTATTTATATTGGCTACGCATTTTATTTGTGAATAATGCACTGCATAATCAATGGTTGTCCATGGATCCCTAAAGTCAGCTATCCATGGTATATTCATTTTTTTTTTCAGCTTTCGAGCAATAAGGTGCATACTATGTGGCGGACCTGTTGAAATGATAGCATCTACTTTATTTTGTTTCAAATATTTTTTTAAGAAACGAACTGAAGGTCTGACCCAAAAAATACGAGGATCTGGAATAAAAAAATTACTCCTAATAAATATGGCTAATTTCTTTTTCCAGGAAGATATACTTTGATCTGTAAACGCATCAGGTGTGATTTTATACTCTTTTTTTTTACCTGTAATTAATTTATATATTGAATAAGGCTCCCAAATTTTTCTTTTGACGACTGTTAAACCGGATGGTACATCACTTTCTAATGATTCATCTATAGCAGGATATTCTCCATTACTGACAGTGTAAACAATAGGTTCCCATCCGAAATGACGTAGATATTTAACAAACTTTAATGGACGTTGAACACCTGATCCACCAGATGGTGGCCAATAATAGGTGATAAAAAGGACTTTTTTAGCACACATGCGGAGCAAAACTAATGATAAAAATGAAAGATCGTTATTCTATCCCATTTAATTTTTGTAAGTTTTAGGCTATTTTATCGCTATATGAAACGAATCGGTATTGTGTGTTATCCTACATTTGGAGGAAGTGGTGTAGTAGCCACTGAGCTTGGTAAAGGATTGGCTAAAAAAGGACATCAAATTCATTTTATAACTTATTCACAGCCCACACGGTTAAGTTTTTTTAATGAAAATTTATTTTATCACGAAGTCACGATGAATATTTATCCTTTGTTTCAATACCCGCCCTATGAGTCGGCTTTAGCAAGTAAAATGGTAGATGTTGTCAAGCATGAAAAATTAGATTTACTGCATGTACACTATGCCATTCCTCATGCATCAGCTGCATATATGGCTAAACAAATTCTACGTACAGAAAATATTCACATTCCTGTTATTACCACCTTACACGGAACAGATATTACACTTGTAGGCAAAGATGCTTCTTATGAGCCTGTTGTTGCCTTCAGCATTAATGAATCAGATGGGGTAACAACCGTTTCAGAGGATTTGAGAAAAAGCACTTATGATCATTTCAAGATTAAAAAAAATATAGAGGTTATTCCAAACTTTATTGATCTAAATCGATTTAAAAAACAAAAAAAAGAGCACTTTAAAAAAGCCATATGCCCGAATGATGAAAAATTAATTATTCATACATCCAACTTCCGTCCTGTAAAGCGCATTGAAGATGTTATCAACGTATTCTATGGCATACGAAAAAAAATAGCCGCTAAACTTTTGTTGGTTGGGGATGGACCTGAACGTCCACGTATGGAAGCACTTTGCAGAGAGCTGGATATATGTGATGATATACGATTTTTAGGAAAACTCGAAGACATTGAAGAAGTTCTATCTGTAAGTGATTTATTCATCATGCCATCTGAAAAAGAAAGTTTTGGATTAGCTGCTTTGGAAGCAATGGCTTGCGAAGTACCTGTTATATCTTCGAATACGGGTGGACTTCCGGAATTAAATATCCATGGCAAAACAGGATTTCTAAGTGCTGTTGGTGATATTGAGGATATGGTCAAAAATGCATTATTTATTTTACAAGACGATCAGCTCAAGGTGTTTAAAAAAAATGCGTTAGACCGAGCCAAGGAATTTGATATCGAACGTATTATGCCACTCTATGAGCAAATGTATGATAGAATAATTAACTCACTAAACTAATATGATTTTATATACTATTTAACTTTAGTGAAAATCAATTTCAGATTTTCTTTATCCGATTTAGTAAATTTTCCTTCTACTTTCTTTTTACGTTTACCTAATCCGTTTCTATAAAATTCAAATACATTAAAGTAAGCTTGATAAAACTCGGATTCGAATTGATAATTATGTTTAGTATAAATAAAATTTCGAAGCATACTCCATTCATATTCTGTAAAATCTTTTTGATCTTCTTCTAAAATTAATTGATTCGTATATATTCTATAAAACGAGCGTTCGAGGGGAAGGGTAAGTTTGTAAGGAATTATAACTTCTTTTTTACTATCCGTTATTGTAGTAAAATTTAAACTCACTACTTCATTTTTAACATAGTTTTTTCCGATAAAATACCTGTATTTTTTTAGAGCAGCAGATACAGTATCTAAATTATCATTAAGTAGATAATCTTTATCTCTTTTAGAATCATCATATCTAAATCTAGAATATAAATATTTTCTAGTTAAATCAAGACTTATAATACTAATATAGAAATCTTCATAGTGTTTTTTAGAATATAAATAATCTTCATAAATTGGTTTAGTTTTATATTCAGCCTCATGATATTTCTTAATAAATTGATAGGTATGAGTTGTAAGATCATATATGCAATACCGTTCTGCCAATCTTTCACCTGTAGCTGGATCACCTATTTCAAATAAAACAATAAGTTTATTATTTATTTTTCCTAAAACGATCGGATCTGGATTAACAAATTGAGATGGAATACCTAATTCAGAATCTTTAAACTGTTCATAAACAAGCGTATCTATTTTGCCTGTTTTCCAATCTATCGTTGTTATTTTTTTATTCTCTATAGGAATGTAACTTTTAAAATCATCTGTAAATGCAATATAAATATCTTGATATGAATACAATAGAGTCATTTTCCCCAATGGATCTATTTTATATAAATCATATACTTTAACTTCTTTTATTTCTCCTTTTTTGTAATCAGGTTTTTTTAAATATGATTTTAATCCATAGATAGCTTTATCTGAAATAAAACTAATTTCATCAAGTCGAAATGCGGTTGAATCACAGGCTTTGTGATTGTAAAATAGTTGTTTTTTAATTCGCTTAGAATCATACGTACCATCATCTTCTATTTGATAAAAAACAACATTATCTATTGTATAATAGAATTCATACTTATTTTCAATAAGCGTATCTAAATTATTTAATTGTGCATACACAGATGAGAAGTGTAATAAAATACTTAAAAAGAATAAGATAAATTTTTTCATATTTTTTTATTGAAATAAATAACCTAAATATATATATGCTCTAACTTCTTTGAATTCTTCTTTCGACCAAATTTTGTTTAAAAAAAATGTATTTCCTATTTTATCCCCTGCTTGTACCACATATCCATAATTAGTTGCCTCAGGATTTCTTATTTTATCCGGATACATTGTAGTAACATGTCCAGATTTTACACAAATTACATAAAACCCATATTCTGCATATTTACTCGCTTCTATTACAGGAATCTCTTTAAAATTTGGATCGGAAGGTAGATAAGCACTAATTGTACTTGTTGCTTGAGCAGAATCAGGCAACCAAAGAAATTTTCCCCAAACTTTCCTCTGTAAATCAAATGCAAAAAAATTACAACTCGTATGCCTCCAACCAAATCCTATCAAATCACTTAAAAAATTATACTCTTCATTATTACCTACAGGTGTCTTCGTAAATTTTAGTCGGTATTGTTTTGTTTGTTCGTCTCTATCTTTTAAATGAAACAAGGTATCTTCTTTAATTTTGGAATCGTCTAGAATATGATTCGGTATTTTATTTTTATAATCTTCTCGCTCCGCTATTTTCTTCCAGATTTTTGTTTCGAGCTCATTGATTGTTTGGTAAGGATTATGATAATCAAATTGATCAAAGTAAGAATTGATTGTTTTAAGATACCGACCTGCTGCTTCATTCAAATTAGAAATATAAGATGTATTTTTTGTTAAAGTAGAATCTATACTATAAGGTTCTAAGTTATAATTAAAGCTTGCACTCATCCATTCACTTAACCGATGCCCCCGTTGATAGCCCGAAACTGTAATCAAATTAGCTCCTTCTGTAAGCAGTCTTTGTTTGTATTGTTGATCTAATATGTTCGTAATCGCTTTGAGCCAGCGAGTAACTAAAATTTTTTCTGTATTGGCTCCTTGAAATACATGTTCATTGACATACTCTTGTATCTTTTCCAAATAATAATCTTTAAAGAAAAATTGAGGTTTGAATTTTATTCCTTCATATCTCCATTTATCTTGGTCAGTAAGTATAAATAATATCTCCACATCCGCAGGCTCTTCTTCTCCTTCACCCACTACACTATTCCACCAATCGACGAGCCATTGAATATACGAAGGATAAGGTGACGGATCTATAAAGCTTACTTTAAATGTAAAATTTTTATTGCCATGATACTTAGTGATCACACCCGCTAATTTTTCTTTTTCAGTAGTAAAATTACTTTCTTCAGGTATGTCTGATCGGGTTACATTACATTCAATGAAAATCTTTGTTTCGGAAAAACTTTGACTGCAATAAAATAAACTTACACTAAATACAATTACCCTGAGTCGTATTTTTATAATCATGTATTAATTTTTAAGCAAAATATGAAATAAAATATCAAATTTCAAATTTTTGAACTATTTTTTATCAACAGGAAAAACACCCCCTAATCGCTCGGCTTCAGCTGAGTGAGTCATATCATTCACTCGCGACACGCGAGCGAATGAGGAGTGATAAATACTAGTTTATAATATCTACAACTACCTGAGTCAAAGCGATCAACTCACCTATAGATTGTAAGGTATAGCCCTGAGCAGATACTACATCCATAAATTCATTTTCATACTGAGGATTGACAGCAATAAGCAACCCTCCACTGGTTTGAGGATCACAAAGAATAGAACGTTGCTCATCAGTAAGATGACCAATTTTAGATCCATAGCTATCCCAATTACGTTTGGTGCCGCCTGGTATCGCTTGATTAATATATAACAATGCCTCTGAAAAAATAGGAATCTTACTCCAATATAATTGAGCACTACAGTGACTTCCTGCACATAGCTCAACCAGATGACCTAGCAACCCAAATCCGGTGACATCCGTCATCGCTGTCACATAATCGCATTGACCTAGCTTCTCACCCAATGTATTTAACCTGACCATGCTATCGCGCGCAACAAACTGGTGATCGGGATGAAGACTATTTTTTTTCTGAGCCGTAGTAAGTATACCAACGCCTAATGGTTTAGTTAAAAACAACTTATCGCCTGGCTGAGCTGTACTGTTTTTTTTTATATTATTTTTCTGAATAATTCCTGTAACAGCTAATCCAAATAAGGGCTCAGGATTATCAATACTATGGCCGCCAGCAAGAGGAATATGAACTTCTTGACAAATGGTTCTACTTCCATCTAAAACCTGAGCTGCAAAAATCGGATCAATTTTATCTACCGGCCAACCTAAAATAGCTATAGCCATCAATGGCTTCCCTCCCATAGCATAAATATCACTAATGGCATTAGCCGAAGCTATTCGTCCAAAATCATATGGATCATCTACAATCGGCATAAAGAAATCTGTTGTGCTAATAATCGCGGTATTATTTCCTATATCTAATACCGCAGCATCATCCGATGTTTCATTCCCCACAAGCAGTGAAGGAAACGAAGAAAGTGGAGTTTGTGTATGAAGAATGGCTTGCAAAATCTTAGGAGATAGCTTACACCCGCATCCTGCTCCATGGCTATACTGAGTAAGCTTAATAGATTGTGTCTCTTTTTGCATTAGTATAAATCTAATTTAATTTCCATCCGGAACTTTATTCGAATCATCAGGAAGCGGTGGAACCTGATCATTGTTTTCTACGGGTGTTTGATTATCTTGAGGAACATCTTCCTCCATTGGTTTTTCATAAATACCTAAATAGGCTGCTTTGAACCGTTGCTCAAATGAAAGCTTATCCATCATACTTCCTATAAAAAATCCATATTCCCCAGGTCGAACACTTGAATTGGCCTTAGAAGCAACAGCTTTATTAAATGCTTCATTGGATGAGAAGATAATTAATCTACCTTCCTCATATCCAAAATAATACCACACATCAGGCGAGATTTCAATTAATACGGTAATGGCTTCTGCACCCAATCCTTTTCGAATTTCAACATACCCATTAACTTTTGTATTAATATCATACTTATCTATACTCGATAATCCTAAAGGTCCCACGCTGTACCACGCCTTATATTCATCAGACCATTTCAATTCTAATTCGCCAAAGACAAATGTTTTTAAAAATCTAGACGAAACAGATGATAGAGATACATAGTTATTAAGAGACTGGTTTTCATATTCTTTAGCTGCTTTATCTCCAATCAGATTAGCCATATTATATACAAGCCCTTTAAAATCACCTACTGCTTTAGGAAGATTTAATGTATCAAGCGCTTTTTTGATATCTACAGCCATCATTTCGATTCCTTTCCCTTTAGTTCTGAACTTAAAGTCAATAGCCATCAATGCTGTAGATCTAAAAATAGACGTATCTGTGCGAACAAGTCCACTGCCAGCAGCTGTGACCTCAACATGAGGATGAGCAGGTGCAAAATGAAGTTTACCTTCAAACCTCATCGAATTCAAATCTTCATTATAAATGTATGTGCTGCCTTCATACGTTTCACCTTTATATTTTGAAGGCGTTGCGATACGGAATTCATTCGATGAGAATTGATAAGATAATAGTCCACTGGCTTGGAATACCTCTCTATCAAGAGCTGCTCTTTTATCACTTGCAAATGTAGAATATAAAGCATTAGAACCTGATTCTATATAGATTCCAGCAGTCAATTTTTTACCACTTTCTGTTGTATGATTATCAAAATTGATTAAAACCTGATCAACATCATCAGTGCGCTTATACTGTATCCACTCATTATAGTCAGGTATTTTTTTAAAATCAAGCTTAGCAAAACCATCTAACTCTAATGCTTTTTTAGTAGCATACATTTTCACATTGCCTTTATAAAACATACGTGGAGCTATTAAAAATGAGTCTTCTTCAATAATTAATCCCTTAGCTACCGTTTGTTTTTTATCAGGCATTTTTAGATCATACGGTTCAAAATCAAAGCGATCGAACTTAATATTAAATGTATCTGACTTGGCATTAATAAATTTATAAATAGCATTACCACTAAACTTTGTGCGAGATGCAATCTCAATAAATCCATCTGCTAATTGATGGTATTCATGCAAGGTATCAATCAATAGTTGAGCGGGTTGTATAGGCTGAATATTAGCATCTTCCAAAACAACTACTTCTCCTTTAGGAGGAATAATTTTGGCATCTGCTACCTTAATGAATGGAATACCTTTAATATTTAATGTTGAATTAGCAATGTCATACTCACCACTTGACGCATTAAATACCAACGAATCTTGATCTTTACGTGTCGAATAAAAATAAGAATTAGAAATATCCGAAGCAGGATTAGACATGATGATTTTTTTATCATTTAATAGCCATTTTGCTTCATTAATAGAAGATTTATATTGTGAGTAAGGAAAACTTAATGCTGCATTTCCCTTTTTCTCAGGACTTATTTTGGCCTCATTTTTTACTAAATCAAATTGAATTTCAACACTATCTCCTTCAAAAGAAGGTTTATCAGGCACAGACGATTTAATCTCAAAATAAGCATTATTACCACTATACTTTGTTTTTTCAAATGCATATTGCTCTGATTTTGCCTCAGAACCTCTTGTAACAAGTACACCTTGTCCAAAAACGCCTTTACTTGTAAGGTTAAGAGCACCATCTAAGGTAGCTGTATTTTTATAAAGCTGAATAGGATTGCTGATATTAGAAATATACATACTATCTTTTGATGGCAACCATTTCATATCATAATTTTCAACATAGGCATCTGGAAAAGACATTTTATTAATTTCCCCTTCCTTCATCTGCGCAACCGTTCCCGTCGCTTTTACAGAATCAATATAAAATACAAAACTATCCGATTGAAGTGTTGTAGTTAAATAAGAAATCGTCCCATCGCCTCTTAACCCCTTGGTATCCATGGTCAAGTCATTATAAAAACGAGCAGACGTACGATAGAGTGGATAACCTTCTGGAGGAACTGCATGTGAAAATCCTAATATATAATCAGGCAATACCTCAAGTCTTTCTTTAAAATCAGGAAGTAACCCATTGGATTTAAATGTACCATTAAATGCAATAGTAGATGGGTCACTCGCACTTAAACTATCAACTTGAAACGGAGGGATAACAAACTGCAAGCTTTTATCATAGGCTTTATTCAAAATTTCTTTACGATTAAAAAAAACTGTGGCACCTGTTCGTGCATCAAATATAGGATACTGTGGAAGTTTTTTTCTAGATGATTTATTTTTAGGATGATTAATATAGAGAACACCTGAAGCCAGTTCAAGCTGAGTAGAGAGTTGGCGCTTTTTAAATATACCCGATTTATTTCGTTCTGTAGAGTTAACTAAAAACTTAATAGAATCTATTCGAGGCATATCAACTAAAAAACTATCGTAATCAAAACGAAAATTATTTCCAAAAAATCTAAAATTTCCACAATTAATTCGCCCATCAAAATTAAAATCTCTATTTTTGATAATTCGAATTTCTTTATTAAAAGGCTCAATATACGTATTAGTAGAATCACTTAAATAAAAACGTTCAATTCCACGAATTTTGATTTCTCGCTTCTTTAAGTCAATCGTAGCATTTGGCTTACCTAGTGAAACAGATGGAATAATAATATTATCATAATCTTTTTTACCATCCTTCGACTTAATATAATGAAAGGCTCTAGGACGTAAAGAAACCTCATCTGCTGTACGATCAACATCAGCAAATCCTTGCTCCATCAATAGCTGCATAGCTGCCCTCACCTGACGAACATCTAACTTATAGTCGCTGGCCAAATCCGGTATAAGAAATTTTGAAACACCTAACTTAGTTGCATAATTTACAGCTATCCGAAGCGGATGAAATCTGTACAATCCAGTTAGATTATCAAACACCGATTCATTGTAATATTCTTCTGACTCAAACCAAGCAGGAGCCTGGCTTTTCCCTATCAATATATTAACATCAAGACTGTCTGTTTGAATATTCCATTTCAGTACATCTGCTAAAAAACTTATTTTAAAATAACTGGTTGAATAAGATGTTTTCTTAAAATTACCTTCATCTTTTAATAGCAGTAATTCTTGTTTTGTTTTATTAAACTTAAATTGAACGCCAGGATGAGAAATTGTATCCTGTTGATGGTAAATAACAATAGATGATCTTGGACTCCGAATCACCGAATCAGCCAGCTCAAATTGTGGAGAATATGCTTTTAGTTTTATCTCCCCGTTATATGAAATCTGGATTAACGCTTTTCCATCACCCAACGACGAACTATATATTTTATTTCCTGCCAACGTAAATCCACCTTGGTATAAAATATTTTTTCCAATATTTTTAACAGAAATATCGTTTCGATAAGATTTGAATCTTGGAAACTGTGCATCATCAGTACCTTTATGTCTTCGGCTCTCAAATTCAAAAACCCCATCAACTACTTTATCAAGTTTATCCGTATATGTCAGTTTAACATCCATGGCTTGAAATTGAGGCCTGCGTACATTAAGACTGTATTTTTCTAAACTAACAAACACATCTTTCATGCCAGCTATAGCCCAATCAAACTTACCACCTTCCCCAACCCATGTATCATTTTTAATTAGAAAAGAGCCTTTAGTTTGATAAAGTGTTACGGAGTCAAAACGTGTAACAAAAGTTAAATCTAATTGATCAAATACAATAACAGGTCCATCCAAAATAGGTTGTGCCTCCTGCATAGCTAATGGATTTACTACTTGATCTGTTGTTGAAAGAGAGGAACGAGTAGATGTTGTATCACCAGTTGACGGCTCAGTATATTCCCAACTTTTCCAATCATCAGGATTAGCTTGATCCAAATTGCCAAATAATGGATCATTAGAAGAGGTCGTCGTTGTATCCATGAGTGATGTAGTAGATGCTGTATCAGCCACCGGCTGCGGAGCTTCCTTAAATTCAAATGTATACGATCCACCTCGAATATACAGTGTATGGTAATTAGAAAAATAAAGAGCTTGTTTTTCAAAAAAAACCCTTACTGTTTCAAGATATTTCAAAGTAGCCTTAATGTCATAATTAGCCAATACACGCTCTGTTACATCCAAAAATTTAGAGAGCTGCGTTGAAGAAAGTTGACGATCATTAACTGCTAAAGCAATGGAGGAAAAAAAACGTTGATAGGCAGGAACAACTTTAAATCGTTTTTTCTGCATAGTCAAAGCTATGGCCATAATCTTAGTTTTTAACTCTGTTCCAACTGTTGATGTATTCCATGCTAGTAAAAAATCATCTGCTATCTTTAAATCGGTAGACTTACCTGTTGTTTTAAATAAAACACGAACATTATCAGAAAATTGAACAACATCTTCTTTTAATATATTAGACTGCCCATACACAGTATAAGAAGTCAAAGAGGTTAAAATAAGAAAGAAAGCAACAAAATAATTTCTGAAACGCATGTATCTAAAGCTTGATCGTTATACAATATTATCAAAAATAGACTGGTTCGCCTACAGAATAAAAGCTAGTTTTTTTTGAAACGGGCAGCCATCCACGATTCTTTTATTTTATAATCTACCATTGTTAACGCATGATAGGAAGCTACTTCCCGAATTTCAGCACCATCGGGTTCATGGAATCCACTCAAAACCAATTCACCTCCTGAAGATAAGAAAGAAGCATAAAATGATAATTCTTGCACAAGAATATTTTTAGTAATATTTGCCAACACAACACATACAGGTGAATCGAGAAACACAATATCACGAACTCCTCCATGAAAAATAGACACATTAAAAATAGTATTTATCTTGAGATTTTCTTCAGCATTTTGAATAGCCCAATAATCAATATCGCAACCAATAACTTTTTTTGCACCTCGCTTAGATGCTAGAATAGATAAGATACCTGTACCACAGCCAACATCCATAACCACTTTATCCTCAAAATCCATTTCAAGCTCATATGCCATCATCAAAGCCGTAGTTGCATGATGACCTGTTCCAAAAGACATCTTAGGATTAACAATAATATCATAAGGAATTGTTAAATCTGGCTCATGAAAAGAAGCACGAATTCTACATTGATCTGTAATCCAGACAGGTTGAAAGTGATTTTCCCATTCCTCATTCCAGTTTTTCTTCTCGATAATAGAATAGGTATAATCTATGTCGACTAATGATTTATACTTTTGAATAACAACCTGAAGAACTGATTGATCAAATAAACCACTGGTGATATACGATTTAAAACCTGTTTCGGTCTCCAAAAATGTAGAATAACCTAATTCACCCAACTCTGCTATAAGTATATCTACATAGTCAGATGAAATATGAACATCTACTTCTACAAAGTCATCTTTTTGTGATGTCAAAACTTAGTTATTAAGTTCTACTGAGTTATAATTTTAAAGCAAAGACTATTCTAGCTAAACAGAAATACGTTTAAAAGAACTTACCACCAAGCCTTTTGCTACTTCATTAATAAACTGGCCTACTGTTTTGCTCGAGTCTTTAATAAAATCTTGGTTCAGCAATGTACTTTCTTTGTAAAATTTATTGAGCTTGCCCGTAGCAATTTTTTCTACCATATTTTCAGGCTTACCTTCAGCACGAACTTGCTCTTTCGCTATTTCTAATTCCTTTTCAATCGTTTTAGTATCTAAATCTGTTTTGTCTACAGCAATGGGACTCATCGATGCAATCTGCATAGCAATATCTTTACCTACTTGAGTAGCATTAGACATGGTTGCATTTTTTAAAGCGACAAGCACACCTAATTTAGAGCCTTGATGAATATAAGGAACAAGCAAATCTGATTTTACCAAGTGGTAATCACCCAGCTCTATTTTTTCACCTATCTTACCAATTAAATCTGTGATATGATCAGATACTTTACGACCTGCTATCGACGCATTTTTCAAATCATCCAATACCGCAATCTTAGACTCTATAGCTGTTTGAGCAATAGTTTCACCCAATTTCACAAACTCATCATTTCGAGCAACGAAATCCGTTTCACAATTCATTTTAAAAATCACGGCTTCAGAAGAATTAGCATTTAACTTAATAAACACAACACCCTCTTTAGCCTCTTTATCTGAACGAGCAGCAGAAACTTTTTGACCTTTTTTTCTAAGTATATCAACAGCTATCTCAAAATCACCATTCGCTTCAGTCAGTGCTTTTTTACAATCCATCATGCCAGCACCTGTAAGCTGGCGAAGTTTATTAATATCTTGTACAGTAATTTCCATAATGTTTTAATTTTATACTTATTTGCTAACTATTGTAATCAATACACAGACCATTGAGGACAGAAAACAGTCTTTTGGAGAATTTTACATTATTTGGCAGCTGACTTTTTCTATTAAAAGACAGAAAAACTATTCTGCATCCATCGCCTTCTTAGACTCTTCCTCTTCTTTTAGCTTTACTTCTTCTTTCTCACGTTTTCGTTCAGCCAAACCTTCTTCGACAGCCTTAGAAATAACAGACATAATCATCGTGATAGACTTATAAGCATCATCATTAGCTGGAATAGGATAGTCCACCAGTGTTGGATCTGAATTAGTATCTACCATAGCATAGATAGGAATACCTAATCGTTTAGCTTCTGCTACAGCAATATGCTCTTTTTTAATATCAACAATAAAAACAGCTGCAGGAAGTCTAGTAAGATCTGCAATCCCACCAAGAACCTTCTCTAACTTATCTTTATCTCTAGACATTACTAATTTTTCTTTTTTAGCTAACCCCTTATAAGCATCATCACGAATCATTTTTTCTAAGGAGCTCATCTTTTTCAATGATTTTCTAACCGTTGTAAAGTTAGTCAGCATCCCTCCCAACCATCGCTCTGTCACATAAGGCATTTTTAATTTTTTTGCCTCTTCCTGAACAATAACTTTAGCTTGTTTTTTAGTAGCTACAAATAATATTTTTCGCCCTAGTTTAATGACCTGTTTTAACGATTCTGTAGCCTCATCTAAACATGTTAATGTTTTGTTCAAATCAATGATATGAATATCATTTTTCTCCATAAAAATATATGGAGCCATTTTAGGATTCCACTTTCTAGTCAAGTGCCCAAAATGAACACCTGCATTTAACAACTCATTATATTCAACTTTTGCCATATACTGCTTATATCTAACTAAAAAAATTAACGTTTACTGAATTGGAATCTTCGTCGTGCTTTTCGTCGGCCATACTTCTTACGCTCTACCATTCGTGGATCTCGACGTAATAAACCTTCTTTTTTCAAAGGAGAACGAAGTTCTAAGTTAACTTTGCATAATGCTCTCGAAATAGCCATTCGTATAGCTTCTGCCTGACCTGTTGGGCCACCTCCATCTACTGTAACTCTTACATCATACATGCCTATCGCCTGAATGATCGCAAACGGCTGATTAACCACATTTTGAAGAATCTCAGATGAAAAATAATCTTTCAATTCTTTTCCATTCACTATAACTTCTCCTTTCCCTGCCGATAAATAAACCCGCGCAACAGATGTTTTTCGTCGACCAATCGTATTCGTATATTCCATTAGTTTTGTTTAAAATCTATCTTTTTAGGTTGTTGTGCTTGATGCGGATGCTCTGATCCATCATATACAAATAAGTTTGTAAAAAGTCTTCTTCCCAGACGATTCTTAGGAAGCATACCACGTACAGCCCATTCAATGATCATCTTTGCTCCTAATCGCTTAGAAAGTTGACGTGGGGTTGTTTGACGCTGACCACCCGGATAACCACTATGTGTAATATATTCTTTATCATCCCATTTTTTACCTGTGAGACGAAGTTTAGAAGCATTAATAACGATCACATAATCTCCTCCGTCCACATGTGGACTATAAGATGCTTTATGTTTTCCCATGATCAACCGTGCCACATAGGAGGAAAATCTGCCAAGTGTAGCATCTGTTGCATCCAACACCACCCATTCTTTCTTAACTTCAGCAGAATTGAGATGGGCTGTTTTATAACTTACTGTATCCATTTTCTTTGAAAAAAGGACACAAAGATACGAGGTTATTCAATAAAAAACAACCCTAAATGCGTAAAATTCTTTTTCTGCCATATGAAAGCCCAAATGCGGGCTAACAAACATTGTCTTTTTTATCTAATTATTTGTTAATGAGACACATAAGTCATTTAAGGACTGAAGTATTCCACAAAACATACCGCAATAAAGCTAGCTTTTATTTTTTTCAACAAAACCAAAAGCTTTGTGTATTTTTGTGTATATTAAATTAAAAACAAGTCTCTTTATGTATCCAGATCAATTAGTAGCGCCAATGAAAAAAGAATTAACCGATATTGGCTTCAAAGAACTTAAAAGTACTCAAGATGTCGACGATCTTTTGAAAAATGAAAAAGGAACTGTGTTGGTCGTTGTTAATTCTGTATGTGGCTGTGCAGCAGGTGCAGCACGACCAGGCATTAAGTTAGCTATAGGCAAAAGCACTAAAAAACCAAACGTACTTGCAACAGTATTTGCAGGGGTGGATCATGACGCAGTGAAAAAAGCAAGAGAGTACATGTTGCCTTATCCGCCTTCATCTCCTTCTATGGCTTTATTTAAAGATGGCGAATTGGTTCATTTCATTGAACGCCACCATATCGAAGGACGTAATGCGGCTATGATTGCTGACCATTTAGTAACTACCTTTGAGGAGTATTGCTAAGGCATGAAAATGTAAAATCAGGCTATAGAAAAAATTTTTATTTTAGAAAAACAAAATCCTTCTTTTGTTGAAACAAAAAAAAAGAATTGCTATTTTAGGATCCACTGGTTCGATCGGTAAGCAAACTCTGGAAGTTATTCAATCGCAACATGATCACTTCGAGGTAGAGGTACTTACAGCACAAGATAATGCGGAGTTGCTTATCTCACAAGCAAAGCAATTTCATCCTAATGCAGTGGTCATTGGAAATGAATCGTTATACGACAATGTATTCAAAGTATTAGATCCATTAGATATAAAAGTATACAGTGGCAATACGTCATTAGCATCTATTGTTCAAAGTGACTCGATTGACTTAGTTGTCACGGCATTGGTAGGCTATGCGGGACTACTGCCTACTATAAAAGCTCTTGAAGCTGGCAAGCCTATAGCACTAGCTAATAAAGAAACATTAGTAGTAGCCGGCGATCTGATCACTACATTAGCACAGCAATACCATGTACCTATTTTACCTATCGACTCCGAACATTCAGCCATATTCCAATGCTGGATGGGTGAATTTCACAATCGAATTGAAAAAATTATACTCACTGCCTCAGGCGGGCCTTTTCGAGGTAAAAAAAATAAAGACCTTGTTCATATTACTAAAAAAGAAGCTCTCAATCACCCCAACTGGAAAATGGGTGCAAAAATTACCATTGATTCTGCCACATTAATGAATAAAGGATTAGAAGTGATCGAAGCTAAATGGTTATTTCACCTTAATCCTGACCAAATTGATGTCGTTGTACATCCTCAATCAATCATTCATTCCATGGTTCAGTTTGAAGATGGATCAATAAAGGCACAGATGGGATTGCCTGATATGAAAATACCGATTCAGTTTGCATTGAGCTATCCAACACGCCTTAAATCTAATTTTCCTCGTTTTGATTTTTCAATCTATCCTAATCTGACATTTGAAAAGCCTGACTATGAAACGTTTCCTAATTTACAACTCGCTTTTACAGCTATGCGAAAAGGAGGCAACATGCCATGTATTCTCAATGCAGCTAATGAAATTGCTGTACAGCAATTTCTCCAAGATGAAATTAGTTTTCTAGCTATTCCTGAAGCTATTGAGTATACGATGAGCAAAATGCCATTTATCCAAAAACCTTCTTACGATGATTATGTGATGACTAATCATGAAGCACGACGAATTACATTAGAAAAAAAAAGAGTTTTCTCTTAAATTCTATTTGATACACGTAGTTTAAAAACACGTACACAACAAACCATAAATTAGATTATTTTTACAAAAAATTAATAATAACCACATGGATATAGTAATTATGATTGCTCAACTGCTTTTGGGTATATCTATTTTAGTAGGCTTACATGAATTAGGGCACCTTATCGCGGCTAAAGCATTTGGCATGCGGGTTGAAAAATATTCTATCGGATTCCCTCCTAAAATCATAGGATTCAAAAAAGGTGAAACAGAATATTCATTAGGCGCTATTCCTTTAGGTGGATTTGTAAAAATATCTGGCATGGTCGACGAGTCATTGGATACCAAATCGCTTCATGAAGCTCCACAATCATGGGAGTTTCGTTCAAAACCAGCATGGCAACGATTAATCGTAATGCTAGGCGGTATCATTGTAAATGTGATTACAGGTATTATTATTTTTATTTCATTGCTTTTTATCTTCGGTGAAACCTATATAAGCAGTAAAGAAGGCAATAAATATGGTGTCGTACCTAATGAGCTTGGTAAGAAAATAGGTATTCAAGAAGGAGATAAAATTGTCAAAATCAATGGTAAAGACTATACCAACTTTGCTGAGATTTGGAGTCCTGATGTATTGCTCAACTCTAACAGTTCTCTGACCATCGAGCGAAAAGGAGAAATTTCAACCATCGCCATACCTGAAAAATTAATTAATGAGTTTTCTGATAAAAAAACAGGAGGTCCTTTTGTAGATCCTATCTCTGAATTTAAAGTAGGAAAAGTTATTAAGAAAACGGGGGCAGAAAAGGCAGGCTTAAATAAAGGAGACAAAATCGTAGAAGTAAATGCTGTACCTATCCATTTTTTTCATGAGTTTCAACACGTTCTTCAAGCGAACAAAAATAAAGATTTGCCTATAGTTATTGAACGAGAAGGAATACGTTTAACCCTGCAAGCACACATTAATGAAAATGGTGAACTAGGCTTTGAGGTTGAAAGAAAAATAGATTTATCAACTACTCATTATTCGCTATTACAAGCGATCCCCAAAGGAACAGCAATGGCATTTACCATTATATGGGTTAATGCAAAGGGATTAGCTAAAGTCATCACTGGAAAAGTATCGCCAACTAAATCATTAAGCGGACCTATCGGCATTGCTCAAATATTTGGAGGCCAATGGAATTGGCAAAATTTTTGGCGAATCACAGGGCTTTTATCCATGGTGTTAGCTTTCATGAATTTTTTACCTATTCCAGCACTAGATGGAGGGCACGTTATGTTTTTAACCTATGAAATAATTTCGGGGAGAAAACCTTCTGATAAATTTTTAGAAATAGCAACCAAAATAGGGATGGTTATCTTAATTGGCTTGATGCTATTTGCTATATTTAATGATATCTTAAAAAGTTTTTTTTAGGCTACTGATTTATTTTTCATCCCTATAGATTTCAAATTCTACGCGCCTGTTTAAGCGCCTATCATTATCTGTTTTTTCTTTAACAATAGGCTTTGTACTTCCACATCCTATGGCTTGAATGCGATACTTAGATATATGTGAAATACGTATAATATAATCTTTAATAGCCTCTGCACGACGTTGAGAGAGCTTCATATTTTGTTCAGCATTGCCTCGCGAATCTGTATGTCCAGAAATGCGTAATTTAAAATCAGGATTATCTACTAAAAAGTCAACCATCTTATTTAAGTCAAACTTCATTGATTCTAAAATTTCAGCTTCGCCTTCTTCAAACTCGATAGACCTAAACTGAATTTTACTTGGAATAGTATTGGCTTTTTTAGCAACTTGAGCATCTCCATTTAAAAATATAACTTCTTCAATGCGAAAGAACGTATCACTTTGCACAACCAAAAGATAGTTTGTTTTGTCAATAAGATCAAATTCAAAACTTCCATCCGGACGAATAAACTTGGGTGAAACTTCTATGCCATAATCCAAATCAATAATAGAAACTATTCCATGCAATGGTTTTCCTGAAGCAGAATCAAGGACTGTGCCTTTAAATTTAGTATGAGCATGAGGCTGCGCTTCCATAGGAAGAGGAAATGAATACAGATCTAAGTTTGTCTTATCATTAACTTCTGAACGAGCATAAAACAATCTTTTCGAATCGTGTTCAATAGCAAAATAATATTCGGAGCCTGAACCATTCACAAGAGGGCCAATATTTTTAGGCTCGCTCCACTGTCCTTGTACGAACGTAGATTTATAAATATCATAATCACCAAAATTAACAAGTTGACCATTGGAACTAAAATATAAAACATGATACCAAGGATGATAAAAAGGACTCACTTCATTATCTTTTGTATTAATGACAGGTCCTAAATTCTGAGCACTACCCCATACCCCATTTTTTCCTTTTACTGAAAAATAAATATCTGCTAACCCAAAACCACCTATCCGATCAGAAGCAAAAAATAATGTATCTTCATCATGCGACAAGGATGGATGAGAATCCCAGGCTATACTATTAACCCCTGATCCTAAATTTTGAGCACTACCCCATGTCCCATCCGGCTGCATAGACACCATGAATAAATCACAATCGCCATACGAATCAGGCGAGTTGCACCTAGAGAAAAATAAACTTTTTCCATCTTTAGTAATCCATGGAGAGCCTTCATTATAGCGTGTATCAATTTCTTTAACTAATTCAGCTTCATCCCAGTAGCCATCATAGTTTTTACTTACAAAAATATCTTCATTATCAACCACCCTGCCATTTTCTTTTATTTTAGTTCTCTTTGATGTAAAATAAATGATATCCTTACGTGAACCCATAGCAGGACCATAATCAGAATAAGGGGAGTTAATATTTTCACCCATATTGACTAAAACACCTTTAGGTGGGCGCAGTGTGTCAATAGCTTTACGGTATTCTACCAACTCATAATAATATTGAATCGGCACATAATAATCTTTATCTTGTTGTGAAAGAGAATCATAATAGAGTTCCACTTTTTTTAAATCAAATGCAGATGAAACAGTATGTTTTAAAACCAGCCTATAAAGCAATTTCGCTTCTTCTAAACTCCCAAACAATTCTGTGAGCTTAGCTAATCGCCATAACCAATAATTGTCTCTTTGAAAATTCTCTATACCAAATTGTGAAACATACAATTTAAGTAAGGGGTATAAATTTTCCCAATCTTTATTTTTATCTAATTTTTTTATTTTTTTTAATTGATCCTCATCCGAATAGTAAGTTATACGATACGCGTTTTTAAAACCCCAATCAAAAGAAGAGCTCAAGGAGTACGTATTGTTTTTTTTATTCTTATTTCCCTTTTGAGCAAAAAGAGCAGAAAAAGAATAAAAACAAATAAGAAAACTGTAAACTATTTTTTTTGTATACATATACAAATGTATTAAAAGCAATAATGAGATAAAAGTTTGGCTAAGAGCAAGCTATGCTCCTAAGAAGTTACACAACCATCTATAAAGAGTTTTAGTAAAAATAATATAAACTTGCACTAGATAAATAACTAATTTCTCATCGTGTGATGACACCATCAGTCAGTTCTGATCAGATTAAAAAATTTCAATCACAAATTGAAGAGGAGATCACATCCTTGCAGCTTAACAAATCACCTGTTGAACTTTATGCACCTATTCAATACATGTTGTCTTTAGGAGGAAAGCGAGTAAGGCCAATGCTCGCAGCATTAAGCTATCAACTTTTTAACAATGATATACAAAAAATTATCAAGCCTGCTATTGCAATCGAGCTGTTTCATAATTTCACACTTATCCATGATGATATTATGGACGAGGCTCCTTTACGACGTGGACAAGCTACTGTTCATGAAAAATGGAATAAGAATACAGCTATACTCTCAGGCGATGTAAGCTTAATTAAAGTCTATGAGCTGTTACTTCATACTGATGAAAAATATACTAATCCTTTGCTTGAACGATTTAATACCTGTGCAATAGAAGTTTGTGAAGGGCAACAATTAGACATGAACTATGAAAAAGAAACTACCCTATCTGAAGATGCCTACATCAACATGATCCGATTAAAAACAGCTGTGCTATTAGGATTTGCATTAGAAATGGGAGGTATACTGAGTAACACAACAGAAAAAAATAAGATGTTATTACAAAAAATGGGTATTTTTATGGGTATAGGATTCCAACTTATGGATGATGTGCTAGACATATATGGTGACCATAACAAAATAGGCAAACAAGTGGGCGGGGATATTATTAATAATAAAAAAACATTTTTATTAATCAAGGCATTAGAAGAAAAAAAATACCAACCAACACTCATTGACTGGATGAATCAAAGCCAATACAAGCCTGAGGAAAAAATAAAAGTATTTATAGATATTTACGATAAACTTAACTTAAAAGAAGTAGCAGAAAAAAAGATACATAACTATTTCTCTAAAACACTCGACTGTTTAAATCAAATAGAAGCACCTCTTGAACGAAAACACATAATACAAGAGTTTATTAATCAACTTAAAAATCGAAGCTATTAATCAAATGCAAACTACGTATATCTTTATTATTCTAAATATTATTGCCAGCATTTATGCCTGGAGCAATCCAACCATTTTCGATAAATGGACCATGAATCCCTACCTTATTCATAAAAAAAGACAATATTATCGTTTCATCACATCAGGATTTATTCATGCCAATTATCTTCATCTTATTTTTAACATGCTTACACTTTATTTCTTTGGGGAACGAGTAGAATACATTTTTAACTCTATTTTCAAAGGGGCGGGAAGCTGGATGTATATATTACTTTATTTGTTTGCTATCATCGCATCAGATATACCAACCTTTTTCAAAAAAAAGAATCAGAGTTATTATAATTCTGTAGGAGCATCAGGAGGAATATCCGCTATTGTATTTGCATCTATTTTATTTATGCCGGTAGCAAAACTTTGTTTATATGCTATACTTTGTATCCCAGGATTTATATTCGCTGTACTTTATTTAATTTATTCTTATTACGAATCAAGGCGAAATACACAAATTAATCATGAAGCCCACTTCTATGGCGCCTTGGCAGGTATTTTATTTTGTGTCATCACGTTTCCACGTTGCATCATGATATTCATAGAGCAAGTCAGCCAATGGAAATTTTTCTAAAAACTAATCTTCTAGAAAATTAGTCACAAATGTAATCTTGGTGAACAACCATGCTAAGAAAAAAACGACTGCCCATTTAAGGTACATCGTATAAAAGTCATCGGTATTTTTATACCTTGTCTCTTTTATCTCAGAGCGCTCATAACGATCAATCTTTGCAAATACATCTTTAAGCATCGTATTTGTAGATGCTCTAAAAAATTCACCCTCACCAATAGAAGCTATTTTTTTTAATGTCGTTTCATCAACCGAATTATCCACATATTGTGGATTACCAAAAAAATCTTTTCCAAAAGGTACACGTCCTTCTTTTCCAATCAACACAGTATATAATTTTATACCATAGGCATGAGCTAGATCTGCAGCTGCCAACGGGTCTAAATTACCAGCTGTATTATCTCCATCGCTCAATAAAATAATAACTTTAGACGTTGCTTTTGATTCTCGCATGCGATTAATAGCAATACCTAAGGCACTTCCAATAGCCGTACCCGGTTTTTCAATTTGTTTAAAATCAATATCGCCAAGATAGGTTTTTAATAAATCATAATCCGTAGTCAATGGAGAAAGCGAATAAGCTTCTCCTGCAAAAACCACAATACCAATACGATCTTGAAAACGGCCATTGATAAAATTGGTCGCCACCCTTTTAGCTGCCTCTAATCGATTAGGTATAAAATCTTCTATCTTCATCGACTCAGAAATATCCATCACCAACATGATATCAATCCCCTCTGACGATCGCTCTACTTGCTCACTGGTACGTTGAGGACGAGCCAAGGCAATACATAAAAAAATAAGTGTACATACCAAAAATAAAATTGGAATAAAACGCAGATAAGCAAGAGGGCTTCGTTTAATCTCATCCTTTTGAAAAGCCACATGAAGTTGCTGCTTCCGCCAAAGAGACCATAATGCTCGAATTAGAAAAATAACAGGAATAAAAAGTACTGCATAGAGCCAAAATGGATGCTCCCAAGTAAATGACTTCAACTTACCGTAAGTCCACCAATTTAATGAAAACCAAGGATCTATACCCTTGGCAAGGAATATAACTAACATCATGTTTAATTTTTATGATCTAATCCTTGTAGTTTATACTGCAATTCTAATAAATTCACGCCTGGAATAATAGCCACCTATATAAAATCATGAAAGAATACATTAAAACAAATGAAAAAAGACTTGTTGACGAACTTTTTGAGTTTCTTCGCATACCTTCCGTCAGTGCGGACAAGCAATTCAAAAGTGATGTCATCCGTGCTGCTGAATTTTTAAAGAAGAAGTTAATCGATGCAGGTGTTGATAAAGCAGAACTGTGTGAAACAGCAGGCTACCCGATCGTATACGCCGAAAAGATGATAAATAAAAATCTACCTACAATATTAGTATATGGTCATTATGATGTTCAACCTGCTGATCCTTATGATCTATGGACTACACCTCCATTTGAACCTCAAATTCGAGAGGGTAAAATCTATGCACGAGGCGCTTGTGATGATAAAGGCCAAGTGTATATGCATGTCAAGGCGCTGGAAATTATGAAGCATTTTAACAACATACCTTGCAATATCAAATTTATGATTGAAGGGGAAGAAGAAGTAGGATCGAGCAACTTAGAAATTTTCTTAAAAAAGAATAAAGAAAAACTAAAAGCAGATATTATTTTGATCTCTGATACAAGTATGATATCCAATGATACACCTTCCATCACTACAGGTTTAAGAGGACTAAGCTACGTTCAAGTAGAAGTGACAGGACCTAACCGTGACCTACACTCTGGAGTATACGGTGGTGCTGTAGCTAACCCGATTAATATTTTATGCCAAATGATTGCTTCATTAAAAGATGAAAATAATCGAATCACTATTCCAGGTTTTTATGACGATGTCGATGAGCTATCTGAACAAGAAAGAAGTGAACTCAATAAAATACCTTTCAACTTGGATCATTATAAAAAAGAATTAAATATCAATGATATTCACGGAGAAAAAGGATATACAACCATTGAGCGAACAGGTATACGACCTACCTTAGATGTCAATGGAATCTGGGGTGGATATACAGGTGAAGGACCAAAAACAGTGCTTCCATCAAAAGCCTATGCTAAAATTTCGATGCGACTCGTTCCACATCAATCCTCATCTAAAATAACAGAACTATTCAAAAAACATTTTGAATCTATTGCACCTCCATCTGTAAAAGTAAACGTAGTACCTATGCATGGTGGAGAAGCTGCTGTAACACCAACCGATTCTATAGCCTATCAAGCAGCTACAGATGCCTTTGTTGAAGCTTGGGGAAAAAAACCTATTCCTACTCGTGATGGAGGAAGTATTCCAATTGTAAGTTTATTCGAAAAAGAATTAGGCCTTATGACCATACTCATGGGATTTGGATTAGATAGTGATGCTATCCATTCGCCAAATGAAAGTTATGGAATATTTAATTATCTCAAAGGCATTGAAACCATTGTGCTTTTCCATAAGCATTTTGCTAAACTTAAAACAAACTAAGAAAAGCCCGATATTATATCGGGCTTTTAATTTAAATACACTGTTGTCCATATCAAGCTCAAAAAATTAATATAAAATATTTTATTGTCTTTAAAATACTATTTTATTCGAAAAAAATAGTCCCTTTTACTCGCTTGCGTGTCGCGAGTGAGTAAAATTACACTCAGCAAAGCCGAGCGACTGAATCTCACTGTGAGATTG
>CAYQLY010000017.1:0-30298 GCA_964418605.1 uncultured Cytophagales bacterium
TACCAAAGATCATCTGAAAATCATGGATGTGGTCATAGCCATGCTGGATAAATACTTGAGCGATTGGGATGAATGGCCTAAGCTTCGCCGTCGCCTTACTAATATGGGTAATCATTTAAATCGCCTCACGGCTTGGGTAGGCATTTTCCGTAAACGCAAGAACTAAATTACAACATAATCTCCTTTGAAAACCCCAGAAATGCCAAACGTTTCTGGGGTTTTTTATTGTTTAAATCAACAATCTAATAGGTTAAACGATGCTCTAAGTAGACCATCCGTCTGGTCTATAATTTAATATACTCTTTTACTAGCATCCAAGTGCTAGTATTTTAATATATTTAATTCGAAATTACACCGATTTTAAAAATGAGTAAAAGTATTTTAGATTTATTTGGTATTGGCGATCTGCTAAAAGGCATACGATCATCCATAGAGTCAACCATCACTACATTGAAAGAGCGCGTCACAGAGCGTGTTAATGCATTTATCGCACGTGTAGTTATACTGCTTTTTGTGTTTGCTTTTTTCTTGTTTTCTGTCTTATTCCTAAGCATAGGAGCTGCTGTTTACCTTAATCATTGGTTAGGGTGTATATATAGTGGTTATTTGCTTGTGGGTGGTTTCTATTTTGTGACGACTTTGATTTTCTTTTTATTGCGTAAACCAATAGCTAATCGTCTAGCTAAACGTGCGCATAAAAAAACAAAAGATAACTCAAGCAACTAAATCTATGGATGAGCTGTATGATGAAATAGATATGATGGATAGTCATCAAGAGAAAGCACACCGCTTGGGTAAAGTTTTATTAATTGCCGGAGGTGTTGCTGTGGTAACGTATATAGTTATTAGTGGATTATCAAAAAAGAAAAAAAGAAAAAAAGCTCAGGACGAACAACAAGCTAAAGAAGTTGTTGTAAAACAAGCGGAAGAATCCGAGCTGTTTAAAAGTATTAAAGAACACATCACGACTTTTTTACTAGGCTTAGCCAAACAAAAGCTCAATGATTTGATGCGCGTACTAAAGACGCCGCGTAGCGAAGATGTTAAAAAATAAGTAATGAAATTATGCTACATAGTGCAATAGGCCAAATAGGTCATTTATTAATTATTAGTGCATTTGTATCAGCACTCGTAGGCGCGTTTGCTTACTATCGTTCTTCTGCTAATGAGATGGAAGAGCAAAAATGGAAAGGCTTTGCACGGTATCTGTTTTTCTTTCATGCGCTATGCATTTTTGGTATAGTAGCTACGTTATTTACCATTATTTACAAGCATTACTTTGAATATTACTATGCGTGGAGTCACTCTTCGCGAAGTTTACCCATTCATTACATGATTTCATGTTTTTGGGAAGGACAAGAAGGAAGTTTTTTGCTTTGGTTATTTTGGCATGCTTGCCTAGGTATTATACTTATTTTTTTTAGTAAAAAATGGGAGTCATCGGTGATGACTATTTTTTTACTTGTTCAAGCTTTTCTTTCATCCATGATTTTAGGTGTCGTGTTTGGTAATATAAAAATTGGAAGTTCTCCTTTTATATTGCTACGTGATGCCATGGGAGATATCCCTGTTTTTCAGTCTAATCCAAATTTTGTTCCTATGGATGGCAAAGGCCTTAATCTTCTTCTTCAAAATTATTGGATGGTCATACACCCCCCTACGCTTTTTTTAGGATTTGCTTTAACATTAATTCCTTTTGCATTTTGTATAGCCGGACTATGGAAGGGCTCATTGAAAGAATGGGTGCGTATGGCTTTGCCTTGGAATCTTGTAGCAGGATTGATTTTAGGTATCGGTATTTTAATGGGCTCTTATTGGGCCTATGAGACACTTAATTTTGGAGGATATTGGAATTGGGACCCTGTGGAAAACTCCGTGTATATTCCTTGGGTTGTTCTCATCGCAAGTATTCATGCAATGCTTATTTTTAATAAAAATGGCACAGCTCTTAAATATACCATTGTTCTTGTTGTGTTAACATTTTTACTCGTTTTGTATTCTACATTTTTAACTCGCAGTGGTATTCTTGGTGAATCATCGGTACATTCTTTTACCGATCTTGGATTATCAGGCCAGTTAATGATATATCTGTTTTTCTTTGTAGCACTGTCTTTATTTTTAATTGCTCGTTCATGGAAGAAAATACCAAACTCATCAAGCTCAACATCTGTATATACGGCCGATTTTTGGGTATTAGCTGGTGCCACCATTCTTTGTTTGGGCGCCTTTCAAGTTATTTTACCAACATCTATTCCTGTATATAATGCGCTATTTCGTTTCTTGGGAGGAGCTTCAAAATTAGCCCCACCAGTAGATGCTATCTCATTTTATAGCCGATACCAAACTTTCGTAGCGGCGCTTATCACATTATTTTCAGCTACGGCGCAGTTTTTTTGGTGGAAAAAAATAGACAAAAAAACAGCATGGAATATATTTTATATTCCTGTTATTATCACGTTGATAGCTTCTACGGTTTGTATTTTGATAACACAAATTACAAATGGAATGTATATTTTTTTAATAACATGTTGTATTTATTCTATAGTGTCTAATGCTAAGTTAATGTGGGATGTTTTAAAACTTAATCCAAGAGTGAGTGGAGGCGCATTAGCGCATATTGGTATTGCATTAATGATTATAGGTATATTATTTTCATCAGGTTATTCTAAAGTTCTTTCTCAGAATCGGTCAGGAATGATGTATTCAAGTGAGTTGTCAGAAGAAATTAACCGTGATAATCTTTTGCTGTTTATTCATACGCCTGTTGCAATGGAAAATTATACATTGACGTATAAAGGTCAATATGTTCGTATTAAAACAGTGCCTGGTTATGTTAGCAGATCAAGTCTATGGATTATTCCAGGATCAAATCAGGCTTTAGTAAAAAAAGATATTAAAGTAGATGAAAAAATATACTATAAGCAAGGAGATAGAGTTGAATTTAAGTCCGAAAACGTTTATTATCAGGTGGAGTATCGGGAAAATAATGGAAAGGTGTTTACATTATTTCCGCGTGCACAAATCAACCCATCTATGGGGCTTATTGCCTCACCTGATATTCAAAAATTTTTAGCAAAAGATTTGTACACACATGTTTCTGCTGTTATTCCACCCGATGAGGAACGAAAGTGGAATACATCAAAACAGTTTTCACTAATGAAAGATAGTGTCTTTAAATTAGATCCTTATGCGATTAAATTAAAAGCAGTAGAACGACTATTTTCCGTGCCTGGTGTTCAACTTAATGATGGTGACGTGGCTATAAAAGTTGTATTGGAAACAGTTCTTATGCCAACAGGTTTTGTGGAAGAAATAGATTGTTTTTTTGTTATACGAAACAATACACCTGAATCACTGCCTGAAATAAGCTCAGATCTTGGGCTTCGTGTTCAACTACTCACGATTAATCCTAAAAATGGGTTGTTTACATTTGATGGTCGTATAGGTCAACGTGATTATGTGATTTTGAAAGTAGTAGAAAAACCTTTGATTAATATATTATGGCTTGGAACGATAGTGATGAGTATAGGTTTTGTGATAGCTATTCGAAGAAGGTATAGTGATTTGAAAAAAAATAGTGGCTAATTATTTTAACATATCTTTTATTGGTTCTGGGAATGTTGCCTGGCATTTGGCGCAAGCTTGTGAGGATGCAGGTCATTCGGTAGGCGAGGTGTATAGCAGAACAATTAAAAATGCAAAAGCATTGTGTGAACAACTCTACGATAGTGCACCAACAGATCATTTAGATTTCTCTGAAAGCAAATCCAGTATTTTTATACTCGCTGTTCCTGATAAATTTATTCCATATATTGCCGAAAGAATAAATTTGCCAGTCGAAAGTATTTTAGTGCACACATCAGGAAGCGAACCTATTGAAAGCATTCGTTCAATGAACTCACGTGCAGGTGTTTTTTATCCTGTGCAAACATTTTCTAAAAAAAGAAAAATTAATTTCAATGAAGTGCCTATTTGTATCGAAGCAGAAGAAAAAGGAGTAGAAAAAATATTGGTTAGTTTAGCAAAGACATTAACACGAAATGTACACTTATTAGATAGTCACCAGCGAAAAGTAGTGCATATTAGTGCCATATTTGCTAATAATTTTACAAATCATTTACTTGCTATTTCTAAAGGATTGGTTGAGTCCGTAGAAATTGATTTTAATTTATTAAAACCATTGCTGATTGAAACTATTCAAAAAAGTTTGCAGTTGGAGCCTGAGCACGCACAAACAGGACCAGCGATTCGTCAAGATTTTAAAACAATTCAATCACATCTCGAGCTTTTAAAAGATGAGCCTTTCCTTCAAGAGTTGTATAAACTTTTATCTGAAGATATTATTCGAATGCATCAAGGATAAAAAGTGTGCCTGAGTATAGCTGTTAATATATTTTATCAAGTACTTCTTTTTCAAATAAATCCAGCATGTATCCTTTTTTCTCTGTACCATTAGGTCGATCGTATAAAATGGATGTGCATGCTCCGATTCCTATGACTTTTAAAATGGTTTTATTTTTTCTTTTTATAAAAACCAGATCTGCCATAGCACACTCACATATTTCTTCGTTTTTTGTGTTTCGTAGCCTGAATCGATATAAAAAATCCGTAGAAGGTGGTATATAAAAGGTGTCCACAATAGGTATTTCTTTTTTGTATATGGTGTCTATTTTTTTAAAATGCGAACTACTATCCCATGTATAAATAGTATCTGCATAAGTATGATAGCCTGCAATATGAACCCATTCTGTATCGCTATAAAATACAATTGGTTTTTTATATTTACTGCTAAAGTTAAATGAAAAAACAGGATTGTTACAGTTGTTTTTTAAAGCATTTATTTTTTCAATAAAGACTTCTTTTGAAAAAGGTAATTCATATTCTTGGTGAAGAATATAGTAATCATGTTTTTTTTGACTTGTAGCAATAAAGCTTGTAATTGATACAAATGAAATAATATAAATAAAAAATGGTTTAATCGAATACGTTTGATAAGAAAAGCGATCAATATAAATATAAGTAAATGGGATTCCAATTAATCCTATTAGATCTGTATAATCTACTACACGGTGAAGATGAAGAGAAAATGAATTATTAATAAAATAAACAAAAGAATTAGCATAAATGGATTTCCAAAAAATAAAGGCAAGAGCAATAAATACACATATAAATTTTCGATGAGAAAAGAAAAGAACTTGAAAAAATAAAGCAAAAGCAATAATTCCTGCTATATCTGAAAGCTTACCTGTAACCCAACTAGGAAAAGTAAACTTTAAATATAAATCATTAATTATTAGAACTCCCAGGCTCGTCAAGAAAACAGGTGATAAAAGAAGAGAGAAACGGTGTTGTGATGGGTATATCATATCTTTATTTTAATTCGTTAAACAGAATAGATTGTATATTTTTTCTTGTAATATAATAATAATAGCCTTTTCCCCATAAGGCTATTTTTTTTAATAGGTCTGTTTCTTTGTTTTTTTCTTTTTTTCCAAAATAAAAAACAGACAGTGTAATACCAGCATAGATGTGTGATTCAATTATTTCTTTCTGTTTTTGATCAATATTAAATAACCCATCTGTAAATAGAATTACTTTATTAGTTGCATTGGTTTCAAAATTTTTCCATGCCATCTCTAGTGCAACAGGTAAGGCTTTGTTAATGTCTGTTTTCCCAGCTGCTTTTAATAGGGTAATTGTTTTTTTGATTTTTGATGATTTTTTACCAGGCATTTTATTGATGTAGACGATTGGATTATCGGCGTATGTAACAACAGTCAGGTAATCTGTAGGTCGTAGTAGAGAGGCTAACCAGTAGATGGTTTCTTTTATCAGTGGTAGTTTTTCTGCTTCATTCATTGAGGCAGAGACATCTACTAAAATGGTTAAATTAATAGGATCTGCATCGCCAAACTGTGCTGTAGTTGGATCAATTGGGTCTTCAAATTCAGGAATTAGTGCCTTAAATGGATCATAAAGTATGGTGTGTTTTAAGATAGGGCCATCGAAAACTCGAATGTCTTCATTGTAGTCTTTAACAAGCTCATTGATCGAGCGAATCAAGTCTTTGGTGGTATTTTGGCGTTTTAGTAAAGTAGAGGAATCTGATGAAGCAAGATTGTCATAGAGTTTTAGAAGGTGCTCTATTTTATAATCAACATTATCCAAGTGTTGATAAAACCCGGCAGACAAACAACATTCCCCGTTGTTGTGGTATACATCTAAATACTGGATCCATTTTTTAATACTATCGTTTGTTTTTAGATAATTAATTGTATTTGGAAGATTATTTTTATACGCTTTTATAGATAGTAGATCGCGATTTTGTTCTTTTTTAACAGATGTATGTTTTAATTCGATAAACAAACGTTTCCATGCTGCTATTTGAGATGCTTCACCGGCATAGATATTTTTTAATGGCAGAAGCGATTTACTTTCTTTTTTTATAAGATCTTTGAATGCATCCTGAATAAATAATTCCATTTTTATTGCGAAGTCTGCATACTCAGTACTGATCTTTTCAGCCTGTATAAGAAGAGCAGATGCTTTTTTATACTTATCGATACGATCTTCAATATATACTCTGTCAACTAAGTAGGTATTGATAGAGTCTATTAGGTTATTAGCACGCTTTAGGATTTGACTCCCTTGTTCAACATAGTCGCTCAGCTGGTTTGCATATGTTTTTAAAAGAGTTCGGTCTTCTTCGTTGCGTGGATTGATAAATAAATCAAGGGATGAAAAAAAAGTATATGCCTTTCTTCTTTTTTTAAGAGACGCTGAATTTTTGAAAAACAAACTCAGGTTACAACAATATGTTGCTGTCCATGGCCAATAATAATAATAGTTATCATCATCATCTTTAACAAATGGACTTTCAAGGGGTTGAGTACTCAAATTTTTTATTTCTTTTTGCTGGATTTCTACTAGTTGAGAGTTGAACTCTTCAAAAACAAATTCTGCTGCAAGTGTCATGGAGTGTTTTTCCGTATTTATTATCTCGATGTATTGATTAAGCCATTCACTGATATCTCTTTCACGGGAAGATTGTGCTGTGGCGATAACAGCATAAAAGAATAGGCTAAGAGAAAAGAGTATTGTTTTCATTCTTAATGTTAAAAATAGTAATTAGAAAAAACATATAGCATGTAACTGAATACATGTTCTTTTTCTATAAAATACCATTTTGTATCATTAATACACAATTACTATTAAAATGTTCATATTCAAATAAAAAAATCAAAAAATACTTGTTTTTGAGGATTAATATTGTATGTTTAGCCCATTCTTAAAACTTTAGATTTAGTGTAAATGAAATCATTCTTAAAAGTTATATATGCATTAAGTGTTGTTATAGTTATCTCCGTCATAGGCTATGATTATCTTATACGCGAACTAAAGTTTGTTTTTATAAATTTATCCTATTCAAATAGTAGAAGTATTGTTTTGGCTAAGTTATTTATTTTACCTATTTTAACAGGTTTAATTTTAGCGATAAGCCATCAACTTGCTCCTTCCTATTCATTAAAAAACATATTGCATCTACAGTTTCTAAAATGGAAACACGTAGTGAAATGGATTTTAATACTTGTTGTTTATTTAGGCATTTATACTTTTCTTGCTTGGGGTTCTCTTCCAAAGTATATTTTTCATGAAGATCGATCGATACAAACATTGGTTTTTTACTTTATGGCAACGTGTTTACTTGTTCCTTTTTTTGAGGAAATAACCTGTAGAGGATTTTTATTCAAAGCATTAGAAATTGCAAAAATGGATCTTTTCTGGGTTGTTATTATAGTAACTTTTGTTTTTGCTTTTGCACATGGCCCCAACGGATTATTTTTATTACCTGTTTCATTTATTTATACGTATGCTCGATACAAAACTAATTCGACAGCCTTGTCTATTTTGTTGCATTTTTTGAATAATTTCATTGTTTTTATAATACAGATTTATTTATTGTTTAACACACAAGTGTGACTTCTCCAAAACCATTTCCTGCCATTTATGAAGCGTTACTTATTGTTATTTTTGAAATTATTATAGAAGTTACGCTTCATTATTTTTTTCCTGCCTGGTATGCAACAAGTTGGGGGCGTACAGTCATTGTTATGCTATCATTTTTTGTTGTTATTCTTGCTCTTCATATAAATAAAACTATTCGTTTTTCTAATATAGTTGTGTTTCCTAAAACAAAGTGGATATATTTTGTTGTAGGTTTGGCATTTTTGACGGCAGTATATATCGGTATTATACTCATTCCTTCTCTTATAGTGCATCAATGGAGTTTTGTCCAATTGCCTCGTTCTATTTTTTATGTTTCCCAAGAATCGTATTCATGGATAATTATTTATATATTGATTGGGCCATTGTGTGAGGAGCTCATACATCGAGGTATTATATTACGTGGGTTTTTATATCGTTTTGTTCCGTTCAAGGCTATTGTTTTTTCTTCTATTTTATTTACAGTAACACATATTGATATATATTATCCGCAGCGATTGATAGGTGTTTTTGTCGGTGGATTGATATTGGGTTATTTATTTTATATAACAAAAAACATATGGCTATGCATATTGTGTCATTCTTTTTATAACAGTCTTTTTTTTATTAATGATAACATACACCGAAAGATCATAAATATCTATCCTTCATATACATTTTTGCAACCCATAGAGCTCTTTCTTATGGCGTGGATTTTCTTATTATTTTTAGGTTTACTTCTTTTTTTATTTAAAAAAGAAATATGCCGTATACATTAATTCATTATGAACTCAAAAAATAAACTTTCCGTTTTAGAATCTTTTGTATCAGTTGTGTTGATGATTTTTTCATTAGGCTTATTGAATGCATTTGGTAAAGACTATGGCTTTAAAAGCCGTGGTTATAATTTGATTTGTTTAATTGTATCTTTTTCTATATTCATTGGTGGATTTCTTTTGTGGAAAAAAATATCTTTTAAGGGTAAGCTTACACTAAAATCTTTTCGATCTAAAATTGTTCAAAGAGGCTTATTGATTGCTTTCTTTATACCATTCATTATTTTTGCCTTGGATATTTTCACCCTATATCTTCATAAAGGAGTAGTATATGTTATATATCAAGGGCCTATCTTTTCTACTCTTTATATACTCAAATATATTTTTGTGCTCCCGGTATTCATCAGTCTATTTAGTATAGGGTTGGTTTTATCAGAATTAAAAAACACCTATACCGTTTATACGAGACGAGTGGTCTTCAGTGTTATTTTTATAGGTTTGTCATTTTTCTTTCAACGTTTTTTTATATATGAGGTTTATGATATTGTAGGATATGTTGTGCTTGGCTTGTATATCATTCGTGTGTTTTCTCAAACGCATAGTATACCAGCTTGTTGGTTGATGTATGTGTTGTATATTACAAGTATAACCTATGGATCGTATGGCATTAAGGTGTTGTTGTCATGTTGAAACAATTTAATACAAATAGTTCATATTTGTTTGTATTCAAAGAAAAAAATCAAAAAATACTTGTTTTTGAGAATAAATATATTTTATATTAGCCTATTCTTAAAACATTAGATTTATAAAGTTTATGCTTAAACAGAAATCAATTCAAAAAACCTTACCTACACAAAATGTGTCAGCAGAGGAAATGTCTAATGCCGTAGGTGGTATTAGAGGTGTAATGCATGTAGCAGCTTTTTCGGCATGTGAAGAGTTTGGCGGAGGTGGAGGAGGGGGTGGATCGTGGATTGATCAAGCATTGGATTGGGTTCATAGACAACTCGAATCGAGTTGTTATGATTTGCCTGATTGGGGAGATAAATCTCTCAAGGAAACTTATTTTGATTGGGATTGTTTTCTAGAAAAAAATTTTAAGGCATGGGAAAAATTGCCTACATCTTATCCGCCATCTGGCTATCATTAATTAATTTCTTGTTTATACGTATCAGGTTTTTTAAACCTGATACGTATATTTTAATTTAAATATTTTATAAACTACCGTCTTTTAATTATTCATATTTTTAACTCTGGATTTGACATTGATGTATACAATTAGAAAAGGATATTGGTCCTTGATAGAAACATTACTAATTGTGTTTATTTGTTTTTTTACATCTGTTTTGTTTCTTAAGCCTTTTTATTCTACAATTATTCTAGAACCCAACCAATATCCTTCATACCGCATTTATAAGTGTTTAACCACTTTATTTATCGCACCGTATACGTTGTTTTTTTTGGTGTCTTTCGTAAAATTAAAAAATGCTGGCATAGACTATTTTCATTTCCGCGTATTTAAATGGCGTTTATTAATTAAATGGGTGTTGGTTTACTTTATAGTACAAATCATCTTTAGATTGTTAAGCAATATGGGTTGGTATAGTTGGGAAGTTATCATGGAAGATTTTAAATATAACTATTGGCCATATGATTTACTTATTGTTTTTGTAACTATTTTTTTAGTTCCTTTTTATGAAGAAGTGTTTATTCGTGGATTTATGTTTAAAGGCATAGAAGATTCAAGGCTAGGAAAAGTAGGCGCTATTATTTTAACTTCTCTTTTTTTTATTTTTCTTCATCCTCTTCCCAAGGTTGTTGATCTAATGATCATTGGGTCAATTAGTATTATATTGGGTGTGTTGCGGGCGCAATCACAATCTATTATCCCATGTATATTACTTCACGCACTACATAATTTTTTGAATTAAAAAAAAGCAATAGATAATTATGGTTGAGAAAATAATAAAATTTATTAGTGTATTTGTTATCATATTGTTGTCGACTATTGTTGTTTCTGTCTGTGAAAATTATGCATTTGGCTTTTTTTCTAAATCATTTTTTTTTGGTTCTTTTTTTATCTTAACAAGATTTGCTCTTATTTTTTTTGTGTTTTTACTCACACAATCAATCTCGTATAAAGAAATCGTCTTATGCAGAAAAAACACCGCTCTTCTTTTTTATATAGTACCAATGCTAGGTTTGGGAGCTTTCTTCTCCATTAATTATTTTACCCGCGCTATAGAATTAATTGTAAATGGTAAAACTTATTTTCCAATAGGCATAACTACTGATTTTTTGTCTGCTCTAGTTATCTCGCCAGTTTGTGAAGAGATAGTATACCGGGCATTAATACTGACCTATTTCTTAAAAATATATTCAACAGGTAGAGCTATTGTATTAACTGCTGTTTTATTTTCTTTTTTTCACTTTCTTCCAACCTTAAATTTATATGCATTTATCAGCCCATTCTGCGGAGGTTTGTTGTTAAGTTGGTTATTTATGAAAACTAAAAATTTGCTTATTCCTATTCTTGTACATAGTTGTTTTAATGGTTTAATCATTGCCTATCCATATTGGCGTTTATTTATTTTTAAATTTTCAGATGCTATATCAATCATGGAATTGGTAATAGCTCTAACTCTTGGACTTATTTTTTTAATTCTTTCTATTCATATTATTAATAGAAATAGATAGCGTAAGGTAGTGATGGATGTTCGTTTTTTCTAAAATAAAAAAAATATTATTATGAGTTTAAAAAATATTGTGTTATTTTGGTTGTTTGTAAGCAATATCATTTGCTTTATGCTTTCTATTGTAATAGCAAATGCTTCCTCAGCTCTATTTTATTTTACAACTGGTTTTCTATGTCTTAATTTGATATTTTGCTATTGGATCTATCGATCCGAGGCTCATACCAGCCAATATGTTTTTCTTGATGTCATACCCACAAAGTATGTGTACATGATGTTTTGGTTTCAACTTCTTATTTTGTCTTTTTCCTATTTTGATATATTTGCTTTTGCTGCTAAATCTGTTATTTTTTCTTATCTGTCCTGTTTAGCCTATATGGGGTTGTGTTTGTGGATTAGTGGCAGATTTTTAGAAAAGCTAAAATCTATATTTATAGTCAAGGTGATTTTATTTTTGGTTAAACTAATGAAAACAAAATTGAAATTAAACCAGAGATAGAATAGTCGCACTTCAGATCAATTAGGTTATACCATAAAAACGTGTTTAAGAACCTCTTTTCTTCATTTCCTTTTTATACGCAACATAACAGCAACGACTGTGGTCCATCATGCTTAAAAATGATCACGGCGTATTATAAAAAGTCGATTGCTATGTCAGCTATTCGTGATAAGAGTTATGTCGGTATTTATGGATCATCTTTGCGTTCTCTGAGTGAGGTCGCTCAAGAACTTGGGTTGCGTACTTCTGTAGCCAAGATGACATGGCGCCAACTGCAGGAGGAGGCGCCTACGCCCTTCATCGCGCATTGGAATAATGACCACTTTGTGGTGGTCTATAAAATCAGAAAAAACAAAGTATATGTCGCTGATCCGGCTAAAGGGAAGTTGGTTTATTCGTTGATGGATTTTACTAAAGGATGGATCGGTCGTTCACCGGAAGGGGTTGGTATGGGTTTATTTGTAGAGCCTACGCCTCAGTTCTACAGTTATGATGAAGAGCCAACATCTGCTAAGCGATTTGCTTTTTGGTTGACTTATTTAAAACCCTATCGAAAATTATTTATACAGGTGTTTCTGGGGCTTATTCTTAGTAGCTTATTGCAACTTGTTTTTCCATTCACTACACAAGCTGTAGTAGATTATGGCATTAATACACGAAACATACAGTTTATTTATCTCATTCTAATAGCGCAAGCTGTATTAACAGTAAGTAGTGCGGTTGTTGGATTTATTCAAGGTTGGCTGTATTTGCATATTGGTGCACGTATCAGTATTGCCTTAATCTCCGATTTTTTAGCTAAAGTGATGCGATTGCCATTGTCTTTTTTTGATTCGAAGAAGGTAGGTGATATTTTGCAACGTATCGGTGATCATAAACGGATACAATCTTTTCTTACCGGATCAGCATTGAGTATGCTATTAGGTGTATTTCATTTTTTAATTTTTGGAATCATTATTGCTTTTTATAGCCTATCTATTTTATGGGTATTTCTTATTGGTAATCTTGTTTATGCTGGATGGGTTCTTTTATTTATGAAAAAACGAAAACAGTTGGATTTGCTTCAATTTGAGCGAGCAGCTGAAAATCAAACCGGCCTTATTCAGATTGTGACGGGTATTCAGGAAATTAAATTGAACAATATAGAAACAGAAAAACGATGGGAGTGGGAGCAACTTCAAGTCAAACTATACCGATTGGGTATTCGATCGTTGAGTCTTAATCAATATCAATCATCTGGCGCGCTATTGATTAATCAGTTTAAAAATTTGGTTATCACGTATATGGCTGCTCGGTCGGTGATTGATGGCGATATGACACTTGGGATGATGGTATCGATGCAATATATGTTAGGGCAACTTCAAGGACCAATCGATCAATTTATAGGTTTTACACAGACTGTACAAGATGCTAAGCTTAGCTTAGAGCGGTTGAGCGAAATTCATGAGCATCCGAATGAACAAGTTGAAATACGTGAACCATTAACTCCATCATCTTTTAGTATTCATTTACATCAAATAGGGTTTCAATATCATGGGCCTCACTCTAAAGAAGTTTTGAAAAATATTTCTTTTTCTATTCCTGAAAAAAAGATTACAGCAATTGTAGGCAGTAGTGGTAGCGGAAAAACAACATTGTTGAAACTTTTACTTAAGTTTTATGTTCCGGTGAAAGGAAAAATTACCGTGGGTAATACACCACTTAATGAAATTAATATCCGATGGTGGCGTGATCAATGTGGATCGGTAATGCAAGATGGTTTTATTTTCACAGATACCGTGTTACGAAATGTTGTAGTTAAAGATGAACCTGTTGATAAACATAGACTACACTATGCCTTGCACGTTTCTAATCTTACCGAAGTAATAAATCAATTGCCACAGCAATTACAGACAAAGCTTGGTGCTGAAGGCCATAATCTTAGTCAAGGACAAAAACAACGTATATTAATTGCACGAGCGATCTATAAAAATCCATCTTATGTTTTTTTTGATGAGGCAACCAATGCATTAGATGCCACTAATGAAAAAATTATTATAAATAATCTGGGGCTATTTTTCAAAGGTAAAACAGTAGTTATTGTAGCGCATCGCCTTTCAACCGTTCGTCATGCTGATCATATTGTTGTATTAGATAAGGGGTATGTGGTAGAAGAAGGCACTCATGATACATTGGTTGGCGTAAGAGGAACTTATTATAATTTAATTAAAAACCAACTCGAGTTAAGCTAATAATAAAATGAACTATAAACCTCGAATATACTCAGCCCTGATTACTTTGATTAGGTGGAATCATTTTAAACCACATCGGTTCGAAAGTTTTTTTTAAAAAATAATGATTAGATACAAATAAAGAACTATTATAATAGGATATTAAATCATTTTTATATACATAAAAAAATTTTCTATTATAGAAATAATAAGCTTTCGAAAAATAAGAATCCAAATTTATATGATTTTCATTTTTATGAAAAGATTCATAATCTGAAATAATCACTTTAAGTTGATACATAAACATCGCATAGCGTGATGAAAGATAGTCTTTGGGTACATCCTTTTCCCAATGTTGGATATCTAGTTTCTGTATTTCTTTTAAGATTTCATCTTTATTTGTATTGAATTCAGCTATTTTTTCATTCAGTGAAGCAATATATTTCTCTACATTTTTGATAGATTCGCCAAATCGAAAAGAATAAATTATGGATTGTGCAAGCGTGATGCACTCTTCCATAGATTTATATATATAGTTTGTAGGATAATTAATAGAATCCTGATAATGATTAAAATGGATTTCCCATATCTTCAAATCTAATTCATTTTTTAATTCGTCATATATATCAAATTTTATTTCCATCTCTTTAATTAAATCATAAGCAATTTCTAATTTTTGTTTATAATCTTGCAAATATGATTTCGAAGTAATGTGTTCAATGATGCATTGATTAATTTGTGTTATTTGTTCAAAATTATCTTTTACCTGATTAAATAATTTTTTGATTTCTTCTGAAGCAGGTGCTGGAATGATTTCATTTTCTTTCTCACAAACTTCTGTTAACTGACCCCATGTCACTTCTTTTTCTTTATTATTTTGATGAATAAGTGTATTTTCTTTTGAAAAGTAAGTAGGCCCTAAAAAATACTTCAATGATTCTTGTATTTCTTCAAAAGAGGATGGAATTGAAAAGTTAAATTTTAAATACGATTCATCTTCCAATAAATTATTCATTTGCTGATTGAATATAGAAACCGAATTATGTACGGTTATCAAAACTGAACTTGCATAGTTTATCCAGTTGATATAATTATTTAGTGCTTCTGCTAATCGATATTGGTAATTATCCGAAAACCGAAATCCAAAAGAGGCCATTCGACAAAAATACTACTTTGTTTATAGCTTAGGTAAGTGCTAAAACTATTTTTTTAAATTGCTCTCCTCGATCTTCATAGTTTTTGAATAAATCAAAACTGGCACAAGCCGGTGACAATAAAACAATATCTCCTATGGAAGCAAATTGAAAAGCAGCTTGAATCGCATCTTGAATCGTATGTGTATCAGCAATATGAGCAATTTTATTTTTAAATACTTTTTTCAATTTAGAATTATCAACACCCATGCAAACTAATGCTTTAACATTTCTTTTTACCAAATCATCCAGCAATGAGTAGTCATTGCCCTTATCTACACCACCTGCGATCCAAACCAAAGGTTGTTCATAACTATCCAATGCGTAAAGTACAGCATCTACATTTGTAGCTTTCGAATCATTAATAAATGTAACTCCATTCAGTTCTCTTACAAATTCTAATCGATGGGGAGCGTTCTTAAAATTTTTCAATCCTTCACGAATTGACTTTTCAGAAACACCTACACAATGTGCTGCTGTAACAGCCATCATGATATTTATATAATTATGTTTTCCTTTTAGCGATACGTCGGAGCGATGAATTGAAAAAGATTGATCGTTAAAATTAAAATGCAATTGATCATTTTGGAAAAAAATTTTAGAATCTTTTCCTTGAAGCGAAATAGAAAGGGTATTTACTTTTTCAGCTATTTTTCTTTTTTCTGTTTCTTCTTTCAAAATAGGATCATCTTGATAATAAATAAAGTAATCGCTGTGATCCATATTTTGAGTAATTCGAAATTTAGAATTAATATAGTTTTCTAGTTGCCCATATCGATCCAAATGATCAGGTGTAATATTTAATAAAATACTTACATGTGGTTTGGTTCGATACATTCCATCCAATTGAAAGCTACTGATTTCTACTACAAAATAATCTACTTCTTGTAAAGCAACTTGTCGCGCTAAACTAATTCCTACATTTCCAGCCAGTGCTACTTTATATCCTGCCTCTTTCAATAAATGATAAGTAAGTAAAGTAGTAGTTGTTTTTCCATTTGTACCAGTGATACAGATTAATTTTGCTTTGGTGTAATAAGTAGCAAATTCGATTTCAGAAACAATAGGTATGTTTTTTTTAATTGCTTCTTGAATAAGAGTTGCTTTTTCTGGAATGCCAGGACTTTTAATAATTAAATCTGCAGAAAGAATTTTTTCTTGAGAATGCTTTCCCTCCTCAAATTCAGTATTCGCTTCAATAAGTTGATTTTTATATTTTTCAGCAATTAAATTCTGATCTGAAACAAAAACCTTTAATCCTTTTTGTTTAGCTAATAAGGCAGCGCCTACGCCGCTTTCTCCGGCACCTAATATAACAATCTGTGAAAAAGAATGAGTAATCACTATAATTTAAACTTAACGTAACTTCAATGTTGCTACAGTAAATATAGCCAACAAAATACCCGCAATCCAAAATCGAGTTACAATTTTTGATTCATGGTAGCCCACTTTCTGGTAATGGTGATGTAAAGGCGACATTTTAAAAATGCGTCTTCCTTCACCGTATTTTTTTCTGGTATATTTAAAATAATACACTTGTATAATCACAGATAAATTTTCAATTAAGAAAATACCACAAAGAACAGGAATCAATAATTCTTTTCGTAAGATTAATGCCAATACAGCAATGATGCCGCCTAATGAAAGACTTCCGGTATCTCCCATAAATACTTGAGCAGGAAAGGAGTTATACCACAAAAATCCAACACAAGCGCCAACAAAAGCAGCACAAAATATAACTAACTCACCTGTAAAAGGGATATACATGATATTTAAATAATTGGAAAAAATAGTATTCCCCGAAACATAAGCAAATACACCTAATGTAATGCCTACAATTGCTGAGATGCCAGCTGCTAATCCATCTAAGCCATCTGTGATATTGGCTCCATTAGAAACAGCAGTTATAATTAGTATGACTAAGAGTAGATAAAAAACCCATATATAATTGTCTCCTACAAATGAAAAAAGATGTCCATAGTCTAACTCATTATTTTTAAAAAAAGGAACTGTTGTTTTAAGTGATTTGATATCTTGATAAATTACAGTTGATGTGCTCGATATATTTTTTCGAATAATAACATCTTTATTAAAAAAGAGAACAAGTCCTACAATGCCACCTATTCCTATTTGACCTATGATTTTAAATTTTCCGGATAAGCCTTCTTTGTTTTTTTTGAAAACTTTGATGTAATCATCCAAAAAACCAATTACCCCTAACCAAACTGTAACAATGAGCATTAAAACAATATATATGTTGTCTATTTTAGCAAACAATAACGTGGGAATTAAAATAGCGGCTATGATAATAATTCCACCCATAGTAGGTGTGCCTGTTTTTTGTAATTGCCCATCCAGTCCTAGATTGCGAATACTTTCACCAACCTGTTTTTTTCGAAGAATATGAATCATTTTTTTTCCAAAAACCATCGCTATGAGAAGAGAAAAAATAGCGGCCATCGATGCGCGAAAAGAGATGTATTGAAAAACACCCGCACCCACCAGGTTAAATTGTTTATCTAAAAAATGAAAAAGATAATAAAACATATAGCTATTGTTTTTGTAAAATTAGAATAAAAAAATAACCTTACTTAGTTTACATATATTTTTCTTAACTTGGCCTCTTAAAATATACACACGATTAACATTTCTATGTTAAATATTATCCTATTTGGACCTCCGGGGGCGGGTAAAGGCACTCAGAGTGAACTAATCATCAAAAAATATGATCTGATACATATAGCTACCGGAGATTTATTTCGGAAACATATGAGTGAAGGAACAGAGCTTGGTAAGCTTGCTCAGCAATATATTAAAGAAGGTAAGCTTGTTCCAGATGAGGTAACTATTAAAATGGTTGATGCAAAGATCGAAGAAAATAAAAAGGCAACAGGCTTTATCTTTGATGGCTTTCCGCGTACTGTAGCACAGGCACAGACATTAGATTCTATATTAAAAAATAAAAAATCACCTATATCAGGTGTTGTAGCACTTGAAGTTCCGGATAATGAATTAAGAGAACGTCTAAAAGAAAGAGCTAAAACATCAGGACGAGTGGATGATCAAGATGAAGAAAAGATCAATACGCGTTTAAACGTTTATCATCAAGAGACTTCCCCTGTAGCTAATTACTATGATAAATTAGGTAAATTAAAACGGGTTAATGGTGTTGGAACAATAGATGGCATCTTTGATGCCATCTGTCAGGCTATTCAATCGTTTCAGAAATAAATGCTGTGCTGTTAAATAATTAACATCACGTCGCCATAACTAAAAAATTTATATTTCTGCTTAATAGCTGTTTTATAAGCATTCATAATTAAGTCATAACCACCAAAAGCAGCAGTCATCATTAATAATGTAGATTCAGGCATATGAAAGTTTGTTAACATCATATTGCCAATTTTGAAATCATATGGTGGGAATATAAACTTATCAGTCCAGCCTCGGAATGATTTAAGTCGATTGTTGGCAGACACAGCTGACTCCATAGCACGCATAGACGTTGTACCTATAGCACATACTTTTTTCTTTTTGTCTAATGCGTTGTTTACCTTTATAGCTGTATCCTCAGACACAATATAGCTTTCTGAGTCCATCTTGTGTTTAGTAAGATCTTCCACGTCCACAGGTTTAAATGTGCCTAAACCTACATGCAATGTAATAGGAACAAACTTACAACCTTTAAGCTCTAACCGCTTTACGACCTGTTTTGTAAAGTGAAGACCTGCTGTTGGGGCAGCTACGGCACCAACGTGCTCAGCAAAAATAGTTTGATAGCGTTCACGATCTGAAGGCTCTGCTTTTCGTTTAATATATTTTGGAAGAGGAGTTTCCCCGAGCTCATCTATAAGTTTATAAAATGTTTCATCTTCCCCTTCATATAAAAACCGTATGGTTCGTCCTCGTGATGTTGTATTGTCAATAACTTCAGCTACTAATTCTCCATTTCCAAAATAAAGCTTATTTCCAACACGTATTTTACGAGCAGGGTCCACCAGCACATCCCATAAATGAGATTCTTTATTAAGTTCCCTTAACAAGAAAACTTCAATCTTAGCACCTGTTTTTTCTTTATTCCCATATAATCGAGCGGGGAAAACACGTGTATTGTTGATCACTAATACATCATCTTCTTCAAAATAATCTATAATATCTTTAAAAATTTTATGTTCAATTTTTCCACTTTTACGATCTAAAACCATCATTCTAGCCTCATCTCTATTTTTAGATGGGTAAAGGGCAATGGCACTTTGAGGAAGATCAAATTTAAATTTTGATAATTTCATTTAGTTTTCTAGGGTTTTATGCAAGTCGCAAATTTAATGAAAATAGGCCACTTTTATTATTATTTTCTAGTTCTATTAATAAATGCGAATCTATAAAAAATGATTTGTATAAACTACTTTTGTTAAAAATAATCCACAAGCTGGTACAGCAGCACCAGCGTATCGTCTATTTTTTGCATTAATAATTTCTTCAAAGTCATGGAGTTTTATCCTGCCGAGACCTATTTCTAATAGTGTTCCTACAATAGCTCGAACCATCCCTCTTAAAAAACGGTTGGAGGTGATCTTAAAAATTAATAAATCATCTTGTTCTATCCATTCTGCGGAGGTGATGTTACAAAAATAATGAGGGGTATCACTATGTAATTTACAAAAAGATCTAAAATCCGTATGTTTTAACAACAGCTTGGCAGCCTTATTCATTTCATCCACATTGAGTTTTCTTGGAAAGTAGTAAGCCAAATCTATTAAAAAAGGATTTTTCAAAGAAGTCATGCGGTATTCATAACTACGACTTATTGCACTATGTCGCGCATGAAAAGCAGAATCTACTTCTATAATCTTTTTAACTACTATATCTAATGGTAAAATAGCATTCAAACTTCTTATTAAATGCGTTGTATCAATCTTATTGGTTAGATCCATATGAACAATTTGTTGAAGAGCATGAACACCTGTATCTGTTCTTCCACTGCCAACAGTTTCTATTGGATAATTCAAAATCTGGGATAAGGCATTATTTAAAACATGTTGCACCGCATGTGCGTTGTCTTGAATTTGCCATCCATGATAATGGGTGCCTTGATAAGCTATATCTAAACCGTATCTTAACAAGAGTTTTTATTTTATATAATGTATGTGTATTTAAGTCTATGCAGATTTTTCGATTTTATTTTTTTTTGGAAAAATAAGAGAAGCAATTATGCTTATAGCAAGAATAGAAATGATAACATAGAGTGAATGGCTTGTTTCAAATCCTATTTTCTTTAGCCAGTTGTGTGATACCATTTTTAAACCAATAAAAATGAGAAGAAAGGATAGTCCTACTTTTAAATAATGAAATAGATGCATAATGTTGGATAAAAAGAAAAACATCGAACGAAGACCTAAAATGGCGCATATATTGGAAAAGAAAACAATAAAAGGATCTTTTGTAATAGAAAAAACAGCAGGCACTGAATCAACTGCAAAAATTAAATCTGTTAACTCAATGATGATTAGTACTAAGAATAAGGGAGTAAGTAAACGTTTTCCTTCTTTGCGTACAAAAAAACGATCTTTCACATAGCGTGGGTAAAGTGCAAAGTATTTAGAAACGAATCTCACAACAGGGTGTTTGTTGGGATCGATTTTTTCGTCCTTATCTTTTTGAAAAAATAATTTTGACCCTGTGAAAATTAGAAAAGCACCGAAAATATAGATAATCCAATGAAAGCGCTGTATTAATGCAGAGCCAGTGAAAATAAATGTAAATCGCATAACAATGGCTCCTAAAATCCCCCAAAATAATATTTTCTTATAATATTGTTCACGCACACCAAATGATGAGAAGATAAGAATGATAACAAAAATATTATCAACTGAAAGCGCATACTCAACCAAATAGCCTGTGATAAACTCGAGTGACATATTATCACGGTAGCTTTGTAGACTTAATTCAAAATTTCCAGGATATAATTTGACATGATCAGCATACTTTTGCTTGAGGTGAACAAGTTCTTGAAAATTATCAACACCATGAATCCAGTCACCATGTGTATCGATAACGAGATAAAATACAAGTGTGAACATGACCCAAACCCCACTCCATACAGCAGCTTCTTTAAAGCCAATCACATGGGTTTTTTTGTTGAAAACGCCGAGATCCAGCATAAGCACACCGATCACAAATACAATAAACAGTGAAAAAAATAATACCTCGTTTGAAATCATTGGCTCTCTTTTAGGTTTAGCTATGCGAAAAACACCGCAAGTTACTCAATTCTATTTTTTAAAACTACTAATTATAAAAATAACAATTGATCAATGGCTTCTATAGCCCGTTTTTTTCTTTCTGAAAAATCACCCGAAATTTCAACAAAGGCAATGTTGTTTTGTTGTAATTCATTTTTAAATAGCTCATGCATTTCTTTGCGAAGATGAGGGCGGTCGCGTAAGTTATCTTTTTCCCAAGGTATATCGATGTTTAATAATAAATATAAGTCATATGTTCTTTTCTTCACTTCTTCTAATATGAAGTCTGAACAACGATTAAAGTAAGCATAACTGTAAACTTTAGTTTCACGAATATCTGTATCGCAAATAAGGATGCGATGGGCTTTGCTATATAGATTTTCTTCTAATTCAATTTGCCCACGAGCGATAGGTTCGATATCTTCCCATGCGCATGGGCTTCCTTTTCTTTCTAAATATAATCGTGCATACTCCGGAACCCATACGGTATTATAATGCAAAGCAAGATGCTTGGCAAGGGTTGTTTTTCCGGTTGATTCAGAACCAAACAAAACAATTTTTTTTACCATATTATTGTATTCTAGAAATTAATTTTTTCTTCCACTTTATGTACGCCCATATTGCTATCACGATAAATAAAAAGTAAAGAATAGCTGTTGCGTATAAATCCGAACGAAGATACATGCCTACATATACTATATCCACGCCTATCCATAAGAGCCAATTTTCCAATACTTTTTTAGCTAATAAATATTGTGCCGCCAAACTTATAGCACATGTAAACGCATCAACTACTGGCAGACGTGCATCAGTATAATAATACAATAGAAATGATAGCAGTGTTCCAAAACATAAAGTAAAACTAATAGAACCCATCCATTGTTTTTTTGATATACGAATAACAACTAGTTTGTTTTTTTTAACGGAGCTACTCCATGTATACCATCCATACCCATTCATAAACGCATAAAAAAATTGCAAACCCATATCAGCATAAAGTTTAGTATTTAAAAAAACAATAGCATATACTACTACACTAATAATACCAATAGGCCACCCTGTGATGTTTTCACGAAAATTTAAATAGACGGCCCATAATCCTGTAATCATTCCGATGATTTCAAGAGTTGTTGTCATTGTAATAGGGTTTAGCTTTATATTATTTTACAAAATCTTCCAAATAGCTGAACAGTTTTGTTAGTTTCCCTTCCGTAGCAATAGTAGCTCGTAGCAATGTACTAGAAGGTTTTTTATCTAACAGCATATCTGGAATAACTGATTCTATAAGTTGTTCCCCAAAGCTTATAGAGGAATCCCTTGGTAACTCGCAAGGTAAGTTATCAATAGCCATAACAGATATATTACTTTCTTTTGAAAATGCATCTTCTATTTTCTCTGTTATTGGATTATAATCATACCAAGGGTCATCAATCCGAGAAACCCGTTGTGTAGATGGAATAGAACCATTAATATCACAGGTAATGTCTGCAATAATTTTTATGGTGAAATCAGTTTTTTTCATATCCTCTTTAGTAAATAATAGAGGAGCCTTTGGGTTCCAATAAGCAGCTGCTATAAGGATATCCGCAGTTTGGGCATACCGAAGAAAAGTAGATTTAAAGCGGTCAGGATAGTGGTGGAATACATTAGAGCTGAAAACACTTCCATCGATAGACTCATGATAATCTGCGGATCGAAGTAGTGTATAAACAGGATAAGAATAGTTCTTTTCTAAAAAATCACTTGGGGAAACCTGGTGAATACACATTCCGTCTAATACCATCTTGACGCCCCCTGCCACTTTTCCACTTCCTGTCACAACAATCTTAATAGCTGGGAGTTTAACTTTTGAAAACTCTTTTTGTAGTTCATTTATATCAAAACATCTGTAGGCTCGTTTAAGATCAAAAATAGGATGCCGTTTAGTGTATGTTAGTATAGCATTGTAGGCACCTACAATGCCAGCAAATTTCCCAAAAGCGACTAAACGTTGACCTTCTTGATTAGTTAAACACTCATAATCAATTAATGTGATTTTTTTTGCTAATACGGCTTTGAGTAAGTCTCTATTATGAGGTTGTTGTTTGATTGTATGCGAAAAAAACAAATATGTTTTAGTAGCAAGTAATTGATCAATAGGAATTTCCTTAATACCCATTAGATAGTCACAATGAGAAAGATCTTCTTGTATATAAACTCCTGCTGAAGCATATTCGCTATCAGCAAAACAACGTGCATGGCTTGGCTGACAATAAATGCTAAGGTGTGGGTGTTGCTTCATCAGTCTTTTACACTGTTCTGGAGAGAGAGCTACCCGTTTATCAGGTGGGTTTTTTCCTTCGCGAAGGAGACCTATAAAAATTGCATTCATTAAAAAAGCCTTAGTATACAAAAATAAAAATACTCTCCATAAAAAAAAGCTCTACGGAATAATCGGAGATATAAAAAATGGTCTTATATTAACAATAAGACCATGATTATAAAAATAATTTAATTAAAATCTATTGGTTTCTTTCTAAAAATTTCTGATAGGCTATTTTAAAATCATCCACATCAGGAGCTATCTTCAAGGCATTTTCATAATACATTAAAGCATCCAAGACTAATCCATTATCTTCGAAGAAAGCAGCTTGAATCAATTGGCTTAGGGCTGTTTCATCATTTGTTTCAGAAACTAATTTATCTAGCTGGTTTCGAATAGTTGCTTGTTCTTGTAATGAAAGTCGTTTAATGCCAATATGATCGGAGAAGACTTTACCGCCATTAGTAGAGACTGTTACAATAACAAGCTTTTCATTTTTTAATGCCACATCATTCAAATCCAATAGAAGCTCTGTTGATGATGTCTTTTTTGTAAGAATAGTATTTTCAAATATATTTTTTATAACAACGGTATATAAAGTGGCATCTTGCACAGGAGACCATCGAATGGTGGCAACAGGATTAAATACATTCATAGATACCGGTCCTAAAATATCAATAAATGAAATGCCGCGCTCTACTGATCCTGCAGACTTTGTATGATTTTGAGGGTTTTTATTGAAATCAACCTCGTCTTGTTGAGTGATTTGATTAAATACAAAATCAACATACTTGCCAGCAATACTTGCAGATTGTGTATTAAGTTTACTAGCCAAATCAGCGACTTTGTAATCACCGGCTTGTTTTAGTTCAATTGTCTTACCAGTGCTACTTACTAGGCCCATGTAGGCATTTTCACTTAGCATAAGTTCATCTTCCTTTTTTAGTTTGGCACCTGTTTTTACAGGTTGCCAATCTTGACTTACAGAAACAACTTTTACCAGATTTGAGCCTTTATTTGCTAATACCCTAAATACATAAGATTGTGCAAAAACATTATTGGTGGCTACACCTACCAATATTAAGCTGTAAAGAAAAACTATCTTCTTCATTTTTTAATTAGTTTATTTTTTTAAAAACTCGTTTAATATAACTTGCGAATGGTATTTTCACCACACTATAGTATATTTCTAAAAGATCTCCTGTCAACAATACAGTTACGATGGTTAATGTTAAATTAAATTTAATGTTAAAATAATAAAACATTAATACAATAACTAATAGTAGGATAAATGTTTCTATCAACTGAATTCCTTTTGAAATCAAATCATATAAGTTTTCAGTCTTTTGGTTGATCCATGAAAACAAAGCAACATTTAATAAACAAAGTAAAACCGCAACAGCATAGCTTATGCTCATCGGCATTTGATTAATATAGTCATTATGAAGTATCATCGAAATAATATTAGCATGAATAACTACACCATACATATCTGGATTTGATCGTCCGACATATCGACTATTAAGAGGTGTGAAAAACTTATCCTCCCATGACACTTTGTTAAATGCAGGACCCAAAAAACCAAACAATACAATTTTATCTTTTATAAGGTCTGGTGAAAAATTTTCTTTTAGCACATCGTCTACATCGAGTGCAAAAAACTTTCCCCCCATATTGCCTTTGAAGTTAATAATTTCCGTTTCTTTATTTCTTTTCAAAAATAATTCTGTTTTTTTCTTATCGTATTCTTTAGCTAACGCAACACTAAAAGCATATTCTTTTTTATTATTTACCAAACTCATCGGACTAAATGTTCGGCATGTGCTGATATCTAGCGCGTCTTTAGACCGTGTAATAAAATTAGTATAGGCTGGAGTAGCATTCTCCATAAAAAAAGTATGAGATCGTTGACTGATCTTAAACTGTTTTTCTTCTTTATTATAATCATCAAGTTTACTAGCCATAATTAATCGCTTAACAGCTTGGAGTTCATTTTTCAATAAACTATCTCCAACTCTATCTTTTGTATTTTTGAACAACACATCTATACCTATCACACGCGGTTCATATTTTGCTATAATTTGCAGCTCTTTAGCAATCATTTCCCTGCTTAATTCACCTATATTTACAAGTACTATGTTCGTATCCGCTTCTGTTTCTTTACGTAATTTTGAGAAAACAAGATCTGCTAATTCCATATCATACAATGCATCATGGAGTGGATCTACAATGGGGCCACGAATGGGAATCCAACTGGCCAATACCTGTATAGAAAATATAAAAATGGTACATCCTATAACGTGCCTATTGGCTATCTTCCGAAACATCTTGCAAATTTAAGAAATATTATATAATTTTTCAAATATTTTTTATAATTTTTTTTATAACATAGTATGAGTCCATTTTCTGATCGCTTAATTGCCCAATATGTAGATGAAATCTTACAAGGAGATAAAATATATTTAAGTAAAGCCATTACCTTGTTGGAAAGTCAACATATAGAAGATCGTAGCATTGGACTTGAAATACTTGAAAAGTTGATGCCTTTTACTAAAAAATCTATACGTATAGCTATTACTGGAGCCCCTGGAGTAGGTAAAAGTTCCTTTATTGAAATATGGGGGAATCGTTTACTTGAAACGCATTCTCAGAAATTAGCGGTATTAGCCATTGATCCCAGTAGTCAAACAACTCAAGGCAGTATTTTAGGGGACAAAACACGAATGCAAACATTATCTAAGCATAAGAGAGCCTATATACGACCATCACCAGCCGGACAAACACTTGGTGGTGTAACAGCACACACGAGGGAGTGTATTTTATTATGTGAGGCAGCAGGATATGATCTTATTTTGATTGAAACAGTAGGGGTAGGGCAGTCTGAAATAGCAGCACGTTCCATGGTAGATTTCTTTTTGCTGCTTGTGCTTCCTGGTTCAGGTGATGAATTACAAGGATTAAAAAGAGGGATTGTAGAGGTAGCTGATTGGATAGCCATCTCCAAAGCAGATGGCGAGAATAAAATACGGGCTGAACAAGCAGAAAGTGATTATAAAAATGCGTTACACCTATATACATTGCCAGAATCAGGATGGCAGCCAGGCGTATCTACCTGTTCATCTTTTACCGGAGATGGTCTTGATTTAATTGAAACACAGCTTAAAAAGTATGTTGCTCTGACACAGTCAAATGGGTATTGGGATAAGCAACGTCAAGATCAACACTTAGCTTGGATGAGAGAAATTATAGATATCGAATTAAAAAATACATTTCTCCAAAAACCAGCTGTTCAACACCTTCTTCCACTTATTGAACAAGATGTTTTACATAGACGAATATCGCCTATTAAAGCAGCACGCCAATTGCTGGGGTTAAAATGACCGACATATTTTATTAAATTTTTTTTAAATATATTTTTTTATTCTTTATAAGAATTTATATTTGTAAAATAGTATGAAAATAAAAAATTGGTCTGAGGAAGATCGGCCACGAGAAAAATTGGTATCGAAAGGAAAAGCAGCTCTTTCAGATGCTGAACTTGTAGCTATTCTTTTGGGTTCAGGGACAGTTTCACTGACAGCTGTTGATCTTGCTAAAACTATTTTACAACATGTTCACTATAACCTGCATGAGTTAGCCAAGTTAAGTGTACATGATTTACAAAAATTTAAAGGTATAGGTCAGGCCAAAGCGATCACTATAGTAAGCGCATTAGAGTTGGGAAAAAGACGAAAGGAAAGCAAAACTCCTGAGCGTATTAAAATAACGTCTTCTAAACACGTATTTGAATTAATGTTGCCATTGTTAATGGATTTACCTCATGAAGAGTGTTGGGTCTTGTTACTCAACAAAGCCAATTATGTTATTTCAAAAAAACAAATGAGCCGTGGAGGAACAGATGGTACGATGGTAGACCCTAAGCTTGTATTCAAATTAGCTGTTGAAGAACTAGCTCATGGCGTCATTTTAATTCATAATCATCCTTCGGGAAATTTAAAACCAAGTGAGGCTGACCGACGAATTACCAATAAGATGAAAGAGTATGGACAGGTAACCGATATTCCTTTATTGGATCACCTTATTGTAACGAATGAGGATTACTTGAGTTTTGCGGATGAAGGATTGGTATAGGTTAATACAAAATAACTAGTTTAGTATAACAATTTAGTTTATAGAGGTATGTTTAAAAATAGTATTATCAGTGAATTGCATGAGGCAGAAAAAGTACTTCATCAATTTTTGCAAAATGAAAACACCATCCAAGCAATAGAAAAAGCAGCGATGTGTATGGGGCAGGCAATTATCCAAGGAAAAAAAATTATGTCTTGTGGAAATGGTGGCTCTCATTGCGATGCGATGCATTTTGCGGAGGAGCTTACAGGTCGCTACCGCGAATCAAGAAGACCTTTGCCTGCTATTGCTATTTCAGACCCAAGTCATATATCGTGTGTAAGCAATGACTATGGATATGATTTTATATTTTCTAAATATGTTGAAGCACTTGGTATGTCAGGTGATGTTCTGTTAGGTATTAGTACAAGTGGAAATTCAGCAAATGTGATCAATGCTGTAAAAACAGCTAAAGAAAAAGGATTACAGGTTATTACACTTACAGGAAAAGATGGCGGCAAATTAGCTGGTCTTTCAGATATAGAAATACGTGTACCTCATCACGGGTATGCTGATCGTATTCAAGAGATACATATTAAAGTTATTCATATCCTTATTTTGCTTATTGAAAAAATAGTTATTCAATAGCAATCATCTATGTTGGCGAAGGTATATGGAGGAGCTGTTTTTGGAATACAAGCCAGTGTTATTACCATTGAAGTTAATGTCACACAAGGCCTACATTTTTTTCTAGTTGGTCTTCCAGATAATGCCATCAAAGAAAGTCAACAACGTGTAGAATCAGCCATTAAATATACAGGCTATCAAATGCCTCGTCAAAAAGTGGTGATTAATCTTGCGCCGGCAGATATTCGTAAAGAGGGTTCAGCATATGATTTACCGATAGCGTTAGGTATTTTACGCGCATCCGAGCAACTTCAATCAGATGAGTTAAATAATTACCTTATTATGGGTGAATTAGCACTGGATGGAAATTTGCGTCCAATTAAAGGTGCATTAGCCATCGCCATGGAAGCACATCGGCAGGGGTTCAAAGGACTTATGTTGCCTCGTTCAAATGCTGAAGAAGCGGCGATGATAAAATCTCTTCAAGTGATAGGTTTAGATACACTGGAAGAAGCGACGCAGTATTTAGAAAAAAAGAAAAATATAATTCCTGTTCAAACAGATTTAGAAAAAATTTTTTTGTCTTCAAATTATTTTTATGAATCTGATTTTGCTGATGTGCGTGGACAAGAACATGCTAAGCGAGCTCTCGAAATAGCTGCTGCCGGTGGACATAATATCATTATGATTGGATCGCCTGGGTCAGGAAAGACAATGCTGGCTAAGCGTATGCCTTCTATTTTACCACCGTTGAGTATAGAAGAAGCATTGGAAACAACTAAAATACATTCTGTGGCCGGTAAATTACCAAAGCACAATGCATTAATTACAACAAGGCCTTTTCGTTCACCACATCATACCATCAGCGATGCGGCACTTGTTGGCGGTGGCGGAATACCACAACCTGGAGAAATCTCATTGGCTCATCATGGTATACTTTTTTTAGATGAACTTCCTGAGTTTAAACGCTCCGCATTAGAAGTCATGCGACAACCTTTGGAAGAAAAAAAAGTAACAATCTCCAGAGCACGTATTGCTGTTGAGTTTCCTGCTAACTTTATGTTGATTGCTAGCATGAATCCTTGTCCTTGTGGTTACTATAATCATCCTTTTAAAGCATGCGCATGTCCACCCGGAGCAGTACAACGGTATTTACATAAAATAAGTGGGCCTCTTTTAGATCGTATCGATTTACATATTGAGGTAGCGCCCGTCCGATTTGATGAAATGAATCAAACAACCACTGTTGAAACTAGTGGAGAAATTAGAAAACGTGTTATTCGTGCACGCGAGATTCAGGTTGAGCGTTTTCGATCCTTGTCGTCTGTTTATTCTAATGCAATGATGAATACGTCGTTAGTCAGAAAAGTATGTGGGCTGAATGCTGCAGCAAGTCTTCTTTTAAAACAGGCCATGGAAAAATTAAACTTATCAGCCAGAGCGTATGATCGTATTTTAAAAGTAGCACGAACCATTGCAGACATGAGTGATAGTACCTCTCTTAAAGAAGAACATGTAGCTGAGGCTATCCAATACCGTAGCTTGGATCGGCAGATTTGGGGAAGTTAATCGGGTTATGTCTGCATATTTTTTCATCTCAATAGTTGTTTCATAAAATCATCTAATTTTGTATAGTTATACGCAATGCGTAAATTTAGGAGTT
>CAYQLY010000018.1:0-20509 GCA_964418605.1 uncultured Cytophagales bacterium
GATCGCCCGTGCCGTACACGGTCACGCCCGAGGGGCGGATTGTGCTCGATGGGTCGGCGCCGTACCCCGGTCTGCAATAGTGAGGGGTAACTACCTCAATTGCCAGACAGCACGGCAACCAGCAATCAGGAGCATATTCATGGTCGCTCTCAACGGGTTTCAAACAGACGTCGCTAAGAAAGCCATAGACATCGCGATCAGGTCGATTGGATCGGCGATCCAGCAGCACGGCGCGAAAGTTATCGACGAAGCTCTGACCGAACTGGATCAGCTGAAAGTACTTTTATCCGCCTTGACGCCGACGGCAACAGAGGAATCCTATGGCGAGCCTCACTGACGACCTCGGCAACCTGCTGACCGACGACCTCGGCGAGCAGCTGACAGACGACGAGGGGCCGGACCCGTCCGACCCGACGACCTACCCCGGACAGCGAGGCTGGCGACTGGCGACGAAAGCTGACAACCCGCAGCGATGTTGGCGCAACCTCGACGGGACGCAATAGAGATGGCCTCGATCCGAAGAAAGGGCAGCCAGCTGCGGCAAAATCGGACACAGCCGAAGCCGGCGGAGCCGCCCAAGCCGTTCAAGCGACGACGGCCGTCGCAGCCAATTAGACCGATTGGTCCGCAAGTGCCGGAAAGCCTCGACCTGTCGAAGCCGGCCGACCAAGCGTTGGTCGAACAGGCGATTAAGAAACGTTGGCCGACGTGCGAGACGCACCGGATCGCGATTGTCCGAGAGATGGCTCGGATCATTCGCGACGGCCGCTACGACGACAAGGCGCGGATCGGCGCGGCTCGAATCTACCTTGGGATCGAGCGACAAAACCAGATCGACGAGATCGCGGCGCAGGTTGGCACGCGAGCCGCTGGCGCGGGGACCACTGTCAATGTCAACATCGACAACCGCATCGGCGTGCTTGAGCGACTCGCAGAGACGATCCGAAACCAGCCCATTCTCGTCGCTGACCTCTGCGGAGCTCCGGGCGTTGCGACTGGCGACGTCGCCGGCCTCGCTGGCGACGGAAGCGTCGCGGGGTCGCTGGCGACCGTATCGACATCATCTGGCGATCGATCAGGCAATCACGCAAACGGTTCTTCGCCCAACGGGAAAAACGGACATTCTGCTCATTGAAGCGCCGCCGCAACACGGCAAGAGCGAATTGGTTTCGCACTACTTGCCCGTGTGGCACGTCGGCCGATTCCCTAACGACATGATTGCCGTGGTGAGTTACGCCGACGACTTCGCCAAAACGTGGGGGCGCCGCGCTCGCGAGACGTTCCTCGAAGTCGCGGCGGATTTCGGCATGACTGTCGATCGGCGTCGCGACTCGGCGCACGAGTGGGGGCCGCTTGGCTACCGTGGCGGCATGTACACCACGGGACGAGGCGGTCCGCTTACTGGGCGAGGGTTCCGTACGATCGTAATCGACGACCCGATCAAGAACGCCGAGGAGGCCCAAAGCGAAGCCGTCAAAAAACACCTTTGGGACTGGTTTCGCTCGACCGTCATGACACGGCTTGCCCCCAACGGCTGCGTCGTCGTGATGAACACGCGATGGGCGACCGACGATCTTACGGGCCGACTGCTGACCGATGAACAATACGCCGGCCGCATCCGTCGCGTCCGCTTGCCCGCCCTAGCCGAACAGAATGACCCGCTTGGCCGCCCCGTCGGCTCGCCGCTGTGGCCCGAGCGGTACGACAAGTCGCACCTCGAATCGATTCGCGGTCAAGGATCGGGCGACTTCTGGTGGCAGGCGCTCTACCAGCAGCGGCCGACGCAGCACGAGGCGGCCGAGTGGCCGGAGTCCTATTTCGGCCCCGATATCTGGTCGCATGGGATCGCCCCGGACGACGTTGCATGGCGAGTCCTGTCGCTCGACCCGTCGCTTGGTCGGACGGATAGGTCGGATTTCTCGGCGTTTGTGTTGCTCACGGTCGGCCATGACGGGACATGCCACGTCGACGCCGATATCGCGCGCCGCGACGTGACGCAGATTGTCGATCAGGGGTTGCTTTACTATCGGCATTTTCGGCCGGACGTTTTCGCCTGCGAAGTCAACGGCTTTGCGGGCCTCGACGCCATGTTCCGGTTCAAGGCGGAACAACAGCGAATGCCGCCGCTGCGACTGGCTCGCGTGACGCAGCACGCCAACAAACTGGCGCGAATCCGGCTCGGAGTCGGCCCGTATTTAGCGTCGCGTCGCGTGACGTTCCGAGACAGCCCCGGGGCCCGGCGTCTGGTCTCGCAGCTCCGGGAGTTCCCGCTTGGTGACCATGACGACGGGCCGGACGCGCTCGAGACGGCACTGCGAATTGCCGAGGAGTTGAGCGCAAACGGGGGATTCCCCGAGGGCGTCGAGGAACCCGAGCGTATCTATTCGTGAGGCTAAGCATGTCGATTGAAACCGACAACCTGGATGAACTGGTCGCGAATTTGCGACGCCGCGTCGAATCGTTGCAACTGGCCGACGAGGCGCAGCGATTGTCGGAGCTCGTCCGCGTCCGCGACCAACAGTCGCGACTCATCGAGGGTTGGGGCGACTATGTTTCGCCGCTCGATTCCTGGCGCAGCGAGGCTGGATTCTTCGGCGCCGGCGGTGATTCGTTCGGGCCGCGGATCAGCCAGGCGAGCGACCGCCAGGACGGCCACAACATCCCCTTTTGGCAGTCGGAACAGGAACTAGCGATCATCCGCGGCGCCGGCGAGTGGATTTCGCAGGCCGACCCCACGGCAATGGGCGCCTTGGAGTCGCTGACGAGCTATGTCGTTGGCTGCGACGCACAATACGACGCCGGCGCCAAGGATGACATCGAAGGCGTCGACGACGCGGTCGCGGCAACTCAGGCGATCATTGACGACTTTCTCGCTCGATCTCGCTGGAAAAACGGACTAGATCGCGAGATTTTCCGCCGCTGGCGTCGCTCGGGCGAAGCGTTTATGTCGATCGAAGAATCCGAATTCGGCGGGCCGCGGCTGCGTATTTGGGAACCGTCTTGGATCGTCGAGCCGCAAAACGCGCGCGAGATCGAATCTTACTGGGGCCTGCCGCAACTCGACTGGCGCTACGGAGTCGCGACGATCCCAGGCGACCCGATGGAGGTCGTCGGCTACTTCGGCCTGCGCAACGGCGATCCGACGCGGGGCGAATTCATTCCGGCGGGCCGCATGGTTCATCTCAAGACGGGCGATTGCAACGTCAAACGAGGAATGACCGATTTCTACCCGGGCCAGCAATGGTTCGAGAAGTCGGCCAAGCTGCTTGACCGCGTGGTTGACGGCGGCGCGATTCAGGCGTCGATTGCGTTGATCCGCAAATACCACCAAGGGACAAGGTCGTCTGCAATTCGCGGTGCGACCGACAGCCTCGTCGAATACGAAACCATGCTTCCGGCGGCTGGCGGCGGCGGAAGTTCTCGCGCGTTGCCAGTCGAGCGGTTCTACTCGGGCAAGGTCGTCGACGCCAAGGGGGCTGACGTCACAACGGGACCGCTCGGCCAATCAAACGCCCCGGTCTACCTGGACATCGTCGAGGCGGCTGTTGTCAAGGCTGTCCGCGTGTGGGGAATGAGTCGCGCGATTGCGACCGGCAACGCGTCGGGCGATAGCTACGCATCATCCTTGACGGCCGAAACGCCGTTTGTGAAGTCGTGCGAGTCGATGCAAGGAACGCTTGCGGCGGCCTACTGCGAAATCCTCTGGAAGGTCGCCGACATGGCCTGCATCGCTGGTCGGCTGCCCTACGATCCGCAGCAGTTGCGCCAGTTGGTGACGATCGATTGCAAGTTTCGGGACGTGGCAGTCCGAAACAAGCGAGAGGAACACGAGATCCGCGTCGGCCAGCACGCAGCGGGCCTGCTGTCGCTCGAAACCTGGTCGGAGCAAGTCGGCCTCAGTTACGAGCAGGAGCGCGCTCGATTCGTGGCCAATCAGCCGACAGAACAACCAGCAGCGGCAACCGGAACAGCCGTCGACGACAGCGGCATCCGCCGGCCTGTCGGCGAGACGGGGCAAAGCCGCACTGATGGCGACATGGCTGACTCGCTGAGAGAGGGGCAAGCTGATCTCGTCGACCTTGCGGCGTACGCGATCCAGTCGCTGACACGGGGCAATCATGCCAACGATTGACGAAATCCGCGCAACCGCCGAGCGCGATCTCGCCGCAGTCCTGGCCGACATCGACGAGAGGCGCCGCGGTCTGCTACTGGCCGCTCTCGCCCAACACGGCAGCGTGGACAAGATCCCCGATTCTGTCTGGGCCGAGATCGTCGAGGACGGCGAGCGGCGCATCGTCGTTGCGCTACTCGCGATTGCCCTGGCTGCCGACCGCTGGACAGCCGACGAAATTTCGCGACATGGCGTCTCGTTGGACGACCTGACTGCCGATCGTCTTGCTCAATACGCCGTCGCGGCAGCCAGGCAGGCAGCGACATATTCGCAGCAGGCAGCCGATGCGATCCGCGCCAAACTCCAGCGTCGCGCCGAAGAGATCAAGCTCGATTCGGCCACCGGCATTGGCGAGGCGACGGCCGACGAGCTCTCGGCGGCGATCGAGGACACGATTGACGGCGACAATGAATCCGCCGCCATCACGGAAGCGACCGGCGCGATAACGACAGGCCAACGCGGCGCCGCGGATCGCTCGCCTACTGCCGTCGACATGGTCTGGATGACCGAACATGACAACCGTGTCTGCCCTCGCTGTTCGCCGCTTCACGGCCGATCTCAAGACGTGTGGGCGAAGATTTTCCCCGGCGGTCCGGGGTACGCGGTCCATCCACGTTGTCGTTGCTGGCTGCGACCAATAGTCGCAAAGGGGGCCGCGTGACGAAGACTGGCGTACAAGACGTCCGGCGAGTTTCCTACGTTCGCGTCGTCTCGTTGATTCCCGTCTGTGTCGAGCACGGACGGCGAATGCGGCAATACTCGCACGCCCGCAAAACGGTCAAGTACTACCGTTGTCCGATTTGCGGCAAGACGGCCTCGGGGACGATGCGCAGCGAACAGCTGCCTGCCGTCTGAGGTTTGCTAGTTCTAGCAAGGCGGCTACTCGCGGAATTCGGCTCTTGCGATACGATTCCCGCATGAAGCTATTCGGCCACTCGTCCGCCTCGCTGTGCGACCTTGTCGAAGAGGCGTTCACAAACGTTGCGGCTGAACGAATTGACCGCGAAAGCGCCGTCATTCGCGGCGTCAAGATCCTTGGCCGCAAGTCGGCCCACGGCTACGAGTATTCGGACCGAGCGATCCAGGAAGCGGCATCGCTCTACGAGGGGGTCGATGTCAATATCGAACACCCGGAGTCGAACTACGACCGCATCCGTCCGATCGCCGAAGGCTGGGGCGCGTTGCGGAATATCCAGGTCCAGGGCGACGGTGTCTACGGCGACCTGCACTACCTGAAAGAACATGCCGCGACGCCGGTTTTGTTGGAGCGAATTAGCCGCGGATTTCCGATCGGCCTCAGCCACAACGCGAAGGGGACCGACGTCAGCCGCGCCGGAAAGCGGATCATCGAGTCGGTTAAGCGCGTCAATAGCGTCGACATTGTTCGCCGCGGAGCTACCACCAAAACCTTATTCGAGTCCGAAGGGGCTATTATGAAAACGACTGTCTCTGCCGCCGTCGCAAAAGCCAAGGACCAGGCGCCCGAGTGGGTGACTGTTCTGGAGTCTCTCGACGCCGCGACAGAAATCGAGGTTCCCTCGGGCGGCGACGAGCTGCTCGAATCCGTCGCAGCTGCTGTGCGGCAAGCGATTGGCGTCTCGTTGGTCGAGGGGTCGTTCAGCACAGCGCAGGCCAACGTCGCCAAGCTCTTTGGGCTGGCCGTGCCGTCGCCGAACAAAGACGATCAGTCTGGCAGCGACAACGCCGACGCGGCAATCGTCGAGTCGATCAACGCGATCAACGCGATCAAAGCGGAGCTCGCTTCCGTGCGACACGAATCGGCCGTCACTCGCGTCCTTGAGTCCCACGGACTGACGCGAGCGGCGCTCGGCGTTGAGCGAGTCAAGCTGCTCGAATCGCAGCCCAACGAATCGGCAATGTCCGCCTTGGTCGAAAGCTGGCCGCCAGCCGTGCGAGGACTCGCTCGCCCAGTCGCGAAGCTTGCGGGCGGATCTTACGCCACGACTCCGAAGACGGCCGCCGAAATCGATGCCATTTTGCGCGGCCGCTAATCGGCCAAGCTGATCGAATTTTCAACAAACCAACAGGCAAAGCCAGGAACCGCCGCCATGTCAGGCATGACCCGCAATCACGGCCTTGTTTACGTTAAGTCGGTCGCGTCGACGGCCTACTCGCCAGGCGACCTTGTCTACGGCAACGGCAGCGGGGCGATCTTGCCTGCGTCGAGCCAAACCGATCAACTGTCGCAGGCGGCCAATCAGGCGCTATTCGCCAAGAATTTTCTTGGCGTTTGCAACGGCAAGAAGATGTCAACCGACACGGGAACGGCTGCCCTGCCGGTTGTCGTGGGCGAAGTCGTCCAGATGTCTTGCGCGTCGACGACCTGGGCTGTCGGCGATCTGGTCGGCGCCGTCGAGGCGTCGAGCGGGACCGCGCTCGAGAATCAGGTCGTCGCCAAGGTGACCGATCCGGCGGCCGCAATCGGCGTCTGCACGGAAGCCGTCACCAGCGGAACCAAAGTCTGGTTCCTGCCGTTCGATAATCTCTGCGAGCGATCGATTGTCAACGACGGCTACGTCACCCAGAACGTTCGCAAGCGATTCACGATTGCCGAAGTGAACGCCGGGGCGACGATCGTTCCGGCTCGTCCGGGATATGCGTTTCGCATGATCGAAGCGGCTGCGATCTCCGTCGGCGGCGCCGCCGGAGCCGTGACAACGGTCGACATTCTCGGCACGTCGACGACAAGCCGCAAACTGGTCGCGTTCGCTCAAGCGTCGCTCACGCAGTCTACCGTTCTGAAAGCCGGCGGCTCGGGCGCCGCTGTCTTGGCCGACGGAGCCAGCTACACGGCCAACGACGCCAACACGGCCATCACCATCGGCAAGACAGGTTCCAGCGTCACTACGGCCACGCATATCGACGTGGTCTTTACGTTCGTCGCCGAGCGCGTGTAGCGCTCGCTGAAACAGTCCAACAAGCTCCATTTTGCGGGCAGCCGCCCGCCAACCTCGCGAGGTCGAGCCGTGCTCAAGAAACAAGGTCTGCGTAAACTGTTGGAAGCGCGAGTCTCCGAGGCGTGCTCGCGGCAACCTGGCGCAACTGGCGAGCGAGCCGGCCGCGCAGCGTTCGTCGAGGATTTGCGGTATCGCCTCGGCCTGATGGTCCGGTCGAACCCGAACGACCCGAACAGCTCGCTGGTTGAGTCGGTCGACGGATTCGATCGGCCGACGCTGGCCGACGGCCGCATTCGCCCCGAGGAATTCTCGCTCCGAGAACTGGCGGAAGCGATCTGCGGCGAGGCGTGGGTCGAGGGGTTGCGCCCTGGCGATCGGCCCACGCTGACGGACCTCATGGAAGCGGGCCCCGGCGTCGACCCGACATCGTTCGTCAACGTGAGCACCTATTCGGCGGCCGCGACTGGCCTACTCGAAGCGAGTATCCTCGAACGATTCACTAACGCGGCCTACGTCGGCGACCGCCTCGTCTCTGTGATGCCGTCGCGCAAGAGCGGCGAAAAGCTGATCGGCACGTCCGGATTCTCGTCGACAGACGGCGACAACGAGCGCAAGCCTGGGATGCCGCATCCGCGGGCTCAGTTCGGCGAGCGCTACGTCACGACGCCCGAGACCGTTGAGCGCGGGCTCGCCTGCGAAGTGACTCGCGAGGCCGTGTTCTTCGACTTGACGAACGAAGTGCTTGACCGCGCCGGACAGGTCGGCGACGCGCTCGCCTACGGCAAAGAAAAGCTGATCCTGGATGGAGTCATTGGCGCCACGAACCCGTATTCTTACGGCGGCGTCGCGTACAACACGTACCAGACTTCGGCGCCGTGGGTCAACAGCCACGACAACGCGATGATCGATTACGACAACATCGACAAGGCGCTCAATCTGTTCGCGCGGGCGACTGATCCCGAGACGGGGCGCGAGATCATCGTCAACCCGAACGCGATCCTGTATGTTCCGCGGCGCCGGTCGCTCTGGGAAACGAACCTGTTTCCGAACATGATTCGGAACATCACCAACACCAACACGGCGACGTATTCTGTGGCGCCGAGTTCGACTCGCACGAACTATGAGTTGATCGAAAGTCAGGTCTACTACAATCGACTCGTCGCGTCGGGCGTCGACTCGACCAAGGCTCTCGATTACTGGTTCCTCGGCGACTTCAAAGGCGCGTTTGCCTGGGTCGAGAACTGGCCGCTGACGGTCCGCATGGCGTCTCCGACCGATTACGTGATGATCGATCGCCAGATCGTCGTCGCGGCGTTTGCCAACCATCGAGGCGTTTTCGCCGTCAAAGAACCTCGCAAGGTCGTGCGGAACATCAAGGCCTAATAGGCCAATTGGATCCGATTCGCGGTCGACAACAACCAGGGAGCCGTCACGATGGGTCGCACGTCACCGGGAACCAGGGGGCAGACTGACGAGGCCGCGCGACAGTCCGCGCTCGACGAACACTTGGTCTCCGGCGCTGCCGCTGATCCCGTGGCCGCCGTTCCAGGGTTGGCTGTCTGGTCGGTCGAGATCCCCGGTTGCCTGCTTGGTCGACGGTACGTGCAGGCCGTGGACGAGGCCGGCGCGCTTGACGCTTACCGGGCGCCTGCCGGAATCACGGCTCACGCGCATCCTGCCGTTATCTCTCTTGCTGATTTTCGCGCCGACAATCTCCCCGAGGGCGTCGGGCTTTACGGCTGACGTGTGAGCCGTGGCGCGCACTGACGCCGAACATCTCGAATCGCTCAAGAGTCGACGCGACGCGATTGAAGACGCCTTGGCCGAGCCGGAAACGCTCAGTGCGTTCGGCGGCGCACCGGACTCCAACGGCCCGCAATCTCTGCGGCGCATGGAAGCGCGGGCGCAACTCCAGTCCGAGTTGCGCGATATCAAGGCGGAGATCAGCGACCTTGAGTCGCGAATCGGCGCCGACGGCAGCAGCGAGGGCGACGTTTACTTTCGCGAAAGCCGCGGGGCGATCTGAGGGCGACGATGCCGGCGACGTTCAACCCTGCGACCGCTTACGCCGAGGAGTGGCGCTACCTCGACGGCATCGACGACGCCGTTGTCTACGAGATCGATCCCGAGGGTCGCGAGACGGGAACAAGTTGGGCAATGAAAGTCCAGCGGTCGAGCGTAGCCGAAAGCTACCTCGCTCAAGCCGCCGTGCAAAACGGGATCAATCCATCAGATACTGTGTTTGCGGCCTGGAAGTCGTCGCTGATCGACCCGCCGCCCAAGAGCGGCCACGCATTGCAGGTCGGCGCGACTCGCTGGATCGTTCAGCGCGTCTTTGAGCGGCGCTGGGGCCCGGTCTATGATTTGGTTGTCGGGGCGCCGCTTGACCGCAACCGCTTCAATTCGTTCTGAGCCATGGCCTACGACCGCCTGCCAACGCGAGTCCGCTACGCTGTTCGCGACGCAATCCGCGCGCTGAACGACGCTGGCAGCTTGCCGGGCGGATTTACTGACGAGACGATTGTCGCACGGTCGACGCCGACGGCCACCGGACTGGTTTCGCCCGCAATTGTCGTCTCGCCGGGCAAGGCGCGCCGCCGCGCCGGATTCGCCGGCCTGCGACTCCGTCGCCTGGCTGTTGTGGTCAGTGTTTACGTCGCCAACCCGGGCGACGGCACGGTCGACGATGACCTCGTCGAGGCGATCAACGAGGCGATCGCTGCCGCGTTCGACCTGCCGATCTCGCTCCCGAGCGACCTGGCGGCGGTCGTCGAGGTCGAGGAATCACGCGTTGAGGATGGCGTTGACGCGTGGCTGCCGGCCGAGTGGCGTTACTACGTGGCGGCCAGTCGCATGATCGTCGTCGTCGAAACCTGCCAGACTTCGGGGGCCGTGACATGACGCCCACGACGGCGCCTTCGGTTGACGTTCAGTCGCTCGGCAGCCTCGTCGATGGCGCAGCCCAACGACTCCAGGACGGCGACTTCTCGGCCGTGTTCGGCGTCGTCGAGGCCGACCTTGAAGAAAGCACGGCCCAACTATTCGCGGCCGAGAAATCGCCGGACGGCTTGCCGTGGGCCGACCGAAAGGACAACAAGCCGCATCCGATTTTGCGGCTTACTGGCCGACTGTGGGGCAGCGTCGCGGCCAGCGATCCGCCGTACGCCGTTCGCGAACAGTATGACGCCGGAGCAATGAAGGTGCTCGTTTTTGGCACGGATGCGCCTTACGCGAAATTCCATCAGGACGGCACGTCTAAGATGCCGGCCCGCCCGTTTCTGGGCTGGACGCCAGAGACGCGATCGCGAGCCATTGATCTGGTTGTGGAGAGAGCAATCCAATTAGTCTTGGGATCGAGGGAATAAGCGATGGCATTATCCGCAACCAAGGGCTGGAAGTACCGTTGTACGCTGTTCAACCAGACGTACGCCGACGGCGGAACCAATGGCTGGACTGGGGCGGCGTCGCTGTTTGTTAGCCGCTGTACGATGCGCGGCTACCAGGACAATTTCCGCATCCCCGGAACGCGAGGCTCTCGTGCTACGTACTACGACCAGATGACCAAGGGCGCGATTGTCGCCGGCGGTCAGATCGCATTCAAGTTCGGCCGCGCTGAACTCGATACGTGGCTGCCGTTGATCCTCGGCGCGTCGCAAGCGTCGGACGTGTTCCGAACTGCCGAGGAGCTGCCGCAATTCTGTTTACTCGTTGACAAAGGGCAGGGGCAGTTTTTCTTGTACTCAAACTGCAAAGTCGCTCGCGCGACCTTCGGCGGCCAGGCGGGCGGCGTCGTGACGATGACCATTGACGTTACGGCCGAGCAGGAACTCGTTTGGTCGACCGTCCCGCAAAGCGACGGCCAGTTTGTGACAGTCTCTTACACTCCGTCGTCATCGACCAAGCCGCTCCGATTTGGCGAGGGCGACTTCCGCATCCGCCCGGCGTCGAGCCCGTATATCGTTCCGTTCTCGTCGTTCGGTCTGACCATCGACAACGGCCTGGAGCCGATGTTCTACGCGGGCTCCGATTACGCCACGGCGATTGACGAGGGCTTCCGTTCGGTTCGACTCCAGGTTCCGGCAGCTCATTCGAGCGTTACGGCGCCGTTGTACAGCCTTGGCGCCGACGGGCTGGCGGCGCGGCTCAAGTTCACCAACGGCAATATGTCGACCCAGTTCGATTTTGGGTCGCTGGTTTGGCCGCAGCAGTCGCCAGGAATGGAAAGCGAGACCGACGGCGTACCGCTGATGCTGGACGCGTTCAGTTGCCGCACGGAATCTGGCTCGGCGGGCGTCGATGACGATATCGTTGTCACCAACGACCCGACTGCGTAGTTGCGCCACACTAATCAAAACCAATCAAAGACGACAAGTAGGTAGAGAAAATGCCAGCAACGACCCTTACCGCGATCGCCGGCCCGTCCAAGTGGTCGACCGTCGGCAAGATCGCCGTTATGTCAGCGGCCGACGCGGTCAACGGAAACGACGTGCTTGCGACCAACGATATGCTCGTCGTCGCGCAGAATACGGGCGGCTCGGCGTACACCGTGACGATTACCAGCAAGCCTCTGGCCGGCTTCGATCGACAGGGCGACGTCTCGGCCGTGAGCCTGGCTGCCGGCGAGATCCGTCTATTCAGGTTGACGAAGAATGGCTGGATGGATTCGACGAGCAAGAAAGTCGCATTTTCAGCCAACAACTCCGCAGTCAAATTTTCCGTTGTTGACCTGACGCAGTCGAGCACGTCGACCTAGTGTCGGTCAATTAGCGATTGCAAACTCCAATTTACGGGTGCGACGCATGACAACCATCGCCGAAATTGAATCGCTCATCGACGACGGCTACACGCTGACGGGGTATATCGCCGGACAGCCTGGCGTCTACGACGACCTTGAGTTCGTCTATCGGCCAGTGTCCGTGGTCGATGAGATTCGCAACGACTTGAAGCGGCAGCAGGTCGCGGCAAACAAGGCCCTGCGTCCCGAGGATCGCGCCGTCGCAGCGGCGATCCTGGACATCGAATTGGCCGTCTCGTGCGTCAGCGCGTGGAATCTGACGAACGGCCCCGGCGGTGACGTCGTCGAGGGACCGCCGTCTGTGGCGGCCGTAATCCAACATTTCCCTCGCTACCGGCTCCGTCGCCTGCAAGATATCGTCTGCCTTGGCCTGGCAAGCGACCCTCGCCCCGATGGCTCGACGCCAGACGCGGCCGGATCGCGAGAGGAACGCGAAAAAAACTAGCCAGCGGCCTGCGGTTGTTGCTTTGGCATCCGCAGGTCGCCGACCGCGATTGCCGCGACTGCGAGCGCTGGCAGTACGACGAAAAAACCGGACAGGTCGTCGTCGACGAAGCGACAGGCGATCCCGTCGAGCGGATGCCACCCGACGCGACGTCGGCGCCGCTCGGTTGGGCTCCGTGCCGACTCCATCAGCATCGACCGGAAATACACGAACCATGTCCAAAAGGAACGCCCGAGACGCCAACGGCCTGGACTCGCGCCAACAGGCGAGCGTACGACAATTACCTGACGTGCCGAGCTGTCGGGCAGTTCCCGCGCGATGCCACGGCCCGACGACATGCCGCTATAATACGAGCTGTCGAAGACGAGTTTTCGGAGTATCGCCAGGAAATCGCGATACTCAAGTCCCGTTTGCAGCCGCCACCGAGCCATGCCTCTTGATCGTCGCCGTCTCCGGGAACTGCTGCTCGACATGCGTCGCGATTTTGCCGCTTCGCACCCTGAAATCCATCGCGACCCGGTGCTCTGGATGGCTGTTCAGCGGTGGTTGCTGATGTTGATCGATATCGCGATCGACCAGATGGACGTCATCGAACAGCTCGAACAGACGATCCGAAACATCCAGCACAACAAACCGACCCGACACTGGTGGCGCCGTGAGTGACGAATCGCGCGACGTGCTGATCCGTCTGATCTTGCAGCTGCCCGACAATAAGCTGCCACCGATCGACACGCGCGCGGCGGAAGAGTCGCTCGAGCGACTCCGGCGCAAGGCAGCAAGCGTCGGCGCTGCCGTCGGGTCCGCGTCGTCCGGCGGCCCAGGCAGCGGCGGTGGGACTGGCCCGGGCGGCGGCATGTCTGGCCCGGGGATGCCGGCGGCGCCGCCGTCGAGGCCTGTTTCTCCTGCTCTGCCGCCTGTTTCTCCTGCTCTGCCGCCTGTTTCTTCGCCGCGTGGCTTCGACTACGACGCCGCGAAACGTGGCGTCGGTCGCGGTCTGCGACAATTCTCGACGAGTCTATCCGGTGCGATGGGAGCCGGGACGTCGCTTGCGGCTGGCTTGGCCTTGCGAGACTTGGCGCAGCAGCAATCGGATCCGTTCGAGTCGTTCTTGTCCAATACGGCAGGAACGCTGACGGCCGGCCTTGCCACCGTTGGCTTGGCCCGCTTCGGTATTCGCGGCGCGCGTGGCCTGGCAGGCGCAGCAGGCAATATCGCCCGCATCGGCGCCGCTCAGGCGACGGATCTCGGATTGCCGATTTCCGCTTCGCTTTTCGGCCGGCTGGCTGCACCGGTTGGCCTGACTGGCGGGGCTGTCGTTGGCGGCGGCGTCGCCGCGCTCGCGTACACCGGCTACGAGCTCTACGACGCTTACCGCGACAACAAGGCAGCGATCGCCGAAGGCCAGAGACTTGACGCTCTCAACGCTCTTGCGCGGCAGCGACGTACAGACCGGTCCATCGGTCGCAACGCACTGGCCGCGGACATGATCGGCCAGGTGGGTCGCGACGAGTCGGTCGCTATGCTTCGTTTCGCGGCGGGCGAATACGACGCGGGCGACGTGCGCCGCGAACTGAATTCGGCCCGTAGCCGATTGGCCGAGGCGGCTGTTGGCGTCCGTCGCAGCTTCGACGAGGCAGCCGCTGACAACAATCCGCGGCTCGCCGTACAATCGGCAGAACGTCTGGTGCAGCTGGAGCAGGAACGCTATCGACTCGTCCAGGCAACCTACGATGTCAGACGTCGCGAACTGGCTGCGCAGGCTGAGCAGATCGACATTGCGGAACGATCAGCCCGCCGGTCGCTCGTGGCTGGACGGTCCGTCGCGCAGATTGCCGGCCGCTTGGCGCCGGCCGACTTGTTGCAGCTCCAGTCGATCTACAGTCGCCCGATGACCGCCGACGCGGCGCAGGCGGCCGAGTCGATCGTCGGCTACCGAAAAGGGACCGCTGCGTCTGAATTCCTGGACAGGCAGGGACAAGCGGCAATCGACGCGAATCCGTTGCTGCGCGAAGCGTTCGGCCGCGGCGCAAAGACGTCGAGCGAACTGGCGAAACTTCAAGAAACGATCAACAAGCTGGAGTCAGAGCGCACGCAGATCGAGTCGACAATTCAGAAAACGTTCGCCACGCAGGCGGCTGTTGCCGAAGCGACAAATAAGGTGATCGCGGGAATCGAGCGACAATTGAGGCGATTGCTCGACGACTTCTCGGCCCGCAACAACGCTGTTGGGGGCAAGCCATGATCTACGCTCACGGCAGCTACGAGATCCCGGTCCGCGTGCTGGAGGTCAGCTCGCTGCCCGAGCGCAATGCCGACGGCGTGCTTGTTCTGTCGCGCAAGATGATCGCGATCGAAGGCGCTGTCCGCGCCGACAACCAGAGTGACCTCGATGACGCGATCCGCGAACTCGAATCGGCGTTCCTCGACGAAACAGTCACGAAATCGGGGCTCAAGCTCAACGACGGGACGACTGACTCGGCGCACACGCTCGACGCGACAGCAACGCCGACCGAGAACGGCATCGTGGCCCGACTGAGCTGGATTGACGAGCCGGCCGCCTTCGTGCGGCGCCGCTCGTTTCGCGCCGTGGTCGAAATGACCGCCCTAGGCGACGGGGCGGACGAGGCTGAATACGCAAACCGGATTATCAGATCCGGAAACGGCGGACCGATCGACATTCCGCGACTGACTCTTGGCGGCGTCGTGATTCAACAAGTGTATCCGGCGTCGCCCTACACGGGGTTTGAGTCAGGGCGCAAAGTGTCGCGCCTCGGATCATTGGTCGTGCCTGGGCCGACGTTTCCGGAGATCGAGCAAGGATCGCAGAGGCAGATTGAGTCGGGCGTTGACGTGGCCGCCAACGGCCTGCGTCGATACTTCGCAACGTGGAACTACAGCTACCTTTCGGCGACCGCGTTCTAGCATGGCCGGCATCCAGGGAACGGCGACATTCATCGGCACGACCGCCAACGGCGACGCAGCCGAGATCGCGTCGATCGAGCAAGCCTCGTTTGTATTGACGCGAGGGCCGTTTCCCTCGTCCGGCTTTCTGTCGACCCCCGTCCTCGGTCAAACGCTGCCGACGACTGGCAACCTGGAGCTCGCCTACGGCGACGCGACAATCACGCTTTCGGGGATGCGGGTCGCCGAGGCGTCGGTCGCGTCTCTTGGAAATCCGGTCGTAAATGTCCGCATTGAAGACCGCCGTTGGCGTTGGGGATACCAAGACATTGTCGGGCGCTACAACGTCCGCGAAGGGACCGGCGCGATCCGCTACGAGAAGTCGCCGCAAGACATGGCCGCTCTGATCTTCGAGGCGATTGGCGAGACCGATTACGACGTTTCGGCCATGCCGAATCTCTCGCGACCGTTCGTTGATTGGCAGAACGAGCCGTGTAGTTTAGCCCTCGCAGGATTGTTGGCTTCCGTCGGCTGCGACGTGGCGCCCGACCTCGCGACGGGCGGCTGGGTCGTGTTTCCGCTGGGCGATGGGGCCGCGTTGCCAAGCGATGGAACGATTGAACATCCCGAGTCGTCCTTTGAACCCGGCCCGGCGGCCAACCGACTGCGGCAGGTTGGCGGCGACGTGCGTTACGAGTGCAAGTTCGAGCTTGAGGCGGTTGGCCTCGAAACGGACCTTGCGACCTTTTTTCCGATCGACGAGCTAAGCTACCGGCCTGCCGGCGGCTGGTCGGGCGAACACGAAAGCCAGTTTGCGGGCGTGACTGCGAGATTCACGGACGACGACGGCGTCGATCGCGAGTGTCGCGACCTCGCGCTGGCGACGGTCTACCGCTGCTACCGAATCAAGTCGATCGTTGGCGGCGGCGGGCCCGACCAGCTTGACCCGCCGGGGTTTGATTCTGCTCGCGAGGCGGGCGCCCCGTCGATCGAGACTGTCGAGCAGCTGCTCCCGCTGCTGCCCGACTTGAACCGGCTATCGACAACGGCGGCCGGCGACCAGCAATCGCGGCGCCCGCAGATCCACGGGCAGTGGTTCGACAACAACGATCGCACGCCACCGGCCGGGACGCCGGCCGGCATGACGGAGCCGAACGAACGGTACAAGGGGGCGTTTTCGGTCGACCTTGACCGCGGCATCGTGCAGTTTGGCGAGCCAATGTTGGCAATTGACTCCGATTTTAAGGCCATGCCAGCCACGCTCTACCTGACGGCCGTCTGTCAGCCGGACTGGGTCGACCTGAATCGAAAGGTCTACTACGCGATTGATCGCACAGCCGACGGAACATCTGGCGACCTGGTGGCGACGTCGTTCTCGCGCGAAGTCACGCTCAAGTATACGGCGATCTACAATATCGACGCATTGACTGGCGTCCCGTCACTCGAGCGCGTCGACGACAATCGCGACGCCGTCGACGACGAGCTTGGCTACTACCTCGACGCATTCGCGAACCGTCTGACGTCGCAGCCAGCGTCGGTCGGCAATTACGCCGACCTTAAGATCGTCAATCTAGACGGAGCCATCGAACAAATTGCGTGGGAAATCGGCGCCGGCGGCACGACCACGCGGATCGGACGCAATGGTCGTATTAGCGCCTACCTGCCGAGCTACGAGGACGTCCAGCGGGCCGCGCGGTCGCGCAAGGCGGCCCACGTAAACGACGTGCTGGGCGAGCCGACGCGCATCGGCGTGCTGGCGGGGGGAGTCGCAGTATGAACGCTGGGCAATCCAACCGGCCAGCAGGACAGTCGTCGCTTTCCTGGGTCTCGTTCGTCAACGAGTCTGGGGCTGATATCCCGCCGTTCGCCGTGTTGCGAATCCAGGGCGTCGACGCGACGCGCGAAAACGCGCTCAAAGCCTACCAACCCAACGGCTCGATGACGTGCGATTTCGCAATCTCCGCGGGCCGGACCGTGCCAGTTGGCAGCGGCGGCGTCTGCACGACCGGGCTCGGCGCTTGGGCCCTGTACGACGACGACGGCGGCGCTGACGTCCCGTCGCCAGGGGACACGTGGGGGCCCGGCAATGGGGACTGGTTGCTACACAAAGGCGGCGAAGGATTCACGATTATCGGCGACGGCGAGCAGCTGTCGGTGGACGCTGCAACCTATCATCGCGTCAGAGTCTCGCGGGCGGCCGGAGCCGCCGTCGATGACATTATTATTGGGTCGGCGGTCGGGGCCGTGCTTGCGACCGACGCGACGTTCACGATCGACGATATCACGGTCGAATCAGGAACCGACCCGCGGCCCGAGCCGGTCTCGAGCGCGCAGACGGTGACCGTCAACAATACGTACGCCGAAGCGTACGCCAACAACGCACGCATCCGCGCGAAGCGCAACAAAGCAACAAACGAATGGAACGTCCTCAAAGAGGCCGCGGGCGGCAATGTCCTCGTTGGCCGGCTCGCGACCGACCTGACGGAGACGATGGACGAGGTTACGGTCACGATTGATTTTGCGAGCAACTCGGAAACGGGCGACGTCACGTGCGTCAATCCGGTCAATAAGCTCCGATATGACTACGACTCCGGCGACAACTCGACCTGGCGATATCTCTTTGTCGGCAACGAGGACGGCTGGTGCGCGGCAATGAAGGCTGGCGACGACTGGCATCTCGTAGCCGTTCAGAACCCGCACACGCGACCCGTTGCCCCCCCATGAGACGACGATGTCAGCCGGCCAGATTTTCCAGACAACTCGGTCCTTTATGGTGGCCGAGCAACTCTCGACCGCAACCATCGCGACGGGACGCTGGCAAATTTACCAGATCCACGTCGGCGCGTCCGACGGCGAAACCTACCTCAATTCGACCGGCACGCATCCACCTACCAGCGGGCCGCCTGACGGGCCGTGGTACGACGAGGGAACGTATGGGACATTCTCGTACGAAAACCGCCCCGCCGGCGTGTGCTGGCGACCGCAGGATCATTTAGCGTTTGCCGCGGCGCTGCATGAAACTGGCGTCGATTGCACTTCGGGCCTGTCGCTCTATCGTCAGGACGAATTCTTTGCGGCGCCGTCCGCTTTCCACGTCGAAGACTGGCGATACGACCTGGCAAGCGTGGGGCAGAGCTACGACCCCGAGTGGGTGCTCCAGGCGATGCACACGATGCACACTGACGACGACCTCGACGGGAACGATTACAAATTCCTGACCGTCTGGAAGTCGACTAGCGGCACGGAGCCGGAGCAACAGCGGGTTCAGTCGTTTGGCGTCGCGGGCGGTCAGGATTTTCCTGGCGTTAATGCGGTCACTATTACGGTGGACGAGGACCATTCTCCGACCGGGACTGATCGCGACGTCTACGTCACGCACCTGACCACCGGCGGCTATCGCTCGCAGTCGCCAATTTGGACGGGCGTCTACGTGGTTGAGATCTACGTCAACGACTCGCTCACCAAGTACGAGTGGGTAATCTCCCAGCCGACAATGGGCGTTAACACGGAGTCCGGGTCCTATTTCTTGCGAACTTGCCCCGACGCGACGTACACTGGGATCGACGACAAGCGGTACGTCGTCGGCCAGCCAACAATTGATTCGACGAATCGTCGCATTCTGATTCCGTACCAGGAGTTTACGAGCGAAGACCTGACCGGCGACGGGCCGTACCTTTACGGCTACCGCCGCGACTTCAACGGCGTCCTCGTCATCAGCCGATACGACGACACGCAGGCGCTTACCACGTCAAATAAGATAGAGTCGGTCCTATTTGAGCTCCCAAACTGGTCGGCTACGGAGTCGACGCCTGACGGCGACGCGACGTACTACCTCGGCGCTGTGGCCGTGGCGTGGTTTTCGGACCTCGACCAGTGTATTTGGGCCATCGTCGAAGGCGACCAAGAGGCCGACACGCCTGGCTCGACGACCATCTGGCGCGTCGACCCGGACGGGCAAAACCCGACGCGAGTATCGGAATTGGCCGGGACGATGGGCGCGACTCGCACCACGGGCCTGTGGGGGAGCTGGCCAACGGGCGTCGTGCTCGGTCCAGGTTGTCGCGCCGAATACGAAAACTAGACGCCAGTGTCTGATTTGCGCGGACGACCTGGGCCGCGGCGGGCAGAGAGTCCACGGCGCACGTCAGGCGGGAGCGCGCGACGCGCCGCGGCGCCGAGCCATGCCGATAGATTCTTCCCGTCGGCGCGCGCGGCGGCGAGCCAAGCCTCCAGGTGGTCGGGCGGGACCGTGATAACGCGGTGCACGGCGCGGATGAAATTGGGCGTTTTTTCGCTCATGGCGCAATCCTAGACAGCGTATCGACTTATGGCAAGCAAAAAATATTTGGGAATTCTTTACGGATTTTCCTTGCAACGTCGATAATAGGTGTATAATTAAGCCGTGGGCCGCGAGAGTCGCGGTCGAGAACACACAAGAGCCCTGGCAAGGGCGGGAGCAAGAAAACATGAAAAAATCGACCTGGAATACCTAGGCGATTCGGCCGTGTGCGTGCGATCTCACGGGGGATCAGGCGTCCGCTGGCGGCGTCCATTTTCATCAGGTCCGCCGCGCGAGCGGCGGACGCTGGCAGACGCGAATTCGCCAAGCCAACGGGCGTCATGTGTCCTATACGCCAGTCTGCTCGATCGACGCCGCAGACGGCGAGGCCCTGTTTGCGACTGCGAAACTATTTCGCGAACAATGACGACTGGGACCTGTCGCGGCGCGCCGGCGGGCAGACCGGTGCGCCGCCACACACACACAAGGAGCATGAATCATGGCTGGCACCAGCGCAATCATCGCCGCGGCCGTCAGAAGGCACCCCGACACGCGCCCCGAGGACTGGTCGGAAACACCATCAGGCGCGGCGATCCACGTCGACTGTGACGTGCATGAGACGGCGGAAATCAGGCGCGGATCGATCCTGCGAGGCGCGACGATCGGCCGGGGCGTGACGATCGGCCGGGGCGTGACGATCGGCGAGGGCGTGACGCTGGGCGAGGGCGTGGAGATCGGCGACTACTCGTCGATAGGTCGCCGCGTGACGATCGGCGACTACTCGTCGATAGATTGCCGCGCGACGATCGGCGACGAATCGTCGATAGGTCGCCGCGTGACGATCGGCGACGAATCGTCGCTAGGGCGCCGCGTGACGATCGGCTACCGTTCGACGCTAGGGCGCCGCGTGACGATCGGCTACCGTTCGACGCTGGGCGACGGCGTGACGCTGGGCGACGGCGTGACGCTGGGCGACGGCGTGACGCTGGGCGACGGCGTG
>CAYQLY010000018.1:20609-21047 GCA_964418605.1 uncultured Cytophagales bacterium
ACGCTGGGCGTGGGCGTGACGATCAGTGACTACTCGACGCTGTGGAGCCGCGTGACGATCGGCGTGGGCGTGACGCTGGGTCGCCGCATGACGGTCCGTGCCGGCGAGACGATCACCGACGGCGAGACGGTCGGCTGACACGAGACCCCGCGCCCGCAAAAACCACAAACCACCACCACCAAACCGGGCGCACGAACCATGACCAAGATCATCGATATAGCGGTCAAGATTTATCCTGAGACGACGCCCAGAGACTGGAGGGAAACGCCGTCAGGCGCGGCTGTACATTCCGACTGTGCTGTTCCGGAAACGACAGAAATCGGGTACGGATCGATTTTGCGCGGCGCAACGATCGGCGGGGACGTAAGGATCGCCGAGGGTGTGACGCTGGGCAGGGGCGTGACGGTCGGCGACAGATCGACGCTGGGTCGCCGCGTG
>CAYQLY010000018.1:21147-24914 GCA_964418605.1 uncultured Cytophagales bacterium
GACGCTGGGCAGGGGCGTGACGGTCGGCGACAGATCGACGCTGGGTCGCCGCGTGACGCTGGGCCGCCGCGTGACGATCGGCGACGGCGCGACGATCTACGCCGGCGCGACGATCTACGCCGGCGAGACGGTCGACGCCGGCGAGACGGTCGGCTGAATTGAAACTCCCGCGCCGCTCCGGGCCGGATTAGCCACCCGGCGCGCCAAACCGGAGCGGCGCCTCCTAAATTAGGATGCCGACACATGAACGACATGGCCTCACTAGCTGAGATCGCGCGGGACCTCGCGCCGCTGACTGCGTGCCCGGCGTGCAGCGGGTCGGTGGAGACGCTCGCGTGCGATTGCGCGACGCGGTCAATCGTCGCAATGTGCGCGAACTCTGACTGTGCCCGGCTCTTGCTGCTGCGAGACGGGCCTGGGCCGCCATGCTTCAGGCCACCGACGCCGGCGGAACTGGCGAGTATCTACGATGGTCCGCACGGCGAGTCGATCCTGGCGATCCAGGCGCTGTCGCGAGGGACCTGGCGGCCGACGCCGCGCCGCACGGTCGACTGGCAGACGCCGCTCGTCGCGGGCTGTCTGGTGGCGATGATGGGGATCGCGGCCCTGGCTGCATGGATGAGGTAATGCGATGGAACCTGCAAAAATCAGACTCGCGCGTCGGTTGATCGCGCACGGCTGGTCGCTCGTGGCGACCGCAAAATTCCTCCGGCTCGACCGCGCCGACATGACCGCGGCGCTGGGACTCACTCATACCGAGGAGCCGCACGAGCGGGCGCAGCGCGACGCGCGGGCGTTCGTCGCCAGGCAACTGGAACGCGGTATCGCGCCGCGCGTCCTGTACGCGAATTTTGGCGACATGCTGACGCGAGAGGAGTGTGGGCTATGACCGCGGCAATATGGCATGCGGCAATATGGCATCACGACGGCGCGAATGTGCGACTGGTAGTCCGGTGGCTCGCGGCGCACGACTACACTGCCGACGAGATCGCCGCGGCGATGGGCGTGATTCACAACTACTATCCCGAGTTTCTTGCGGCGATCGCCGAGCGCGACGCCACCGTCAACAACAGCCGCGAGGAGGGGAGCCACGTCCGATGAACGCCACGCCGGAAACATCCGCCGCACTCCCCCAGCCAGCAAGCCGCGTCCTGGACGGATGGAAGCATCAGGTCGCCGGCTATCACGCGGCAGCGGCTCGCCCTGATGGTTACATGCTCGCAATGGGGATGGGCTGCGGCAAATCGAAAGTTGCTATCGACGTATTGGCGAACAGCGACGTGCGGCAAATTCTGATCCTCTGTCCGAAATCGGTTCTCGGCGTCTGGCGTCGCGAGTTTGATCGGCACTGGCCGCTGGTCCAACGATCCGCTGAAATCTATCTGCTCGACCGGCCGACCTGCCGCGAGAAAGCAGAGGAAATGATCGCTTTTCTAGGCGGCCGAATCGCAGCGCCGGCGACGGTAAAAATCGTCGTCGCGAATTATGACGCCGCGTGGCGGGCGCCGCTCGGCGAGGCGATACTGCGATCTCATTTCGACGCCGTCGTGTGCGACGAATCGCATCGAATCAAGAGCCCTGGCGGCAAAGCATCGCGGTGGGCGCAGCGACTCGGGGCGATCACGAGGCGCAGGCTCTGCCTCACCGGAACGCCAATGCCTCACTCTCCGCTCGATCTCTACGGCCAGTTTCGTTTTTTGGCCCCGAGCGTGTTCGGGACCAGCTTCGCGAGATTTCGCGCGAAATACGCTATCACCAATCCGCAGTTTCCTTCGCAGGTCCGGGCGTGGATCAATCAAATCGATTTGCAAGAGCGGTTTCATTCGCGTGCGTTCGTTTGCCGTAGCGAGGACGTCCTCGACCTACCCGGCGAACTCGACGTCATTCGCTACTGCGCGCTGGAACCGAAGTCGCGGCGGGTCTACGACGACCTCGAACGGGAACTGATCGCCGAAGTCGACGCCGGCACGGTCAACGTCGCCAACGCCCTGGCGAAACTTCTGCGTTTGCAGCAGATCACGAGCGGCTACGTCGGCGGAGCCGATAACTTCGGCGAGCGCTGGATTCAAGACCTGGGCTCCGAGAAACGGTCTCTCATGGCCGACGTGCTGGAGGATGCCGGCGAGCCGGTCGTTGTGTTCTGCCGATTTCAACGCGACCTGGACGCCGTCCAGGCGGCGACGCAGTCGCTCGACCTGCGGTACGGCGAGTTGAGCGGGCGGCGACGCGACGCAATCGACGATTACGCCTGCATGGCGTCCGGCGTCGACGTGGCCGGCGTGCAAATTCAAGCCGGCGGCGTCGGCATCGACTTGACACGGGCGGCGCTCGGCGTCTACTACTCACTCGGATTCTCGCTCGGCGACTATCTCCAGTCGCGGGCGAGGCTGCATCGCCCGGGTCAGACGCGGCCCGTGCGGTTTCTGCATTTCGTCGCCGAAGGGACTGTCGACGAGGCGGTTTATCGGGCGCTCGAAAAGCGACAAGAAGTCGTTCAAGAGGTCCTTTCTACGATCAAAAGGTGAAATCATGTGCGACGCACTGGAATCTCTCGAACCGACGACGACGCAAGTCGACTTCGCCGACCTCAAGGAACTGCTGCGACTTGACGCCGAGATTGCAGAACTCTCCGAGGCGGCGGACCGAGCGCGAGCGGCGCGCTCAGTCGTCGAAAAGCGACTCGTCGAGCAGTTCGCCACGAGCGGCGTTCAGTCGCTCAACGTCGATGGGCGGTCCGTTTATCTCCGCGTCGAACAGTACGCCAACGCAAAGCCGGAGTTTCGCGGCGAGCTGGTCGCCTGGGCTCGCGACAACGACCTTGAGGAAATGATTGTCGTGCAACCGCAGCGATTCAAGTCGTGGTGCAAGGAACGACTCGATTCGCCGGAGGGGCTGCCGGCGGAGATCGCGGACAAGGTCAACGTCTTTCAAGCGGCGGCAATCCGAAGCCGCAAATCGTAGTTCTGTGTTCTGTTTCACTTTCACTAAGCCACAAGGAACCTGCAAATGAGTACCGCATTAGCGACCATCGAAGCCCGGAAAGACTATGTTGCCCTGCAAGACGGCGGCCAGATCATGGAAGCGATGTCTGCGAACATGGGCGAGGGAGCGTCGCTCCGAGAAAGCGACCTGACTCGCGTCGCGATCCCGACTGGCGGGTCGACGACGTGGCTCGTCCCGAACATCGCCGGCGACGAGGCGGCTAAGTCGATCGAAGGCATTCTGGTATATCAGTGCGCTCGCGGAATAGTCTGGCCGAAGGCCGAAGCGGAGGATGGTTCGCTTCCATTGCTCGTTTCGCACGACCTCAAGACAGCGAGACTGGTCGCCGACAACGCGACCCCCGAGTTTCTCGCGTCGATCGCGGAAGCGAAGATCGGCGAACGACAATACGACTGGGAAAAGCTGCCCCAGTGCCAATGGGGGAGCGGCAAGGATGGGGTCGGCAAGGCCGCCAAAGAGCAGCGAGTATTGTACGTCCTGCGACGCGACGAGCCGTTGCCGCTGGTGGTCACGGTGCAACCTGGATCGCTCAAGAACTGGCAGCAGTTCATCATCGCCATGACCAAGGTAGGCATCCCCTACTACAGAGCTGTCGTCTCGCTCGCTCTCGAAAAGGCGCAGTCGACGAACGGGTCGCCGTTCGCCCGCGTCGTCCCGACGCTGGTCGGGACGCTCTCCCGCGAGGAGGGCGACATCATCAGAGAGAAGTTTTCCGAACCGATGCGATTGGTCGCAGCGAGCGCATTTAGCGCCTAGGGCTTGAC
>CAYQLY010000019.1:0-14102 GCA_964418605.1 uncultured Cytophagales bacterium
GACCCATCGAGCACAATCCGCCCCTCGGGCGTGACCGTGTACGGCACGGGCGATCTCTCGACGATCTCTACGTCGATAGCGCCAGGCATCGCCGCGCCTAGCTGCGCGAGCGACTGCCCGACAAGATAATGAAGCAGAAAACCTGCTTGCGCTGGCAGACCAGTCGGCATCGCGTCGAGCACCGCTTGCGCGTCGGCCGTGGTGTAGCCAGGAACGCGCCACAGCATGTTCGCGATCTGAGAATAAAATTCAGCCATCGACTCGATGTGCGCGACGCACGCGCGGGCCATGTCGTCCGCTCGCGTCGCGTGTTCGTCTATTCTCGGCGGAATCGGCGGTAAGTTAATCGGCATATACGTGTCCCCTTTATCTGAAACTCGTAAACTAAAACTCGTAAGTCCCCGGCGCCTCCAGGACGTTCAATCGACCGCTCCACGTCACCGCGCCCGCTTCGCCTGTGCCCTGGATTTTGATGGTTTCCGCTGCGTCGTCCGCCGTGATCGTCACCGCCCAACCAGCCGGCGGCGCGCCGGAGTTTGTCCCGATGTCTGTCCCAACGGTTTGCACGGATCCGACTAGCGCCGTTGTGTTCGAACCATTGCGAGTAATCACGAATCGTCTCTTGAAGTACGCGATCTTAGTTTGGTCGCCCAGCTGCGCGCACAAATGCAGCTCGCATGCCATCGTCTGGCTCGCCAGCATCGAAACCGTAAGGATTGTCGTCGGCGACGCCGTTGTGGACACGCCAACAAACGCAATGTGTCCGCTCTGGAACGAAGTGGATAGATTGCTCTTGATTTGCGTGCCTGTCGATTGCGGCGCGCCTGTCATGACGCTGCCAGCGACGCGAGCTTTCGCGTAACGACCGCCAACCGTGGCAGACTGATCGCCGCTTGCAACGTTGTCTTGACCGCCCAACACAATTGCGGCGTTGGCCGTCGCTTGATTGGCGTCGCCCCCAATCACTGATGATGTCCATCCGCTCGCTAAATTGTTGGAGCCGCCCAACAGCGACGAGCCGCTGCCAGACGCGACGTGCGTAGCTTGCCCTCGATAATTCTGTAGGTCCATCGCATACGCGCCGCGAGCGTTGCCGCTGTTCGTGGAATTTTGCGCGTAGACCGCGCCGTCCGAGCTGGTCTTGATAGCGACGTCTGATCGCTGCGCGACGCCAGCCGACAGCTTCTCGGCGCCGAACGTCACGGATGACGCCGCGCCGGCGATATAGCCGTGAGTCTGCGTCGTCGCCGAAGTGTAGGTCCCGTACACTCGCATCGTCTGCCCGGTCGTACCATTTCGCTGGGCCAGAATGTTAGCCGCGTCGCGAGTCAAAATCGTGTCCAGCAGACTCAGGGCGCCGTCTTTACTGACGGCGAATCGCGTAGAGCCGCCCACTCGTAGGTCCAGCAGTTTCGATCCGCTCGCGCTGGCCGTGTCCGTCACGTCGATTGTCGCCGCGCTGAACGATACGCCGCCGCTGTTCCAGGTCTGCGTGCCGCTAATCAGCGGCGCGCTCGCCGTCACAGTGCCGCCGGTCAGGGTCAAGGCCGAAATCCCCGAGAGGGCCGGCTCGATCGTCAACCCCGACGCGGACTTGACGTGTCCTGACGCGACCTGCGTGAAGAGTTGACCGCCAACGGTAATCGTTCCGTCGATAATCGCTTGATTGAGCGTTTTCGCCATTGTCGATACCCTTGCCCTATTTGCCTGATTGTCGCGTCGTTATCGCGAACGAATTCGCCGCGAGATCGCCACGTCTTTCGTGATTCCCAGCTGCTCGCCCGACTCCGTCTCGAAGTCGAACGTCACAGATCCTGTCGTCGCCGTCATGCCGTCGACAGCAGTCAGGGTGTAGTAGATGACGCTCCCGGCGGGATACTCGACCCCGGCGATCGTCAGGTCGTCCGTGCTGACTGACGTCGCCGAAACCGACAGCCCGGCAGGCGAGGCCCCAGCCACGATCGAGCCGGCGACGATCGAATCGCCAGCGGCCAGCGTGACGCCTTGAACGCAGTTGACGCGTTGGCCCGGCGTCGAGATCTGAATCGGCCCAAGTTCCGTTGTCACGTCGCCACCCTGGTTGTTGAGGCTTGTCGCTGCGCCGCCAGACTGCGAGCCGCCGGAGCCCGCCGCCTGCGCTGCAGCGACGATCCCGGCAAGCGGCGTTTGCACGGTCTCGGCCGTCGCCGAGAATTCGCGAAGGAACGACTGGCCGCCCGAGCTTGTCACCCAGACCATACCGTCCGGCGGGGTTGACTGCCGATTGTTGACGGTCAGCCGGATATTGCGAGACGAGACACGATTGCCATCAGCGCCGAGGTAGACCAGCTTCTCGGGGTCGTAGGCCGACGCGTCATCGTCGGCCACGTTTGCGACGATCTCGACGACCGGTGCAAAGCCCGTCGCGTCGCCGGCCTGGTCGTCCCAGTACAGCAGATACTTGCCCTTCGCTCCGTCGACCGGATCGCCGTCAACGTCGACTCGGTCGAGGCGGAATACGTACGTATTCTGACTGAGGTGGTTGCAGCGCAACACCTTGCAGGCGCGCGGGTAAACCAGCACTGAGCCGAACACGGACGCCAGGCCGCCGCGGTTGAAATGGAAATAGCTGCCATCCACATCCACAATCCCGGCCGTCTCGCCGTAGAACGTGTGGCCGAGGCACTGAATGTTGTCCGACCGAAAGATTCCGCCGACCCGGCCGCAGCGCAGGTCGTGCCAGGATGTTTCGTCCGCGTGCTCGCCCATCGATCCGCTGCCGACGTCGACGCGGGCCGCCGAGGCGGCGCCGAGGATCGTCACGGCCGTCCCGTTGGCCGGCAGCGAGTCGCCAGAAGCGCGCACGAACGACATGGCAGCCACGCCCGACGTGGCGTCGACCGTGCCGACGCACGACCCGAGCGACGCCCCCGAGTCCCAGAGCAGCGTCACAGTCCCGTCGGCGACGCGATGGGCCGTCGTTGCCGTCAGCGTCACTGAGTTGCCCGACAGCCCCGACGTCAGCGCTGCCGTGCGCGACGGATAATACCCCGGCAGGCAGAGGACTGCGAGGTCGTAATTGTGCGGCGCCAGGTCGCGGAACGCCATTTTCCCCGTCGGCGGATCCGATCGCCCTTCGATCCCAATGCACACTGGAAATCGATTCTTGCGAATGTAAACATTCGGCGTCGCCCAACCAGTCGTCGAGACAGCGGCTATCTTCAGCGTCGTCGCTGTAACGTCCGTGACAGTAAACGGGCCAGCGACCTCCGATTTCAACCCAGGGTCAGTCGCTGGCGCATCAGCCGCGTAGACTCGGATCACGTCGCCGACCGCAAAATTATGCGTCCATGAAAAACTCGGCGAAGTCGAGAACTGGATTTTCGTACCGCCGTCGGTCGACGACCATGCGACGAGCCAGTCATCCGACCAGATGTTTCCCGGCGTAACGGTCCCGTAGCACTGAACGCCCGACAAACCGCCGCCCGTGCCCCGGAACAGCCACGAGAATTGCCGCGATGGGTCGATCGCCAGCAGCGCAGTCGTCGGCGTCTTGGTCCAAACAAACCGCGTCACGGCGCCAATCTGTTCGGCAGGGCCTGGAGAGATCGAGAGGCCGCCCGTACGCAGGCCCGCCACGACGCCGCCGCCCGCGCCGACGATCGTCAATCCTCCGTCGCGGACCGTGCCGTAGATTGTGCGGTCGAAATAGAAATCCTTGCCAGCCGCCTCGATTGTTTTCAGCACGGGCCCCGACCAGCCGCCAGTCAGACCACGCGCGACGAGCTCGGCCGCGAAGTCGCCGCGCGGGCAAGCTGCGTCGAGCGCCGCCTGAAGGCGCAGTGCGTTGGTCGTCGCCGCTTCGCGACTGTATGGCGTCAGGCCGATGTCGGCTTCAAGGTCGTATGGCATCAGTGACTCGTCTTGCGTAAGGCCTCGCGGACCTCGTCGATGCCGCGCCGCCAATCGTCATGCACGCCGCGAAAATCATCCCTGACGGTCTTCAAATCATTCGCCACGTGCGAGATCGCCTCGGCCATCCGCTCGCCGTGAGCGTGGCACTCGGCACGGCCAACGCGTTCGGCATCGAGGTAGGTCTTGGTCACCCTCTCTGTCCGCTCGGCCGACGTCGCTAGGTGGTGTAGCACGAGTCGCACGAGCACGACGCCAACGACCATCCCGACGACGACCAGCAACACAACCAGCGTGTCGGCCGGGTTCGTCTTGCTGGTCGTCTGCATGACTTCGGCGACCTTTTCCGCGACGACTTCGGCGGCGCGGATTTGTCGTTCGGTCGGTTCAACAGACTGGGCGATGATCGGGTGTAGCATGGTCTCTGATGTCGGTCTCGGTGCGGTGACAGCCGCCGGCGGCGCGAGGGCCGCCAGCGGCGTAGATGGGGATCACCAGCCTTTCGGGGTTATTGGCAGCGGCAGCGGGGCGTCAGGTATCGTCGCTGAACCTGGCACGCAGGCTGCCGACACGCGGGCCGGCAGACAGGTCGACCAGCCGCCGCGCAAACGCCACGGGCGACGCCGCGGACGACGACAATGGGGGCTTTGACGGCGACGCGAGCCGCGCCCTTGGCGACCCGAGCCGCGCCGACAACGGCTCCCTTGGCGATCTTGGCCGGCGCGACGACAGCGATCCTCGCCGCATTGCGTACCGGCTGGCCTGCTTTCAGGCAGAGACCGTCACGGCACTGGGCCGACGCGGACGACGACATGGCGACAGCGCACGCGGCCGCCAGAATGGTCATGCGATTCATGGTTTGGGTTCTCGGGGTGGGGTGGTGGAAAGATTCCGCCGCGCCGTGGTTGTAGCCCTGGCGGCGGACAAGGCTGGAGCAGACGGGGGCGGCAGTTCAGCAGTTGCCGCCCCGCTTGGCTGGTCGCCGGCACTCACGGCGGACCGTTGGCTACCGACCAAGTCACGGGCAAGGGTGAATCGGTCGACAAACTCGGCGACTGTCGCCGGCGCGCCGTGGAATCGACAGACGCGACGTTCGTCAGGCGAACGGAAAATGTCCCCGGGCAGCGGCCCCGGTCCGCTGGCCTGCACGCAGTCGAATTGCGACGACGCCTCGATGACGGCCGGGTCCTCGAGCATTGGTCGCGTAGCGTCGCACGGAGCGCAGCGGCCGGGAACGGGGTCGCTGACGTGCCACCAGTCGGGCTTCGGCGACGCTGCCGCCGTCGCTGACGTAACCCAGCGGATACCCTGGTCTGGTTTTGCTTGATCTGGTGACGACGCGGCCAACAACGGGTCGAGCAACTGGCGGACCTCGTCGACCGAGGCGAAGAATGACTCGCTGTCAGTCGAGCCGGAACAGACGCCCGCGAGCTTTCCGCCCACGAATAGCCCGCCGCCCGAGCGACCCGAGACGCTGCCCGGTTGCGTCGAAACAAGCCCTGCCCCGCGCGTGGACAAATAACGACCAGTCGAGCGGACGACGTGACTGACGACCGTCGGCGGCATACCGTTCGAGCATCCGACCGAGAGGGCCGCCTGTCCGCGGCGCAGGTCGCGAGGCGACGCGAGCACGCCCACCGTTGGCAAGCCTGTCGGGCCGGCAACGGAGAGAATCGCGACGTCGGCGTCCTCGTCGATCGATTCCGTCTTGGCGGTCCAGGTTCGCGCGACGACGCCAGTATCGTCGAACGACTCAACAGCGATGCGGAATGACGGGCTGTCGCTCGGCGCGACGACGTGAGCCGCCGTGACGATGATTGCCTGAGACGCGTCAGCAGCGACCACGGTCCCCGTGCCAACGCCGGTCATCGTATCGCCGTCGTAGGTCGCGACTCGCACGGTCGCGCGCAATGGCGTTGCTTGCTTCGGCGAACGGTCGACGATCGACGCGGGCGAAGCTAGGGCCGCAAACGCCCAGGCCGCCGTCATGTCGAGATCGTCGGCCGAGGCCGCAGCAACCAGCAGCGACGCGACGACGTGGGCCGCCAGGCTGTGACGTGTGGTCATCCTGCGACCCCCATCGTGCCTGTCGTGACGCTGCGGATCAGGCCGCCGTAGCTTGGCGTCGCCTCGCTCTTGCGACCAGCCCCTTCGCGGAAAACGTGAAATCCGCCGAATCCGTCGTCGTTTTTGGCGCCGAAGTTCGCTCCCCAGCTGTTGCGCAGCCGCAGACCGAACGAACCCGGCTCGATCTCGACCAGGTCAGCGAGCATCTCGGCATGACGGCGGGCGTTCCAGCCGCCGAATCCTGGCAGCGTGGCAAGCAGACCGCTGGCGTATTCGTCGAATGTCTCACAGCGGACAACTTCAACCAATTTATTCTCGGCGCGGCTCGCTGTCACGTCGGCCGTCTCGCGGCGACGGTAGTCGCGGTCGGCGTTGGGCCACAGTTCGACGGTCGCGAGGCCGGATGTCTGCGCGTGCTTGACGGCGTCAAAGACGTAGCCGCCCTGGTTTCGCCCTCGCTTGATCTGGGCCGCGCCCGAGGCCGCCGACAGAATTCGGAGAGACAGGCCCTGTATCAGTCGTTGGCAGGTCATCGCCTGCGCGACGCAATTGTACCAACAGTAGTTTGTCGATGACTGGTCGTAGGCCGGGAACTGGCAATAGTCGCTCACGCGCGCCTTGCGGGCAATCTGGTCCTGAATTCGGGCCGACCACTCAGACCGTGGGATCAATGTCAAGCCGGAGTCAGCAAACGAGACCGAACAGAGCCGGAACTCGTCCAGCTGCTTTGCCCGTGGCGCGAAGGCCGAAAGGTAGTAGATTGCGCCGCGGAAAACAGCCACGCCATGACCGGAGAACAGCTTGTCGGCCGCCGCCTCGTCGTAGACGCGTTCATTGCGGTAGAGCCCGCTCATTGTCGACCCCCAGCCGCCACGGGCGTTTGCACGCGAGCCAGGATCGCCAGCGTCTCTTGACGCGTCGCAGGAAGCGGGCCAGCGTAGCCTCGCTCGCCGTTGGCTAGGATCAGCCAGGGCAGCGATGCCGGGTCGCGTGGTCGCGATTCCCAGGCCCGACGCCAGTAGGCCGGCAGGCCAGTCCCCGGAAGATCATCATCGAGGACGAACACTTCCGGCGTCCCGTCAGGTAGCTTGGCGGCCACGGCTCGCAGTGTGGCGCGAACGCTCCCCGGGGCCGACGACGTAATCTGGTCAAGCTGGCCGGCGGGTAGATCGTCGCGGCGGTCGGTTTCCTCGATGATCGTGGCCCGGACGCCGGGTGCCGCGCCGGGCAGGACAACTGCCAGCGAGGGGTCGGGCTGTACGGTGTTTACCGGCGTCGGAGCCGAGCCGGAAAACTCGGCCGCCAGGGCCAGCAGTTCGCCACCGAGTTTGTCTGCGTCGAGTGGCGCGTCATCGTCGCCAAGGACCGCAGCCAGCCGCCGCTCGACGGTCGATTCAGCCCCGTGACCAGCCAGCCCGAGGGCCCTCATGCCGGCTGCGTGGCGGGCGCGAAAGTCGCCAACGGTCTTGTCTCCGCCCGTTCGCACGATTGCCGCCAGGGCGCGGTAGCTCGCGGCCAGTCGCTCGGCCGTCGCGGCGTCGACCAGGGTTGCGAGTCGTTGGTCAGGGGCCGGCGTCGGCTCGGCTGGTCCGACCGTGAAAGACGATTCCCAGAGCTCAGGGAGCAGGGACTCGCCGTCCTCGACGACCCGCACCAGCTGGACTTCGTGTCGGCCAACGGGGGCCGTGACGACTGGCCGGGCTGCGGTCAGGTCTCCCTCGCCGACATCGACAGACGGCGAGACGTACCAGCGTTGGCTCACCACCTTGCCCGAGGCCGGCGGCTCGGCGTCCAGGTAGATCAGCCGGCCTGCCGGGATCGTCGCCGGAACGACGACCTGCGCAAACGCCCCCTGCGCAGCCAGCGACAGCAGGCAGCCGAAGACAACCTGAAGCGGTCGACAGCTCATAGCAGCAGGGCGATCAAAATTTGGAGAATCAGGGGCAAATTCGCCTTGATCCACTCGACCAGTGCCGAGCGGTCGGTCATGTCGCCGCCGGCGTCTCGGTAGCGGCGGTAGACTCGCGCCGCCAGACGACGGGCTGCACTCGCACTGCGGACACGCGAAGCATCGGCCGACGTCAGGTTGCACCCCTCGACGATCGCGTCAAGGATGTCGTCAGTCGTCAGGAGTCGCGGCGGCTCGGCCATGGACGGTCTTTGTCAGCGGATCGAAGCGTTGAACGCGTGCAAGACCTGCTCGGCCAACTGAGTGTACGGAAGGACGTGCTCGTCGACGGCTTCAATCGCCGGCCGCGAGCTCTTGGAAACTTGCTCGACCAGCCAGGGAATGACGAACGAAGCGGCCGTCTTCGCAGCCTGGCGCTTCAGCACGCGGCCGTCGCGCAGGCGGTCGATCGCTTCGTGGGCAGCGAGTACGGCGTCTTCCGCCAGCTCGACGATGGCGGCCTCGTCGCCGCGGACCGCGGCAGCCACAGGGGCCAGCGTCTCGACCGCCTTGACGAGTATGACCTCGATCTCGGCGACGGAGAGTTCGCCGTCGGCGCGACCGATGTCGACAGCCGCGACGAGTTCTTGCATCGCGTTCCTGAAAGATTCCGCAGGCATGTTAGGCATTCCTGAGCGTGTTCGGGCCGCAGTAACAGAGCCGCAAATCGACCGCGGCCAAATTGCTGCAACGGGACTGACGGGCGATGGTTGCAGCGGCTTCCGCCAGGTGAGATTCTGCCTCGGCGAGCGTCGCGGCGACAGCCTGCGTGCCGTCGTTGCGTGTCCAGACGCGGTAGAGTCCAGTCTCGATCGCTTGCCACAGGACGCACCACAGTTGCGGGCGGTCGCTGGCAGTGGCTGGTGTGGCTGCGGTCATGCGGTCCGCTGAAGAATTTCAAACGCTCTGTCGAGCATCGCTGCGCGACGGCGTCCGAAGCGGCGCACGCGGCCGGGCGGATGAGCAACCGAACGCCTGCCGGATCGGCCCGCAAGCCTGATCCCGAGGGGCGGCAGGATCTATTCCGCGCCCGCCATTGGGCGCCCTCGCGGTCGTCGTGGTTGCTGATTGTCGACGCGACTAGACGTCGGGTGACTGGTCGTTCGGTTCGAGAGGTTCGGTGTCAACGATATCGGCCGGCGGGCTAGGGATCGTCGAGGGCCGCAAGTCGTCGTCGGCGATCGTGTGTACGGCTGTCGGCCGCTCGTTGTATTGGCCCACGCGGCGGATGTCCTGTTTGCTGCCATTCTTGTGGGCTTTCCGTTTGGCGTCAAGTGTAGCTCGGTCGTGCAGGGCCCGAAAACGCTGCGCGGCATCGAGACAGTCTTGTCGCGAATCGACGATTCCGTCGCCGTCGACCGTCGCCAGGAAAGCGACGAGTTTTCCGGCGCGCGCGTGAGCAACGACAAGCGTGGCGCCGCCGATCCGGCCTGACTGGAGTTCTGAGAGTTCGATTCTCTGCGGCATGGCGGAAAATCCTATCGGGGTTAGTGCGGGTGTCTTGTGGGTGGCTTTGGGCCGTCTTCGTCGGCCAGACTGAGACCGACTCGCGTCAATTCATGTCGGATTCGGCTAACCGTGTGGTAGCCGAGATTCGGCACGCGCAGCAGGTCGCTTTCGCTGACGGCGGCCAGGTCGGCAAGCCTGGTCGCTGCGAACGCGGCCGCCAAAGCGTTTGCGACCCGGGTCGGGAACAAGTCGACGATCAGGTCGTCTTTGGTCGCGACGACGGGTTGGCGAGCTAGTTCGATCTCGCGGGCAGCCGACAAAACCTGCTCCGACGCTGCCGCGACGTTGCCGATCGCGAGCTGAATGGCAATCTTCGCTCCCCAGTAGTCGGCGAGATCTCGGACCCGCTCGTCGATTTTGTCGCGACAGTGCCTGTGCTCGGACCACGGATTAAGCCTGTCGCGAATTGCGCGGCGGTCCGGCGGCTCGAGCATGGGATTCCTTTCGCATGTTATCGCTCAACCCAGTCGCGGCAACATCGCCAGCCGCTCGGCGGACGTAATTGGCGTGCTCGTTCACGGCTTCTCGCTGCTCGTCTCGCGGGTCGCTTGGGATGACGCTCGGGTGCGATAGTCTCTCACGATGGTCCCGCCACTGACGTTGACGGTCCCGCCCCAGACCTTGCTGACAATCCCGCCACTGACGTTGACGGTCCCGCCACAGACCTTGCCGATGGTCCCGTCCACGACCTTGCCGATGGTCCCGTCCCAGACCTCGCCGATGTTCCCGCCCCAGACCTCGCCGATGTTCCCGCCCCTGACCTCGCCGATGTTCCCGCCCCTGACCTCGCCGATGTTCCCGCTCATGATTCTGACAATCCGACCCGACCGCATCTCGCCAATTTCCGCGTCTCCACACACGACCCACACGTCATCGAGAATCATGTCGGTTCGGCCGGTCTTCAAGATGCGAGCGCGGAGAATTCGCCTCATCGTCTCTTCGACACGTTCCGCCACGCCATCCCACCAGGCCGGCTTAGTTGGTTCGTCGATCTCGAATTTCCACCGCGCTTCGTCGGCTGGATCGGACCAGTCGGGTATCAGTTCGACCTTCGCGAATCGCTGGACTAAGAGGTTTTCGGCGTCGTCGCGCAGGCCGTAGTACCGCACGATATCGCTGTGCGAGTCGAGCGCCCAGTGCCACTTGATTTCTCCGTTCGGCAGAGCCACGGCCGACAAAAAATTACACATGCGAAAGTCTCCTCTCTGGTCCGATGCTGGGGCCTCACTCGGCGGCATACGAGATATGTCGGGATATCTCCACTGCCCAAGACAACAACTCGGGCATCGTCGTTTGAATTGGGTAGTCGGCGTACATCAACTCCGGCTCGCACGCCTCGGGCATGTAGACCGTTCCGCACTTGCCCTTACCGCACGCCCAGCCGAACTCCCACGACGCCGAATGGCCTGACGGCAGCACAAGGACGCAAGCTTGGCATTTCCTCAGTGCCTGCATGTCGTAGTAAAATCCGTTCCGGGCGAGTGTGTGTCTCAACGCCTCGCGATACTGCTGGCGAAAGTCATAGACTTCGTTGCCGAGCGCTCGAAGCATTTCCACGACCACTGGCTGGTGCTCGTTTTTCCACGATGAGGCGACGTAAATATTCATGCTTGTCTCTTCCTTTCGTGTGTTGCCCGCCCTCGGCATCATGCGTCCGGCGGGTATGGCCTATCCCTCGCGAGCCCCGCTCGCTCGGCAGCGGCTCTTGCCGCCGAAGTAAGGAAACGGCGATTTCAATTTGGCTGTCGACATCTTATTTCTCCGACTCGCGCTCGACGATTCGCTCGTCGAACTGCCATTCCTTGACGGCGCCAGGTAATTCGTAGATATGCAGGCCGCCGGTGATCGACGCGCGCCAGCAGATTCCGCTGAAGACGCCATTCTGATGCATCGCAACGATCATCGCTTCGTTTCCAGACCATCCGCCCGTCGCGAATCGGTAAACGCCGCCATCCTCTTTCGCGCTGCCGTAACGCCAAGCGGCGCGGACGGCCTCCAGGATTTCGCGGCAGTCCTCGCGCGTGCAAGGGCGCGCCTCTTGAATGCGGTCCAGCGAGGCCTCGGCCGGGTAGCCGTAGTCGTCGCATTCAATTTGCATTTTTATTACGGTAACAACTTACTTGGCTCATCAAACGCGACTATAAACCGAGCGGCCATGCTAACCACTTCTATTTTTTCGGCTTTCGTTTCTTTCGCTTCGCGGCTTTCCGCTTGGCGTCCTTTTCGATTTCGCGGTCTAGTTGCTCTTTGGTCACTCCTGTTAGTGGTCGCAGTAGGTTTTCAAACTCAGTCAGTCCTTTTGGCTTCCGTGGCATCATTCAATCCTCTCTTAAAGCACCGTGACCAGGCTTATTCCAATCGGCCTCGCATCGCTCAACAAAGCGAATCAAACCGCCCTCAACAAAGACATTTTCATGGAGGCAGGACGCGACCATCTGCATCATCAACGCTGGCAGCATCGTTTTGGGCGTTCTCTGAATCCATGCCTTCAGTGTGTCGTAACCCGGCCAGTCGCCTTCGCCTCGCTTTATCGCAGCCGCACGGTCCCAATCATCTTGTGGCATTACTTCAACCCCATAAATCCAGCGTCGTTTTGGGCAGTCAGGACTCGCCAAGTGAGCCGCTTGCCGGTGACGGCACACAATACGTTGTAAAAGCGATTCTGGTCAGATTCCTTCCGCTCGTTATATCGGAACGCCTGTTCGTCCAGGTAGCGTTCCAAATGGAACGGGGCCACGCTGACATACGTGCCGTGCAATGCTCTTTTGAGCAATGCCCAGAAGTTTTCAAGGCCGTTTGTGTGTACTTCGCCGATGGCGTAATTGCGAATGTGGTCAACCCACTTGTGGAAGTAATTGAGGCTCAATCCGCCATAGGCCGGGGCGGCATCGGTAAAGACATGCGAGCCGAATTTGACGTGGCGACGCACATTAGTTGCGAGCGTCAGGTCATCCGTACTCGCGACCATCTCGGTTCTGACTTCGCCACCGCGTTCAAGCAATCCTTGGACGATTGCCTTGCCAACCGCACCACGGCCCCGGATGCGGCGTTCTCGCTTGCTACGGTGCATATTCTTGGACCGACCACCGATGAACGTCTCATCGGCTTCCACGGTCCCTGCCAGCTTGCGGAAGCTGCGAGCTTTCATGGCCATGCGGATTCGGTGCATCATAAACCACGCGGTTTTCTGGGTGACGCCAAGGGCGCGAGCTATTTCGTAGCTACTGATTCCATTCTTGGCGTTGGCGATGCACCAAATAGCGACGAACCACTTGTCGAGCCCCAATGGGGAATCCTCGAAAATTGTGTCCACCTTGACGCTAAACTGCTTGCGGCACTTCACGTCTTTGCATTGGAGCATCGACCGAGAGCGGATAACGCCAACTCGCTCACTGCCGCACTTCGGGCAGGTCGGATTGGACAGTGGCCACTTGGCTTGCAGCATGTGCTCAAAGCAAACCTTCTGGTCGGAAAAATAACGGACCGCTTCAAGCAGAGTTTTAGGGCTGTCGTTCATGGCTTAGAAGAAAATCTTATCCTTGGTGTGGAAGTCAGTGCCGACCGACAGATATGGCTCTTGCCCATCGGGATTAACGAGTCGCACTACTCGACCGTTGTTAAACCAAATGACCCTTGGCCGAACGGATTCGTCGGCAACGTAGTTCCCGCTCTGGGCAAGGCTCGCCTCAGAATCAACAACCGGGGCCTTTTCCAGAAATTCCAGCAATTCAGTAATCGGCATGTCATCCGACACCGGCACGCTGATAACACGCTCGCCGTGGGGCATTACGTGCGCTTGGGCTGTGCCGCAATGTTCGCCGGCGGCAATTCCCCACCAAACAAACCACGGCTCTGGGTAAAGCTCGCGGAGCCTATCAAGGCACTTCTGTTCGATTGCTTTAGCATCCACGCGAGATTCTCCTTGCCGCTTTCGCGCGGTCCATCATGGCCTTGTAATCGGCTCGTTCCTTTTCAGTCATCGACAGTCCATTCCGACCGTGGTAGGCATCACGCAGCATACGGTCGCGGGCGGCAATCAGTTTCTTTGTTTCGGAGTAAGCGGTCATGGTATTTATTCCTTTCTACCTCAAATTGTATCGACCGATTATGATGAGTCAACTACCTTACCGGCAGGTTTGCAAAGATTCCCAAAATGGGATTTATTCTGATGAGCCAAGTAAGTTGTTACCTTTATTACTCCAACGGAATCAGTTCCACGCAAAGCTCGCCAGGATTGGCTGGGGCGACAAACGTTGCGCCGTCAATGTGCGGCGGCGGCAGCGCCGATCGGTCCCACATGACGTCGGGCCACAGCCGCACGAACTCGGCGTAACGCAAGCAGTGGTCGCGCACGTTGCAGCCCACTCCCTCGCACAGCGAAAGCAAAATCATATATTTGACTCCTGTTTGTGTGGTGGCGAGGCGCCCGTCGCCAACACCCTGCGGTCGCGGTAACGTCGTCCCCACGCAGACCCTGTGATGTCGCCTTGCCGAGCGGGGCCTAAGTTCTCAGGGTCGTCCCCGCCTCGTCGCGGTAACGTCGTCCCCGCGCGGACCCTGTGATGAATGCCGTGCGTCGCGAGCGCGGACATGCCGTGGCTGTCGCGGTAACGTCGTCCCCGCGCGGACCCTGTGATTGCCCGCGCCGCCGGCGTTACAGGTCGCGACTAGACGTCGCGGTAACGTC
>CAYQLY010000020.1:0-13969 GCA_964418605.1 uncultured Cytophagales bacterium
GAAGAAACAAAGGCTATTTGTAAGCAGTGCTTTTTTCATGGTACAACAAACTATTTATCGATAAAGATATTGATAAAAAAACAATAAATGAAATGGGATGATAAAATACTAGATGATTGATGCTAGTGTTATTAAAGGCTTGATAGATTAAGTTTTTTAATAAGACTCCTGCTTAGTTTGATTTATATCATCAAACATTATTTAGAATAATTTATTTTTTTTATTTTTTCTAGAAAATGATTTATTGCTATCCAATATTCTTCATTGTTTTCATCCGTTTTCCATAGTGCTTTAGAACCGTGCTCGCCTATTGATTGTGGTATAAACTGTGTTTTAGTATCATTTATGGGGAGATATTCTAATAGGTTTGTGATGTCTGTAGATTCGTCTTTTGATGATGTAATGAATACTGGCTTATTTAGATTTTTTAACTTTTCTTTTAAAGACCCTTTTTCTTTGTCAAAATAATCGCCTGGTGAAAAAGCAACTACTGCTGCAATATTTTTATTTTCAATTGCAAGATATAATGCCAATGTAGAAGAGTATGAACTTCCCCAAAGAATTATTTTTTTATCATATCGGGTAGAGGCAAAATTAACAGCAGCTTGAATGTCTTGTTCAGCATCTAGAAAACCTGTTGGTCTTCCTAATTCTTTTGCTTTTAGTGCAGTCTCATTAAACTCCTCACCCATAGCTGAGCCTGAACGTTGATCAATAGCTAAACATGTAAATCCTTTTTCATTTAGTGTTTGAGCAATTTTGACATATTCAAATTTATTAAATCCTGCTTGATGGCAAAGTAAAATCACGGGTGCATGATTATTTTTTTCATAGAGGAGTGCAGTAATGGGTAGTCCATCTAAAGAAGGAAATATGACTTTTTCGGGCTCTATGTTTGAACTTTGTTGAGAATACGATTTAAAAAGAGGAGATAGCCCTATAAAAAACAAAATTATTTTAAAGGCAAATAGTATTTTTTTCATAATTAATACAGTAAACTATTTCTCGTAAAGATATTAATAAAAGGATAATAAATAAAGTAGAATGATAAAATAATGGATTGCTCCTCATTTAACAATAATCCGATAAGGCTGTATGAGATTATACACTAAATATATTTTTGTGTTAGTCTTCCGTTGACTTCTTTTTTTTAAGTTCTTGGATAAACATTAATAGGCTCAAAAAGAACATAACACCCCAGCCAATACCCCAGTATAAATCATTTTTTGAAGAATTTTTCTCCTTTTCTATTTTTAGTTTTTCATCTGGATTAACGCAATTAAAATGGGGATCTTTTTTTAAGTAATATATTTTAACGAAGCTGGTTTTTGGTATATCGTCAAAGGAGTGCTCTCCTTCATATTCCATGTTATCTACATAAAACTTATATCTAAACTCATAATGTTTAACTGGGACACGCATTATTTTTACGGTTACTTCTTTGTATTCAGGATACAGTTCAGCTAGTGTTGTAGAGTTGTCAAAAAGCATTCTTTCATAGTTTGAGATAGCTTTATTATCTCCACCTTTCATGTAATCAGAAATGCAGCTTTTTGATAAAGCAAAAAACAAGATAATAGCAAGAATGGAAGAAATTTTATTTAACATGTTTAATTAAAGGCTTATTATGATTGCAAGTTTATTATAAAAATTAAGAATAATGTTTATTTTTTAGGACTATAGGTGAGTTCAAGAACTATACTATTTACACTGCTACTTGAGAAAGTTGGTATTTGATAACCTGCAGATAGTATCCAATTTTTTGTAAGGAAATAGGCCCCGCCAATTACTAATTCTCCAAAATTATGCTGGCCGCTTATAAAATCTGCTTGAAATAAGATTTTATCTTTAATGATAGATTTTTCTAAGCCTGCTTGAACCCCAATTAAACTTTTTCCAATAAGTCTATCTCCTTCTCCAAAAAAAGAATTTGAAGCACAGTATAGACCTAGGATTGTTTTTAAATCGATAGCTTCATTATTATATATAAAATTGGAAAAACAATAGCTGCCGCCTTTTAGTGTTGATGTGGTTGTAAAGCCAAACTGTCCCCCGATAGCTAAGCCAATATGATTGTTTAGGCTAAATCTTTTTTGTCCATTAAGTATGAGGAACGGGCTATATGGTTTTAGAGTATCGTTAAAAAATAGGCGTAAGTTGGTGTCTTGAACGATTGAAAAACCTAAATAATTGATACCAACTTCAAATCCCTTTCCTAGGCCTATGTCATAAGTTGAGTTGAATTGTAATCCTTGGTTGTATATATTTAATTGTTGTTGAAAAAAAGACTTATTTTTTGGTGTTATGTCAGAGCTTGGTACATTAAAGAAATTTTGTTGCCCCAATGTAATATTATAAGAGAGTAGTAAAAATAGAGTTTGACCTAGTTTATTAAAATTTATCATTATTTTTTGTTAATTAGTATATTGTCTTTTTCTTTTTCTTAGCCATAAAAATAGTCCTAATAGAGCAATTAATAGAATTAGACTTGGCTCTGTCATTTCTTGTTCTTCTCCAAGATCTAATGATTTATTACCCGAAAGAGCCTGTTCTTGCTTTCTTTTTAAAATTGCTTTCTGTGCATCATTTTCTACAACGATGTATGATGTGAGGGGTGTCATTATTTTTGACATAAAACTATATCGTACTAATGTTGCCCATTCCTTATTGGATAACTCCGGATGTAGAATTTGTGTAAACCATGCGTTTTGCAGATATGCACCTGATTGCCAGTTTTTTTTTAATAGATCTGTTTCTTGAAGGTTGAAAGAATTTTTTTTGAAAATTAAATTCGGCTCTGTATTATCAGGCAAATAAGCTATAGGATTTTTTTCATTAGGAAATGCTAATACATGTTGATTGAACTTCATGAAGTTCAGGCTATCTGAAAGTGGTAGAATGGGGTTAGATGATAGAGAGTGTGGCTCTAGTCTTCCATTTTTATGTAGGACATAAAATATATCGCTTTCGGGAAATGCAATTTTTAAATCTGAAAAATCATTTTCAATTATTGCATTAGAGAGGCTATCTGTTACAGTTATAATTAGTGGATAAGAGTCGCTGATGTTGGTGTAAGAATGAATTAATATTTTTTTTATTGCTCGGTCTAAATAAAATCCACCTTCGTAGAGTTGTTTGTTAAAGCGCTCTTTCCAATGATTGTCGAATAAAAAAGTGGAAGTATACGTATTAGTAAAACTGATTTTGGTTTTAGTTTTACTAATGAGATTTTTATTTAATAGATCTTCAATGCGTTGAATAAATTCTTCTTTGTATTTTTCTTTTTCTTTTGATAGGTCAACTATAAAATGGTAGTAAGGTGTTCTTTGTACTTTTTTTAATGATGCTTTTTCTTTAGAGGATATATATATAGTGCGTTTAGTTGTATTTTCAGCTGTTTGGATTTTAGCTTTTTCAGAATAATTTCCTAATGTGATGATGTTGTTATCAATGTTTAACTTAATGGGTTCCTTATGAATAAGTTCAATCCCTGTTTTTCGGGTTTCGCCTTTAGAAAAAGGGAATACAGTAAAAGCAACTTTATTCCCGGTGAGGTAGTGTAAAATACCAGGGTCTCTATTTATATGATGTATTTGTGAGAATACCCACATGGCAGCTTTTTTTTCAGCCAATAGACCCATTTCTTTTTTATCTCCAATATATAAATAGTAATCACTTATCCAGCATCCATCGGGAAGGGTGAAAATTGTTGTATAGTCTGTGAGCCAGCTATTTTCATTATAGTTTGTTATTTCTAAATCAATCTGACTTATCCAGGCATTTTGATTTTCATCAAAGTGGCTATTAGATTGTATAGCTGATAGTTGTACAGTTGAATCTTTCGTGTTGGCAGGTCCTATCTCAAAAGAATTTATGTTGAAAAAAATCTTTTCTATAGTACTGATTTTTTCATAAGATAGCGTTAAATTATCTAGAACAAGCCAATTAAAATAAGAGGATAAATAAGGCGTTTGATTCCCGAGAATAAAAATTTGCTCCCTTATTCTATGTTTTTTAATCTTGCTTAGTGTTTTTGATAGAGAGGATGTATTAATGTTATATTCTTTTGAATAATTCGGAGTATAGATGTATTCAAGTGCAGCATTTAGATTTTTTTTATCTTGCAGATAGCTTAGTGTAATAAAAAAAGGTATTATTAAAACACCTAATATAAACAGTATAGTTATTGTTTTTTTAGAAAAAAAATTTTTTAAGAAATCGAAATCATTTGAAAGTTCATGTATGTGGATGATAAATAGAGCTAAAGGCGTTAACATTAAGAACCCTACTCCGATAGCAACGATAGCAATAATAGAAAGTGGGAGAAATGGTAAAAAAACTAAGAAAAAATAAAGTGTATAGGTAAATGTTATACTGCGTCCGATAAATAGGAGTAATCTGTATATTTTCTTTTCTGAATTTGGCAAACAGATAAAAATTCCATTTAGAATAGCAAGAGTATGAAACCAGCTCGCACTGAAGTCTCCAAAAATGGCAGTATTAGTTAGACCTAGATTATTAAATAGATGACCATTGTTTATAGCTAAGCCTAACAAAGGAAATATAATTGCAATAGGTATCTTCCAAGCTAATTTATATCTAGACAAACTACTAGTTTTTTTTAAACCTAAAACATAGATGCCTCTTGTTAAGAAAAATAAGAAGATTAAGGTTCCAACAATGATAAAAATTACTAAACTATGTATACTGAAACCTGATTCAACCGGATGCCAAAAAGGAAGTATAATCTGTGAGAGTAAATACCAACCAATGGGAATGGAAATAGCCATTAGAAAATTTTTCCATGGTTTTTGTGGTTTGTTTTCGGGTGTTAGGTGTGTAACTAGTACTAATAGACAATAGCCTAGTGTTGGCATTATAAAAGTGCCTACATATAAAATCATATTACTTGGTACCATCCATTGTGGTACGTAGAATGGGATTATTTTGTCAGAATAAAAACCATAGAGGTACAAAAATGGAATATAGGTTAATAGAGCTGTTAGTCCATAGAGGAGAGAAACTTCTTTTTTTTTGATAATTAGAAAAATAGCATAGGTTAAATTTAGTATTCCTAATAAAGCTAGAGCTGAAGCAAAGCTTTTCCAAACTTCTATACTTTCATCAGATAAAAGACTTTTGATAATCGTGTATTCATTCCAGAATATAAAGAATAGAATAGCTGTTGGAATGGTATTTACTATCAGCAGCCATTTTGGATTAAGTAGATGTCGCATAAAAGTGTCTAATTTTCTTAAGTATAAAATTAAAACATAAATAAATAATAATAAGAAATGAGAGGTAAATGAATACGCCTTCTGCTTGATGTAGCCAGTTTGTTTTAGTATAGCCTGTCATATTCTTTATCGTATTATCAATAAATATAGAGAATAAAATTCGTGATGTGTTTACACTTACTGTTAATATATATGTCATGAAGAGTAAAATTGGTAATGCTATAATTTTATATATTTTTTTTTCTAGAAATTGAAATGTTAAAAAAGCCAGCATAGTAAAACATAATATCCAGAAGTTAAATCCTGAGCAAGATTTATTAATTAGAATAGCAAGTTTTTGATGAAGATAGCCACTTTCGGTTATAAATTCTCCTTTAGAGTTTGTGATTAGTCCAATAAGAGCGCTGGTTGGTTTTAATATAAAAATGAGATGGTTGGTAGTGGAAAGGGTATATATAAATTTTAGTAATATAAAAATAGAAATAGTTATTAAGTAGTAGGGGTTATTTTTATTTTTTGTAATAATTTTTAAGAGCATCTGATGATGGCGGCTAACCCAATATATCTTCTTATTGACATATCTAAATTAGATTTTTCAAAAAAAATATAGTCATAATTATTTTAATTGTTCTACTCCAACAATAAGCCCATTTGCAATAAAATTAGTTCCTGAGCTTAGTTTAGATATTGTATACGTTTTTTCTGTACTCTTTAAATACTTGATTTCGACTAATTTTACATTTGCTAATTCTCTATTTTCTTTAGATGATAATTTAAAATAATCATTAATTTCTATTTTTTTTATTTTATCAAATCCTTGGTATAAAGCTGATTTATCAGGATCTAATGATGCCCAACCTTTGTCTTTTATTAGAAAAGGATGATCATGAGTTGCTGTGATCTTTGCATTGTTTTCAAATATATACGTAACAAGATTATAATGCATTGCGGTCGCTAATTCTTTGATTATTGATTCAGTAATCTTGTTGGTTTTAAAATCATAAGTTAGTACAGTATCTCCAATTTTTAAGTCTTCAATATTTTTTGTACCATTATCTGGAAGACTAATTTTTGTGCCTTTTGCTAAGCAATGTACATCTAGTCCGTCGAAATAAATTTCTGATATTATAACATCATCGTATTTTTTCCCTTTATAAATATCTAATATTTCAAACTTTATAGTCCATTCTGGTTTATTTTTAAGTTTTTTTAAATTTATTCTATCGTTGCTCCCAATCGGATCAACAGTAAACTCTTGTTCTGCTCGTATATCTTTTAAATTTAAAATAGCGTAGGGTTTATTGTTGATATACATTTTGAGTTGCTTTACGCGGGAGTTTTCTTCCCATGATGATTGACTTTTTATGTATCCATTAACTATAATAATCTTATTAATTCTTGGGCTTTCAGGTACGAAATAATAGGTTAAAAACTCACCAATCCCATATCCTGAAACTCCTTCTGCCCATGCCGTTTTATAATTTAGATCATTTGCATTTTCTGGAGCATATGAATTTTCTCCTTGTTTTTTTAAGTAACTAGATGCTGTTACTTTTTTAAGTCCACCGCCACAATACCAGCTACAGCTTGTTCCTATAATCTCCCAGATAGTTTCTTTGCTTTCATCACAATATTTTAATATTTCTTTTTGTTCTGCAGTTAGATTAGTGTAAGTTCCGTCATTTTCACGTTCTGCTTTTTCCCAAATTTCGTCACATTTTTTTAGTGATTCATCAGAGTTGAATTTTTCTATAAGATCAGGAGTGAAATCAAGAAGCTTGCCAATTTTTGGCTCTAAAGTTTTTAAGTTTTGCCCAGCTATTGTAAATCCAGAAAAGAGTAAGAGTGTTGTGATTAGTTGATTCTTTTTCATAAGTATTTAAAAAAATAACAGTGCAAAGATAACAATCATTCTTCTGAAAAAGTATAGTATAGGTACTTAAATACAGAGCAGATGTTTTATTTTCACTGATTATCTTTATCAAGTAAAGTTATGATTAGGAGTATATGATTTTTCTAGGTATATAAATAGTTAGGGCTGCTTTTAACTTAGTAAAGCAGCCCTACTTAACAAAAAAAATAGCTTAATTATTTCATGTATTTTTTTGCATTATCTATTTTTTCTTTCTTTTCTTTAGCGTTTTGCTCAGTGTTTTTAACGTCTTGTTTTTTTTGGTCAACTTTTTGTTTTGCTTCTTCAGCATCTTGTTTTTTCTCGTTGACTTCTTCTTTCTTCTCGTTTGCCTCGTCTTTTGCTGTGTTCACTTTATTGATCCCTTTTTTGAGTTGACCCTGAGCCAAGCTTAAAGTAGCCGCTCCAAAGAACACTAATGTGGCTGAGAAAAATAGTAACTTTTTCATGATTTTTTTGGTTTAAATTGTTATATAAAATGTATGCTCTTAAACTCGAACATATTTTAAATGTAACTATTTTTTTTAATAAAAAAAATAGTATTGGGTATTTTTATTTATAAATTTTCAAAATAGTTCCATAATCAAAGAAAACATAATAATATGAGATTAAATGTGGGTCATAGAGAAATAGATGGTTGGTGTTTTTTTCTTTGTACTCGCATTACCTTTTCTTCCAAGCCATTTTCAATACCCATTTTGTTTCTTCTGTTAATTTATACCGTTCATCAATCTGCTGACCAACAAGCCAGCAAATTGATGAGTTGGACAAGAGTACACAAATTTTGTCTTTTTGAGAACGTGGAATTTTTTTATCGATGAGCCAATCACTGATTTTCTTTTTACCCGTCATCCCTAAGGGTTGAAATTTATCACCATAATTCCAAGAACGAAGGATAAGTGGGAAGTGTAGTTTTTCATAATCCAGGAAAGCGGTTTCTGGTGAGCTTGTGATTTTATTGTTTTTTATTTCTTTCCTTTCGATGTATAAAGTAAAATCTGAGGTTTCTATTTTAGGAGTATCTTCTTCTATCAAGGTGTAAATAGATGGCCGATCAAAATCAATAGGTGTGAGAATGAGGTTTTCTCGGTCTTTTAGTAGTTGATCAGTTTCAGAATAAAATAGTTTTCCTGATTGAGAAGTTAGGGCTTGAATAATTGTATTAGCTTTTGAGAATGTAAATCCATACTTTTTTAACAGATGAGTTAATTTAATAGTATAGTTTTTTTCTTTCAAAATAGATTTAATATTTAATGTTGTTTGCTTGTCGTCTATAGTCGTTACATTTTTTTCAAAATTTTGTATGGCTTCTTTAAAGACATCTTCAATTGCAGCTAATTTTTCAGTTGCTTCATAAATAGTTTCTTCTAGTGTAGGATTTATTTTTTTTAAATGAGGCACTGCTTTATTTCGGATTAGATTGCGGCTATAGTCATTTTTAGCATTGGAGCTGTCTTCTCGCCAGCTTATTTTTTTCTTTTTTAAATAGGCTGTGATTTCTTCTTTTTTAGTAAACAACATCGGCCGAATAAGTTGATTTTGTTTTTTTAAAATGCCGTGGAGTCCAGCGATACCTGTGCCGCGTACTAAATTAAATAAAACTGTTTCGACTACATCATTTTGATGGTGTGCTGTTGCTATATAATTATAACCGTGTTCTTTGAGCAGTTCATAAAACCAGGCGTATCGTTTTGTTCGAGCAAAGAGTTGAACAGACGTCTTGTCCATTTTATTATATGGGAAGGTGGCGTTAAAAAATGGGACTTTCCATTTTTTAGCGAATTTTTTCACGAACGCTTCATCTTCATCTGATTCTTTTCCACGTAATTTAAAATTGCAATGAGCAATAGCTATGTTGAATTTGGCCTCATGAAATAGATGAGCCATTGCGATGGAATCAGCACCGCCGCTGACTGCTAAAATTATTTTGTCTTCAGGTTGAAAAAGCTGATGGTCGTCAATAAAGGAAAGAAATTTTTTTAACATCATGTATGAGGGGTGGGGCTAAGTACATGTAAACATTGAGGTATTATTTTAATCGTAAGATTGGCAGGTATTTTTATAGTTTCTCCATCAATATGAACCCATTCATCATTCGTTGTTTTTTTTTCGATCAGTAACTCTTTAGTGCGAATCATGGTTGTATAAGGCGAACGATCGATGTGTTTTCTAAACAGTTGTATGCCTAGTTTTATTCCTTTCCATTTAGGGAATGGCTTAATTAAGCAGCCGTCAAGCCATCCATCTTGAATGTTTGCTTTCGGAGCGATATAGGCATTATTTCCATATTGATTGGCATTTGCAATGGTGATTAAAAAATAATTTTCAGTCCAAGCTGATTCATTTGTTTGAAGAGTATAGAATTTGCTTTGATATCTAAAAAATTCTTTCATTGCATGGTATAAATAACCTGTTAATCCACGCATTTTTTGATTCATAAACAATTGACTGATGTGTGCATCAAATCCAATGCCTGCTGCACAAAAAAAAGGATGATCATTGATTGATCCTGCATCGATACAAATTGGTTGAAACTTATCTATACGTTGAATTGCTTTTTTGCAATTAATAGGAATGCCTAAGTGTCTAGCTAATCCATTACCTGATCCTGCCGGAATAATTACCAATGGTTTAGTAGTATATAAAAGCTGGCTTGCAATTTCATTTACTGTTCCATCTCCACCTACTGCAGCAAACATGTCAAAACGAGTTAAATTTTCTTTGGTAATTACTTTTCCATGCCCAGCATACTCTGTAAATCGTACTTCGTAATTTATTTTATCAGAATTAATGTATTTTTTTATATATTTTAATATATTTTTTTTATTTTTATTTCCTGAAATAGGATTTATAATAAATAAAATATTTTTATAGTTCATGAGTAATTTACCTGGATACCAAATTTACAGTTTATGTTGAATATAAATGGAGATGGAATCAATTTCTATTTTTGTGTTATACTTTACACAGTGTGTATGAAGGGCAGTATGAAAAAATATATCATTATTGTACAGGGAGAGGGGAGAGGTCATTTGACGCAAGCCTTAGCTGTGGAAGAGTTATTGATCAAGAGTGGTCATCATGTGTCTGCAGTATTAGTAGGTAAAAGCTCACGGCGTCAAGTTCCTGCTTTTTTTTATCAACGTATTCAAAGTCCTGTTCATCATTTTGAAAGCCCTAATTTTTGGTTTGATCGTCGGAAACGATCTGTGAATATTTTTTTGACTCTTTTTTATAATTTAATTCGCTGTCGCACATTTTTTAAAAGTGTACGTTGGATGCATCGTATTGTACAGGAGCATCGACCTGATATTATTCTTAATTTTTATGATTTAGTAGCTGGACTATATTCTGGTTGGTATCGCCCATCTCAACCTTTTATTTGCGTCGGGCATCATTATTGGATGGGGCATCCTGATTTTAATTTTCCACGAGGATATTGTATTAACCGTTGCTTATTACAAGTTAATAATAAGATTACATCATGGCGTGCTCATCGTCGGTTGGCACTTTCATTTTTTCCAGTTGCTGATTCTCTTCCTCAAAAGATAGAAGTGGTTCCTCCTTTATTGCGCCAACATCTTTTTAAGTTGAAGCCGGTTAGAGAAAATTTTGTTTTAGTTTATTTACTTAATCATGGATATGCAGAGGATGTTATTCGTTGGCATCAGTTAAATAGCGAGTTAGAAATACATTGTTTCTGGGATAAAAAAAATGTAGAACCTGTTTATAGTCCACATCCCGGCTTGACGTTTCATGCATTGAATGACGCATTGTTTCTTGATTTGATGAGTCGATGTAAAATCTACGTATCAACAGCTGGTTTTGAATCTGTTTGTGAAGCATTTTATTTAGCTAAGCCTGTCATACTCATTCCAACAAGTGGTCATTTTGAACAAAAGTGTAATGCATGGGATGCTGTTCGTGCGGGTGTAGGAATCTATCGTACTGGCTTTGATTTTTTGATTCAAGATGAAGTATTAGCCCTTCATGAGTCTAAGCATAATTCATTTGTGCATTGGGTCGCGCAATCAGAAAAATTGTTTCTTGAAAAAATAACGTTGATATAAAAAACTATGTTTTATCGCTCTTTTTTTTTATGTTTTTTATTTTTTATTTTTTTCTTTTTAGATAAAAATAATGCTCAAAATTACAAACAACTAATTATTAATGAGATTTTTTGTGATCCAGATGGTGATGCACAACCTGATCCACGTGTGCTTCCATCTGTTGAATATATAGAGTTGTATAACCCATCAAATCAGGTAATTAATTTAAATGGTCTATTTCTTTCTGGTGGAAAAATTGGAAATGGAAAAATCGATCCTCAATCGTATGTGATACTTTGTCCAACGGCATCAGTAGGCTTGTTTACTTCATTTGGTACTGTAGTTGGTGTGACTTCATGGAATACGTTGACGAATACGGGTGAAAAGATAATATTAACCTCACCGACGGGTCAGCTTATTGATAGCGTGACTTATGCTCTCTCTTTTTATAATGACCCACTTAAAAAAGATGGAGGATGGAGTCTTGAACAAGTTAATCCATCCCTATGGTGTAAAATGGGATCATCCAATTGGAAATCCTCTGTTCATCCATCTGGTGGTACTCCTGGAAAACAAAATAGTGTTTATGATGTGACGCCTGATACTCAATCACCACTTGTGGAACGTGTGGAAGTTCTATCGTCAACACATCTGCGTATTTTTTTTAATGAAGAAATGGATACGTTGAGTTTGTATAAAGGAGTATATGAGTGGAGTGGATTAAAGTTAGTGCCTCATCATATTGCGATGAAGTCAGTAGATTTTTTAATGACGTCTCAACTTGATTCTGGTAAGGTGTATAGTTGCCGAGTTAGTCAGGTTAAGGATTGTTCCGGTAATATGATTCTTCCTGTAGAAAATAAATTGGGAATAGGAGGTATTCCTTTGTATCATGAGGTGTTGATTACTGAAATTTTTGCGGATCCTTCTCCAGTTGTGGGATTGCCTGAGGCAGAATATATCGAGTTGTATAATTCGTCTGATCGTATTCTTGATTTAATGTATATAAAGATAGTGGATGGTAAAACAATTCTTTCATTTTCTTCTTGTTTGCTTTTACCGAAAGAGTATGTTATTGTTACTGCTGCATCAAATGTGGCTAAGTTTCAATCGTATGGAAAAGTAGTGGGTGTGTTGGGTTATTTGTCATTACTTAACCAAGGTGAACTACTGCAGTTGGTTAATGCTACACATCAAGAAGTATATTCAGTAGCTTATACGGTTGATTGGTATCGTGATGCTGAAAAACAAGATGGGGGTTGGTCGTTAGAGATGATTGATGTAAGATATCCCTGTGTAGGTCAGAGGAATTGGAAAGCATCAGAAAATGAGTTGGGAGGCACACCAGGTGCTGTAAATTCTGTTTCATCAGATCAGCCTGATTTAACTGGTCCTATACTTGAGTATATTCAGCCGATAGATTCACGTCATGTGAAACTAGTCTTTAATGAATTATTAGATAAAAACATAAGTACATATGCTGCATTTGAATTATCGCCTTATATATCTATTGATTCAGTTGTGCTAGATAAAGATCAACGTTCGATTGTGTTTTTTTTTCAGTATCCCATTCAACCGAAGATACGGTATAAGGTAAGACCATCTTTGATACAGGATTGTAGTGGGAATACCATGCTGGCTGGTCAAGAGTTCTTTTTTTCGCTACCGGATAAAATAGATTCAACTGATATCGTGATTAATGAAGTATTATTTAATCCTCAACCTGGTGGAGTTGATTTTGTGGAGTTATATAATCGTTCGGATAAGTATTTTAATTTAAAAAAATGTAAGATTGGGTCTTATCGGGATAATCAACATCTTGAAGTTGTTTTTTTGGTTGATGGAGATTATATATTAGAGCCTTATTCATATCTTGCTCTAACGAGTGATAAGATAGCTCTTAAACAATTTTATCCTTCGGCAGTTGATAATGTAATTTTAGAACGAAAAAATTTACCAAGTTATGATGATGACCAAGGTGTTGTTTTGATTTTTGATTCCTTAGGTCATATCATAGACCAGATGGCTTATCGGGATGATTTTCACTTTGCTTTATTGAAAGATAAAGAAGGTGTTTCATTAGAAAAAATTTCCCCTGAGCTTTCTTCTAATCAGAAAGAAAGTTGGCATTCAGCAGGAAGTGAGGTTGGGTATGCTACACCTGGTTACCGCAATTCGCAATACCATGATGTTTTATCTTCTGAGCATGAATTGACTGTGGAGCCTCGTGTGTTTACACCTGATAATGATGGGTATCAAGATGTTGCTATTATTCATTATCGCTTTTCACAACCAGGATATATTGGCACTGTTTCTGTTTTTGATGTGGAAGGAAGAAAAATTAAAGACTTAGTTGTTAATGCTTTGCTTTCTTCAGAAGGTTCATGGGTCTGGGATGGATTAGATGCTGCAGGTGAATCGGTATTGTCCGGGTATTATGTGTTGATGGGTACTTTTTTTAGGTTGGATGGAGACGTCAGTCGATGGAAATCTGTCGTGGTGGTTGGCCAGGTGTCGCGCGATTAGTATAAGATAGTATAGTAATATGTTTCTAAACTCAAAATAGGATTTGGTTTTCCGCCTTTGCAGGTGTTCTCACCTGCAAAAAAACTTGTATTAAAGGCTCTGTATAATTATGAGCCTAAATGCACAACGGGTATAATAATATATTTTTCTTTTTCATATAAATTTTGTTTTACAATTATTTAGTTCTACCTTTGAGCTGGTTAACCCTTATTTTTCAGAGAAATGAAGTTTATAATAATCAAAAA
>CAYQLY010000021.1:0-10084 GCA_964418605.1 uncultured Cytophagales bacterium
ATAGTTTAGCGGTATATTTCAGGTCTATGACTGCTTTCTCTCCTTTGACTAGCGCGATAATATCAAGAGTGCCTTCCATTCCGTCTCTTTGGATATAAGTCCCTGTCTCTAGGATTTCAATATCCATTTGTTCACAAAAGGTTTTAAAATTTTTAGCTTGATCCTCTGCTCTTTTATATTCAGCTGTAAGGTATCCTTTAGCTGTTCGCAATGGGAGAGGAGTAGTTCCATCTTTTGGTCTTTGCCCTGTAGCCATGAACTCAAAGTAGCGACCTAGTGCCATCCATTCTGTATCTATATGGAATAGCTTTTGAATATAAATAGCCTCTAATTGCAGACCACATAGATCACCTTTGCAGTACTCTAGGTATGCTTTTATTAAACTTTGTGATATGTTTAAATTGCTACTTTGCATTGGCTATAGTTGATTCTAGGATTCCCTCTGATTTTAGGATTGCCTCTTTTCTTTCTTTAAAAAATTTAAAGTATATTTTTTTTTCCTCTTCTATTAGATCATTATATATTCTGCCAAGACTATCTAAATCAGCTTTAGATATTTTGTCAACTATATTTTGGTCAATGGTTATTCTCTTAGGTTTTACTTCTGGGGATTGGAATTCAGTGTCTTTTTCCTCTTCTGTAGGGATCATAAATAGTTGAAGAAGAGCATATTTTAAAGCTGCACTGGCGGCCTTATGGGATGCTTTATCTCCAGAATCCATCGCCTCTCCACGCATCACAGAAGATACACTGCTGCCATCTAATGCGTAGAAAGTAAACTTTATATCTATGATTGAATAGATTGTAGCACCACCTGATTTACTAGTGCGTTCTTCTCTAAGAGAGCCTACTAACTCTGAAGTAAAAAAAAGTCCATGTTTAGCAAATAACCCATGTAGTTCATTATATAAGTCATCTATCCCCCTAAATGAATAGCCTTGTTGTGTGTTCTTCTTATCCTTACCAATTGCTGTGACATCTTTAAGTACATTATTGATAGTTTGAAAAATAAGCGGAATTTTTTCTTTTTCTTGCATACAGTTTTACAGTTAACAGGTTATTTTATAGTTTCTAATAGTTTGTTTATTTCATCATTTGAGCTTTCTTTTAAGGCAATATCCATGAGTAGTTTTGATATGGTACTAATAGTATTACACATGTAATAGGTCACAAGCAAAGGGTCTATATCTTCCTCCAGCTTATCAGTTATTAAGGCTACAGCTGTATTTACTGTATCCTCTATGCGCTTGTAAGAAATCTCTTGGATATGTCTTTTAAGTAAACTATCCTCAATGGGATTTTCTAGTAGTTTTATGGTGGTTTTCATAATTCTGGGACTAAATCGTTAATTTTAATTTTGTGTTCAAGGATGTACTCATATCCTTTATATTCTGGGAGTGTTTTGATATATTCTTCTACGAGAGGGGAGAGGTGCTCTTCTCGTAAGTAGCAATCATCTAATATGAAATCTATATGGAGAAATTCTTGCTTATAGTCATCAAACCCAGCTATTATTTCAATAAACATGCTTCCATCTGAATATATTTTAGAGGTGTTTATGAGCCATTCTATAAAATCCATAATTGGGATTTCTATAAAATATTCCATCTCATGAATTAAAATTCCCTTTTCATCTTTAGGACATATCTCCACAAGTATTTCATTTGGGAGTTCATGATGGCCTATTTTATTAATAAATGAACCAAATATTAATTCATAGTTCACGTTTTTTGTGTGTGTTGCATGGGGATTCCTCAGATAGGTAATCCGCCTAAATACAATTTGTTTTTTTGCTTTCTTCATAATTTTTTTAGTAAACAATCTTTTTTTATGTTAAATCATCTAAGTTAAAAATATATAAATCATACTTATAAAATATTCTAAACGTAGTGTGATCAATAGTAAGGCCTGTTTTTAAACAGCTCTCTGAGATGAGAAGAGATATATTATGCTCTTGTTTCTATTTAACATAATATCAGTTATATGACAAATTAAGATAAATTAAATAATCGTTTTAAGCTTTCTGGTGAGGTCTTTTTATAATATATTTGCCTTGTCATTTTTTTAATAAAATTGAAAAAGTCAGCGAAACGATATTATTCTATTCTTGCAATGTTTTTGCTATTGCTTGTATCGTTTGTTTATGGATTTAATTTTCCGGTAGAAAAATCATCTTTTCTTTTTTGTTCTTATTTAACTCCTGAATCTGATTTAGTAGCTAAGTTTGATACGGAACAAACTGATAAGCTTAAATCTAACTTAGTTAAGCTAAATAAAGAAGAATCGAAAGAAAAAGATCAGATTGAAACAGATGATGATTTTTTAGATGATTACATCGGACAAAATCAATTGCCATCTAAGTTCCCATCGTTATTATTTTTACATTTTTCGCCTAATTGTCGTAGATTATTAACTGTTCCTTTGTACATTCTTTTCCATTCTTGGAAATATTTTTTATCTTAATTTTTTCTTAATAAGACTTAAGAGACGTTAAGCTTTCTTAAGCTATATTTTTTATCTATTGTTTTTTAATTAACTATTTTCCATTGTGAATTTATGGTATCACCACATTCATTATTTGAAGAAAATGAGGTTTTAAGTGAATTAAAACACTATTTGCCATCTCAAGCACCATTAAAAGATTTTATTCACCATAATACATTACATGCTTTTCAGCATATAAGATTTCATGAAGCACTGTCTACGGCTTCTAAACTATTTGGGTATAAAGTTTATTTGAGGTTAGACGAATATCGTGACCTTTACAAATCAACTAAAATTCCAAACTTTATTCTTGAATCAGTTATCAGTACTAAAAAAGGAGTTAATTGTTTAAATGAATGGAAAGAGCGGCTGCTTAACAAAGATTATGATACATCTATTCATGCGCGGATTGGGTTATTAAGATCTTATTTTAAAAATGAATATAAGATAAACTTAGATAAAGAGGTCTCTCCCCTATTATTTCGAATTGTAAGTAGTTATCTTGATCAAGGTGTTTCTATTTGGAGTTTTCCCATTTCTGATAAAGGGTTTCTTGACTCAATCAGAACGTTAGAGAAAAATAGTTTTAGTAGTTTATTTACTAGTAAACGTGTCAAACATTTATTATTAAACACGCATTGTAAGCTAAGTCAATTACTAAAAATTTTGATAGGTGATGAATCACTTTATGAGCGCTATTTATTTGATCAGCAGTTTATCCATCCAGGCTGGTCAGGTATAGTATCTGTTTTAGAAGATCAACCACAAAGTTTATTAGACCAGAAAAAAATAACGCTTCATGATTTTATTGCGCTGGAGCTTTTACTTGAGATAGATGCATTAGATAAAAAAATGGGTGAGCATTGGGCACCACTTGGTCATGTTATTAAACATAAACCTGTTGAGCTTTTTTCTAAAGTAACACTAACTGAACTTGATGAGGTCTATGCATTATGGCAAGAAGCTTTTGAATGGAGTTATTATGATCAGGTGCTAGCTGCTATTAAACTAAATGGTCAGTATAAAAGCAACTTTGAAAAAAAGTCAGATATTAGTTTTCAAGCTTTATTTTGTATAGATGATAGAGAATGTTCTTTAAGGCGATATGTAGAGAAGATAGACAAGTCTTGTAAGACTTATGGGACGCCAGGCTTTTTTAATGTCGAGTTTTATTTTCAACCTGAGGATGGTAAATTTTATACTAAGCTTTGCCCCGCTCCTGTTAATCCAAAATTTTTAATTAGAGAGATTGAAACTAAAAATAAACGTGGCAGAGATACACATTTTGCAAAACAGACTCATTCACTTTTCATGGGTTGGTTAATGTCTCAAACCTTAGGCTTTTGGTCTGCATTTAAATTAGCACTCAATATATTTAAGCCGTCTATCAGTCCAGCTAGTGTTTCAGCATTTAAGCATATGGATAAATATGCTACTTTAACTATTGAGAATAATAATCCAGATGACAAAATAGGAGATCTTCAGATTGGATTTACTATTCATGAAATGACGGATCGTGTAGAGGGCCTTTTAAAAAGCATTGGTTTAGTTGCTGATTTTGCCCCTATTGTATATGTTGTTGGACATGGTGCAAGCAGTGTTAATAATACACACTATGCCGGATATGATTGTGGGGCTTGCAGTGGAAGGCCAGGATCTGTTAATTCACGAGTAGTTTCTTTTATGGCTAATCATCCTAAAGTAAGATTAGCGTTAGCTGAGCGTGGTATTATTATTCCTGATTCTACTCAATTTATTGGAGCATTACATGATACAACTCGTGATGAAATAGAGTTTTATGATGAAAAATTTCTTTCAGATAAAAACAAAGTTCTTCATCAAGTAAATGTGAATACTTTTAATGAAGCAGTAGATTATAATGCTAAAGAGCGGTCACGAAGATTTGTACTTATGAATGCTAAAGAGCAACCTGCTAAAATTCATAAAAAGGTAAAACTTCGATCAGTTTCTTTGTTTGAACCTCGACCTGAGCTTAATCATGCTACTAATACATTATGTATCATAGGAAGACGAGAGATGACTCAGGATTTATTTCTTGACAGGAGATCATTCATGAATTCATATGACTATAGAGTTGATCCAGATGGGAAATATCTATTTAATATTTTAAAAGCAGCTGCACCTGTTTGTGGAGGCATTAATTTAGAGTATTATTTTTCAAGGGTAGATAACTATAAATTAGGAGCAGGAACAAAACTCCCTCATAATGTAATGGGTCTTATTGGTGTAGCCAATGGATTAGATGGTGATTTGCGGACAGGGCTTCCAAGTCAAATGATTGAGGTGCATGATCCTCTTCGATTACTTATCATCGTTGAGCATTTTCCAGATGTTGTTTTGAAAACAATTAAGGTATCTGATGTCACATATGAATGGTTTGGTAATGAATGGATTCATTTAGTAGCTGTTCATCCTGATACACACAGCTTATTTTATTTTAAGGAAGGAATTTTTTCTGAATATAACCCTATTACATTAGCAATTGATGAAGTAGATGATATTATGAAGTTAATAGAGTCATCAGAGGAAAATTTGCCAGTTTATATATTAAAAAAATAAATTTTATGACTATGGATTTGTTCATCAGTATTTTTATAGTTATACCATTGCTGGGTTTTGGTATAAGCTTACTCATACCTCGAAAAAAAGAGCTTGTTTTATCACGCGTAGCTTTTTATACGGCAGGTTTGAATTTATTTTGCTTTTTATTTTTTGTAGTCTATTGGCTTTTACATGATTATTCTCCATTGAATATTGAGGAAATAGTTTTATATCAAACCAAAGGATACACGTTTTTAATAGATTTTTATTTTGATGCAGTAACAGCTGTCTATCTTTTTGTTGGTGCATTGCTTACTTTTTTGATTACGGTATATAGTCGCTATTATCTGCATCGTGAAAGTGGGTATAAACGTTTTTTTAATACTGTTCTTTTATTTTATGCGGGATATAATATCACTATTTTTTCTGGAAATTTTGAAACACTTTTCATAGGTTGGGAGATACTAGGTATTTCATCTTTTCTTCTTATAGCTTTTTATCGTGATCGGTATTTACCCGTACGAAATGCTGTAAAAGTATTTTCAATTTACCGTATTGGAGATGTAGGTATATTACTTGCTATGTGGGCTAGTCATCATTTATGGCATGAGAATATTACATTCTTGAAGCTTGATAATTATAATTTGGTTCATGAGCACTTACAAACGCATAGCTCTATCGGGACTTTTATTTCTTTGATGATATTAATTGCAGCAGCTGCTAAATCGGCTCAACTTCCTTTCTCATCATGGTTGCCAAGGGCTATGGAGGGGCCTACCCCATCGAGTGCTATTTTTTATGGATCACTTTCTGTTCACTTTGGTGTTTTTTTATTATTGCGTACCTATCCATTTTGGGAACATCAAGTATCTGTTCGAATTTTAATAGGCCTGCTTGGACTTTTTACAAGTATTGTTACATCATTTATAGCACGTGTTCAGTCATCTGTAAAAAGCCAAATTGCTTATGCCTCTATTGCTCAAATTGGTTTAATATTTATCGAAGTCGCTGCTGGATTAAAAATAGTTGCTTTAATTCATTTTACAGGAAATGCATTTTTAAGAACGTATCAGCTACTTGTTTCTCCATCTGTTGTAAGCTATCATATTCGTGAGCAGTTTTATAAATTTATTCCACGTAAACATACGATTGAGGATTCATTACCTAAAAAAATAGAATATTCTATTTACTTACTTTCATTAAAAGAATGGAATTTGGATAAATGGATGAATCGTCTTGTATTTAAACCCTTAAAAAATATAGGCCATCGATTGGATTTTCTTACTGTAAAGAATGTGTTTTACTTCTTTGTTCCACTTTATGCAATAGGCTTATTTTTCTTATTTCAAGAATCGATTGTTAATCCTCTAATTTTAAAATATCTACCAGAGGTGTTTTCTTTTATAGGATTAGTTATGGTTTTGAAATCTTTTGGCGAACGCCAGTCGCCAAGATTAAGCTGGCTACTTGTCATTATGAATCATTGTTGGATAGCCTTAGCTGTTTCTTTTAATGAGCATTTTGATGGAAGTCATACACTATTTTATTTAAGTGGAGTAGCTATTTCAGGTTTGGTTGGCTTTTTATGTCTTGATATATTAAGGAGAAAAGAAAAGAAATATTTTAACTTAAATGGATATTATGGACATGTATATGAGTATCAAATCTTATCTGCTGTGTTTTTATTATCAAGTTTAGGGTTAATGGGCTTTCCTATCACACTAACATTTATAGGTGAAGACTTAATCTTTAGTCATATTCATGAGAATCAATTTGTATTAGCATTTTTTAGTTCATTAAGTTTTATTGTAGGAGGTATTTCTCTGATACGATTATATGCACGCTTATTTTTAGGTCCACATGTAAAAACATATCATGAAACACCGTATCGTTCTTCATAAAAAAAGTAAAGTATAAAAATGGTTTTGTAAAAAAAAATAAATAATAAAAATTATGTCAACTACTCATTCAAAAACAAAAACTCCACAACGTGGATTAGCTGGATTAAAAGAAAACTTTAAAAGTGATTTAATCTCAGGCTTTCTTGTATTTTTAATTGCGTTGCCTCTTTGCTTAGGCATATCTATGGCTAGTGGCTTCCCTCCTGTCGCAGGTATATTTACCGCTATTATAGGAGGAATGGTTGTTAGTTTTTTTGGCGGATCAAATCTTACCATTAAAGGACCTGCAGCTGGATTGATTGTTATAGCTTTAGGTGCAGTAGAGGATTTGGGTAAAGGAGATGCCATGTTAGGTTATAAGCTGGCATTAGCAGTAATTGTTATAGCTGGAATATTGCAAATTATTTTTGCTCTTTTACGATCAGGCGTATTAAGTGATTTTTTCCCATCAGCTGCTGTACATGGTATGCTTGCTGCTATTGGTATTATTATTGCTGCAAAACAAATACATACTTTAGTTGGTGTAAAACCTGAGGGAAAAGGAACTTTAAGTTTACTAGCTGAAATTCCACATAGTATTTCACTTATGAATCCTGAGATTGCTATTATTGGTTTTTTAAGCTTGCTTATTTTATTTACATTGCCTTTTATTAAAAATAAGTATGTAAAAATGATTCCAGCGCCAATGATAGTTATTTTGATTTCTATTCCTCTTGGTCGCTTTTTTGATTTGGAACATGAGCATACTTACTTATTTTTAGATCATCATCAGTATGTTATTGGACCAAAGTTTTTAGTTACACTGCCTAATAATCTTTTTTCAGCTATTTCATTCCCTGATTTTTCTCAAATCTTTTCTAGTGTATCAATTAAATATATTATCATGTTTGCACTAGTTGGAAGCTTAGAGTCTCTTCTTAGTTCAAAAGCAATCGATACATTAGATCCATATAAGAGAAAATCTAATATGAACCGTGATTTATTAGGAGTTGGAGTAGGTAATACGCTGGCTGGTTTTATTGGCGGCTTACCTATGATTTCCGAAATTGTTCGTAGTTCAGCTAATATTAATAATGGAGGAAAAACATGGTGGAGTAATTTCTTTCACGGTATGTTTTTACTCATTTTTGTTGCATTTTTCCCATTTTTAATACATCAAATTCCATTAGCTGCATTAGCTGCTATGCTTATTTTCACGGGATATAGATTAGCATCACCCAAAGAATTTTATAAAACCTATAAAATTGGAGTGGAGCAACTCATTATATTTTTAGTTACAATTATCGTTACGCTGTGTACAGACTTATTAGTTGGTATTGCTTCAGGCATTATAACTAAATTTATTATGCACTTCATTAATGGTCTTCCTGTTAAATATATGTTTAAGCCTATGTTTACAGTAACTACCCTTGGTGATGAGTATACAGTTGATGTATTTCACTCAGCAGTATTTAGTAATTATATTAAATTAAAGAAATCATTAGATAGCTTGCCACGTGGTAAAAAAATAATTATTGATTTTTCAAATGCCAACTTGGTAGACCATACTGTAATGGAAAATCTTCATCACTATCAACATGACTATGAGAATAGTGGTGGACAGTTCATTTTGATAGGCTTTGAAAATCACACATCATTATCAGAACATAAATTATCAGCACGAAAGAAAAAAAATAAATAATAAAGACCTCTTATGAAAATATTATTAGGGTTATGTGGCTTGCTCCTATTGGGAGCAACTACAAGTGTTGCACAAAATAAACCGGATCGGGATATAAAAATGAGTTTGAATGATGATGGATCACATTATATTAAGCTAACATTTACTGCTCAAGTATGGGCACGGTATAATGAAAATAATCCAGGCACAACTGTTTTTGGATTTGAAAAAGATCAACTAGTTGATATTGGACTTAGGCGTGTTCGAACACAGTTTTTTGGAAAAATACATGACAAAATATTTTTTTATACACAACTAGGGATTAATAACTTTAATGCTATTGCTTCACGCAAAGCCCCTATTTTTTTTCATGATGTATTAGCTGAATACTCTATTACACCGCGCTCAATACAGGTTGGTATGGGCTTAACAGCATGGACGGGATTTGCTCGATTTTCATCTCCAGCAGTTGCTAGTATAATGGGATATGATGCACCACTTTTTGAGCAATCAACAAATGATGCAAATGATCAGTTTTTACGAAAGCTAAGCATCTACGCGAAAGGCAAGTTAGGTAAATTAGATTATCGTTTTATTGTTTCTGACCCTTTTGCTGTACAAAATAGTTCTGTAGTAAAACCTATTGGTATAAATTCTGATTTTTCTTATAAGCCTACTAAACTACAAACAAGTTCTTATATCATGTATCAGTTTTTAGATGAAGAAAGTAATCTTACACCATATCTGACTGGTACATATCTTGGTAAGAAAAAAATATTGAATATAGGTGCAGGCTATCAATATCAGTCTGATGCGATGTGGCATTGGAGTGATGGAATAAGTAAAGATACAGTATATGAAAATATGTTTCATTACGCTGTTGATTTGTTTTATGATCATCCACTTGGTAGTAAGGGTTCAGCTATTAGTATTTATACCGCATATATGCATATGGGATTTGGTAAAAATTATATTCGAAATCTTGGCGTAATGAATCCTGCTGATGGAGTTTTGTCTAACACACAAACTGTTAATGGCGCTGGCAACGCATTTCCAATGATGGGGACAGGGAATATTTTATTTGCTCAATTTGGCTATCTGCTACCCTACTCTGTTTTAGGAGAAAAACATGGACAGCTTCAATTGTATACAATGCTTATGTATTCTAATTTTGATAGACTAAAACAACCAGTTGCTACATATGACTTAGGTTTAAATTGGTATATTGATGGGTATCGAAGTAAACTAAGTCTCAATTATCAAAATAGACCTGTTTTTAGTAGCATTGATTTGAAAGAAGATTCTAGGAAAAGTATGATTGTGCTGCAATTTCAAATAGCAATATAATTTTTTTATATAATCATTTTAAAAATAAAAAAAGGCTATTTTAAATAGCCTTTTTTTATTTTTATTACATTTATTTTACTTAATAATTTTCAATTCAACACGTCTATTTTTCTGTCTACCTTTTGCTGTC
>CAYQLY010000022.1:0-6278 GCA_964418605.1 uncultured Cytophagales bacterium
GCGTTACAGGTCGCGACTAGACGTCGCGGTAACGTCGTCCCCGCGCGGACCCTGTGATTTCGGATTGGTTGTGATTTCCGCTCGATCGTCGACGTCGCGGTAACGTCGTCCCCGCGCGGACCCTGTGATGGCGAAAGCATAACCCATACGCAAGCCTAGCTTTGCGATGCGATTTGCGAGCGGCGGCGATTGCGCCACTTGGACGCCGTCTGCGACGGCGCCAACGAAGCAACGTAACTTGCAACCACGTCAGTCTCGCGAGATCCAGCCGGAGGTTCGGGCGCCACGTCGCCGCTCGCCGCTGGTAATCCATGATTTTTGATCGCCAGCCGTAACTTACCTGGCGCGCAAAGAAACGCAATAGTCCTTTCGTACTGCTCGCGCTCGTCACGTTGCAGCAGATTGCGAGTCGCGTAACGCTTCGCCTTGGAAAGATCAGTCGCGTCATGATGTATGTCGGCATGCAACGAACAAACACGATTCGCGACGACGCGGTAAATGTCGACGAGTCGCCGCTGCGCTCGCTGCTGCTCCCGTGCCGCACGGTACAGCGACAGCGCCAGAGAATCACGCCATGCTTGCGCTGCCACGTCGCCGGGTTGGTCGCTGATGTAAGACCGCAGCAGCGGATATCCAGTAAGGCGACCATTGACCGCCACGCCGCGCGATAACAAAAAGTCATTCGCAGCACTGTCGGCAGCTTGCTGCGCTGACGCCAGCGACATTAGCGGCGCAATAACCGACGCGGGCACGATGATAGATTCGTTGACGTGCTCGCCCCAGAATTTCGCAACTCGCACGCCGCCGGCAACAATCTCTGAGCCAAGTCGATAGTGGAGCGTCCCCGAGCCAATCGGCTTGTCGCGCCCCGCTGTTCGAGCGACAGGTTGCGCTGTCGCTCGCAATCGCTCAACATATCGACAGTCGCCGTTCCGCGACCGCCACAACACCATTTCCTTTTGCACATCCAACGTCCATCGCTGAATCACCATGTCCGACGGAAACGGGCGATGGACGTTGATTTCGTACTCGACGATCCGCGATTCCGCGCTCGTGCCAATTTGCTGCGTGACGTGCCACAGGTTGCCCCTTATCCGCGTCAACCGAAAGTCCTTTCGCGACGACTTGCCGAGCGACCAACCACCAGCAAATTGGATCGTCAGTCTCGACCACGGCCGCACCTCAGGCTCGACGCCGTACCGATATCGCATACCCGGACCAGTGCGGCTTAACTTGGGCGCACTCGCCGCGACAATCTCTTGGCGAATCGACCAGTGCAGCCCGCGCGCCTGATACTCGGCGCTGCAAACACGCTCGCGCAAATCCCAGTCCATCCACAGCGCCGCATAGCGTTGCATGGCCTCGACATTCGTCGGCAAATCACTCGGCACGCTGTCGGCAACAAACGACTGGTATAGCTCCCTTCGCTTCGCCAGCGATTTTACGTTTTTCCAGTCCGCCAGCTCGCGAAACGCGACTTTGAACGCCCGTTCCGTCGCGTACCACGGCTTGCGCTCTTCGGCCACCAAAGCTTTCGCTGTCGCGCGTTCCTTGCGAGCGGCTTGCAGTTCGGCAGCTAGTTGCTTCGTCACTGCGTTGCGGTCGCGCTTCTCTGAATGGAGTTCTTTGATACGGCGTTCGATTTCGTAGATACGGCACTTGGCTCGCTCAAATCGTTCGAGCGACGCAATCAAAGACGGGAACAGTTCGTTCCTCAAGTTGACCATCGCTTCGTGGCGCACCTGCTGGATCGCGCAGTGATCCCGACGAAAATCGTTGGCAAGGTCCAGCGCATCGAGAACGTTATCCGAGAGCCGCGACCTGACGCCGTAACGATCAAGACAGATGGTTTTCATAAATAGAGCCTTTCACATGACCTCGTCAGCTTCAAATCATTCGCGATGCGCCGTGGCCGTGAGCGCGGTCGCCGAACAGCAGACGGCGCACGTTGTATTCGCGCGGCGTCGCCGGCCTAGCATGTCAGCGGCCGTTTGAGTCCTGACTTGCCGCATCGCGCTGCGCCCGCAGCTCGGCGGCCCGCGCGGCGATCTCCTCGGGCGACGGCAGGTAGGCGCCGCGGTCGTTCATCTCAGCCCACTTGGCCGACGCCGGCGGCGGCGCGACAACCCGCTCTGCCTGGCACTCCAGGCATGGCCACACCAACAGGGCGCCGCCGCAGTTCGGGCATCGCTTGGGCGTCGATAATCGGACAAATCCAGCCGGTATCGGCAAGTGAACTGGGCGGGGCGTGAAATTGCTGGCCATGACGATAACTCCTCGTATGAGTACAGTTTTGGTTGGATCGCCGGCGCGCGTAGGTCGCGGACCGCAGCGAGACGGACGTAATGGGCGTGCTCGTTCATCGACCGTTGCCTCCGGGTAAAGGTTCCTGAGCCACTTGGCAGCGAACTTGTCGTGCTCGTTGAAGTAAATCAGCATGACGAGTCAAGTAAATTGGGCCTTTCTGTTTCGTTGGCTGTGCCGTCTGTTCCGGCCCGCAACTTCCCTGCCGCGAGCCGGCCTGATCCTTCTTCGCGAGTTCCACTCGCTCCATCGGCCCCGGCGTCGTGCCGCGGCGCGTCCTGTCGGTCAACTAAATCCCATAGCCTTTATCGCATCATCGACGCTGCGCACGACGCAAGCTGTCGCTCCGGCTTGCTGCAATCTTTTCATTTCGACGACCTGCTTTTGGGTCGGCTGCTCGCTTGCCAGTTTCACTTCCAAACAGACAAGCCGACCCGCCACGACGCACCATAGATCAGGCAACCCCGCCGTCATATATTGCGATCCGTGCATTTTCACGACGTACACGCCGCGGCTTTGCAGGGCCTTGCGGATTTTCGCGACCAGCGCCGTCTCGCTCACGCCGAAACCCTCCACCGATGACGTTGGTTCGGCTCAACGGCGACGACGAGTCGTCGCCTGGCTCGCGTCGCCGCAACGTAGGCGACGCGAGCCTCTGCGTCGAAGCCGGTCTGATCTTCGCACGACCTGCTAACGGCCCGAGTCGTCGTCGTCAGCCATAGCACGTTGTCCGCCTCGGCGCCCTTCACGCTGTGAATCGTCCCGATCCTTATGTTCGGCTCCGTAACGGCGTCGTATCCCCAGCGCCGCCGCGCCTCGGCGTATTCTCGACCGCGTTCGACGAGAGTTTCCCAGGTGCCAGAGCCGATCGCCGCGACGAGCGCCGGCGAGGCGCCCCAATCGGCGAGGCCCGAAAGTGCCCTCAATTCCATACGCCGCGACTTGCCGTTGTCGTCCCAGTCGCTTTTAGTCCCGCGAACAAGCAGCGTCTCGCCGCCGCTCCTCGACGGCAACAAGTCGAGCACCGCCGACCAGTCGTCGCCGCAAATCACCTTGCCCTCGGCGAGTTCGAGCAATGCCGACAAGCCCTTATTCGCTTTGGGTCGATCCCACCCGCCGTGGCCTCGAGTCGGACGCCACGGCAAACCGAGTTCGCGGATGCGTGCGGCGATCCGGCCGGCGTGGTAATTCGTTCGGGCTAGCAGCAACCACGACTCGCGCGGGTCGATCGTTTCGAGCAGGGCCGGTCCGTATCGCTCGAAGTCAACCGAGCCGGCGTGGTCGGCCGGCGCGATGCCGCGATCCCAATAATCGGACGCCTCGCGGAGAATGGATTCGCCCAGAGCATGCATCTCCGGCGGGCATCGATAACTCTTAGGCATGATCCGCTCTTTGCTGGCGGGCCACGCGCGGAATAACCGATGGTCGGCGCCGCTGAACTCGTAGATCGCTTGAAATGGGTCGCCGACGACGTAGACCCATGACGACCGCTCGATCAGACGATGGCAAACCGCGTCAAGTAACCGCGACGTGTCCTGCTGCTCGTCGAAAAACCAGACGGGGAGATTCGGCGTCTCGCCCTCGGGCACAATCTTTTCAGGCCCATCCGTGTGGAATTTGTAGCCAGCGAAACGGCCAATGAGGTCGGCGAAGTCGTAGCGATCGCCGAGCCGCTTAGCTTGCTCGTAGGCGTTGACGACGCCGGCCACGACGTCATACGGCGGCGTGCGGTCGCTGCACCGCTCGGACCGTTCCCACGCAGCACGCAGCGGCTCCAGGCGGTTGCGCGCCGCCTGCCAGAGCGAGAGCGACACGCCGGCGTCGGTCGAGGATTCAAATTCCGGGTCGGCGTCCTCAGCGATCAACGGCCCGATCGGCGTTCCGACGCTCTGTTGCAGGGCCTCCTCGGTCCAGGCCCGCCCGGCTTTGTCGTCGGCGATCAGATTGGCCGAGCGCTCGCCGAGACACCTATAGGCGACGCTATGCAACGTCCTAAACCAGCCGTCGCCCTCCAGCTGATCCGCCGACCCGCCCAGCCGAGCGGCTGCACGTGACGCCGCCTCGCGGCGCGCGGCACGCGTAAATGAGACAAACCCGACCTGCAGCGGGTCGACGCCCTCGGTCACGACCGCGTCGAGCAACCGCATAAGTTCGGTCGTCTTTCCCGTCCCTGCGCCGCCAATGAGTCGCGCGATGGTTGCCATATATGGTAGCGCCGAGGTTGCTTACTTTTCTGTCAGGTTTCAGAGCGAAATTTTCAACTGTCTAGCGAAAACGCGATTTTGGTAGCGCCGGTAGCGCCTTGCCTATTTTACGCGCTACCGCGCAAGTCCTTGCCTCGCATGACCTTAAGTGTCGCGGTAGCGCGTAGCGCCGATTTTGAAGTTGATTTCATTTTTTTTTCGCTCTATAGGGTCGCTGCGCTACCGATCTGGTCGTCTACTTCCGCGATCGCCTGAAGCGAGCGCAAAGCGTTTCTGGTAACCACTTTATACCTCCTGACGCCGTCGCTCATTTTCTTCTGCCGGCTGGTAGCGCCGATCTTTTCCAGCGCGTCGACAATCTCGCCGTGCGTGATCTTCGCCAACGTGTATCCAAGGTCCTCGTGGATCGCCGCAACTTGGAACCAGACGTCTCCGTCGGCCATTCGGATGGGCCGACCGCGTGGGTCCGGCCCTTGAATTTCGCCAGCCGGGCGGGCCTTATTGAGACTGGATAGAACAGCTTCGGCCACGACGACCGATCGCCGTTTCTCGGGCGTGGCGGCGATCAGTTCAGCCGCTACGATCAGTTGTCGGGCGAGCGACTCGACGCCCTTGGTACCTTCCCAGCGAGGGTCAAATTTCTTGCGGTCAATCCACACGTCGGCTTGTTCCAGCGCCGCCCGGCGGATTCGGCGAGGCGACAGCAAGTCGTCGGCCGTCAGGCGTATTCCGCCCCCGCCGATCTTCGTCGCCCACAACGGCGAATAAAGCCGATATTCGCGGGGCTCGGCGGTGATGATCTCTAACCGCCACTCGTCTGGGGCCTCGGGCGCCCGCTCGCGGTCGAAGTGCTCGTTGGCCCCTAGGCTCGTTCGCTTTTGCCGCTCGCGAGCGAGAATCGAGTCGAAAGTCGTTCGCAATTCCTTGGCGTCGAGAGGTGGCTTGTTGCGTTCATTCCACGCTTTGACGTACTCAAAGGCGCGCCCGATCGCCGCGTTGTTGAACGGATCGAGAAGGTCGGACAGGAGCCTGCCCGTGTAGCTTGCAAGCGTGTCGTTTCGCTTGCCTTCGCCGACGCCCTCCGCAACGCTCCGCCAGTCTTTCGCGGCTCGTTTGTTCGTCGGTAGCGCCGACGTCGGTTCGCCGAACCAGTTCCACAACCAGGCCATAACGGCGTCGCTGATTTCCGCCGGATCGCACTCGCTTGGCGAAATGGTCCAGCGATAGGCCGTGCCGTCTGCGTGAACGCTTGGCGGAAAAACGGATTGCGCCGCCATACCGCCGTAGCCGGTGCGGATTTCAAGGTTTCCGATCTTGAAATGGTTCTTTCCTTGTCCCGGCAGATCGCCGCGAAACTTAAAAATGCGATGCTTGCCGCGACTCGACGTATAGGTCGGCGTCGGCGGCGGATTCTCGCCGAAGATTTTCGCTAGCGTCTCCTCGGCTTCGGCGCCGTCGCCCTCGAAGTCGATGATGCCGCTGCACTCGCCGAGCTGAACGCCCAGATTCGCTTCGGGATACTTTTCCCACCATGCGATGATCTGATCTTCGTCGGTCGTCGCCTTTTTGTGCCAGTCCTTGCCGGCGATCGGCAACTTGCTGCGCGGCTTGATCGGCAGCACTCGCCAGCCGTAGCTCGCGTACTCCATCGCCGCCGAGATCATCGTGTTCTTGTCGACGTTCACTGGTCGACATCCTTCGCGAGAGTTCCGCCTCGCCGGGGCGCCGCATGGTGCGGCGCCCCGGTCCGTCCGTGGTCAAGCCCTAGGC
>CAYQLY010000023.1:0-4443 GCA_964418605.1 uncultured Cytophagales bacterium
CCTTCAACCTTGTATGCAATGACGGATAAGTTATGTGGATTAATAATCGCCTTGCTGGTGCGCGCGAGTTCTTTGCCGGTCTGGAGACTCATAACTGGTGTATCAAGTAGTTGCGATCCAGTAAGTAACATACTATTAGTATAGGTGATTGTGCCCAATACTGCTATTCAGTAAACGGATTTGTTCGACCCGATGGGTACTCAAGCGTTTGAGAGGAATCAGTACTGTCATGAAGGTTCTTGATCCTCCCGATCGTTGATTCGTCGAATTTGCTTATTGCACTTGTCGTTGATTCTGTCTCGGGTGGCGTCTGATCGGCAGCGGCATACAAGAAATAGATACAAACCATAAGAAGGAGTGCGACAAAGGTTATAAATAACACGATATGATGCTTCTCAAGGAACTTACGGATAGGCAGAAGGAGAGTTGTTAGTTGGTTCGTCATTGTATATACACCTCGATTGTCAGTGGTGATACGGACACGCCATCACCCCCTTCACCTTTTGTAATTGACACACCGGTAAGCTGCATCTTCGTGAGGTTGGCCTCGAGCGAGTGGATGAATTGCAAGAGGGATTTGTAGCTCACTGGGTTTTTGACAGAAACTGAAATGCTGGTTGTTTTTGGTGCACCAGCAATAGCTTGCGCGGAGGGAACAGCGGCCGGGGAGCCACTTGCTGCCGTGCCGCCCGTTGACTGGTTACCAGAATCAAAAGCGTAGCCCTCGATTGTTATACTTGCCAACTTTGCGTAGGCATTGATATCTTCGATCACTTGATTTTGATATTTGTAATAAGTTGTTTCGGCGACAATCTTTTCAGCGCGGTTAACCGCCACGCTGTCTTCTTCGAGCTGAGTTTTGAGCTTTTGCAGTGTCGTGAGATCCTTCGAGCTCGATTCGGCTGTTTGTCGATCTTCACTTACCTTTCGCGCATATTGTGCTAGGCTTGACTGAAAAAACCAAAAACCAACACCAGCTATAATAATAATCACCACGATACCTATCGACAGGGCGATACGGAGATTCTTTGGTCCCAGGCCATGTAACTGATTTTCGATCATTGCTGAACCACCTTGTTGAGCTTTGCGCTGATCGAAACACTAACAGGATACCCCGAATCAGATGTCTCACTGCTACCAATACTCTGAAAGAAGACGTTTGAGAACACCTTGGATTGCTCAAAACTCTCTTTGAGTTTCATCGCCTGAGCATAGGACTTCGCCTGTACAGTAAAGGTGATCTGCTTGTTAAAGTCGGTGGAGCTAACAGACAGGCTGTTGAGAACGGTACCCGAGGGCAGGAGGGCGGCAATACTGAAAATGACCGATGTATAGTTGACGCTATTATCAAGAATGATCTTTGCGGTGGCAAGATTTTTGCGATATGCCTCTGCCTTTGCACGAGTTTCGCTATAATCGGCTGCTTTTTGGGAATTCGTCTGGTTCTGCGTGATGGCATCTGACTGATTGGCATTGAGGACAACATACCATAACGCGCAGATGACAACCAGCCCACCAGCTGCCGCAAGCGTTAGTAGATTATAGCGCAGGAGTACAACGTTTGCTCGCGCTGCACGGATGTCTTGCTTTGTCTCATCAGGCAGAAGATTTATCATTGCCACATTGCTCCCTTTGGTATATTGGCAAGGCCGGCAACGCTAATATAGCGTGATCGAAATTGTTTGGCAGGTTGTGGCAATTCGCCAAAGTCGAGCTGTTGCCATGGGTTAGCTGTGCGTGATGGCATGACAAGCTCGTTGGTAAAGAACTCGCCAATTCCTGGTACGTTGCTGCCACTGCCAACAATAAGTACTTGTTCGAGTCTGCGCTCACTCGAAAGCCGCTCGTTATAGTAGCGGATAACCTTTCGTGTTTCAGTAACAATGCTGCGTAGGGCTGGGCGGAGGGCTGTTGTCAGTTTTGCTTGTTTTGCGCCAGGCGAGAGGCCGTTTAAGACTTTCAACTGATGAGCGTTCTCAAGCGTGACTCCAAGCTTTTTGGCGATGTCGAGTGTAAATGTATTGCCACCGGTCGCGATACCACCAGTGATCCTTACCGACCCATCAAGGATGGCAATGTCGGTATTGGCTGCACCGATGTCGACGATCACTGTTGGCAGGTAGCCTTCTTCGCTAAGCTTGAGCACTCGGGCTACAGCATTAATTGCGGGTTCGATCATGGTAATGTTAAGGCCAACGGCGTCGCACGCAAGCACAGCGTTGTCGACAAGCTTCTTGGGTACAGCACTCATGATGACGGTGATGGCTTTATCATTGCGCTCGATAACCTCGTAGTCGACATAGAGCATGGATATAGGCATAGGAATGTATTGTCCTACTTCTATTGCAACGGCATCTTTGAGCGTCTGCTCGGCAGATAGTGGTATGGTAAACGTGCGCGAAAAGGTACGTGCTGTCGGTACGCCAAGCACTACTTGGTCGCTTAGTAAGTTACCTACAAGTTTTTGCTCGAGGAGTGTCTGAAGGCTTGTTAGTATATACTTGCTATCATCTTCGCCAAGTGCTTTTTTGATCTGTAAAGGGTCAAGATCGATCACGCCATAGCCAGTGACTGTGTTGTTATGCAAATCAATCGACATAACCTTCATGTCGGTACTACTGATGTCGAGGCCTATGGTCGGTTTGTCTTTGTGAAATAATTTCGTCATGATGCCCACGCGCTACTGGTGAAAGTATACCATGTGATTGTGGTTATGCATAGCCGCGCCTAGCCTTTGATGTTTTGAGCAAGGCTGGCGATTGGCCCCATGACACTTGCAGCAATAAGTCCTACTGCGCCACCCATGATCACGATCATGACAGGCTCAATGATCGAACTGAGGCTGGCGATTGCAGCGTCGACTTCCTCCTCGTAAAACTCAGCTACCTTTACAAGCACGGTATCCGTCTGCCCGGTCTCTTCACCAACGGCTAGCATCTGTGAGACGATCGCAGGGTAGAGTCCTCCTTCTTCAAGCGCTGCCGACAGCTGCTCGCCGTTTTTCACTTTGTCGACGGCTTCGAGCAGGGATTCTTCGTATACGACATTACCAAGTGCCCGCGCTGTCACGGTCATGGTTTCGATAATCGATACACCAGCCCCGGTCAGCGCAGAAAATGTGCGCGAAAAGCGTGCTACGATCACTTTTCGAATGACGCCGTTCACAGCCGGTACGCGTAGTACAAGATGATGGAATTGTTTGCGGCCAGCGGGAGTTTTGATGTAGCGAAGCAAGCCCCATACAGCAAGACAAAAGCCAGGGATGACGATATACCAGTAATTCAGCATAAAGGCACTAAGAGCCAGCATGCCCTGGGTGATAGCAGGTAATTGGGCATCTTCGCCACCAAGATTCTTTAAAATGTCGCCAATTTTTGGAATGACAAACAGCATGAGCCCAAAAAAGGCAAGCACTGTAATAATCATAAGAATCATTGGGTAGGTCATCGCGCTCTTCACCTTTTTGCGTATAGAAGCATTCTTTTCTTGTTGCAATGCCAGACGTTTCAAGATGTCATCAAGAATACCCGCTGCCTCACCGGCGCGTACCATGTTGACGTATACATTGCTAAAGGTACCAGGGTGTCTGTCGAGTGCGTCACCGAACGATGCTCCACCCTCGACGTCTTTAATGACATCGACCAGGATGCTTTTGAGCGCAGGGCTTTCACTATGCTGCTCGAGTGCATTGAGTGACCGGAGGAGTGGTACGCCCGCTCCCACCATGGCACTAAGCTGGCGCGTGAAAATTACTAGGTCATCCGACTTGACTTTTTTGCTGCCGCCAAAGAGTGAGCCGAGTGACGATGTGCTGCTGGCTTTTTTTGTCAGTGCAACACTGAGGGGCCGAAGATTCTGCTTGCCGAGCGCCTGCATGACAGTTGCCTCATCTGTCGCCTCCATGACGCCTTTCGTGATCTTGTCGCCACTTGCCGATGTTGCTGTGTATTGGAAAAAAGGCATTGCTTATTCTTTCGTCACCCGTAGAACTTCTTCGATGGTTGTCTCGCCACGCAGGGCTTTGATGAGCCCGTCTGTTTGCATGGTGATCATACCGTCGGCGATTCCCTGCTCCTGAATGTCGTTACTTGTTGCGCTGGCAGTAATCAGCTTCTGGACAGCAAGCGTGTTGTTGAGGACTTCGTAGATGCCAATACGACCCTTGAAGCCGTCATGCTTGCCCTCATCGTCCTCCACCTCGGCGGGTTTGTAGAGCGTTTTAATGCCATGCTCGTCGGTACTCAGCGGTGCATCGCCACCTATGCCTTGAGCAGCAGCTTGTTTTTCGAGCTCATGAATGTAGCTGAAATCTTGGCCGCTTTTAAGATTGAACAGGTGGATGATTGCATCTTTTTCTTCCTCTGTTGGCACGTAGGCTATTCTGCTCTCGGGGCTGAGCCGTCGTACGAGTCGCTGGCCCACCACGGCACGTACCGTACTGGC
>CAYQLY010000024.1:0-2813 GCA_964418605.1 uncultured Cytophagales bacterium
AAAATTATCAGGGCTAATTTAAAGTAGAAATAGCCAATTCATTATCATGCTCTTTATAGCCACCAAAACCATTATCTATCACTTCAGATAATGAAAGTCCTACATCTTTAATACTTATAATTTTCCCATGATTTTTACCAATATAATTACCTGTTTTTACTCGATGTACTGCACCGTCAGGAATCTTAATCAGTGCCCAGAGTTCTTTTTCTTTAAAGACTGTCCCCACCATGCGTAAACTATCGAGTGGGAAACTTTCTAAAAACACTGTTACTCGAATTTTATCAATAAACACAGATTCAGGAATTTCTGCAACAGTCTTCGCTTCTAAAACTGTGCTATCAAAAGGATCTGCATCATGGCCGGGGTAAATAAAGCGTACATAAGGTTTGATCGCTGGAATTGGCTCAATAGGTGCTGGTGGGCGTGCCTTAACTTCATTCATATAAACATGAAGATCAGACATATTGTCGCCACAACCTGTTAATAGTAAAGCACTCACTACTATCGGTAAGCTTGACATTCTGAAATTATTTTTATTCATGATCATTCTCTGCAGGCTCGCTTAATTCATTATTTTTTTGGAGCAGATGCTGGAACGGTTGCTGCTTTATCAGTCGGGCTAGTTTTTAGGTCACTATCCTCTAAATAACGATAAGTTTTAATCAATGCATCCATTCTTAAGCGGCGTGGCCCTTCTTGTTCAGTTGAGTTGCTTGGCTGAGGCATAGCACTTCTACTAAGCTCGGGTAACAGATTAATATTATGGATAGTTACAATTCTAGGTAGCCCAGAAATATCACTCACAAAAGTAGCCAACTGCTGATAAGTCCCCATGGCGATAAGTTTAATCGGCTTTTCTGCATAGAACTCTTTCAAAACCTCGGCTAAAGGCTCGAATAACTCAATTTCCAACCCATTAGAAACTCCTTTCTCAGAAATATCTAAGATCAATGCTGGAATTTCAGTACCACTCGGCAATTGCTGCATTAAAGTACCGAATGAATGTTGCATTTCCTCTAGCTGTTTTTCATAAGCGACTAACTGGCTAGCACGCTTTTGTTTAGTTTCAAAAGTAGCTCGTAACTCTGTTTCTTTGCGCTGCAAATCTTCTAGTTCTTCGATACTTCCAGTAATGACTAATTTGTAACCCAAGAATAAAATCACTGCCATTAAAGCTGCCACTACAATAGCTTTGAGAGGCCAAGGCACACTGCCCGGGTCATCCGCGAGATTATTAACCTCCTGCAGATTCATTTTTCTTCTCCTCGTCCTGTTTTAATAATTGTTGGACATCGAGTTTAAAATCGCGCAGTGGCGTTGGTCGCCCATCTTGACGGGCTACAGAAATAATATTTAGGTTGGAGGAGTTCAACCATTGGGAAGCATCTAGACTATCCATATAGGTAGAAACGCGTGCGTTTGACTCGGCCTTACCCTCGACGTGCACTACAGTATCGCTTTGCTTAAGTGCTTCTAAATACATACCTTGAGGCAGGGCTGTTGCCATCTCATCAAATAAATGCACAATTGCCGGACGAGTACTTTGTAAGGTTTCAATGATTTGCATGCGATCTAGTAAAGCTTGCTTAGTAGCATCAAGCTTTTTAATTTGCTCAATTTGTTTGTCTAGATTCGCGATCTCATCGTTTAATAGTTGATTTCGTGATTCTTGGTAACTTACTGCGTTACGCATATAAGTATGGCCTGCGAAAACTATTAAACCTGCTAAAGCCACTGAAGCACCTAATAAAGCAAAGAACTGCTTCTTCTTCAGTTCGCGTTCTTTATCACGCCAAGGTAATAAGTTTAAACCAGCCATTAGTCTAACCCTCGTAAGGACAAGCCTGCGGCAATCAACAGAGCTTGCATATCGTTAGTAAACCGCACAGGACTGACCTTAGAACCAAGACCGACTTGTGTGAAGGGATTAACGACTTTTACAGGTGTGCCAATACCGGCTTGAATTTGCTCATCAATCCCCGGAATCCGCGCACAACCCCCCGAAATCAGAATTTGACTGACACTTTCACGTTGGCTAGAGGCATAGTAAAACTGCAAGAAACGATGTAACTGACGCACCATATTATCTTTAAACGGATCTAGCACTTCCGAAATATAGTTCTCAGGCAAGTTCCCCTCTTTTTTTGCTAAGCCGGCTTCCTGCCAAGTTAAACCATAGCGTTGCATAATTTGCTCGGTTAACTGGCGACCGCCAAAGGATTGTTCGCGGGAGAAAGTTAAACGTCCTTGCTCAAAGACCGTAATACTGGTCATGGTGGCACCGAAATCGACGACGGCTACCGAGTCATATTGTTCCAATTCATTAGTGAGTTTACGCAACACCTTTTCCAAAGCATGCGTTTCTGTATCCACAATATCGACCGTTAATCCCGCCATTTCCGCTGCAGCCACCCGCACCTCAACATTCTCAGAGCGCGTACCTGCTAAGAGAATATCAATCATGTCTGGATTATTTATAGAAGGACCTAAGACCTCAAAGTCATAGCTCACCTCCTCCATCGCATAAGGAATATGCTGATCAGCCTCCAAAGCAATCTGTGCTTCCACCTCTGCTGGTGGGATCGAAGCTGACAAAGTAATAATTTTATTGATCGCCATCGAGGTAGGAATAGCCAGAGCACAATGCTTTAAGCGAGTACGACTTTCTCGTAAGGCACGCCGAATCGCCTCACCAATCGGTTCAGGCTCAACGATATCTTTTTCATTGGAGACCCCGTCCGGCAAAGGTGCGACTGCATAACTTTCGATTCGATATTCACGTCCCTTTTTGGACATTTCCACTAGCTTGA
>CAYQLY010000025.1:0-2681 GCA_964418605.1 uncultured Cytophagales bacterium
ATCATTACTTTTCATCTTTTGGATAAGTTCTGCTCGTTTGGCTTTATCATTTTTACTTACAGACAGATATTGACGTATGTATTCTATATCTTCTTTATGATCTTCTAAACATGGCGACAGCTGTGTCGTATTGCCCCCATACCATGGCTCAGGTCCGCTGCCTTTGAGTTCGGGATGGCAGATGAGGAAAACTAAAAAAAGGAGAGTTAAATATTTTTTCATTTTATCTCCACTGATACCTGTTAAATTCCAGTTTGCCTTTATTCTCTTTAAACCACTTTTTACAAAATTCAATATCTTCTTTTTTTACTTCCATCATGGTTAGTGATTCGGGAAAACGTTTTTTGAAACTCTCATTATTAATAAGTCTAGTAAATGTACTTACTGCATAAGTGGCAATACTTACTTCATAGTCATCATCAGAAATAGGTCTTACCCGCTCTTCCCGATATAGCCATTCACTTAAAACATAGATTGATTCCTGGGTAGCTAAATACATAAGGACTCGCTCACTACGAGAAAAATCACCTGCTGCTGCCCGATCATACTTGTATTTTTTTGGAATAAAACTATACTCTTTAAGAATATCTGTATAATAAGGTTCTACTTTTAATCTAGCTAAAGCTAATCGTATAGGCCATAAATCATAATGCTTCGGATCATTTAATGCTTCTTTCAATATTGGAATAGATTCTTCCATATCAATCCAGGCAGCAAAACGTATAATAAGAGGACTTACTTTTTCATTTTTTAAAATGTTTTGTATTTCTATATTTTTATAAACACGGATTAAACTATCTAAAGCTTTCTCGTAAGTCATTTTTCCTTTTTTAGCAATTTCTTCTGCCAATGATTTTCTATATTCTTGAAATCCGCTTTTAATATAATCTTCTGCCCAAACATTTAGCTCTTCTTCTGTCCATTTATTGGAAAGTATTTCTAAAAAGCGTTTTTTAATTTCAGGATCATTATAGTATTCTCGTTTAAAACTATATAAATCTAGATTCGGATATCTATATTTATATGGCTTCTTGACAAGTGATAAAAAGTGTTTCAAATCTTCTTTCGTTTTATCGGGCATATCTTGTGCCTTACCTGAAAAATAACTTATCGCCAGTATTAATATTAAACTATACTTTTTCATGTTATATTTATTTTTGATTCATATTATACTTTTCTACTTTTTTCCATTGATACAAGAAGAACATATTTCTTCCTGTACTATAATCCATGTAATTTTGTGTTTTCCCTTCCGGAATAATAATGGTTGTAAAGCCTTCATCGTCAGATTCAAACGTATGATCTAAATTAAGCAAATGACCTACTTCATGCGCTAGCTCTTCTAATCCGCCTTTATTAAATAATGCTCCCATTCCATAATCCTCGATAGCTTTTCCTCCTACTGCTTTATCTATGTTATCTGTAGGCACATCAATAGTTGTAATAAAGAAAAAACGAATATTATTTTCCTTACCTTTACTTACATCAATACCTGTGCTTTTTTTATAGGAATTTAATAGTGAATTCAACACCCATTCCCTTTTTGTAAATAAACTAGGAGTAGCTTGATATTCCTTGCTAATATTCAAAGTATCTATGATTAATTTTCCATCTACTTCACCTGTTTTTAGCTCCCACTTTGTAAAAAATTGATTATGGGATTTATTATTTAAGAATTCTAACATACTATTTTTACTAATGGTTGGGTAGCCATTGCCATGATTCACATAAATAAATACAATGCCTCTGTTATTTTTTTCATTTTCTTTTTTAGAAACAATATTCATTTTTCCAATTATATCTCCTCTTTGATCTACTGCTTCTAGTATGACAGAGGCTTCAAAGGAATTATCCAAATTAAGAGACATAATCTTAATCGATGGATTACTTTTTAATTGAGCATAATTAAAAACAAAAGAAGGCCTTCCATTAATTTCTATTTTAGTAGAATCACTTGATCGAAATATAACTCTAAAATTTTTATCCTCTGCTGCTTTCGAAGCAAGGCCATCTACATCAATTGTGAGCGTTACAGGTTGATTAGGAAGTAAGGTCAACCAAGGCACATAATAATCCGTTCCATCAAATGTGAGTTTTTCATATTCTCCGCTTTGCTTCTGTTCCTTATACTCCGCATGATCAAAGCCATATTCTCCTTTGTAATTTTTATCATCTTGCTTAAAAACAATCACCGGTTTTTTATAAATATCGATTTCTATCCGCATCAGAACTTCTTCTTTAGTATTCGATTTTTTATATACGCGAACGGTTTTATTTCCTACGCTGTTTAAATCTACTTCGCAACTAATCGTTCCTTTTGCAATTTCTCGTCGATCTATTTTCCAAATTAATTCCGTAGGATCAATGGCTTTACTACTATCTCTACGTAATGACAGCTTGATTTTACCTGATTGCTTAATAAAAACTAAATCCTGATCATAGCGGTATTTAACAGTAGTATCTCTATCAACTATGATATAGTATTTATCTTTATCTTTTGAAACAATAGCATCCTGCTGATCAGTAGTTGGTGTTGAAGTATTTCCACTCGTTCCCGTCTGTGTCGTATTATTTCCATTTGTGTTAGCTCCTGTGGAAGCGGTTGGGTTACCTTGGGTTGGTGGACTTTGTTTCGGGTTGCCATTCCGATCTACATTCTGTGCGTTGTACCCTAGTTTATC